>NZ_JADBED010000001.1:0-1441412 GCF_014873955.1 Nesterenkonia lutea | reverse complement strand
AGCCCCGTGCTCAGCAGGTCGCGGCCCACCTCCAGCTCGGTGGTGTTCGCGGCGAAGAATCCGCGATCGTCGTCCAGGCCCTGCGCCACCGCCCACTGGAACGCCGGTCCCGAGGAGAAGCTCAGGAACTGCTTGACCCCACGGACCTGGCTGATCAGCTCCGCGCTTCCGGTCACCCACCCCACCTTCCAGCCCGTCACCGAGAAGGACTTGCCGGCCGAACCCACGGCGACGGCAACATCCTGCGCGCCGGGCACCGTGAGGATGCTGCGATGGGGCAGCGCCGCGTCGGAGAGGACCAGACGCTCATAGACCTCGTCACACATGATGCGCAGATCGTGCTTCCGCGCCAGCTCCACGATCCGCCGCAGCTCTTCGGCGCTGAAGACCGTTCCGGTGGGATTGTGCGGAGTGTTCACCAGGATCATGGAGGTGCGCTCGGTGATCGCCGCCTCCAGGGCATCCACATCCGGACGGAATGCAGGCCCGCGCAGCGGGACGCCCACCATCCGGGCTCCGGCCAGGGCCACGCAGGCGCCGTAGGAGTCGTAGTGCGGCTCGAAGGTCAGCACCTCGCTGCCCGGGCGGGCGAAGGCGAGGATCGTCGCGGAGATCCCTTCGGTCGCGCCGGTGGTCACCATGACCTGGTTCTCGGGGTCCAGGGTCACGCCCTGACGGCGCTGCTGCGCCGAGCTGACCGCCGCGCGGAGCTCCGGAAGCCCCATGCCGGGGGCGTACTGGTTCCGTGGCCCGCTGCCGGGGTCGGTGATGGCCCGGGCGGCGAGCTCGAGCAGCCAGTCCGGGCCCTCTGTGTCGGGAAAGCCCTGCCCGAGGTTGATCGCCCCGTGGGCGATCGCGGCCGCCGTCGTGCGCTCATAGATCGTCGGCACCACGCGCGGTGCCGCCAGGGAGGACGCCGGGTCCAGGGTGTTCGCGCCGGCCGCGGTGCGGGCCCAGGGCTGGTCGAGTGCGAGCGGGTCGGGGCGTCTGGAGGGATGAGAGGACATGCACACCATGGTAGATCGAGCACCGCGGGGGAGCCGCCCGGCGCGGGACGCGCCACACCGCCCGGCGCGGGACGCGCCACACCGCCCGGCGCGGGACGCGCCACACCACCCCATGCGGGACGGATCGGGGACATGCCCTGCGCGCCGAGTGCAGTCCCGTCTCCACCTGGAGTAATGTCAGATCATGCAGCTAGCAGTGTGCCCCGGATCATTCGACCCCCTGCACAACGGCCACGTCGAGATCATTGCGCGTGCCTCGAACCTCTTTGACGAGGTGATCGTCGCCGTCTCGCCCAACATGCACAAGAACCCCATGTTCTCCGTCCAGGAACGCATGGACATGGCTCGCGAGACCTTCTCCTACGTCCGCGGGGTGACCGTCAGACCGCTCGGCTCGGGCCTGCTCACCGAGTTCTGCAAAGAGGTCGGCGCCAATGCCCTGGTCAAGGGGCTTCGCGATCCCAAGGATCTGGCCTATGAGAATCCCATGGCCACGATGAACCGCCACCTCTCCGGGCTGGAGACGGTCTTCCTCGCCGCCGACGGCCGATACACCCACCTCTCTTCGACCTTGGTCAAGGAGATCCACTCGCTGGGCGGCGACGTCTCGGAGTTCGTGCCGCGGGCCGTGCAGCGCAGGCTCCAGGACCGGCGACGCAGCTGAGCCGCCGGGACGCGCCCGAGAGCCTCCGGCACCCGGGATGACCCTTCTGCAGAGAAATCGATCAACAACGCCAGAAGAAGATTCACTGGTGCCGCCGACCGATAGCGATAAGGTGTGTACATGAGTTCAACGACGTCAATCCGCAAAGCCGTGATCCCCGCCGCCGGCCTGGGAACACGTTTCCTTCCCGCCACCAAGGCGATGCCCAAAGAGATGCTGCCGGTGGTGGATGAACCGGCGATCCAGTACGTCGTGGCCGAGGCCTCGAAGGCTGGCCTTGAGGACATCCTGATGATCACCGGCCGGAACAAGCGGTCCCTGGAGAACCACTTCGACCGCGTTCCGGACCTCGAAGCGACGCTCGAGGCCAAGGGTGACACGAAGAAGCTCGACGCCGTCCGCCGTGCGACCCAGCTCGGGGACCTGCACTACATCCGTCAGGGCGAGGCCAAGGGCCTCGGTCACGCAGTGCTCTGCGCCAAGCGTCATGTGGGAGACGAGCCCTTCGCCGTTCTCCTGGGCGACGACCTGATCGATGAGCGGGACGAGCTCCTCTCCACGATGATGGAGACCCAGGAGCGGCTCGGCGGCTCCGTCATCGCCGTGATGGAGGTGCCGGAGGAGAACATCAGCGCCTATGGCGTCATCGACGCCGACGGCAAGGACAAGGAGACCGACGCGGACGGCAAGCCCGCCGACGTCGTCCCGGTCCGGGCACTGGTGGAAAAGCCTCCAGCGGGGGAGGCCCCGTCGAACCTGGCCATCATCGGCCGGTACGTGCTTCACCCCGCGATCTTCGCAGAGCTCGAGCAGACCAAGCCGGGACGCGGCAACGAGATCCAGCTCACCGATGCGCTGCAGGAGATGGCGGGCAGGCCCGCCGAGGACGGCGGCGGAGTCCACGCCGTGATCTTCCGCGGACGCCGCTATGACACCGGGGACAAGCTCAGCTACATCAAGGCCGTGGTTACCCTGGCGGCGGACCGCGAGGACCTCGGTCCGGACCTGTGCGAGTGGCTGAAGGAGTTCGTCGGCAAGATGTGACCGGGGGTTCGCACCCGAGCCGCCCTGACTGGTAGAGTGGCACGTCGGTCTAGATCATTAAGGAGTGGTTCAGCGATGACTGCTCTCAGCGTAGATGTGCAGGAGCTTCGGGGTAAGCCCGGAACTCAGCACGAGATTCTCAGAACTGTCCCTGCACCCGAGGACCTTGCGACGGTCCTGATCGGGATCCCGCAGGGCAGCGAGCTGCAGCTGGATCTGCGTCTGGAATCGGTGCACGAAGGTGTGCTGATGACAGGCACCGCCTCCGGGGAGGTCGTCGGACAGTGTGGACGTTGCCTCGATGAGCTGAAGCATCAGCTCACCGTGGACATCATGCAGCTGTTCAGCTGGCCCCAGAAGGCGCGGACCGACGCGGCAGAGGAAGACGATGAGGACACCCGCCCGATGGGCAGTGACCTCACCATCGATCTGGAGCCGGTGCTGCGGGACCTCATGGTCTCAGCACTGCCGTTCCAGCCGGTCTGCCGTGAGGACTGCCCGGGACTGTGCTCCGTCTGCGGTTTCCGCATGGAGGACGATCTCGATCATTTCCATGAGCAGCTCGATCCCCGCTGGGCCGCGTTGAAAGACGTGGCCGTGGGACTGCCGGAGCCGGACCCAGAGTCCGACCCCAGCACCTAGAACTTGAACACCTGGTCATTCAGCACCAGGAGCTTCATTGACCAAGACCCTGTCCATCATCGAGAGAGAAAAGAGACACCGTGGCTGTTCCAAAGCGGAAGATGTCCCGATCCAACACCCGTCACCGCCGCTCGCAGTGGAAGGCTTCTGTCCCGAAGCTGGTGAAGACCGTGGAGAACGGTCGCGTCGTCTACAGCCAGCCTCATCAGGCCAAGCTGGTCACCGACTCCGCCGGCACCCCGCTGTTCTATGAGTACAAGGGTCGCAAGGTCGCCGACGCCTGATTCGGCTGCATCGAAGAATTCAGCAGTGAAGAATTCAACAGCGAAGAATTCAGCAGTGACGAATCACACAGTGACCGATCACGAAGAGCTTGCGAAGAGCCTCGGGGTGCACATCGCCCCCGAGGCTCTTCGTCTTGCCCTCACGCATCGGTCCTACGCCTACGAGAACTCCGGACTGCCCACCAATGAGCGGCTCGAGTTCCTCGGGGACTCGATCCTCGGCCTGGCCGTGACGGACTATCTCTACCGGACCTTCCCGGATCTCGCCGAGGGCGACCTCGCCAAGCTCCGCGCGGCTCTGGTCAGCACCCGCGCCCTGGCGCGCGTGGCCCGAACCCTGGGGATCGGGCCCTACATCAGCCTCGGCGCCGGCGAACAGCTCACCCAGGGCAAGGACAAGGACTCGATCCTCGCCGACACCATGGAGGCGCTCATCGGTGCCGCCTACCTCTCCACCGACATCGACACCGCGCGGCGGCTCGTGCTGCGCCTGGTCGTCCCGCTGCTCAGCGACAAGGACGCGATGACGGCCGGCAAGGACTGGAAGACCACCATCCAGGAGATCGCCGCCGCCCGGGACATGGGAGAGATCCGCTATCAAATCGCGGACTTCGGTCCCGACCACCATAAATCTTTCTCCGCCACCCTGGTCATCGGCGGCACCGAGCACGGCACTGGCTCAGGCCCCTCCAAGAAGGAGGCCGAGCGGGAGGCCGCCCGACGGACCGTGGAGACGCTGACCGCCGGGCGCGGTGAGCAGGGTGACATCCTCACCCTGGTCCTTGATCGGTTCGGGGACGCAGAGTCCTCCACCACCTGATGACTGGCGAAGCCGATGCCCGAGCTTCCTGAGGTCGAGGTGGTCCGCCGCGGGGTCAGTCGCTGGGCCGCGGGACGCTGCGTCGAATCCGTCCAGATCCATGACGTGCGGAGTCTGCGCCGCCATGGCCTCGGCGTCCCCGAGGAGCAGGCGCGAGTCGCCTCCTTCACGACGGCGCTGCAGGGCAGCACGCTCGCCGCCCCGCAGCGGCGCGGCAAGTTCCTCTGGATCCCGCTGCAGAGTCCCGCCGCCGCGGGCTCGCAGGTCCCGGCCGGTCCAGCAGAGGCGCTGCTGATCCACCTGGGCATGAGCGGCCAGGTCCTGATCGATGCCCCGTCCGCCGCCGAGCAGAAGCACCTCAAGATCACCCTGGAGCTGACCCGGGCCGGGGAGGCGCCGACGCAGCTGCGCTTCATCGATCAGCGGATCTTCGGCGGGATGCAGATCTCCGAGCTCGTGCCCTCCACACACCCCAGCGGCGCCGTGCCCGCCGCGGCGGCGCACATCGCCGCAGACCCGCTTGAACCGGGCATGGACGCCGAGATCTTCTTTCGCAGCCTGCGCCGGCGGAGGACCGGATTGAAGCGCGCGATGCTGGACCAGGGCATGATCTCCGGGATCGGCAACATCTATGCCGATGAGGCCCTCTGGCACGCCCAGCTGCACTACACCCGGCCCACCGAGACCATCACCCGGGCAGAGTCCGCGCGTCTGCTGCGCTGCGTGGAGGAGGTCATGGCGGCGGCCCTGGACGCCGGCGGCACCAGCTTCGACTCCCTCTACGTCAACGTCAACGGCGCCTCCGGATACTTCGATCGCTCCCTGCAGAGCTACGGACGCGCGGGACAGCCCTGCCGCCGCTGCGCCGGAACTCCGCGTGCCGCGGAGATCCGCCGGGACCCCTTCATGGGGCGCTCCTCCCACTGGTGCCCCAGCTGCCAGCCCCGCCCCCGCCGCTCCCGAGGCTGATGCGTCAGTGCCCAAGCCGGTGGGCTAGCATGAACCGGATCGACGTACGTGTAAAGGAGGGTCTGTGGCGGAGAAGAACAACCCCGCGAAACCGCCGCACCGACCCCGCCGGGCGGCCAGGCTGCCCGAGGACCCGGGGAACACCGGGCACCCCTCTGAGCGCCCCGCCGCCGCAGCGGCTCCGCCGCAGGCACGACGACGACGCATCATCAGGATCGTGCTCATCGCCGTGTCCGCGCTGCTTGTCGTGGCAGTCGGCGCCGGGCTGATATACGCGCTGCAGCTGCGCAGCGCCTTCGACGACCAGCGCAATGTGCTCGACCTCGAGCTCGACGGCGACGACTCCGCCGAGCGCACTGCCGAGGGCACGATCAACATGCTCCTGCTGGGCTCTGACAGCCGCGGGGAGGACGATGTCGACTACCGCGGCAGCATCGGTGACGACGCCTCGGAGCGCTCCGACACGATGATGTTCGTCCACATCCCCGAAGACCGCTCCGGGGTGTATGTGATGTCCATCGTCCGCGACCTCTGGGTGGACGTGCCCGGAGAGGGCCAGGGCCGGGTGAACTCCGCCCTGGGCGTGGGCGGCTATCCGTTGGTCGTGGACACGGTGGAAGAGCTGCTGGAGACCCATATCGACCATGTGGCCATCATCGACTTCGAGGGGTTCTCCGATCTGACCCGGGCCCTGGGCGGGGTCTACGTGGACAATCCCCGTCCCTTCTCCACCGGACAGCACAATCCGGCCTTCTACCCGGAGGGAACCATCCGGCTCGAGGGTGACAATGCGCTGCGCTTCGTGCGAGAGCGCAAGGCCTTCCCCAGCGGGGACTTCGTCCGGGTGCAGAACCAGCAGCTGGTGGTCAACGGCATCGTGGACCGGCTGCTCTCCGCGGACACGCTGACCAATCCACAGCGAGTGATGGAGGTCGTCAACGGGATCGTGCCGTACCTGAGCGTCGATGACGGTCTGGACGCCGACACGATCGCGTCCTATGCCTTGGAGATGCGGGATATGCGCTCGGGGGACATCCAGATGTTCACCATCCCCACCGGGGATCTGGCCACCACTGCCGGGGGCGCCCAGGTGATCCTCAAGGATGAAGAGATGCTCGAGCTGCTGCAGCGGTCCCTGAAGAACGAGAACATGGAGGGATTCCTGGAGTACGTGGAGATGCGCGAATCTCAGGACGAGCAGCCGTGACCCCTCGCGTGCAGCTGCTGACGCACAGCTATTGGCCCGAGCGCACCGCGCCCCAGCGGCGCTGGGAGCGCCTGGTGGCCTCGCTGCGGCAGGACGGATGGGCGGTCGACGTCGTCGTGCCGGCGGCGAACAAGCACCACACGCCTGGCCAGCACCGCGGACGGGGGCGGTTCAGCCTGGCTGCCGCGGAGGGGCCTGCCGGGGAACGGCTGCACCGCACCCCTTATGTGCTGCTGCGCAATTCCCGCGCCGGCAGATTCGCCTCTGATCTGGCCTCCGGGGTCCTGATGGTGCCCCGCGCCCTCGCCGCCCCCAGGCCCGACCTCGTGGTGGCCACCGTCCCGGCCCTTCCCACCATCTGCGCCGGCTGGGTGGTCTCGCGCTGCCGCCGGATCCCGCTGGTCGTGGACATGCGTGACGCCTGGCCCGAGCTCGCCCGTGAGGCAGAGGTGAGGGCGGGTCCGCTGGGCCGGCTCATGGAGGCCGCGGTCATCGCCGTGCAGCGCCGCGCCGAGCTGGTGGTTACGGTCACCGAGGGATTCGCGCAGCGTCTCCGCGAACGCGGCGTCTCCCCGGTGGAGACCATCAGCAATGGAGTGGCGCTGGACCAGGTGCCCCTGCTCGAGCATCGCAGACGTGCGCCCGGGGAGCTGCGGATGGCCTATCTGGGCAACCATGGCGAGAGCCAGGCGTTGGAACGGCTCATCCTGGCGGTGGCCTCCATCCCGCGGACCGGGGGACTCGACGTCCGGCTGCGCATGGTCGGCTCAGGCACGCAGAAGGATCAGCTGCGCGAGATCGCCGCCTCCGCCGGTGCGCTGGCGAGCGGAGCGGTCGAGTTCTGTGAGCCGGTCCATGGTGACGAGGTCTGGGAGCACTACCGCTGGGCGGACACCGCCCTGGTGAGCCTGCGCACGGACTGGGCGTCCTTCGCCTGGACCGTGCCCTCGAAGACCTTTGAGCTGATGGGCCTGGGCAAGCACATCACTGCGGCGGTCACGGGCGAGGCCGCCTGGGTTCTCGGGCACGCGGAGAATGTGACCCACCTCAGCGGGGACACCGCCCAGATCGCCGAGACGCTCGCCGCGCTCGCTGCGGATCCCACATCCACTCCCGTGGACCCGCGGGGCAGGAGCTGGGTCGCGGAGTACGCCGACCTTCCCGAGCTGGGCAAGCGCTATGCCGCGCTGCTCGCCGATCTGCGGGACCGGGCGCAGCGGTGATCACACCCGAGAACGCCTATGTCTGCGTCTGCACGTTCAGGCGGCCGGGACCGCTCGCCGAGCTGCTCTCCTCACTGCGCGCCCAGCAGACCAGTGCCCAGCACGGTGCCAAGGTTCCGCAGCTGATCGTGGTGGACAACTCTCCCGCCGGGGAGGCCGCCGGGCAGGTCAGCCGGCAGTACCCGGAGGCCCGCTACGTCCACGAACCTCGTCCCGGCATCGCCGCGGCCCGCAATGCCGCGGTGGAGGCGGTGCCCGAAGAGGCCGAGGCGGTGCTCTTCCTCGACGACGACGAGCGGGCCGCCCCGAACTGGCTGAACGCGCTGCTCGTCTGCGCCGAGGAGTCCGGGGCCGACACCGTCTCCGGGCCGGTCATCTCGCACTTCGGTGAGGACCCCCCGGCCTGGCTGCAGGAATCCGGGTTCATCCGCCGCATCGATTTCCCCACCGGACCGTGGGATCACCGTCCCGCGACCAATAATGTGCTGGTCCGAGCCGCCTGGTTCCGCGAGGCGGGCTTCCGCTTCGACGAGGCGTTCAGCTTCATCGGGGGAGAGGACTCCGACCTCTTCGGACGCATGCAGGCGGCAGGGGCGCGCTCCTGGTGGTGCGCGGAAGCCGTGGTGACAGAAGATGTCCCGACAGAACGCCTCAGCCCCGCCTGGATGCGCCAGCGCGCGGTGCGCGCCGGACACGTCCGGGCCACCAAGCTCATGCGCCGCGCCGATCGGCGGCGGCTCAGCCCCGGGCTGCGCCTGCGGATCGCGGCCGAGGGGCTGGGACGGCTGGGATACGGGGCCGCGCGAGTGTCGATCCGCCGCCTGCAGGGCGCACCTGTGCGCTACGTGGACAGCATCTATCACCGGGAGGGCCTGGGGATGCTGCAGGCCGCGGCGGGGCGCAGCCTTGAGGAGTACGCCCGCTGATCAGCGGGCCTGCACCGCCGCAGCGTAGGCCGATTCCGCCGCGGTGATGCCCCAATGGGCCGCCTCCCGTCGCTGGATCCGCTCGATCTCGGCTGAGACCTCGCGCAGCGCCGCCACCTGATCGGCAGACCTCGGCTTGAGCGTGCGGCGGTACACGAGACCGGCACCCCGACCCCAGCGAGTGCGCTTGAGCTGCCCCAGCTGCAGGGCCGCGGCGCCGCGTGCCCGGCGCTTCAGCCGCCCCGCCAGCGGGCGCAGCTTCTTCGCCGAGGGCAGTCGTCGCTGACCGAAGAAGCGCAGCGCCTCCGGAGTCCTCCACGGATGGTGGGCGGGGTCCTCCACATAGAATCCGGCGATCTCGGAGAGCACCGTGGCGGCTTCGGCCCTGTCGGCGGCGGGGACCCGAGAGAATTTCCACAGGTACCAGGTGACGAAGAAGTGCTCGAAGCGAGTGTCCAGATAGTCCGCCAGCAGCCCGACCTCTTGCAGCCAGGAGGCCCTGGCCGCCTCGAGGATCAGGTACTTCCTGAAGTAGGCGGGACTGACCACGTTGACGATCGAGGTGTCCACCGCTCCGTAGTAGACATAGACCGGCCGGTCCACCGGCACATAGGCCCGGGCGTGGAAGAGGATCTGCTGGAAGAAGAAGGTGTCCTGTCCGGTGGCGCCCTCCGGCTGGGTCAGTCCGAGTCCCCGCAGCCATGCGGTGCGTGCCACCATCGACTCGATCGACGCCGGACGAAAGCGGATTCTCCACAGCGAATCGCGGTCCGGCCAGCAGAGGCCGTCATGCTGCTCGATGCTCGAATACCAGTCGTGCACCGGCAGGACCATATGCCGGTCAGTCCAGGTGACCTGGGTGCCCAGCGCGAAGTCCGCCTCAGGCTTCTCCGCCAGGCGCCGCTGGAGCAGGTGGTAGCCGGCCTCCAGCTCCTCATCATCGGGGTCCAGGTAGGTGACGTATTCAGTGGCGGCGAGCTCCAGGCCGGTGTTGCGCGGGCGCGAGGCCGATCCGGAGCCGCCGGTGCCGTGCCGGAAGACGGAGACGTTCGGCCAGCTCCGGGCCAGCTCCTCCACGGCGGCCACTGTGACCGGGTCGGTGGAGCCGTCGTCGATCAGCAGCACATGAGTGCGCGAGAAGTGCGGCGAGCGGCGCAGCGAGGCGAAGGCCTTGTGCCGGAGGTGGTCCCCGTTGTTGTAGACCGGCAGGATCACTGAGAGCTCGAGCTCTCCAGCCTTCGCCGTGCGGCGGAACTCATCCTTGGCTTCGGCGATGTCGTCGCCGGGGTGGGGCAGCGCGGCGGGGAGCAGGCCGGACTGGCTGATGGTGGCCGCGGTGGCATGACCGAGATGATCGATGGCATAGACCCGGGCGTCCTGTCCGGAGGCCGCCAGCACTGCGGCAGAGACGAGCGCGGCAGGCTCGGGGCGCCACCAGGCGGTCAGACCGAGGTCCTGGGGACGCGGGAGCGACCGGAGGCCCCGGTGGTGCCGATGGGAGTGCGGGTCGGTCTCCGCGGCGCTGCCGGCGAGCTTCGTGGTGATCGATGCGGACTGGTAGCGGAAGGCCGCCACATGATCGGCCGCATAGCGGGGCAGGTACCGGCGCTGCCCGCTCACCGGCAGCAGCACATCGATCCGCGGCGCGAGCGGGTCTGCGGCACGGTCGCCGAGCTGGTTCCAGTCCAGCAGCTCCACCGGGCCCAGGCCACAGGTGGACAGGTCCTGCGCCGCCATGTCCTGGGTCAGTTCCGCCGTGACGTCCTCGGCCACGGCGACCACCAGCTCCTGCTGGGAGGCCACCTCCTTCCCAGCGGTCCGAGCGACCCGGGCGAGCAGGTCAGAGACGTGGTGATGCAGGAAGACCTCTCGGACGCCGTCGCTCTGGGTCCGGCGCAGCTCCTCGAGATCGAGTCCACGCAGGCTCTCGGTCACATCCTCGGCGGAATTCGCGATGCGGACCTGCGGGTGGTACGAGTTCAGCCCCTGGTTATAGGTGGAGAGCACCAGAGTGCCGGCCGCCTGAAGCTCCAGCGCCCGGTTGGCGAACATAGTCTGCGAGCCGATCACCGAGTTCAGGTTCACCGCGATGTCCACCACCCGCTGGAGGTCCATCAGCTCATGGTGATCCATCGCGGGCACCCGGTAGGGCCAGTACTTCACCGGGATCAGCTGATTGGGGCTGAGCATCGGCTGCTCCGAATCCAGCTGGGCGGAGATCTCCTCCCACCAGCGGTCCACGATCGCCAGCGGTCGCCCCGAGTCCAGCACACCGTCGAGGATCCATTCGGCGAAGCGTGCCCGCTCGGGATACTTCCGGCCCATCCAGGAGCCGGCGAAGAAGATGAGCTCCCGGACCTGCGCGGGCGCGCTGCGGGAACCCAGCGGGGAGTGCAGCAGCGGATTGACCCCGAAGGGCAGCACCTCGACGCTGAGTGCCCGGGGACAGTCCCGGCGGTAGTCCTCGACGACCTCGGCGGCGGTGGTGAAGATGTGGTCGCAGGCCCGAGCGATGTCCAGGAACTGCCGGTAATCCGGGGGGTCCTCCTTGCCGTAGTAGACAGGTGGGACCCCGTTCGCGCGGTAGGCCGGGATGATCGTGCTGATCAGCAGCCGTCGGCGCGCCGGCGCCTCGGGCGCGGTGTTGTCCCAGGAGGAGCCGTCGTGGCCCCGCCAGGTGGCCGCGACCAGCAGCAGATCGACGTCATCGAGGTGGTTCTCCCAGTTGTCCGGGGTGATCGGGATGAGCTCGGCCAGTCCGGAGAAGGTGTCCAGGAGGAACCGGTCGCAGATGATGCCGATCCGCAGGTCCAGCTTCGGTCGGGAGATGCCGGATTCGGCGGCGGGCAGCTCGGCGGCGGCGGCGCGGGCCGCGGCGACGGCGTCGTGGACCGACAGGGCGGCCAGCGGGGCGGCCAGCGGCACATCCGCCGCAGGACGGGAGGTCTCCGCGGCGGCTCGTCGGCGCAGATCGGCGGCACGCTCGCGATGCGCCCGCTCCAGCGGACCCCAGAGCTGCTCATGATGCGCTGAGCTGGAGAGTTCCTGGGCCGCCTGCTCATGAGCCTGCGCGGCGCGGTGTGCTTGCGCGGCGATCGCGGGGGCAGAAGCGACCTGTGCTGGTTCACTGGCGGGCTGTGCAGAGGCTTCGTCTGAGCGATTCACCCCTCGACACTATCCGAGGCGTGTTGGGTTTGGAGCAGGCAGTCCGCCTTGCTAGAGTGGGATCTTGTTGCGACGGAGGTACGGCCTGGAAGGGCCGGGTCTCTGGGCATGCACGGGGATGTAGCTTAGTGGTAAAGCTTTGGTCTTCCAAACCAACGATGCGGGTTCGATTCCCGTCATCCCCTCCAGTCACCTACAAGCCTCTCCCGGTGATCGGGTCCTCTCGGTCACCGCAGGAGAGGCTTTTTGTGCATCTGCCCCTAGTGAGCTCGACACTGAGAGGAAGCCATGGCGCGTCCCCGGGTGTACTTCGTGGTCCAGCCCACGGTGGCGCACTATCGCGAGCCGCTGCTGCGCAGACTCCTGGAGTCCACGCGCTACGACTTCGACCTGGTCGGACGGTTCAGGAACTCAGAAGCGCCCCGTGCGGATGCGATCCGCTCCGCCGCTGACGAGGTCCTGGCTCAGGTCAGGCCGCTGGGATTCTCCGCAGTCCGGCAGTTCTGGTGGGAGCACGGACAGGTCCGCGAGATCTGGCGCGGGGACCATGACGCCTACGTCATCGCCGGACGGATCCCCACGGTCTCAGCCTGGGTGGCCTCTGGGGTCGCGGCGCTGCGCGGACGCACGCTGATCATGTGGGGCCACGGCTGGAAGCGCCCCGAGGACGGCGTCAAACGCCGGGTTCGGCTGGCCTTCTACCGGCTGACCGACGGGCTGCTGGTCTACGGCGACCGCGCCAAGGAGCTCGGCGCCTCCTACGGGGTCCCGGCCGAGAAGATCCAGGTCATCTACAACAGCATCTACCCGGAAGCGATGATCGGCTCGGCCCGCGATGCTTCCGCCGCCGCTGACCTCCACCGTTCGGGCGTCACCGACGACGACGCCGCGTCGCCTGCCACGATCATCTACAGCTCCCGACTCACCGCTCGCCATCGCCTGGACCTGCTCGCCGAAGCGCTCGGCGGCATGCCTGCCCACACGCGGCCAAAGGCGCTCATCGTGGGCGAGGGCGCCGAACGTCCCCGGCTCGAGCAGGTCTTCACCGACCACGGGGTCGACGCGGAGTTCCTCGGTGCCGTCTATGAGCATGACCGGCTGCGGGGACTCTACGCCCGCGCCGATCTCGCGGTCTCCGTGGGCGGGGCCGGGCTGAACGTCATTCAGGCGATGAGCTTCGGGGTGCCGGTGCTCGCCGAGGACGGCAACCCCGATTCAAGCCCCGAGATCGAGGCCGTGGTCGAGGGCGTCACCGGGCGCTACTACCAGACCGGCGACGTCGACTCGCTGCGCAGAGTCCTCGCCGAGCTCCTGGCGGCGCCCAAGCAGCTGGATCAGCTGGGGGAGGCGAGCCTCGCCGTCGTCCGGGACCGCTACACCGCCGAGAAGCACGCCGAGGCGATCGAGAGCGCCCTGGACGTGCTGCTCTGCCGCGACCGGCCCTGACCAGACGACAGGGCTGATGAGGCGGCAGGGCTGATCAGACGGCAGGACTGAGCAGACGGCAGGGCTGAGCACGGCGCTGCGCATGCCGAGCTGGAGGCGCCGCTCAGTTGCGGTTGGGCAGGATCATGTTGGTCATCCGGGCGGTCGAGAGGCGGCGGCCGGCGTCGTCGGTCATCACGATCTGGTGGCTGGTCAGCTGTCGTCCCAGGTTGATCGGGGTGCAGGTGGCTGTGACCATGCCTGCGGTGACCGAGCGGTGGTGGGTGGCGCCGAGCTCGGTGCCCACCACCGCATTGTCCACACCCAGGTTGACCCGCGCGTGCAGGATCGCGGCGATCGAGCCCAGGGTCTCGGCCAGCACCATATGTGCGCCGCCGTGGAAAAGTCCCATGTTCTGCTCGTTGCCCGCCACCGGAAGAGTGGCCACCATCTTGTCCGGGTGCATCTCCACGTACCGCAGCCCCATCTTCACGCCCAGCGGGGTGACCCCATGCGGGCCGGTCCACTGCTGATACTCCTTGGGAATGCCGGCGGCCTCCATCCGTGCGAGGCGCTCCTCCTCGTCGGGGAACGGGGTGGGCGCAGCCGGGGCAGAGCTGTGGGAGGCGTGGTTGAGCGCATCATGCTGAGAAGTCATGGGCTCCAGCTTAGATGCTGGTGAGCAGGTGGATGAGAGCCGCACCACGATGGACGCGTCTCAGGTCCGCTCCCAGGTCCAGCGATGGCTCTGGTGAGAGGTCTGGGGTGAGCGCGGGGGTCGCGATAGGCTGGGGAGCGTGTCAACAAGTCCCAATAAACTCCTGGTCATCGACGGTCACTCCATGGCGTTCAGGGCCTTCTACGCCCTGCCCACCGAGAGCTTCCTGACGGACTCCGGCCAATACACCAACGCGGTGCATGGCTTCACGAACATGCTGCTCAAGCTGATCCGCGAGGAGCTTCCCACCCACGTGATCCTCGCCTTCGACCTCGACACTCCCACGTTCAGGCACACCTCCTACACCGAGTACAAGGGAGGCCGCGCGAAGACCCCCGAGGAGTTCGGCGGGCAGATCGACCTGATCAGACAGGTCGCTGAGGGGATGAACATCGCCACGGTGACCCTGGAGGGCTACGAGGCCGACGACATCGTCGCGACCTACGCCACGCAGGCCGACGCCGCCGGCTGGGAGACCCTGATCGTCTCCGGAGACCGCGATACGCTGCAGCTGGTCACCGAGCGGACCACCCTGATGTACCCCACCTCCGGACTGTCCAAGGTCGCGATGCTCGATCCCGCCGGCGTGGAGGAGAAGTATCTGGTCCCGCCGCTGAAGTACCCGGACCTCGCCGCACTGGTGGGGGAGTCCGCGGACAACCTGCCCGGTGTGCCCAAGGTCGGACCCAAGACGGCTGCGAAGTGGATCGCCGAGTACGGCTCGACCCGCGGGATCATCGAGAACGCCGAGCGCATCAGTGGCAAGGCGGGGGAGAACCTGCGCGAGGCGCTCGCGGACGTGGAGCGCAACCTGGAGCTGAACCTGCTGCTGCGCGACCTGGATCTGCCCGTGGCCCTGGAGGACTCCGAGCTGCAGGTCCCTGACCGCGAGGTGCTGGACCCGCTCTTCGACGCGCTGCAGTTCAACCAGATCCGTGAACGCCTCTATGAGACCTTCGCCGCCCGCTTCCCCGAGACCGTGGTCCCGCCGACTCCCACCGACGCGCTGCCCGCAGTCACCGTGACCGAGCAGGCCGAGGAGCTCACCGCGTTCCTGAAGGCCCACGCCGGAGCGCCGATGGCGATCGCCGTCTGCCTGGACCGAGCCGGCGAATCGCTGACCACCAAGCCCAAGCGGGACGAAGCCGCTCGGACTGCCGAGGCGCTCGCCGTCGTCCTGGTGCCCTCGGCCTCAGGGGACGTGGAGGGTGCCGCTGAGGCTGCTGCTGACGCCGAAGATGATGCCGAGGATGACGCTGCTGCGTCCGAGCCCACCGGCATCCCGGCGCTGGCGCTCTCGCTGACCTCCCTCGACGCCGCCGCAGACGCGGTGCTGGCCGAATGGCTGCAGGATCCGGCAGCGCCGAAGCTGGTCCATGACATCAAGGACGCCGGCAAACGGCTGGCCTGGCGCGGGCTGCGCCTGCGCGGCGCCGTGGAGGACACCTTGATCTCCGGGTACCTGATCCAGCCGGACCGGCGGAACTTCGCCTTCACCGAGCTGGTCACCCAGTACCTGGGCTCCTCCACCGATCCGGCCTCCTATCTCGGCGGCCACAGCGACGACGACGCCGAGGCGTCCGGTCCGCAGGGACCGGACCTGTTCTCCTCCCAGGACCTGTTGCCGGGTGTCACCGCCGAGGACCTGGATGCCGCCGCCCTGCACGGGATGCTGCTGCACCAGCTCTCCCAGGCGCTGGGCGAGCAGCTGGTCGAACGCAACGGGGAGAAGCTGCTGCGCGAGATGGAGATCCCGCTGGCCGAGATCCTGCTGCAGATGGAGCTCACCGGCATCGCCGTGAGCCCGGAGAAGCTGGACTCGCTGGACGCCGAGTTCGCCGCCGCCATCGAAGCCTCCGCGCAGGACGCCTACGCGGTGGTCGGGCATGAGGTGAAGCTGGGCTCGCCCAAGCAGCTGCAGACCGTGCTCTTCGAGGAGCTCGAGCTGCCCACCGCCGGGGTGAAGAAGAACAAGACCGGCTACTCCACCGATGTGGAGACCCTGCAGGCGCTGCTGATCAAGACCCAGAACGACTTCCTGATCCACCTGATGAATCACCGGGACTCGACCAAGCTGCGCCAGACCGTCACCGGACTGATGGAGGCCGTCACCGGCGACGGGCGGATCCACACCACCTATGCGCAGACCGTGGCCGCGACCGGTCGGCTCTCCTCGCTGCACCCGAACCTGCAGAACATCCCGGTCCGCACCGCGGCCGGACGGAAGATCCGCGACGCGTTCGTGGTCGGCTCCGGCTACGAGACCCTGCTCACCGCGGACTACTCACAGATCGAGATGCGCATCATGGCGCACCTCTCCGGGGACCAGGCGCTGATCGAGGCCTTCCGCGCCGGGGAGGACCTGCACAACTTCGTCGGCTCCCGGGTCTTCGGGGTCGAGGCGTCGGAGATCACGCCCGAGCAGCGCTCCAAGGTCAAAGCGATGAGCTACGGACTCGCCTACGGGCTCTCCAGCTTCGGGCTGTCCAAACAGCTCGGCATCGGGGTGGACGAGGCCCGGAACCTGATGAACGAATACTTCGAACGCTTCGGCGGAGTCCGGGACTACCTGCGCGAGGTGGTCACCCAGGCCAAGCAGGACGGGTTCACCTCCACCCTCTTCGGACGGCGCCGCTACCTGCCGGACCTGAGCAGCGAGAACCGGCAGCTGCGCCAGATGGCCGAACGTGCCGCGCTCAACGCGCCGATCCAGGGCTCCGCGGCGGACATCATCAAACAGGCGATGATCGGCGTGGACTCCGCGCTGCGGGCCGAGGGGCTGGAATCCCGGCTGCTGCTGCAGGTCCACGATGAGCTCATCTTCGAGGTGGCGAAGGGGGAGCGCGAGGCCTTGGAGAGGCTGGTGACCGTCCACATGGGCGCCGCCGCCGAGCTCGACGTCCCGCTGGACGTCCATGTGGGCGTGGGCTCCTCCTGGCACGAGGCCGCGCACTGAGATAGGCCGCGCACTGAGATAGGCCGCGCAGTGAGATTGGCCCGCGCAGTGACAGTGGCCGCGCAGTGACACAGGCGTGCGCCTGCTCAGCGGCTGAACAGGGCCCCGAGCCCCTCGACGCGAGCAGGGTGGCCGGCCAGCCGGAGCCCCAGCCAGGCAGTGACCTGGTTGGCCGTGAGCACGGGCACGCCCCGGGCCTCTTCGAGGCGGGGCAGCACGGCGATCGTGTGCAGTGCAGTGTCCGGAATCAGGAGGCACTGAGCGTCGGCCAGATCGGCGGCGCGGGCGGTCTCGAGCACCCACTCGGCGTCCAACATGCCCGCGTCCTCACCGCTGGGCACGTCGTAGGTGGACAGCGCGGTCACCGTGATCCCGTCCTGTTCGAGGAACTGCACGAAGTGTGAGGCGACGTCCTCGGGATAGGTCGCGGCCACCGCGACCCTGCTCAGTCCCAGGTGGTGCACCGCCTCGGCGAAGGCCAGCGAGGTGGAGGAGGACGGGACGCCGGCGGCCTGCTCGATCCATCCGGCCTGCTCCCGGCAGCCATCCCGGCCATAGACGAAGCTTCCCGAGGTGCATGCCCACATCGCCGCGCCGGGGGAGAGCTCGCGGGCCTTCTCTGCGGCCGGCACCAGGTTCTTCTGGGATCCCAGGGCCAGCAGCGCGTCGACATCGTGCTCGGTGCTGCCCTCCCAGGTATGGATCACCCGGAAAGAGGTGTTCGGAATGAGCTGCTCGAGGGCGGGGAACTCGTCCTCCGCGCTGTATCCGGGGTAGAGGATGGCGAGGGTGTGCATGGGGGTGTGCATGGCGATAGCGGCCCCTCTCGTGGCGTTGTCAGTCTCCGCAGAAATCTACAGGTAGATTGTAGACAATCATAGGGCGCCGTTCCGTGGTGCCTGCAATCCGCCGAATGGAGACGACTGATGGCCCGGTACCTCACCATCACCCTGGAGAAGCGCGGCGTCACCGCGAGGGCACGCCTGCTCGACGACGAGGCCCCGCGCACCGCCGAGGCCGTCTGGCAGGCTCTGCCCCAGTCCGGCCAGGTGTTCCACGGCAAGTTCGCGCGCAACGAGATCTACGCACTCGTCCCCGCCTTCGCCGCCGAGGAGCCCGGCCCCGAGAATCAGACGATCACGCCGATTCCGGGGGACCTGTGCTATTTCACGTTCGAGGGCGTGCTCGACAACCCCGCCTACGGGTACGACGCCTCCGCGGGGACCGCTGAGAACCGGCTGCTGATCGATCTGGCGGTGTTCTACGGACGCAACAACCTGCTGGTCAATGGTGACGTCGGGTGGGTTCCGGGGAATGTCTTCGCCACGATCGAGGACGGACTCAGCGAGCTTGCCGCCGCGTGCCAGGACGTCTGGATGGGCGGCGCCCGTGGGGAGACGCTGAGCTTCGCCCGCGCCGAGACGCCTGGGAGTGAGTGACTGACCTGACCGACGTGCCGACCCGTCTGAGCCCCGCTGCAGGCTGGACCCCTGCTGCAGGATCCCGGGCCGTGTTCACCTGATCGAAACCTTCGGGCGGGTGGGAGCCCCTATAGTCAGAATCTCCACCAGACTCAGTGCGGTTCAGGTGCCATGGCGCACCTCTGAGGACTGTCGTATCCGCCGTCTCAGCACCACGTGATCCAGAGGAGTGAACATGACACCGGAAGCCCAGGGCCTGCTGTCCGGCCCGCCGTCCCGCGCGGCGCTCGGCGTCGTCATGCCGTTCGACATGGAGCTTGATGCAGAGCTGTGGCGCTGGCTCCCGGCCGACGTCGACCTGTTGGTGACCCGGACGCCGTTCTTGGACGACGTCGTCACCGTGGAGTTCGCGCGGGAGGTTGCGCAGGCGAGAATCGTCACCGATGGCGTGCGCGGTGTCACAGCCGGGCGCGCGGACGTGGTCGCCTACGCCTGCACGTCCGGGAGCTTCGTGCGTGGTCGGGCAGGACAGGAAGAGCTCGTTCGCGCGATGACGGACGTCGGCGCACGTGACGCGGTGACCGCATCCGGCGCGATCGTCGAGGCTCTGGTCGCCCTCGGGATCAGGCGTGTCTCCACTGCGACGCCGTATCTTCCGTCATTGTCGCTCCTGCTGGAATCGTTCCTCAACGAGCACGGCGTCACCGTGGCCGGCAGCACTGAGCTCGGGCTCGACAGGCGCATCTGGGAGGTCCCCTACGCGCAGACCGCGGAGCTGATCCGGCAGGCCGACAGGCCCGACGCCGAGGCCATCGTGGTCAGCTGCACCAATCTTGCTACGTACGACCTCATCGCACCGCTGGAGGCTGAACTGGGGAAGCCCATCATCACCGCCAACCAGGCAACCATGTGGGCCGGGCTGCGGCGCCTGGGAAAGCTCGCGAGCGGTCAGGGGCAGTCGCTGCTGCGGATGACGGCTCAGCCTGAGCAGTGCGGTCTCCCGGCACGGCCCCCGTATTCTCCGTTCCCGCTCGTGCCGGAGCTGCTTGCCGGAAGCGCCGTTCCTGCACATGCCCTGACGGGCCGCTGAGAACCTCTCGAGGACGTCCCGCCGCGCCATCTGGCCCCCGTCTCACCGGAACGATAATGTGGTGGTTCGTGGCAGACCAACACTCACCCCAGCAGCCTGAGATCGCCCCGCTTGCAGCCGGACTCCGCAGCGAGTCCTTCCCCGCCGCCATGGACCCCGGCGGCAAGACCGTCGACGCGCAGACGGCTGCGTTCGCGCGCACCGCGCAGCAGGGCTTCTACGATCCCTGGCTCTCGGACGAGCAGATCAACCGTCTGGGCCAGGCGCTGGTCAAGGATGAGCAGATCCTCACCGGCGTCTACGTGGATCGTGACGCCGCCGCGGAGCAGTACTGGGGTGCCGCGCTGGGCGAGGTCGGCTTTGATCCGGCCCATCCGGTGGGCACCTTCGTCGACTATGACAAGACGCTCAACGCCGGCGGACCGGCCGGACCGCTGCCCGCGCGGCTGATCACCGAAGTCACCGTCAACGCGAGCTTCCGGCGCCGCGGCATCCTCAAGCACCTGATGACCTCCGCGCTCTCCCGCGCCGTGGCTGACGGCATGGCCGTGGCCGCGCTGACCGTCTCCGAGGGCGGCATCTACGGTCGGTTCGGCTTCGGCTGCGCCACCCGCGAGGCCAGCGTCCGCGTGGACCTGGGGGAGGGCAACGGTCAGGGCTTCGCGCTGCGCAGCAGGCCCGGCGGTCGTGTCATCTCCGCAGACCCGGTCAAGCTCGATGACGTCATCGACTCCAGCTTCGCCGGGTTCCACGCCCGCACGCGCGGCTCGATCGGCCGCCAGAAGACCTACCAGCTGATCAGCACCGCGCGGATGAACCCCGAGGACAACAGCGCCTGGAACCGGAAGCTGCGCGCGGCCGTGCATGTCCGCGAGGACGGCAGCATCGGCGGCTACGTCACCTACAGGCACGAGGGATGGGAGACCACGCCGGGCACCATCCGGATCTATGACCTGATCGCCGCCGATGATCAGAGCCACCTCGCGCTCTGGGGCTACATCGCCGGACTTGATCTGGTCCGCCGCGCCACGGTGGGCACCGCGCCACTCAGCGACCCGCTGCAGTCCGCACTGGTCAACCCGCGCAGCTACCAGGTGCAGAAGCTCAGCGACGTGCTCTGGGTGCGCATCCTCGACGTGGTCACAGCACTGCAGGCCCGCGCCTGGGCCGGCGACGGCGCGTTCCGCCTGGAGCTGGAGGACGCGCTGGGCATCACCGGCGGCAGCTTCAGCGTGAGAGTCGACGACGGCGCCGCCACCGTCAGCCCGGGCGCTGACGGTCCAGGATCGGCCGGCTCGGGCGGCGGCCCGGCTGCAGCAGGAACAGCGCAGGACATCCCGACGCTTCAGGTCAGCGTGGAGACCCTCGGCTCCCTCTACCTGGGCGACGTCTCAGTGCGCACGCTGCACGCCGCCGGCCGGCTCGGGACCACCACCGCGGCCGATGTGGACAGGATCTCCCGGATCATGGACCTGGCAACGCCACCCTTCTGCGCGACACATTTCTGAGCAAGTCCTCACGCAGCACTCTCGGTTGATTCACATTGGATTGCCGGTATAAACTGACCGGGCGTGTTCTGCGCACAGAGTCGTCTCCGACATCTGATGCAGGCAAAGCTCGAAAGTCCGCTCTTCGGCCTCCGTGCCGGAATCGGGACCCGACGAGTCCACCCTGTTCATCTGTCTTCTGCTCCGTGCACCAGAACGTCGCTCTGCGCGGCCACAGCCGTGCACTGACCACGCCAGCACACGATCCATATCGGAGCCCCTACTACATGACCACCACTACCACTGCCCCACAGGTCGCCGTCAATGACATCGGCACCGCAGAAGAGTTCCTCGCCGCAGTAGATGCGACTATGAAGTACTTCAACGACGGAGACCTCGTGGAGGGCACCATCGTCAAGGTCGACCGCGACGAGGTCCTCCTCGACATCGGGTACAAGACCGAAGGCGTCATCCCGTCCCGCGAGCTGTCCATCAAGCACGATGTGAACCCGGACGAAGTCGTCGCCGTCGGCGATCTGGTGGAGGCTCTGGTCCTCACCAAGGAGGACAAAGAAGGCCGCCTGATCCTCTCCAAGAAGCGGGCTCAGTACGAGCGCGCCTGGGGTGACATCGAGCGCATCAAGGAAGAGGACGGCGTCGTCTCCGGCACCGTCATCGAGGTCGTCAAGGGCGGCCTCATCCTCGACATCGGACTGCGCGGCTTCCTGCCCGCATCGCTGGTGGAGATGCGCCGGGTGCGGGACCTTGCTCCCTACATCGGTCAGGAGATCGAGGCCAAGATCATCGAGCTGGACAAGAACCGCAACAACGTGGTCCTGTCCCGCCGTGCATGGCTCGAGCAGACCCAGTCCGAGGTCCGCTCCTCCTTCCTCAACAAGCTCGAGCGCGGCCAGGTCCGCACGGGCACCGTCTCCTCGATCGTCAACTTCGGTGCGTTCGTGGACCTCGGCGGCGTCGACGGTCTGGTGCACGTCTCGGAGCTCTCCTGGAAGCACATCGATCACCCGAACGAGGTTGTCGAGGTCGGCCAGGAAGTCACCGTGGAGGTCCTCGAGGTGGACATGGATCGCGAACGCGTCTCCCTGTCCCTGAAGGCCACCCAGGAAGACCCATGGCAGACCTTCGCCCGCACTCATGCGCTGGGCCAGGTCGTCCCCGGCAAGGTCACCAAGCTGGTGCCCTTCGGCGCATTCGTCCGCGTGGAGGACGGCATCGAGGGCCTCGTGCACATCTCCGAGCTGGCAGTGCGCCACGTTGATCTCGCCGAGCAGGTCGTCTCCGTGGGCGACGAGCTCTTCGTCAAGGTCATCGACATCGATCTCGAGCGCCGCCGCATCAGCCTCTCGCTGAAGCAGGCCAACGAGGGCGTCGATCCCGAAGGCGCCGAGTTCGATCCGGCCGTCTACGGCATGGATGCTCAGTACGACGACGCCGGCAACTACCTCTACCCCGAGGGCTTCGATCCGGAGACCAACGAGTGGATGGAAGGCTACGACGAGCAGCGCTCCGTCTGGGAGGCCCAGTACGCCAAGGCCCAGGAGCGTTGGGAGGCGCACAAGAAGCAGGTCGTCGCCGCTGTCGAGGCCGACGCCGAAGCCGCCGCACAGGCGACTGTCGGTTCCAGCTCCAGCTCTTCCAGCTCGAGCAGCAGCTCCAGCAAGTCTGAGCCGGCTCCGTCGAACTACTCCTCCTCGCAGAACACCTCTTCTGAGGATGCCGGCACGCTGGCCTCCGACGAGGCGCTGGCTGCGCTGCGCGAGAAGCTCACCGGAAACGGCTGATCCTCGCCGCCGGATCGGTGTCATCACTGATCCTGCCTGAGTGACACAAGAAGGGCCGGCTCCACCTGATGGTGGAGCCGGCCCTTCTTGTCTCTGTGCCCGCCGCGGGAACGCCTGCCGCGGGAATGCCTGCCGCGTGGACGCCTCCCTGGGAAGCGTCCCGCAGGGGCGCTCAGGACGCGGTGGACACGGTCACCGTGAAGCGGGAGTCCCGGGCGAGCTGCTCGGTCGGGCCCACCTCGCGGGTCAGCACCGCGCGGTGCTTCAGATGTGAGTTGAACACGCAGTACAGCCGCCCCCCTGGTGCGAGGACCCTGGCGGCCGCCCGAATGAGCCGGTTCGCCGCCGCCGGATCCACCGCATTGCCCTGATGGAAGGGCGGATTGAGCAGGATCAGCTGCGCCGAGGAATCGGCGAAGCGCGAGAGCGCGTCATCACGCAGGGTCGTGACCCGATCCGCCACGCCGTTGGCCGCAGCTGTGAGCCTCGTGGACTGCACGGCCGAGGCTGAATGGTCGGTGGCGATCACGCGCAGCTCAGGGTGGCGCAGCGCGAGGAAGGCACTGACCGTGCCGTTCCCCGATCCAAAGTCCACGGCCTCGGCCGCGCCGGGAAACCCGGCCTGGGCCTCCGCCGTCTGCAGCATCAGCCGCGTGCCGGGATCCAGCTTCGTGCCCCCATAGGTGGCTCCCATGCTGCACAGCGTCAATTCCGTGGGGGCCGCTCCGGGCACGCTGATCTGGTGCGTCTGGGTCCGGGGCTCGACCGCCGGCACCTCGGTGCGCGGAGTCCGTGCGGTGAGGATCCGGGACTTGGAGCGGCCACGGCCGGCGGAGACATCGGTGAAGTGCTTCTCCAGCACCTGGTTCATCGAATGGTTCATGTGCTTGTCCCGGCCCGCGGCCAGCACCACGACGTCGGAGGCGGCATGCTCGCGGATGAGCCACGCCCAGTCCGCCAGCGTCTCGAGTGATCGGGGCAGATGCATCAGCACCGTGTGCACACCGGAGAACGCCGCAGGCTCCACCTCGGTGAGGCTGGGCAGCTCCTGGGGCACAGGCGCCGGAAGCTCGTAGCGTCGTGCGTTTCGCTGGAGCCCCAGCTCGGCGCCCAGCTCGTCCTGGAGGACCCGCACTGCGGAGACAGCATCCTCCACCGCCGCACAGGCGGCGCCGGGACGCCCCGCCGAGGAGATCAGGGAATCCAGGATCGGCAGCGTCAGCGCGCCGGACCGGTCGTCCAGGATCAGCACGCCGTCGCGGGGGTGTCCCTGCTCCCACCATGCTGCGGCCGTGTCGAGGAGCAGGAGGTCCACAGCCTCAGGCGGCGGACTCAGCGCCGCGAAGTCGAACTCCTGGGAAAGGCGTGAAGGCTGAACATCGGGGGTCTGCCCCGGGGGAAATGACATGAAATCAGCTTAGATGATGGGCGTCGTCGAACTTTCCTGAGCCTCGGGGGTCCTGCGCGACGGCGCTGAGCGGAATCGTTACTCGAATGGGATCAGCACCGCGGGTGAGGGTCATTGCGCGAAAAAATCTCTCGAATCGCCGAGGAATCACTTGTTCAGCCTGTTCAGCGGGTGCAATGCTTGCCAAAATTCCATAACGTAGTGACGATCATCCCGCCGGTCGGGCCTCAGCCAGACACTATGAAAGGCAATGATGCTGCTCCGCCTCCACGATTTCTTCAGGTTGAGAACCAGCCCGATCCTCTTCTTCGGATCCGCTGCCATCGTCATCGGGTTCGTCGTCCTGACCCTGCTCATGCCCACGGGGATGGGGGAGTTCTTCGGGGCCGGCTCCGGGTGGATCTACGACAACCTCGGCTGGTTCTACATCTCCGGTGTGACCATCTTCCTGATCTTCCTGATCTATAAGGCCTCGGGTCGCTTCGGCCGGATCAAGCTGGGCGCGGACGGCGACGAGCCCGAACATTCCGACATCGCCTGGTTCGGCATGCTCTTCGCCGCCGGCATCGGCACCATCCTGATGTTCTGGGCTGTGGCGGAGCCCGCCAACCACTTCGCGAACCCTCCGCGAGAAGGTCAGCTGGGCGTGGAGCCGCGCTCCATGGAGGCGGCCAATGAGGCGATGGGCTTCACCCTCTATCACTTCGGACTGCACACCTGGACGATCTTCGCGCTGCCGGGGCTGGCCTTCGCGTACTTCATCTACAAGAGGAACCTCCCCCCGCGGGTGTCCTCCATCTTCCAGCCCATGCTGGGTGACAAGATCCACGGTCCCATCGGCAAGGGCATCGACATCCTGGCCATCGTGGGCACGATCTTCGGTGTGGCCGTCTCCATCGGACTGGGCACGCTGCAGATCCATGCAGGTCTCGCCAATCTGCTCGGGATCAGCGACTCCGCGTGGAACTTCATCATGATCATCGCAGTGGTCACCGTGATCGCGACGATCTCAGCAGTGCTCGGCGTGGACAAGGGCATCAAGCGGCTCTCCAACTTCAACATCTGGACCGCTATCGCGCTGCTGCTCTTCGTGCTGATCACCGGTCCCACCGTCTTCATGCTGCGCGGCATGATCGAATGGACCGGCGTCTACGTCTCGATGCTTCCGGAGCTTGCGTTCTGGAACGACACGCTGGCGGACACGGGCTGGCAGAACGGCTGGACCATCTTCTACTGGGCCTGGACCGTGGCCTGGGCCCCCTTCGTCGGCATCTTCATCGCCCGCATCTCGCGGGGCCGCTCGGTGCGGCAGTTCGTCGCCGGCGTGCTGGGACTGCCGACCCTGTTCACCATCATCTGGTTCGGCATCTGGGGTGCAGGCGTCTTCGACATCGAGCTCAACGGGGACGGCGGTCTGGTGGACACCGTGCTGGACGACGGTGTGGAGGGCGCGCTCTTCGCCTTCCTCAACGAGTTCCCGCTGGCCACGCTGACCTCATCAATCGCGATCATGCTGGTGGGCGTCTTCTTCGTCACCTCCATGGACTCCTGCTCGCTGGTCCTGGATGACATGTGCAACGGCTATGAGGGCAAGGCCCCGCTGCACCAGCGGGCCTTCTGGACGATCGCCATCGGCACGATCGCTGCCATCCTGCTCACCGCCACCGGTGAGGGCGGGCTGGCCGCCCTGCAGAACGTCGCACTGGTCCTGGGACTGCCCTTCTTCATCCTGGGCTACTTCATGATGTACAACCTCTCCCGCGCCATGCGTGAGGACGCCGGCGAGATCGGATTCCTGCGCACACGCCGCTGGCTCAAGACGCTTCCCCCCGAGGAGTACGAGCGTCGCATGGAGGAGACGGACGAATCGCTGCAGGAGGCCGTGGTCGCCCCGGACTATCACGAGGGCACCCAGCCTGAGAATGCCCCCGACGTCGATCACGCCGACCAGCCGCCCATCGTGGAGCAGTACCGGGTGCGCACCGGTGACCTTCCCACCGTCGGTCCGGCACAGCCCGGAGGCCCGCACGTGGGACGGTGATCACCGTCCCGCACCGCTGGTGACCACAGGCTCCGCCCCCACACTGGGAGCGGGGCCTGTCGTCGTCGGTGACGGAGCGCCGCGTCGGGATGCGAAGATCACGCCACCGACCACCAGCACTCCGCCGCCCAGTTCCAGCCAGGTGGGCACCTCGCCCAGGACGAGCCACGCGGTCAGGATTCCCACCACCGGCACAAGCATGGAGAAGGGCGCGACGACGCCGGCCGGGTGCCTGCGCATCAGCCAGACCCAGATGCCGGAGCCCAGCACAGTTCCCACCACCACGGTGTAGGCGAGTCCGGCCCATGCAGGCAGGGCCGCTGCGCTCAGCGACGAGCTGAGCGAGGTCCAGATCTCCTCCGGTCCCTCGACCAGGAATGCGACGGCGAACATCGGCACCGGCGGCACCACGGCCATCCACATCACCAGTGCCATCGGCTTGTCGGTCTGCGCCTTGCGCGATGCCAGGTTGCCCAGCGCCCAGCCGAAGGCCCCCAGCAGCACCAGCAGAAACGGCGTCCAGCCGTCCACACTGCCGCGGGAGAGGCCGACCAGGGCCAGACCGGCCACGGCCACCCCTACTCCGATCGCGCGACGCGCGGTGATCTGCTCCTTCAGCAGCAGGGCGCCCAGAAGGACCGTGAACGGCGCCGAGGCCTGCAGCACCAGGGAGGCGAGGCCCGTCGGGAAGCCCGCCGCCATGCCCAGGTACAGGCCGAAGAACTGCAGCGTCCCGAATCCCAGCCCGTAGCCCAGAAGATGCTTCACCGGCACCTTGGGCCAGGGGACGAAGAGCAGCGCCGGCAGTGCCAGCAGGAGGAATCGCAGGCCCACCAGGAACAGCGGGGGGAACTGATCCAGGGAGAGCCGGATGGCGAGGAAGTTGATCCCCCACAGCAGGGCGACGAGCAGGGCGAGGAGAGTGTGGCGCATGGGCATGGAGCCATCCTGCACCGCACGGACCTTCAGGTCTACTGAATATAAATGCAGCGACGGTGTAGGTTACCTACATGGAAATTCGCCATCTCGAGCTGCTGCGTGAGATCTCCTCCAGAGGAACCCTGGCCGCTGTGGCTCGGGCCACGCACCGGACCCCCTCCGCGCTGTCCCAGCAGCTCAGGACCGCTGAGCGCGAGCTCGGCGTGAGGCTCGTAGAGCCCGCGTCGCGGGGGCTGCGGCTGACCTCGGCCGGTCAGCTGCTCGCCGAGGGCGCGGAGGAGATCGCCGGGGATCTGGCGCGCCTGCAGGCGCGACTCGACGCCAGCACCGGGGAACCTCGGGGCAGCGTTCGAGTGGGCACCCTGCCCAGCGCCGGCCAGGCGCTGCTGCCGGCTCTGCTGGGCCGGCTGGGGGGCACGGCGATCACCCTCACCGTCGACGACTTTGACATCGCCGAGGCTGACTTCGCCGCCCAGGTTCTGGACGCCGACATCGTCATCAGTCACAGTCTGACCGGCGAGGCGCCCGGGGGCGCTCACGGCCTCACCGCCACGCTGCTCGCGCGGGAGCCCATCGATGTGGTGCTGCCGCGGCATCATCCGCTCACCTCGAAGTCCCAGCTCACCCCGCGCGACCTCGTGGATCATGACTGGATCGGTGTGCCGGAGGGATACCCCTTCGACTCGATCCCAGTGGCCATCGAGCAGCTCACCGGCCGGTCGGTCCACCGAGTGCTCCGGCTCCGGGACAACCACCTCGTGGAGTCCCTGGTGGCGGCCGGGGCGGGGATCGCCCTGCTGCCTCGGTTCACCACGCGACCAGCTCCCGGGGTGACGCTCCGGCCCCTCGTGGGGGTCCGCGCGGAGCGCAGCATCATGGCGCTCAGCCGATCCGACCGTCATGAGCGTCTGGCCGTCAGGACGGTGGTCAGTCACCTGGTGGAGATCGGTGCTGGACTGACCCGTTCCGGCCGCGGTTCGGATCTCCCGGTCACCTAGACTCTCCCCCATGCAGAAGATCTACTCCGTGGGCCTCACCGGGGGCATCGCCTCAGGCAAATCAGCGGTCTCGGCCAGGCTGGCCGAACACGGAGCGCTGATCATCGACGCCGATCTGCTCGCCCGTCAGGTGCTGGAGCCGGGATCTCCGGGGCTGGACGAAGTGGTCTCGGCCTTCGGCGATGCGCTGCTCACCGAGTCAGGCGAGCTGGACCGAGCCGGGCTGGGACAGATCGTCTTCGCCGACGAGGAGGCCCGGGTCCGGCTCAACGCGATCGTCCACCCGAGGGTCCGCGCGGAGGCCTCCAGACTCCGTGCAGCCGCCCCCGAGGGATCGGTCGTGGTCGAGGACATCCCGCTGCTGGTGGAGACCGGTCAGCAGGGCCGATTCGACCTGGTCCTGGTCGTCCAGACCCCGGAGCGGCAGCGGATCGAACGGATCATGCGGGATCGGGGGGCCACCGAAGAGGAGGCTCGTTCGCGCATCGCCGCCCAGGCCACCGACGCCCAGCGGGCCGCCGCGGCAGACGTCATCCTGGACAACTCCGGCACCCTGGACGAGCTGCATCGCCAGGTGGATGAGCTGTACGAGAAACTCCAGTCTCGTGTCACAGCCCAGCAGTAGCATTGATCCATGAGTCTCGCGCAGAAGATCAACCGCACGGTCGCGCCCTTCGAAGTCATCAGCCCGTTCCAGCCCTCAGGCGACCAGCCGAAGGCGATCGAAGAGCTCGCCGAGCGGATCGAGGGCGGCGAGAAGGATGTCGTGCTGCTCGGTGCCACCGGCACCGGCAAATCAGCGACGGCGGCCTGGCTGGTCGAGCGCGTCCAGCGGCCCACGCTGATCATGGTGCAGAACAAGACGCTGGCTGCGCAGCTGGCCAATGAGTTCCGTGAGCTGCTGCCGAACAACGCCGTGGAGTACTTCGTCTCCTACTACGACTACTACCAGCCCGAGGCCTACGTCCCGCAGACGGACACCTTCATCGAGAAGGACTCCTCCGTCAACGAGGAGGTGGAGCGGCTGCGCCACTCGGCCACCAACGCGCTGCTGACCCGGCGCGACGTCGTCGTCGTGGCCACTGTCTCCTGCATCTACGGCCTGGGCACCCCCGAGGAATACATCAGACAGATGGTGGAGGTGAAGGTCGGGCAGAGCATCGAGCGCGATGAGCTGCTGCGCCGCTTCGTCGGCATGCAGTATGCCCGCAATGACACTGACTTCCACCGCGGGACCTTCCGGGTGCGCGGGGACACCGTGGAGATCATCCCGATGTATGAGGAGCTCGCCGTGCGCATCGAGTTCTTCGGCGACGAGATCGAGTCGATCTCCACCCTCCACCCGCTCACCGGAACCGTGGTGCGCGAGGAGGAAGAGATGTACATCTTCCCGGCCAGCCACTACGTGGCCGGTGACGACCGGATGGCGCAGGCGATCACCCGGATCGAGGATGAGCTGCGCGTCCGGCTCGAGGAGCTGGAGTCACAGGACAAGCTGCTCGAGGCCCAGCGGCTGCGCATGCGCACCACCTATGACCTCGAGATGATGCAGCAGATGGGTTTCTGCAACGGCATCGAGAACTACTCGCGGCATATCGACGGGCGCGGCCCCGGCTCCGCCTCGCACTGTCTGCTGGACTATTTCCCCGACGACTACCTGCTCATCGTCGATGAGTCCCATGTGACCATCCCGCAGATCGGCGGCATGTACGAAGGCGACATGTCGCGCAAACGGACCCTGGTGGATCACGGGTTCCGGCTGCCCTCCGCAATGGACAACAGGCCGCTGAAGTGGGACGAGTTCCTGGAGCGCATCGGCCAGACCGTGTACCTCTCTGCCACTCCCGGGCGCTATGAGCTCGGCCAGGCCGACGGCTACGTGGAGCAGATCATTCGTCCCACCGGTCTCGTGGATCCCGAGATCGTGGTCAAGCCCACCAAGGGCCAGATCGATGACCTCCTCGACGAGATCCGCAGCCGCACCGCGAAGAACGAGCGCGTGCTGGTGACCACGCTGACCAAGCGCATGGCGGAGGACCTCACCGAGTACATGCTGGAGAACGGCATCAAGGTGGAGTACCTGCACTCCGACGTGGACACGCTCAAGCGGATCGAGATCCTGCGCGACCTGCGCCGGGGAGTCCACGACGTGGTCGTCGGCATCAACCTGCTGCGTGAGGGCCTCGATCTGCCTGAAGTGTCCCTGGTCGCGATCCTCGACGCGGACAAGGAGGGCTTCCTGCGCTCCACCACGTCGCTGATCCAGACCATCGGACGCGCAGCCCGCAACGTCTCCGGCGAGGTGCACATGTATGCGGATCGGATCACCGATTCGATGCGTCGCGCCATCGATGAGACGGACCGTCGTCGACAGCGCCAGATCGACTACAACACGGAACACGGGATCGATCCGACTCCGCTGCAGAAGAAGATCGCCGACATCACCGACCAGCTGGCCCGCGAGGACGCCGATACGGCCGACCTGCTCCAGGGCATGGGGGGTCTTGCCACTGGATTCCAGTACGGCAAGGGCCACCGCGGCTACACCAGCTTCGACAGTGAGGAGGCCGGGGGAGCGGGCGAGGACGGCGCCGCGAGCTCCCCGACGGATGCACACAGGTCCCTCGCCGCACAGACGCCGGCCAAGGACCTCACCGATCTCATCGGTCAGCTCACGACCCAGATGCACCACGCCGCGGAGGAGCTGAACTTCGAAGTGGCTGCGAGGCTGCGTGACGAGATCGGAGAGCTGAAGAAGGAGCTTCGGCAGATGCAGAATGCCGGGCACGATCAGATGTGATTGACGGTTCCCAGTCCGGATAAATTTCATTTTTCCTTGAGGAAGAGGAGAATCGCGGCTAGGCTCAGCCCAGCACAGTAAGAGCGAGTCACAATGCCGATTTCTTTCGGCTGCGACGTTTCAGAGGGATTCGCGCCTGCTCAGCGAGCAATCCTGCTCCGCCGTGTCTTGGAGGTACGTTGACCTACGCCGCACGAGAATGTTCTGTCGTCATCCCCTCGACGGGACGCGCCAGCCTGGACGATGCAGTCGCCAGCGCCCTCGCGCAGACCGCTGTCAGCGTCGAGGTGGTCGTCGTGCTGAACAACGCAGAGGACGAGAGCTGGTCACATCCTGATCCTCGAGTCAGAGTCATAGATGCCGGGCAGTCAGGCAGCAACGCGGCACGGCAGATCGGGATTCAGGCAGCAGGGTCTTCCCACGTGGCGCTGCTGGACGACGATGATCGCTGGTCGCCGTCGAAGCTCGAGCTGCAGTTCGAGCTGGCGGAGGATCGCGCTCTCCTCTCCGCGGAGAACTGGATCATCTCCTGCGGAGTCGAGAAGGTGCGCAACTCCGCCATCGAGCTCTGGCCGAGGCGTTTCCATGCCGAAGTTCTCGACGTGCCCCGCTACCTGTTCCGGCGTGAGAATCTGCGGTCACCTCGGCACCAGGTACAGTCATCAACCCTGTTCTTCCCTCGATCACTGGCGTTGGCAGTACCTTTTGACGGATCCGTGAGGATCCACATGGACTGGGACTGGCTCATCAAGGCGCAGAGGGTGTGCAGTGCTCGCATTCTGATCGTGGACCGATATCTCGTCCGCTATGAACAGCTTGCCTCGGGGATAACATCACGTTCCCGCGCGGACCTCAGCGTCGAATGGGCGGAGCAGGCTCTCGGCGACCGTCCGCGGGAGCATGGGGACTTCCTGGTGCTCATCTCAGCCAGATTCCCCCTGGTGCAGGGCGACCTGGCCGCCAGTCGACGTGTCATACGTCATTCCCGCGCAGTGGCAGCTCCCGGGTGGCGCGCATTGTCGGTGTCCCACGCAAACCTGTTCCGTGCAGCATTGACAAGGAGACGCCTGTGACGAACGCCGCCGCTCATCTGCCCACAGTTCTGCATATCGGTCCACAAGGAAGCATCGCTGGTGGCATGGCACAGGTCGTCAATGCCTACCTGAGTTGGACATACTCCCGAGTACAGCTGCGGGGCAGCCGCTCCACCAAGGGAAAAGGGGACAGGCTCGCGCTCTTCCGGTCGGCAGGCTCGGTCGTGCGGATCACAGCTCTGCGCATCGCCGGCGGGAGATCAGTGGCCGCGGTCCACCTGTCCCAGGGCGGCTCATTCCTGCGTGAAGGGACCCTTGTGCGACTGGCTCAGGCCATGGGTCTCGGAGTAGCCGTGCACCTGCACGGAAGCGGGTTCGCTGACTTCGCGCGCAGGAACCCGACAACAGTGCGCAGAGTTCTGGCGTCCGCCGATGTCGTGCTCGTCCTCACCCAGGAATCCGAGACGCTCTGCCGCGAGCTGCTGCCCGGGTCACGCGTCGTGCGCATCCCCAATGCAGTCACTGTGCCGGCAGGCCTGTTACCGAAGAAGAAGGTCATCGTCTTCGGCGGCGCAGTGGGGCACCGCAAGGGGGTGGACGTGCTTCTTGAAGCGTGGGGCGCGCTCCCCGAGCTGCATGACACATGGAAACTGATCATCGCGGGACCGCCTGACGGGATACACATCGATGCCTCAGTGCCGTCCTGCAGCCCGCTGGGATCGATCCCTCATGCGGGACTGATGTCCTTGCTCGATGAAGCGAGCATCGCGGTCCTGCCTTCACGAGGCGAAGCAATGCCCATGTTCGTCCTGGAGGCCATGGCACGTCGATGCGCCGTCGTCGCCACGGATGTGGGACAGGTTCGTGAGGTGGTGGAGGGGGCTGGTCTGATCACCCCTCCGGGTGATGTCGATGCGCTCGTGCGAGCTCTGCGCGAGCTGGCCCAGAGTGATGAGCGGCGAGCACAGCTCGCTGACGCGGCACGTGACCGAGTCGAGCGTCGGCACGATCGGAAGATCCTCGTGCCGGTGCTGGAGGACAACTGGCTGTCCACCCTTGAGATGGCTTCGGAGGCCTGACATGACATACGCATTCCCCGAGCTCGCGGGCCAGCGTGCCCTCCTCGTTGCTTCCACGGGGGGCCACCTGGAGCAGCTCGTACAGTTGGAGCCGGTCCTCGGTGTGTCACCGCAGTCCCAGTGGATGACGTTCGATTCTCCGCAGTCTCGGTCCCTTCTGGCGGGACGCGACGCCACGATCGTCCCCTACATCGCCTCGCGTGACTGGCGAGGAGTCATCCGAGCCGCCAGCGAGGCCACGAGACTCGACTGGGACAGCATCGACGTGGTGGTCAGCACCGGAGCCGCGCTCGCGCTCTCCGTCTTCCCGGTCGCCCGTCTGCGCAGAACGCCCGCCTTCTATATCGAGAGCGTCTCACGATTCGACGGCCCGTCCTTGACCGGGCGCCTGACTCAGCGACTGAGGCTCGCCACGACGTTCACCCAACATGCCGAATGGGCGACCGACCAGTGGCAGTACAGGTACTCGGTCTTGAGCGCATACGAGGCCGCAGCGGAACCTCTGGCCGAGGACTTCGGCATCTCACGGATCTTCGTCACGCTCGGAACCATCCGCCCGTTCCGTTTCGATGCACTGGTCGACGCCGTCCTGGCCGCGGCCCCTGAAGGGGCCGAAATCGTCTGGCAGCTTGGAGAGACCGATCGCACCGACCTCCCTGGCAAGGTGCATCGCACGATCTCGGTCGAGGACTTCGACCGGGAAGCGATGCACGCCGATGTGGTCGTCACTCATGCCGGCGTCGGATCGACGCTTCGACTCTTGGAGCTGGGGATATCACCGGTTCTCGTCCCGCGGAGAAAGGCGCGGGGAGAGCATATCGACGATCATCAGACACAGGTGGCGAGTCAGCTCGCGGCCGCGGGGCTTCTGCAGCGGGTGGACGCCCCTGATCTTGAACTGCAGCACCTCCTCCAGGCCGCGGCGACCAGAGTTCACAGGACGCTGGACTGACTCTCCGACCTCCTGCCGACCTTCCGCGAAAGCCTTCGGAAGACCTGCGCCGCATGAAGAGCGACGAGGTAGAAGGTGCCGAGCCGAGTCACAAGCCACACCCTGTTGTAGGTGCGCCGTGAACGAGAGCGGAGTTCTGCCATGTCAACATGCTTCACGGTCTGACGCGCCCTGCGGACGCCGTCTCGACGGACTGACCAGCGCGCGCGGACCCTTGTCGGAGTATGCCCATACGGCAGGATCAGGAACCAGGCCCGGAACCAGCTGACCGAGGCGTCGAGTTCCATCCCCTCGACGCTGGAAAGCAGGTCGACGGCGATGTCGTGCGCTCGCTGCAGGTTCGCGAGGTCCGGGGTTCTGCGTCGGGTGATCGATCCTTCGCGCACGAGATGGAAGTAGAGAGTCTCGGGAATCAGGTGGACGCACGAGCTGTTGGCGACTGCGCGCACCACACCTGTGAAATCCGACTGGGACGTGATGTCTGCGAAAGGGTCCAGGCCCAGCACTGAACGCCTGAAGAGCTTGTTCCACAGGTATCCCTGGACAGCCCCTTCAAGGATGAGCTCCCATGCGTGCTGCTGAGATGTCACCTGCTCCTGGTCCGCACCGTCAATGATCGCGCCAGAGTCATCTCCAGGATGACGGAGCTCCGCCCGGCACACGACGATGTCGGCATGGCTTCGAGCCGCCGCTTCGAGGAAGACGTCCAGGATGTCGGGCGACCATGAGTCATCGTCGTCGGCAAACCAGACATACTCGCCGTGCGCAGCCCTCAACGCTGCGTTTCGCGCGCGCGCGACCCCATGCACCGAGTCGAACCTGATGAGCGTGACTCGTGGATGCTCCGCGGCGAAAGCTTCAAGCAGTTCGCTTCCGCCGTCGGTGGAACCATCGTCGACCAGGATGACTTCATTGCGATCCCGCAGCTGTGGTGTGAGGCGGGCGATGAGTCCCGGAATGTGTGGACGGGAATTGTGAACGGGGACTATGAGACTCACCAGCGGGTTCGGAGCTGTCATTCCGGCAGAACTCCTTTGACCCGAGGGTTCAGTACGAACAGAACGTCTTGGTCCACATCTCATCAGCTTCGGGCACCGCTGCCAAGTCCCGTGGTCCAGGCTGCGCCTCGGACGGTCCTGGCCGGTGTATCATCATCAAAGCGTGGGGGAGTATCCCGAACACTGTGGACGTCAGCACGCGGAGCGATGACGCTTCGCCGGACACAGAGGCCTGAGCACGGGCGGAGAGACTCGCGACGACATCGCTGCACCCTCCTCCCGAAAGGCCCCCCATGGAGATCTCCCCCCTGATCTGGACCGTCACCCTGGTGCTGATCGTCGGTCTGCTGCTCTTCGACTTCGTCTTCCATGTGCGCAAGGCACACACCCCCACGATCAAGGAAGCGGCTCTCTGGTCAGCCTTCTACGTCGGGGTCGCCCTGCTCTTCGGCCTGGGCTTCTTCGCGCTCGGCCAGCCTGAGATGGCCACCGAGTACTACGCGGGCTATGTCACGGAGAAGGCCCTCTCGGTGGACAACCTCTTCGTCTTCCTGGTGATCATGGGCAGCTTCAACGTGCCGCGCCAGTATCAGCAGAAGGTCCTGCTCTTCGGGATCGTCTTCGCGCTCATCGCGCGCAGCGTCTTCATCTTCGTGGGCGCCGGCCTCATCAGCCTGTGGAGCGACGTCTTCTACCTCTTCGGCATCATCCTGCTGATGACCGCAGGGCAGCTGCTGAAGAAGGAGCTCGCCGGGGACTCGGAAGAGGAGGAGGCGGACAACTTCATCATCCGCTTCGCACGCCGACACCTGAACACCACCGAGGAGTATCACGGGGACAAGATCACCACCCGGATCGACGGCAAGCGGATGTTCACCCCGATGCTGCTGGTCATGATCGCCATCGGCGGCACCGACCTGCTCTTCGCCGTGGACTCGATCCCCGCGATCTATGGTCTGACTCAGGAACCGTTCATCGTCTTCGCGGCCACGGCGTTCTCGCTGATGGGGCTGCGCCAGCTCTACTTCCTCATCGACGGCCTGCTTGATCGGCTGATCTACCTCTCCTACGGCCTGGCCCTGATCCTGGGCTTCATCGGCGTCAAGCTGATGATCCACGCGCTGCATGAGAACAACCTGTTCTTCGTCAACAACGGCGAGGACGTCTCCGTCATGGAGATCTCCACCGGGCTCTCGCTGCTGGTCATCGTGGGCGTGCTCATCCTCACCGTGTTCAGCTCGCTCGTGGCCCCCAAGGGACGCGCGCTGCGCGCCATCCAGAATGCCGAGAAGTACTCGCTGCGCTATGTGGACCTGGTCAACAAGGCACCCGAAGACCGGGAGTTCAACCTGGTCAAGACGGCCGAGCAGTACGATCACTGGGCTGCCCGGGTTCAAGCCGTGCCCGAGAGGTATCAGGAAGAGCTGATCAAGCATCGCGCCCAGTATCTGCATACGCTGGAGAAGGCGCGCGGCCTGCGCTCAGGGGCTGCGGCGAACGGCGAACCGAAGGCCTGAGACGGTTCAGCGGGTGCGCTGGAGCAGCTCGCTGAAGACGCGGGCACCGTCGTCGCCGAGTCCATCGTGGTGGAACTCGTCGGTCTCCCACACGCTGATCCCAGCGACCTCATTCGCGGTCTCCCAGGAGAGCTCGCGGGCGACGTAGACATCATCGGTGTACAGCGCCGCAGCAGTGGGGACACGGTTGCGGCGCAGCTGTTCGCGGTCATAGAGCGGATCCCAGTCATCGACGGCGGCGAGTCGGTCCGCCGCGGCCATCAGGGGACGACACACCGGGTCCAGGAGCAGATGATCGCGGAGGATCATCTCGCCCAGCAGCAGGGGAGAGGGCCCCGAGGCATCGAATTCGGGAAACTCGTCCAGGACGCGCTGTGCGGCCCAGCCGGTGGCTCCGCGCCCCTCGGTGCAGGCGGCTGGCTGGCCGTAGATCGACTCGTGCATCACCGCGTACATCGGGTTCTCTGCGAAGGAGAGCTGCTGGCCCACGGCGGCCAGAAAGCTGTCGGAGAGCTCGGTCCGCGCCGCGGAGGTGAAGGCCTCCTGAAGCAGATAGTGCAGCGAGCCCGCCCGGGTGTTGCCGCCCAGCAGCATCCCGATCAGCTGCAGCCGTGACGGTGTCAGCGGCGAGCCGTCGAGAAGCTGCACGGCGTTGTCCCGCAGATGGGTGAAGACGGCGTCGAGGATCTCCCGGTCCCGGGGGAATCTCGCAAAGTGCTCCATGTTTCGGCTGCGCATCTTGGCATAGGTCGCGCGGTAGACCCGGTCGGCGTGCCCATGCAGCGGGGCCAGACCTCCCGTGATCAGCGCCCGGTCCAGTGAGTCCGGCGCGAAGGAGAGATAGCTGAGTGTGGCGAATCCGCCGAAGCTCTGTCCCAGCACGCTCCAGGTTCTCAGACCGAGACCGCGACGGAAGGCCTCTGCATCGCAGACGATGGAATCTGCGCGGAAGCGGCGCATATGGGCCGCCTGCGCGGACGCGTCGCCGCGTGCCGCCAGGGACTGGCGGGTCAGCGGCGCCGAGAGCCCGGTGCCGCGCTGATCGAGCATCAATATCCGAAACTGCTTGCCGGCCTCGGTCATCCAGCCACCGAGCTTGGCAGGTCGGCTGCCCTTCCCACCGGGACCGCCCTGCAGGAACAGCAGCCAGGGCAGTGACTCCACGTGCTCCTGGCCCTGCTGGGCCGCCTCCGCGGCGACGAACTCACGGGCATAGATCCAGATCTGCTCCGCCTCGGGCGCCCCATGGTCCAGCGGCACCTCAAGCCAGTGATCGGTGATCTGCGTGCCGTCGATCAGGTGCGAGCTCGTCCCTGCCGTGGGAGTCCCACCCTGGACCGGCGCCGAGGTGCTCATCCCAGTTCCCCGACCCGGTCCATGACGACCACGGGTGCGCCGGTCTCGTCCGAGGCGCTGAGGTCGATCCAGGCGTGGATGCCCCAGTCGTGGTGCGACTGGGGGTCGTCCAGGACCTGGACGGCTCGCCACCAGCGACGCGCAGGGTCAGGCGTGTTAGCCGGCGCGACGTCGATGCGCATCAGCGACGGGCCACGGGACTGCGCGTCGGTGTAGAGGTCCTCGTAGACGTTGAAGTAGGCATCCAGGGCTTCTCCCCAGCGGTCGGCGTCCCAGCCCTGCTCGGCGTCGAGCTCGGCGAGCTTCGCCTCCTTCTCCTGGGCGAAGAGCTCCGCGCGCAGGAACATGGCGTTGCGCACCATGACCTTGAACGCCCGGGCATTGGCGGTCACCCGGTCTGGATGGTCCAGCGCGGAGATGTCGGCCTCCATGGCTGCCAGCTCTGCGAGCTTCTCCGGGTCATCCCCGGCCTTGAGCCGCTCCCACTCCTCCAGCAGCGAGCTGTCGGTCTGCCGGACGACCTCGCCCAGCCATTCCAGCAGGTCCTGAAGCTCCTCGGTGAGCAGGTTCTCCGGAACCGTCTGCCGCAGCGCCTTATAGGCGTCGCTGAGATAGCGCAGCAGCACACCTTCGGATCGGGCGATCTGATAGTGGTTGACCATGTCCGTGAAGCCGAAGGCTCGTTCGAGCATGTCTCGGACCACGGACTTGGGCTGCAGCGCATGGTCCGAGACCCACGGGGCGCTGCCGCGGTAGACCTCGAACTGCTGGGTCAGCAGCTCTGCCAGCGGCTGCGGCGGAGTGAGCTCATCGAGGATCCGCATGCGTTCGACATAGTCCACGCCCTCGGCCTTGAGCTCGCCGATCTTCTCGGACTTCAGCTGCTTCATCTGCGCACCGGTGATCTGGTGCGGAGTCTCCAGGATGGACTCGATCACGCTGATCACGTCCAGCGCATACGACTCCGATTCCGTGTCGAGCAGCTCCACTGCGGCCATGGCGAAGGGGGCCAGCGGCTGATTCAGCGCAAAGTTGTCCTGCAGATCCAGAGTCAGGTCGACGGTGCGTCCGTCCTCGTCGGGGGAGTCCAGGCGTTCGAGCACCCCGGCGGTGAGCAGCTCACGCAGGATCTGCAGAGCCTGTCGCTGCAGCTGCGCCTTGCGGGCGGGAGTCTCGTCGGCGGCGAGGATCATCCGGCGCATCGCGCGGATCGGATCCTCGGGTCGTTCGAGCAGATGGAGCACCATCGAGTAGCTGACCCGCATCCGCGAGACCATCGGCTCAGGGGTGGCCGTGATGATCCGCTCGAAGGTCTTCTCGCTCCAGGAGACGAAACCCTCGCGCGGCTTCTTCTTCCCGGCGGAGCGGATCGCCTGCGAGACCTTCTTCTCGTCGTCCCCGTGCTTGGCCCGGGCTTTGCTGATCGCCTGCTCATTTTCGATCACGTGCTCCGGCGCCTGCACCACGACGGTCCCGGCGGTGTCGAAGCCGGCCCGACCGGCCCGACCGGCGATCTGATGGAATTCACGGGCGTTGAGCTGCCGGGTGCGGGTGCCGTCGTATTTGCTCAGCGCGGTCAGCAGCACCGTGCGGATCGGCACGTTGATCCCGACGCCGAGGGTGTCGGTGCCGCAGATGACCTTGAGCAGTCCCTGCTGGGAGAGCTGTTCGACCAGGCGCCGGTATTTCGGCAGCATGCCGGCGTGGTGGACGCCGATCCCGGCCCGCAGAAGCCGGTTCAGCGTCTTGCCGAAGCCCTTGGCGAACCGGAAGGTCTCCAGCTTCAGCCGGATGAGCTCGCGCTCCTCCTTGGAGACGACGTTGAGCGAGGCGAGTCCGACGGCGCGCTCGGCCGCCTCCCGCTGGGAGAAGTGCACGACGTAGACCGGCGCCTGGTGCGTGGTGACCAGCTCCTCGAGCTTGGTCTGCAGCGCCGTGGTGGAGTATTCGAAGCTCAGCGGCACGGGACGTTCGGCGCTGGAGACCGTGACGACGTCGCGTCCGGTGCCCTCGCTGAGCCGGGTCTCGAACCGTGAGGTGTCGCCCAGCGTGGCGGACATGAGCAGGAACTGCGCGCGGCTTCCGGTGGATCCGCGGCCCGGGCTGCCGGGCTCTGCGCGTCCGGTGAGCTCCAGCAGCGGCACCTGCCAGGCCCATCCGCGCTGGGGATCCGCGTAGAAGTGGAACTCGTCCATGATCACGGGGCCCACATCGGCGTCCCGGCCGTCGCGCAGAGCCTCATTGGCAAGGATCTCGGCGGTGCAGCAGATGATCGGGGCCGAGGCGTTGACGGAGGAGTCGCCGGTGACCATGCCGACGTTCTCCGCGCCGAAGATCTCCACCAGCGAGAAGAACTTCTCGGAGACGAGTGCCTTGATCGGGGCCGTGTAGACGCTGCGCTGGCCCCGGGAGAGGGCGAAGAAGTGCGCGGCGGTGGCCACCAGGGACTTCCCCGAGCCCGTGGGCGTCGACATGATCACGTGCTGCCCGTCGGCCAGCTCGAGGATCGCGTCCTGCTGGGCGGGGTAGAGCGTCAGACCCTGATCCTGTGTCCAGGACTCGAAGGCCGCGTAGAGCTCCTCCGGCCCGGGGGCTCCTGAGTCCTCGGCGGAGGGTTCCAGCTTGTCCAGGCGCTTGGATGCGGTGGCGGCGCTCACCAGCCGCGTTCCCGCCATGCGGGAAGCTGGTCGCGTTCGGCGCCCAGCGTCGTGGGGTCGCCGTGGCCGGGATGAACGATGGTGTCGTCCTCATAGACGTCGAAGAGCCGCGCCTGCACATCATCGAGCAGCGCGGTGAAGTCCTCGTCCGACCACGTCTTGCCGACCCCGCCGGGGAACAAGGAGTCGCCGGTGAAGATGTGCGTGGGGCCGTCCTCCACCGGATAGACGAAGGCCATGGATCCGGGGGTGTGCCCGCGCAGATGGATCACGTCCAGGGAGATCCCGTCATAGGAGAGTTCATCGCCGTGGCCCAGCCGCCGCTCGACGGTGACGTTCTTCTCGGCCTCGATGCTGGCAGCGTCCTCGGCGCCGGCGGCCACCTCGGGGCGGGAGCCGCTGCTCCCAGCGCCGGGCGCCGCGGGTGAGCCGGGAGCATCGACCAGCTCCTCCAGCGCACGAATGTGATCCCAGTGCGAATGCGTGGTCAGCACCGCGGTCAGCTCCAGCGGGCAGGGAGTGTCCCCGGCGGCGGAGGAGAGCAGACCCCGGATGGCGCCGGCGTCGTCGGCCGCATCGATCAGCACCTGGGCCCCGGACTTCTTTGCGGTCAGCAGATACACGTTGTTGTTCATCTCAGAGACGGAGATGCGCCGAAGCGTGATCGCAGGGAGGTCGTAGATCAGAGAACTGTCAGATGCCATAGGGGTCAGTCTAGGGTCTGCCGCCCTCGCGGGGCCACGAGACCGGCAGTCCCAGGTCCGGCTCTGAGGGAGCGGCCGGACGAACGGCTGGAGAGCGGCGTGGGAACGCCTGGAGAGTGACCGGGGAACGCCTGGAGGATGCTCGGGGAGGACCCTCAGTGCGCTGCGGACGGGGCTGGCCGGGTCAGGACCCCGGCGGTCAGCAGCGCCTGTCGGAGCTGCTCGGCAGTGCTGACGATCGGGTCCGCCCCGGCCTGCTCCAGCTCTCCTTCGGGCGCATAGCCCCAGCGCACCCCGATGCAGCGCATCCCATGGGCGGCGGCACCCGCGACGTCGAAGACCCGGTCACCGACCATGACGACTCTGGCCTCTGGTGTCTCTTCGGTCTCTGGGGTCGAGGCGTCCAGCGGACCCTCGTCCGGGTCCAGGCCGATCGCCGCCAGCGCGGCCCCGACGATGGGGCCCTTGCCGGCATGAGGGATCGACTCGTCCTCGGGGGAGCCGTGCACCGCGGCGAAATGCCCACGGAGGCCCTGGATGCTCAGCAGCTGCTCGGCCAGCCCGGTGGGCTTCGAGGTCGCCACCGCGCAGACCACCCCTGCCTCGTTCAGCGTGCGCAGCAGCTCCTCCACACCGGGGTAGACCCGGCTGGCCTGCATGCCCTCGGCGAGGTAGCGCTGCCGATACTCCTCGACGATGGAGGGGATCAGCGCCTCGGTGACTCCGGGCAGACTCGCCAGTGAGGCGGCCAGCGGCGGACCGACGAACGCGTCGAGCCGCTCCTGGTCCGGCACCTCGATCCCGTGGACGTCGAGTGCATGCGCGATGCCGCTGGTGATCGCCCCGGCCGGATCCACCAGCGTGCCGTCGAGGTCGAAGATCACCGCCCGGAGGCCGGCTGATGTTCCGGGTGATACCTCGGTGGGGCGTGCGGCGGCCGGTGCGGCGGGGGAGTCAGAGTTCACCGCGCCATTCTGCCATGAGGCGAGCGCGTGGAGCAGGCCGTGGCGGGGCTCACTGTGACATTTCGAACGTTTGTTCGAGTCCCCCGGGGGTTCTACACTGGAGGACGTGTCAGAGCGAGCAGCCGAAACAGCCATCATAGAATCCGTGGACGACTACTACGCCGAGGGTGCGCGAAGAAGATCCGCCACCAACGGGGTGATCGGTCATGCCGAGGCCGACCGGATCGTGGTCCAGGGGGCGCGCGAGCACAACCTCAAAGACGTCACGGTCGAGCTGCCGCGCAACTCCTTCATCGTGTTCACCGGCCTCTCCGGCTCGGGCAAGTCCTCGCTCGCCTTCGACACCATCTTCGCCGAGGGACAGCGGCGCTACGTCGAATCCCTCTCCGCCTACGCCAGGCAGTTCCTGGGCCGGGTGGACAAGCCTGACATCGACTTCATCGAGGGGCTCTCCCCAGCGGTCTCCATCGACCAGAAGTCCACTTCCAAGAACCCCCGCTCCACCGTGGGCACGGTCACCGAGATCCACGACTATCTGCGCCTGCTCTGGGCGAGGATCGGGATCCCGCACTGCCCCATCTGCGATGAGAAGATCGAGCGCCAGACCCCGCAGCAGATCGTCGACCAGGTCCTCGGCTTCCCCGAGAAGACCCGCTTCCAGGTGCTGGCCCCGGTGGTCCGCGGCCGCAAGGGAGAGTTCAAGGACCTCTTCCGCGACCTCGCCAGTGAGGGCTTCTCCCGCGCCATCGTCGACGGCGAGATCATCCAGCTGTCCGAGCCGCCCACGCTGGAGAAGACCTATAAGCACCAGATCGAGGTGGTCATCGACAGGCTGGTGATCCGCGAGGGCATGCGCCAGCGGCTCACCGACTCGGTGGAGACCGCGCTGAAGCTCGCCGACGGGCGCCTGGTCATCGACCTGGTCGACCTCGACGACGACGGCCATCCCACCAACGATCGGGTCCCCGAAGGCCTCACCGGCCCGAAGCAGCGGCCGTTCTCCGAGAACCTGGCCTGCCCGAACGAGCACCCGCTGGCGCTGGATGAGATCGAGCCGCGCTCCTTCTCCTTCAACAACCCCTTCGGCGCCTGCGAGGTCTGCTCCGGCATCGGCTCCAGCCTGGAGGTGGACACCGACCTGGTGATCCCCGATGACACGCTCTCCCTCGAGGGCGGCGCCATCGCGCCGTGGGCACTGGGGAAGGCGTCCAAGGAGTACTGGCTGCGGCTGATCACCGGGCTCTCCAAGGAGCTGGACTTCTCGGTGCGCACCCCCTGGAAGGACCTGCCCAAGAAGGCGCAGAAGGCGCTGCTGCACGGACGCAACCACAAGGTCGTGGTGCAGTATCGCAACCGCTTCGGCCGGGAGCGCACCTACTCCACCGGCTTCGAAGGGGTCCTCTCCTACATCTCGCGCAAGCACCTCGAGGTGGAGTCGGACAACGCCCGGGACCGCTACGAGCAGTACATGCGCCAGATCCCCTGCCCCGCCTGCAACGGCCAGCGGCTGAATCCCGCCGCCCTCGCGGTCACCGTGCAGGGCGCCTCCATCGCGGAGATCGCCCGGCTTCCGCTGGACAAGTGCGCCGAGTTCTTCACCACCGTGGAGCTCTCCGCCCGTGACGCCACCATCGCCGACCAGGTGCTCAAGGAGATCCTGGCCCGGCTGAACTTCCTGCTCGACGTCGGTCTGAGCTACCTGAATCTGGAGCGCGCCGCCGGCACGCTCTCCGGCGGCGAGGCCCAGCGGATCCGGCTCGCCACCCAGATCGGCTCGGGCCTGGTCGGAGTGCTCTACGTCCTGGACGAGCCCTCCATCGGGCTGCACCAGCGTGACAACGCCCGGCTGATCCAGACGCTCACCCGGCTGCGTGACCTCGGCAACACCTTGATCGTGGTCGAACACGACGAGGACACCATCGCCGAGGCCGACTGGATCGTGGACATCGGACCGGGCGCCGGTGAGCGCGGCGGCGAGATCGTGCACTCCGGGTCCGTGCAGGGACTGCGCGAGAACGTCCATTCCATCACCGGTGACTACCTCTCCGGCCGCCGCAGCATTCCCATCCCGGCGCAGCGCCGCCCGGTGGACAAGACTCGGATGCTCAAGGTGATCGAGGCCCAGGAGAACAACCTGGACAAGGTCTCCGTGGAGATCCCGCTGGGGATCTTCCTCTCCGTCACCGGCGTCTCCGGCTCCGGCAAGTCCACGCTGATCAACGAGATCCTCTACAAGTCACTGGCGAACAAGCTCAACGGCGCCAAGCAGGTCCCCGGCCGGCACCGTCGCATCGACGGGATCGACGATCACCTGGACAAGGTGATCCACGTGGACCAGTCACCGATCGGTCGCACCCCCCGCTCCAACCCGGCCACCTACACCGGGGTCTTCGACCACGTCCGCAAGCTCTTCGCCCAGGCCCCGGAGTCCAAGACCCGCGGCTACCAGCCCGGAAGATTCTCCTTCAACATCAAGGGCGGACGCTGCGAGTCCTGCTCCGGCGACGGCACGTTGAAGATCGAGATGAACTTCCTGCCCGACGTCTACGTGCCCTGCGAGGTCTGCCATGGAGCCCGGTACAACCGGGAGACCCTCGAGGTGAAGTACAAGAACAAGAACATCGCCGAGGTGCTCGACATGCCGATCGAGGAGGCCGCGGAGTTCTTCGCCGCCTTCGCCCCGATCGCCCGGCACCTGAACACCCTGGTCGAAGTGGGCCTGGGCTACGTGCGGCTCGGCCAGTCCGCCACCACGCTCTCCGGCGGCGAGGCGCAGCGCGTGAAGCTGGCCTCGGAGCTGCAGCGCCGGTCCAACGGGCGCAGCGTCTACGTGCTCGACGAACCCACCACCGGACTGCACTTCGAGGACATCCGCAAGCTGCTCCAGGTCCTGCAGGGACTGGTGGAGAAGGGCAACAGCGTGATCACCATCGAGCACAACCTCGACGTGATCAAGTCCTCCGACTGGGTCATCGACCTGGGCCCCGAAGGGGGCAGCGGCGGCGGGCTCGTCGTCGCCCAGGGGACTCCGGAGAAGGTCGCAGCCAGCGCAGAGGAGACCGGATCACACACCGGCAGGTTCCTCGCAGCACTGCTAAAGTGAACCCGCCGCTTCTCAGCCCAGCGACCAGGTCACGGATCGGCACGCACGTCACGGACCAGCACGCATGTCACGGATCAGCAACCCCGCGGAGGCACACCAGGTGAGCACCACCCCCGATGCGCACGAGCCAGAGCGCGTCGTCACCCATGATGCGATCCGCAAAGCCTTCGCGATCGCGGTGAAGCTGGGCTGCCGTCCGACGATCACAGGTCTGGAGAACACTCCGACCGTCGGCGGGTTCATCGTCGCCTCCAACCACCTCTCCTTCCTGGACTCGGTGCTCATACAGGCCGTGTTCCCGCGACCGGTGAGCTTCTTCGCCAAGGCCGAGTACTTCACCCAGACCGGTATCCGCGGCCGCGCGATGAAGCTCTTCTTCGAATCCGTGGGCTCTGTCCCGGTGGAGCGACAGCGACAGTCGGCCTCGGTGGAGGCCCTCTACAGTCTGGGCTCCATCGCGTCGGCGGGCCACGGCGTGGGGATCTACCCCGAAGGCACGCGGAGCCGCGACGGACGGCTCTACCGCGGCAAGAACGGGGTGGGCTGGCTCGCCGTGGCCACCGGGCTGCCCGTGGTCCCTGTCGGGCTGCGCGGCACCGAGTCGCTGCAGAAGCCCGACTCGCACATGATCCGGCCACATACCTTCGAGATGCACGTGGGAGAGCCGCTGCACTTTCCGAAGCTGGGGGAGAAGCACCCGCTGCCCGCGCGCCGACAGGCCACCGACCAGATCATGGACGCCATCGCCGCACTCAGCGGTCAGGAGCGGGTGGCCAGCTACAACGCGCCGCCGGCGGAGGCCGATGACTGACCCGAGCTCCTATCGACCGAGACCCGGGGAGATCCCCACCAGTCCCGGGGTCTACCGGTTCATCGACCCGCACGGACGAGTGGTCTATGTCGGCAAGGCCAAGAACCTGCGTTCCCGGCTGAACTCCTACTTCGCCCGGGTGGGGACGCTCCCGCCGAAGACCTACGCGATGGTCCACGCCGCCGCCAGGGTGGAATGGACCGTCGTCGGCTCGGAGCTGGAGGCGATCCAGCTCGAATACACCTGGATCAAGCAGCACACGCCCCGGTTCAACATCATGTACCGGGACGACAAGTCCTACCCGTACCTCGCGGTCACCATGAATGAGAAATACCCGCGGGTGCAGGTCATGCGTGGGGACAAGAAGCCCGGGGTGAAGTACTACGGGCCATTCCACCCGGCCAAGGCCATCCGCGAGACGGTGGACACGATGCTGCGGGTCTTCCCGGTGCGCAGCTGCTCCGCCGGGGTCTTCAAACGCGCCAAGGCCTCCGGAAGGCCATGCCTGCTCGGCTACATCGGCAAATGCTCCGCCCCCTGCGTGGGCGAGATCAGCGAGGAGGATCACCGCGCCCTGGCGGAGGAGTTCTGCGAGGTCATGGCCGGCAACCCCGGCCCGCACCTGCGCCGGATCGAGAACCAGATGAAGCAGGCGGTGGCCGAGCTGCGCTATGAGGACGCCGGTCGCCACCGCGATGACCTGGAAGCCATCCGCAGAGTCTTCGAACGCAACTCCGTGGTGCTCTCCGAGGACACCGAGGCCGACATCTTCGCCTTCGCCGAGGACGAGCTGGAGGCTGCGGTCCAGGTCTTCCATGTCCGGCAGGGACGGATCAGGGGCCAGCGCGGCTGGGTCGTGGAGAAGGTGGAGGACACCGACGCCGGCGCGATGGTCGAGCAGCTGCTGATGCAGGTCTACGGCTCCATGGCAGACACGGAGCGGATCCCGCCTGAGGTGCTGGTTCCCGCGCTGCCGGACAACGCTGAGGAGATCTCTGACTGGCTCCGTCAGCTGCGCAGCGACGCCGGCGCGGGGCGCACCCAGATCAGCCTGCGCGTGCCCCAGCGTGGGGACAAGGCGGCCCTGCTGGGCACGGTGCAGGAGAACGCCGCACAGGCGCTGAGGCTGCACAAGGCCCGGCGCAGCTCGGACATCACCACTCGCTCGGCGGCCCTGCGTGATCTGCAGGAGGCCCTGGGCGCCGTCGAGCCTCTGCTGCGCATCGAGTGCTTCGACATCTCGCACACCTCCGGGACCAATGTGGTCGCCTCCATGGTGGTGCTCGAGGACGGACTGGCGAAGAAGCGCGACTACCGCCGCTTCTCCGTCAAGGGTGACGCCGCGCGCGATGACACCTCGGCCATGTATGACGTGATCAGCCGACGCTTCGCCCGGCATCTCAGGGACCAGGAACGCTCCACGGAGGCGACGGAGCCCACCGAGGTCGTCGAGGCTCCGGAGTCTGACGCTCTCCCCGAGACCGCGTCGCTGTCCGGCGCCCTCGGCGAGGCTCCGGCGAGGCCCGGAGCCGAGGCAGAGGTGGGCGCACTGGCCTCCACCGTGGTCGAGCGCGAGGTCGAGCGCTTCGCCTACCCGCCGAGCCTGGTGGTGGTCGACGGCGGTCAGCCCCAGGTCAACGCGGCCCAGCACGCCCTGATCGACCTGGGCATCACCGATCTTCCCGTCATCGGCCTGGCCAAGCGGCTCGAGGAGGTCTGGCTGCCCGAGGACGACTTCCCGCTCGTGCTCCCGCGCTCCTCCGAGGCGCTGTACATGCTCCAGCGCATCCGTGACGAGGCACACCGGTTCGCCATCGCCTACCACCGGTCCAAGCGGTCCAAACAGATGACGGCCTCCGCGCTGGACGATGTGCCGGGCCTGGGACCGAGCCGCCGAGCCGCCGTCGTCGGCCATTTCGGATCGGTCGCGAACCTGAGGAAGGCCACGCTGGAGGAGATCTGTGAGGTCCCGGGTCTGGGCAGGGACACCGCACAGAAGATCCTCGACCACCTCCATGCCGAGGCGGAGCTCCCGCCGCCCCCGGCGGGAGAGTCCGAGCCGGGTGACGCGGAGGCGGCGGAGCCGGGTGGCGCCGAGGCTGTGGAGTCCGAGCCGGGGGAGGGCGACGACTGAGCACCCCCGCCCGGTCGCCTGCTTCACCCCGGCGAGCCAGGACGGCTAAGGTCTAAGCATGGATGTTGGTCTGACCCCGGTGAAGCCTCCCGAGAACGAACTGTTGATCGTCACCGGCATGTCCGGTGCCGGCCGCACGACGGCCGCCCACGCCCTGGAGGATCTGGGCTGGTACGTGGTGGAGGGGCTCCCGCCGGAGCTGATCACCACGATGATCGACATCATCTCGCGGCACCCCGGGTCGATGGAGAAGCTCGCCGTGGTCATCGACGTGCGGACCAGGGCCCTGTTCTCCAGCATGCTCGGCGCCCTGGAACAGCTCAAAGCCACCGGAGTGACCTACCGGATGCTCTTCCTGGACTCCTCCGACGAGCTCCTGGTGCGCCGCTTCGAGCAGGGCAGGCGCCCCCACCCGCTGCAGGGCTCCGGGCGGATCCTCGACGGGATCACCGCCGAGCGTGATCTGCTCAAAGAGGTCAAGGCCGCGGCGGAGATCGTCCTGGACACCACGGAGCTGAACGTGCACGGGCTGGCCAAGGAGATCATCGGGATCTTCAACGAGGACGGTCCGGTCCAGCTGCGGCTGAACGTGATGAGCTTCGGCTTCAAATACGGGGTCCCGGCGGACGCGAACTTCATCGCCGACATGCGCTTCATCCCGAACCCACACTGGGTTCCCGAGCTCCGTCCCTTCACCGGCCAGGACTCCGCCGTGAGCGACTACGTGCTCGGCAACGAGGGGGCCGGCGAGTTCATCGATCGCTATGTCGAGGCGATCCAGCCGGTGATCGAGGGTTACCGCCGGGAGAACAAGCACTACGCCAACATCGCGGTGGGCTGCACCGGCGGCAAACACCGGTCGGTGGCCGTGGCGGAGGAGCTGGCCCGCCGACTGGGGCAGCTGCCGAATGTCACGGTCAACACGATTCACCGCGACCTGGGGCGTGAATAAGGGTGAGTCAGCTTCCGCTTCCGCCGAGCCGCGGCAGCTTCCGCGTCTCGGCGCTGGGCGGAGGACATGGTCTCTCCGCCACACTTTCGGCGCTGCGGGTCATCGCCGCTGAGCACCTCACCGCCATCGTCACCGTGGCCGACGACGGCGGCTCATCAGGCCGGATCCGCCAGGACATGGACGTGCTGCCTCCGGGCGACCTCCGGATGGCGCTCGCCGCCCTGTGTGACGACACGGACTGGGGGCGCACCTGGGCGCAGGTCATGCAGCACCGGTTCCGTTCGCGCGAGGGTGTCACCGGCAGCCTGGACGATCACGCCATGGGCAACCTGCTCATCGTGGCGCTCTGGGAGCTGATCGGTGACTCTGTGGAGGGGCTTCGCTGGGCCGGAACGCTCCTCGGCGCCCGCGGCCAGGTGCTGCCCATGTCGCGGCAGCCCCTGACCATGTCCGGACTCGTGGAGCCGCCCGAGGGCGCGCCGCCGCATGCACCCGCCACGGGATCACCCGATGATGGGCCCGGCAGCAGCAGCGGCAGCTCCGGCGGCAACGGCGAGCGGCTCTCCTCGCAGGTAGCGCTGGCCCATGCCGGCAGTCTGGGCCGGCTCCGGGACGTGCAGCTGCACCCCAGGGACGCCGCGGCCTGCGCAGAGGCGCTCACGGCCATCGAGCTCAGCGACTGGGTCGTGCTGGGACCGGGGTCCTGGTACACCTCGGTGCTTCCCCACGTGCTGCTCCCGGAGCTTCGAGATGCGCTCTATGAGACCGAGGCTCGCCGGTGTATTGTGATGAACCTCTCACCCCACACCGATGAGACAGCCGGCATGAGCCCGGCTGAGCACCTGCGAGTCCTGCATGAGTACGCCCCCGGGCTTCGGGTCCACAGCATCATCGCGGACCCCACCTCGGTGCCCGACCGGGAGCGTGCAGAGTTTGCCGAGGCCGCTGAGGTGCTGGGCGCGCAGGTGAGCTATCACGACGTCGCCAAGGCGGGTCACCCGGAGACCCACGACCCGCTGAGGCTGGCCATCGCGTTCAGCGAGGTCTTCACCGACTGACCCGTGCCGTCCACGAGTCGGGCATTGGGTACGATGACCGAGCTGCATCAGACGAAGACCAGAGGACAACACATATGGCGCTGACCGAGTCGGTCAAAGAAGAGCTCTCCCGCCAGCACGTCAAGACGACCTCGGAGCGCAAGGCCGAGGTCTCGGCGATGCTCCGGTTCGCGGGGGGCCTGCACATCATCTCTGGTCGCATCGTGATCGAGGCGGAGCTGGACCACGCCGCCACTGCACGACGGCTCAAGACCACGGTCACGGAGGTCTACGGACACAACCCCGAGGTCATCGTGGTCTCCGGCAACGGCCTCAAGCGCGGCTCCCGCTACGTGGTGCGCGTGGTCCGGGAGGGTGAGGCGCTGGCGCGTCAGACCGGTCTTCTGGACGCGCGCGGGCGTCCCGTCCGCGGCCTGCCCTCCGTGGTGGTCAACGGCTCCATGGCTGACGCCGTCTCCGCCTGGCGCGGGGCGTTCCTCGCGCACGGCTCGCTGACCGAGCCAGGACGATCCTCGTCCCTGGAGGTCACCTGTCCCGGTCCCGAGGCCGCGCTGGCGCTGGTCGGCTCCGCCCGGCGGCTCGGCATACCGGCCAAGGCGCGGGAGGTCCGCAACGTGGACCGCGTGGTCATCCGTGACGGGGACTCCATCGCCAAGCTGCTCACGCTCATGGGTGCCCACCAGACCCTGCTGGTCTGGGAGGAGCGGCGCATGCGCAAGGAGGTCCGTGCCACCGCGAACCGACTGGCTAACTTCGACGACGCGAATCTTCGGCGCTCGGCTCAGGCCGCAGTCGCCGCCGGTGCCCGCGTGCATCGGGCCCTGGAGATCCTCGGCGCGGAGGCCCCGCACCATCTCAAGTACGCCGGGGAGCTGCGCCTGGCGCACAAGCAGGCCTCGCTGGACGAGCTGGGCCGTCTCGCCGATCCACCGATGACCAAGGACGCGATCGCTGGTCGCATCCGCAGGCTCCTGGCCATGGCGGACAAGCGCGCCGGCGAGCTGAACATACCCGGCACCGAATCCAGCGTGACCCCTGACATGCTCGAAGGCTGAACGCCGAGGTCACGGAGACCGCAGGTGTGCTCCGCCAAGTTACTCCAGTGGTGAACACTGCAGGCCAAAGGCGGTCAGGCCCTTTCTGGGCATGCGGCGACGGCATAGGATGAACAGCGAGTCGAGGTGCTGTCGGCCTCGACAAACCCCTGTCACTAGGAGGACATTTTGACTGATTTCACCCTTCCTGAACTGGACTATGACTACGCCGCGCTGGAGCCGCACATCTCGGCGCGCATCATGGAGCTCCATCACTCCAAGCACCACCAGACCTACGTCACCGGTGCGAACACCGCGCTCGAGAAGCTGGCAGAGGCCCGGGAGAAGGGCGACTTCGCCACGACCCCCAAACTTCTCAAGGACCTGCAGTTCAACCTCGGCGGGCACACCAACCACTCGATCTTCTGGAAGAACCTCTCCCCTGAGGGCCAGGAGCGCCCGGAGGGCGAGCTCGCCGCCGCGATCACCGAGTACTTCGGCTCCTTCGAGGCGTTCCAGCAGCAGTTCACCCAGGCCGCACTGACCATCCAGGGCTCCGGCTGGGCGATCCTCGCCTATGAGCCCATCGGCGGCAACGTCGTGATCGAGCAGTTCTACGATCAGCAGAACGGCGTGCCTGTGGGCACCATCCCGCTGCTCATGCTGGACATGTGGGAGCACGCCTTCTATCTCGACTACCAGAACGTGAAGCCTGACTACGTGAAGGCATTCTGGAACATCATCAACTGGCAGGACGTGGCGGCTCGCCTGGAGGCAGCCCGCTCGGGCGCTTCGCGGCTGCTCACTCCCTGATCTGTCCCGCGTCCGCCGACTGCCGTCTGAGCAGCGCGCGTCCGTCAGGTGAGAACCGGCCCCCAGATGTTGGGGGCACTCGCACCGACATGATTGAATGATGTACGAGAAAACTGAATATCACGTTCTGCAGACAGCCTGAGAACAACGAAGTTGTTGGGGGTCAGCGGTTCGACTACGGTCGAGCTGCTGATCCCCAACGTGTGTCCAAGGACTTTCACCCTGGTGCAGAACTCCCAGGGCTGGCCGAGCAGAACGTCCCCAAGGCCCGCAGGAACTGCGGTCCCACACGTCAAGGAAGGAACCTCATGGCGACAAAGATCGCGATCAATGGTTTTGGACGCATCGGCCGCAACGTGCTGCGCGTGCTGGAGAACACCGGCCGCACGGACCTCGAGCTCGTAGCCATCAACGACCTCACCGATCCCGCCCAGCTGGTGAACCTGACCAAATACGACTCCGTCATGGGTCGTTTCCCGGCAGATGTGTCCCTGGACGGTGACACCCTCGTCGCCGGCGACCGCCGGATCAAGCTGTTCTCGGACAAGGATCCGGCAAACCTGCCCTGGGGTGATCTGGAAGTCGACGTCGTCCTGGAGTGCACCGGGTTCTTCACCACCAAGGAGTCCGCCGGCAAGCACCTCGAGGCGGGCGCCCGCAAGGTGATCGTCTCGGCTCCGGCCAAGGGCGCCGATGCCACTCTGGTCATGGGCATCAACGAGAACACCTACGACGTCGAGAACCACACCGTGGTCTCCAACGCGTCCTGCACCACCAACTGCCTGGCTCCGCTGGTCAAGGTGCTGAACGACGAGTTCGGCCTGGTGGAAGGTCTCATGACCACCGTGCACGCCTACACCGGAGACCAGCGCCTGCATGATGCTCCGCACAGCGATCCCCGCCGTGCGCGCGCAGCCGGTGTGAACATGGTTCCCACCTCCACGGGTGCCGCAGCCGCCATCGGCCAGGTCATTCCCGAGGTCGACGGCAAGCTCGACGGCTACGCCATCCGCGTGCCGCTGATCACCGGCTCCGGCACCGACCTCACCGTGGCCATCGAGAAGGAGGGCGTCACCGCTGAGGACATCAACGCCGCCTTCAAGAAGGCCGCCGAGGGCGAGCTCAAGGGTATCCTGGCGTACAACACGGATCCGCTGGTGTCCTCCGACATCGTCGGTGACACGCACTCCTCGATCTTCGACGCACCGCTGACCAAGGTCATCGGCAAGACCGTCAAGGTCTTCGCCTGGTACGACAACGAGTACGGCTACTCCTCCCGACTGGTGGACATGACCGCGCACGTCGGCCGCTGATCCAGCTCGCATGATCGCAGAGGCCCCGGCTCGACGAATCCTCGTCGGGACCGGGGCCTCTGCCGTGCGGCGCCCGACGATTCCTGTTTGTCCCTTCCAGCGATTGGTACCCTGATCACATGACTGCAGCCACCCTTGACTCCCTGCTCTCCGAAGGCCTGGACGGCCGCCGCGTGCTCGTCCGCTCCGACCTCAATGTGCCGCTCAAAGATGGTGCGGTCACCGATGACGGGCGCATCCGCGCCTCGCTGCCGGTGCTGGAGAAGCTCGCCGCAGCAGGAGCCCGAGTGCTGGTCACCGCGCACCTGGGACGCCCCCAGGGCGAGCCCGAGCCGAAGTACTCGCTGGCCCCGGTGGCCGCGCGCATGGGCGAGCTCACCGATGTCCCCGTGCTGCGTGCTTCAGACCTCGTGGGTCCCAGTGCCCAGGAGAAGGCCGCCGCGCTTCAGCCAGGTCAGATCCTGCTGCTGGAGAACGTGCGCTTCGATGCGCGCGAGACCTCCAAGGACGACGCCGAGCGTGCGGCTCTCGCCGCCGAGCTCACCGCCCTGACCGGCACCGGCGGCGCCTATGTCAATGACGCCTTCGGCGCCGTGCACCGGCGCCACGCCTCGGTGGCCGACATCACCGCGAAGCTGCCCGCCTATCAGGGGGACCTGGTCCGCGACGAGCTGCGGGTGCTGCAGCGCCTGACCGAGGCCCCGCAGCGGCCGTACACGGTGGTCCTCGGCGGATCCAAGGTCTCCGACAAGCTTGCCGTGATCGAGAACCTGATGAGCCGCGCTGACACGCTCCTGGTCGGCGGCGGCATGGTCTTCACGTTCCTCAAGGCGCAGGGCCATGGCATCGGCAAGTCCCTGGTGGAGAATGACAAGCTCGACACCGTCAGGGGCTTCCTGGAAGCGGCCGAGCGGCAGAACTGCCGGATCGTGCTGCCCACCGACATCGTCATGGCGTCGAGGTTCGCCGCCGACGCCGAGGTCGAGGTGCTCCCCGTGGACGCCCTCGAATCAGGCCGGGCCGGCGCCGAAGCGCTGGGTCTGGACATCGGACCCGACACCGCCAAAGCGTTCAGCACCGAGATCGCCCAGGCGAACACCGTCTTCTGGAACGGGCCCATGGGCGTGTTCGAGATGGAGGCCTTCGCCAAGGGCACCGCCGCCGTGGCCGAGGCGCTGACCACCACCGAAGCGTTCACCGTGGTCGGCGGCGGTGACTCGGCGGCCGCCGTGCGCGCCCTGGGCTTCGACGAGGACAGCTTCGGGCACATCTCCACCGGCGGCGGCGCCAGCCTGGAGTACCTCGAAGGCAAGTCCCTGCCCGGCATCGACGCGCTCGAGGCCTGATCGACGCGCTCTGCCGCCGTCGTCCGCACACGTCACCGCTGATCTCACCACCGTTGAAAGGGAACTCCTCTCCATGACCACTCAGAAGAACGGCGCTTTCGTGCGTCGCCCGCTGATCGCGGGCAACTGGAAGATGAACATCGACCATATGGAGGCGATCGCGCTGGTCCAGAAGCTCGCCTGGACCCTCAACGACGCCGAGCACGACCATGAGCGGGTCCAGGTGTCGGTCTTCCCTCCGTTCACCGACCTGCGCGGAGTCCAGACCCTGGTCAGCGGGGACAAGCTGAGCATCGACTACGGTGCCCAGGATCTCTCCGAGCACGACTCCGGCGCATACACCGGAGACATCTCCGGCGTGTTCCTGAAGAAGCTCGGCTGCACCCAGGTGCTCATCGGACACTCCGAGCGTCGCGAGGTCCATGGCGAGACCGATGAACAGCTCAACGCGAAGCTCTCCGCAGCGCTGCGCCACGAGCTCGTTCCGGTGCTGTGCGTGGGGGAGGGGCTCGAGGTCCGGGAGGCCGGCAACCATGTGTCCCACACCCTGGCTCAGCTCGAGGGTGCGCTGCGCGGCCACAGCGCCGAGGAGCTCACCGAGCTCGTGGTGGCCTACGAGCCGGTCTGGGCCATCGGCACCGGCAAGGTCGCCGGCCCGGAGGATGCGCAGGAGATGTCAGCCGCGATCCGGGAGAAGCTCGCGGAGCTCTACTCCAGGGAGTTCGCCGACACCGTCCGTGTGCTCTACGGCGGTTCGGTCAAGTCCAAGAACGTCGCCTCGATCCTGGCCGGGCCCGATGTGGACGGGGCCCTCGTCGGAGGCGCCAGCCTGGACCCGGAGGAGTTTGCGAACATCATCTCCTTCGAGAAGCACATCGGCGCACAGGGCTGAGCGGCCCATGGGTGACCCCGTCCCGGGTTATCCTGGTAGCTGATACGCCCACGATTCACCACGAAAGGTCGCTGTGTCTGCGCTGACCATCGCACTTCAGGTGCTCCTGGCACTCATCAGCATTCTGCTGATCATGCTCATACTGCTCCACAAGGGGCGCGGCGGTGGCATGTCCGACATGTTCGGCGGCGGTGTGACCTCGTCACTGGGATCCTCCGGCGTGGCCGAGCGGAACCTGAATCGGCTGACCATCACCCTGGGAGTGACCTGGGGCCTGATCGTTGTCGCCCTGGCGCTGCTGGTCCAGGTGAACGTCGACAGCTGACCACTCCACCGGGCTGGTTGAGCTTTCCGGTCGCTGCGTAAGCACCGGAAAGCTCAACCGCCCAGGGGGAGTGGAGTCAGCGGAGCTTGGCCGCGGCCGCCTGGTCCAGGTGCCAGATCGTCTCCCTGGCGCCGCGGACCTTCGTGGCCGGAATCTCCTGCGGGTCGGTGCCCCCGGCCAGCGCCCTGGACGCCGCGGTCGCCTTGTCTGCGCCCACGACGACGGTCCACACGCGGTCTGCGCTGTGGATGGCGTCGAAGGTCAGCGACACGCGCTGCGGCGGAGGCTTCGGCGAGTCGTCCTCGCCCACGGCGACCACACCTTCCGTGTTCAGCGAGGCCTTCCCCGGGAAGAGGCTCGCGATGTGTCCATCGGGGCCCACTCCGAGCAGCAGCACGTCGAAGCGGGGCAGCGCGAGGCCTGCGCGGCCGCCCTCCTCGGCATGGACCTCGAGGCTCGCGGCATACATCTCCGCGCCGATCTCTGGAGTGGCCGCGTCCTCGGAGGTCGGCATGCGGTGGATGTTCTCGGCCGGCAGTCCGTGCTCGGCGATGAGCAGGTCCAGAAGGGCCGTATGCGCCTGCATGGCGTTGCGCTCCGGATCATCGCTGGGGAGCAGCCGTTCGTCGCCCCACCAGAAGTGGACGGTCGTCCACGCCGGAGTCTCGGTTCCCGGCTCGGTGACCAGGTCCGCGACCTTCTCCAGCACGGCGATGCCGGCGCTGCCTCCGGTGAGGACCGCGTGGGCGATCCCGGCGTGCCGGGAGGCGTCCACCAGCACCGCCAGCAGCCGTTCGGCGACCACGGTCACCAGCTGGTCCTTGTCGGCGTAGATCTCAGTGCGCGGGGCGGCCATCGTGGTGTTCGCGGGATCTGTCATGTCTGTGCGCCCTTTCGCGGCTGTCCTGTGTGGTTCATGGACCGAGCATAGTCGTTTGCTCAGCCGGCAGGGGAGAATCCGATCGGCAGCTGGGTGGAGGGCAGTCCTCTGCTGAGCACCTCGCCGAAGATCTCATCGGAGTCGAGCCGACGCAGCTCCTCGGCCAGGCAGTCCTGGAGTGTGCGGACCGGCAGCGGGATGCCCTGGACCAGCCCGTCGGCGCTGCGCAGCTCGGCGATCTCCTCTCCGCGGGGGCGGGAGAGGCTGACATCGCCGGTGGCACGGTGGAACGTGACGGCGGTCAGCGTCAGGGGAAGCTCGGAGTCCTCCGGCACGGCCGTGGAGACGAGCTCCACGGGCACCGAGAGCGCCATCTGCAGCCAGGCCGAGAGCAGCGCGGCGCTGGGGAGGTCAGCTGCGGCCTCCACCGTCACGGAGGTGATCGCGTCAGGATCCAGGGTGTCCAGGATGCTGGCGAGCTGGATCCGCCAGCGGGTCAGCCGGGTCCAGGCCAGATCTGTGTCGCCTTCGCTGTAGTGCGCGGCGAGCCGGCGCAGCGCATCCAGTGGTCGTGGATCCATGGCCGTGTCGGTGATACGGCGATGTGCGATCTTCCCGATGGGAGTCTTGCTGACTCCGTCCGGAAGCTCGTCGGCCCACCACGCGACGATGGGAGCATCTGGCAGCAGTAGCGCAGAGACCATCGCCTCGTTCTGCTCGGCGATCTCCCCCGAGGCTTCCAGCACGATGACCTCGGAGGCCCCGGCGTCACCGCCGACGCGGATCTGGGCATCGAGCCGCGTCGCATCGGAGGTCCTGCCGGAGGCCAGCACGATGATCCGGCACGGGTGCTCCCGGGAGGCGAGGTTGGCCGCTGCGATGGCAGGTTCGGCGTTGTCCTTGGAGGTCAGGATGACCAGGGTGAGCACCCGGGTCAGGGCGACCACGCCGCCTGCCTCACGCAGCTCACGCAGCTTCTTGGAGACCTTGGAGGTGGTGGTGTTCTCGATGTCGACGATCATGGGATTCTCCTTATGGCCTGCGCCAGCTGCGGCCGTCTCGGGCGAGCAGATCATGGGCGGACTGGGGACCCCATCCGCCGGGGGCGTAGGGCTCGGGCTGGACCTGCTGGGCCTCCCAGTGCTCCTCGAAGGGGTCAAGGATCTTCCAGGAGAGCTCGACCTCCTCGTGGCGCGGGAACAGCGGCGGCTCTCCGAGCAGGACGTCGAGGATGAGCCGCTCATAGGCCTCCGGGCTGTCCTCGGTGAAGGCATGGCCGTAGCCGAAGTCCATGGTCACGTCGCGCACCTCCATCTGGGTCCCGGGCACCTTGGAGGCGAACCGGATGGTCGCCCCTTCATCGGGCTGGACCCGGATGACGACGGCGTTCTGACCGAACTCGTGATCATCGTGATCCTGGAAGAGCAGGTTCGGGGCACGTTTGAAGATCACAGCGATCTCGGTGACCCGGCGCCCCAGCCGCTTGCCGGCCCGGAGGTAGAACGGTGCTCCGGCCCATCGGCGAGTGTTGATGTCGAGCTTCAGCGCCGCGAAGGTCTCCGTGGTCGAATCAGGGTTGAACCCCTCCTCGTCCAGGAATCCGACGACCTGCTCCCCGCCCTGCCAGCCCGAGGTGTACTGTCCGCGAGCCGAGGCTCCGTCGAGGTCAGCGGGCAGCCTGACTGCGGCGAGCACCTTCTCCTTCTCAGCACGCAGGTGATCCGCGTCGAAGGAGATGGGCTCCTCCATCGCGGTCAGCGCGAGCAGCTGGAGCAGGTGGTTCTGGATCACGTCTCGCGCGGCGCCCACGCCGTCGTAATAGCTGGCCCGGCCGCCGATGCCGATGTCCTCGGCCATGGTGATCTGCACATGGTCCACGTGATGGGCGTTCCACAGCGGCTCGAAGAGCTGGTTCGCGAAGCGAAGGGCAAGCAGGTTCTGCACCGTCTCCTTGCCCAGGTAGTGGTCGATCCGGAACACGGCGTCGGGCGGGAAGACCGACTCGACCACGGTGTTGAGCTCCTGGGCAGACTTCAGATCGTGCCCGAACGGCTTTTCGATGACCACCCGGCTCCAGGGATCGTCCTGCCCGATCTGCGCGCTGGCGAGGCCGTGGGAGGAGAGCTTCTGGCAGACGATCTCGAAGGAGTTCGGCGGGATGGAGAGGTAGTAGGCATGATTGCCCCTGGTGCCGCGGGATTCCTTGAGCTCCTCGAGGGTCTCGCCGAGCTGGGCGTAGGCGGCGTCGTCGTCGAAGCCGGTGGCGTTGACGAAGCGCAGCCCGGCCGCGAGCTGGTCCCAGACCTGCTGATCGAAGGCGGTCCGGGCCGAGGCCTTGACGTGATCCAGCACCTCGGCGGCGAACTGCTCATGGGTCCAGTCCCGGCGCCCGAACCCGACGAGCGAGAAGCTCGGTGGCAGCAGGCCGCGATTGGCCAGGTCATAGATGGCGGGCAGGAGCTTCTTGCGCGCCAGGTCTCCGGTCACGCCGAACATGACCATCGTCGAAGGTCCCGCGATCCGGTTCAGCCGGCGGTCGCGGGCGTCTCGGAGCGGATTCTCGCTTCTGCCGCGCGAGGCACTCACAGGGACTCCACCGTGTCGACCAGCTGGGTCACGCCGGCCTGACGATCCTGCAGGTGCACATGCAGCACCGGCATGCCGTGATCGGCGAGCACCTGGGCATCGCCTGCGGCCTGGGCCGAGATCAGCTGGGCCAGCGTGAAGGGACGCTCCGGGACCTCGACGTCGCCCTCGGAGTCTGTGGTCAGCTGCAGGAACGCTCCGACATGCGGGCCGCCCTTGTGGAACTGGCCGGTGGAGTGCAGGAACCGGGGGCCCCAGCCGAAGGTCACCGGGCGTCCGCTGAGGGAGGAGAGCTGGGCCCGGAGGGATTCGAGCTCGGTTTCCCCGGTGCGGTCGAGATAGGCCATCACGGCGAGGTAGCCGTCCTGCGGCACCGACTCCAGGAGCGCCTTCAGCGCCGACTCGAGCGTGGAGGTGTCGGCCCCGGTCAGCGCGGAGCTGCCCAGCGCGCGGATGGCCACTGCGCCGTCGACCACGGAGTCCCCGGTCTCCGGTGCTTCGGCGTCGAGGAGTCCGCGGGCGGCGGTCTTGGCGGACTCGACGTCGGGCTGGTCGAAGGGGTTGATGCCCAGCAGGGAGCCGGCCACGACGGTGGCGACCTCCCAGAGCATGAACTGGGCGCCGAGGCTGCCGCCGGTGCGCACCATGTGCGAGGTGACGACGGCGTCGGCGATGTCATTGTCCACGGAGGCGCCGTCTTCGGCCTCCACGTCGATGATCTGGGTGACCAGCACATCATCGGCGTCGCGGTGCAGCTCGGGCTCGCCGTCGGCGACGATGACCGGGAGCAGGCCGGTGCCGTTCTTGCCGGTGGACTCTGCGATGAGCTGTTCGATCCACGCGCCCAGTCCCACCAGCGGGGAGCCGGCGTCGGTGATCACGAGCTTGTTCCGCAGCGGCGCGGTGCCGCCGATGGCCGAGCCCAGACGCAGGCCGGGGTTGTCGGCGTCGTCCTCGGAGAGGATGGCGAGGGTCTCCTCGGCATCGTCGAGCAGCGACTCCAGGTCCGCGCCGGCGAGCCCGGACGGGACCAGACCGAAGGCGGTCAGCGCGGAATAGCGGCCGCCCACCGTGGGGTCCGCCTCGAAGACGGCGCGCACGCCGGCCTCGGCGGACTGCTGGGCCAGCGGAGAGCCGGGGTCAGTGACGATCACCGTGCGGGAGGCGGCGTCGATGCCGGCATCGGTCATCGCCTGCTGCACGATCCGGCGCTGGGAATCGGTCTCCACTGTGGAGCCGGACTTCGAGGAGACCACGAGCACGGTCTTCTCGATCTCGGTGCCGATCACCGAGGCCACATGCTGTGGATCGGTGGAGTCGAGCACGGTGAGATCCACGCCTGCGGTGGCGCAGATGACTTCTGGCGCGAGGGAGGAGCCGCCCATGCCGGCGAGCACCACGCGGGTGATGCCCTCTGTGGCGAGCTCCAGGCGAAGCTGGGTGATCTGGGGCAGGAGCCGGCGGGAGTCTTCGAAGAGCGCGACCCAGCCGAGGCGCCTGCTGGCCTCGTCCTCGGCCTCGACTCCCCAGAGGGTGTGATCCTTGGCCGCCAGCCTGGAGGCGAACTCGTGGTCCAGAAGACCAGGGACCTGGTTCTCGGCGGCTTCGCGGGCCGCCCCGCTCAGTGTCAGGGAGAGTGAGCTCATGACGTGCTTCCTTTCTCAGCCGAACGCCTCGGTTCGACCTGTCCAGCATCTGCACTTATAGGGGCCCGGTGGGATTCACACGGCTGTTGACCCTGACCGATGCCCGGTCGTGTGACCGGGCATCGGACGGAGTGAACAGGCGACAGGGTCAGTCGCTGAGGAAGGACCCTGCTGACTCAGCTCAGCTGTTGCGCTTCAGGCCGTCCTCGATGGTGCCGAGCAGGCCCTTCCAGGAGACCTCGAACTTCTGCAGGCCCTCGTTCTCCAGGGTGTCGACGACCTCGCGGTAGCTGATCCCGGCCGCGGAGATGCCGTCGAGCACGCGGTTGGCCTCCACGTAGGTCTCGGCGAGCGTGTCGCGCTCCACCACGCCGTGGTCTGCCAGCGCCATCAGCGTCTTCTCCGGCATGGTGTTGACCACGTCGGCGCCGGCGAGCTCGGTGACATACAGCGTGTCGGAGAGGTTGGGATCCTTGGTGCCGGTGGAGGCCAGCAGCAGACGCTGCGGACGGCCTCCGCGCTCGGCCAGCAGCTGCCAGCGCTCGGAGGAGAAGGTCTCCACCGCGATCTGGTGCGCGAGTCGAGCATTGGCGACGGCGGCCTGCGACTTGAGCTTCTCGGTGCCGGGCTTGCCCTCCTCGGCCGCGAGCTCCAGGCGCTTGTCAATCTCGGCGTCCACCCGGGAGACGAAGAAGGAGGCCACGGAGTGGATCTTCGAGATGTCGATCCCCTCGGAGTGGGCCTTCTCCAGGCCGAGCATGAACGCGTTGATGACCGCGCGGTAGCGCTCCAGCGAGAAGACCAGGGTCACGTTGACGCTGATGCCCTCGGCGGTCACTGCGGCGATCGCTTCGATGCCCTCCACGGTGGCGGGGATCTTGATCAGCACGTTCTCCCGGTCCACCGCCTTGTAGAGCTCGCGGGCTTGGGCGATCGTGCCGGCGGCGTCGCGCGCCAGACGTGGATCGACCTCGATGGAGACTCGACCGTCGACACCGTTGGTGGCGGCGTAGACCCCGGCGAACACGTCGCAGGCCTCGCGCACATCGGCTGTGGTGATGTCGAAGACGGCCTTCTCGGCGTCGGCTCCGGCAGCGGCCAGCTCGGCGAGCTGCGCCTCATAGGCCTCGCCGTCCTTCAGGGCGGACTCGAAGATGGTCGGATTCGTGGTGACGCCGACGACGTTGTGCGTCTCGATCAGCTTCGCCAGCGAGCCCGAGTTCAGCCGCTCGCGGGAGAGGTCGTCGAGCCAGATGGAGACGCCGAGGTCGGAGAGGGCCTGAGTGTTCTTGTTTGCAGTCATGTTCAATGCTCCTGATGCCAGGTGATGGGGATTGGGGGGAGGGCCGCCGTCGCGGTCTCGGGACCGCAGGTGCGGGTCATCGCCCGCGACGGAGCGCCTCAGGAGGCCGCGGCGATGGACTCCTGCGCGGCCTCGGTGACGGCTGCTGAGGTGATGCCGAACTGCTCGTAGAGCACCTTGTAGTCGGCGGAGGCACCGAAGTGGTCCAGACCGACGATCCGGCCGGCGTCGCCGACGATGTCGCGCCAGCCCATGGAGGCGGCGGCCTCCACCGAGACGCGGGCCTTCACGCCGGCGGGGATGACGCTTTCGCGGTAGGCCTCGTCCTGCTCGAAGAACCATTCGCGGCAGATCATCGAGACCACGCGGGCCGCGATGCCCTTCTCAGCCAGCGCCTCGCGGGCCTGGACCGCGAGCTGGACCTCGGAGCCGGTGCCGATGAGCACGACCTCGGGAGTCACCACCGCTCCGTCCTTGACGGCCTCTGCCAGCACATAGGCTCCCTTGGCTGCGCCCTCCACCGAGCCGAACTCGGTGGCGGTGGCCTCGCCGGCGCCGCGGGCGTAGGTCGGGATGCCCTGGCGGGTCAGCGCCAGTCCGGCGGGACGATCGCTGCGGCGCAGCACCTCGCGCCAGGCGATGGCGACCTCGTTGGCGTCTCCGGGACGGACCACGTCCAGGTTCGGGATGGCCCGCAGCGTGGCGAGCTGCTCCACCGGCTGGTGGGTGGGGCCGTCCTCGCCCAGACCGATGGAGTCATGGGTCCAGACGAAGATCGAGCCGATGCCCATCAGGGCGGCGAGCCGGATCGCCGGACGCTGGTAGTCCGAGAAGATCAGGAACGTGCCGTTGTAGGTCCGCAGCGGGGTGGACAGCGAGATGCCGTTGGTGATCGCCGCCGCCGCGTGCTCGCGGATGCCGAAGTGCAGGTTGCGCCCGTAGGGGTTTCCGCTGAACTTCTCCGTGGAGTGGGACTCCGGGATGAAGGACTCGTACCCGGCCAGGTGCGTGTTGTTCGAGCCGGCGAGGTCTGCGGAGCCGCCCCAGAGCTCGGGGAGGACCTCGGCGATGCCGTTGAGCACCTTGCCGGAGGCGGCGCGCGTGGCCACATCTTCACCGGCGGGGAACTCGGGCAGCTGGGACTCCCAGCCGGCGGGGAGCTCCCCGGCGGTCAGGCGGTCCAGCAGCGTGGCCTCCTCGGCGTTGGACTCGCGCCAGGACTGGTACTTCTTGTCCCATTCCTGGCGAGTCTCGATGCTGCGCTCGAGGATCTTGCGGGCGTGGGTGATGACCTCGTCCTCCACGGCGAAGTGTGCCTCGGTGTCGAAGCCGAGGAGCTCCTTCAGCGCCACCAGCTCATCGCTGCCCAGCTTGGAGCCATGGATGCCGCCGGTGTTCTGCTTCTTCGGGGAGGGATAGCCGATGACCGTGCGCAGTGCGATCAGGGAGGGCTTGGAGGTCTCCGCCTTCGCCGCCACCAGTGCGGCGTGCAGCTCGTTGATGTCCTCGTCGTAGTCACCGGTCTGCATCCAGTCCACGCGCTGGACGTGCCAGCCGTAGGCCTCGTAGCGGGCGGGGACGTCCTCGGTGAAGGAGATGTCGGTGTCGTCCTCGATGGAGATCTTGTTGTCGTCCCAGATCACCACGAGGTTGCCGAGCTCCTGGTGGCCCGCCAGCGAGGATGCCTCCGAGGTCACGCCCTCCTGCAGGTCGCCGTCGGAGGCGATGACCCAGACAGTGTGGTCGAAGGGGGACTCCCCGGCAGGCGCCTCGGGGTCCATCAGGCCGCGCATCCGACGCTGGCCGTAGGCGAAGCCCACGGAGGAGGCGAGGCCCTGGCCCAGCGGTCCGGTGGTGATCTCCACGCCGGCGGTGTGGCCGTACTCCGGGTGTCCCGGAGTCAGCGAATCCCAGGTGCGCAGCGCAGCCAGGTCGTCGATCTCCAGGCCGTAGCCGGAGAAGTAGAGCTGGAGGTACAGGGTCAGCGAGGTGTGACCGGGGGAGAGGATGAAGCGGTCGCGGCCGATCCACTCAGGGTCGGAAGGATCATGCTTCATCACCTTCTGGAAGAGCAGGTAGGCAGCTGGGGCCAGCGACATCGCGGTGCCCGGGTGGCCTGAGCCGACCTTCTCCACGGCGTCGGCGGCCAGCACGCGCAGTGTGTCCACTGCCCGCTTGTCCAGATCGGTGAATACGGCATTCTCGGTCACTATGGTTCCTCCAAATGTGAGTGACGGGGGACAACGAGGTCCGCGCACATCGTTGTGCCGCGCAGGATCAACCCTACCGGGGTAGAGGCTATTCCTGGCAGATCATCGTGGCATTGCAGAATGCTCACGCCCGATGATCGCGAATATGAGATCTTCGATATGACTGCTGGGCGCCTGCGCCGGTGCAGGGCCGTGCGGGTCCTTCTTCAGCTCATGCCCAGTGCCAGGGAGATGAGCTCGAAAGTGCGGTGGCGGATCACCAGATCAGCCTGTTCCTCGAGTGCGGGCTTGGCGCAGAACGCGATCCCCACTCCGGCGGCTGTGATCATGTCCAGGTCATTGGCTCCATCGCCGACGGCGACCACATTGCTCGGTCGCAGCCCCTGTGACGCTGACCACTGTTCAAGATACTCCTTCTTGGCGGCGCGGTCGACGACGGCGCCCCGCACGGTCCCCTCGAGGGTGCCGGTCGCGGAGATGGCGAGGTCATTGGCGTGGAATCCGGCCAGGCCCAGCCGCTCGGCCAGGGGCTCCAGCACCTGCAGGAATCCGCCGGAGACCGCGTAGCTGGGCCAGCCGCGGCGCGCGAACTCCGCGAGGAGATCCTCGGCCCCCCAGGTGGGAGTGATCTCGGCGATGGCGGAGGTGATCGCGTCGGTGCGGAGTCCGCTCAGCGCGGCCACCCGCTGATGCAGGGATGCCGCGAAATCCAGCTCACCGCGCATGGCGCGTTCGGTGACCTCCGCGACCTCCGTCTCCCGCCCGGCTCTGCGGGCGAGCAGCTCGATGACCTCCTGGTCGATCAGCGTGGAGTCCACATCCATCAGGAGCATGAGCCGGCCGTCTGCGGCGTGGAGCGCGCTGCGCCGACGGGCTGGGAGCACCGTCTGGGTGATCGGACCCTCGATCTGGTCGGCCGCGTCCTCCAGCAGCGAGATCGCGAGCTGCGAGCCGTAGGAGTCGTCGGCGTCATCCAGCGTCACAGACCATCGTGCGGCCTGGACCTCGCCGCCGTCGGCCACCGGGACCGGACGCAGCTCCACGCTGTGGACCACGCCTCGACGGGAGAACTCGTGGGTCAGCGAGCGGAGCAGCGGACCGTCGAGCGTGGAGGCCGCCAGGAGGGCCACGGTGCCTTGGGGGAGATCAGGGTGTGGGAGCGCAGTCATAGCGTGTTCAGCCTATAGCTCCAGGTCCGGTTCGATAGTGTTGGGCGCATGAGTCCTGTCCTCGATATCCAGAACGTCACCGTGCGCCGAGGGCGCAAGAACCTGCTCGACAACGTCTCCTGGACGGTGAACGAGGACGAGCGCTGGGTGATCCTGGGCCCCAACGGGGCGGGCAAGACCACGCTGCTGCAGATCGCCGCCGCCCGGCTGTTCCCCACCACCGGCTCGGCTCGGATCCTCGACGAGCTGCTGGGCGCCGTCGATGTCTTCGAGCTCCGGCCGCTCATCGGCTTCAGCTCCAACTCGCTGACCACCACGATGCCCGTCCAGGAGACGGCGCTGAACGTCGTCGTCACCGCAGCCTATGGCGTGACCGGACGCTGGCGCGAGGAGTACGAGCAGCTCGATGAACGTCGCGCCTTCGCGCTGCTCAACGAATGGGGCGTCGGGACGGTCTTCGATCGACCTTTCGGCACCCTCTCGGAGGGCGAGCGCAAGCGGGTGCAGATCGCCCGTGCGCTCATGACCGATCCGGAGCTGCTCCTGCTGGACGAGCCGGGCGCGGGGCTGGACCTGGGCGGGCGCGAGGCTCTCGTGCAGCGCACCAGCGAGCTGGTCACCAGCGAGGACGCGCCCACCACAGTGTTGGTGACACACCATCTCGAGGAGATCCCGCCAGGCTTCACCCATGTGCTGCTGCTGCGCGACGGCAGGCCCGTGGCCTCGGGCCCGATCGAAGAGACCATGACCTCAGCGAACCTCTCCACCACCTTCGACACGGAGCTGGACCTGGTGCACCGCGACGGCCGCTACTCGGCCTTCGCGAAGCCGCAGGCCGAGAAGCAGCGGGCCCGCCCCTGATGGAGGCCCTCACCGATGTCGCCCTGCATGGCCTGGGCGTCGAGCTGCTCCTGCTCATCTTCGTCGCCGCGATCTGGGCGGGCGCCATCAATACCGTGGTCGGCTCCGGCACGCTGGTGACCTTCCCGGTGCTCGTGGCGATGGGTGTGCCGCCGGTCTCGGCCACGGTCTCCAACGCGATGGGACTGATCGCGGGCAACTTCACCGGCGCCTGGGGCTATCGGCGCGAGATCCGTCAGGTGAAGTCGGTGCTGGTCAAGCTGATTCCCGCTTCTGTGCTGGGCGGCGCGATCGGCGCGGCCCTGCTGATCAGCCTCCCCGAGGAGGTCTTCGGGCGGGTGGCTCCGATCCTCATCGTGGTCTCGCTCATCTTCGTCCTGGCCCAGCCCCGACTCTCCGCCTGGGTCAGGGCCCGTGCCGCGCGCCGCGAGCAGCCGGTGGACGCCGAGGAGGGCGTCGAGCGCGAGGCTGAGGGGGCGCAGAAGTCGCCGTCCATGCCCGCCGTCAGCGTGGTGCTGATGCTGCTGGTCTTCGCCGCGGGCATCTATGGGGGCTACTTCGTCGCCGCGCAGGGGATCCTGCTGATGGGCATCCTCGGCATCTTCCTGATGGCCGACATCCAGCAGGCCAACGGCGTGAAGAACCTGCTGGTCGCCGTCGTGAACCTCACCGCCGCGATCAGCTACGTGCTGGTGGACTACCTGCTGCGCGAGCCGGATGAGCGCGTGATCCTGTGGGGAGTCGTGGCCATCATCGCAGTGGGATCCACCCTCGGCGGGCTCATCGGAGCCTGGGTCGGACGTCGACTCTCACCGGTGGTGCTGCGCGCGATCATCGTGACCCTGGGCCTGGTGGCACTGTTCGTGATGCTGCGCAGCCTCTTCCTCGGCTGATCCTCCGCGGACCATCCCTCCTGGGCAGTTGAGTCTTCCGGCTGCTGCGTCCCCACCGGATAACTCAACCAGCCAGGACAGGGCTGCTGTGTCGCACGCATCGGCGACCGCCGGGCAGGCTGCGGCCCGCCGCATTTGATATAGTGCTGTGTTGGTCCATTCTGGCCACGCCTCAGTTCCACGCTTCTGGCAAAATCCAGCGGCAGATGAAAAGGACACACACCTCATGAAGTCTGATATCCACCCCAAGTACGAGCCGGTCATCTTCAACGACCTGGCCTCCGGTGAAAAGATCCTCACCCGCTCCACCACCTCCTCGAAGAAGACCATGGAGTGGGAAGACGGCAACACCTACCCGGTCATCGACGTCGAGATCTCTGCCGCGTCGCACCCGTTCTACACCGGCAAGCAGCGCATCATGGACTCCGCCGGCCGCGTCGAGCGCTTCAACGCTCGCTTCAAGGGCTTCGGCGGCAAGAAGTAAGGACCTCCTGCTTCACACCTCAAGCTTTCACGAAGGGCCGCAGTCATCGACTGCGGCCCTTCTGCTGTCTCCAGAGCGTCAGGAGCCCCCGGACGACGACGCCGCCGGCCCCGGTCACGGGCGTCAGCGGCACAGCCAGCGCGCCCGGCAGGAATAGGATTGTGCCATGACGGACACGCACCAGCATCACGGGGAATACAAGGTTGTGGGCGGCAAGCTCGTCGTCGTCGATCTGGAGACCGTCCTCGATCCACGCACTCACCCGCGGGACGCGCACATCATCGCCGCCTCGGTGAACGGGGACTTCTTCCTCGAGCCCGATGAGGCGCTGGACTCGCTCAACGCCGCGCTGATCGGTCTGCCGACCCGGGCCACCCGGGAGGAGATCGCCGAATCCGTGCGCGCCCAGCTGCCCGCTGAGGCCCATATGTTCGGCTTCGACGAATACGCCATCGCCACCGCCGTGCGGCGCGCCCTGGGTCACGCCACCCGCTGGGAGGACCACGACTGGGAGGTCATGCCCGCCGTGGCGCTGCCCGTGGAGATGCATGTGGCCCTGGACCAGGTGCTCACCGAGGAGGTGGGCCGCGGAAATCGTCCCCCGCTGATGCGGATGTGGGACTACTCCGGCCGGGCCGTGGTGATCGGGTCCTTCCAGTCGCTGGCCAACGAGGTCGACTCCGAGGCGGCCGAGCGGCTCGGGGCCACTGTGGTGCGTCGGATCACCGGCGGCGGAGCGATGTACATGGACGAGGGCAGCTTCGTCACCTACTCGCTCTCCGTGCCGGCGTCCCTGGTGGACGGGCTGAGCTTCGCCGACTCCTACCCCTTCCTGGACGCCTGGGCGATGGAGGCGCTGACCTCCATCGGGATCACCGCGTCGTATAAGCCGCTGAACGACATTGTCTCCACTGAGGGCAAGATCGGCGGCGCCGCGCAGAAGCGGCTGGCCAGCGGTGGGATGGTGCACCACGTGACGATGAGCTACGACATGAACGCCGACGACATGCTCCAGGTGCTGCGCATCGGCCGCGAGAAGATCTCCGACAAGGGGATCACCTCAGCGGCGAAGCGGGTGGACCCCCTGCGCAGCCAGACCGGCCTGGCGCGTGAAGAGATCCTCAAGGCGTTCGTGGAGACCTTCGCGCAGAGGTACGGGGCGAAGATCGCAGAGATCCGCCCGGAGGAGCTCGCCCGGGCCGAGGAGCTCGTGAAGGACAAGTTCAGCACCCAGGAGTGGACCGCGAGGGTTCCCTGAGCTGGAAGGATGCTGCGGCACGGGCGAACTCTGGGGCACGGGAGGGGCCAGGGGGCGGGGGAGCGAAGCCACGATTCGCTGTCCGGTTCCGCCCCGTGCTAATGTTTCTTGTCGCTGCCATTGAGGCAGAAACAATGCGCGGGTGGCGGAATAGGTAGACGCGCTAGCTTGAGGTGCTAGTCCTCGTATAAGAGGGTAGGGGTTCAAGTCCCCTTCCGCGCACATTGTGATTGACGCAGGTCAATGCGGCACAGACCCCGGTCTGACGAGGAGCGATCCCGTCGGCCGGGGTCTTCTGCGTTGAGCGGCGGATTCTACGAGCAGTTCATTCGGATTTCGGCTCAACTGCTCGGAGAAACCGCCCCTCAACGGACTGGTGGTCACCTGGGTTCAATTGCCTCCCGGCGTGAGGGCGACGCCCTCACCTGGTTCACCGATCGTCGGCGTTTCCACTGTCCGCGTAGTCCTCTGGGTCATCGCCATTGTGCTCCGCCCACTGCTCGGCGCAGGTCCCACCGGGAGGATTGGGTTCCCAATCGGCGCGGGCCTGAGACTGCTGCCACAGGAACTCCGCGATCTCCTCCCGGGACTGTCCCCCTCTGGCCAGGGTCGACGTCTCTGTGCCCTCCCAGCATGCGGAGTGGGCGTCCAGATTCTCCCACTCCCTGATCTCCAAGTAGTCCGGATGACACAGCGGGTCTGGCATTGTTCCACTGCCGTCCCACTCCTGTGGCCAGCCGAGGGGCTGTGCGCCATCGTTGTGCTCGGCCTTCTCGGCCAGAGCTTCGGCGTCGTCACAGAGCAGATGATGGACCTCGACGCCCTCGTCCTCTTCGGGGGAGATCTCGATGAACTCCACACCCTCCTGGGAAGCAATGATCCGCTGGCCTCCGAGATAAGGCGCATCACTATCAACGGCCTGTGCGGGAGCAGCGTCCTCTGCAGTGGACTCGGCAACGACCTCTGCGGTCTCGCTCGGGCGGGGCGCCGATTCGTCATCCGACGTGGAGGCATCTGCCGCACAGGAGGAGACCAGCACTGCCGCCCCGATAGTCGACAGGGAAGGTATCCAGATTCTCCTCAGCATGCACACACCATACATATTTGCGCTTCTCGTGGGAATAAGAATGGATAAACCAGATCCGCGTTGAACGGCGGTTCTCCGAGTATTTCTTGGGGATTCAGGACGTGACTGCCCGGAGAATCCATCGCTCGGCGCACAGGGGAGGGGTCCTACCGCGGCCGAGGCTCACGGTGGTCACCCTGGGCGCGGCTTGATCGCCGGGCGGCAGCGAGGGAGAAGTCCTCGGTGGAGGTGGATGCCAGGGGACCCCTGAACCCGCTGAGGGGCGGATTCTCCGAGCAGAAGCGGCCGAAAACAGCCACAACTGCCCGCAGAACCCGCCCCGCGACGAGAAATGGGTCGAGGGTCAGCTGGTGGGGGTGCCCGACCCCGGGTTCTTGCGGGACCGGTTGCGGAACATCCGGAAGACCTTTCGGCCGAGCCACATGAGGACAGTTCTGAAGATCATGATCGGAGCATAGCCGAGCACCCGCCCATCGGGCACCCGTCAGCCTCCGCGAATCGCTAGGCTGGGCAGCAGAGATCCCCCACACCTCAGGAGAGAATCTGTGAGCACCGCATCCGGCGTGACCCCCGCAGCAGCCGCCGAGACCGAGGTCATCGACTTCTGCCGCGACCTGATTCGGCTCGACACCTCCAACTGGGGCGAGGGCAGGTCCAACGGCGAGCGCGAGGCAGCCGAATACTGCGCCGCGATCATGCGTCAGGCGGGGCTCGAGCCGAACATCTATGAGTCCGCGCCGGGCCGGACCTCCGTGGTGGCCCGGATGAAGGGCGCCGATCCGGAGCTCGGCGCCCTGGTGGTGCATGGCCACCTCGACGTGGTTCCCGCCCAGGCACAGGACTGGCAGGTGGACCCCTTCGCCGCCGAGATCCGCGACGGCATGATCTGGGGCCGCGGGGCCGTGGACATGAAGGACATGGACGCGATGATCCTGGCTGCGATGCTGCGGATGCACCGCGAGGGCCACCAGCCGCAGCGCGACCTGATCTTCGCCTTCTTCGCCGATGAGGAGGACAACGGCAACTTCGGTGCCAAGTGGATGGTCAAGCACCATCCCGAGGTGTTCGACGGCGCCACGGAGGCCATCAGCGAGGTCGGCGGCTTCTCGACCGACGTCGCAGGGCAGCGCGCCTATCTGATCCAGACCGGGGAGAAGGGTCTGCACTGGACGAAGATGACAGCCTCCGGAACCGCCGGGCACGGCTCCGCCATCCACAGCGACAATCCCGTGGTCCGGCTCGGCGCGGCCGTTGCCGCCATCGGCGAGTACGAATGGCCGCTGGACTACACCAAGACCACCCGGGCGCTGATGGAGCAGCTCTCCGAGCTCACCGGGATCCCCTTCGACGAGGAGGACCCGTCCGAGCTGCTCGCGGCCACCGGCAGCGCCTCGAAGTTCATCTCCGCCACCCTGCGCAACACCTCGAATCCGACCCTGCTGGAGGCCGGCTACAAGCACAACGTGGTCCCTGGCTCCGCCTCGGCCCTGGTCGACGCCCGCACCCTGCCGGAGCAGGACGCGCGGGTCGCCGCGAAGCTCGAGGAGCTCGCCGGGGAGAAGGTCAGCTTCGAGCTGCTCAACGGCGGGCCCTCGCTGGAGGTCCCGTTCTCCGGGCTGCTCGTGGAACAGATGGTGGCCTCGCTGAAGGCCGAGGACCCGGAGGCGGTCGTGCTGCCCTATATGCTCGGCGGCGGCACCGACAACAAGCATCTGGCCTCCCTGGGCATCTCCGGCTACGGCTTCGCCCCGCTGCAGCTGCCAGCCGAACTCGACTTCACCGGCATGTTCCACGGCGTGGACGAGCGCGTCCCCACCGAGGCGCTGAGATTCGGCGTCCGGGTGCTGCACCGCTTCCTCGCCGCCCAGTAGTCGCCCCACCCGCCACAGGGCAGGCGCCCCAGCCACCGCCCAGCCATCAGTCCGGGCAACAACCCCGGCCATCACCCGAGCCACCGCCCAGCCACCCCAGGAGCACCCCATGGACCCCGTCGACACTGTGCTGAGCGAGGATCTGCTGGCACGCATCTCCGCCCGCGCCCCCGGCTATGACGCACGCAACGAGTTCTGCCACGAGGACCTCGCCGAGCTGACCGAGGCGGGCTATCTCCGGGCGCTGGTCCCGAGCGACCGCGGCGGCCTGGGCTGGGACCTGCCGACCCTGGTCGCCGCACAGCGCCGGCTCGCCGCCGCAGCGCCGGCCACCGCGCTCGCGGTGAACATGCACCACATCTGGGTCAGCGTGGCCCGGGGGATGGTCGCCGGTGGGCACACCGAGTTCGACCAGGTGCTCACCGAGGCCGCGGCGGGAGAGATCTTCGCCTTCGGCATCTCCGAGGCCGGCAATGACGCGGTGCTCTTCGACTCCACGACCGAAGCCGAGGTCGACGACGACGGCGCGGTCACCTTCACCGGCAACAAGATCTTCACCACCCTGGCCCCGGTCTGGACGAGGCTCGGTCTCTTCGGCAAGGACACCTCCGCCACGGGAGCCGAAGGAGAGACCCCGCTGATCTTCGGCTTCCTCGAGCGCAGCGCCAGCGGCTGGCACACCATCGAGAACTGGGACACCCTGGGGATGCGCGCCACGCAGTCTCACGCCACAGCGCTCGAGGGCGCGCGGGTGCCGGCGGAGCGGATCGTTCGCCGGCTCCCCGTCGGCCCGAACCCGGACCCGCTCGTGTTCGCGATCTTCTCCTCGTTTCTGACCCTGCTCGCCGCGGTCTACACCGGGATCGGAGACCGCGCACTGGTGCTCGGCGCGGAGCTCGTGGCCAAGCGCACCTCGCTGATCAGCGGAGAGTCCATGTCCAGGGACCCCGATGTGCGGTACAAGCTGGCCGAGGCCCAGCTGGCCCAGCTCGCCCTGGACTCCCAGCTGCGCACAATCGCCGCAGAGGTGGAAGCAGGGGCCGAGCACGGTTCTTCCTGGTTCCCGCGGCTCGCGACGCTGCGCACCACGGCGACTCGGACGGCGCGGCAGGTGGTGGACCTCGTCCTCGGGGTCAGCGGAGGAGCGCAGTATCACCGTGAATCGGAGCTCAGCCGGCTCTACCGGGATTCGCTGGCGGGGATCCACCACCCCTCCGACGACGAGTCAGCGCATCGCACGCTGGCGAACTACACGCTGGGCCCGCTCTAGAGACAGGGCATGCGGTCCGCTAGAGCGTGCGCTGCACGCGCATCACGCGGCGGCGCAGCCAGTATCTGCGCAGCCCGCCGGTGTAGAGCACGGAGCGGCGAAGCTCCCACTTCCCGTACTCCGCGTGATCGGTCACCCGCCGCCGAGCCTCCTTCAGAGACTCCTGAGGCTGGCAGGTGATGACCATGTACTCCCAGGTGGGGCCCGCGTCCTGGACCTCTGAGTAGAGCTCGGCGGTGGACTGGGACCACCAGTTCTGCTGTGCCATCGGGGGTTCACCTTCGCTTTCACCGGAGAGCCTCAGCCTACGTCGGCAGGCCACTCACTCCGAGTTCATGACCAGGACTTACCGAAGTGGTTTCTCGTTGGTACGGTGAGCCTATGACTATGGATCCTCGCGTGGCACTCAACGCGCTGACAAACGCTCTCGAAGAGCACCTCTCCGCCTCGATGAACCGCCGTGGGGATGAGGATCCGGCGGTGGAATCAGCCTTCTACAACATCTCCGACGCCTTCGAGGCCTACGAGGATGCGCTCTTCGCCGCCAGCGGCGAAGTGACCCCGCTGGACCTCTATGACGAGGAGGACGGCGAGGACGAGCTCGACGAGGACGAGGACTCCGAGGATGACCCGGAGCTTGAGTCCGAAGAGGAGATCTACGAGGACGAGGAAGAAGAAGACCGCTGACGGGCTCCCGGCCTGCAGGACTTCGCGTCGCCCGCTGACCTGCACCTGATCTGCACCTGATCAGCATCGCCGCCGCCGTTGCGCACCGCGGGGGAGGGTCCGATGCTCTAAGCTCGGCCTGTGCAGTGGATTGAAGCGATCGTACTCGGACTGGTCCAGGGGCTGACGGAGTTCCTCCCCATCTCCTCCTCGGCGCATCTGCGCATCGTGGGGGAGTTCCTGCCCGGCGCGGCAGACCCGGGAGCGGCTTTCACCGCCATCACCCAGCTCGGCACCGAGCTGGCTGTGCTGGTGTACTTCTGGCGCGACATCGTCCGCATCGTCAAGGCCTGGTTCTCCGCGCTGGCGGGCAGGCTTCCGCATTCGGATCCCGATGTGCGGATGGGCTGGCTCATCATCATCGGCACCATACCGATCGTGGTGCTGGGCTTGCTGCTGGAAGACATGATCGAGTCGGTGTTCCGCACTCTGTGGCTGACCGCCACGATGCTGGTGGTCTTCGCCGTGGCGCTGGCCTTCGCCGATGCCTATGGGAAACAGCGCAAACCGCTGGATCAGCTCAGCGTCCGCGACGGCATCATCTTCGGCTTCGCCCAGGCCATGGCGCTGATCCCCGGGGTCTCGCGTTCAGGCGGCTCGATCACTGCAGGTCTTCTGCTGGGCTACACCCGTGAGGCGGCGGCGCGCTACTCGTTCCTGCTCGCCATCCCGGCGGTCTTCGGCTCCGGGTTCTACAAGCTGTTCGGCTCGCTGGGCGAGCAGGCCGGTCCCTACACGATGGGACAGACACTGGCCGCCACGGCTGTCGGCTTCTTCGTGGCCTACGTGATCATCGGCTGGTTCCTCAGATATGTGTCCACCAACTCGTACACGATCTTCGTGAACTACCGGATCCTGCTCGGCCTCTTCGTCTACATCATGCTCGGTCTCGGAATCATCAACGCCTGATTCGCGTTGGGCCACTGAGACCAGTTGCGCTGATGATCCCTTCGCGCGACTGCTGACCCCTACGGTGAAAGGACCTCTGCGTGAAATCGTGGACCTCCCCGGACGTGCCCACTCTGCCTGTGCTGCCCGAAAACCTGCAGCTGCACGACACCTCGGCAGGGGCGCTGGTGCCGGTGGAGTCCGACGACGGCGTGGGATCCCTCTACGTCTGCGGCATCACTCCCTATGACGCCACCCACCTCGGGCATGCCAACACCTATGTGCAGTTCGACCTGCTCGTCCGCTACTGGCGGGCCGCCGGGCTGGAAGTGAACTACGTGCAGAACGTCACCGACATCGATGATCCGCTGCTCGAGCGCGCCACGGCCACCGGTGTGGACTGGTACGAGCTCGCCCAGGAACAGACCGAGCTCTTCCGCGAGGACATGGCCGCGCTGGGAGTGATCCCTCCCGACGCCTATGTGGGCGCCGTGGAGACGATCCCGGCGGTGGCTGCGGATGTGGAACGGCTGGTCAGACTGGGCATGGCCTACCCCGTGCCGGTCCCCGCCGAGGAACTCGCGAAGTCGGTCGTACCGGGCTCCGCAGAGGCCTTCGACATCTATTTCGACACCGTCCAGGTCGAAGCGGCGACTCCCTGGACTCTGGGCAGCATCGGTCACTACGACCGAGCCCAGATGGAGGAGCTCTTCCCCGAGCGCGGCGGTGACCCGCAGCGAGCCCATAAGCGCGACCCGCTGGATCCGCTGCTCTGGCGGGCACGCCGTGACGGAGAGCCGCACTGGGACGGGGGCAGCCTCGGCGAGGGGCGCCCCGGCTGGCACATCGAATGCTCCGTGATCGCCCGGGGGCATCTGCCCGCCCCGTTCATGGTCCAGGGCGGCGGCTCGGACCTGCGCTTCCCGCACCATGAGTTCAGTGCGGCCCACGCCACCGCGGCCGACGGCGTGGCGCTCGCCTCGACCTATATGCACACCGGAATGGTGGGGCTCGCCGGTGAGAAGATGTCCAAGTCCAAGGGCAACCTCGTGCTCTCCTCCCGGATGCGTGCAGAAGGAGTGGATCCCCAGATCATCCGCACGCTGCTGCTCTCGCACCACTACCGCGAGGACTGGAGCTACGCGGCGGAGCAGCTTGATCAGGCCGCGCAGCGCCTGGAGCAGTGGAACCGCGCACTGGCGGCGGCCCCGGAGACGGATGGCCACGGTGAGCTGGGCACATCCGCCGCCCAGGCCGATGATCTGCAGTACGCGCTGCACTCCGCGCTGTCCCAGAACCTCAACGCCCCGGCCGCGCTCGATCAGCTCGACATGTGGGCTGCAGGACAGCTCGCCGCAGACTCCAGCCGCCAGCGCGTCGCCGCTGTGGTCAAGGCGCTGCTGGGCATCGAGCTGCTCGCCTCGACCCCCTCCCAGAGTCTCACCGCCGCAGCGACCGAGACGCTGGGCTCGCGCTGATCCGCCGCGCGAAGGCTCAGCTCTCGGGGGGCTTGCGCTGGCGCAGGTAGCGCTCGAACTCTTGCGCGATGGCTTCGCCGCTGGCCTCGGGCAGGTTCGTCGTGTCCGTGGCCTCCTCCAGCCGCTTGACGTAGTCGGCGATCTCCGTGTCCTCCTCCGCGAGGTCGTCCACGCCGCGCTCCCAGGCCTCCGCGTCCTCGGCGACTTCGCTCTCATCCAGCGACAGGCCCAGCAGATCCTCGAGCTCACGCATGATGGCCAGCTGGGCCTTGGGCGAGGGGGCCTGCCCCACGTAGTGGGGGATCGCCGCCCACAGCGAGACCGCCGGGAGGCCGGCCTGTGCGGCAGTATGGGCCAGCACGCCCACGATGCCGGTGGGTCCCTCGTAGCTGGGCTCGTCGATGTCGAGGATCTCCTGGAGCTGCACGTCCTCGCTGGAGAGGGAGGCGGGGATCGGACGGGTGTGCGGCACGTCTGCCAGCAGCGCGCCCACCAGCACCACGCCCGAGACGCCGTTCTCCGCCGCGCGGGTCAGCAGGTCCGCGGTGAAGGCCTGCCAGCGGAAGCTCGGCTCCACGCCATGGACCAGCAGCAGGTCCACAGCGGCCCGGGGCGGTCGGGCTCGGTAGATCTTGGTCGAGGGCCAGATGATCTCGCGATGTCCGCCGGTGCTGCGCAGCTTGGGGCGGGAGAACTGGTAGTCGTAATATCCTTCGTCCTCGACCTTGCCGATCAGCTCGGCGCCGCAGGCCTGGCCCACTGCTCGGACGGCCGAGGAGGCGGCGGCGCCGGCGTCGTTCCATCCCTCGAAGACCATCACCATCACGGTGGGCCGGGAGCCGTCCCGCTCGGACTCCGCAGTGGTCGCCGCCACCGAGGCGGTGGCGCGCAGATGCTCAGCGAAACGCTGGGCAAAACCCTCGGGCACGGAAGGCTCGCGGGGCAGGCGCCCCGCCGTCTCGCCCGTGCCCTCAGGCGTGGTGTCCTCGGCTGGAATCTCTTCACTCACGCAACTCACACTAGCCCCCTGGGGTTCCCAATTGAAGCGTACGATGATGCCCATGCCTTCGACTTCCCCTTCAGCCGTGCAGACCGAAACCCGTGAGGAAGAAGCTCGTCACGACGCCGTGCCGGGAGCGGTCACGGGGGCGCTGCAGGCGGTCTTCTGGGACATGGACGGCACCCTGGTGGACACCGAGCCGTACTGGATCGCGGAGGAGCGTGGCCTCGTCGAGGCCCACGGCGGAACCTGGTCCGAGGAGCAGGCCCACAGCCTCGTGGGCCAGGCGCTGACCCACAGCGCCGCAGTGCTCCAACAGGCCGGCGTGGCGATGACCTCCCGCGAGATCATCGACCACCTGATCAGTCGGGTCGCCGCCCGGGCCCTGGTGGAGATGCCCTGGCGTCCTGGCGCCCGAGAGCTCCTCGCTGATCTCAACGCCGCCGGAGTCCGCTGCGCACTGGTGACCATGAGCGAGAAGCCGCTGGCCGAGGCCATCGTCTCTGCGCTGCCGGACGGAGCCATGGAATTCATCGTCAGCGGAGACATGGTCTCCCGCGGCAAGCCCGATCCCGAAGCCTATATCCAGGCCTTCCACCGGATCGCGGAGGATCATCACCGGCGCACCGGAGAGCAGCTGCAGATGAATCGCTGCATCGCCATCGAAGACTCAGTGCCGGGCATCGCCGCCGCTGCGAACTCGGGTCTGGTCACGGTCGCGGTCCCGCACTACACGCCCATCCCCGAGGATGAGCGGTGGCAGCTCCTGGACGGACTCGCCGGCGTGGATGCCGCAGGCCTCGAGCGTCTCCTGCCACGATGAGTCCACGCTCCGCCGGCGCCTCCCGGGGCCGGACGGCGCAGGTGCGGATCGCCGGCGTCCCGGTCCGCTTCAGGGCCTCCTGGTTCCTGGTCAGCGGTGCCATCGTGCTGCTCTTCGGGCCTCAGGTGCAGCGCATCTTCCCGGAGCTGGGCGTGCTGGCCTATGTCGTGGCCCTGGGCTACGCCGGGCTGCTGCTGCTCTCGGTGCTCGCCCATGAGCTCGCCCACGCCCTCGCCGCGCGGTCCTTCGGCTGGCCCGCCACCGAGATCGAACTCAACATCTGGGGCGGCCACACCGAATATCTCGCCCACCGCGCCACACCGGTGAAGTCCCTCGCCGTGTCCCTGGCGGGTCCTGCCGCGAACCTGGTGATCGCCGGCCTCGGCTGGTACTTCTCCGAGCTGTTCGAGGTCACCGGAGTGACCGCGCTGCTGGTCGAGGTCACCGTCCTGGTCAATTTCATGGTCGGGGTCTTCAACCTGCTGCCCGGTCTGCCCCTGGACGGCGGACGCATCGTCGAATCCGTCGTCTGGGGCGCCACGGGAAGCCAGGACCGCGGCATGCGAGCCGCGGGATGGGGCGGCCGCGTCGTCGTCGTGCTGCTGCTCAGCGGACTCGCCGCCCTGGTGATCTCCGGACTCCGAGAGGTGAGCCTGGTGGTGGTCGTGGTGGCCGTCATGGTCAGCTTCTTCCTCTGGCAGGGAGCCTCGGAGAACATCCGGGTGGCCAACGCCCGGCTGCGCAGACCGAGCTGACCAGACCGAGCTGACGAGAAGGGCTGACCAGACGGGGGCTGACCAGAACAGGCTGACGCCCCGGGCACGGTCGGAACCGCGAGACCGGACCCAGCGCCGCGTGCCTCGACAGCGATAGGCTGGATGGAGCACACCACCTCCCCGACCGCCCGGCGGTCCGGGGCATCCCAGCACCCAGAGAGCGAGACTCAGTGAGCAGCAGCGCCCCCGGCGACTCCCCGTCGACGACGACCACCGGCCCGATCGGGGCCCACATGCGCTCAGGACCGCTGCGCGCTGGTCAGCGGGTCCAGCTCACCGACCGCAGGGGCAGGCCCAGCACCATCACCCTCGCGCCCGGGGGCGAATGGCACACGCATCAGGGCGTGCTCCGCCATGATCTGCTCATCGGGGCCAGCGAAGGAATACTGGTCGCCAACGACGCGGGGCACGAATACCAGGTGCTGCGTCCGCTGCTCAACGACTTCGTGCTCTCCATGCCGCGCGGAGCCACAGTCGTCTATCCCAAGGACTCCGCACAGATCGTCCAGGTGGCTGACATCTTCCCCGGTGCGCGCGTCGTCGAGGCAGGTGTGGGCTCCGGAGCCCTGTCCATCTCGCTGCTGCGCGCCGTGGGTGATCACGGGGTGCTGCACTCCTTCGAGCGCCGCGAGGACTTCAAAGACATCGCGGTGGGCAATGTCGAGGCCTTCTTCGGCGAAGCCCACCCCGGCTGGGAGGTGTTCCTGGGGGACATGCAGGAAGAGGTCCTTGCCGTGGAACAGCCGGGCAGCGTGGACCGGGTGGTGCTGGACATGCTGGCGCCCTGGGAGTGCATCGATGCCGTGAAGACCGTGCTGGCCCCCGGCGGAGTCTGGGTCAGCTATGTCGCCACCGTGACCCAGCTGTCCCGGCTCGCCGAAGAGATCCGCGCCTCCGCAGGCTTCACCGAGCCTGAGGCCCACGAGACCATGCTGCGCACCTGGCACCTGGACGGCCTCGCCGTGCGGCCCGATCACCGCATGGTGGCGCACACCGGGTTCCTGCTCTCCGCGCGCCGGCTCGCCGATGATCAGACCCCGCTGCAGCTGAAGAAGCGTGAGAAGGTCTCCGTGGTCAGCGAGGCGGACCGCGCCGCATGGCCGGCCAACGACCCCGAGGCGGTCTGGGACGAAGCAGGACTGAAGACCCGCACCGTGTCCGGGAAGAAGGGACGCAAGGCCGCGGCCCATGCCCAGAAGATCGCCGAACAGGCCAGGGAGGTGAGCTCACGTGAGTGAGCAGGCAGACGACAAGCACACCGACGCACCCGCCCACGCGGCCCCGAGCGAGCCCCAGCAGCTGCAGTCCCGGCTGGATCAGGCCCACCGGCAGCTGGACACCCTGCGCAGCCGAGCCAGGCAGCTCGAGACCCAGCTGCAGACCGCCGGGCGCAACAACCAGCGCATGACCGACCTGCTGGAGACCACGCGCAATGAGATCTCCGAGCTGCGCAACGCCCTGCAGGCCGATGGACAGGCGCCCTTCACCTTCGGCACCGTGATCGGCTACCGTCCTGCGCACACCCAGGATCAGGGCCGCGAGATCCAGGCCGCCACGGCGGCCGGGGTGGACATCCTCCAGGCCGGACGCAAGCTGCGCGTGAGCCTCTCTCCGCTGCTGGCACCGGAGGAGCTCCAGGCCGGGGACGAGGTGCTGCTCAACGAGAACTTCACGGTCGTCGCGATCCTCGGCGCCGAAAGCACCGGCGAGCTCGCCCGGGTCAAAGAGGTGCTGCCCGACTCCCGCCTCGTGATCATCTCCCGCGGTGAGGACGAGCGGGTGGTCACGCTGACCGCCGCCGCCGAGGCCCAGGCGCAGTCCGCGGGGCTGCACAGCGCCCGAGTGGGCGACGCCGTGATGGTGGACCTGCGCACCGGCACCGCCACCGAGATCGTGCCCCTCTCCGAGGTCGAGGACGTGGTCCTGGAGGAGTCCCCGGACGTCTCCTACTCCGACATCGGCGGGCTCTCCGAGCAGATCGAGGCGATCCGCGACGCCGTGGAGCTGCCCTTCCTGCATGCCGATCTCTACCGGGAGCACGGACTGCGCGCGCCGAAGGGGATCCTGCTCTACGGCCCCCCGGGATGCGGGAAGACCATGATCGCCAAGGCCGTGGCCAGCTCCCTGGCCAGCGCCGGCCCGGGACCCGACCACACGGGCCAGGGCGAGGAACGGGACCAGAACCAGGATCAGGCGGGTGCCTTCTTCCTGAACATCAAGGGCCCCGAGCTGCTGAACAAATACGTCGGCGAGACCGAGCGGCACATCCGGGTGATCTTCTCCCGGGCCCGGGAGCGCGCCTCGGCGGGCCAGCCCGTGGTGGTCTTCTTCGACGAGATGGAGGCCCTGTTCCGCACACGCGGCAGCGGCGTCTCCTCCGATGTGGAGACCACCATCGTGCCGCAGCTGCTCGCCGAGATCGACGGTGTGGAGTCGCTGGAGAACGTGATCGTCATCGGCGCCTCCAATCGCGAGGACATGATCGACCCGGCCATCCTGCGGCCCGGACGGCTGGACGTGAAGATCCGCGTGCAGCGTCCCGGGCGGGAGGGCGCCGCAGAGATCCTCGCGATCCACCTCGGCGGCGCCGTGCCGCTGCATCCGGAGCTTCTCGCCGCCCATGGTGACCGAGCCTCGACCGTGGCCTTCCTCGTCGATGCCCTGCTGGACCGGCTCTTCCCGCGCACCCCGCAGGCCCGACTTCGGCTGATCCATGCGGACGGGACGAGCACGCCCTTCCAGGCGGCCGACTTCATGTCCGGCGCGGTGCTCAGCAACATCGTGGACCGTGCCAAGAAGACCGCGATCAAGGACTTCCTGGGTTCGGGCACAGACCCCGCGCAGAAGGGACTGACCCTCGAGCACCTCCTCAGCGCGGCCGAGGAGGAGCTTCGTGACCAGGAGGACCTGGTGAACCCCTCAGACCCACAGGCCTGGTCCCGCGTCGTCGGCGTCTCGGCCTCTCCCGTGGTGCGGATCGAGCGTCCCGCAGAGGCGAGCATCCCTGGCGCCAGGGCCACCGGTGCTGCCACCGACGCCATCGACGCCGCCGGCTCGGCCGGCCCAGCAGGTGGTGCGGGAGGTCGGCCATGAGCGTGCGCAGGCTCATCGGGATGGAGACTGAGTACGGGATCCACGCCCCGGCCAATCCGCGAGCCAGTCACGTGGCGCTCTCCATCGAGCTGGTCAATGCCTATGCCGCCCACGTCACCGAGACCGGCGGCGCGGTGGCCGGCACGGAGTGGGACTACCAGTCCGAGTCCCCGCTGGTGGACGCGCGCGGATGGGTCTTGCCACGGTCCGCGGCGCACCCCTCTCAGCTGACCGACACCGGGGAGGCGCTGACCCACGCCACCGAGCAGGAGGCAGGCCAGGGGCCGGTCCGTGATGCACTGGGCAACATCAGCGGCGGAGACCCGAGCCCCGCAGACATCGCCGGCGGCCACCACTCGCCGGGATCCCCGCACTGGCGCGGCGAATACTTCCAGCCCCGAGCGGACCAGCCCCAGCTGCTGATGAACCTGGTGCTCAGCAACGGCGCGCGGCTCTACGTGGACCATGCCCATCCGGAGTACTCCTCCCCGGAGGCCATCGGTGCGCGCCGGGCCGTGCTCTACGACGTGGCCGGTGACCGGGTGGTCCGCGCCGCGGCGGCGCGGCTGAGCCGGGAGGAGGACTCCCCGCAGGTGCTGCTCTACAAGAACAACACCGACAACAAGTCCGTCTCCTACGGCGCCCACGAGAACTATCTGCTCCCGCGCTCGCTGGACTTCGACGCCCTGGTCTCCGGGCTGCTGCCGTTCTTCGCCAGCCGGCAGGTCCTCTGCGGGGCGGGCCGAGTGGGGATCGGGCAGACCAGCGGCGAGCCGGGATATCAGATCTCCCAGCGCGCCGACTTCTTCGAGGAGGAGGTGGGACTGGAGACCACGGTCCGCCGGCCGATGATCAACACCCGCGACGAGCCACACGCCGATCATGATCGGTTCAGACGGCTGCATGTCATCATCGGGGACGCCAATATGAGCGAGTACTCCGCCTGGCTGCGCGTGGGCACCACGGCTCTGGTGCTGGACCTCATCGAATCCTCGCGCGCTCCGGAGATCACACTGAAGGACCCGGTGGCCGCGCTGAAGGCGATCTCCCATGACCCCAGCCTGCGCACCACCGTGTCCACCTCGCGCGGAGAGATGACGGCCCTGCAGATCCAGGAGCTCTACCTGCAGGCAGCCATGGACTGGGCGCAGGAGAAGACCGGCCCCCAGCACGCCCCCGCCGTCCCGGACACCGAGACGGCCGAGGTGCTCGAGGCCTGGCAGGAGCTGCTGCGAGATCTGGACCAGGATGTCTTCAGCGCCGCCGATCGGGTGGACTGGATCGCGAAGCTCTCCCTGCTGGAGTCCTACCGGCGCCGCGACGGCCTGGACTGGGACGCCCCGGTCCTGGCCATGGTGGACCTGCAGTACGCCGACCTCCGCGAGGAGAAGGGTCTCTACTACAAGCTCGCGCGGGCCGGTCGGATGCGTCGGCTCTTCACCGATCAGCAGATCGCGGCGGCGGCGGAGAGCCCGCCGGAGGAGACCCGGGCCTGGCTTCGCGGACGGATGGTGAGTCAGCATCCCGACGTCGTCGTCGGTGCCAGCTGGGACCAGATCCTGCTGCGCGCCGACGCGCTCTCCGCCACTGTGCGGCTGGCGCTGCCTGACCCGTATGCAGCCACCCGCGCAGACGCGGAGAATACACTTGTCAGCGCAGCGACCAACGCGGACCTCATCACCGGTCTCCAGCGCATGCTGGGCCGGTGACGCTGCTCGGCCACCGAAGGAGAGAACCATGTCCACTCAACCTCAGAAGCGTCCACAGGGCGGCGACGACGACGGCGCGGGGGCCGGCGCCGAGAGTCCGCTCAGCGGCAGCGCCCAGGCGCAGAAGCGCGCCGGCGAGCTGGACAGCCTCCTGGACGAGATCGATTCGGTGCTGGAGTCCAACGCCGAGGAGTTCGTCAAGGGATTCGTGCAGAAGGGCGGCGAGTAGCCCGCCATGGATCGTCGAGTCTTCGGGGTGGAGACTGAGTTTGGGATCACCCACCACGGTGCCGAGCACCGCGGACTGCCGCCCGAGGAGGTGGCCCGATACATCTTCCGGCCGGTGCTGCGCTGGGGGCGAAGCTCCAATGTCTTCATCCCCAACGCGTCGCGGCTCTATCTGGACGTGGGATCGCACCCGGAATACGCGACTGCCGAATGCGATGATCTGCTGGACCTGATCGCCGCAGACCGCGCCGGCGAGCTGATCATGGACGACCTCGCCCAGCGCGCCGAGACGGCCATGGCCGAGGACGGCTTCGCGGGCAGCGTCTACCTGCTCAAGAACAACGTGGACTCCCAGGGCAACTCCTACGGCAGTCACGAGAACTACATGATTCCGCGCACCACGCACTTCCGTCGGCTCACGACGATCCTGCTGCCCTTCCTGGTGACGCGACAGATCCTCGTCGGCGCCGGGCGGCTCGTGCCGGCCACCGATGAGACCGACGCGCACTATGCCTTCTCTCAGCGTGCCGACCACATGTGGGAGGGCATCTCTTCGGCGACCACCCGCTCGCGCCCCATCATCAACACCCGGGACGAGCCGCATGCCGACGCGGCGCTGCACCGGCGGCTGCATGTGATCGTCGGGGACTCGAACATGTCCGAGACCACGAGCCTGCTGCGCTACGGCGCCACGGACCTGGTGCTGCGCATGGTCGAGTCCGGCGTGCCGGTCGGGGACTTCGAGCTGGAGAACCCGATCGGGGCCATCCGCCACATCAGCCACGACATCAGCGGAAAGGCCACGGTCAAGGTCCGCAGCGGCCCTGAGATGACCGCTGTGGACATCCAGTCGGGACTGCTGGACCGCGCCCGCCGCTTCGTCCGCGAGAACGGGGCCCACCACGAGAGGGTGGGGCAGATCCTGGAGCTCTGGGAGCGCACACTGCAGGCGGTGGCCAGCGGGGACCATGCGCCGATCGAGCGGGACATCGACTGGGCCATCAAGAAGCGCCTGCTGGAGGATGTCGCCGCCCGCGGAGGCCTCGCCCAGGGTCATCCGAAGCTGGAGCAGCTGGACATGGCCTATCACGACGTCCATCCCCGGCGCGGGGTGTTCAACCTGCTCGCCGCCCACGGCCGGGCGAGCACCCAGCTCGAGCCGGAGCGGATCCAGCGCGCCATCGTGGATCCGCCGGCCACCACCCGCGCCGCGCTGCGCGGGCGGTTCCTCTCCACCGCCCGAGCCCTCGGGGCGGAGCACACCGTGGACTGGGTGCACCACAAGCTGGTGGACCGTCCGCTGGACGCGCTGATGTTCAAGGATCCGCTCCTGGCGGAGGATCCCCGCCTGGACACGCTGCTGGGCAAGCTGGGGGACCGGGTTGAACAGCTGCAGGAGCAGGACCTGGGCGAGCGTCGCGAACAGCCCGGACCGCTGGCACTGACGGAGCGGTATCGGCTTGGTTCTGCCCGGGAGCTTGCTGAGCCTCCGCTGATCTGACGAACCAGGTATCCGGCCTGTACAGTTCTGGCAGGCCCAGACCGTCCCATGCCCATGTGACCGTCGCCGTCCCAGTTGGTCGCTGTCCACATTGAAGGAATCCCCGTGCACCTTTCGTTCCGCCGCACCAGCGTGGCACTGTCCGTCCCTGCCGTGCTGCTGCTGTCCTCCTGCTCCGCCGAGGAGGGTCTGGGCGACACCGATGCCCTCTCCGGCGTCGAGCTGCACTACACCGAGGAGGGGGCCCCCGAGGTCATCCTGCGCAGCCCGCTGGAGCTCGAGGAGGAGGCGTCCCGAGTGCTCGACCGTGGAGACGGGGAGGACCTCGACGAGGAGCAGATCCTGGAGGTCTCCCACGCCGTGGTGAACCCCGAGACCGGCGAGGTCCAGGAGCAGAGCTTCACCGAGGGCAGTCCCTCGATGGTCTTCCTGCCGCAGATGCAGGAGCAGAGCGAGTTCATCTTCGACTCGCTGACCGACACCGAGCTCACCGTGGGATCCGAGATCGCACTTTTCGAGCCGGAGAACGCCGAGGCGCAGACGCCCGCCACGCTGCTGGTGCTGCGGGTCGAGGGCCAGTCCCAGGCCTACGCCTCAGGTGAGGAGCAGGAGCAGAGCGGCGACCTCCCCGAGATCGAGAGCACCGAGGGCGAGCGTCCCGAGCTGGTCGGCGAGACCGAGGGTGACGCCCCCGAGGAGACCACCGCCGAGGTCCTCATCCAGGGTGACGGCGAAGAGGTCAGCGCCGACGATCAGGTCGTCGTGCGCTACTCCGGCTGGAAATGGTCCGACGGCGAGTCCTTCGACTCCAACTGGCCCACCGACGACGAAGAGGCCGACCCGGGCCCGGCAGGATTCCCGCTGAGCAACCTGGTGCCCGGATGGTCCGAGGGCCTCGAGGGCCAGCAGGTCGGCTCCCGCGTTCTCCTGGTCATCCCGCCCGAAGCAGGCTACGGCGAGGTGGATGAGGATGCCGAGGACGACGCCCAGCATGAGCTGGCCGGGGAGACCCTGATCTTCGTGGTGGACCTGATCGCCGCTGCCGACGCCCCGGAGGCCGCAGCCGCACCCGCCCCAGAGACGGGCCAGCCCGACCTCTCCGAAGAAGAGATCCAAGAGATGATCGAAGAGATGCAGAATGAGCAGGACGGCGCCGAGGGATCCGGCGACGCCGACAGCAGTGAAGCCGACCAGAGCGAAGAGGAGACCGACTGATGTCCTTCGGCCAGCGCAGCTATGACCGCACCCGCCCCGAGATCGACTTCCCCGGGGACACCCCGCCCGAGGAGCTCGTCATCGAGGAGCTCATCTCCGGCGGCGGTCAGGCCGTGGAGCCCGGCGACCAGATCTCCTGCCACTACGTCGGAGTCTCCTGGTCCACCGGTGAGGAGTTCGATGCCTCCTGGAACCGCGGCGAGACGCTTGACTTCACCGCCGGCATCGGCCAGGTCATCCAGGGCTGGGACCAGGGACTGATCGGGATGAAGGAGGGCGCACGGCGTCGCTTCGAGATCCCGCCGCACCTGGCCTACGGGGAACAGGGCGCCGGCGCGGCCATCGGCCCCAATGAGACCCTGATCTTCGTGGTGGACCTGGTCAGCGTCCGCAAGGCGTCCTGACCAGTCGCTGTGACAGAGAAGGATCGCGCCGGCACCGCTGAGCCGCCCCAGGACGTCTTCGCCGACTACGGCGTGGCGCGCGCCTTCTCACTGGCGGCGAGCATCCTCGATGCAGGCAGCGGCGGACTGACCAAGACCGAGATCCGTGACCGGGTGGAACACTACCGGTCCCTCGGCGCGGACCAGTCCGAGGATGCCTGGGAACGCCTCTTCAGCCGCGACAAGGAGCATCTGCGCAGCTGCGGCATCGCCATCGCCGAACCCGCATCCGACCGCGAGGACCACCGCTACCGCATCGACCCGAGCGACTACGGACTGCCCACGCTGCAGCTCGACGACGCCGAGATGCTGGTCCTCGCCCGCGCGAGCCAGCTCTGGGCCGGCAGCCGGACCCGGTCCTGGCTGGAGCAGGCGAGCTGGGCGCTGGCACCTGCAGCAGGCGAGACGTCTCTCGGCGGCGACTCGGCAGGCGCACTGAGCTTCAACCTGGGCAGCGACGAAGAGTTCGACCGGCTCACTGAGCTCGCCGCACTGGATCACCGCCAGGTCATCGGGTTCGACTACACCGCGCGGGGGGCCGCCGAGCCGGCGCGCCGACGCGTGGTGCTGCTGAACTACGCCGCCCGAGGCCACTGGTATCTGATCGGGCACGACCTGGACAGGAACGCCCGGCGGGTCTTCCGGCTCGACCGGGTTCACGGGCCGCTCACTGCGCTGCGACCGGAGCCGGCGCTGACCGAGGAGCAGCGCCGCGCCCTGTCCGAGACGGAGGCCGACGCGACCCTGGAGGACTTCAGCGGAGCCGAGGACCCCGCCGACGTGCTGCGTGGAGTGATCGAAGCCCATGGGGCGCCGGCCCCCGTCGTACCCCGCCTGGCCGCCCCGGCCCCGGCCCGTCAGGCCGACCCGGCGCAGCGCAAGGTCGAACGCGTGTTCTCCATGGCCGCCTACCTCCTGGCCGCAGAAGGGGTGCGCCCCTCTGAGCTGCTGCGCAGGCACCAGATCTCGCCCAAGCAGCTGCTCAAGGACCTGCTGTCCATCCAGCAGTCGGGCAGCTTCGGAGCGGGCCAGTACGGCGAGTTCATCGACGTCCATCCCGCGCCACCGCTGAACCTGCAGACATTCATCCAGGACTACCTCGTCGCCGATGAGCCGATCACCCTCGCCATGCCCTCCGCGCGCACCGGTGACGTGCTGGCCCGCCCGCTGACGCTGACCAAACCAGGCGCGCTCTCCCTGCTGATCGCACTGAACACCATGATCAGCGAGGCCGGGGTCGGAGCGGAGGCCGGTGACTGGCGCGGCGCGGTGGTGACGCTCCGTCAGAAGGTCACCACGGTGCTGCCGCCCGGACTGCACCAGGCGGCCCTTCAGGTGGTCGCAGGTGCGCAGACGCAGACTCATGACGCCGCTGCGCTGCGGGAGGCCGTGCAGGGCGGCTACTGTCTGGAGATCCTCTACGAAGACGCCGCAGGTGCCACCACCCGTCGTGTCGTCGAGCCCACGCAGATCTACATGGACGGACCGCGCACCTACCTGCAGGGCTGGTGCCGACTGTCCCGAGGGCCGCGGAACTTCCTCGGGTCCAGAATCCTGGAGCTCACCGCCCTGCCGCGGGAGCCGATCAGCGAGGAGGGCCGACGACTGGCGGAGCTGCCCACAGAGCCTCCGCGACCACCGCAGAGCAGCGGAGCCTTCGACGTCGTGCTCCGTTTCTCTCCGGCTGCCGCCGCGCTGGCCGACCGCTACTGCCCGCAGCGCCAGCGGGTCCACGCCGATGGTGCGAGGACCATCAGCACGTGGTTCCAGAGCCGCGAGGCGCTGATCCGGCTGTGCCTGCAGCACGGGGGCGATCTGAGCGTGCTGGCCCCTGTCGAGATCCGCCACGAGATCCTCGAGCGGGCTCGGACTGAGCTGTCTGCCCGCGCCGGATCAGTGGCGTAGCATTGGCCTCGACGAAAGGAAGTCATCATGGGTATCCAAGGCTGGCAGATCGCGATCATCGCGCTGCTCATCATCCTGCTCTTCGGAGCCCCGAAGCTGCCCAAGCTGGCCAAATCACTGGGCCAGTCGATGCGCATCTTCCGGTCCGAGGTGCGCACCATGAGCGATGAGTCGCGCAGGAGCTCCGACGACTCCGCCACGAGCTCAGAGGACCGCGAGCACGAGCGCGCCCCCGTCGAGGGCCGTGTGCTCAACCCCGATGACCCCACGGCGGAGCGGCGCCGCTCCGCTGACCGGGAGCAGCGCGGAGACCACCGCTAAGCCCCATGGCCAGCAGGCAGAAGAGGCGTCGCGACCCTGAGCGGACGATGGCCCTGAAGGATCACCTCCGTGAGCTGCGAAACCGGTTCATCAAGGCCGCGCTGGGCATCGTCGCTGGCGCCGTCGCCGGATTCTTCCTCTATGACTGGCTGGTCCAGGTGCTGGCAGAACCGATCCTGGGATACGACCGTGACGGTCAGCTGGCCGAGATCGCCTTCAACACGGTCGGCGGCCCGCTGGATCTGCTGATCCGGCTGTCCCTGTTCGTGGGCATCGTGATCTCCTCGCCCATCTGGCTCTACCAGATCTGGGCGTTCATCATGCCCGGTCTGAAGAAGACCGAGAAGCGCTACGCGGTCGGATTCATCGCCGCCTCCGTGCCGCTGTTCCTCGCCGGCATCGCGGCCGCCTACAGCGTGCTCCCGCAGGCCGTGGGCTTCTTCCTGGCGCTGAATCCCGAGGGCACCTCCAGCGTCATCAATCCCGACACCTACTTCACCTTCGTGCTGCACCTCTTCCTGGCCTTCGGCGTCGCCATGGTGATCCCCGTCGTGCTGGTCGGGGTGAACATGATGGGCCTGGTCACCGGCAGACAGGTGCTCAGGGCCTGGCGCGGTGTGATCATGCTGATCGCCGTGATCTCCGCGCTGGCGGCCCCCGGGGGAGATGCTGTGAGCATGTTCTTCCTCGCGTTGCCGCTGACCGTCCTCTTCGGAGTGGCCATCCTGCTGTGCCTGCTCAACGACAAGCGTCGCGGCAGGCGCGAGGCCGCCACAGAGGCGGAGATGGAACAGCTGATCCGGGACTGATCCGGGACTGATCCGGGACTGCCCCGGGACTGAACCGGGCCGCCCCGCAGCCGCCCCGCCAGCAGCCGCTCAGCCAGCCTCCGGAGATCCGCGCTCAGCCCTGGGCCGCGGACTGGGCGCGAAGCGCGCGCAGCAGGTGATCCTGCTCCTCGATCAGCAGTCGCCGCAGCGCGCCGGGCGCCTCGGCGTTCTCCGTGAGCCAGCGCGCCGTGCGCAGCACCAGCGGATGGTCCTCGGGCACCTGTCCCTCCTCGAGATCCTGCGCTCCGGGGTAGAGGCCTGAGATGACCCGGGTGGCCTGCCCCTGACTCATCTGTTCCCAGACACGGACCAGCGAGTCGAAATAGTCCGCGGTGCGTCCGGCGACCAGCGCCTGCGCGGCCGGGTCTGCGGCGATGCCGAAGCCCTCCACCGTAGCGGTGAGATGGTCATTGGAGAGTTCACGGCCCTCCGCGTCGATTCCGCTGAGCGCCTGCTCGAAGGCCGCCGCCTTCACCCGCCGATCTGGCCGCGCGGCCGAGGCCAGTCGGTGCGCGATCCGGGCCCGGGCCGTGGTCTTGGCCGCGAGCTCCGCATCGAGCTGGCCGGTGTCCACTCGCCCGTGGGCGGCCAGAGCCTGCAGGAACGCCCAGCGCAGCTCCTCGTCGATGCGCAGACCGGAGATGCCGAAGTCGGCGGCGGAGCCGTCGAGCAGAGCTTCCAGCAGGTCCAGCTGCGAGTCCTCCCGCCGGGAGAGCGTGGCGAGGCTCCTGGCGAGAGCTCGCTGATGATCGCCGGAGGTCCTGGTCAGCTCGCCCGCCAGCCGCGCGGCGAGCTCCTGCTGCAGCGCGTCCCGATGTCGAGCCGGGGTGAAGCGCTCCAGCGCCGTGAGCGACTGTCGCAGCAGCCCCTGGACGACGACGATCTCCTCGATGTCCAGGCCCAGCGTCTGCACCGCCGTGAGGAACTTCCGGGCGGAGAGCTCGCCGTCGCGCACCATGGACCACAGTGCTGCCCACACGGTGGCCCGCGCCAGCGGATCCGCCACCGGCCAGGTCAGCACGGCCGCCACCGACTCCGCGTCGAGGCTGATCTTGGCGTAGGTCAGATCATTCTCGTTGGGCAGCACCAGCCGCGGACGTCCCGCAGGGACGCGCAGCGCCGGAACCTCGGTGAGCCCCTCGGGCGCGGACGGGTCCAGGAAGACCTCTGCGACGGCCTCGAGTCTGAGCACCTGCGCAGCTGCATCCAAGGCATGCACGCCGACACGGATCCGGTGCGGGCGCGCCACCGAGGCTCCGCTGGCAGGGTCGATGCCTTGCTGGCGGACCGCCACGCCCCCGGCGGGGGAGTCCTGAATCTCCGCCGCGAGCACCGGGACCCCCGCGGTCTGCAGCCAGGCCCGCGCCCAGCTGTCCATGTTCACGCCGGTGACCTCCTCCAGCACGGCGAGGAAGTCGGCCAGGGTGGCATTGCCGAAGGCATGCCGGGCGAAGTAGCGCCGCGCGGCCTCGCGGAAGGAGTCACGTCCGGTGTAGGCCGCCAGCTGCTTGAGCACTGAGGCCCCCTTGGCGTAGGTGATCCCGTCGAAGTTCTGGTCGGCCGCCTCGAGGTCACCGATGTCAGCGACGATCGGATGGGTGGTGGGCAGCTGATCCTGCACATAGGCCCAGGCCTTGCGACCGTTGGCGAAGGAGATCCAGGAAGTTCTCCAGTCCGTGGCCTCATCCACTGCGAGCGAGCCCATGTAGTCCGCGAAGGACTCCTTGAGCCACAGGTCGTCCCACCAGTGCATGGTCACCAGGTCGCCGAACCACATGTGCGCCATCTCATGCATCAGCGTGTTGGCGCGGGTCTCATGCTGCGCGTCGGTGGTGGCAGTGTCGAAGACGTACTTCTCGGTGAACGTGACGAGTCCCGGATTCTCCATCGCGCCGAGGTTGTACTCCGGGACGAAGACCTGGTCGTACTTGCCCCAGGGATAGGGGAACGCGAACTCGGCGTGGAAGAAGTCCAGGCCGCGCCGGGTCAGCTCCAGCAGCGTCTCGGCGTCGAAGTGCTCCGCCAGGGAGGCGCGGCACAGCAGCCCGAGTTCGATCTGCAGGGGATCGTGCCCGGGTACGTCCCCTGGCTGCGCGGCCGCTCCGGGGTGGGTGTACTGTCCCGTCACGTGGTGATAGGGACCGGCCAGCAGGGCCGTGATGTAGGAGGACATTCGCGGGGTCTTCCCGAACCTCACGCGCACCAGGGGCTCCCGGTCCGCCTCCGTCCCACCGGCAGGCAGGGTCGGACCCGCTGCCAGGACTTCACGGGAGACCTCGGCGCTGTTCGAGCGCAGCTGCCAGCTCTGCGGCCCGATGAGGGAGAAGCTGAACTGCGCTTTGAGGTCAGGCTGCTCGAAGACCGGGAACACGCGTCGTGAATCGGCAGGCTCGTACTGGGTGTAGAGATAGACCTGCCCGTCGGCGGGGTCCACGAACCGGTGGAGCCCCTCACCCGAACGGGAGTATCGGGCGGTCGAGGAGATCTCCACGATGTTCTCCGCGCGCAGCTGCGGCAGCCGGATGCGGGCCGGACCGACATGTGACTGCGGGTCCAGCCCCTCTCCGTTGAGCACCAGGGACTCCACAGAGGCGCCCAGGTGATCCAAGAAGGTCTCGGCGCCGGGGCGGGCGGTGAAATGGATCCTGGTGTGCACGGGGTAGGTCACCGACGCGGCCGCGCCCGCCTCGGCGAGGTCCACCTCCACCTCATAGTGCTGCACGCTCAGCAGGGCGCTGCGCCGGGCAGCCTCGTCCCGGCTCAGGTTCTCTACATCGGCACGGGGGAATGCAAGCTCAGGATCCATCCTGCCATTCAAGCAGAAGCCGGCTCCGGAGTCCGATCACTTCCGCCGTGCGTGCAGAAGCTTCTCGTCCACCGGAGCGGTCGGGGAGGCGCGCAGTGCGCGGTAGTACTCCATGGACTCCTCCTGTCGCCTCGCCTCGGAGCCCGAGGTGATCTCCATGCGCACATGCTCGGGGGAGTAGCCGAAGGAGTCGACGATGTCCTGGGCGTGGGGACGCAGGCGTCGAAGCAGCCGGTTGATGTACGGGCTCAGGGTTCGCGCACGCTGATCCGAGATGCGACCGTTGAGCAGGTACCAGTCGAGGGTCTCCTCGATGCGGGTCAGCGCGTAGAGGTCGCGCAGCCAGGTCATGATCTGCTTCGTTCCCGGATCGCTCACCCGCTCCAGGGCATCGGTGAAGGACTCCCAGAGCAGCAGATCAGCATGGGCCTTGGCCGCGTTGATGATCTCGAACTGATGCTCGTTGAAGATCGCCGCCTGCTTCGCGGCGGGCAGCTTCGAGGCTGAGCGGAGCTCGCCGGCCACATCGATGACCATCTGCCGAGACCGCTCGGTGAGCAGCTGGCGCTGCACCTCGGCCTGCTTGAACCAGTTGGCGCTGCGCCGCTCATCGCCGGTGTCCTGCACGGACTGGAAGGTGCGCCGCAGACCGAAGCGGTTCATCACGGTGGACTGCGCCTGGTTGGCCACGAAGCGGGAGAGCGCACCGAAGTCGGCATCTTTGAACTCGGCGGCGTAGTCGCTGAGCAGACGCTTTGCGACCAGCTGGAGCAGCACGTTGTTGTCACCTTCGAAGGTGGCATAGACATCGAGGTCAGCGCGCAGCGAGACCAGCCTGTTCTCGGAGATGAAGCCCGCCCCGCCGCACGCCTCGCGGGCCTCCTGCAGGGTGTCCAGGGCGTGCCAGGTGGTGACGGACTTGATCGCCGCGGCGAGGGTCTCCAGCTCCTGACGGTTCTCATCGGAGTCATCCTTGCCGGAGAACACGTCGTCGAGCTTGGTCAGCAGGTTCTCGTGGGCGAAGTTCGCCGCAAAGGTCGTGGCCAGCCGCGGCAGCAGTCGCCGCTGGTGCAGCTGGTAGTCCAGCAGCACCTCCTCCTCGATGGTGGAGGAGGCATTGAACTGGCGGCGCTGATTGCCGTAGGTGATCGCGCCGATGAGGGCGAGCTTCGACGCCGCCACCGAGGCGCCGGTCAGCGAGACGCGCCCCTGCACCAGGGTGCCGAGCATGGTGAAGAAGCGCCGACCGGGAGAGTCGATGGGGGAGGTGTAGGTCCCGTCCGCGGCCACGTCGCCGTAGCGGTTGAGCAGGTTCGTCCGGGGGACCCGGACCTTCTCGAAGGTGAAGCACCCGTTGTCCACCCCGTTCAGGCCGCCCTTCTGGCCCTCGTCGGTGATGGTGATGCCTTCAAGCGGCTGACCGTCCTCGTCCCGGATATGGGTGTAGAGGCAGTGCACCCCGTGGTTGACCCCGTTGGTGATCAGCTGGGCGAATACGACGGCGTCCTTGGCGTCATTCGCCGCATTGCCCAGGTAGCGCTTGGTCGCCGCGGGGAACGGAGTGTCGAGGACGAACTCCTCGGTGTCCGGGTCATAGGTCGCGGTGGTGCCGATGGCGGCGACGTCGGAGCCGTGCCCGAACTCGGTCATCGCGAAGGCGCCCGGAGCAGAGAGGTCCATGGTGCCGGGAAGGAATCTGCGGTGGTGATCCTCGGATCCCAGGTGCATCACGGCGGCGGCGAAGAGTCCCCACTGGACACCGGCCTTGATCTGCAGGGAGGGGTCCGCTGTGACGAGCTCCTCGAAGGCGGCGATGTTGGCCCCATGCGCGTCGGAACCACCGAACTCCCTGGGGAAGGCGCGGTGCACGGCACCGTCCTCGGCGAGCAGATGCATCTGCTTGAAGACGCGCTCGCGGTGATCTTCCTTGCTCTGTCCTTCGATCTTGTGGAACGCAGGATCCTTCATCAGCGTGCGGGCCGCCCGGCGAGTGTCGGCGAACCGGCCGAGCAGGACATCCTCCATCACCTTCTTGTCCACCCGGGGCTCCCCGACGGAGTCGGCAGTCTCGTGGGCGTCGACGGGGTCGGTGACCTGGTGATGTGACATGGGGGTCTCCTCAGAGCGTGGATGAGCGGGCGGCGCACTCGAATGATCAGTGATCCTGCACACAAAATAGTCTATGATACTGACCAGTAACAAATGCAAGACCTGTCGGACCTGCTGACCAGGCTGGTCTGCCGGCAGGATCCTGCACCCCCCGATCCAGGAGTGAGTTCCATGAGTGCACAGAACATCCGCGACGCCGTCATCATCGGCGGAAATCGCATCCCCTTCGCCCGGGCCCACACCGCCTACGCCACCGCCGGCAACCAGGACATGCTCACCTCCGCGCTGAACGGACTCGTGGCGCGCTTCGGCCTGCAGGGCGAGCAGCTCGGCACCGTGGCCGCAGGTGCGGTGATGAAGCACTCGAAGAACTTCAACCTCACCCGCGAATCCGTGCTGGGCACCCCGCTGGACCCGAAGACCCCGGCCTTCGACGTGCAGATGGCCTGCGCCACCGGCATGGAGGCCATCGGCTCCATGGCCAACAAGATCAAGCTCGGCCAGATCGACTCCGCCATCGCCGGCGGAGTGGACTCCATCTCCGACGCCCCGATCGTGGTCACCGACGAGCTGCGCGGGATCCTGATGGAGGCCAACCGGGCCAAGACGATGAGCCAGCGACTCAAGGCCTTCGCCAAGATCAGGCCCGGGCACCTGGCTCCGCAGGCCCCCGGCGTCAACGAGCCGCGCACCGGGCTCTCCATGGGCGAGCACATGGCGATCACCGCTCACGCCTGGGGAATCACCCGGGCGGAGCAGGACGAGCTGGCGCTGGCCAGCCACAAGAACCTCGCCGCCGCCTACGAGCGTGGATTCTTCGACGATCTCGTCACTCCCTTCAAGGGACTGAACCGGGACAACAACATGCGCGCCGACTCCACCATGGAGAAGCTGGGCAAGCTCTCCCCAGCCTTCGGCAAGGACCTCGGCGAGGACGCAACCATGACGGCCGCGAACTCCACGGCGCTGACCGACGGCGCCTCGGCGGTGCTGCTGGGCTCCGAGGAGTGGGCAGATCAGCATGACCTGCCCAAGCTCGCGAACTTCATCGACTACGAAGAGGGCGCCGTGGACTTCGTCGACGGAGCCGAGGGCCTGCTGATGGCACCCGCCTACGCGGCTGCACGCATGCTCCGGCGCAACAACCTCAGCTTCTCCGATTTCGAGTACCTCGAGATCCATGAGGCGTTCGCCTCCACAGTCCTGGCCCAGATCAAGGCCTGGGAGTCCGAGGAGTTCTGCAGGAACAAGCTGGGCCTGGACTCCGCGCTGGGGACCATCGACCGCAGCCGGCTCAACGTCAACGGCTCCTCGCTGGCCGCGGGACACCCCTTCGCCGCCACCGGCGGTCGCATCGTCGGTTCCTTGGCCAAGGCCCTGCACGGCAAGCCCGGCAAGCTCGGCTTCATCTCGGTCTGCGCGGCCGGCGGCCAGGGCATCACCGCGATCATCGAAGGACGGTGAAGCCTCACATGCCCAGGGACATCTACACCGAATTCGCCAACACCGGACTGGGTCGCAGCCTGACCAAGAACCTCGGTCTGCCGCAGCCCGCCAAGCTCCGCCGCCACCGACCGGGCCGCGCTCTCGTGGAGGGCCCGGTGGTGGTGCTCGGAAGCTCCGAAGCCTCCGCCGCGCTCGCCGAACGGATGCTCGGCTGGGATCTCGATGTGCGCCGCCACATCGGTCCCAAGGAGAAGGTCGCCGCCGTGGTCGCCTGCTTCGATTCTGTGTCGACCCCGGCCCAGCTCAGCGCGGTGGTGCTCGAACTGGGCTCGCTGCTCAGGCAGCTCATGCCCTCCGGCCGGGTCATCACGGTCTTCCGCGATCCCGCCGGCACAGAGGATCCCGCAGTGCGCGCCGCCCGGTCAGCGGTGCAGGGACTCACCCGCTCCACCGCCCACGAGATGCGCGCCGGAGGCACCGCCAACGGGATCGTGCTCTCCGATTCGTTGGACGCCTCGGCTCCAGGTGCCGCAGGAGCACTGCGCTTCCTGCTCTCCGGGCGGTCCGCCTTCGTCTCCGGCCAGTTCATCTCGGTGGACACCGTCAACGGGGCGCTGCCGAATGACTGGGACCTTCCCCTGGACGGTCAGGTCGCCGTGGTCACCGGTGCCGCCCGCGGCATCGGTGCGGCCATCGCCCGGGTGCTGCGCCGCGATGGCGCCTCCGTCATCCTGGTGGACATCCCTGCGGCCGGGGAGCAGCTGGCGGCCGTGGCCAACGAGGTCTCCGGCACCGCGCTGCAGCTCGACATCACCGCCCAGGACGCGGGGGAGCGCATCCTCGCCCATGCGGCCCAGCACCACGGCCGGCTGGACATCGTGGTGCACAACGCCGGCATCACGCGGGACAAGCTGCTGGCCAACATGGATGAGGCACGCTGGAACTCGGTGATCGCCGTGAACATCGAATCCCAGCTGCGCATGAACCGGGCCTTCCTGGCCTCCGCGCTCTTCAACGCCGACGCCCATGGCGGTGCCGGCATGGGGCCGCGCATCGTCTCGCTCGCCTCGACCTCCGGCATCGCTGGAAATCGCGGACAGACCAACTACGCGGCCTCCAAGGCCGGGGTCATGGGGATGGTCGCCGCCACCTCCGCGCAGCTGGCCTCTCGGCACGGCACGATCAATGCGGTCGCGCCCGGCTTCATTGAGACCGAGATGACGGCAAGGATGCCGCTCGCGACCCGCGAGGTCGCGCGGCGGCTCAACTCGCTGAATCAGGGCGGGCTGCCCGTGGACGTGGCGGAGACGATCGCGTTCCTGGCCTCTCCCCAGGCAGGCGGCACCTCGGGGCTCACCCTGCGGGTCTGCGGCCAGAATCTCGTGGGGGCCTGAACCATGGTCACCCGCATCGAGATGCCCGAACTGAGCAGCCTCTACGGCCAGGCGGTGCTGGGGGCTGCGCGCTCGAAGCTCGGCGGCCGGCTCAGCACGAAGGGCACAGGCCCCGAACTCCCGCGGCGGACTCTGGCGGCCCAACACCTTGGAGTCTCTGTGGAACAGGCGGACCGCTACCGCAGGCTCTTCGGCGGAGAAGCCTTCGACGGCGCGCACCGCAGCGCCCTGCCCTCGGTCCTGGTGCACATCATCGGCTTCCCGGTGCAGATGGCCCTGATGAGCGAAGCCGACTTCCCGCTGCCGCTGATGGGACTGGTCCATCTCTCCAACACGGTGGAGCACCTGCGCCCCATCGCCGTCCAGACTCCGGTGCAGGTGCTGGTCACCGCCGCGAACCTGCGCGCACATCGGCGCGGCACCCAGGTGGACATCGTGGTGACCGTGCTCGAGGACTCGGCGGATCCCGAGGATCCTGCTGAGCAGGCGGTGCTCTGGCGCGGGGTCTCGACCTATCTCAGCCGCGGCATCCATCTCGCCGGGGAGGTCGAGGCAGACACGAGCGCCGTGGCGCGGAAGGACTTCATCCCGCCGGTGAAGACCGCGTCCTGGCGGCTCGGTGCCGGTGCCGGGCGCTCCTATGCAGCGGTCTCGGGGGACTACAACCCCATCCATGTCTCGAACCTCGCGGCGAAGGCGCTGGGCATGCCCTCCGCCATCGTGCATGGGATGTACGCGGCGGGCCGGATGCTCGAGGGGCGGGAGCCTGAGGCCGCCGGGCACCACTGGTCCATCGAGTTCGAGGCGCCCATCACGCTGCCGACCACGGTGGCCTTCGCGGCGCAGCGTCTCGACGCCGACACCTTGGCCTTCACCGGGTGGAACCCGAGAAAGTCCAGGCGGCACTTCAGCGCAGAGCTGCACCTGCGCTGAGCCGGGCACAGCTCTCCGGGCGCGGCACTCCGACAGCCCCCCGGAGGCCCGGGGGAGCCCGCCGGGCTGAGCGCAGCCGGACGTCAGCCGCGCCATGTCCGTCCAGAAGGCTAGGATGAGGCCCATGGCGACACAGCGGGCAGGGGCTCCACGCAGCAGCGCGAGCCGGGGGGCGAAGACCGCCGAAGGACTGGACTTTCGCAGCCTGGAGCCCGCTCCGCTGATCCTGCTCAAGGGCGGCGAGGACTACCTCGCCAGCCGCGCCGTGGACCGGGTCAAGCGCGCGCTGCGCCGCGAGCACCCGGATCTCGAATACACCCGGATGGACGCCTCCGCCGCGGCGCCGGGCGAGCTCGCCACCATCGCCTCGCCCTCGCTCTTCGGCGAACCACGGCTGATCCTCGCCGAGGACCTCTCCGCCATGAACGACACCTTCCTCGCCGATGCCCTGGCCTACCTGGACGAGGAGTCCGCCGATGTCACACTCATGCTGCGGCACAGCGGAGGCAACCGGGGCAAGAAGCTGCTCGACGCGCTGACCAGGCGGGCCGTCGTCGTGGACTGCACCGGTGCCAAGAACGAGAACGAGAAGCTCGACTTCGTGCGCCGCGAGTTCCGAGCAGCCGGACGTGAGATCCTCGCCGACGCCGCCCGCGCGCTCGTGGCCGCCGAAGGCTCCACGCTCTCCGATCTCGGCGGGGCCTGCCAGCAGCTCATGGCCGACGTCCCCGGAGAGATCACCGAGGAGCATGTGGACCGCTATCACGGCGGCCGAGTCGAGGCCACGGCCTTCAAGGTCGCAGATGCCGCGTTCGAGGGCAGGCAGGAGGTCGCCACGCGGCTCTACCGGCACGCGATCGCCACCGGAGTCTCGCCCATCGCGGTCACCGCCGCGCTGGCCCGCAAGGGTCGGCATATCGCTGCTCTGGTGGACCACCGGGGCAGCCCCGCCTCGCTGGCATCCAGTCTGGGGGCGGCCCCCTGGCAGCTCCAGCAGGTGGCCGAGACGGCGCGCCGCTGGCACCCGCTGCGCGCTGCCGAGGCGATCGAGGCAGTGGCCCGCGCCGATGCCGAAGCCAAGGGCGCCTCCCGCACTCCGGAGTACGCGGTGGAGCGAGCCATCACCGCCATCGCCTCCGCCGTCGGGCGCTGACCGCTGCCACTGCGCGCCGCGACTCCCGCCGGGTCGCTGGAGTGCGGCTTCTCTGCTAGCATCTATAGGCAGTGTCTGGGGTTCGAAAGAGCCCCAATGCCCTGCGGCAGCAAGTCCCGCACAGTCCTGAGCCCTCTACCTCAATGGACTGTGCAATCGCCATGGCAACCCCACGCCACCGAAATCTGTCTGCTGCCGGACAACAGGGATATGCCCTCACGACCAGTGAACTCAGACAGAAAGACTACTCGTGGCCAACATCAAGTCCCAGAAGAAGCGCATCCTCACCAATGAGAAGTCGCGCCAGCGCAATGCGGGTGTGAAGTCCCAGCTGCGCACAGCCATCAAGAAGGTGCGCAACGCTGTCGCCGCCGGCGACAAGGACGCAGCGGTCTCCGCCAATCGAGAGGCAGCGCGCAAGCTTGACAAGGCTGTCTCCAAGGGCGTTCTGCACAAGAACAACGCCGCCAACCGCAAGTCCGGTCTGGCCGCCAAGGTCAACGCACTCTGAAGCTGACCGACCAGCACCTCAGCTTCGGCTGCACACGGACGGGGGCCCTGCGCGCTGCGCGGGGCCCCCGTTCCTGTACGCCGTGCTCTGAGCACTCTCACAGCGCCGCGACCATGGAACAATCGACCATGGAACAATGAAGTGCCAGGTGCAGCCCCATGCCCGGCGTCTCGACGAAGCAAAGGACCCCCGCCACCGTGTCTCCGAAGGCCACCAGCACGCAGGTGCCCGCCGCAACTGATCCCGGTGCGATCCGGAACTTCTGCATCATCGCGCACATCGACCACGGCAAGTCCACGCTGGCAGATCGCATGCTGCAGCTCACGGGCGTGGTGCAGGCGCGCGACATGAAGGCTCAGTACCTGGACCGCATGGACATCGAGCGTGACCGCGGCATCACGATCAAGTCCCAGGCGGTGCGCATGCCCTGGGAGCTCGACGGGCAGACCTATGCCTTCCACATGATCGACACCCCCGGGCACGTGGACTTCTCCTACGAGGTCTCCCGCTCGCTGGCCGCCTGCGAAGGAGCCCTGCTCCTGGTCGACGCCGCGCAGGGCATCGAGGCGCAGACCCTGGCCAACCTCTACCTGGCCATGGAGAACGACCTGAAGATCATCCCGGTGCTGAACAAGATCGACCTCCCCTCCGCCCAGCCGGACAAATACGCTGAGGAGATCGCCTACCTCATCGGCTGCGAGCCCGAGGACGTGCTGCGCGTCTCCGGCAAGACCGGCGACGGCGTCGAAGAGCTGCTGGACAAGATCGTCGCCGAGATCCCCGCTCCGCAGGGCGATGCTGACGCCCCCGCCCGGGCGATGATCTTCGATTCCGTCTATGACACCTATCGCGGTGTGGTCACCTTCGTGCGGGTGGTGGACGGCCAGCTCTCCCACCGCGAGAAGATCAAGATGATGTCCACCGGTGCCACCCATGAACTGCTGGAGATCGGCGTCTCCTCTCCCGAGCCTGAACGCACCAAAGGTCTCGGCGTGGGCGAGGTCGGGTATCTGATCACCGGGGTGAAGGATGTCCGCCTCTCCAAGGTCGGGGACACGGTGACCGCGCAGAATCGTCCCGCGGACGAGATCATCGGCGGCTATGACGATCCCAGCCCGATGGTCTTCTCCGGGCTCTTCCCGCTGGACGGCTCCGACTTCCCGGTGCTGCGTGAAGCCCTCGAGAAGCTGCAGCTCAACGACGCCGCGCTGAACTTCGAGCCCGAGACCTCCACCGCACTGGGCTTCGGATTCCGGGTGGGCTTCCTCGGCCTGCTGCACCTGGAGATCACCCGTGAGCGACTGGAGAGCGAGTACAACCTCGATCTCATCTCCACCGCCCCCAACGTGGTCTACGAGGTCACTGCTGAGGACGGGACCGTCCACCGGGTCACCAACCCCTCAGAGTTCCCCGAAGGCAAGGTCAACGAGATTCGTGAGCCGATCGTGGACGCGACAGTGATCGTCCCGGCCGAGTTCATCGGTCCGGTCATGGAGCTCTGCCAGTCCCGGCGCGGCTCGATGGAAGGCATGGACTACCTCTCCGCAGAGCGCGTCGAGATCCGCTACAAGATGCCGCTGGCGGAGATCGTCTTCGACTTCTTCGATCAGCTGAAGTCCCGGACCAAGGGCTACGCCTCGCTGAACTGGCAGGGCATCGGCCAGCAGGCCGCTGACCTGGTGAAGGTGGACATCCTGCTGCAGGGCGACCAGGTCGACGCCTTCTCTGCGATCACTCACCGTGACTCTGCCTACGCCTACGGCGTGAAGATGGCCTCCCGGCTGAAGGAGCTGATCCCGCGGCAGCAGTTCGAGGTGCCGATCCAGGCCGCGATCGGCTCACGCATCATCGCGCGCGAGAACATCCGGGCTATCCGCAAGGATGTCCTCTCCAAGTGCTACGGCGGTGACATCAGCCGCAAGCGCAAGCTGCTGGAGAAGCAGAAGGAGGGCAAGAAGCGGATGAAGATGGTCGGCACCGTCGAGGTCCCGCAGGAGGCCTTCATCGCCGCGCTCTCCTCGGATGAGGACGCCGGCAAGGAGAAGGCTGGGAAGAAGTAGGCCTTGCCCTCCACCCTTCCCCTCGGCGACCCGGTGCCGGCCGACGGCGGCTTCCCCTCGGCCGTCCAGCAGGCGCTGAGCGCCCGCTCGGCAGTCCCCTTCGGCCTCTACGTCCACATCCCCTTCTGCAGCGTGCGCTGCGGCTACTGCGACTTCAACACCTACACCGCCGAGGACCTCGGTCCCGGAGCCTCACAGCTGTCCTACCCGGACACGCTGATCTCCGAACTCGTCTTCGCCCGCGGCGTGCTGGACGCCATGGACGCCCCCGAGCGGAAGCTCTCGACAGTGTTCTTCGGCGGCGGCACACCGACGCTGCTGCCGCCTGAGGAGCTGGCCCGGATCCTCGCCCGGGCCCGCGAGCTCTTCGACTTCCGTCCCGGTGCCGAGATCACCACCGAGGCGAATCCCGACACCATCACGGCAGAGACCGCACAGATCCTCGCGGAGGCAGGATTCACCCGGCTGAGCCTGGGCATGCAGTCTGCGGTGCCGCGGGTGCTGAAGACCCTGGACCGCACCCATGATCCGGCGAACGTCGAGCGCGCGGTCGACGCCGCCCGCGCGGCGGGTCTGCAGGTCAGCCTGGACCTGATCTCCGGGACCCCCGGAGAGACCCTGCAGGACTGGCGCAGCAGCCTGGAGCACGCCGTGGCGCTGCAGCCAGACCACATCTCTGCTTACTCACTGATCATTGAAGAGGGCACCGCCATGGCCGCGAAGATCCGCCGCGGAGTGCTCGAGGACATCGATCCCGACGATCAGGCCGACAAGTACCTGCTCACCGAGGAGGTCCTCGGCGCCGCCGGATTCGACTGGTACGAGGTGTCGAACTTCTCCACCAGCAGAGACGCCAGGTCCGAGCACAATCTCAACTACTGGGTGGATTCCGACTGGTGGGGGGCGGGACCCGGTGCGCATTCGCACATGGCCGGGCTCCGCTGGTGGAACGTCAAACACCCGGCGGCCTACGCCCAGCGACTCTCCACCGGGACGACACCAGGACATGGCCGGGAGCAGCTGCAGGACGAGGACAAGGTCCTGGAACACCTGATGCTGCGCCTGCGTCTCGCGGACGGGCTGGACATCGCCGAATACAACGCTCTGCCCGAGCTGGCGCGGACCATGGGGGAGCGGATCAGCCCGGCCACTGTGGACTCGCTGGTCAAGGAGCAGCTGATCAGCCCGGAGGCCGCTGTTCCCGCCGCGGGGCACCCCGAGGGTCGTGTGGTGCTGACGCTGCGCGGCCGGCTCCTGGCTGACGCGGTGACGCGCCGGCTCGTTCCCTGAGGCTCGTTCCCTGAGCTCGTGGCCGAGGGTCAGTGGATCAGGCGCAGGTTCATCGGGTAGCGGTACGGGCGCCCCTTGTTGCACTGGATGCCGGCGACCAGCCCGGAGATCGTCATATAGATCCACAGCAGCACCGCGACGATGCCGAAGACCCAGCCGATGGCGGGGATGAGCGCAAGGATGTAGCAGACCAGCATCACGGCGGTCACCGGCAGGGTGAAGTTCAGCGCCTCCTTGGACTCCTGGGCGGTGAACGGGCCCCGGTCGCGGTACACCAGGTAGATCGCGAGGGCCGGAAGGCAGCCGATGAGTGCGCCGAAATGTGCCAATGTGGCCCAGCGGCGGTCCTCGGCCGGGGTGAGAGGCTGTGCGGCCGCGGCAGAACCCTTGAGACGCTCGGAAGCATCCGATCTGGCGTACTGCCTCGATCGGTCGCCCTGGGGTTCCTGATTATGCGCCACTGCACCTCCGTGGATCGAGTGTCAGAATCTCAGACACCTGGTCATTCAGGCTGAAATTCTAGCGAATCTCCCTGAACGGACACTGGCCCCGCCGTGCGTGTCGGTGTCCAGTTTCATCTGGCGGGGTGAACACCGGGTGACGCACGGTCTCGTGGACGACCCCGCCCGCTCGCGAGCCCTCAGTCCTCCACGGTGACGAAGTCGATCAGCTCTTCCACCCGGCCCAGCAGCGAGGGCTCCAGATCCGCGTAGCTGGTCACCTGGGCCAGGATCCGCTTCCAGCCCTGCGCGATGTCCCGCTGCTGAGAATGCGGCCAGCCCAGCGCACGCAGCGTGCCGACCTTGATGTCCTCGCTGCGCGGGATGTCAGGCCAGCGCGGCAGTCCGAGCAGGTGGGGCTTCACAGCCTGCCAGACATCCACATAGGGGTGACCGAGGACCAAGATGTTGCCCGCGGCGCCCGGAGCCTGCATCGCTTCGCGCGCGATGCGCGTCTCCTTGGACCCGGGGACCAGATGGTCGAGCAGGACCCCCACACGGCGTCGGGGACCGGGCTGGAATTCGCGAATCGCCCCGACAAGGTCATCAGCGCCATGCAGCGGTTCGACCACGATGCCCTCGATCCGCAGATCCTCGCCCCAGACCTTCTCCACCAGCTCGGCATCATGGGTGCCCTCCACCCAGATGCGTGAGGCGCGGGCCACGCGTGCTCGGGCGTCTGCCACGGCCACCGAGCCGGAGGCCGTGCGCGTCGTGATCGGAGCCGCAGCGCGCCGGACGGGGGCAGTCAGCTCCACGGGCCGGCCCTCGAAGAGGAAGCCGTATCCCAGCGGAAAGGAACGGACTCTGCCCAGCCGGTCCTCCAGGCTGACCACGTGCACGCCGCCCGAGGCCTCGACAGAGACGACGGCGCCGACCCAGCCGGACTCCACCTCCTCGATCACCGTGCCGTGCTCGGCGGGGAGCGGGTGGACGGTGACCTGCTGGGCCTGACGAAGACTGGAGAGGTCCTGCGCGCCCCACCCGCGGGTGGGGGAGGAGCGCCGGTCGGGGAGGTGAGAATCACTCATAGTCACCCATTGTAGAATTAGCACTTGTACTCGAAGAGTGCCAGATCTTGAGGAGGCCCAGACCAGCATGTCCGACACCCGTCGTCTTCAGGTCCTGCGCGCCATCGTGGAGGACTACGTCCAGACCCGGGAGCCCGTGGGGTCCCGGGCGCTGGTGGAGCGCCACGACCTGGAGGTCTCTCCGGCGACGATCCGCAACGACATGGCCCACCTCGAGGAGGAGGGCCTCATCGCGGCCCCGCACACCTCAGCCGGGCGGATCCCGACGGACCTCGGGTATCGCCGGTTCGTGGACAAGATCACCGAAGTTCGTCCGCTCTCGGCGGCGGAGCGCCGAGCGATGGACACGCTGGTGGAATCGGCCGATGACACCGACACCATGCTCGAACACACGGTGCGCCTGCTCGCCATGCTTACCAACCAGGTCGCGGTGATCCAGCACCCGCAGCGCTCCACGGCCAAGATCCGGCATGTCGATGTCGTGTCCATGTCCCCGCACAAGGCGCTGACGATCGTGATCCTCTCCTCCGGCAAGGTGGAGCAGCGCATGGTGACCCTGGCAGATCCGATCGGCGACGACTCGCTGCACCGGATCGGCCAGGTGCTCTCCGGGGAGCTGTACAACCGGAGGATCTCCACGCTGCCGCTGCCCACGGATATGCTCATCAGCCGGGTGGAGCCGGTGCTGCGGCCGTCCATGGCGGTCATCGCCCAGGCCGTGGAGACGATCCTCGAATCGGGCCGCGTGGATCGCATCATCATGGCCGGGACTGCTAACCTCGCCAGGTCGGGCCGCGACCTCGGTCCCTCCATCGGTCCCATCCTCGAAGCGCTTGAGGAACAAGTCGTGCTGCTTCGACTGTTGACAGAGATGGAGCAGGACCGGCGAGGCCTCTCGATCCGGATCGGTCACGAGACGAGTCATGACTCGCTGGTCGAGACCGCCGTCGTCGCTGCCGAGTATGGCACTCATGCGGGGGCCGAAGGCGCCAAGCTCGGCGTCGTCGGCCCGACTCGCATGGACTACGGCTCCACCATGTCCGCGGTGCGCGCGATGGCGCGCTACCTGTCCCGAATTCTTTCCGAAGGGTGAACGTCTACGAAGATGACGACTGACTACTACGAGGCGCTCGGCGTCAGCCGCTCGGCGTCCACCGACGAGATCAAGAAGGCCTATCGCAAACAGGCCCGGAAGCTTCACCCGGATGTGAACCCCTCCGACGACGCCGCCGAGCAGTTCAAAGTGCTCGGCCGTGCCTACGAGGTGCTCTCGGACTCGCAGAAGCGCCAGAACTACGACACCACCGGTGACGAGAACGGCCGCTCAGGCTTCCCAGGAGGGGGAGCCGGCGCAGGCTTCGGCGGATTCGGGGACATCTTCGAGACCTTCTTCGGCGGGGGAGGCGGAGGCCCGGCCTCACGCACCCGCCGAGGCCAGGACTCGCTGATCCGCGTGCGGATCGACCTGCGCGACGCGGTCTTCGGAACCACCAAGGAGGTCGAGGTGGAGACCGCCGTGACCTGCACGGTCTGCGACGGCTCCTGCACCCGGCCAGGCACCAGTCCCACCACCTGCCCGGACTGCCACGGCCAGGGCCAGGTCCAGCGCCCCATGCGCTCCATCCTGGGCACCGTCATCCAGACCCAGACCTGCGCACGCTGCGCCGGCTTCGGCAGCATCATCGAGGACCCCTGCCAGGAGTGCGACGGCCAGGGACGGGTCCGTGAGCGCAAGTCGCTGAAGGTCCGGGTTCCTGCGGGAGTGGATCGCGGCAACCGCATCCACCTGGCGGGCGAGGGCGAGGCCGGTCTCGCCGGCGGACCCTCCGGCGACCTGTTCATCGAGGTGGAGGTCAAGCCGCATGAGGTGTTCACCCGCCGCGGCAACGACCTCCACGCCACAGTCTCCATCCCCATGACCGCCGCAGCCCTGGGCACCACCGTGGAGCTGGACACCTTCGACGGCGCCGAGGAGCTGACCGTCAAGCCCGGGACCCAGTCCGGGGAGGTGCTCACGCTCAAAGAGCGCGGCGTCACCCACCTGCGCGGTGGAGGCCGCGGCGCGCTGAAGGTGCACCTGAAGGTGGAGACCCCCGTGAAGGTCTCCGAGCGCGAGGCCGAGCTGCTGCGTGAGCTCGCCGCCGAGCGCGGCGAGGAGCGCGGAGAGTCCACCACCGAACACCGCGGAGTGTTCGCCAAGCTGCGGGAACGCTGGGACGCCCTCTGAGATGACGGCTCCGCTGTTCCACCTCAGCCCCGGAGCGCTGGACGCCGTCGCCCCCGGCGCGTCCGTCACGCTCTCCGGGGCTGAGGGGCACCATGCGGCCACAGTGATGCGGATGCAGCCCGGAGAGCAGGTGCTGCTCTCCGACACGGTGGGACTGCGTGCCGAGGGTCTGGTCCGCGCGGCCGGCGGCGGAGAGCTGCAGGTGGAGATCCTGGAGCTGACCCAGGAACCAGTGCTGCGACCCCGGATCGTCCTCGTGCAGGCCCTGGCCAAGGACCGCCGCGACCTCCAAGGCGTGGAATCCGCCACCGAGCTGGGTGTCGACGCCGTGATCCCCTGGCAGGCAGAACGATCCGTGGCGCGCTGGAAGGCCGGTCGGGAGACCAAGAAGCACGCCGAATGGGTCGCCCTGGTGAGAACTGCGGCGAAGCAGACCCGCCGCACCACCATCCCCGCCGTCAGGCCGCTGCAGACCACTGCCCAGTACCGGGACGCGTTGAGCGCCGCCGGCGACCGGATCGGCGCCATCGCGCTGCATGAGACCGACCAGACCTCCCTGGCACAGGCCGTCACCGCCCACTGCGGAAGCGGCACCGCGCCGGAGGAGCTGCATCTGATCATCGGGCCCGAGGGCGGGATCAGCGACCGAGAGATCGAGCTGCTCAGCGACGCAGGAGCGCGGGTCGCCCGTCTGGGCCCCACAGTCCTGCGCTCATCCACCGCGGGACCGGCCGCACTGGCCGCCACGCAGCTGCTGCTGGGCCGCTGGGACTGGTCACACTGAGCACACCGCCTAGACTGAGGACCAATGACTGAGACTTCGCAGAACACGACCGGATCGCCGGAGCCCACCGGGGAGCAGCCCACGGGAGAGCAGCCCACGGGAACGCATCTGACGGGAACCCCTCCGACGGGACAGGACCCGAGCGGACACGCCACCTCCGGAGCGGCCCGCGGGGCCACCGCCGCGGCCCTGGGGAACATCGAGCGGCAGGTGTACTTCGCCGACGCCGACACCATGTTCCGCAGCCTGGGCGCGCAGGACCTCGCGCTGCGCATCCTGCAGGGCCTCTATCCCTCTGCGTCCATCGGTCTGCGCGACCAGCTGGTCACCGTCGGCGGCTCCGCCGCCGAGGTCACCAGGATCGTCGAGGTCCTCACCCAGCTGAAGACCCTCGCCGCCTCCGGCACCACAGTGACCGAGGAGATCATCGAGCAGGTCACGACCATGGTCCGCGCCGACGCCGCGCAGGAATCCGCGCGCATCGTGACCACCAACATCCTCTCCCACCGCGGGCGGACCATCCGGCCCAAGACCAAGAATCAGCAGACCTATGTCGACACCATCGACGAGTCCACTGTGGTCTTCGGCATCGGCCCCGCCGGCACCGGTAAGACGTATCTGGCCATGGCCAAGGCTGTCCAGGCCCTGCAGGCCCGCGAGGTCAACCGCATCATCCTGACCCGGCCCGCCGTGGAGGCAGGGGAGAAGCTGGGCTTCCTGCCCGGCAGCCTCAACGACAAGATCGACCCGTATCTGCGCCCGCTCTACGATGCGCTGCACGACATGATCGACCCGGACTCCATCCCGCGGCTGATGGAATCGGGCATCATCGAGGTCGCGCCGCTGGCCTATATGCGCGGCCGCACGCTCAATGACTCGTTCATCGTCCTGGACGAGGCGCAGAACACCACAGCTGAGCAGATGAAGATGTTCCTCACCCGGCTGGGCTTCAACTCCAAGATCGTGGTCACCGGTGACATCACGCAGGTCGACCTGCCGCGCGGCACCGACTCCGGGCTGCGCACGGTGATCGAGATCCTCGAGGGCGTCGAGGGCATCGCGATGTCCCGCTTCGGCTCCGAGGATGTGGTCCGCCATGCTCTGGTCGGACGGATCGTCGACGCCTACGAACGCCACCAGGATGCCGCACGTGCCCCGCGGCGCGGGGGCCGACGATGAGCGAGGTCCAGGTCACGGTCGAGGACAGCTCCGGCTCGGACCTGATCTCCGGAGACCATCTGGCCGGTCTGCTCGACCTCAGCGGGTTCCTCTACGCCAGGCTGCACCTCAGCGGCGCCGTCGCACTGTCGATCACGCTGGTCGACGAGGACACGATCGAAGCGCTGCACCTGGACTGGATGAACCTGCCCGGGGCCACCGATGTGATGAGCTTCCCCATGGATGAGCTCATCGCCGGCACGGCACAGGAACCGGTCACCGAGGGAGTGCTCGGAGACATCGTGATCTGCCCGCAGGTCGCGCAGCAGCAGGCGACCGCCAATGGCCACGATCTCGGCGAGGAGCTCGCGCTCCTCGCCACCCACGGCGTCCTGCACCTGCTGGGACATGATCATGCCGAGCCCGAGGACCGGGAAGCGATGTTCAGCCTGCAGCGCGCGCTCCTCGAGGAATATCTCGGGCACGCTGCTCCCACCCCGACGGTCTGACCATGACCCTCGGACTTCTCATCCTGCTGGCGCTGGCGAGCGGCTCGCTCGCCTTCACCCTCTCCGCCGCCGACTCCGCCTTCCTCCGGCTGAGCCGGCGTGAGGCCGAGGAGATCGTCGATCAGCGCCGATCCACCGCGGTGGCGATGATCCTCGCCCATCCGGCCGCCCACACCCTGGCGCTGCGGATGTGGCGCTGGTTCTTCACCACGGCCCTGGTGGTGCTGGTCGTCCTGGCCTCCATCCTCGCCCTGGGGGGACTTGCCGCCGGAGCCGTGCTCGGCTGCGCCCTCCTGCTGGTGGGCGGCCTGGTGACCGCCGCCGTCTCACCGCGCCAGATCGGCCGCGGACACCACCAGCTCGTCGCCGCGGCGACCGCCAGGCTGGTGCGCGCTCTCCGCGTGGCACTGGGCCCGCTGCCGGTGGCGCTCAGCCGCCTCGGGTCGCGCACCGTCCCGGGAGGCTCAGAGTCAGATCGCGGATTCTTCGACGACGAGGAGTTCCGGGAGTTCGTCACCCGAGCCTCCGAGACCGACATCATCGAAGACGCCGAGGCGGAGCTGCTCCAGTCGGTCTTCGACCTCTCCACCACGCGGGTGCGCGCGGTGATGGTGCCGCGCACCGATATGGTCACCGTGGAGGCCGGCACCAGCGTCGTCGAGGTCATGACGCTGTTCCTGCGCTCGGGGTATTCCCGCGTGCCGGTGGTGCGCGGCTCCGCAGACGACATCACCGGGATGGTCTACCTCAAGGACGCCGCCTTCCTGCACCACCGGCTCCGCAGCTCCGAGGCGCCCAGCGCCTACGCCGGACGCGACCCGGATTCGATCCTCGTGGATGAGATCCAGCGCGACGTGCGCTATGTCCCCGAGTCCAAGCCGGTCTCCGAGTTCCTCTCCGAGCTTCAGCGCGAGTCCACCCATGTGGCCATCGTCGTGGACGAGTACGGCGGCACCGCAGGCATGGTCACCCTCGAAGATCTGATCGAGGAGATCGTCGGTGAGATCGTGGATGAATACGACACCGAGGCCGCCGAGATCGAGGAGATCAGCCACGGTCGCAGGCGCCTCTCGGCGCGGATGTCGGTGGACGACTTCGCCGAGCTCTATGAGCTGGACCTCGACGACGAGGAGGAGGTCGACACCGTCGGAGGCCTGCTCGCCAAGGCGCTGGGACGCGTGGCCATCGCCGGCTCCGAGGTCGAGATCCCGCGCCGCAGCGGCCCCGGAGTGGTGCTCCGCGCAGATCGGCTCGAGGGACGCCGCAACCGGGTGAGTCACGTGCTGGCCTGGGAGGCGGAGCAGAGCCGCGGTGCACGCGCGGGTCTCGGCACGCAGGACGAACCCGAGGGGCTGCACCTGCGCGCCGCGGAGTCAGCATCAGGACACGACCGCCAGGCCGCAACCGCGGCGCCGGCGCAGGAGAGGATCGGAACACCACGATGAGCCAGTCAGAGATGCCCGCCCAGCAGGAGGGCTTCGCGACGTTCGATGAGAACTTCCGCGCCGGGTTCGCCAGCATGGTCGGCCGCCCGAACGCGGGCAAGTCCACGCTCACCAACGCCCTGGTGGGGGAGAAGGTGGCCATCACCTCCTCCAAGCCACAGACCACCCGGCACACCATCCGCGGCATCGTCCACCGCAGCGACTTCCAGCTCGTCCTGGTGGACACTCCCGGTCTGCATCGTCCCCGCACGCTGCTGGGCAAGCGGCTCAACGGACTGGTCATCGACACCCTCTCCGAGGTGGACGTGGTCGGGTTCTGCATTCCGGCCGATGAGAAGATCGGCCCGGGCGACCGCTTCATCGCCGCGCAGCTGACCAAGCTTCCGCATAAGCGAGTGATCGCCCTGGTGACCAAGGTGGACAAGGTCTCCCGGGAGGACCTCGCGGAACAGCTGATGGCAGTGGACCAGCTGGGCCGGGAGCACCTGGCCCAGGAGGGCAGGCAGGCGGGGGGCTTCGCCGAGATCATCCCGGTCTCCGCCATCGAGGGGGAGCAGACCGACGTGGTGATCGATCAGCTCGCCGCGATGATGCCGAAGTCCCCGCCGCTCTACCCCGAGGGCGATCTCACCGATGAGCCCGAGGCTGTCATGGTCGCCGAGCTCGTGCGCGAGGCGGCGCTGGAGGACGTCCGTGACGAGCTGCCGCACTCGATCGCCGTGGTCGTCGAGGAGATGGTCCCGCGCGAGGACCGGCCCGAGGACAAGCCCCTGCTGGATGTGCGGGTCTCGATCCACGTGGAGCGCGACTCCCAGAAGGCCATCATCATCGGCAGGCGGGGCGCCAGGCTCAAGACCATCGGCTCCGATGCACGAGCCGGAATCGTCAAGCTCCTGGGCACCCCGATCTACCTCGATCTGCACGTCAAGGTGACCAAGGACTGGCAGCGCGATCCCAAGAAGCTCGGTCGCCTCGGCTTCTGACCTCGAGCCCGTTCCACATGATGAGAATCACAACCCCGCCCTGCGTCCGAGCGCGCTGCATGCTATTTTGATTCACGTGCAGATCACATCGACGCGTGCGCTACGACTAGAGCTTCTCCGCCGCAGCGGGGAAGAGCTCGCGCACCCCTGATCCAAGCTTCCCCAGTCGGTCAAGCTTCTCCAGAATCAGCACGGCGCAGCACTTCCAGGTCGGATCCCCGCTGCGGAGCTCTTCCGCCTCGACCGCTCGCCCTCAGCTCGACCACATAAGGAAGTTCCCATGCGCAAGCTCCAGAAGCCCTCTCCGATGCCGTTCCAGCGGTACCTCCCCTTCGAGGACCAGATCACGGTCTCGCTGCCGGACCGGACCTGGCCGGACAAGACCATCAAGGCGGCCCCGCGCTGGTGCGCAGTGGATCTGCGTGACGGCAACCAGGCCCTGATCGATCCAATGACCCCTGATCGCAAGCACCGCATGTTCGAACTGCTGGTGAACATGGGGTTCAAGGAGATCGAGGTCGGTTTTCCCTCCGCCTCGCAGACTGACTTCGACTTCGTCCGCCAGCTCATCGAGCAGGACAAGATCCCGGGCGACGTCTACATCCAGGTGCTCACCCAGGCCCGCGAGACGCTGATCGAGCGCACCTTCGAGGCCATCGCCGGAGCCCCCCGAGCCATCGTGCATCTGTACAACTCCACCTCGGTGCTGCAGCGCGAAGTGGTCTTCAAGCAGGACCGCGATGGAATCGTGGACATCGCCACCCAGGGCGCACGGCTGTGCCGGAAGTATGAGGAGCAGCTCCACGCGAGCTCCGAGATCTCCACCGAGATCGTGTACCAGTACTCCCCGGAGTCCTTCACCGGCACCGAGCTGGACTTCGCGGCACACATCTCCGACGAGGTGGTCGACGTCTTCGGGGCCACCCCGGAGAAGCCGGTGATCATCAACCTTCCGGCCACCGTGGAGATGGCCACCCCGAACGTCTACGCAGACTCCATCGAGTGGATGCACCGCAACCTGCGCAACCGGGACTCGATCGTGCTCTCCCTGCATCCGCACAATGATCGCGGGACCGGGGTCGCCGCGGCCGAGCTGGGCTACATGGCCGGGGCCGACCGGATCGAAGGCTGCCTCTTCGGCAATGGCGAGCGCACCGGCAACGTGGATCTGGTGACCCTGGGCATGAACCTCTTCAGCCAGGGAGTGGACCCGGAGATCGACTTCCGCGACATGAGCACGATCCGCAGCACCGTGGAGCACTGCAACCAGATGGGCGTCCCGGAGCGGTCCCCCTATGGCGGGGACCTGGTCTTCACCGCCTTCTCCGGATCGCACCAGGATGCGATCAAGAAGGGATTCGAGCACATGGATGCCCGCGCGGCCGCGGCCGGGACCTCCCGCGAGGAGATCACCTGGGCCGTGCCCTACCTGCCGATCGACCCCAAGGACATCGGTCGCAGCTACGAGGCCGTCATCCGCGTGAACTCCCAGTCCGGCAAGGGAGGCGTCTCCTATCTGCTCAAGGCCGAGCAGGGCATCGACCTTCCGCGCCGAGCACAGGTGGAGTTCTCCGGAGTCATCCAGCGCCGGGCCGACGACGGCGGCGGCGAGGTCTCGGGCGAAGAGATCTGGCAGATCTTCCAGGACGAGTACCTCCCGGTGGACACCGCCCATCACCAGTGGGGCCACTACCGGCTCGATGAGGTCAACACCTCATCCAACGCCGAGGGTGAGTTCAACATGGAGGTCGAGTTGCAGGCCGGCGGGCACACCACCACGCAGTCTGCCCGTGCCAACGGCCCCATCGCCGCCCTGCTGAAGATCCTCTCCGCCGACGGGGTTGACGTGCGCCTGCTGGACTACACCGAACATGCGATGAGCCAGGGCGGGGACGCGCGAGCGGCGTCATTCGTCGAGCTGGCCATCGGTGAACGCGTGCTGTGGGGAGTGGGGCTTGATCACAACACCACACTCGCCTCCCTGCAGGCTGTGATCTCCGCCGTGAACCGCGCGCTGCGGGACTCGGCCCCGGCCCTGTGACCGCTGCCCCGGCCCGCGGAACAGGCGAGGCTGCGGCGGCGTCGGACCGTGCGCCGCTGTAGTACTCTGCCACCATGGCCGGCTCCACCTTCGCGTCCCGCTCCTATCGGGACTCCGCGATCATCCTGCGCACCCAGAACCTGGGTGAGGCGGACCGCATCATCACCGCCCTGACCGCGGGAAACGGCCTGGTGCGCGCAGTGGCCAAGGGAGTGCGGCGCACCTCCTCCAAGTTCGGGGCCACGGTCGAGCCGTTCATGGTGGCCGATGTGCAGTTCGTCCACGGCCGGTCCCTGGACATCGTCACCCAGGCCACCTCCAAGAACACCTACGGACCGCCCATCGTCGCGGACTATGACAAGTACATGGCGGCGTGCACGATGGCGGAGACCGCGGAGCGGCTCATGGACGCAGAGTCCGATCCCGTCTTCGGCGGCCAGCAGTTCTCCCTGCTCCACGGCGGCTATTCGGCGCTGGCGCGTGGAGTCCACCCGGCCGACGTCGTGCTGAACTCCTACCTGCTTCGCGCACTGTCCTCGGCAGGATGGGCGGTGACCTGGACCTCCTGCGTCTCCTGCGGCCGGCCCGGCGCGCACACCGGCTTCCATCCCGCCGCCAGCGGCCCGGTGTGCACCGACTGCCGGCCGCCGGGCACCCGCACCCTGGAGCCCGCCACGGTGCAGCTGCTGCATGCCCTGCAGCATGGACACTGGGAGCAGACCCGCTCGGCGCGCAGCGACATCCGCCACGAGGCCTCCGCAGTGGTCACCAGCTACGCCCAGCATCATCTCGATCGCCGACTCAGCTCACTGGGGCTCTAGCCGCCCGGGCCGCTCGGCCAGGGTTCGTGGAAGAATGATCGCCATGTCCACCCGCACCCCTCAGGATCCCGCTCCCCATCGCGACGGCGTCTCAGCTCCTCGGCTGCCGGCTGAGCTGGTGCCCGCGCACATCGGGATCGTCATGGACGGCAACGGCCGCTGGGCCAACCAGCGGGGGCTCCCACGCACAGAGGGGCACCGCGCCGGTGAAGCGGCGCTCATGGATGTGATCGCCGGGGCCATAGAGATCGGGGTCAGGCATATCAGCGTCTATGCCTTCTCCACCGAGAACTGGAAGCGCTCACCCGACGAGGTCCGCTTCCTGATGGGCTACTCCCGTCAGGTGCTGCGTCGGCAGCGCGACGTGCTGAACTCCTGGGGTGTGCGGATCCGCTGGAACGGCCAGCCGGGCCGCCTCTGGCGCTCGGTGATCCGGGAGCTGGAGACCTCCGAGGAGCTGACCGCGCAGAACACACGCTGCACCCTCACGATGTGCGTGAACTACGGCGGCCGTGCGGAGATCACCGACGCGGTCAGGCTCATCGCCCAGGAGGTCAAGGCGGGACGCATGGATCCGGCCAAGATCACGGAGAAGACGGTGGCGGCTCATCTGGACGAGCCGGACCTGCCCGATGTGGATCTGTTCCTGCGCAGCTCAGGCGAACAGCGCATCTCCAACTTCCTGCTCTGGCAGTCCGCCTATGCGGAGATGGTGTTCATGGACGTCCTCTGGCCCGATGTGGACCGCACCACGCTCTGGGAGGCGGTGGAGATCTACGCCAGGAGGGACCGCCGCTACGGCGCCGCTGTGGATCGGTTCGCCACAGACCGCTCCGCCTCCGGGGCATAGGCCTTCAGCCACCGCTGCACCTCATCCATGGCGCGACTGCGCACGGAGGCCTCTGAAGCGAAGACATCGTGCAGCGCGCGGTGGATGCGCACGACTGTGACCTGATCGCCGAGCTTCACGGCCCGGCGGGCCAGCAGCTCCACGTCCAGCACGGAGTCCGACTCCTTGAGCTCCTCGGTCCACTGTCTCCGGTAGGCGGTGGCCCCGGAGAGCAGCACCAGGACCGGCAGCTGAAGCCCGAGTCCCTCGTAGACCCTGCGGTGTCCGGCGAGCACCGCCCGCATCCAGCCCACACGGATCGGAAACGCGTTGCGCGGCCTCCACCGCGGGTGCAGGCTCCATTCGCCCTGAGCCTGGTCCGACAGGGACTGCCAGTAGTTGTCGATCGCGGGAAGCTTCAGCGCCCGCGTGGGGGAGAACTGACCCAGCGGCGCAAGGATGCCCTCGGTGGCGGTGCGAGCCGCCACGTCCCCGGAGAGCTCCAGCCAGGGACTGTTCAGCACCAGAGCACTGATCCGGCCCGGATGGCGCTGGGCCCACAGCGCCGCGACCAGACCGCCGGTGGAATGCGCCTGAATGATCGGCGCAGGTGCGGCAGGGTGCAGGGAACGGATCTCCGTGAGTGCCGCATCGATGTCGGCATCGTAGACGTCCAGCGAGTCCACGTAGCCGGGAGTCTGCCAGCTGCGCAGGCTGCGCCCATACTTCCGCAGGTCCAGGGCATAGAACGGGCGCCCGTGGCTCTGCCAGCGGCGGGCCATCGGGATGTTGTAGAAGTAGTCGGACCAGCCGTGGAGATGCAGCACCGGAGCGAGCTCCTCGGGCTCATCTCCCGGCCGTGGCCCCTGCCCCGCCGTCCCCTGGTGGGCCTTCTCCCGCGACAGACTCTCCTGGGGGCTGTGCTCCCAAGGGCTGTTCTCCTCGGGACTGTTCTCCTGCGATGCCCGGAGCACCTCGTCCTGCCGAGGTTCGGGGGAGTAGCTGACCAGAGTGGCGCTGACCGGTCCCTCCTCGTCCTCGCCGAGCGGCAGCGTCAGACGCAGACAGTCCTGCAGATGGTCTTCGGTCCAGACGCCCGCGGGGGTGTCATCGAGGAGTTCGTCCATGTGCTTCATCCTAGAAGGCGACCGGTGGGGAGCCGGCATTCTAGGATGGAGCCCATGTACCGCTTCGTCTTCAAGACAGTGTTCTCGCGCATGGATGCTGAATCCGCGCACCACCTCGTCGTCTCGGGGCTGCGGCTGGGCGACCGGCTGGGGGTCACCAGGGTCCTCGAGCGCTGGTGCCGTCCGGCGGATTCGCTTCAGATCCGCGCCCTGGGAATGGTGTGGCCCTCGCCCTTCGGCCTGGCAGCCGGCTTCGACAAGGCTGCGACGATGGTCCTGCCGCTGGCGAGTCTCGGCTTCGGTCATATCGAGATCGGCACGGTCACCGGCCAGGCCCAGCCCGGCAACCCCAGGCCACGGCTCTTCCGGCTGGTGAAGGACCGGGCGCTGATCAACCGGATGGGCTTCAACAACGACGGCGCCGCAGCGCTGCGTCCCCGTCTGGAGGAGATCCGGACTCGGATCTCGCGACTGAAGGAGTCCGGTCGACACGTGCCGGTGGTCGGGGTCAACATCGGCAAGACCAAGCTGACGCCTCTGGCGGAGGCGACCGAGGATTATCTGACCTCCACACGGATCCTCGCCCCGGTGGCGGATTATCTGGTCGTCAACGTGTCCTCACCGAACACGCCCGGGCTGCGTCAGCTCCAGGACATCGAGGCTCTGCGTCCGCTGCTCAGCGCGGTGGGCCAGGAGGCGGACCTGGCCGCCGGGCGCCATGTGCCGCTGCTGGTGAAGATCGCTCCCGACCTGGAGGACGACGATGTCGATGCTGTGGCCGATCTGGTGACCGGCCTCGAGCTGGACGGCGTGATCGCCACCAACACCACGATCTCCAGGGACGGCCTGCGCAGCGATCCCGGATCCGTGGAGGCCAAGGGCGCCGGAGGGCTCAGCGGTCCGGTGCTGGCCGATCGCTCGAAACAGGTGCTGCAGCGGCTGCGCGCCACGCTCCCGCGGACCACGACCATCATCTCCGTCGGGGGAGTGACCAGCGGGGACGACGTGGCTGAGCGCCTGGCCCTGGGAGCGACCCTGGTCCAGGGCTACACGGCATTCGTCTATGAAGGGCCGTTCTGGGCCCGCCGGATCAACCGCCGCCTGGCCTCGATGCTGCGAAGCGGCTGATGTGGCGGCTGCGAAGCGGCTGATGTGGCGGCTGCTCGCCGAAGCTCCGGCTAGGAGGGGAACTGTCCGCGGGCCACCAGCGGCTTGGGCAGGCGGAGGCGGCGGATCTGCAGGGCGCGCATCGCGGCGTAGAAGCGGATCCCCTTCTCCCGGTTCTCCGGTCCGAACTTGGCATCAAGCTTCTTGCGCACAGTGCGTCCCACCCACCACGCCTCGACCAGGACTGCCAGCACGAACAGCCAGAGGATCTGGCTGATCACGATGCGCATCTGCTCGTTCATCACGAAGGAGGCGAAGAGGAAGACCAGCACCAGGATGAGCATCCACTCGCCGATGCCGAACCGGGCGTCCACGTAGTCGCGGACGAAGCGACGCTGCGGGCCGCGATCGCGCGGGGGCAGATACTTCTCCTCCCCGGTCTCCATCGCGCGGCGCATCTTCGCGCGCTGATCGGCGATCTGCTGGCGCTGCGCCGCACGCGCGAGCTTGCGGTCGTTCTGCACGAGCGGGCGCCGTCGAGCGGCCACCTGATCGCTGCGCTTCGGTGTGGGCACGCCCTTCTTCTCAGGCTGGCGCCTGGTCGTTGCGGCGTCCTCGCGGGCTCGAGCTGCCTCGGCCTCGGCGATCTGATCAGCGGTGTTTTTCTTACGTCCTAGCACCGCACCAGTGTAGCGGGAATAATGGAGGTCATCTCGGCAACGATAAGTCTGCGGGAATGAACCCCGTGGTGCTGCACGTTGTTACCGTAGAGATGCAGGCCTGCCGCTACAACGAGAGAGGTGTATGCCATGAGCACCACCACCCAGGACACCACCGCAGAGACTTCGGGGGACACCGTCGCCCCGGAGAGCTCCGGATCCGCCGTCGACGGCACCAAGACCCACCAGGTCGAGCTCAGTGAGACAGCGGCCCAGAAGGTCTCTTCGCTGCTGCAGCAGGAGGGGCGCGAGGACCTTCGTCTGCGCGTCGCCGTACAGCCGGGCGGCTGCTCGGGTCTGATCTACCAGCTCTACTTCGACGAACGGGTGCTCGACGGAGATGCCCTGCGCGCTTTCAGCGGGGTGGAGGTCGTCGTGGACAAGATGAGCGTGCCCTACCTCGAAGGGGCCACCATCGACTTCGAAGACTCCATCTCCAAGCAGGGCTTCACCATCGACAATCCCAACGCCGGCGGCTCCTGTGCCTGTGGAGACTCCTTCCACTGATCTCCCGCGGGCACCTCGGCGAGAGGCGCTGAACCCCCGGCACGTCACAAAGCTGACATATCTCGGTACGTAGTCGGCTCCGGGCACGGCAGACGAGACTCCGCTCCTCCTGTTTTCTACACAGGGTAGAAGCGGAGTTTCGTCATGTCTGGACCCTTTTCTCGAGCATCAGGCGCGGGGATCAGATGCCTGGCTCGCGGGTGTCCGTCCTCCCGGTCCTCTACAGGACGTAGTAGTCTTGAGCGCGAAGCGTCGATGGCGGCCTGAGGTCTGCACACACCGCAGTCCAGCGCCGCTTCAGGACGCAACATTCGCACACCGAGATAGAGGAAGGGCCGTCTGTGAGTTCGCATAAACGAACCGGCAGCCGAGGCCGTGCAGTCAAGACAGTTGCACTGGCCAGCACGGCGGCACTGGTGCTCAGCGCCTGCTCCGCGGAGAACCCTGCAGCGCGGGGTTGGCTTCCGGGCAATCGAGACACGACCAGCAACACTGCTGAACTGACTGACCTGTGGGTCAACTCCTGGATCGCGGCGCTCATCGTCGGCCTCATCACCTGGGGTCTGATGCTCTGGTGCATGATCGCCTACCGGCGGCGCAAGGGCGAGACCGGGTACCCGAGGCAGCTGGCCTATAACGTCCCGCTGGAGATCATGTACACCATCGTCCCGCTCGTGATGGTGGGCGTGCTGTTCTTCTACACCGATCAGGTGCAGCGTTCAGTCGATGATCCGTACGAGGATCCGGAGCTGGTGGTCGATGTCCGAGGCAAGCAGTGGGCCTGGGACTTCAACTACGACTACGACGGCGAAGAGCGCTATTTCGCCGGCGTGCAGGCAGACCTCACAGGTGAAGAAGGGGTCCGAGAGGGTCTCCCCACTCTCTATCTCCCGGTGGACCAGGCTGTGACCTTCGAGCTCAACGCTCGCGACGTCATCCACTCCTTCTGGATCCCCGCCTTCCTGCAGAAGCGCGACATGATCCCGGGTCGGACCAATGAGATCCACCTGACTCCGCAGGAGCTCGGCAGCTTCGACGGCAAGTGTGCTGAGCTCTGCGGCCAGTATCACTCCGAGATGCTCTTCACCGTGGAGGTCGTCACAGAAGACGAGTTCCGCGACTATCTCGAGACCCTGCCTGAGGGCAAGCTCGGCGACGAGTACGACCGCAATACAAACCTCCACGAAAACGTGGCCGGAACTGAAGGGGACGACTGACCGTGGCGACCCTCGAATACAGTGCAGATGATGCTCGCGATGTCTCGCGCGTCGTCCCCCGCTCCAAGGGAAAGGTCGTCGTCAACTGGCTGACGACCACCGATCACAAGGTGATCGGCTACATGTACCTGATCTCTTCCTTCCTGTTCTTCTGCGTGGGCGGGGTGATGGCCCTGCTCATCCGCGCGGAGCTCTTCGAGCCCGGCATGCAGCTGCTGCAGACCAAGGAGCAGTACAACCAGCTCTTCACCATGCATGGCACGGTCATGCTGCTGATGTTCGCGACCCCGCTCTTCGCCGGATTCGCCAACGTCATCATGCCGCTGCAGATCGGCGCGCCCGATGTGGCGTTCCCCCGACTCAACGCGCTGGCGTTCTGGTTCTTCCTCTTCGGCGCCCTGGTGGCCATGGCAGGATTCCTCACCCCACAGGGTGCGGCCTCCTTCGGCTGGTTCGCCTATGCTCCGCTCTCGGACACCACATATTCACCGGGTGTGGGCGGTGACCTCTGGGTCTTCGGCCTGGCGCTGACCGGTTTCGGCACGATCATGGGTGGCGTCAACTTCATCACCACCATCCTGTGCATGCGTGCACCGGGCATGACCATGTGGCGCATGCCGATCTTCACCTGGAACACCCTGATCACCTCGATCCTGGTGCTGATGGCGTTCCCGCCGCTGGCGGCAGCCCTCTTCGGCCTCGGACTCGATCGTCGCTTCGGCGGACACATCTTCGATCCCGAGGCCGGTGGTGCAGTGCTGTGGCAGCACCTGTTCTGGTTCTTCGGCCACCCCGAGGTCTACATCATCGCGCTGCCCTTCTTCGGCATCGTCTCGGAGATCCTGCCGGTCTTCAGCCGCAAGCCGATCTTCGGTTACAAGGGCCTGGTCTACGCGACGATCGCCATCGCAGCCCTGTCGGTGACCGTCTGGGCGCACCACATGTACGTCACGGGCGCCGTCATGCTGCCGTTCTTCGCGCTGATGACCATGCTCATCGCGGTGCCCACAGGGGTGAAGTTCTTCAACTGGATAGGCACGATGTGGCGAGGGTCGCTGACCTTCGAGACGCCGATGCTGTGGAGTCTCGGCTTCCTGGTGACCTTCCTCTTCGGTGGTCTCACCGGCATCATCCTGGCCTCGCCGCCGCTGGACTTCCACCTCTCGGACACCTACTTCGTGGTGGCACACTTCCACTACGTGGTCTTCGGCACCGTGGTCTTCGCGATGTTCGCCGGATTCTACTTCTGGTGGCCGAAGTGGACCGGCAAGATGCTCAACGAGCGTCTGGGCAAGATCAACTTCTGGATGCTGTTCGTCGGATTCCACGGAACGTTCATGATCCAGCACTGGCTCGGCGTCATGGGCATGCCGCGTCGCTACGCCGACTACATGGTCGAGGACGGCTTCACCGCGATGAACCAGTTCTCCACGGTGTTCTCGATGCTGCTGGGCGCCTCCCTGATCCCGTTCTTCTGGAACGTCTGGATCACGGCGCGCAAGGGCAAGAAGGTCCTCGTGGACGATCCATGGGGCTTCGGAGGCTCGCTCGAATGGGCGACCTCCTGCCCGCCGCCGCGGCACAACTTCTATTCACTTCCACGGATCAGGTCGGAGCGCCCCGCGCTCGATCTGCACCATCCTGAGCTCGCTGATCGTCATACCCTGCAGTCACCTGCCGGGAAGATCTTCGGGCCGGCGGACCAGCAGGACAAGGCGGGTGTCTGATGAGAGCAAATATCGGCTTGTTCGGCGGGCTCGGCGTCTTCGTCCTGCTCGTAGCCTTCATCTACGGGTTCTGGAGCGGCTTCGAGGACATGGCAGGGTTCCCGCTGCTTCTGCTCACTGCAGGAATGGCGTTCATGCTCTGGTTCTACCTGCGCATGGTGGCGAAGAACAGCGAGGTGCTGGACAGCGACAACCCTGACGGGGAGATCGAGCAGATGGCCGGCAACTACGGAGAGTTCGCTCCGTGGAGCTGGTGGCCGCTCGGACTCGGCTTCTCTGCGGCCTTCGCCTTCTTCGGGCTGGCCATCGACTGGTGGGTGTTCTTCCTTGCACTGATCCCGGGGCTCTTCTTCATCACGGGATGGGTCCTGGAGTTCAACCGCAAGCGCTACGCGCACTGATCCTGGTCCCGCCCCGCAGAACATGAACCGGGGAGCCGTCCCCGCTGAAGGAAGCCCGCTGTGAGCACCGACTCGCAGCGGGCTTCCTCGTGTCTTCCCAGGCGACTGTGACAGCGGGTCCGCCCAGTAGAATCGCAGGTATGACGATCCGCCCCATCACGATCCACGGCGAGCCGGTGCTGCACCGGCGCGCGGACGACGTGGAGACCATCGACGATTCCATCAGAGACCTCGTGGCCGACATGTTCGAGACCCAGGAAGCGGCACGCGGAGTGGGTCTGGCCGCGCCGCAGATAGGCGTCGGGCTGCGCATCTTCACCTACGCCTATCCCGACTCCGGTGATCAGCCGAGCAGGGGAGTCATCATCAACCCCCGCCTGAGGCTGATCGGAAAGATCTCCAAGGAGTCTCCGGACCGCGAGGAGGAAGCCGAGGGCTGTCTCTCCGCCCCCGGCTACAGCTATCCGCTCAAGCGCAGCGAGCACGTGGAGATCACCGGTCTGGACCTGGAGGGCGAGCCGCTGACCTTCGAGGCCACCGGGTGGTTCGCGCGGATCCTCCAGCACGAGTACGACCATCTCGACGGCTACCTCTACGTGAACCGACTCGATCCCCGCTGGGCCCGGCGCTGGAAGAAGGCGATGAAGCGTGAAGGCTGGAACGAACCGGGTCTGAGCTGGCTCCCCGGTGTCGATCCCGACCCCTTCGGCCATGACGAGCCCGAGGAGCCGGTTCAGGCCGGAGAGGCGGCCGGGGAGTCGCCCGAGGAGTCGCGGGACTCAGAGGCGGGGCTCAGCCCGCGCGCTGACTGAACTGCACCCAGCGCCGCAGCACCTCGGCGGCGGCCCCGGAATCGAGGGACTCCTCCGCACGCAGCATGTTCAGCCGCAGCCGTTCCACCAGATGACCCTCGGCCTCCTGAGCCAGGCTCGTGAGCCCAGCCGCAGCGTTGAGCACGACGGCATCCCGCACGGGCCCCCGCTGGCCGGCGAGCAGGTCCCGCACGATCTGGGCGTTCTGCGCTCCACTGCCTCCGCGCAGGTCCTCCACCGCGGCACGCTTGAGCCCCACGTCCTCGGGGCTGAGCTCCATGTGCGAGACGCGGCCCTCGCGAACTTCCCAGATGTCGCTGGCTGCGGAGGTGGTGATCTTGTCCCGCCCGTCCTGACCCCGAAACACCAGACCGCGGGTGCCCCGCACGGCGAGGACCTCTGCCATCCGGGGTGCGAGGCCCGGACTGGCGCAGCCCAGCGCCTGGGCCGTGACGCGGGCAGGATTGGACAGCGGCCCGAGGAAGTTGAACACCGTGCGGATTCCGAGCTGGCGCCGGACGGGACCCACATGGCGCATCGAGGGATGGAAGCTCTGCGCGTAGAGGAAGGTGATGCCCACCTCCTCGGCGGCGCGCGCCACGTGCTCCGGGGGCAGACTCAGGTCCACGCCGAGGGCCTCGATGACATCAGCTGCTCCGGCAGTGGTCGATGCGCCGCGATTGCCGTGCTTGACCACTCTCGCGCCGGCTCCCACTGCGGTCAGAGATGCCATGGTGGAGATGTTCACGGTGCCCAGCATGTCCCCGCCGGTGCCCACGATGTCCAGGGTCGGCCCCTGGATCTGCAGCGGCACCGCTCTGGCCATCATGGTGGCGCTGAGCCCGACGAGTTCCTCCGCCACCTCGCCCTTGGCCCGGAGGGCCACGAGGAAGGCAGCGATCTGGCCATCGCCGAGCGCGCCGCTCATCAGCTGATCCATGGCCCAGGCCGAGGTGTCGGCCGTGAGGTCCGTGCCCGCGAGCAGCGTCTCCAGCAGCTCGGGCCAGGTGGACGGCTGCGCTGGATCGGGGGAGTCCGTGGAGGGCGAGTTCGGAGGTTTCACAGCCCCAGACTATCGGCCCGTGATGAGCCAGCTGCGTCCAATTTCGACACGCTGTAGAAATATTGGTGATTTTTTTGACCGCTCCACCTTGGCGGATCCTGGGAATGGCGCGGAATCCGCCGCCTGACAAGGATCTCGAACCTCGCCACACTGGCCCCCGCGGTCGCAAACCGCAGGAGTTTCAGGACATAATGAATGCGTGACGTCTGCAACCCAAGCCCCAATCGCTCCGGCGCGAACGCTGCCGAACCGTCCGAACATGGTGTCCGTGGGCACCATGGTCTGGCTCACCAGCGAGCTGATGTTCTTCGCCGGCCTGTTCGCCATGTACTTCACGCTGCGCTCCACGCAGCCCGAGATGTTCGCCGAAGGCGGCGCCACGCTCGCGATCCCGCTGGCCACGACCATCACCGTGGTCCTGGTCGCGAGTTCGGTGACGGCCCAGTTCGGCGTCTTCGCGGCAGAGCGGCATCAGCCGCGCCGCACCGGCGGAGCCTTCCAGATCAAGCACTGGGGCATGGTCGAGTGGTACATCCTCTCGTTCATCATGGGTGCCGTCTTCATCGCGGGTCAGGCCTTCGAGTTCGCAGAGCTGGTGTCCCACGGGGTCACCGTCTCCTCGAACTCCTTCGGATCTGCGTTCTACATCACCACCGGCTTCCACGGTCTGCACGTGATCGGCGGGCTCGTCGCCTTCCTCTACGTGATCGCACGCGCGTACTTCAGCGTGAAGTTCACACACCGGGAGGCGCACGCCGCCGTCGTTGTCTCGTACTACTGGCACTTCGTGGACGTCGTGTGGATCGCGCTCTTCGGCATCGTCTACCTGCTGCCGCTGTTCGCCTGATCACCACGCCAGTCACGCATACAAGCTGATATCGCACCGAGAAGTTAGGAACCGGCACGTGAAGGCACTCTCACAGAAGCGTCGTCACCCCCTCGCGGCGGTGGCGCTGCTCCTCCTGGGCCTGTTGCTCACCGGAGGGCTCTACGCCGCGGCGACCACGATCAACGAGGCACAGGCATCGAACGTCCCTGATGCGTACTCCGCCTCGGACGTGGAGGAGGGCGAACGCCTCTTCGTGGCCAACTGCGCCACCTGCCACGGCATCAACGCCGTGGGCAGCGACGCCGGACCTTCGCTGGTCGGCGCCGGTGCAGCGGCGGTCGACTTCCAGGTCGGCACCGGTCGCATGCCGCTGCAGATGCAGGGCCCCCAGGCTCAGGAGAAGCCCGCACAGTTCAACGACGAACAGACCATGCAGCTCTCGGCCTATGTCGCCTCGCTGGGCTCCGGCCCCGCAGTCCCCGATGAGGAGTACCTGGACACCGACGAGGGCAACATCTCCCAGGGCGGCGAGCTCTTCCGCATCAACTGCGCCATGTGCCACAACGCGGCCGCCGCCGGCGGTGCGCTCACCGAGGGCAAGTACGCCCCCTCACTCGACGGTGTGGAGTCCAAGCACATCTACGAGGCCATGGTCACCGGCCCGCAGAACATGCCGGAGTTCAACGACTCCAACATCCCCGCAGAGGACAAGCGCGACATCATCGCCTTCCTGAAGAACAACGAGTCCCAGGGCGTGCCCGGCGGTTTCGCGTTGGGCTCGCTGGGACCGGTGTCTGAAGGTCTGCTCATCTGGACCCTCGGTCTGGTACTGCTCATCGGCTCGATGGTCTGGCTGACCTCACGGTCCTCCTGACCCCCGGGTCCGAGACGCACGCACAACGTAAATACTCAAGCAAAGGACGAGAACCATATGGGCGAGCACGGTAGCGGCGATCCTCAGTCGGGCGCCGTCATCAGAGCCGGTGACGGGAAGTCGAGCGGCCATGCCATCGACAACCCGGGCCTGCCCCCGCACCGTCCGCGGTTGGCAGATGTGGACGAGAAGGCCGCCAAGCGAGCCGAGCGTCAGGTGTCGGTGCTCTTTCTGATCTCCATCATCGGCACGGTGCTGTTCTTCGTCGGCTACTTCGCCGTGGGCGTCACCGAGGGTGACCTCGAGCTGCTCCGACTGCAGAACACGCTGCTGGGACTCGGCGTCGCCTTCGCCATGCTCGGCATCGGACTCGGCGTGGTCCAGTGGGCCCGCGCGCTGATGCCTGATCACGAGATCGTCGAAGATCGCAAGCCGCTGCGCAAGGAGGCCGAGCGGGCCGAGGCTGCGGCGACCATCGATGAGATCGTGGACGAGACACAGATCAAGCGCCGCCCGCTGCTGCGCAACACGCTGATCGGCGCGGCTCTGCTGGCACCGCTGCCGGCCGTCGTGGTGTTCCGCGACCTCGACCGCTCGGAGGACTTCGGCGTGGAACGCATGCGCCACACCCTCTGGGACGAGGGCGTGCGCCTGGTGCGCGATCCCACCGGCACCCCGATCCGCGCCGCCGATCTCACCGAAGGCTCAGTGGTGCACGTGGTCCCGGAGAACCTCCGCGAGGTCTCGGGGCACGGCGAACGCCTGGCCGAGAAGGCCAAGGCCGTGGTGCTGCTCATCCGGATGAACCCTGACGAGATCCAGCAGGTGTCTGCGGAGCGCGAGGACTGGGCCCATGAGGGCATCATCGCCTGCTCCAAGGTGTGCACCCATGTCGGCTGTCCCGTGGCCCTCTACGAGCGTCACACCCATCACCTGCTCTGCCCCTGCCACCAGTCGACCTTCGACGCCGCCCAGGAGTTCAAGGTCATCTTCGGTCCCGCAGGGCGCCCGCTGCCCCAGCTGCCCATCACCGTGGACGATGAGGGCTTCCTCGTCGCGCGCAGCGACTTCACCGAACCCGTCGGCCCCACCTACTGGGAGCGTGGCTAATACTCATGAGCATTCAGTCCTCTGAACCCAAATACACCGAGGCGCAGTACTCCGAGGTGGACCAGTACCAGCCGCGCACGCGCACTGGTCGAATCTCCAACTACGTGGATCAGCGCGTGGGCGGCACCGGCATGGTCCGCGAGTTCGGGCGCAAGATCTTCCCCGACCACTGGACGTTCATGTTCGGCGAGGTGGCGCTCTACAGCTTCCTCATCACGGTGGTCTCCGGGGCCTTCCTGACCTTCTGGTTCGACCCCTCCATGGCCAGCACGCAGTACGACGGCTCCTACGCGCCCATGCAGGGCGTGGAGATGTCCATGGCGTACGCCACCGCGCTGGAGCTCTCCTTCGACGTCCGCGGCGGTCTGTTCATGCGCCAGCTGCACCACTGGGGCGCGCTGATGTTCGTGATGGCCATGGCCGTGCACATGCTGCGTGTCTTCTTCACCGGTGCGTTCCGCAAACCACGTGAGCTCAACTGGGTCGTCGGCTGCGCGCTGCTGGTCGCCGGTCTCGGTGCAGGCTTCACCGGTTACTCGCTGCCGGACGAGGTGCTCTCCGGAAACGGTCTGCGCATCATCGACGGCATGCTCAAGGCCATTCCGATGGTGGGCACGTACATCTCCTTCTTCCTCTTCGGCGGAGAGTTCCCCGGGGACGAGGTCATCCCGCGGCTGTACTCGCTGCACATCTTCATCGTTCCCGCCATCCTGCTGATCCTGATCGCGGTGCACCTGTTCATGGTGGTCGTGCACAAGCACACCCAGTACCCCGGCCCGGGCCGCACAGAGCGCAATGTCGTGGGCTATCCGATCGGACCCGTCTACGCCGCCAAGGCCGGCGGCTTCCTCTTCGTGGTCTTCGGCGTCCTGGCGCTGCTGGCAGGGCTGTTCCAGATCAATGCGCTCTGGAACTACGGGCCCTACGACCCCTCGCCGGTCCAGGCGGGCACACAGCCCGACTGGTACATCGGCTGGTTCGACGGCGTGCTGCGGCTGATGCCCGGCTATATCGGTGACATTCCGCTGGAGTTCGTGCTTCCCACCCCGTGGGGCGGAAACAGCGTGGCGCTTCCGGTGCTGATTCCGATGATCCCGATCACGGTGCTGCTGCTGGGTCTGTTCGTCTGGCCGTTCCTCGAAGCCTGGATCACCGGCGACAAGAAGGAGCACCACGTTCTGGACCGCCCGCGCAATGCTCCCGGACGCACCGCCTTCGGCATGGCGATGATGGTCTGGTACTTCGTGATGTGGGGTGCGGCCTCCTCTGACCTGATGGCCACCCACTTCTCGCTCTCGCTGAACGATGTGATCATCTGGCTCCGCGTCCTGTTCTTCCTGGGACCGATCCTCGCGTTCGTCATCACCAAGCGGATCTGTCTGGCTCTGCAGCGCAAGGATCGTGAGATCGTGCTGCACGGCAACGAGGCCGGTGTCATCGAGATGCTGCCTCACGGAGAGTTCCGGGAGCGGCACAACCGGGTGAGCGACTACCAGCTGTTCACCCTGGTCGCCTATGAGTCCCCAGAGGTCACCCCGGCCCGTCCGAACGCCAAGGGCAAAGTCTCGCTGCTGGAGAAGTCGCGCGCCGGGCTGAACCGGGTCTTCTTCGAGGACCGCGTGGCGCCGGTGAGTCGCGAGGAGTACCTCGAGGCGCTCTCCCACGATCATCACGAGAGCTCGGCGGCGCTGCCGGCGGGCAGTGCGGGAGCGATCGAGTCCGGAAGGCACTGATCCCGGCATGACCCTCGAAGCGGCCGTCCTCCCACAGGGAGGCGGCCGCTTCGTGTGTGCCCGGCCCTCTAGGCTGCCTGTGCTGTCCGTGCCGCGTGGGCTGCCTGTGCTGCCTGTGGGTGGGGCCGCTGATCAGGTGCGGCGGATGATCGAACGCAGCTTCTCCAGCCGCTCGGCCACGCTGCGCTCGGCTCCGTTGCCCGTGGGCCTGTAGTAGTCCACTCCGACCAGCTCATCCGGCGGGTACTGCTGTGCTGCCACATGGTGCGGCTCGTCATGAGCGTAGACATAGCCCTTGCCGTGTCCCATGCGGTGAGCGCCCGAGTAGTGGGCATCGCGCAGAGCCGGCGGCACCAGCCCTGATCGACCGGCGCGCACATCGGCGATGGCGGCGTCGAGGGCCTTATAGGACGCGTTGGACTTCGGGGCCGTGGCGATGTGCACCGTGGCCTGGGCGAGCAGGATCCTCGCCTCGGGCATGCCGATCAGCGCGACCGCGTCAGCGGCGGCCATCGCCGTCTGCAGGGCGGTGGGATCGGCCATGCCCACCTCCTCGCCGGCGGCGATCACGAGCCGACGAGCGATGAAGCGGGGATCCTCTCCGGCGACGACCATCCGGGCCAGGTAGTGCAGGGCGGCGTCGGGGTCTGATCCGCGCAGAGATTTGATGAACGCGGAGACGATGTCGTAGTGCTGGTCACCATCACGGTCATAGCGCTGCACGGCGAAGTCCATGGCCTGTTCGGCGTCCTTGGCCGTGATCGTCACCGCAGCACCCTGAGAGGGCGGGACCGCGGCACTGGTCTGCTCGGTCTCTCCGGTCTGCCCGGCCTCGTCGGACGTGCCGGCGGCATCGTCGGCCGTGCCGGCGGCCTGGTCGGCAGCCTTGCCTGCGGCCACGGCGGCCGCGGCCTCCAGGGTGGTGAGCACCCGGCGAGCGTCGCCGCCGGCCATCCGCAGTATGTGATCGCGTGCGGCATCTTCGAGCTCGAAGGCGGAATCCAGGCCGCGTGCGTCCTCGAGCGCTCGAGTGATCAGACCGGAGAGGTCATCTTCGGTCAGCGATCTCAGCGTGAGCATCAGGGAGCGCGAGAGCAGCGGGGCGATGATCGAGAAGGAGGGGTTCTCGGTGGTGGCGGCGACCAGGATGACCCAGCCGTTCTCCACTCCGGGAAGCAGGGCGTCCTGCTGGGCCTTGTTGAATCGGTGGATCTCGTCGAGGAACAGCACCGTGGTCTGGCCGCGCAGATCGCGGTCCTCCAGCGCCCGATCCATCACCTGACGCACATCCTTGACCCCGGCACGGATCGCGGAGAGCTCCACGAACTTCCGCGAGGCCCCGCGGGCGAGCACATGCGCCAAGGTGGTCTTGCCGGTGCCGGGAGGCCCGTAGAGGATCACCGAAGAGGCACCCGCCGGGCCGCGCGAACCTTCCGCCAGGACCCGCAGTGGAGAACCATGCTCGAGCAGGTGCTGCTGTCCCAGGACCTCTTCCAGGGTCCGCGGACGCATCCGCACCGCCAGCGGTGTGTGACGACGGCGCGCGCCCGTCTCGGACGGTGCTGGGGCGGCGGGCGCTTCGTCGTCGCCGAAGTCGTCGGAGGCGAAGAGGTCCCCCGTGATGGGATCGGCCACTGTGCCTCCTGGATGTGGGTTCGTAGACAGATTCGAAGGAATCAGTCTCAGATTACCCGGTGGGGCTCAGGCCTTCGTCCTGGTGCCGCTCGGAGGCTGGGCACCGGCCTCAGCTGTGGAGACCGGCGTGGACTGTGACGCTGAGTCCGATCTGGACTATGACGCTGAGTCCGATGTGGACTGTGACGCTGAGTCCGATGTGGACTGTGACGCTGAGTCCGATGTGGACTCGGGCTTGGCGTCCACACCGGCCTCCTTGCGCTGCTGGGCCGTGATCGGCGCCGGTGCGGCCGTCAGCGGATCGAAACCGCCGCCGGACTTGGGGAAGGCGATGACCTCGCGGATGGAGTCTTCACCGGCGAGCAGCGAGACCACCCGGTCCCAGCCGAAGGCGATGCCTCCGTGCGGCGGCGCGCCGAACTTGAAGGCGTCGAGAAGGAAGCCGAACTTCTCCTGGGCCTCGTCCTCGGGGATGCCCATGACCTTGAAGATGCGCTCCTGCACGTCGCGCCGGTAGACGCGCAGCGAGCCGCCGGCGATCTCGTTGCCGTTGCACACCAGGTCGTAGGCGTTGGCCAGGGCAGAGGCGGGGTCCTGATCGAAGCTCTCGGCGAACTCAGGCTTGGGCGCCGTGAACGCGTGGTGCACGGCGGTCCAGGCTCCTGAGCCCACGGCGACATCGCCGGCCGCCTGGGCCTGTGCGGTCGGCTCGAACATCGGAGCGTCGACCACCCAGACGAAGGACCAGGCGTTCTCATCGATCAGGCCCACGCGGGAGGCGATCTCGTTGCGAGCGGCGCCGAGGAGTCCGCGGGAGGGCGAGACCTCGCCGGCGGCGAAGAAGACGCAGTCCCCGGGGGAGGCGCCGGTGGCCGCAGCCAGTCCCGCCTTCTCCGCATCGGAGAGGTTCTTGGCCACGGGTCCGCCGAGCTCTCCGTCCTCACCGATGAGCACATAGGCGAGTCCCTTGGCCCCTCGCTGCTTGGCCCATTCCTGCCAGGCATCAAGCGTGCGGCGCGGCTGGGATGCCCCACCGGGCATGACCACCGCTCCGACGTAGGGGGCCTTGAACACCCGGAACGGCGTGTCCTGGAAGTACTCGGTGAGCTCGGTCAGCTCCAGGCCGAAGCGCAGGTCAGGCTTGTCCGAGCCGTAGCGGGACATGGCCTCGTGGTAGGTGATGTGCGGGATCTGCGCGGGCAGCTCCACCTCGATGAGCTTCCAGAGGCGACGGACCAGCTCCTCAGCCAGCGCGAGGATGTCCTCCTGCTCCACGAAGCTGGCCTCGATGTCGAGCTGGGTGAACTCGGGCTGGCGGTCTGCGCGGAAGTCCTCGTCGCGGTAGCAGCGGGCGATCTGGTAGTACTTCTCGAACCCGCCGACCTGCAGCAGCTGCTTGAACAGCTGCGGGGACTGGGGCAGCGCGTACCAGGCGCCCGGTGCAAGTCGTGCCGGGACGAGGAAGTCCCGAGCGCCCTCGGGGGTGGAGCGGGTCAGCGTGGGCGTCTCGATCTCCGTGTACGCCTCCTGATGCAGCAGGTCGCGGGCCACCCGGTTCGCCTCGGAGCGCAGCCGCAGCGCACGCTGGGGGCCTGCTCGACGCATGTCCAGGTAGCGGTGGCGCAGGCGAGCCTCCTCGCCGATCTCCACATGCTCGTCGATCTGGAAGGGCAGCGGTGCCGCGGTGTTGAGCACCGTGACGGTGTCGGCGATGACCTCGACCTCGCCCGAGGGCAGGTTCGGGTTCTCGTTGCCGGCGGGGCGGCGCTCGACGGAGCCGGTCACCTGCAGCACGAATTCATTGCGCAGCGGGTCGAAGTCGGCCTCATCGCGCACCACGACCTGAGCCACGCCGGAGGCGTCGCGCAGATCCAGGAAGGCCACCCCACCGTGGTCTCGGCGTCGCGCCACCCATCCGGTGAGGGTGACGGTCTGACCTATGTGCGCGGCGTCGAGGGAGCCGGAGGTGTGTGTGCGGAGCACGGTGTCCTTCCTGAGGGTTCTGCTGTTGGGCTGGACCTGCGGTCCAGCGGAGTCAGTCGGTGGCCGATTCTACTATCCGCGGAAGCACGTCCTCGGCGCCGGGAGTCCAGGTGGCCGGATCCGCGGAGCTCTGCTCTCCGGATCGGATGTCCTTGACCTCATGGGCGCCGTCGTCCTCGGTGAACCAGACATAGGGGATGCCGCGGCGATCCGCGTGGCGGATCTGCTTGCCGAACTTCTCGGCCTTCAGCGCGACCTCCACGTTGTACCCGCGTCGGCGCAGCGTGTCGGCCACGTCCTGGGCGGCGCCCCAGTCATCCTCGGAGCGCAGCGCGACATAGACCGCAGAGGGCACCTTGCGTGTGGCCGAGAGACCGCCCTCGGCGAGGATGCGGGAGATCAGCCGAGTCACGCCGATGGAGAGCCCGACGCCCGGGAAGGTCCGCTTGCCCTTGGAGGCCAGCGACTCATAGCGGCCTCCTGAGCACACCGAGCCGAGCGATTCGTGGCCCAGCAGCACCGTCTCGTAGACCGTGCCCGTGTAGTAGTCGAGCCCGCGGGCTATCGAGAGGTCTGCGGTGACCCGGCCGGGGACGCGCGTGTTCAGCTCGGCGACGACCTCTTCAAGCTCCGCGAGCCCTGCTTCGAGAAGCTCATCGGCTTCGGTGTCGCCGAGCAGCCCGCGGACCTGCCCGACGAAGGAGGTGTCAGTGGCTCTGATCTGCGCCAGCGCGAGCGCCTGACGCGCCTGCCCCTCTGTGGCGGCTCCGCTGGAGGTCAGCTCCTCGCTGACCTTCTCCGCGCCGATCTTCTCCAGCTTGTCGATGGCGCGCAGCACCGCGGTGGTGTCCTCAAGTCCGATGGAGCGGTAGAAGCCCTCGGAGAGTTTGCGGTTGTTCACGCGCAGCATGAAATCCCCGATGGGCAGCGCCTCCAGCGCCTGGGCCATCACCAGCGCGATCTCCACATCGCTGCGGAAGGGCAGCGCGCCGTCGCCCACCAGATCGATGTCGGCCTGGGTGAACTCGCGGAAGCGTCCGTCCTGAGGACGCTCGCCCCGCCAGACCTTCTGGATCTGGTAGCGCCGGAACGGGAAGTCCAGATGTCCGGCGTTCTCCACCACGTAGCGGGCGAAGGGCACGGTGAGGTCGAAATGCAGCGCCAGCCGCGCGTCTGAGCCCTCGTTCTCCTGGAGTCGGGAGACCGCGTAGATCTCCTTGTCGATCTCGCCCTTCTGCAGCAGCGTGTCGATGGTCTCCACGGCCCGGGACTCGATCGAGGCGAAACCATGGCGCTCGAAGACCTCCCGGAGCGTGTCCAGCACATGCAGCTCCACCAGGCGCTCCTCGGGGAGCCATTCGGTGAAGCCGGAGAGAGAGGTGGTTCTTGCCATGAGTGTGCGCGCAGTCCTTGGTCGTCGGGGGAGCCTGGAATCGGGCCCGTTCATCATAACGGCTCCGGTACGCTGGTGGGCATGAGTCCTGCAGTCAAGCCCGATCACCACGAGACCTCGCTCGCCGATGCCCACCGTTTCGCCCGGGTGGACGAGGAAGGACATGTCTTCGCGCTGAGCCAGAATGCCGGGGAGGGTGACGCCCAGCCCAGCGCGCAGGCTGACACCCAGCCGAGTGCGGAGGCCGACGCCCAGGAGAGCGCGCCGGCTGACGCCCAGGAGAGCGCGCAGGCTGACGCCCAGCAGAGTGATGCCGCCGAGACCTATGTGGGGCAGTTCTCCGGTGCCAGCGCCGATGAGGCGCTGCAGTACTTCACCCGCAAGTTTGATGAGCTGTTCAACCGTGCGCTGCTGCTGCGGGCCCGCGTCGCCGCAGGAGCGGATTCCGCCAAGGCCCTGAAGGAGTCCGCCCAGCACATCGGCAAGGAGCTCGCCGAGGGAGTTTGGGTCGGTGATGTCGCCGCACTGAAGGCGCTGCTGGAGCAGCTCTCGACCGAGATCGACGCTCGGGGCGCCGTGGAGCAGGCGCAGGCCGAGGAGGTCCTCGTCGAGCATCTGGCCATCCGCGAGCGGATCGTCGCTGAGGCCGAGGTGCTTGCGGGTTCCGATCCCAGCACCCAGCACTGGAAGAGTGCCCAGGCCAGGATGAACGAGCTCTTCGAGGCCTGGAAGGGCGAGCAGAAGAAGCCGCCCCGGCTGACCAAGGCTCAGGAGGACCCGTACTGGAAGCGGTTCCGCAGTGCGAGGAACCTCTTCGAGAAGAACCGGCGAGCGTTCTTCGCCACGCGGGACAAGGAGCACGGTGAGATCAAGGCCGCCAAGGAGCGCCTGATCGCCGAGGCCGAGCAGCTGCAGGAGTCAGACGACTACGGCTCCACCACCAAGGCCTATCACCGGCTCATGGACGAGTGGAAGGCGCTGGGCCGAGGAGCTCGCAAGACCGACGACGCCCAGTGGACCCGCTTTCGCGCGGCCCAGGACGTGTTCTTCGGAGCTCGTGACAAAGTCAACGCCGAGACCGATGCCGAGTATGCCGAGAACCTCACCGTGAAGCTGCAGCTGCTGGAGCAGCTCGAGGCCCTGCTGCCCTTCGAGAACCCCGAAGCCTCCCGTGATGACTACCAGGCGCTGCTGGCGCGCTGGGATGCTGCCGGTCGGGTGCCCCGCCAGGACATGAAGTCCACCGAGGGCCGGCTCAAGCGGGTCCAGGACGCCTTCCGGGATGCCGAGGCGGCCCACTGGCGCAAGACCGACCCGGAGACCATCGCGCGGCAGAACTCGATGCTCAGCCAGCTGGACGAGACCATCGCCGGACTGGAGCGTGATCTGGACGCCGCCCAGGCCAGCGGCGACACCCGCTCCATCGAGAAGGCGCAGGAGGCGCTGGACGCCCGCAGAAGCTGGCGCGACATGTTGAAGTAACGAATAGATTACACTCGTCAGAGATTCAGCATCCCTGCCATCCCGGGGCTGCCGGAAGTTGTGCCGTCGACATCCAGTGAGGACCCCGCGTGAGCGATGAACAGCCGCATGAGGCGGGCTCTCCGCGCAGCCGTCGCGAGATTCGCGAGGCGCGGGAGCGAGAGCTTGCCCTGCAGCGCGAGCGCCAGAGCGCTGCCCAGCAGCGTGCACTGGATCAGACCCTGCGCAACGCCCGAGCCCAGTCCTCACCTCGCTCCGTCCCCCGGGCGCCGCTGCCAGCCATTGCTCCGGTTCAGGAGTCGGTGATCTTCAATCAGGAGGAGGTCACCCAGGGCAAGCTCGAGCGCGAGGACCGGCCCCAGGGTGACCTGCACAGCCGAGCCGCTGAGCCCGAGGAGCCGGCTGCGCCCGCCGAGCGGCACGCACCCTCGGCGGCGACTCCCTTCGACCGGGTGGTGACGCCCTTCGATCAGGTCGTGTCCCCGGATGCCGTGGATTCGGAGTCCGCGCAGGCGGTCGAGGAATCGACGAACTATCCGCTCGAGGACGATGTCCACGAACCGCACGCCCGGGACCAGCATCCCCACGAGCACTTCGCTGAGGGGGACCATGGCTACCTCGCGGATGCGGACCATGACTACCTCGCTCACTCAGATCATGACTATGAGGGCACCCGCATCGATCACGACGACGACGGCACGCCGCTGCTCATCTCCTCCTCCAGCCACGGACGCGGCTACCAGACGGTCTCCGCCGTGGACGGTGGCACCACGCAGGCGGTCCTGCAGCGACGACGCAGCAAACGGCGCCGTCGCAACCTGACCCTCAGCGTGGCCTTCGGCCTCTTCGCCGTGCTGCTGATCGGATTCGTCGTGGTCCTGCAGTCGCTGCTCGGCGGGGACGGGCCGGAGGACTTTGAGACTCAGGCCGGAGAGACGGTCGAGTTCACCGTGGAGCCCGGTGATGGTCCCATCGCTGTGCGCGGCCGTCTCCTGGAGCAGGGCATCATCGCCAGCGCCGACGCCTTCGATGACGCCTACGAGGAGCTGGAGGGAACTCGAGAGGTCTTCGAGGGCGACTTCCCGATGCGCGAGCAGATGCCCGCCGCCGATGCCGTGGCGATCCTCTTCAACGAGGAGGAGGCGGTCGATTTCATCGACCTGCGCGCCGGCATGCGCATCGACGCCGCCCTCTCGGCGATCGCCACGGGAACCGGCATCCCGGAGAGCGACATCCGTCAGGCGGCGGGAGACCCGCAGGCGTTCGGACTGCCGGAGGAGGCGGAGACCCTCGAGGGCTATCTGGCCGCTGGACTGTACAGCCCGGAGGTTGGCGCCGAGCCGGAGGACGTCCTGCAGAACATGGTGGACGAGACCTTCGAGCGTCTCGAAGAGGCCGGTGTCACCGAGGAGGAGGAGCAGTGGGAGACCATCATCATCGCTTCGCTGCTGACCGCCGAAGGTCTTCCCGGGGACTACGAGATGATCGCCGGAATCATCGAGAACCGGCTCGACCCGAGCAATGAGGAGACGGGCGGACTCCTGCAGATCGACGCCTCGGTGATCTACGGACTCGGCACGCAGAGTGTCCAGTTCACCTCTGAGGAGCGCGAGGACGCGTCGAACGAGTACAACACGTACCAGAACGAGGGTCTCCCACCAGGCCCGATCGCCGCTCCCAGCGAGGAGACCATCGAGGCTGCCGGCAATCCTGAGCCGAGCGACAACTACTACTGGATCACGACCAACCTCGAGACCGGTGAGACGAAGTTCGCCGAGACCTACGAGCAGCACCAGGAATACGTCGAGGAGTTCAACCAGTACTGCGAGGACAACCCGGAGATCTGCGAGGGCGAACCGGCCCAGGACGATCAGGGCAACCAGGAGAACCAGGGACAGTGATGCGTCGGGCCGCGGTGCTGGGCCATCCGATCTCACACTCCCAATCCCCCCTGCTCCACGCGGCGGCCTACGAGCATCTCGGGCTGGACATCGACTACCGCCGCATCGACGTGCCGCTGGAGGGCCTCGGGGAATTCCTCGGCGGAGCGGGCTCCGACACCGGATGGCTGGGCTGGTCGGTCACCATGCCGCTGAAGAGCGCCTTGGTCGCAGTCGTCGCTCGGCCCTCCGCCCGGGTCCAGGCGCTGGGCGTGCTCAACACCGTGGTCCACCGCCGAGCCGAGGGATCCGAGCCGGTGCTCCACGGCGAGAACACCGATGTGGACGGGATCGTCCACGCGCTGGGGGAGGCCGGGCTGCACCGCGGCTCCTCCCGCGAGGAGCTCACCTTCGGCATCATCGGAGCCGGAGCCACCGCCGCTGCTGCACTGGCGGCCGCCGCAGAGCTGGGCGGCACGGAGATCCGCTGCTACGCCCGCTCGGCGCAGCGCGGCGCCGAGCTGCAGGCTGTGGCCCGCGCCCTGGATCTGAGACTGCGCATTCTGCCGATGGCGGCGCTGCACACCGACCTTCGAGCGCAGGGCGGTCTGCTCGACGCAGTGGTCAGCACACTGCCGCCCCGTGCGGCCGATGAGATCGCCGCAGCGCTGTCCCCGCTGACCCGCCCGGTGCCGCTTCTGGATGTGGCCTACGACCCGTGGCCCTCCGCGCTGGCCGCCTCCTGGGAGGCCGCCGGCGGCCGAGTGGTGAGCGGTCTGGTGATGCTTCTGCACCAGGCCGTGAAGCAGGTGGAACTCTTCACATCAGCCACCGAGCGCCCTGCTGCCGGGCTCTCCGCAGAGTCCCATGCCCAGCTCGTGGCGAAGATGAGGCGCTCCATCGGTTTATGATGGACTCCATGTTGCGCTGGCTCACCTCTGGAGAATCTCACGGCAAATCCCTCGTCGGGATCCTCGAAGGGCTTCCCGCCGGAGTGTCTCTGAGCACGGCAGCTGTGCAGGAGAAGTTGGCCCGCCGTCGCCTCGGCTACGGTCGCGGGGCCCGGATGAAGTTCGAACAGGATCAGGTCGCGCTGCTCGCCGGCGTCCGCCACGGCGTCACCATCGGTGGGCCGCTGACCATCGAGGTCGGCAACACCGAATGGCCGAAGTGGGAGAAGGTCATGTCCGCCGACCCGGTTCCGGCCGCGGACCTTGAAGGCCTCGCCCGCAACGCCCCTCTCACGCGTCCCCGCCCAGGTCACGCCGACTACACCGGCATGCAGAAGTACGGCTTCGCCGAGGCGCGCCCGGTGCTGGAGCGCGCTTCAGCACGAGAGACCGCCACCCGGGTCGCACTGGGTGCCGCCGCCCAGTCGTTCCTCAGCGAGCTGGGCATCAGCACCGTCTCGCACACCATCGCCATCGGTCCGGTCCAGGCCCCGGCGGACGCGCCGCTGCCACGGGCCGCAGATCAGGACGCGCTGGACGCCGATCCGCTGCGCTGCTTCCATGCCGAGACCTCTGAGCGGATGGTCGCCGAGGTCGACGACGCTCATCGTGCCGGTGAGACGCTCGGGGGCGTCGTCGAAGTCATCGTTGAAGGACTGCCGCCGGGACTCGGCAGCTACGTCCATTGGGACCGTCGGCTCGATTCGCGACTGGCGGGAGCCCTGATGGGCATCCAGGCGATCAAGGGCGTCGAGGTCGGCGACGGATTCGAGACCACACGACGTCGCGGCTCGGCCGCCCACGACGAGATCGCCCTGGACGAGTCGGGACAGATCGCGCGGACCTCCAACCGCGCAGGCGGCATCGAAGGCGGCATGAGCATCGGCGGTCCGTTGCGAGTGCGCGCCGGGATGAAGCCCATCGCCACCGTGCCGCGGGCCCTGCGCACCGTGGACACCGCCACCGGGGAGGCCACCACCGCCCACCACCAGCGCTCCGACGTCTGTGCCGTGCCCGCCGCGGGCGTGGTCGCCGAGGCCATGGTGGCCCTGGTCATCGCTGAGGCGGTGCTGGAGAAGTTCGGCGGAGACTCCGTGATCGAGGTGCGCCGCAATCTCGAGAGCTACCTGGCGCATCTGCCCGAGCTCGGCGCCGACCCCGCGGGCGCCGGCGCGGACGGTGACCCGCTGCAGGCCCCGGCGGCGATGCAGGACTGATGCCTCAGCCAGCAGCCGCCGAGAACCGAGGCGACGGCCGCAACATCGTGCTGATCGGCCCCATGGGCTCGGGAAAGTCCACTGTGGGCGCGGCGCTGGCGCGCCGACTTCACCGGCCCCATGTGGACACCGACCAGTTCTTCGTGGCACGCCACGGTCCCATCCCGGCGTACTTCTCGCTGCACGGCGAGGACGCCTTCCGTGCGGAGGAGGAGAAGATCGTCGCGGAGCTGATCGACTCGCCCCGCCCTTCGGTGATCAGCCTCGGCGGCGGCTCCGTGCTCAGCCGCCGCACCCGGGAGCTGCTGGCCGAGCAGCTCGTCGTGCTCCTGGACCTGACTGTGGCCCAGGCCACGCAGCGCCTCGGGGACGGATCCACCCGCCCGATCCTCGGCTCGGACCCGGTGCAGAGCTGGGTGCGGATCTATGCCGAACGGGAGCAGATCTATCGAGACTGCGCTGATATCGTCATGAGTCCGGACGATGAGCACATCGCTGTGCGAGTCGATACCATCGTGCGGGCACTCAACACCACCTTCAGGAGAGACCACAGCGCATGAGCCACCAGGCTGAGACCAAGGCTTCCGCCCAGAACCCTGAACCCACCGTCATCACCGTCGGGGAGGGCAGCGGCACCGGCGGCCAGGAGCTCGGTTATGAGGTGGTCATCGGCAACGGTCTGCTCTCCCGGCTCCCAGACCTCGTCGGCACGCAGGCTGAACGCGTGCTCGTCATCCACCCGCGCGCGCTGCGCGCCACCGGTGACGTGGTCCGCGAGGACCTGGAGAAGGCCGGATACCAGGCTCTGGTCGCGGAGATCCCCGACGCCGAAGAGGGCAAGCACATCCAGGTCGCCGCCTTCTGCTGGCAGGTCCTGGGGCAGAACGACTTCACCAGGTCCGATGCCGTGGTCGCGGTCGGCGGAGGCGCGGTGACCGACGTCGCCGGCTTCGTGGCCGCCACCTGGCTGCGCGGCATCCGAGTGGTCCACATGCCCACCACGCTGCTGGGGATGGTCGATGCCGCCGTGGGCGGCAAGACCGGGATCAACACCTCAGAGGGCAAGAACCTCGTGGGATCCTTCCACCAGCCTGCCGGGGTGCTGGCCGATCTCGACACTCTGCTGACCCTCCCGCGCAATGAGCTCGTGGCGGGACTCGCCGAGGTCGTCAAGTGCGGCTTCATCGCCGATGAACGCATCCTGGAGATCATCGAGGCCAGTCCCGAGCAGACGCAGAATCCGCACTCCTGGCAGATCCGCGAGCTGATCGAGCGCGCCGTCGCGGTCAAGGCCAAGGTGGTCGGAGAGGACATGCTGGAGTCCGGGCTCCGGGAGTCGCTGAACTACGGCCACACGCTGGGCCACGCCATCGAGCTGGCCGAGCGCTACCAGTGGCGCCACGGGGCCGCGATCTCGGTGGGCATGATCTTCGCGGCCGAGCTCGCCCGCAGCCTGGGACGGCTCGACGACGCCACGGCCGACCGGCACCATTCGGTGCTGAACCTGCTGGGTCTGCCCACCACCTATCGCGATGACCGCTGGAGCCAGCTGCTCGAAGGCATCAAGCGCGACAAGAAGAACCGGGGAGACCAGCTGCGCTTCGTGCTGCTCGGCGGCCAGGGACAGCCCGCCACAGTGGAGATTCCGGATGCCTCCATCCTCTTCGCGACCTACCAGGAGATCGGGCGACCGGAGACCGGCACCATGCTCTCGCTCTGAGGCTCGCGCTGAAGCCTGTACAATCGATTGGCGCTGCGAGGCAGCAAGCCCAGGCCGAAGACCCGCACGAAGACCCAGGAAAGGCAAACTGTGGCCAGCTCGAATGACATCAAGAACGGCTCCGTCCTCAAGCTCGAGGGACAGCTGTGGAACACGCTCGAGTTCCAGCACGTCAAGCCGGGCAAGGGCGGCGCATTCGTCCGCACCAAGCTGAAGAACATCCGCACCGGCAAGGCAGTGGACAAGACCTTCAACGCCGGTGCCAAGATCGAGTTCGCCACAGTCGACCGCTCCAACTACCAGTACCTGTATCAGGACGGGGAAGACTTCGTCTTCATGGATCTGCGCGACTTCGACCAGATCACCGTGCCGGCCACAGTGGTGGGGGACGCGGCGCACTTCCTGCTGGAGTCCCATGAGGTGACCATCGCCCTGCATGACGGCACCCCGCTCTACCTCGACATGCCGCCTTCGGTCGTGCTCGAGATCACCTACACCGAACCGGGCCTGCAGGGCGACCGCTCCAACGCCGGGACCAAGTCCGCCACGCTGGAGACCGGACACGAGATCCAGGTCCCCCTGTTCGTGGACCAGGGCACCCGCGTGAAGGTCGACACGCGCACGTCCGAGTACCTCGGCCGAGTCACGGACTGAGGCCCGTGGCTAAACGAAGCAAAGCACGCCGCCGCGCGCTCGAGATCCTCTTCGAGGCCGAGCAGCGCGACCTCGACCCGCTCGAGGTCCTGCGGGTCCGCCGTGAGCGCGCGGACCTGATCGTCAACGAATATGTCATCGATCTGATAGACGGTGTGAAGTCCGAGCAGGCGCACATCGATGAGATCCTGGCCACCTATGCCCGCGGCTGGACGCTGGAGCGGATGCCCCGGGTCGATCTCATGGCGCTGCGCATCGGCGCCTGGGAGCTGCTCTGCAATGACGAGATCCCGGACAACGTGGCCGTCTCCGAGGCCGTCACGCTGGTGAAGGACCTGTCCACCGACGATTCTCCCAGCTTCGTCAACGGCCTCCTCGGGCGAATTCAGCAGCTCAAGCCCACGCTCGTGGAGACAGAGGACTGACTTCGCGGGACCATGCGCCGCCGGTTCCGCGGACGGCAGCAGCCTGCCCGGATGACGTAGAGTGGGCCCCGGCGCGCGAAGGCTTCGGTCATCGCGGCGCCGGGAGACCGAAGCACAGCTAGAAACATCCGACTTCCTTTAAGCATCGTCCAGTGAGGCGAGGAAGGAGTCCCACGGTGACACGCTCACCCGAGACCTCTCATGTCATGTCCGCCTCCGATATGGACCGGGCACTGACCCGCATTGCACACGAGATCGTCGAGTCCCATCGCGGAGTCGAAGGTCTCCTGCTGCTCGGCATCCCCCGCCGCGGGACCGTCCTGGCCCGCCGCCTGGGTGAGCGCCTGGCCCGCATCGATCCAGCCTTCGACCCGGAGAGGTCCACCGGCTCGCTGGACATCACGCTCTACCGCGATGATCTGCGTGCCCACGGCGCGCGGACGCCCGAGCCCACCAGGATCCCCGGTTCCGGGATCGACGGCGCCACAGTGGTCCTCGTCGACGATGTGCTCTACTCCGGACGGACCGTGCGCGCAGCCCTGGACGCGCTCCAGGCGCTGGGCCGCCCCGCCGTCGTCCGCCTCGCCGTGCTGGTCGACCGCGGGCACCGGGAGCTGCCGATCCGCTCGGACCACGTGGGCAAGAACCTGCCGACCTCTCGCGAGGAGCGCGTCTCCGTGCTCCTGGACGAGGTGGACGGCGTCTCCCGCGCCGAGGAGACCGTGGTCATCCAGCGCGCTGTCCCTCGTCCCGGCAGCGGTGAGCGCTGATGCGACATCTGCTCTCCACCGCCGATCTGAGCCGCGCCGAGGCGCTGAGCATCCTGGACACCGCCGAGGAGATGGCGGCGGTATCCACCCGTGAGGTCAAGAAGCTGCCCACCCTGCGCGGCCGCACTGTGGTGAACCTGTTCTTCGAGGACTCCACCCGCACCCGCATCTCCTTCGAGGCCGCCGCCAAGCGGCTCTCCGCGGACGTGATGAACTTCTCCGCCAAGGGCTCCTCGGTGTCCAAGGGCGAGTCGCTCAAGGACACCGTGCAGACCCTCGAAGCCATCGGTGCCGACGCGATCGTGATGCGGCACTGGGCCTCCGGGGCCGCCGCCCAGCTCGCCGCCTCCGACTGGACCGACTGTGCCGTGATCAACGCCGGAGACGGCACCCACGAACATCCCACCCAGGCTCTGCTGGATGCGCTCACGCTGCGCCGCGGCTGGGCCGCCGCCCGCGGAGAAGACCCCCGCGGCACCGACCTGGCGGGCATGCGGGTGCTGATCGTCGGGGACATCCTGCATTCCCGGGTGGCGCGCTCGAACATCTGGCTGCTGCGCACCCTCGGCGCCGAGATCGGACTCGTGGCCCCGGCCACCCTGTTGCCCGTGGGCGTGCAGAAGTGGCCGGTCAGCGTGTTCTACAGCCTTGACGAGGCGCTGGCCTCGGGGCGCCACGGGGGACCGGATGCGGTGATGATGCTGCGCGTCCAGGCCGAACGCATGGGCGGCGCCTACTTCCCGACCGCGGCGGAATACACCCGACGCTGGGGACTCACCGATGAGCGGCTCCGCGGACTCGAGGCGCACCGCGGCGCCGCCGGGCAGGTGCCGATGATCCTGCACCCCGGTCCGATGAACCGCGGAGTGGAGATCTCCGCGGCAGCGGCCGATTCGCCCATGAACCAGGTCCTCGACCAGGTCTCCCACGGCGTCTCCGTCCGCATGGCCGTGCTGCACCTGCTGCTCAGCAGCTCAGAGAGGAACATCGCATGAGAAGCACGAACCGCTCGTCCACGGCTCCCACACTGATCCTCGGAGCCCGGCCCTATGGGGAAGACCCCACCGACCTGCTGCTCGCCGAGGGACGGATCGCCGCCGTCGGCGCCCAGGCCCGCGCCGAGGCGCACCGGCTCGGCGCAGCGGGACAGCCGGAATCCGGTGGTCCCGCCGTCGAGGTCATGGAGCTGGACGCGACGGGACTGATCGCGCTTCCCGGCATGGTGGATCTGCACACCCACCTGCGTGAGCCGGGCCGCGAGGACGCCGAGACCGTGGAGACCGGAAGCCGCGCCGCAGCCAGGGGAGGCTTCACCGCCGTGCATGCCATGGCCAACTCCTCCCCGGTGGCCGACACCGCCGGAGTGGTGGAACAGGTGCACCGGCTCGGCCGCGCCTCAGGCTGGACCGAGGTCTACCCGGTCGGCGCCGTCACGGTCGGTCTCGCCGGGGAGAAGCTCGCCGAGCTCGGCGCCATGGCGGAGTCCTCGGCCCAGGTGCGCATGTTCTCCGACGACGGGATGTGCGTGCACAACCCGGTCCTGATGCGCCGCGCCCTGGAGTACGTGAAGACGGTGGACGGGTTCATCGCCCAGCACGCCCAGGAGCCGCTTCTCACCGAGGGGGCACAGATGAACGAGGGCGACGTCTCGGCGATCCTCGGGCTGCCCGGCTGGCCGGCCGTGGCCGAGGAGTCCATCATCGCCCGCGACGTGCTGCTCGTCCAGCACGTGGGGTCGCGGCTGCACGTCTGCCACGTCTCCACCGCCGGTTCGGTGGAGATCATCCGCTGGGCCAAGGAGCGCGGCATCGACGTCACCGCCGAGGTCACCCCGCACCACCTGCTGCTCACCGATGAGCTCGTGCGCGGATATGACCCGGTGTACAAGGTCAACCCGCCGCTGCGCACCTCCGAGGACGTCGAAGCCCTGCGCCGCGGCCTGGCCGACGGCACCATCGACGTCGTCGGCACGGATCACGCCCCCCACCCCACCCAGGCCAAGGAATGCGAATGGTCCTCCGCGGCCATGGGCATGACCGGGCTCGAGACCGCGCTGTCGGTGGTCATGGAGACCATGATCGCCACCGGACTGATGGACTGGCGGCGCTTCGCGGAGGTCACCTCTGAGGTGCCCGCTCGGATCTACCGCCACGAGCAGCAGGGCAGGCCGCTGCAGACTGGGGAGCCCGCGAACATCATTCTGGTGGATCCCAGGACGAGCCAGCGGGTGGACCCTGCCGCGCACGCCAGCAAGGGTCGGAACTCGCCCTTCCGCGGCATGGAGCTGCCGGGTTCGGTCCGAGCCACCTTCCTGCATGGTCACCCGGTGCTGCTCGACGGTGAGCTCAACACCCCGCTGAACCGTCCGGAGATGCAGTCATGAGTCCCGATCCGCAGCTCAGCCCAGGCGCAGACCTGACGCTTGCCACCCGCGCCACGGACATGACCGGCACCTACCTGGGCTACCTCGGGATCACCCTGGCGATCATCGCCGTGCTGGTGCTGCTGATCTGGCTGGGCTGGCGCGGTCGCAAGCGACGGCAGAAGGACCTTCCCGTCCCGCCAGAGGTCCCCGCCGCCATGCTGGAGGCCGAACCGCGCGCGGCCGCCGAAGGAATGGTCATCGGCACCGTCAAGGCCGGTGACCACCTCGACCGGGTGGCCGTCCACGGTCTCGGCGTGCGCACCAACGGACGCATCGAGGTCCACCCGGAGGGAGTCGCCGTCTTCCGCGCTGGAGCACCGAACTACCTCATCAGCGCCGGGTCCCTCACCCACGTCCGCACCGATCGCGGAGTCGTCGGCAAGTTCGTGGAGCGCGACGGTGCCGTGATCATCGGCTGGAGGCTCGGAGAGTCAGCTGTGGAGACCGCCTTCCGAGCCCGCCACGCCTCAGCCCATCAGGAGCTCCTCGCCGAGCTCCAGTCCGTTGTCCGTCCCTCCGACGAGGAGTCTGCACGCCCATGACACAACACCCCGCCATCGCTCCCGCGCCGCCCGCCCTGCTGGTGCTCGAAGACGGAACAGTCCACCGCGGCTCCGCCTATGGGGCCCAGGGCAGCCGACTCGGCGAAGCGGTCTTCGCCACCGGGATGACCGGCTATCAGGAGACCCTCACGGACCCCTCATACGCCCGGCAGATCGTGGTCCAGACGGCTCCGCACATCGGCAACACCGGCATCAATGACGAGGATGCCGAGTCGCGCAGGATCTGGGTCTCCGGCTACGTGGTGCGAGACGCCGCACGACGCCCCTCCAACTGGCGCTCGAGGCGCACGCTGGATCAGGAGCTCGCCGATCAGGACATCGTCGGGATCAAAGACGTGGACACCCGCGCGATCACCCGCCATCTGCGCAGCGCGGGCGCCATGAAGGCCGGGATCTTCTCCGCCGAGCAGGCCCAGCGGCCCCTCGCCGAGCTCATCGCCGAGGTCAAGGCGCAGCCTTCGATGGCAGGTGCGCGGCTGGCCGAGGAGGTCTCCACCGACACCGCCTATGTGATCGAGCCTCACGAGCACGGCTGGTCCGGTGAGATCGTTGCTGAGGTGGCCGCCATCGACCTGGGCATCAAGACCATGACCCCGGTCCGGATGGCCGAGCGCGGACTCCGCGTGCATGTGCTGCCCGCAGCCAGCAGCTTCGCCGAGATCGAGGCGCTGGCGCCCGACGGCGTCTTCCTCTCCAACGGACCGGGCGACCCGGCCACAGCGGCGAACCAGATCGGCCTGCTGCGTGAGGTGCTGGCGGCCAGGACCCCGTTCTTCGGCATCTGCTTCGGCAACCAGATCCTGGGCCGGGCGCTGGGCTTCGGGACCTATAAGCTGCCCTTCGGCCATCGCGGGATCAACCAGCCCGTGATGGACCACGCCACCGGCAAGGTGGAGATCACCTCGCAGAACCACGGCTTCGCCGTGGACGCTCCCGTGGGCGAGGTCGTCACCGCCCCTCAGGAACGCTTCGGACGGGTGGAGGTGAGTCACTCCAGCCTCAACGACGGAGTCGTGGAGGGTCTGCGCTGTCTGGACCTGCCGGCCTTCAGCGTCCAGTACCACCCGGAGGCCGCCGCCGGCCCCCATGACTCGGCCTATCTCTTCGACCGCTTCGTCGAGCTCATGACCGACTCACGCACCCGCACCGGGGCTGACACGGTGACCACCGGTGACACCGCCCCCACCAACGACACTGAGACCCGTGGAGGGAACCCACTCAATGCCTAAGCGTCAAGACCTCAAGTCCGTCATGGTCATCGGCTCGGGGCCGATCGTGATCGGCCAGGCCGCAGAGTTCGACTACTCCGGAACCCAGGCCCTGAGGGTGCTCAAGGAGGAGGGACTCCGGGTCATCCTGGTCAACTCCAACCCGGCCACCATCATGACCGATCCGGAGTTCGCCGACGCCACCTACGTGGAGCCGATCAGTCCCGAGGTGGTCGCCATGATCATCGAGAAGGAGCGCCCCGACGCGCTGCTTCCCACCTTGGGCGGTCAGACCGCGCTGAACACCGCCATCGCCCTGGACAAGGACGGCGTGCTGGAGAAGTTCGGCGTGGAGCTGATCGGCGCGAACATCGCAGCCATCGAACTCGGCGAAGACCGGCAGAAGTTCAAGGGCGTGGTGGAGCGCTCGGGCGCAGAGTCTGCGAAGTCGCTCATCGTGCACTCCATGGCCGAGGCCCTGGCGGCCGCCGATGAACTGGGCTACCCGATGGTGGTGCGCCCCTCCTTCACCATGGGGGGACTGGGCTCCGGCATGGCCTACAACGAGAAGGACCTGCACCGCATCGCCGGCGCCGGACTGCAGTACTCACCCACCACCGAGGTGCTCCTGGAGGAGTCCATCCTCGGCTGGAAGGAGTACGAGCTGGAGATGATGCGCGATTCCAAGGACAACGTGGTCGTCGTCTGTTCCATCGAGAACGTCGACCCGGTGGGGGTCCACACCGGTGACTCGATCACCGTGGCGCCAGCCATGACGCTGACCGACCGCGAGTACCAGCGGCTGCGTGACATCTCCATCAACGTGATCCGCGAGGTCGGGGTCGCCACCGGCGGCTGCAACATCCAGTTCGCCATCGAGCCCGGGACCGGCCGCGTCGTCGTCATCGAGATGAACCCGCGGGTGTCCCGCTCCTCGGCCCTGGCCTCCAAGGCCACCGGCTTCGCGATCGCCAAGATCGCCACCAAGCTGGCGCTGGGCTACACCCTGGACGAGATCCCGAACGACATCACCCGGAAGACCCCGGCCAGCTTCGAGCCCGTGCTGGACTACGTGGTGGTCAAGGTTCCCCGCTTCGCCTTCGAGAAGTTCCCCGCCGCAGACCCGACGCTGACCACCACGATGAAATCCGTGGGAGAGGCGATGGCCTTCGGTCGCAGCTTCACCGAAGCCATGCAGAAGGCGCTGCGCTCTCTGGAGCAGCGCGGCAGCGAATTCGACTTCACCGTGGCCGGCCCGGAAGAGCTCGACCAGCTTCTGGTGCAGATGGCGACCGCGACCACCGAGCGCCTGCACCAGGTCCAGCGCGCGCTGCTCTCCGGCGCCTCGATCGAGCAGGTCCACGAGATCACCGCCATCGACCCCTGGTACCTGGATCAGCTGCAGCTGATCAACGAGACGGCGATGCAGGTGGCGGGGGCGGCCGAGCTCGATGTCGATGCCCTGCGTCAGGCCAAGCGGCATGGCTTCTCCGATGCGCAGATCGGCGCCCTGCGCCACATGGATCCCGCCGTGGTGCGCGGAGTCCGACACGCGCTGGGCATCCGGCCGGTCTACAAGACCGTGGACACCTGCGCGGCGGAGTTCGAGGCCTTCACCCCGTACCACTACTCCTCCTATGACCTCGAGGATGAGATCCTCACCCACGATCAGCCCTCGGTGATCATCCTCGGCTCCGGGCCCAACCGGATCGGGCAGGGCATCGAGTTCGACTACTCCTGTGTGCACGCCACCATGGCGCTGCGCGAGGCCGGCTATGAGACTGTGATGGTCAACTGCAATCCGGAGACCGTCTCCACCGACTACGACGTCTCGACCCGGCTCTACTTCGAGCCGCTCACCCTCGAAGACGTGCTCGAGGTCATCGCGGCCGAGGAGCGCACCGGGGGAGTGGCGGGGGTGTTCGTCCAGCTCGGCGGCCAGACCCCGCTGAAGCTCGCCCAGCAGCTGGCTGACGCGGGTGTGCCGATCCTGGGCACGAGCCCAGCGGCCATCGATCTCGCCGAGGACCGCGGCGCATTCGATCAGGTGCTTCAGCGTGGCGGCCTCATCGCTCCGAAGAACGGCACCGCAGTCAGCTTCGAGGACGCGAAGAAGGTGGCCGACGAGATCGGCTATCCGGTCCTGGTCCGACCGAGCTACGTGCTCGGCGGCCGAGGCATGGAGATCGTCTACGACGAGCCAGGCCTGGAGCGCTACATCGCCAACGCCACCGAGGTCACCCCGGAGCACCCGGTACTGGTGGACCGCTTCCTCGAGGACGCGATCGAGGTGGACGTGGACGCCCTCTATGACGGCGATCAGCTGTACGTGGGCGGAATCATGGAACACATCGAGGAGGCCGGGATCCACTCCGGCGACTCCGCCTGCGTGCTGCCTCCGATCACGCTGGGCCCCGATGTGCTCGAGCGTGTCCGTGTCGCCACCCGGGTGATCGCTGAAGGCGTCGGCGTGCGCGGACTGATCAACATCCAGTTCGCACTGGCCTCGGACATCCTCTACGTGATCGAGGCCAACCCGCGCGCCTCGCGCACGGTGCCCTTCGTCTCCAAGGCCACCGGCGTGCAGATGGCCAAGGCCGCCGCGCATATCGGCACCGGGGTCTCCATCGCAGAGCTGCGCGGCGGCTCGGGGCACAAGCTCTCGGGTCTGCTGCCTGCCACGGGCGACGGCTCCGAGCTCCCCCCCGGTGCACCGGTGGCGGTGAAGGAGGCTGTGCTTCCCTTCGCACGCTTCCGCACCCCCGAGGGCCGCGTGGTCGATTCCCTGCTGGGTCCGGAGATGCGCTCCACCGGAGAGGTGATGGGCATCGACAAGCATTTCGACACCGCCTTCGCCAAGGCGCAGCAGGCCGCGAACAACCCGCTGCCCACCTCCGGCAAGGCCTTCGTCTCGGTGGCCAACCGGGACAAGCGGGCCATCATCATGCCCGTGAAGCGGCTGGCCGATCTGGGCTTCTCCATCGTCTCCACCGGCGGCACCGCTGATGTGCTGCGCCGCAACGGAGTGGAGACCACGGTCGTGGCGAAGATCGCTGACGCGGAGCATCAGGGCGGCACGATCCTGGATCAGGTGGAGAGCGGGGAGATCGCACTGATCATCAACACGCCCTCGGGGGGCGACGCTCGCAGCGACGGCTACGAGATCCGCGCAGCGGCCACCTCGGTCGGCACACCGGTCATCACCACTGTCGCCGAGTTCGGTGCGGCCGTGCAGGCCATCGAGGCCCTCGGCCAGTTCAGCTGGTCCGTGGCCTCCCTGCAGGAGCATGCGGAGCGTCTCAAGCAGGCCAGCGCATGACGCTTCCCACACCTGCGGCTGCGCCCCCGGCGGACCCACCGTCCTTCGGGACACGGCTCGCCGGAGCCATGCAGGCCCATGGGCGGCTCTGCGTGGGCGTGGATCCGCACCCGCAGATCCTCCGCGACTGGGGACTGACCCAGGACGCCGCCGGGCTGCGTGAGTTCTGCGCCCGAGTGCTGGACGCCTGTGCCGGACGGGTCGGGGTGATCAAGCCGCAGGTGGCGTTCTTCGAACGCTTCGGCGTGGCTGGGATGCAGGTGCTCAGCGAGCTCCAGCAGCAGGCACGGGCGGCTGGTCTGCTGGTGATCGCAGACGCCAAGCGGGGAGACATCGGATCGACCATGGCCGGCTACGCCGAAGCCTGGCTCAGCCCGGGGGGCGATTTCGCCGCGGACGCGCTGACCGTGAGCCCCTACCTCGGCTTCGGCTCGCTGCAGCCTGCGCTGCAGGCGGCGGAGCAGCATCACGCGGGACTCTTCGTGCTGGCGCTGACCTCCAACCCCGAGGGTCAGCAGGTGCAGCTGGCCACCGACGCCGAGGGCGTGACCGTGGCCGGGCGGATCGCGGCGGCGGTCGCCGCCCGCAGCACCACCGCGGAGGCAGGGCTGGGCAGCATCGGACTCGTGGTCGGCGCGACGACGGCGGGGCTCGCCGCCGCGCATGGCATTGATCTCAGCGCCGGAAGGATGCCGCTGCTGGCACCGGGCTACGGCGCCCAGGGTGCCGGCGCCGACGACCTCCGACGGGGATTCGGCCCCAGCTATTCCAGCCAGGTCCTGGTCAACTCCTCGCGCGGAATCCTGGCGGCCGGCCCGGACGCGGAATCGCTGACAAGGGCCATTGAAGGGACCCTCGAGGATCTCCGCTGAAAAACTGCCCGGGCGTTCTCTATTGATGTTCACCCGATCAGGGGCTAGATTCTGCACCATATAAGCCTGGCGCAGTCGGCAGTGATCCATGCGAACCGACTGTTCCACGTCCATTGGGGGAATCACCGTGGCACTGCGCGAACTGACCAAGGAAGAGCGGGACACCGCCCGCCGCAAGGCACTGGCCGCGCGAGTCGAGCGGGCCCAGCTGAAGAAGGACTTCGGCAACTCGGGCATCGGCTTCGACGAGGTCCTCGAACGTGCCGGCAGCTCCGAGGCGGTGGCCCGGCTGAAGACCCTGGAGCTGCTGGAGTCTCTCCCCGGGGTGGGCCGGGTGACCGCCACCAAGGTGCTGGAGGACCTGGGAATCTCCGTGAACCGGCGCCTCGGCGGACTCGGCGTCAAGCAGAGGCGGGCATTGAAGGAGTATCTGGCAGAATTGGGCTGATCGTCCGAGCCCAAGGAGCCAGTGCATTGTCAGCAGTCCCCGGCAGTCCCGCCGTCACCGTTCTCGCCGGCCCGACCTCTGTCGGCAAGTCGACGCTGAGCCGATTCATCCGCACGCACTATCCGGAGGTCCATTTCTCGGTCTCAGCCACGACTCGCCCGCCGCGCCCCAACGAGATCGACGGTGTTGATTATCACTTCATCGATGCTGCGCGCTTTGACGAGCTCGTCGCGCACGGCGACTTCCTCGAGTGGGCCACGGTTCACGGCAAGCACCGCTACGGCACGCTGCGCACCACGGTGGACGCCGCCCTGGCCGCCGGCAAGCTCGTCCTGCTGGAGATCGATCTGCAGGGCGCCCGCCAGGTGAGGCAGACGATGCCGGAGGCGCAGTTCGTCTTCCTGGCGCCTCCGTCCTGGGAAGACCTGGTCTCCCGGCTCGTGGGTCGCGGGACCGAATCTGAGGAGGAACAGCGGCGCAGGCTGGAAACAGCTAAGATAGAGCTTGCTGCAGAGCAGGAGTTCGATGTCTCGATCATCAACGACGAGCTCGACCGTGCCGCAGCCGAACTTGTAGCCCGCATGGGCTTCACCCATGCATCACCCCAATCTGAAGGACGACTCCCGAAGTGACTGAGCAGCTCGAAGGCATCATCTACCCGTCGATCGACTCCCTCCTGGAGAAGAGCGATTCCAAGTACGCCCTGGTGCTGTTCGCCTCCAAGCGTGCCCGCCAGATCAACGCCTACTACGCCCAGCTGCACGAGGGCCTCTTCGAGTACGTCGGCCCGCTGGTGGACACCAAGCTCAATGAGAAGTCGATGTCGATCTCGCTGCGCGAGATCAATGAGGACCTCCTGGTCAACCACCCCGCGGTGAACCCGGCCTCCTGAGCACCGTCTCAACCGCCTGGGCGCAGTCCCGCCTGTCACAGCGCCGGCCCAGCCGGCGCAGAGGTAACCTGATTTGATGCGCATCGTTCTGGGAGTCAGTGCCGGCATCGCCGCCTATAAGGCCGTGCACCTGCTGCGGCTCATGCGCGAGGACGGCCACCAGGTCGACGTCATCCCCACCCCGGCCTCCGAGCAGTTCGTGGGTCGCGCGACCTGGGAAGCGATCAGCGGCAGGCCCGTGACCACCTCGGTGTTCTCCGGGATCGATGAAGTCCGCCACGTGCGCCTCGGCCAGGAGGCGGACCTGATCGTCGTCGCGCCGGCCACCGCCGATCTGCTCGCCCGCGTGCGTGCAGGCATGGCCGATGACCTGCTGACCACCACGCTGCTGGCCACCGAAGCGCCCATCCTGCTGGTCCCTGCCATGCACACCGAGATGTGGACCAGTGCGGCCACCGCCGAGAACGTGGCCACGCTGCGCTCCCGCGGCCTCGAAGTCATGGAGCCCGCCGTGGGTCGCCTCACCGGCAAGGACACCGGCCCGGGACGGCTCCCGGAGCCTGAAGAGATCCATGTCCGGGTCAACGAGCTGCTCGCCGTCGCACAGGGCCCAGGCGGGGCCAGTGCGCCGCTCGCCGGCACCTTCGACGCGCCCGACTCCGAGGCGCAGCCGCCCCTGCTGGGCCGCAGAGTCGTGGTCACCGCCGGGGGCACCCGCGAACCGCTGGATCCGGTGCGCTATCTCGGCAATCGTTCATCGGGCAAGCAGGGTCTCGCCCTGGCCGAAGCCGCCGCCGCCGCAGGCGCCCAGGTGCACCTGATCGCCGGCATCATGGATGTGACAGCCCCAGACCTTCCGAACATCACCGCCGAACACATCGAGACGGCAGCCCAGCTGCGAGCGGCCGTGGAGCGCGCGACCGACGGTGCCGATCTCCTGCTGATGGCCGCAGCCGTGGCGGACTTCCGCCCCGCGGACTACGCCGCACAGAAGATCAAGAAGACCGAGGACGGCACGAACCCAGTCATCACGCTGGAACGCAATCCCGACATCCTCGCCGAGACGGTCCAGCGCCGCGCGCAGCAGGGAACCGGGCCGACGGTCATCGTGGGCTTCGCCGCAGAGACCGGCAGCGCCGATGCCGAGCCGCTGGAACTCGCCCGGGCCAAGCTGCTCCGCAAGGGCTGCGACCTGCTTGTGCTCAACCAGGTGGGGGAGAACCTGGTCTTCGGACGCGATGAGACCGAGATCCACATCTTGAGCTCACCGGAGCTGAGCGATCAGGCGCAGGACGCGAACCGCGGGGAGCCTGTGAGCATGCGTGGCACCAAGCGCCAGGCCGCCGAGGCGATCCTCGCCGCGGCCGCTGCTTACGTCGTGTGAAGCACCTGCTCGAGCGCCGATGCGGCTCGCGTAGGATTGCCCAGTGACGAACTCCAACGCCCCAGCAGCGGCATCCTCTCTGCGTCTGTTCAGCTCCGAATCGGTGACGATCGGCCATCCGGACAAGATCTGTGACCAGATCTCCGATGCGATCCTCGATGCGCTTCTCGCCGAGGATGCAAACTCCCGAGTGGCTGTGGAGACGCTGACCACCACCGGACTGGTGCATGTGGCCGGCGAGGTCACCACCTCCGGCTATGTGGAGATCCCGCAGATCGTGCGCAGCACGCTGCTGGACATCGGCTACGACTCTGCGGCCAACGGATTCGACGGGGCCCGCTGCGGTGTGTCCATCTCCATCGGCCAGCAGTCTCCCGAGATCTTCGCCGGGGTCTTCAACTCCATGGAGGCCCGCGGGGGAGCAGATGACCGCCGGGACGCCCAGGGCGCCGGCGATCAGGGCATCATGTTCGGCTACGCGACCAACGAGACCCCGAGCTACATGCCCAGCGCGATCTCGCTGGCGCACCAGCTCTCCGCCCAGCTGACCAGGGTACGACAGGACGGTCAGCTCGCCTATCTGCGTCCGGACGGCAAGACCCAGGTCACCATCGGCTACGACGGCGACCGACCGGTCAGCCTGGACACCGTGGTCGTCTCCACCCAGCACACAGCCGATGTCTCGCAGGAGCAGCTGCGCGGCGACATCAGTGAACAGGTGATCGCCCCGGTGCTTCAGCGCACGGATCTGGACCTGGGAGCCCTCTCGGAGATCATCAATCCCTCCGGGCCCTTCGTGGTCGGCGGTCCCGTGGGAGATGCTGGCCTGACCGGACGCAAAATCATCGTGGACACCTACGGGGGCTTCTCCCGCCACGGCGGAGGCGCCTTCTCCGGCAAGGATCCCTCGAAGGTGGACCGCTCCGCAGCGTATGCCATGCGCTGGGTGGCCAAGAACGTGGTCGCCGCGGGTCTCGCCGATCGCGCCGAGATCCAGATCGCCTATGCGATCGGCCGCGCGCATCCGGTGGGAATCTATGTGGAGACCTTCGGCACCGAGAAGGTCGACCCGGTAAAGATCTCGGCCGCCATCGACGCCGTCTTCGACCTGCGCCCGCTGGGGATCATCGAAGATCTCGACCTGCTGCGCCCGATCTACCGGGAGACCTCCAAGAACGGCCACTTCGGCCGGGAGGGAGACAACTTCCCCTGGGAGCGGCTCGACCGGGTCGACGCGCTGAAGTCCTTCTTCACCGCCTGAGTCCGGAGCTCACCTGCGGGACATCGGGCCGCAGCAGCTTCTCAGGCTGCATAGAGTTCGGTCAGCATTCGGCGCAGCTTGGCGATGGCAGGAGTATGTTCGCCGCGGTGCCAGACCAGTCTGACCTCCACGGCCGGGGCGTCTGAGCGGATCTTGCGACGCCCCGCCCACCTGTCCTCGGCCGGAAAGGCGGTCACTCGGCGCTCGATCCCCACCAGAGCTGAGTCGAAGCGCCCTGTGGGAGCTGCCCGTCGAACGATCGCCGCATCGACCAGGCCCTCCGCCAAGCCAGCCGTGGGACCGGCCCTGCGGATCAGATCCAGCTGGAGCTCGGGCTGCTGCTGCGCCCAGGTGCGCTGCAGGGCACGTCGCGGCCCGCCAGGTGGTCGCGAGCATCGTGCTCTGCGCCGTCTCCCGGCCGCGGTTCTGGAGCTTCACCGGCACACAGTGGCGCGCCGTGGCGCTGCTGGTGTCGCGGCGAGGCCGCGATCTCATCTGTGCTGTGCTGGCGCTGGGGGAGTGGTTCTGCTCACGCGTCCAGGACCGACGAGCGATCTGCTGGGGCTCGGGCTCGCGGCCGCGGCGGCATGCTGCTGGGCTGGATATATCCTCACCGACCGTCTCGTGGGGAGGAAGGTGCCGGGCGTTCAGGGCACGGCAGTGGCGACGCTGATCTCCTCGGCGGTCATGGTCCCGATCTCGGTGGTGATCCTCTGGGAGGTGGCGCTCCCGCCCGAAGCCTATGTCTACGCCGCTGTGGCGGGCCTTCTGGCCACGGCTGTGCGATATGCCCTGGATCTGATCGTGCTCAGACATGTCACGCCGCTGATGTTCGGACTCGGGATGTCGCTGAATCCCCTGTTCGCCGCTGTGTGAATTCCACGAGTCGTCGCAAGAGGGGTTCCCTGAAGCGAGATTAGGTCAGAAACTCCTGCCGTGTACGGCGGGAGCTTCTGGTCTTCGCTTTGTCGTGGGGTACCGCAGCAAGACCTTTCGCCGTCTCAATAGGTGAGGGGCGAGAGATCTTGCTGTGATGTCTTACTTGCTGTCGAGGTGACCCATGGGTTCGGTAGCGTCTTTGAATGCGGCGCGGGCAGCGACCCAGCTGTTCTCATTGACGTGCAGGCCGGTTTGGAGGTAGGCGGTGCTCATTCGCTGAATGACGGCGACCCGCTCGGGGTTCTCGTCGGTGGTCTCGGCGACTTCGTATCCGACGATCCCGCCAAGCGAGTGCTCGGCACCGTAGAAGGTGAGGAGGTCGGTTGCACCGGGGCTGTACGTGTAGGCGTCGGTGAACCAGTCGGGTCCGCGGCTGGACATCTTGGACTGGTCGTGGTCGCCCGCGACGACGAGCGTCGGAGTGGTGAGTTCATGGAAGGAGGGGCGCATGAACGGGAAGTTGGCCTTCGCGAACGGGTGCAGGTCATCGCCACCGACGCCCGTCGCGGCGAAGAGGATGCCCGCGGTGACGCGACTGTCGGACATGTCCTCGCCGACGTGGCCCGCTTCGTCGAGGATCCGTGCTCCGAGGAGCGACTGCGCGGTCTGTCCGCCCCAGGAGTGGCCGGCAGCGGCGACGCGGCTTCGATCCACGCGGCCGGCCAGACCTGGTACGGCAGCCTCGATGGTGTCGAGCTGGTCGAGGATGCGGGTGAGATCTGCGATCCGTTCGGTCCAAATCGTCGGGAACACCGGGTGATCGAACCCGAAACCATTCCGGCGGGAGTCCAGATGCGTGGGCTGAATCACGACGAACCCGCGCGATGCCCAGAACGTGGTGAGCGGCGCGTATCCGTCGAGGTTCCAGCCGTTGCCATGGGAGAACACGACGACGGGGAGGTTCGTGCCGGTTGCCGGGGCAGATACTCGCACCGCCAGCGGGACCGGTCGATCTGGGGCGATCAGCTGAATGGGAGCGACGGAGACGACCGGAGTGCCGGCACCGATGATGCTGCCCAATGAGTGGAGGAGTGATGAAGCCATGAGATGTTCCTTCCTGAGGCTGCGCTCTGCAATACTGGTTATCGGAGCAGTGTTCCGTAACAATACGGAACGCTGATCCGAAATGCAAGTACGATCAAACCATCTAGTGAGGGGCACATGGCTGATACTCAAAGTGAGCAGTCACGCGTTGCCGGGACCCAGCAGGTAGGTCGTCCGCGCCGAGATCAGCAGGGACTTCTCGACGCAGCAGCAGCAGTGTTCGTAACGTCCGGAGTCGAAGCTCCGGTCCGGGAGATCGCTGCGAAGGCAGGCGTCGGAGTGGGGACCATCTACCGCCACTTCCCGACACGACCGGACCTTGTGGTCGCGGTGTATCGACACCAAGTCGAGGCCTGTGCAGAGGCAGGCCCACGATTACTCGCCGAGAGCGCGACGCCCGAGGCAGCCCTACGTGCATGGGTAGCCTTGTTCGTGGAGTTCCTCGTCACCAAGCACGGACTCGCTAGCGCCCTACAAGGAGACAGTGCCGGGTCCGACGCTCTACACACTTACTTTGTCGGACGTCTCGTCCCTGTCTGCGACTCACTCCTCGAGGCAGCGCTGCAGTCCGTTGACACTGCTCCGCCGATCGACGCGTACAACGTCCTCAAAGGCATCGGCAACCTCTGCATCGGAGCAGCAAGCGACACCAGATATGACGCCACCACCCTGGTGCAACTACTCATCTCGGGCCTACTAACCCGAGGAACTCCCTAAGGCCAGCTTCTCGATAGGGAGCGCAAGACTGCTTCCTTTGGGAAAGTACTGGCGTAACAGCCCATTTCGTGTTTTCACTGCTACCGCGTTGCCACGGGCTGCCCGGGTTGCAGAAGTAGATGGATAGGCCTGTCGCAGCAGCGACCTCGTGATGCCGAGCGAGTTCCGATCCCTGATCCCGGGTCAGTGCTAGGCGGAGATGAGCAGGAACTTCACCCATCGCCGCGATCAGCGCCTCTCGGACTGAGATCGAGTCGTGGCCAGTCGGTAGGTGGACGAGCTTGACGACGGTAGCCGGTCCGAACGTGCCGGTTCCGGCGAATTTCTCGGCTGATAGTAGAGGGAGACCGGCCCAGACTTCGCGCGATCGCGCGCACTGCCACCCCTGATTTCAATGCGTCGGCAATAGCAATGCGCTCATCCTCCGACAGATAACGCTTTGAGTGACTCGCCGACCGCACTGGTGCCATCCTCGGGTGATTGAGGGGCAAATGTGCCGTGCGGGAACGGGAAGACTGCCCGTTTCTCCACTCACGGCCAGTCTTTTCATTCACGCCGACAATTCGGCACGCTGCCGAACTGCTGAACCCCTGATCTATGAGTTCAGAATAGTGTTTCCGCTCCGCCCACGGTGCCCTGCGCCCTTGCGGCGTGCGGGCATCCCGAATCTCGAACATTTCAACTCCCAAATTTTCTGGCGTTGCAACGACCCATAGAACTCAAGCTGTGCTGGGCGGGGTCTTTCTGCGGGGGGAGATCGACTCGCGCGGCTGGGCGGGGATCGTTCTGGTCGTGCTGAGCAACGGTCTCTCCCTCCTGGGCGGGAGGCGCCTGCGCCGTCGGGACAAGCCGATCGACCTGCAGGCAGATGGTGTCGCCGTGCGCTGAGTCAGGCCCCGGGGAACGGGCGGCGGGAGGTGCCGCGCCAGCTGCGGTACGCCCAGACGGTCATCGCGATCACCACTGTCCACGCGACACCGACCACAAGGCCATACGTCACCGAGGGTTCTGCGATGAAGGCGCCGAGTGCGACGAGGGAGACCTGCCCCGGCACCGTGGAGATCACACTGGCCACGACGAAGTCCCGCTGACTGACGCCGAAGGCGCCGCTGCCGTAGTTCACCGGCCAGTAGGGCACCCCGGGCATCAGGCGCAGGGCGCAGACTGCCTGGAACCCGGTGTCCTCCAGGTGCGTCTCCACGGTCTCCGCGTGTGAGCCGAGCAGACGGCGAACCGCCTCGGTCCCCAGGGCGCGGGCGAGGTGATAGGCAGCCCAGCAGCCGACCAGCACTCCGATGACCGAGAGCAGACTCCCCTCGAGCACCCCGAAGATGACCCCGCCGCTCACCGCCATGATCGTCACCGGGATCGGCGTCATCGCCACCACTGCGTAGAGCAGCACGAACGCGAGCCAGCCGGCCCACCCATAGGCTTCGATCCGGCTCTGCAGCTCCTCCACCGAGGGCAGCCGCAGGTTGAACGCGGCGTAGAGCATCCCCAGCAGCACGACGATGAGCAGGGTGTTTCGCAGAAACGATCCCCACGGGGGGCGGAGGGACTTCTCACTCATTCGTTCAACTCTACGCACCTGAGGCTCGGGTTCTCGGGCACTGAGCGTGTCCCTGGTGCGAGATACGATCTCAGGGCAGTGGAAATCACTGCAGGAGCTCTGCAAGGAGGTGATTCGGCGTGGCGCAGGAGCCTGCTCCCGGAGCGGAGACGAGGTCGAACCAGCCTGCCCTGCTGGATTCCCTCGCCCCAGCCCCGGCGCCCGCGCTGCCCGCCGGCGCCGCCGCTGATCTCCCCGTGGCAGAGGTTCTGCTCGAATCCGCCGTTCCGCATCTGGACCGGCCCTTTGACTATGTGGTTCCCATCGACCTGGCGGAGAAGGTCGTCCCCGGCTGCCGGGTGAAGCTGAGATTCTCCGGGCGGGAGATGACCGGCTATGTGCTGCGCCGCAAACAGGAGCCGGCCACCACCTCCCGGCTCTCCCTGATCACCAAGCTGGTCACCGCGCTGCCCGTGCTCGCCGAGGACATCCTGGAGCTGGCTCAACAGGTCGCGGAGCGCGGGGCCGGAGTCACTGCTGACGTGCTCCGCGCCGCGATTCCGCCCCGCGCGGCGCGGGTGGAGAAGGACTACGCAGGGCTGCGCGCGCCCAGCCCCGTGCTCGAGGCCGGGGACGCTCGCCCGCGCGTCGCCGCGCTGGCGCTGAAGTCCTTTGGGGAGCTGTCCTGGACCGGGCAGGTGCTGGAACGGGTCCAGGAGTGCCTGCGCGGGCAGGGTGATGCCGTCATCGTGGTGCCCGATCAGCGCGACGTGGACTCTCTCATGGAGGTGCTCACCGCGCAGCTCGGCAGCGGCGTGGCTGTCCAGCTCACTGCCGAGATGGGACCTTCCGCGCGCTACCGCGCTTTTCTCCAGCTGCGCTTCGGCCAGGCACGCGTGGCTGTGGGCACCCGTTCCGCGATCTTCGCTCCCGTGGCCAGGCTGCGCCTGCTGGTGATCTTCGAGGACTTCGAATCGACCCACGCCGAGCCGCGGGCCCCCTATCACCACGTCCGGGAGGTGGCCCTGCTGCGCACGGTGCAGACCGGGGCGGAGCTGGTCATGCTCTCCACCTCGCGCAGCCTCGAGGTGCAGCGTCTGGTCGAACGTGGATGGCTCACCGAGACAGCCCCTGCACGCGATCAGCGGCGGGCGGCAGCACCGCGGATGATCGCCACCGCGGACTCCTATCAGCAGGAGCGGGAACCGGCCTTCCGGCAGGCCCGACTGCCAGCGGCGGCTTATCAGGCCGCCCGGGACGGCCTGCAGCATGGACCGGTCCTGGTGCAGGTCGCCCGCAGCGGATTCATCCCGGCGGTGCAGTGTGAACGCTGCCGCACCCGCCAGCAGTGCCCGCAGTGCCACGGTCCGCTGAGCCTGCCTGCCCATCACGGCCAGTCGCGGACCCTGAAATGCCGCTGGTGCGGGCTGCACTACCGGAACCACCGATGCGCGGAATGCGGCTCCACCACCTTCCGGGCCGGAACTCGCGGCGCGGACCGCACCGCGCAGGAGCTCGGTCGTGCCTTCCCCAACACTCCGGTGATCTCCTCCACCTCGGACCACGCGATCGCTCAGGTGGGAGAGGACCCCGCCCTGGTGGTGTCCACTCCCGGGGTGGAGCCGGTGGCACGGACCGGCTACGCGGCTGCGCTGCTGCTGGACGGGGACACCCAGCTCAGTCGGGAGGGACTCGACGTTCCGCGTCAGGTGCTCTCCCGCTGGTTTCGAGCCGCCACCCTGGTGCGCTCGCACCGAGAGGACCAGGGCACTGTGGTGATCACCGCCGAGGCCGAGGAGCTCACCTCCGCGATGGTGCGCTGGGACCCGGTCTCCTACGCCCGACGGGAGCTATACAACCGCCTGGAGCTGGGACTTCCCCCGGCTCAACGGATGCTCAGCCTCACCGGAGACCCTGCCGAGGTCGAGGCGTTCCTCGCCCAGGTGCAGCTGCCTGAAGGCAGGAGCTGGATCGGACCCTCGGCCCTGGAGGACGGACGCCACCGCTATCTGCTGTTCTTCGGCTATGCCGAGGCCAGGGCGGTGGTCACCGAGATCCGCCGCATCCGCCGCACGCACAGCGCCGCCCCACCAGGAGCAGCGCGCGGTGGTCGGGGACTGCGGATCGCCATGGATGACGTGCTCAGCCTGCAGTTCTAGTCCAGGCTGAGGAGGAACCGACGCAGGGCGCGAGCCGCCGGGGCCGGCTTCTCGTAGTGCAGCAGGTGCCCGGTGTCACGCAGCACCTCAGCGTGACCCTGTGGCAGCAGATCTCGCAGCGCGCGCTGCCCGGCGGGAGTGCTCAGCTGGTCCTGTGCGCCGGGAACCAGCAGCACCGGCAGCTGAAGCGCCGGAGCAAACTCCGTGACGGTATGTCGACTCGAGGCCCAATAGGCCTGAAGGAGCGTCTGCGGGTCGGCGTAGCCGCTGAAATGCTGGCGGTGCTGGTCGCGGATGTAGTCGATGACCTCCGGCTCACGCGCCACGATCATGGAACGATTCGTGACCGCCTGAGCGATCGGCGCGCGCAGCACGGCCTCGGCCCAGCGTTCTGGCAGCCGGCGAGTCAGGCGATAGTAGGCGTCCACACCGGCCGCTCCGGGAAGGAGTCGACCGGTGAAGATGTCGTTGCTGATGGGAGCGAAGAGTGCCAGTCCACGCCAGCGCCGCGACGCTGTGCCTGCGCCTGTGACTGGGCCCGTGACTGGGCCCGTGACTGGGCCTGCGGCGGCGTGGGCGGCGACGATGATCGATCCGAAGGAGTGACCCACCAGCACATCGTCATCGCCGAGCCCCAGTTGCTGTGCGAGCGCCTCCACGCTGGCGGCATAGACCTGCAGGGTGTGCTCCGCCCGCCCGCCGGAGTTCCGCCGCAGCGGCGCGGTGGCACCGAACCCGGGCAGATCGGGCACGAAGATCTCATAGTCCGGCAGCGCGTCGACGATCAGCGCCATGCCATGGTGGTCGCCGCGGAAGCCATGGATGAACAGCAGCCGCGGAGACCGGCTCGGCGATCGGGCGGGATCTGCCGGAGCCGGGGTGGATTCTGGAGCGTAGTGCCAGAGCGCCACCGACGTGCTCAGCCGGGTCGCGCCGTCGTCGCCGGGGGAGACGAAGTCCAGCGGGACCTGCTGTCTGGTTCCTGTTCGAGCCGGATGCTCGGTCCACGCGCGGATCACTGCGTCAGCCTACCTGGGAACTCCATTAGACTGGCGGGGTTCAAGACTCGACCCATCGACCACGAGGTGCCCCACAGGTGAGCAACGCGAGCGAAACTGCTGCAGCCGATACCACTGCGACTCAGCCCGCCGCAGAATCCGCAGTGACCCAGGACGGGGAGAAGAAGCAGTACTCCTTCCAGGAGATGGAGGCCCGCTGGCTGCCCCTGTGGGAGGAGCAGGGCACCTTCGTGGTGGATCCGGACGATTCACGCGAGAAGAAGTACGTGCTGGACATGTTCCCCTACCCCTCCGGGGACCTGCACATGGGCCATGCGGAGGCCTTCGCCATCGGTGACATCCCCGCCCGCTATGCGAGGCTGCGCGGCTACAACGTGCTGCACCCCATCGGCTGGGACTCCTTCGGGCTGCCGGCCGAGAACGCCGCGATCAAGAACGATGCGCACCCGGCAGACTGGACCTACGCGAACATCGAGACCCAGGCCGCCTCCTTCAAGCGCTACGGGATCAGCACCGACTGGAGCCGTCGGCTGCACACCTCCGACGAGTCCTACTACCGCTGGACCCAGTGGCTGTTCCTGCAGTTCTACAGCAAGGGTCTGGCGTATAAGAAGGACTCCCCGGTCAACTGGTGCCCCAAGGACCAGACCGTGCTCGCCAATGAGCAGGTCGTCGACGGCGCCTGCGAACGCTGTGGCACCGCGGTGATCAAGAAGTCGCTGAACCAGTGGTACTTCAAGATCACCGACTACGCCGACCGGCTGCTCGAGGACATGGAGCAGCTGAAGGGCCACTGGCCGGATCGTGTGCTCTCCATGCAGCGCAACTGGATCGGGCGCTCCACCGGCGCCTCGGTGCGCTATGAGATCACGCCAGCCGAGGGCGGTGCGGACCACCCTCCGGTGGAGGTATTCACCACGCGTCCCGACACGCTCTACGGGGTCACCTTCATGGTGGTCGCCGCCGACGCCGACCTGGCGATGGAGCTGGTCACGGAGGATCGGCGTGCCGAGCTCGAGTCCTACCGGCAGGCTCTGGGCAGCGTTTCGGACATCGAGCGCCAGTCTGCGGAGCGGGAGCGCACCGGTGTGTTCCTGGGCCGCCACGCGGTGCACCCGATCACCGGTGCCGAGCTGCCGCTGTGGGCCTCGGACTATGTGCTTGCCGACTACGGCACCGGCGCCGTCATGGGCGTGCCCGCGCATGACCAGCGTGACCTGGAGTTCGCCCAGACCATGGGCCTGGAGGTGCGCGTGGTGGTGGACACCGGCGAGGAGGACCCGGTCGCGACCGGCACCGCCACGGCGGGGGAGGGAACGGCGATCAACTCCCCGGCCTGGGAAGGGCTGGGCAAGGACGCCGCGATCGCCCGCGCCATCGATGTGCTGGCCGAGCGGAGCGTCGGTGAAGCCAAGATCAACTATCGGCTGCGCGACTGGCTGCTCTCCCGTCAGCGCTTCTGGGGTGCGCCGATCCCGATCATCCACTGCGGGGTCTGCGGCGAGGTTCCGGTGCCCGAGGACCAGCTGCCGGTGAAGCTGCCCACGGGGATGCGCGGTGAACAGCTGGCTCCCAAGGGCAAGTCCCCGCTGGCCGGTGCCTCCGACTGGGTCAATGTGGACTGCCCCCGCTGCGGCGGCGCGGCCACCCGGGACACGGACACCATGGACACCTTCGTGGACTCTTCCTGGTATTACCTGCGCTATATCGACCCGAACAACGCCGAGCAGATCTTCCCCAGCGAAGAGATCAACAAGTGGCTGCCGGTCGACCAGTATGTGGGCGGCGTGGAGCACGCCATCCTGCACCTGCTCTACTCGCGGTTCTTCACCAAGGTGCTCTTCGACCTGGGACTGGTGAACTTCACCGAGCCGTTCAAGGCCCTGCTCAACCAGGGTCAGGTGCTCAATGGAGGCAAGGCCATGTCCAAGTCCCTGGGCAACGGGGTGAACCTCGGCGAGCAGCTCGACTCCTACGGGGTGGACGCCGTGCGCCTCACGATGGTCTTCGCCGGCCCTCCCGAGGACGATGTGGACTGGGCCGACGTCTCGCCGGCAGGTTCGGCCAAATTCCTGGCGCGCGCCTGGCGGCTGGCGCAGGACGTGACCTCGGCACGGGGCGCCGCCCCGGCGGCCGGGGCGACCGGACTGCGCGCGGTCACCCACCGCACCATCCAGGACGCGGCACACCTGGTGGAGGACAAGAAGTTCAACGTGGTGATCGCTCGCGTGATGGAGCTGGTCAACGTTGCGCGCAAGGAGATCGACTCCGGGGCCGGCGCCGCCGATCCAGCCGTCCGTGAGGCGGCCGAGACCACCGCGCAGATCCTCTCCCTGGTGGCCCCCTACACCGCGGAGGACATGTGGTCGATGCTCGGCCACGAGCCCTCTGTGGCGAACTCCTCCTGGCCCGCCGTGGAGGAGGCCCTGCTGGTCCAGGACACCGTCACCGCGGTGATCCAGGTCAAGGGCAAGCTGCGCGAGAAGATCGAGGTCCCGGCGGACATCACGGAGGCTGAGCTGCACACCAGGGCGCTGGCCCTGCCGAAGATCCAGAGGTACATCACCGAGGGTGGGGGAGTGCGCAAGGTCATCGTGCGCGCGCCGAAGCTGGTCAACGTCGTGACGGGCTGATGTCCTGATGGTCGATCGGCCCGGGGAACGCTGCCAGCAGAGCCTGGTCCGATGGCGCAGCGCCGTCGAGGCCGAGCTGCTGCGACGGCGTGCCGCAGTCCCCGGGCGCAAGCCCAATCTGCGCCGGAAGAAGGGGCGGATCGCGATCGTCACGGACTCCTCCTGCTCGCTGCCTGTGGACAGGCGCACGCAGGAGGTCCTGCTGGGACAGGTCGGAGCCAACATCGTCTCGATCCCGATCCCGGTGATGATCGGCGAGCAGATCTACCCGGAGACCAGCGCCGAGCTGGACCGGGACCTGCCGCTGGCGCTGGCGCAGGGCACCGCCGTGCGGACCTCGCGTCCCTCTCCGGGACGGCTGCTCGAGTCCTATCAGCAGCTCCAGGACCAGGGCTACGCGGGAGTGGTGTCGATCCATCTCTCCGCCAAGCTGTCCGGAACAGTTGAGGCTGCCCGGCTGGCGGCTGGACAGCTGGACTTCCCGGTGACCGTGGTGGACTCCGCTCAGGCCGGCCTGGCACTGGGTCACAGCGTCATCGACGCCGCGATGGCCGCCCAGCTCGGCGGGACGCTGCAGGCCGTGGCCGAGGTCGCCGCTGACACCGCTCGAGCCTCCGAATCGCTCTTCGTCCTGCCCCAGCTGGACCAGCTTCGCCGCGGCGGGCGGATCAATGCGATGGCGAGCCTGATCGGCGGTCTGCTCTGGGTCAAGCCGCTGCTTCAGCTCGTGGACGGCGAGATCCACCCGGTGGAACGCCCCCGCACCATGGCCAGAGCACTGGAACGGCTCCAGGCTCGCGTCGCGGAGCAGGCCCACGCCATGGAATCCCCCCGCCTGGCAGTGCACGGCTTCGGCAACGACCTCCAGGCGCTGGAGCTGGCCGTGGCGCTGGAGCCGCTCTCCGCCGCGCCGGTTCCCGTGGTCGACCTTCCCCCCGCCCTGGGCGCCCACCTCGGCCTCGGGGCCGTGGCTGTGTCGCTCAGCCCCGCCCGCGCGTCCTGAGCCTGTTGGTGGCGCGAACGCATGCTGCACTGAACCGCCGCCGAACCTCGGCCTCGGCGTCCGGAGAGTTTTCCCCAGCGCGCCTATGACGACGACGCCGGGCCCGGCCGCGCACAGCTCCATGCCGGCCTGCCCCGGACTGTCCTGAGTGCTCCTAGCCTGGCTGTATGGAAGCCTGGCCCGAGGAGGAGCAGACGCGGCGGGAGCGGCTTCGCGCGCAGCGAGAGGCCGCGCACAGCGCACCTGCCCGAATCCGGCTCAAGCTCGCCGGGGTCAGTGTGATCGTGGTCGCGCTCCTGGCCTGGCTCGCGGTCTCCTGGCTCAGCAGCACCGTGCCCGCCGCCGCACCGGTGCCGGACCCGCCTGAGCTGGTGAACGGGGAGCCGGACGCAGACTCCTCGGCTGACCTCCCGGCCCAGGCGCGGGGGCAGTCGGGGGACGACTCGGCAGGGGACCGGCCCGCCTCTGCCGGAGGTGAGGAGACGCCTGGGCCGGGGCGCAGAAGCACGGAGGCCGGGTCTGCCGGCCCGGGCGAGGAGGTCGCCAGCTCGGCGGTGGTCCATGTCGGCGGTGCCGTGGCGAAGCCCGGGGTGGTGGAGCTGCCTGCCGGTTCCCGCGTGCATGAAGCCATCGAGGCCGCCGGAGGCATGACCAGGGCGGCTGACCCTGCGGGGTTGAACCTGGCCGCATTGGTCCAGGACGGAACGCTGATCTGGGTGCCCACGCCGGAGGAGATCAGCGAGGGGACAGGACCGCCCGGCCAGCCGGGGGATCACCTGTCCGGAGGCGGACAGACGTCCGGCTCCGAGCATCCCGAGGATCAGGGACCAGCGGAGCTCATCAACCTCAACACCGCGGACGCGCAGACTCTGCAGCAGCTCCCGGGCATCGGCCCCGCCCTCTCCGAGCGGATCATCACCCATCGGGAGACCAGCGGCCCGTTCGGATCCCTGGAGGAGCTGGCCGCCGTCAGCGGGATCGGACCGGTCATCCTCACCGACGTGGAGGACCTGGTGACCTGGTGATGACTTCCAGACCGCTGGATCTTCGCCTGCTCCCCGCGGCGCTGGCAGCCTGGGCGTCGGCCCTGGCGGCTGTCCACCTCCCCTGGGCGCAGGCCCTTCAGCTGGGGTGGACCCTGGTCGTGGCAGGAGTTCTGCTGACGCTGACCGCTTGGCTGTTGAACAGGCTGTTCACGGACCCGACGCCGCTGCATGTGCTGCTCTGCTGTGTGGTCGCGGGCCTGGTGGCGCTCACGGTCGGAGCAGACGCGCGTGAACTCAGCGCCCGGGGCTGGCACCAGGCCGTGGAGTCAGAGGCGCCTGTGACAGTGACCCTGCGGGTCACCGGCCAGCCACAGCTCTTGTCAGAGCGGGGGTTCGGGGGAGCCGAACAGGTGCTGGGCGAGGCAGTCGTGGAACAGGCGATCTGGACTGATCGGGAGGTCCCGTCGGCGCTGGACGCATCGGTGGTCATCATCGAAGAGCTCACCGGGCCCGATCTCCCCTTCACCGCAGGACGTCGATACCAGGGGCTTGCCCAGCTCACCCCCGCCGAGAACGGTCAGCGCGCGACCGCGGTCGTCTTCCCCTACGGCGAGCAGCTGGAGGAGCTGCCCGCCGACCGCTGGACCGACGTCGCGGAGGTCTTCAACGGGCTGCGCACGGCCACTGCCGAGGCCTCGAGCCATGCCCTCGGTGACGCCCCGGGGCTGCTGCCTGGACTGATTCTCGGCGATCGTTCCCTGCAGGACGCGGAACTCAGCGAGGCGATGCGCGAGGCCGGGCTCAGCCACCTGACTGCAGTCAGCGGAGCCAACTGCGCACTGGTGATGGGGAGTCTGATGGGTCTGGTGCGGCTGCTTCGCCTGCCCCGGTGGTCGGCGGTGCCGGTGGCGCTGATCGGACTGGTGCTCTTCGTGCTGCTGGTACACCCTGAGCCGAGCGTGATCCGGGCAGGGGTGATGGGCTCCGTCGCGGCGCTCTCGCTCTTCGCCGGACGGGGCAGGTCAGCGTTCTCACTGTTGTGCCTGTGCGTGGTGGGTCTGTTGATCTTTGACCCGTACTACGCCACGGAACCGGCCTTTCAGCTTTCTGCGGCGGCCACCGCCGGGATCGTGGTGATCGGGACGCCGCTTCGTCAGCGGCTTCAACGGGTGCTGCCGGCGCTGCTCGCCGCGCCGCTGGCCCTGGCGTTCTCGGCGCAGCTGTTTGTCACGCCGGTGCTGCTGCCGCTGGCTGCGGGGGTGAACACCTACGCGGTGCCGGCCAATGTCCTGGCCGCACCATTCGTGCCCTTCGTGACCGTTCCGGGCACCTTCGCGGCGGTGATCTCCACCCTGCTGCCCTCGGCCACGACGGCCATCCTCTGGTGCTGTGGGCTCGCCGCAGCGTGTCTGGGCCTGATCGGCCGAGCCGCCTCCTCGCTTCCCCAGGCCTTGGCGCCGTGGCCAGAAGGGTGGGTCGGGGTCGCGCTCACGTTCTTCTACATCGGGGCCGCCGTTGTGCTCGTCGTCGGCCTGGTGGGCCGGCTTCGGCGCTGGCAGGCCGGGGTGCTGGCGGCGGCTGCCGGTGCGGTGCTGGCAGTGGTGCTGCCCGCCGCCGTTCTCGCCCCCACGGGGCTGCCGGCGAGCTGGCGAGTGGCGCTCTGTGATGTCGGCCAGGGTGACATGCTCGTCGTGCGCACGCAGGAGTCCGCTGGGATCGTGGTGGACGCCGGGGAGGAGCCGGATCTTGCGAGAGACTGCCTGGAGCGCCTGCAGATCAACACGGTCGAGGCGCTGCTGTTCACGCATGAACATCGCGACCACTACGGCGGCGCGGAGGGCGTGATCGCAACGGACGAGCCGGCAATGGTGCTGTATTCATCCAGCGAAGAATGGGTCCTCGACGTCGAGGTCGAAGCTGTCGCGGCTCTTCCGGAGAGCGTGACGGTGCACCGCGCCAGGCCGGGCGACACCCTGCATTTTGCGCAGCGTCTTGATATCCGACTCAGAGTCTGGTCAGCCGACACTCAGCACCCCGAGGCCAATGACAACTCCCTGGTGGCCGTCTTCGAGATCGGTGACCCCGAACTGCCTGCTGCGGCGGTGGGGTCACTCGAGGACCCGTTGACGTTGCTCACCACCGGGGATCTCGAGGAAGAGGCCGCGGCGGCGATGATGCGAAGTGAAGGTCTGCCCGAGGAGGTGCATCTGCTGAAGGTGGCCCACCACGGTGCCGCAAACGGCGGTACCGAGCTGCTCCAGGCGACTCGTCCCGGGGTGGCGCTGATCGGGGTGGGGGAGGACAACAGGTATGGCCACCCCTCCACGAGCATCCTGGACGCGTTGGCGGACCTTGGCGCCGCCGTGTACCGCACGGACGTCCACGGCACCGTGGTCATCACCGCAGACGCAGAAGGGCTGGATGCCTCGGCTGTGCCGTGACGAAGCCCGCCTCAGTCGTCGCGATGGAGTCACCTGATGCAGTCTCCGGGCCCGTGAAGGCGATGGATGTTCCACCAATCGACCCAGCCAGCGCCCGATGTCAGCATCCACCATCAGAGCCATTCTCTGGATCGTGCGTATCGGGCTGCCTCGCGGCGATTGCGGGTCTGGGTCTTGTGCATGGCATTGGAGAGGTAGTTGCGCACGGTTCCTTCGGCCAGGTAGAGGCGACCGGCGATCTCACCGACGGAGTAACCTTCCAGCGTCTCGCGCAGTACATCGAGCTCCCGGTCGGTCAGCGGGGAATCATCGACCACAGCCAGCGCGGAGATGTCCGGATCGATCCAGCGTCTGCCGGCGTGCAGGGTCTCGATCACCTCAGCGATCAGGCTCGGATGGGCGGATTTGCTGAGGAATCCGCGGACGCCGAGTTTGAGCGCGCGGCGCAGCACTCCTGGCCGGGCATGCCGGGTGAGCATGAGCACCACCTGCTCGGGCCGCCGTCGAAGGATCATCTCCACGGCCGTGAGCCCGTCAGTGCCGGGCATCTCGAGGTCGATGACCAGCACGTCGGGGTGCTGTGCCATGACGACGTCGACCGCGGACGCCCCGTCCGCGGCTTCGGCCACGACCCTGATGTCGGCCTTCAGCGGCAGAAGTGACGCCAGGGCGGAGCGCAGCAGGGCTTCGTCATCGACGAGTACGACACTGATCATGACCGGCTCGACTCTTCTGGTGCTGCCCTCACTCGCGGAAACTGGACCGCGGTACGGAATTCTCCCTGGGACCGCGCCACGGTGAGCGCCCCACCCTCGTTTGCCACCCGTGCACGCAGGGTCTCCAGACCGTTCAGGGAGGGCAGCGGACCGGGCCCCGCGCCATCGTTGATGATCTCGATCCCGGTCTCGGAGATCGTGATCGTGACATGGCTTGAGTCGGCGTGGCGCAGGATGTTCGTCGTCGTCTCGCGCAGGACCTGTCCGAGCAGCTCGTTGAGGCCGTCCGCGACCTCGCCGTGTCGGGCGATGCGCACTGCCACTCCGGCGGCCTCCAAGAGGTTCCGCGCATTCTCCAGCTCCGCGCGGAGGTTGAGCCTGCGCCGGGCGTAGGCGAGGTTCTTCGTCTCTCGGATCGTCTCCTCCACCTGGGTGTATACCTCGCGCAGTTCGGTCATGGCCCGCTCGGGGTCCCGCGTGACCAGTTCTTCCGCGAGTGCGATCTTGAGGTTGACCACGTGCAGGGTGTGCCCCTGGATGTCGTGGAGGTCGCTGGCGAAGCGCATCCGCTCGCGCATGATGCCCAGTTCGGCCTCGGCCTCCTGGGCAACCTCGAGGTCCCGCAGAATCTTCCAGTAGCTGTGCATCATCAGGATCACCGCGGCCGCGAAGACGCTGAGCCCACCTGGGATCAGCACGTATCGCACCAGGTTGGTCCAGGTCAGGGGCTCGGTCAGGAAGTACAGCCCGCCGATGAGCGCAATCACCAGACCCAGGCACATGATCCAGAGCAGAGGCCGTCGTCGCAGCTGGGGGATCAGCACTCCGCTGAGCATCGCCGCGCCGAAGAACGCCACCGGGTTCAGTGCGAGTGCGGCACAGATGATCCAGACGAGGAAGGAGAAGACCACGGCGAGCCCGGTGGACCTCGGATGCCGTGCAGGCTCAAATTCAAGCAGCACCAAGAAGGTCAGTAATATGCCCACACTGAAACCGAGGCCCTCCCGCCAGCTCTCGGAGGTCATGGCCACAATGGCCAGCGCCACCGGTGCGATGGCCACCACCGTGGTGAGCACCGTGGCCCGGTGCATGCGCCGCTGTGCCGCGATAGAGGTCGAGTTCGAGTTCAAGGTCGAGGTAGAGGTGGAGGTCGAGGACATCAGCTCTTGCCCCGCAGGACGGTCTCACGTGGTTTCATGTCCCTTCATCCTCCCGGATCCTTCAACGCCGCAGAAGTGACAAAACGTCATGCCCGCTGGTGACAATCTATGACTGCCGCGCAAGCCCGTTCAGGCGTGAAATAGAGGCATGAACTCAGACACAGTCATCAACGTCGAACGTCTCAACGTCAACTACGACGACTTCCACGCAGTCAAAGATCTCACCTTCGATGTCCAAAGAGGAGAGCTCTACGCCCTGCTCGGCACCAATGGCGCGGGAAAGACCTCCACGCTGGAGGTGATCGAGGGCCACCGCGCCTCCACCTCCGGCAAGGTGACCATCTTGGGGGAGGACCCACGCGATCGCAAGGCTGTCCGCCCGCGCATGGGCATCATGCTCCAGGACAGCGGATTCTCCGCCGACTTGAGCGCCATGGAGACCCTGACTCTCATCGGCGGTCTGACCGGAAGGAAGGATCACCCTGACCGGGTGCTCGACGTCGTCGGGCTCACCAACAAGGCCGAGACTCGAGTCTCCGCGCTCTCCGGGGGTGAGAAGCGCCGACTGGACTTCGCCACCGCCATCTATGGGTCACCGGAGCTGATCTTCCTCGACGAACCCACCACCGGACTCGACGTCGCGTCCCGCGATGACCTCTGGGACGTGGTGGACCGGCTGCGCGAGGACGGAGCGACCATCGTGCTGACCACCCACTACCTGGAGGAGGCTCAGCAGCGCGCTGACCGCATCGGTCTGATGCATGAGGGCGCCTTCAGAATGCAGGGAACCGTCACCGAGCTGACCCAGACCCTGCCCGGGCACATCAGCTTCACCCTCAACGATGACGCCCCGGCCCTGCCCCTGGAGAGCGCGCTGTCGGGCAGCGGCAGACGGCTGATCGAGACCCACGGCCTCCAGGAAGACCTCTACACGCTGCTCTCCTGGGCCGAGTCGACCAGCACCGAGCTGCACGACCTCGACGCCGGACCCACTCGACTCGATGACGTCTTTCGCTCCATCACCCGCAACTGACCCGCACACCACACCTGATCTCTTCACAGCATAAGGACCACACCATGCTCACCATTGCTCGCAGCGAGCTTCAACAGATCATTCGCAACCGGATGGTCTTCTTCAGCGCCACCATCATCCCAGTAGGCCTGAGCCTGCTGTTCATCGCCCAGCGCGAGACCTTCAGTCAACTCCCGACGGGCATGGGATTCCTCGCCGGGGTCTTCATGATGATCCTGATCAGCATGGGCCTCTACACCACGGCCGTGACCACCCTGGCTGCCCGCCGGCAGACGCTGTTCTTGAAGCGGCTGCGCTCCACAGCGGTCAGCGACACCGCCGCCCTGGCCGGGATCCTCGGGCCTCCGGCATTGATCGGGATCATCCAGGTCACCGCAGTGCTCACCGTGCTGGCAGTGCTCACCGAACTCCCCGCAGAGATCCCGCTGCTGATCGTCTCCGGGCTCTCCCTGGTGCTGATGATGCTTGGACTGGCGCTGGCCACCACCGGGATCACCACCTCACCGGAACACGCCCAAGTGACCACGCTTCCGGTCACGCTGGGCACATCAGCGGTGGCGTTCTGGATCGGGTTCACCGGCACTGAAGAGCTGGGCATGCTCAAGCGAGCACTGCCCGGCGGTGCCGCGACGGAGCTGACCATCAATGCCTGGAACGGCGGCACCGACCTGGTGGAGAACCTGTTGCTGCTGCCTCCGACCCTGGCCTGGGTGCTGATCGGAGTCCTGTTGGCCAAGCGCTTCTTCCGCTGGGAACCACGCCACTAGGACTCACTTGGGTCCACGGACGAGGACGTCACTGTGACGGCTTGATCCGCTCGAGTCAGCCCCGAGGGGGATGCATGAGGCAGGTGTCCCCGCCAGGATGGTCCGGTGGGCGAACACCAGTGCACTCCTACCTCCGTGGCTGAATTCTCTTGGACGACCAAAACTCAAGCAACGAAGGAAAACACCATGATTGAAGCTCAATCACTCTCAAAGAAGTACGGCACCAAGACGGCAGTAGATGACGTCTCGTTCACAGTTCAACCCGGCAAGGTGACAGGTTTTCTCGGCCCGAACGGTGCAGGTAAATCGACCACCATGCGCATGATGATGGGCCTGGACAGCCCAAGCGGGGGTCGCGTGTCGGTCAATGGCCGCCACTACGCGCAGCACAAAGCCCCTCTGCGTGAGGTGGGCGCACTCCTGGACGCGAAGGCAGTGCACACCAGGCGCTCTGCCTACAACCACCTCCGGGCGATGGCAGCCACCCATGGCATCCCGAACAGCCGCGTGGACGAGGTCATTGAACTGACCGGCCTCGGACCAGTGGCAAAGAAGCGCGTCGGCGGTTTCTCCCAACGCGGTCGGTTCCGACACAACCGTGATCGGTCTCGTCATCATGTCTGCGCCGGAGCGAGATCTCGCCGCAACGTGCGTGCGGAATGCCGCAGTAGAGCCCCCAGAGAGGGGTGACGGGCTAGTTTTCCACGCTGCCGACCTCAACCGCGCGAGCATCTACGAGCTCATCGAAGAGGCAGTCTTTTGACGACATACGCAACGACCGCGCAAGCGCAGCCGTACGCTGCACACCATGAGGACGACCACCCTGAAAGATGGTGACACCGTCCTCCCCAAGAACGCCCCCGGCGCTGTGGCCAGAGGGGCGATCCCCTACGAAGTTAAGATCTGCGGTAGGTCGTTGAAGACCACTAGGGTGGATTCTGGCCGGGCACGTTGAAGGAGCCGCATCATGTTCAGCAGTGAGATCGCCGCGCTCGCTGGAGTCACCGTGCGCACGGTGCGCCACTATCACCAGGTCGGAGTGCTGCCCGAGCCCCCACGCAGCAGCGCCGGCTACCGCCGCTATGACATCAGCCATCTGGTCCAGCTCCTGCGCATCAAGCGACTGACCGCCCTGGGAGTCCCGCTCTCAGATCTCCCCACCATCCTGGACACCACCTCCGCCACAGAGGACCTGCTCCAGGAGCTTGACCTGCAGGCCACCGCCGAGATCGACCGGCTCAACGCCCGCCGGGCCCGCATCGCCGAACTGCGATCCAGCGGCTCCCCACTGGATCTCGCACCCGAGCTCGCGGCCTGGCGCTCGGCTCCCGAGGCGCTTGGCTCCGACGAGATGTCGCGATACGAACACGAACAGCTCATCCTGCTGGGACACCTCCTGGGCGATGGAGACCACGAGGTGTTCACCGTGGGGTTCGCGGCGCTGAACATTCCAATGATCGCACCGCTGACGGCGCGCTTCGCCGCACTCGGCGCACAAACCGCCGATGCCGAGGTCGACTCTCTGATCACCGAGATGGTCACCGTTCTACGCCCTGTGCAGGAGAGTCTCGCCGGCCTTCCCCCACTCGATGACCAGGTCACGGCGCTGATGGATGAGTTGAACGAACAAAGACTCCACCCCGTTCAGCGTCGCGTCCTGCGCGAGGTTCAGGAGCAGATGGAACCGCTCGAGGAGAGCTGAGGCAGGGCTGAGACAGGGACCGGGGCAGGGCTGCAGCAGAGGCATTTGACCCTGACCCTGACGCGACGTCATAGCCTTCACTGTGGGCATGAAAAGAACCTCCTTCTTCTATTTCACGTCCTTCGTCACCTCCCTTCTGAGCAACTCCGTCACGCCCCTGATGCGAGCCGCCGGCTACGGTCGCATAGTCAATGTGTCATCGGTGTCAGGGCCCGTCGTCGCCTACGGCGGGGACGTCGCCTACCACGCAGCGAAAGCTGGCATGGTCGGACTAACGCGAGCGACGGCCATCGATACAGCAGATGCCGGCATCTCGGTGAACGCTGTCGCTCCGGGTTGGATTGACACGGCCTCTGCGTCTGCTCACGAACGCCGGATGGGAGCCGCCACACCCGTCGGCCGTTCCGGCAACGCGGATGAGGTGGCCTACGTGATTGGCTTCCTCGCCGGGGAAGGTGCGTCCCATATCACCGGTCAGCTCATCACCATCGACGGAGCGAACTCCATCAGCGAAGAGCGCGGTCAATGAAACCCCAGACGAAACCACGTCCCTGCACGCTGTCGGATGTTCTGCGCCCCTGATGGGCCTGGTGCGGCTGCTTCGCCTGTCTCGGCGGTCGGCGGTGCCGGTGGCGCTGATCGGACTGGTGCTCTTCGTGCTGCTGGTGCACCCTGAGCCGAGCGTGATCCGGGCAGGGGTGATGGGCTCCGTCGAGGCGCGGGCTGGCCCGACGTTGAGGTCCTGTGCCGTTGGTCAGCAGCCTGGCCTTGGCTCGCCATACGTCCACAAGACGCCTCAGGGGGCGTCAGCATCCGCTGACGCCCCCTGAGGGCTCGTGCTATGTGAAGCTGGTGCTGGATCAGCCGGCCACGGGCAGCTTGAGCTGGTCGCCGACGAAGATCAGGTTGGGATCTTCGACCAGATCAGCGTTGGCGCTCCACAGCTCGTTCCAGTCAACGCCCACTGCGGCGGCGATGCTGGTGAGGGAGTCGCCGGACTGGACGGTGTAGGTCTCGCCCGAGACCTGCACGTCAGTGCTGGGCTGCTCGGCGTTCTGCGGGGCCGACTGGACCTGAGTCTGCGGGGCCTGCTCGGCGGGGGCCGGTGCCGGAGCTGGCTCAGGTGCCGGTGCTGGCTCAGGGGCCTGCTGCTGGGGCGCTTCCTGGACCGGAGCGGGCTCCGGCTGCGGCTCGGGCTCAGGAGCGGGGGATCCGCCGCCGCCCGGGTTGCCCGAGAGGCCGAGCTGTGAGGAGCAGGAGGGCCATGCGCCCCAGCCCTGCATCTCCCAGAGCTGGTGAGCGCGGCTGATCTGCTCAGACTTGCTGGCATCGCTGGGGAGACCGGAGCCGCCCACTGCCTGCCAGGACTGCTGGGAGAACTGCAGGCCGCCGTAGTAGCCGTTGCCGGTGTTGATCGACCAGTTGCCGCCGGACTCGCACTGCGCGAGCTGGTCCCACTGGCCGGAGGCGCTGGCTGCAGGAGCCTGAGCGACGACGGCTGCGCCTGCCAGAGTGGCCACCGCGAGTCCGCCGCCGAGAGTCTTCTTGAAAGTCTGCTTGGTCTGCATGAGGTTCAATCCCGAAGTCCCTGCACTCGTGACCCTCCCGGGCCGTCCTCGTGTCACCGTCCGCCTTCATCACGTGTGGCGGTCAAGTTTCACCCGAGTCGGCATGGACGGTGGTGGGACGCCGACTCCGGTGCTCCCGCTGCGCCGCGTGTGGGGTCTGGGAACGGAGACCCAGTCATCACGGCGGCATCACGGAAGATGTCCATGTACCAGTAAAAGGTCTCGATTTGATTGCGTCAACCAGGGGTGCAGGACGCTGTAGGGACCATAAACCCCGTCAACACAGGGAAGGGAGGCCGTTATCTAGCCGTTATCAATGTTCCTGTGAAAAACATGTGAGTGCTGAATCATGCACCCGGCGGCAGATCCTCGTGTCCGTTCGGGACTTCCACGATGTGGGAAGTTTGGGGCAGAGAGCCCCGATGATCCTGTTCTGGTGCAAGAATCACTGTATGGACAGGGTGGATCGGGCAATCATTGCCGCGCTGCGGGGAGACGGAAGAATCTCCAACTCGGCGCTGGCGCAGAAGGTGGGACTCACCGCTGGCCCCTGCCTGCGCCGGGTTCAGCGACTCGAGGCTGACGGGATCATCCTCGGATACACCGCAGACATCAATCCCGAGGCGCTGGGTCAGTCCTTTGAAGTCGGCCTGGACATCGAGCTCAAATGGGGAGACCGGGAGACCGTCGAGCAGTTCGAAGACACGATGGCCGGCTACGGGGAGGTTCTCGAGCTGCTGCGCCTCTTCGGGTCCCCGGATTACTTCGCGCGGGTGGCCGTGGCCGATCTGCATGCCTATGAGCGCTTCCTGACCAAGAAGGTGCTGACGATCCCAGGAGTGCAGGGCACCGACTCGGCCTTCCCGATGAAGATCATCAAGAGTCAGCGCCCGCATCTGAACACCGGCAAGTCCTTCGACGAGTGAGTCGGGCATGAGCAGCGCCCCGCAGCGATCCGCGGGAGGTCAGTCTCAGCTGCTGCTGCTGGTCACGGTGCTCATCGTGGCGGCGAACCTCCGGCCTGCCATCACCGCGGTGGGGCCGCTGATCGAGCGCATCGGGGAGGACACCGGGATCGGCCCTGCGGCTCTGGGCCTGCTGGGGGCGATCCCGGCCCTGGGCTTCGGTGGCGTCGCCCTGTTCGTCGCGGCCGCCGGCCGACGCTGGGGACTCGAGCGGACCATCTTCGTCTCCCTTCTGCTGCTGACCCTGGGGACCGTTCTGCGGTCTCTGCCGCTTGGCGCGTTCTCCCTCTTCGCCGGGACTGTCATCCTCAGCGCGGCGGTCGGCGTGGGCAACGTGCTGGTCCCGGCTGTGGTGAAGCGAGATTTCCCCGGCCGGGTGCCGGCGATGACCGGGCTCTACACCGCAGTGCTGGTCGGCTGCGCGGCCGTCGCCTCGGGCACCGCTGTTCCGATGGCCGAAGCCCTCGGATGGGAGCTGACCCTCGCCGCTTCGGCTCTGCTCGCCCTGGTCTCCGCCGGGGTCTGGAGCACCAGGTTGAATCGCCCCCGGGGGGTCACCTCCGCTGGAGACCCGGTGCTCGCGGCTCCCGAGCCTCCCGGAGGGTCCATGTGGCGCTCCGCGGTGGCATGGCAGGTCACGGCGTACTTCGCGCTGCAATCGGGCGTCTTCTACCTGATGCTGACGTGGTTCCCGGCCATCCAGACCTGGCACGGGGTCTCTGAGGCGAGCGCGGGCTTCTGGCTGGGCGCCTACCAGGCCATCGGGATCCTCGCGAGCCTGGTCGTCGGCGGTGTCATGCAGCGCGCGGGAGACCAGAGGCTCCCGCTGCTGGCGCTGGCGGCGATCATGCTCTGCGGCGTGCTCGGCATCATCGCGCTCCCCGCCGCGATGCCCGCCTGGGCGCTGATCGTCGGCTTCGCCTCTGGCGGCAACCTGCTGGTCGGACTCACGCTGATCAGCATGCGCGCCCGCACTGCGGGGGATGCCAGTCGGCTCTCCGGCATGGCACAGGGGGTGGGATACCTTCTTGCCGCGATCGGGCCGCTGCTGGCCGGAAGCCTCTTCGAGCTGACCGGAACCTGGTCACCGGTGCTCTGGATCGTCGTCGGCGCTGTGCTTGTGATGGCGGTGGTGGGCGTCTTCGCGGGCAGGAACGTCCACGTGCCCTGACTGGGCCGAGATGCAGGATCAGCGGTGAACTTTCAGTGGCGAGGGCAGAGCATCAGTCGTAGGCTCGAACACGTTCCAGCAGAAGGTCCATATCGAGCCCAGACCCTGTGTCAGGCGGCTGCCGCGCGGCGCAGGAACGGGAGGAGACGCAGATGACTGAGCAGCAGCCCAATGGTGCCGATTTCATAGTGTCCCGTCTGCTCCGATGGGGGGTCGACCGCGTCTATGGCTACCCGGGCGACGGCAACAACGCGCTGGTCGGGGCCATGAGACGCTCCCAGCAGGGGAAGGACCGAGTCGACTTCACGCAGGCTCGGCATGAGGAGGCGGCCGCGTTCATGGCCGTCGGGCACGCGAAGTACTCAGGACAGGTCGGTGTCGTGACGGCGACCCAGGGCCCGGGCGCAATCCACCTGCTCAACGGCCTCTATGACGCGAAGCTTGACAGTGTCCCGGTGGTGGCGCTCATCGGTCAGCAGCCGACGACGACGCTCGGTTCAGGGGATCAGCAGGAGGCCGACCTGCATACCCTCTTCCAGGATGTGGCGAGCTTCACTCTGCAGGTCTCCTCCGCAGAACAGCTCCCCCTGGCACTCGACAAGGCATTTCGTCGGGCCTTGAGTTCCTCAGGTCCGTCGGTGGTGATCGTTCCTCAGGACGTCCAGTCCTCCGCCGCTCCTGAGATTCCGCATGAACATGGATATGTCCAGACCACGCCCGTGTGGCGTTCGCCGACGGTGATGCCTGCCGAGTCAGACCTGAAGGACGCGGCAGAGATCCTCGGCGCCGGGGAGAAGGTCGCCTTTCTCGTGGGGCAGGGGGCGCGTGGCTGCGGCCCGCAGGTTCTCGAGTTTGCGGAGAAGCTTGGCGCGGGGGTGACCACGAGCCTGTTGGGCAAGCCCCACGTCGAAGAGGATCACCCTCTGGTGGCCGGAACCATGGGTCACCTGGGCACCACGGCCAGCGCACAGGTCCTGCTCAGCTGCGACACGCTGGTCATCATCGGCTCCAACGACCCCTGGACGGAGTACTACCCCGTCCCGGGGTCATGCAGGACGGTCCAGATCGACAACGACCCGGCGAAGCTGGGCAATCACTACCCGATCGATGTCGGCATAGTCGGTGACGCCGCGGCCACGGTGGGCAGGCTCAGCGCCCTGGTGGAACCGCGGTCAGGGTCGGACTGGTCCAGCCTCGTGCGTCGGCTCGTCACCGAGGAGGCTGAGATCGCCGCACGCCGTTCCGAGGTGCCCATGTCAGGTGTCAATCCGGAGTCAGCGGCTCGCCAGCTGAGTCAGCATCTGCCGGATGATGCCCTGCTGGCGATTGACGTGGGCAGCAGCGTCTACTGGTACGTCCGGCAGATGCAGGTCCCTCCGAACGGCACGGCCCACCTCTCCAGCACCCTGGCGAGCATGGGGTGCTCCATTCCCTACGGCATCGCTGCAAAGAACACCGCCTCGAACCAGCCGGTGGTGGTGCTCAGCGGTGACGGAGCCATGCAGATGCTCGGCGTCAATGAGCTGATCAGCGTGGCACGCATCTGGCGACAGTGGGAGGACCCCCGCTTCGTGGTGGTCGTCCTGAACAACGGAGACCTCGGCGAGGTCAGCTGGGAACAGCGGGAGAAGGAGAGCGAACCGCGGTTTCCTGCCAGTCAGGCTCTGCCGGAGTTCGACTACGCGCAGTACGCAGAGCTCAACGGCCTCCGCGGCATCACGGTGAACTCCCCGGAACAGCTGGCCCAGGCGTACCGGGAGGCCTTCACGGCGGATCGCCCCGTGGTGATCGATGTCCACACGGATGCCGATGCGCCGGTGCTGCCTCCGGTGCCGTATTCGCTGCCCAAGACGTCAGGGATGAAGGAGGCCATGGCCGCCGAGTCTGATGGGGGCGAGCGCCCTGCCGCCCTGATGCAGCGCTATCTGGAGCTCGAGCAGGACCGACACCTGCCCACTGAACTCTCCGGGGGCGCCGGCGACTGACGATGCCAAGGTGGCATCACCATCTGTTGTGCCGGCGAACCATGACAGAATCACCGGGTGAGTCGCCATACACCCCCACCCGGCCCCGAGGGCGCCGGGGAGGGCGAAGACGGCTCGTCGAACCTCTTCAGCCGCAGCTTTCTGCTGGCCATCGGGATCAACCTGTGCTTCGGGATGGTCTTCTTCATGCTGGTCACCGGCATGGCCGTCTATGCCGCCGCGGAGTTCTCCATCGGCCAGACCGCCGCCGGGTTCGCGGCCTCCGCCTTCGTGGTCGGTGCGCTGCTTGCCCGCATCTTTGCCGGGAAGTATGTGGACTTCCTCGGCCGGCGTCGCACGGTGCTGGTCACCCTGGTGGTCTATGTGCTGGCCTCCGTGGCATATCTCGTGGTGGACAGCTACGAGGTGTTGATCCTCGTTCGGATGCTGCAGGGAGCCGCCTTCGGCTTCGGCCAGACCGCACTCAATGCAGGGGTCTTCTCGCTGATCCCGCCTGCACGACGCGGCGAGGGTGCCGGGTACTACCTGGTGGCGAATTCTCTGCCCCAGGCCCTGGGCCCGCTGGTGGGAATCCAGATCAGTCAGACCTTCGGGTTCGGGGCGCTGTTCGTCTCCGCCTCGATCCTCGCCGTGCTGGCCCTGCTGCTCGCCCTGGGGATCCGGCTTCCCGAAGCGCGGCCCCCGGCGCAGAGTCTGCGGCAGCGGCTGATGCTCCGACCGAGGGACGTCATCGAGCGTCGAGCGATCCCTGTGGCGCTGGTCGGGATGATGCTCTCCGTGGGCTTCGCCTCTGTGATCACATTCCTGGACAGCTTCACGCGCGGTGAGCAGATGACCAACGTGGGCAGCCTCTATTTCGTGATCTTCGCGACCGTCGTGCTGATCACCCGCCTCTTCGTGGGAAGGCTCCACGATCGATACGGCGACAACGCGGTGATCTATCCGACGGTGGTGATGTTCTTCGGTGCGATGGTGCTGCTGTCCTGGTCCCCCAATGAGGCAGTCGTGCTCGGCTCGGCGGTGCTGGCAGGATTCGGGCACGGATCCCTGATGCCGGTGCTCCAGGCCACCATCGCCTCGGCGGTGCCGGCGCACCGGGTCAGCATCGGACTGTCCACGTTCTTCATCTTCATGGACAGCGGCGTCGGACTGTCACCGTTGCTGCTGGGCCCGCTGGCAGAGGCGGGGGGCTATCGCTTCATGTACGGAGCCTGCGCCGGACTCATTCTCGCCGCCATGGTCGTCTACTGGCTGCTCCACGGTCGGTTCGACATCCGGCAGGGAACCCCGCGTCGACCGAGGCCTTAGCACGTGTTTTGACGCTGTTCATGTCTTTACCCCGACGGCAGCGGCGGGTAGCTTGAAGGCAGCTCAAGCCACGGGCTTCTCCCCTCTGCGCAGGGGCCTGCTGGCCGCGCGGAGGACCTGTCGAAAACCCGCGAAGGAGTTCATCCATGAAGGCACTTGTATGGCACGGCGAAGGCGACATCCGTCTCGACAACGTGGCCGATCCCGCGATCCAGGACCCCAACGACGCGATCGTGCGCATCACGCGCAGTGCGATCTGCGGAACCGATCTCCATTTCATCCGCGGCACCATGGCGGGCATGCGGGAGGGCACCATTCTGGGCCACGAGGCCGTGGGGGTGGTCGAGGAAGTGGGCGCCGCCGTGCGCGGACTGACGCCCGGTGACCGCGTGATCGTCTGCTCCACGATGTCCTGTGGAGTCTGCCGCTACTGTCGGATGGGCCAGACCGCACAGTGCGACGTCGCGAACCCCAATGGTCCTCAAGCAGGCACCTGCTTCTTCGGCGGCCCGGCTCCCACCGGCTCCGTGGACGGCCTCCAGGCCGAGTATGCACGCATCCCCTGGGCGGCCAACACGCTGATCCCGCTGCCGGACAAGGTCTCCGACGACGAAGCGATACTGCTCTCGGACATCTTTGCCACTGCCTGGTTCGGCGCTCAGCTGGCCGGCATCACACGAGGGGACACCGTCGCTGTCTACGGGGCGGGAATCGTCGGACAGCTTGCGATCGCCTCGGCCTACCGCCAGGGCGCGGGACGGGTCTGGGCCGTCGACGGGGTCGAGACGCGTCTGGTCAAGGCGGCGGAGCAGAAGGCCGAAGTCATCGACTTCAATCGCGAGGACCCGGTGGAGGCGCTCATGGACGCCACGATGGGAGTGGGCGTCGACGCCGTGATCGAGGCGGTGGGCGTCGATGCCCAGCGGCCCAGCAGCGGCCCAGCCGCAGAGAAGTACGCGGCGCAGGCCGAGAAGTTCGACGCCGAGGTGGCCCAGACCGCCCCTGAGACGAACGTCCAGGGAGAGAACTGGGTGCCCGGCGACGCGCCCTCGCTCTCCGCGCAGTGGGCGGTGGAGTCGGTGGCGAAATACGGGCGGATCGGCATGATCGGGGTGTTCTCCCCGGATCTGACCTCGTTCCCGATCGGGCAGGCGACGAACAAGAACCTCACGCTTCGCGCCGGAAACTGCGACCACCGATCGGTGACGCCTCCGTTGCTGGATCTCGTGGCCGGCGGGCTGTTCGACACGACCCCGTTCATCACCCAGCAGGAGCCGCTGACCGATGCGGTCGATGCCTACCTGAGCTTCGACCGTCGAGACGAGGGCTGGCTGAAGACCGTGCTCACCCCCGGGTCATGAGCGGCCCCCGGGGGAGAGGTCCAGCCGCCTCAGCGTCTGTGCGTTGAGCGCGACGACCACCGTGGAGGCCGACATCAGCAGCGCGCCGACGCTCATCGGGAGCACGAACCCGATGGGCGCGAGCATACCTGCCGCCAGCGGCACAGAGATCAGGTTGTAGCCGGCGGCCCACCACAGGTTCTGCTTCATCTTCCGGTACGTGGCCCGAGAGAGGTCGATCACGGAGAGCACCGAGCGAGGATCAGAGGAGGCGAGGATGACGCCCGCGGAGCCGATGGCGACGTCGGTGCCGGCCCCGATCGCGATGCCGACATCGGCCTGGGCCAGCGCGGGGGCATCGTTGACGCCGTCACCGACCATGGCGACTCTGCGGCCCTCCTGCTGGAGCTCCGCGACCTTCCTGGCCTTGTCCTCGGGTCTCACGCCCGCGAAGACGCGGTCGATGTCGAGCTCCGCCGCCACGGTCTCTGCGACCGCACGGGCGTCACCGGTGATCATGACCACCTGGATCGCTCTCGCGTGAAGGGCGTCCACCGCGTCCCGGGACTCTGACCGGACCTCGTCAGCCAGTCGCAGCGCGCCGATGACCTCACCCTCCGCGAGGATGTGGAGAATGATGGCGCCTTCTTCGCGCCAGGTCCGCGCGACCGCAAGTTCATCGACCTCGTGCTGCGCGAGAAGGTGCGGTCCGCCGACTTCGATGACCGAGCCGTTCACCTCGGCCCGGACCCCGACCGCGGGGGAGGAGGAGAAGTCGTGGGCCGTGGGCACTTGGATCTGGCGATTCTGCACCGCGCCGAGGATGGCCCGGGCGAGCGGGTGTTCGCTGCCAGACTCGGCAGCCGCGGCCAGCGCCAGCACGTCCTCCTCGGTGCGCCCGTCGTGCGGCTCGACGGCGGTGACAGTGGGTTCGCCCTTGGTGAGGGTTCCGGTCTTGTCGAACACGACCGTGTCCACAGTGCGCATGGACTCCAGGGCGAGACGGTCTTTGACGAGCACCCCTCCGCGGGCGGCGCGCTCGGTGGCGATGGAGACGACCAGCGGGATGGCCAGGCCCAGCGCATGGGGACAGGCGATCACCAGGACGGTGATCGTGCGGATCACGGCGGCGTCGGGGAGGCCCGCCAGCGACCAGAGGATCGCGGTGATGACCGCGGCGCCGAGGGCGAACCAGAACAGCCACGCGGCGGCCTTGTCGGCGAGGCGCTGAGCGCGCGAAGAGGACCCCTGGGCGTCGCTGACCAGTTTCTGGATCCCGGCCAGCGAGGTGTCCTCCCCGGTGGCGGTGACCTCGACGCGCAGCCCAGAGTCTGTGGCGATGGTCCCGGCGACGACCTGCTCGCCGATCTCACGCCGCACAGGCTGCGATTCACCGGTGATCATGGACTCGTCCATGCTCGCCGAGCCTTCGGTGATCCTGCCGTCGGCGGGCACCGAGGAGCCTGGGCGGACGATCACGACGTCGCCCACCTTCAGCTCATCCGGCGCGACTGCGACGATCTCCGCGCCGTCGAGCTTCTCGGCCTCATCAGGCAGCAGAGCGGCGAGCGAATCGAGGGCCGAAGTGGTCTGAGCCAGGGAGCGCATCTCGATCCAGTGGCCCAGCAGCATGATGACCACCAGCAGAGCCAGCTCCCACCAGAAGTTCAGCTCATGATCCAGAACCCGCAGGGTGGCGCCCCAGGAGGCGATGAACGCGACGGTGATCGCCAGAGCGATCAGCAGCATCATGCCAGGCTGGCGAGTCCGGGCCTCACCCAGACCTGCGGTGAGGAAGGGTCGGCCGCCCCAGAGATAGACGATCGTGCCCAGCACGGGTGAGACCCACCAGACCCAGACGGCATCAGGAAGGCTGTAGCCGAGAAGCTCGGCGAACATGTCATTGAACCCCACCACGGGCACGGCCAGGACAAGCATGATCCAGAAGAGGCGACGGAACTGCCCGACATGGTCGCCGTGCCCGCCGTGGTGCTCGTGCCCGCCGTGCCCTCCGTGGTGCTCGGGGCGGGTGGGAGCTTCGTGATGCGCAGTCGCAGAGTCGTGGGTCATCCTCCATCTATATACCCCAGGGGGGTATAAATCAAGACACCGCTGTCCACGGAGTGGGCCGATGAAGTCCGAGGTATCGGGACCGACCGGTTCTTTGATCCGGCACACGAGAACGCGCCTGCCCCACGAGGGCGTGCACGATCACCGGAGGAGTTTTCTCCGCGGAGACCGGTCAGTAGTCTCAGGTGATGAACCAACAACCTTGGACCGCAGCTGATCTGCCCTCCCTGGACGGCCGCACGGTCATCGTCACCGGCGCGAACAGCGGAGTGGGGCGCGCGACCGCGACCGCTCTCGCTCAGGCCGGGGCACACGTCGTTCTCGCAGTGCGCGACGTGCATCGCGGACGAGAAGCCGCCCAGACGATGGTCGGGCGCACCGAGGTTCGGCAGCTCGACCTGGCAGACCTGTCCTCGGTGCGGTCCTTTGCGCAATCCTGGACTGGTGCGCTAGACATCCTGGTCAACAATGCAGGGGTCGCAGGGGGTCGTGGAACCTTCACCACAGACGGCTTCGACATGCAGTTCGGGACCAACCATCTGGGCCACTTCGCCCTGACGAATCTGCTCCTGCCGCAGATCACCGATCGCGTCGTGACGCTGTCCTCCGGGGCGCACAGAGCGGGCGAGATCCATTTTGACGACCTGGACCTGCGCAGGCGCAGGTACTCCCTCCCGCAGGCCTATGGGCAGTCCAAACTGGCAAATCTGCTGTTCACCCTGGAACTGCAGCATCGACTGGAGCAGGCCGGTTCGAGCGTGCAGTCCCTGGCCGCACATCCGGGATACTCTGCCACCAGCCTCGGAACCCAGGGCCGCGGCAAGCCCCTGGTCAGCGCTGTGAACCTCGCGGGACGGCTCTTCGCGCAGACGAGTGCGCAAGGGGCGCTGCCGACGCTGTTTGCCGCAACGCAGGATCTCCCCGGCGGAAGCTATATCGGTCCGGACGGACGCTGGGAACTACAGGGCCACCCCACAATGGTCGGACGCTCCGACAGGGCCGCAGACCCTGTGCTCGCGCGGCGGCTGTGGGAGACCTCGGAGAAGCTCACGGGAGTTCGCTTCGGTCTCGAGCCGGCGGCGGGCTTCACCTTTGACGAGTGATCCCGTCACCTTCGATCAGCGCTGAACGCGTCCCGTCTCGTAGGCCCACATCGCCGCCTCGACGCGGTTGCGCAGCCCCAGCTTCGTCAGGACGCCACCGATATGGGTCTTGACGGTCCCCAGTGAGAGGTGAAGTTCAGCGCCGATCTCTGTGTTGGTCATCCCGGTCGCCACCAGGTGAAGCACCTCCTCCTCACGCGAGGTCAGGTGCTGTGCCGGTCGTCGTCGGCTGGGTCGGGCGAACGTCTCAAGCAGTCGTGTGGTGATGCGGGGCGAGATCAATGCGTCTCCAGCGGCGGCTGCGCGGATGGCCTCACCGATCAAGACGGGGCCTGCGTCCTTGAGCAGGAAGCCCCGTGCACCGGACCGCAGCGCTTCATGCACGTACTCGTCCAGGTCGAAGGTGGTGACGATGACCACGGCGAGCGGCGTGGACTGCTCGGGTCCGGCAAGCTGGCGGGTGGCCCCGAGCCCATCCAAGCCGGGCATGCGGATGTCCATCAGCACCACATCAGGCCGGAGCTGACGGGCCAGCCGGACCGCTTCGGTTCCGTCAGCGGCCTGACCGATGACGCGAAGGTCTGAGGCTGTGTCCACAAGCATCGCCAGGCCTTCACGCACACTCGGCTGGTCCTCGGCGATCAGTACGGTGATCACGACGACACGCCGTCTTTCCGTGTTGCGTGCGCAGCGGGCAGAGGGATCTCGGCCCGCAGAGTCCACCCCTGGCTGCTCGGACCTGCTGTGAAGGTGCCGCCCAACAGGGTGACACGTTCGGCGACTCCGATGAGCCCGTATCGGGGTTCACCGCCAGAAGCTCGCGTGCCCCGGCCGTCGTCGCCCACCGTCAGCACTGCGGTGTTCTCGACCACTGCCAGGTCCACAACTACGCTGCTCACCTCGACCGCATGACGACGCGCGTTCGCGACCCCTTCCTGCGCAATCCGATACAAGGTGCTGGTGACTGTCGCGGGCAGCCCGGCAGCGTCGATCCTCACGATCACCGCAGGGGGCCCGGAATCCTCGAGAGCGGCGATCGACTCGAGGGATGTCGGCGTGAATTCGACCGGGACGCGCAGCACACTGACCAGCTCACGCATCTGTCTCAATGCCTCTTGCGCCTCACGCTCGATCATCCGCAGGCTCGCCGCTGTCGGGGCATCTGCATCCTGAAGACCGGCGACTTGGGCACGAATGGCGATGGCCGAGAAATGGTGGGAGACCGTGTCGTGCAGGTCGCGGGCCAGGGATTCCCTTTCTCTGGCCCGAGTACGCTCGATCTCTCGGACCCGAGCCGCTGCCCGTTCGCGGTTCAAGGCCCCAAGGGCCGCCAGCGCCCCAACGATCGAAGTACCGGCCAGGCCAGCTGCCACCGTCTCCGACTCGGAGGAGAACACAGTCGAGAGCAGGACGCCCAACGCCAGCAGCGGTGCTCCAGCGGCACGCGCGCGGCCCGACCCCCAACGAAACAAGGAGTAGGGGAAGGCGAGCAGCGGAAGGGTGGAAGCCAGAGTGTCCGGACCGACGTTCTCAAGACGTTGAATGACCTGGAAGATGGTGGTCGTGAGAAAGATCGTGGCGACGCCAGCGAATGGGTGTGTACGGCGCCATGGAAGGAGAGCCAGGAGCCCAATGGTCACGGCAGCAATCGTCCCGGGCCAGTCCAGATCTGAACGGAGCACGGCTTCAAAGACCGCCAGAGCGATGAAGACCCCCGTCCACAGGGCATCAAGCGCTCGCGGTCCACTGGTCGGCCCTGCAGCCTTTCGCCATAGGTCGCCCAGCGGCGTGCGGCTCGCCGTCGTCATGAGCTCAGCCTAAGGGCAGGGCTGGTCGTCGCTGCTCGTGAACGGCGCCGGCGAATGATCAGCTCCGCGGCCAGGGCGTTGAGCAGCCAGCCGGCATCCATCTGAATCAGCCGGGCAAGCTCGTCCGGTGGACCGAAAGCAATCATGAACGGTGCGGAGGTCAGGACCTGTGTGCCGGCCCCGAGCGCCAACGCATAGGCTCGGATCATCCATTCCCCATGGGTCCGATAGTCGCGACGCGCGACCGCTGTGACAGCCATCCCCAGGAATGCAAGCATCGCGAGCCCGACGACGCAGCGTGAGGCTGCCAATGCGGGTCCGTCGACAGGTGGCATCCGGTAGATCGCGGTCATCCACAACCCGGTGACTGCCACGATCACGCCAGAGGGCAGCACCAGGAACCTGCCCGCGAACATGTGCCACCTGAGGCGGCGCCGGCGAAGGGAAGGTAGAAACTGGAACGCACCGAGGATCGAATAGATCAGTGCAGCCATGATGTGCAGGGCCACCGGCAGGGGAAACTGCATGAAGCGGCTGTTGGCTGGCGTCTCCGGGCCTCCGGCGGCGATCTCTCCCAGACGGACGCCACCGGCGAGGGAAGGTACAAGGGCCAGCAGAAGCAGGCCGGCGGCGATCATCCACTCGCGGGTGGGCTTCTCTTGTGCGCTCTTCATGTCCCGAGATTAGGCAGGCGGCATGCCTTCCCGCTTCGGCCAGATGGCTGAATCTCTGACATTCCCCGGAGATGGCTGCCCCTATGAGCCGGAGACTCAGCGTGACGCCGGTCTCGCCAGGCGGGTTCCGCTGGGCGGAAGCCCCTGCGGGGCCATAGGGTAGTGCCCCGTGAGCACTCAGACCCCTGCCTCCCAGTCTTCTGCGCCGAAGCCCCACGGGACCCTTGATCGGTACTTCCACATCACCGCGCGCGGCTCGAGCATCGGCAGGGAGGTGCGCGGCGGCCTGGCGACGTTCTTTGCGATGTCCTACATCATCGTGCTCAACCCCCTGATCATCGGTGCCTCCGCCGACTCCACCGGGAATTTCCTCGGCGGGGGATCGGAGCCGAACCTGCCCGTCGTCGCCGCCGCGACCTCGCTGATCTCGGGACTGATGACCATCCTGATGGGTGTGATCGGCAAGTTCCCGATGGCGGTGTCCTCCTCCCTGGGACTCTCGGCCTTCATCACCTACGGCATCGTAGTGCTGCCCGGGATGACCTGGGCCGATGCCATGGGTCTGGTGGTCATCGAAGGCTTCATCCTGCTGATCCTGGTGCTCACCGGGTTCCGCTCCGCGATCTTCAACGCCGTTCCCGGCGCGCTGAAGACCGCCATCAGTGTGGGCATCGGACTGTTCATCGCGCTGATCGGCATGGTCAACGCCGGATTCATCCAGAACAACGGGAGCACCGGACTGGAGCTCGGCGTCGGCGGCTCCCTGTATGGCTGGCCCATCCTCATCTTCCTCATCGCGATGTTCGCCCTCTTCGCCATGTGGGCCGCCAAGGTCCGCGGCGCGATCCTGTACTCGATCGTGGGTGCCACGGTCCTGGCGATCACCTTGGAAGCAGTGTTCAAGATCGGGCCGCAGACCGCCGAGGACGGCACCGAGAACGCCTATGGCTGGGGCCTGACCGTGCCGACGCTGAACCAGGACTGGCTGACCGTGCCTGACCTGAGCCTGATCGGTGACTTCAACCTGCTCGGCTCCTGGCAGAGCATCGGCGTGGTCGCGGCCACGCTCGCGATCTTCACCTTGCTGCTGGCCAACTTCTTCGACCTGCTGGGCACCATGGTGGGCGTCTCCAACGCAGGCGGGATCAAGGATGCCGAGGGAGACATCCCGCATTCCCGCCGCATCATGGTGGCCGACGCCGTGGGCACCATCGGCGGCGGAGTGGGCTCCACCTCGGTGAACTCCGGCTTCATCGAGTCCACCGTGGGTGTGGGCGACGGCGCCCGGACCGGCCTGGCGAATGTGGTCACCGGCGTGCTCTTCCTGGCCACCATCGTGCTGGCCCCGCTGGCCGCGGTGATTCCCACGGAGGCCGCCTCGGCCACTCTGGTGCTGGTCGGCTTCCTGATGATGCAGCAGATCGTGCGCATCGACTGGACCGATGTCGAGATGGCGATCCCCGCCTTCATGACCATCGTGGTCATGCCCTTCTCCTACTCGATCACCAACGGCATCGGGGCAGGCTTCATCAGCTATGTGGCGATCAAGATCTTCCGCGGCAAATGGGCCGAGGTCCACCCGCTGATGTACGTCACCGCGGCGCTGTTCGTGCTCTACTTCATCTCCGGACCCATCCAGAACGCCCTCGGGGTCGGCTGACTCCGGCTGAGGAGGCGCCCAGCAGCGTTGCAGGAGCGCCACGCTGAGCACTGTCCCGGCCGCTCAGTGCGTAGTCGTCGTCTGTTGGTAGAGGGTCAGACGCGGTGCCCCCGCGATGACGCGATAGACGCTCGTCATGGTCGCCTCGAACGCGGTCTCGTGAGTGCCTCGGTCGGCGCGAGCGCGGTATACGAGGGCGGCGGAGTCGCTCCCGGTCTTCACCAGCCGAGCATCGTCGAGTGTGAATGATGCCCATTCCGGAGCACCGTCGAGCGTTGCAGCGATCGTCTTCCGATCCATGACCGTGCCGTTGACGAGGATCATGATCGCGTCATTGGTCATAAGCTCGCCGTAGAACGTGCCCCCGCGCCCTTGACACAGCGATGTCCATCCGTCGTGCTCGATGGTCCAGAGTTCGTCGAGGGAGAGAGTCATATGTCGACGCTACCGAAGCGTGAGTTTGACCGCACCTCCCGGACAACGACAGGTCGGCGACGGATGCGGATGGGGCCCCGTGCGGTTGCGGGATCGACCACTTCACCGCCTTGCGTGATGTCTACGACGCCGACGGCCTCGAGGCGTCGCGCCGCCGCCCGGGCGGCATCCATCTGGTCCCGCCATTTTTCACCGCCGAGGGCACGAGCGGCATCGGAGGGGCAGATCGTCGCCGATTCGGCACGCTTCGCGAGCAGCCTGAGTATCGCGCTCTCCATATCGCGGTCGGATATTGCGGAATCTGGCTCGTCCATGACCCCAGTCTGCACCCATACGTGTCAGTGCTGGCTCCTAGGCTCACCTCTGTTGCTATCGAAAGTATGTTCGAATACGATGAGGCTCCCGGGCTTCCCATCGGCTTCGTCATACCTCTTGGAGACATGAAAGAGGAGCCTGCCCATGTCCACTGTTATTCGTCCCGAAGCTGATCGAGCACCCCGTCGCGGAGCGGTGACGTTCACCGAATCCATCGATGTTGAATGCGATGAACAGTCGCTGCCCCACCGGGTGATCTGGAAAGAGCGGAGGCACCTCGTGGTTGAAACACCCATCCGCTGGTTCCAGCGGCGCAGCTGGTGGCTCGAAGAGCCTCGGGCCGAACGCGGCCGCCCCGGTCTGGTGGCCCATGAGATGTGGCGTCTGCAGGTCGAGCCTGAAGCCGTCTCCCGCACAGAGACCGTCGAAGTCCGCACCATCGATGTCAGCCGCCATCTGGCCTCTGGGCGCTGGCGCGTGGTGAGGGTCCATTGAGCTTCACCCACCTGAACGTGGCCAGCTCCTTCAGCAGCCACTACGGCACCAATCGCCCCCAGGAACTGGTGGCCGCTGCCGCCGCCGATGGGATGCGAGCGCTGGCGATCACCGACCGGGACGGGCTCTACGGAGCCGTCAAGCACATCGGTGCCTGCGTGGATCTCGGCATCGCTCCTATCCTCGGCGTCAGCCTCGCGGTGGAGGAGCGCGGACGGGCCGTGGTCCTCGCCAGCGGGGCCGCCGGAGGATATGCCGCGCTGTGCCAGCTGATCTCGCGCGCCCACGAACGTCCGCAGGGTGAATCCGCGCGGGTGAGTCTGCAGGATCTTGCGGAGTTCGCCGCCCCCACCACAGGGGAGGTCCGGCGTCGGCTGTTCGTCCTCGCCGGACCAGAGAGCGAGATCGGTGCAGCCGCGGCCTCCCGGGACTACCGCAGCACCCGGGCGCTGCTGCGCCAGTGGCGCGAGGTGCTGGGGGAGGCCCTGCGCGTGGAGGTGGTCTCACATCTGGCGCCTCCCGGTGAGGCGCTCTCCACCGCCCATGCGGTGCGGATGCTCAGTGCCGCCCAGGTCAGCCGGGTCACTCCGGTGCTGACCAATGCGGTGCGGCTGTTGAGCACCGATGAGGCCGCCACCGCCGATGTGCTCGACGCCGTGCGGGTGCTCTCGGACCTGCACCACACCTCCGCGCTGCAGCCCACCGATCAGGGCTGGCTGAAGCCGGCCGCGCAGATGCAGGCCCTGGCCGCGGAGATCTGCACGGCCAGCACCACCCCCATCGCGGCGGAGGAGCTGCTGGAGAACACCGCGCGGCTGGCGCGCCAATGCGAGCTGGACCCGATCAGGGACATGAACTGGGGTCAGCCCAAGGTACCCGAGGCCACTGTGATCGGGATCGAAGGCGATCCCGATGAGGAGCTGCGCGCCCGCTGTGAAGAAGGCCTGGCCGAGATGCTGGACGCCGAGGAGCAGGCTCACGGATCCTCCGACCGGGGGCCCGGGGAAGAGCAGGGCAGCGCCGCTCCGGCACGGGTTCGGCTGGAACATGAGCTCAGCATCATCGCCGACCTCGGCTTCGCCCCTTATTTCCTGACCGTGGCCGAGGTGGCCCGGCTCATCCGCGAGATGGGTGTGCGGGCTGCGGCTCGCGGCTCGGCGGTCTCCTCCCTGGTGGTCCACGCCCTGGGGATCAGCCCCATCGACCCGCTGCAGCACGGGCTGATCTTCGAGCGCTTCCTCTCCCGCCGCCGCTCCACCCTGCCCGATATCGACATCGACGTGGAATCGGCCGAGCGGCACCGGATCTACCGGGCGGTGTTCAAGCGCTTCGGCTCCCAGCGGGTCACCCTGATGAGCATGCAGAACGCCTACCGGATCCGCGGCGCGGTCCGGGATGCCGGTCTCGCGCTGGGGCTTCCCGAGGAGGAGATCGATCAGCTGGCGGAGATCATGTGGCGCTTCCCCGCCCGGGAGTTCCGCCGCGCCCTCCAGGAGAAGCCCGAGCTGCGCAGCCTGGCGGAGCGGATCGAGACCGAACGCAGCTCCGGGCGCCAGCAGCTGGACCTGCTGGTGGACCTCTCCGAACGCCTGGACCGGCTGCCCCGGCACATCTCCACCCACCCCTGCGGCGTGATCCTCGGCAACAACGACCTGCTCACACTCACCCCGGTGGAACGCTCGGGGGTCAACGGCCTGCCGATGAGCCAGTTCGACAAGGACGACATGGACCCCATGGGGTTCATCAAGCTCGACATCCTCGGGGTGCGCATGCAGTCCGCGATCGCCTATGCGCTGGCCGAGCTTGAACGCACCACCGGGGAGGTGATCGACATGGTCAAAGACGTGGACTATGCCGACCCCGCGACCTTCGCGATGATCCAGTCCACCCATACGCTGGGCTGCTTCCAGATCGAGAGCCCCGGCCAGCGCGAGCTGATCGGCAAGCTGGTGCCCGAGACCCTCAACGACCTGGTGGTGGACATCTCGCTGTTCCGCCCCGGGCCCATGGGCTCAGGCATGGTCAAGCCGTACCTGGAACGCCGTCACGGCTATGAGGATGTGAGCTACCCGCACCCTCATCTGGCCGAGATCCTCGATGAGACCTACGGAGTGGTGGTCTTCCACGAACAGGTGCTGCGGATCTTCGACACGATGACCGACTGCGGACTGGACGTGGCCGATGAACTGCGCCGCGCGATGAGCAAGGACAAGTCTGGCCCGGTGGAGGTCTTCTTCCGCGAGGAGACGGCCAAGCGCGGCTACTCCGCGGCAGTGATCGACCGGGTCTGGGAGATCCTGCTCAGCTTCGGCAGCTTCGGCTTCTGCAAGGCCCACGGAGCCGCCTTCGCCGTGCCCACCTATCAGTCCGCGTGGCTGAAGACCCATCACCCCGCGCACTTCTTGTGCGGGCTCTTCGAACATGACCCGGGCATGTACCCGCTGCGCCTGCTGGTCTCCGAGGCGCGCCGGCTGGGCATCCCGCTGCTGCCGATGGACGTCAACCGCTCCACCAGCAGCTATCACGTGGAGGCCACCTCCGTGGCGGGACTGCCGGTGTGGGGCATCCGGATGTCGCTGAACGGGCTGAAGGGGATCTCCAAGACCGAGCTGCGCCGCATCGAGGCGGAGCAGCCCTTCTCCTCGCTGGCGGATCTGCGGGACCGGTCCCGACTGAAGCGCTCCACGCTGCGGGACCTGGTCAAGGTCGGCGCCCTGGACTGTCTGCTGCCCGAGGGGCGCAAGGGGCGCAAGGACCTGATCCAGTGGGTGGAGTCCACCAACCTCGAGTACGGCAGAAAGCCCCCGACCCGCCAGGTTCAGGGCCAGCTGTCCCTGCCCCTCGGGGATGTGGAGATCGCCAATATGCCCACCGGCGCGGGGGAGCTTCAGGCCCGCGAGATCATCACCACCGAGCTGGACCTGACCTCGCTGGACACCAGCGGCCACGTCATGGAGGTCCACCGGCCGGTCCTGGAGGCCGCAGGGGCCACCTTCGCCGAGCAGCTGCTCTCGCTGCGCAACGGTGCCACCGTGCGGGTGGCGGGCATCCGGGTGGCCACCCAGACCCCGCCGATGTCCTCGGGCAAACGGGTGGTGTTCATCACGCTCGATGACGGCACCGGATGCGTGGATCTGAGCTTCTTCGAAGAGGCCCAGTACAACACCGGGGAATGTCTCTTCGCGGCGAAGATGCTCATGGCCGAGGGCACCATCCGGCGCACCGGCCCTCGGGCGGTCACCGTGCAGGCGACGCGAGCCTGGGATCTGCGCGGAGAGACGGTGCCGGGGCAGCTTCCCGCTGCAGCAGGCTCTGTTTGATCTCCAGCCCGTAGCGGAAGCCGCCGAGCCCGCCGTCGGTGCGGATGATCCGGTGACAGGGCACGAACAGCGCGGCCGCGTTCTTCGCGCAGGCTCCCGCCGCGGCGCGGATCGCTGCCGGGCTGCCCGCGCGCCGGGCATACTCGGCATAGCTGAGCGACTGACCTGCCTCGATCTCCCGCAGCACCGCCCAGGCATGCTCACGGAAGGGCCCGGAGCGCTGATGCACCGGCACGCTGTCCACTGCGGCGGTGTCACCGGTGTAATAGGCCTCGACGGACTGCTTCGCCTGGGCGAGCACTCGATGCCCGCCGATGTCGCCCATCTCCGTCTTCGCCGCAGAGCCCTGCCGCAGTGCGGGGTGGATGAGCTCGATCAGCGCCGAGATGTCCGGCGTCCACCCCGAGGCGAGCACGTGGTCCTGATCCGCGATCACGCTGAAGGGACCATCAGGTGTGGCGAGTGTCATGTGGTGCAGGTACTTCTTCAGAAGTGTCATGATTGTGCGTCCTTTCGGGGCTGACCTGGTCTGCTCTGCGCGGCGGCCTTCCACAGGTGCATGGCGGCGTAGGAGCGCCACGGTGACCAGCGCTCGGCGTGCTCCTGCAGTGCTCGGTGCGCCGCTGTCCTCTTCAGGCCCGGGTCCAGGAGTCCCAGCTTCTCGGCCCCGGTGAGCAGGGCGACGTCGCCGGTCATCCAGACATCAGGATCCCCGAGCACCCGAAGCATCAGATACGAGGCTGTCCATCGTCCGATCCCGGGCATGGCGGTGAGCTGATCGTGCAGAACCCGGGTGTCTGCCCCCTGGTGCAGGCTGAGCTCCCCGGCGGCCAGAGCCCGTGCGGCGCCGCGCACTGTGGCAATGGAGCGGGCGGGAAGTCGCAGCGGCCGCTCAGGGTCGAGGTGCGCTTTCGGTCCTGAATCAGTGGGCGAGGGCGGCGCGGGGACCCCCGCGCAGATCTCTTCGGGTGTCGGGAACAGCCGGGACAGCCCGGCGAAGGAGGACATGTGCGCGGTGCCCAGCGCGTCCACCAGCCGGGTCAGCTGCGTGCGTGCCGCGGCCACCGAGATCTGCTGGCCCACGATGGCGCGGGTCAGATACTCCGGACCGTCCGCGGTGCCCGGGAGGCGGAGTCCGGGGGAGTCAGCCACCAGGTCTGCCAGGGCGGGATCCGCCGAGAGTGCGGCAGCCACCGCCAGCGGGTCGGCGTCGAGATCAAAGATCCGACGCGCTGCGGCGACGGCTGCCGGGATGTCCGAGAAGGAGCCCAGTTCACATTCCAGACTGAGCCGCCAGGCGCCTGAGGACGTCACAGGGTCGCCCGGGATCGGGGTGGCTGTCACTTCGATGGCGGCGGGACCGTGGGCCAGGCGAAGTGTCCGCGCGTAGACCAGCCTCTCGCCGTCGAGCTGCGCGGTCTCCACCCCTGGGATCGCGCGCTGGGCCAGAAAGGTGAAGATCTCGACGGCGTTGAAGGGATCGCGCACCGGCAGGGCGAGCCGGATCGGCAGCCGCGAATTCAGCTCTGCGACCGGTGCGTCAGCTTTGGGGTCCTGTCCCGGAACCTGTCCGGAGTCCTGCCCGGACCGCTCCGGCCGCGACTGGGCCCGTCGGCGGATCTCGCGCGGAGTGGCCGCGAAGAGCTTCGCGGCGGTCTCGTTGAACTGCCTGACGGAGGAGAAGCCAGAGGCGAACGCGATATCGGTGATCGATAATGAGGTGCTGACCAGCAGGGTGCGGGCCAGGTGCATCCGGTGCGCTCTGGCGAGTGCGAGCGGACCCGCTCCCAGCTCCGCAGCCAAAGTCCTGTGCACATGGCGGCTGGTGTACCCGAGCTGCGCGCTGAGACGCTCGACGCCGCCGTTGTTCATCACGCCTTCTCGGATCAGACGCATGGCGCGCCCCGCGAGGTCCTGGCGGATGTTCCACTCGGGTGTGCCCGGGGTCGCGTCGGGCAGACACCGCTTGCAGGCGCGAAATCCATGCTCATGGGCGGCCGCAGAGGTCGAGAAGAACGTGACATTCTCCGGCTTGGGGGTCTGCGCGGGGCAGGACGGACGGCAATAGATCCCCGTGGTGGAGACGGCGGTGTAGAACTGCCCGTCGAAGCGACGATCCCGCGACTGCACCGCCCGATAGCGCCTGTCGAAGTCTTCGTTGTGCTCCATATGCTCCATCCCACAGCTCGCACGGGTGTAAAGCCAGCGGGAATCGGACATGACCTTTGAGCAGACTTCCGTGCCTGCGATCTGCGGAGCGTGAAATCAGTAGAATCACCGTCATCAGCCGCAGGAACCTACGCATCCAGGAGTGGAAGCACATGAGCGAGGAACGGCGCAGGGAACTCGGCGACAACGACGCCCCCGTCGAGGAAGAGCTTCAGAATTCCTTCGACAACACGGTGGGCGAGGGCGCCGAACGGCTGCAGCGCACCTTCCGTGCCATGCTCATCACCGGGTTCTTCGGCGGCATGGAGGTCGGCCTCGGAGTGATGGCCTACCTGGCTGTGCTGCATGAGACAGACGACCACCTGTTGGCAGGCCTGGCCTTCAGCGTGGGACTGATCGCCATCCTGCTCGCACACAGTGAGCTGTTCACTGAGGACTTCCTGATGCCGATCGCGGCGGTCGTCTCGCGCGAAGCCAGCATCACCCAGCTGGGCAAACTCTGGGGCGGCACTCTGGTGGCGAATCTCGCCGGCGGCTGGGTCTTCATGTGGCTGGTGATGCAGGCGTTCCCAGAGTGGGAATCAACCGTGCGGGAAGTCGCCGACCATTTCGTGGATGCTCCTTTTTCGCTGCAGACGATCTGCCTGGCAGTACTCGCCGGGAGCACCATCACGCTGATGACGCGGATGCAGCAAGGCACCGACTCGGATCCCGCGAGGATCATCGCCGCCGTCGTCGGAGGTTTCCTGCTCGCGGGACTCCAGCTCTTCCACTCCGTCTTGGACTCACTGCTGATCTTCGGTGCGATCCAGACCGGCGCCGGCATCACCTTCCTCGATTGGTTCAGCTGGTTCAGCTACACGCTGCTGTTCAACGTTCTCGGAGGCGTGGGGCTGGTGACCGTGCTCAGGCTCGTTCGCACGAAGGAGCTGGTTCAGAGACGACGCCAGGCGTCGCCGGAGGACCCGGATGCCGCGCGTGGAGAGCAGCGCTAGCGGAGGCAGCCGGCACGTCTCGATGACGCGGGACTACTGGATGGCCGCGGTGATGGCCCGGGCAGTGTCGGTGGGCTCCTCCACGGTCAAGACGGCACGAGCGAACCCCTCGTGGACGAACTCGACGACGACGTTGTGCACCCGGTCGCTGATGTTCCAGTAGCTGTGTTCGCCATGGCGGAAGAACGTCCCGACGTGCTTTCCGGGCAGCGAGAGCCCCAAGAGCCGAAGCGCCGGAGGATCCGCCCCGATGCTCGTGTCGGCAGTCGCACGGGTGACATGGGACAGAGGCACACGCAGCTCGCGCCGGAACCCCCAGATCTTGTTCAGGCCACGGGGCGTGATCACCAGTTCGCCAGCAGAGACGGTGACGGTGTTCATAGCTTCTCCCAAAGCAGCGGACGGAGACGACGATGTCAACAGGAACTGATCCCGATTCGAGTTCCACGATGCCACAGTCGGGAACCAGACGCGTCCGTCTGCGGCTTCAGCAGCCCTTCGCTGCACGTCGGCAGCTCTTGCTCAGAGCTTCTCGGCCGGGTTCCTGCCGCTGCGGGTGGCGAGGAGAACTCCGAGGATGACCACCACCGCGCCGATGACCTTCGCAGCGGTCAGCTGGGCGTCCAGCCACAGCACCGCCCCGGCCATGGTCGCGACCGGAAGGAAGTTCAGAAAGGCCGACGCGCGGGAGGCGCCGAGCTTCTGCACCGCGTGGTTGTAGAGCAGCAGAGCGACCAGGCTGGGGAAGATTCCCAGGTAGAGCAGCCCTGGCAGGTGTTCGGCGGCGGTGAAGCTCGGCACACCCAGTGTGACCCATTCAAGGATGACCAGGGGAGCCAGGATCAGGACGGCGAGTCCGGTCATGACGAGAAGGACGCTGTACCTCGGAAACAGATGCAGCCAGCGCGTGACCGCGATGGAGTAGACGGCCCAGGAGCCGATGGCTGCCATCATGATGCCGTCACCGACGTTGACCTCCAGCCGGGTCAGCGCGAAGAGCTCGCCGTCGGTGATGACCCAGAGTGCTCCTGAGATGGACAGTGCCAGTCCCCACCACTGGGCCTGATGCAGTCGTTCCCGCAGCAGCAGGGTGCTCAGCGCCAGGGTCAGCGCAGGAATCAGGGTCTCCAGGACGGAGACGTTCGTGGAGGAGGTGAACTGGAGCGCCGCGTAGATGAACGTGTTGAAGAACGCCACTCCGGTGAGGGTGAGCAGCAGCAGAGGCTTCCAATGGGCGCGGAACAGCGTTCTGTCCCGCCAGGCGGCTCTGCCGGCGAGAGGCGCGATGCAGAGGAAGGCGATGACGACTCGGAAGAACGCGATCGTGAGGGGAGGAAGGTCATTGAGCGCCTCGCCCACCAGAATGTTGCCCGCGTAGAAGATCACGACCATGACCATCATCAGGTAGGGGAGCATGGAGACGGTTCCTGGTCGGCGCTGATGTTCAGCGGGAAGGTGCTTCAGGCGGACATCGCTACTGGAGGATCCTTCTGTAGACCTTTCGGGCCGCCTTCCAGAGCGCTGCCGAGGCTGCTCGGCGTCTCGGCTTCGCTCGTCGGCCTGCTGCCCTGTGCGCTTCGGACAGGTACTCGGTCACGGCGCGGTCACCACCGCTTTCAAGCAAGGCGTTCTGGGCCTCCGCCAGCCGGAAGCCGCCCAGGCCGCCCTGGTTGTAGAGGAAATAGGCGAAGCGCCGGTATGCCTCCAGATCGATCACCGGATGAGCAGCCAGCACCCCGGCATCTGTGCCCCGCAGCAGCGTGCTCCAGCTGGGCTCAGGTTCGGCGGGCTCGCCGTCCAGCGTCTTCTGGGCTTCTGCGAACAGCTGGTCGAACCTGGTGAGGAGCCTTTCGCTGTAGGTGACGGTTCCTCTGACCTCTGCTCCGGAGGAGAACGTGAACTCCCCGAAGTAAGGTCCATTCTCGGTGTCGTAGAGATCCACGCGCACGAAGGGCGCATCGGTCATCTCTGCGAGCTCGATGGCCCACCGGGAGAGCATGACCGCAGAGCGCGGCACCACCGGCAGCCCGGGCTGGATGTCTTTGAGCCTGACGTGGTAGTCCCGTCCGACGAGGAACGGCTTCAGATTCCCGTCGAGCTTGACCATGCGAGGCGGTGAAGAGTTCCTGTCGATCTGCGCCACCATGCCGATCTGCCCCTGGAACATATAGAACTTGTAGTCAAAGGGCACTGCTCCGGGCTGCGCCCCGCGGAGCAGCTCCTCCACGATCCAGGCCGGCTCTTTCCGCGTGAACTTGGCGGCCACGGCGTTCTGCTTCTCACGGATCTGCTCGAGCGTCCATTCGCGCAGGGCCAGGTGGTCGAAATAGCGTTCCTGATCGATCCGCTCGAGGAGCATGACGCCCTTGGCAGACCAGCCATGGGCGAACTTCAGCGCCACCCGGTCGCCCAGCACCTCCGCGGTGATCTCGTCTGTGGAGGTGAGAACGGCGTGCTGCTGGGGCAGCCCGATTCGCGTGCCGCCCAGTGTCTTGTCCTTGAGCAGGCTGTGGACGTAGGTCTTGTTCGAAAGATCCCGACGCTGCTGGGTTCCGCGCCTGCGGTACTCCGCCGTCACGAATCTGAGGAAGGGCGACTCATTGTCCATAGCTCAACCGTAGCTCTTCATCGGTTGCCCGGAGACCCTGAGGGCCCGGTGGTCGTCACCTGGCGAATGATGCTCAGTTCCGGTGTCAGTTTCCAATTTCGCAAGTCACCTCTATAGTTGCTTATATGGAAAGTGACTCCGCACGGCACCAGACCCCGGAGGGTTCCTCCTCGGCCGCCGAGGCTCGGCTCGCCCTCTCGACCCTCGACGCCGACAGTGCGACCTTGGCTCAGCGCGTCGCCACGCCGTGGTGGTACCACCTGGCGCTGGGCGGAACAGTGGCCCTCTTCGTCGGCTCCCAAGCGTTGCCTGCAGCGGCAGCCAGCGCCTGCGTGGTGCTTGGCGTCGTCGCGCTTCCACTGGTGGTGACCACCTATGCCCGGCGCTATGGCTTCTCACTCAGCGAGCCTGCGGGCCCGCGAAGCAGAAGGCTGCTGCTCATGAGCGTGGGCGTGCTCCTCGCCGCGATGCTCGCCACTGTGGTGATCAAGATCAGCGGCGTCTCGCCGTCGTGGTCGCTGGTGGCGGCTCTGGTGGCATTCCTCGCGACCGTCTTGCTCAGCCGCCGATACGATGTCGCTCTGCGTCGTGAGATCGCGGGAGGCGGTTCTGGGAACCCATGACTCCCGCGCTGGGTCCGGCCTTCAACAACACCGTCCATTCGCCGGTGCGCCTGCGCATCTGCGGACTGCTGCGCCGCGTCCCGGAGCTCGAGTTCGCGGTCATTCGCGAGACTCTGGAGCTCACGGACGCGAACCTGTCCAAGAACCTGCGGGTGCTCAGCGAAGCCGGCCTGGTGACCGTGCGAAAGGAACGCTCACTGGCCCGAGCGGATTCTCGTCGCCTCACCTGGGTCGCCCTGACCGAAGAGGGGAGAGGCGCTCTGGAAGGACACCTGGCTGCCTTGAAGGCCATCGCGGACGGCCCGTAGGTGTTCTCAAGACGCTGCACCCATGCCCCTGGCGCGCTGCTACGACGCGGGAGCCTCTTCCTGTCTCCAGCGCCACAACCCGGCCTATCGTGGATTGAGAAGTCCCACCACGCGACCCCCACCGGAAGATTCCTATGCGGCCCTTCATCGCCGGCTCCTGGTTCATCGTCCCGGCACTTGTCCTGATCGGGTGCGCAGGCGAGGGTGCGCCTGGCCCTCATGGTCCATCCCGGTCGCTGTCTGATGAAGAAGTGATCGAGGAGAGCCTGGCGACGTGGCAGCTGAGCGAACCGGACGCGGACGACCTCGAAGATGTCACTCTCGAAATCGGGGTCACCCGGCTCGGCTGCGCCAGCGGTGAAACCGGCGAGGTCGCCGAGGTCGACGTCGACCCGGGAGAGGACCAGATCGCCGTCCGCGTCAGTGTCGAGCCCCTGCACGGTTCGGCGTACAACTGTCTCGGCAATGATGTCGTGGACATGGACGTGGTTGTCGGAGAGCCTATCGGTGACCGGGAACTCGTGGATGCGGCATGCGAGCATCCGCGCGCTGCGAGGACAGCGTCCTGCGAGACCGCGGTGCGCTGGTCTGCAGAGGTCGATGACTGATCGTCTCGCTGAGTCAATGTAGGGGGGGTGCCTCTATGGTTTTCGTCAAGCGGCCAGAGAATGCTCTGATGCGGTTGGTGCGGCGGGGTCTTGGTAGAGGGTCCCGTCTCGCAGCATCGCGTAGAGGGTGTCCAGCCGGCGCCGGGCCAGCGCGATGATGGCCTGCTTGTGCCGCTTTCCCTCGGCGATCTTCCGGTCGTAGTACGCCCTCGAGGGCGGGTGCTGCAGGGCTGCGAACGCTGAGTTATACAGGCTCGATTTCAGTCGCTTGTTGCCGCCGCGGTTGGCGAACTCTCCACGGATGGAAGTCCCGGAACGCCTGGTCGTGGGCGCAATGCCGGCGTAAGAGGCCAGGTGGCCTGCGGTTTTGAAGTCTTTGCCCACCACTTCGGTGAGGATTCTGGCTGCGGTCCTGACTCCGATTTCGGGCATCGAAGTCAGGACCCGGTGAAGAGGGTGGGCCTCCACGAGAGCCTCGACCTGGGCCAGAACTCCGGCCCGCTGCCGGGTGAGGTCTTGGAGCTGTTGGGCGAGGATCGGCACGATCGTCGCTGCCGCTTCGGTGCCGGCGACCACCACGGTCTGGGCATCCAGAGCAGAGAAGATATCCTCGGTGACTCGCTCGGCCAATCGTGGGTTGTGCTTCTTGATCCGGTTGCGCACATGCCCCCGACCGGCGGTCTTCAATCGTTGCGGGGTCGGCCAGGTGACCAGGGCGTCGAGGACCCCGATCTGGTGCAGATGCGGGCCTACTGCTCGTTCCAGGGCTGGGTGGATCTGGGTGAGCAGTCCACGCAGCCGGTTCCTGGTCGCGGTCATCTGGCCCAGCAGGTCATCATCGAAACCGGCCAGCACGGCGAGTTCGGCGACCTGTTCATCAGAGACTGCGATCGAGCGCAATGCCGCGGGCATCGTGCGGGCGGTCTCGGCGATGATGAACGCGTCCCGGGCATCAGTCTTGGCTGATCCGGCGTGCAGATCTGCCATCCGGCGCATCGTGAGCCCGGGCAGATAGGCGACCTCGATCGCGTCGGTGGCCTGGGCGACTGCCACGGGCAGGGCCCCGATGGTGGCTGGTTGATCCACCACGACCAGCGCTGGGCCATGATCACTGGTCAGGGCGGTGAAGAGTTCCCTGAGTCGGGTCTCGTCGTTGGGCAGGGGCTTGTCGTAGACCTTCTCCCCGGTGTGAGTGAGGGCGGTGGCGTGGTGTTCTGACTTGCCCACGTCGAGTCCGATGAATAGCGCGAAGTCCTGATGTTCCCAGGCCACGAGCTTCTCCCGTCATGTCTTCGAAGCTGGTCACCGCTGCGGGCAGGGCGCCTGCGGCAGTCAGTCATCCAGTCCGAACCCAGAACCGTCCTGGGCCGTCGGTGGGCGGGTCATGCTCGGCATCCACGTTAGAAAACAAGCCCTCCACGGCCTCTCGGCGCTGGGGCGTCGTGCCTCTATCAGCGATCCATGCTCCGCCGCGACCAGTCCCTGGGTGACAGCACCCCCCGGATCATGGGGTGACTGGGGGCAAACGATCATGCCCAGAGACCGGACCGGTCAACACCACTTATCCTGCCGGAGAAACGGTGTCCTTAGAAGCTAACGGGGGCTGTGCGGGGGATCCCAGCACCACCGACAGCGATTGCCCCACACTCCGGCTTCTGCCAAGCTCAGGGCATGTGTGGACGCTATGTCATGGCCAAGGACACCGGGGACCTCGCCGACGAGCTGAACCGTGCGCACCTCGGGCCCGTCCAGCCTCCGGCGTTCGAACTGGCGCCCAACTGGAACATCGCGCCCACCTCCACGGTGGCCATCCTGGTGGAGCGCTATGACCAGGACGGAACCCTCCGACGTGAGCTGCACCCGGCCCGCTGGGGACTCCTCCCGGTCTGGGCCAAGGACATGACATTCAGCTCGCGGACCTTCAACGCGCGCTCCGAGACAGTCGCCTCCAAGCCCAGTTTCCGCTCGGCCGCGAAGGCACGCCGATGCGCGGTTCCCGCCGAGGCCTACTACGAATGGAAGGCCGGGGGAGCCAAGAAGCGACCCCACGCGATCCACTCGGCGGACGGTTTCCCCCTGGTCTTCGCCGGACTCTACGAATGGTGGAAGGACAATGAAGCCGAGGCCCGGGGAGAGCCAGATCCGTGGATCCTGTCCTGCACCATCCTCACCGGCCCCTCACCCGAGACGGGACAGGCGGCCGACGGCGTCCTCAGTGAACTCGCGGAGCTCCACGACCGCATCCCGCTGGCCATGACTCCAGAGTTCGCCGCGCAGTGGATCCACCCAGGGGAGAAGAGCCCCGATGAGCTGGACGTCATGATCGAGCAGCTTCGCGGTGACATCCTCACGGTCGCCGCGGACTGGGAGATCTACGAGGTCGACCCCGACGTCGGCAACGTGCGGAACAACGGTCCGGAACTCCTCACGCCGGCACCAACGCTCTGGGAGTGAGGCCGGAATGACCCAGCTCGCTCGTCTCGGCGTCATCAGACTGATCCAGCAGCTCAGGAGCGAAACATGATCGCGGAGGACCCCAGTGGCAGGACCGGCTTCCGTCCCGAGGGAATTGCTGAGGGTTTCGCCGCAGCATGGAACGCTGGCGACGCCGATGCCCTCGCGGCGCTGTTCGTCGAGGACGCAGACTTCGTCAACGTGGTGGGACTGTGGTGGAAGAGCCGGGGACGGATCCGGGCCGCCCACGAGTACGGTTTCCGCCGGATCTTCGCCGGTTCCCAGATGAGCCTCGAGGAAGTGCGGGTCCGCGAGCTGGGGGAGGGCGTCGCCGTCGTCCACGCGCGCTGGACTTTGGAGGGTCAGTCGCCCGCGCCGGACGAGAGCGCCGAGACCTCCGCTGGAACACGGCAGGGCATCATCAGTTTCACCGTCACGCAGCAGCCGCCCACATCCGAGAACGACGACGGCGCCTGGCTGGCCGTCAGTGCGCAGAACACCGACCGGGTGCCCGGCGCAGAGACGCTGACCGCCGAGGGTCAGTCCCTGCGGGCGACGGCCTATCAGGACCTCAGCGGCGCGCCTCCCAGTTGACGAGACTCGGCTTGCCGCACCCCGGGCGAAAGATCGCCGTGCTCGCCGTTTAGTTCTCGAGCAGCGTCGCGAGCTGGTTCAGAGCAATCGAGTGACCATTCCGAGTGCCATCTATCATTTCTTGGCCGACGAACGACGTGACCTGGTTGGTGATCGAGACTAGTGAACCATCAAGATTCTCCCTGAACTCCCAGGTGACGAGACTGCTAGAGAGTAGTTCATCGCCGGTCGTGACGGTTTCCGTATGTACCACCAAGGACTCTGGCTCGACCACGAGGTATTCCCCTCGGACGTGGTACTGGAGTTCGCCAGGAGTCCCACACCGGTACTCTGTGAGGCCACCGCGTGTCAGTTGGTCGCGGGAGTAGACCATCTGCTCACCGGCCGGGACCCCCCATTCAGCTCGTCGTGCGGTGTCTTGGTAGGCCGCCCACGCCTTATCGAGGGGGATTCGTATTGAGCGGGATACTTGGACGGTGTCGTGAACAATCGTGACCGGGGACATAGAACCGATGATGCCAGTGGGCTAGTTGTACTCGGCCACGACGTTGTTGACATGTGAAGAGGGCGGAGACCTCTTAGGTTGGTGGTTACCACACGCAGCCAACTGATCTAAGAGGTCTCCTTGTCTCACCGTACCGCCCGCCGCCCTGCGCTGAACCACAACTCCCGGCTGACCCCGCATGGCCGATTTCTGCTGGTCCAACGTGTCGCTGATGGCCAGCCAGCAGCCCACGTCGCGAAGGAACTCGGCATCTCGCGCACTGCGGCCTACCGGTGGCTGCGCCGCTACCGCGAAGAGGGCCCCACCGGCCTGGTCGACCGGTCTTCTCGACCACGACGCAGCCCCGGCGCCACCACACCGCAGAGGGTTCAGCAGGTGCTCCACGCACGCCAGCACCACCGGGAAGGCCCCGCAGACCTCTCCGTGCGCACAGGGGTACCGGCCCGCACGATCTCGCGAATCATCGCCCGCGCCGGGTGGCCCCGGCTCTGGGAGCTGGACCCGATCACCGGCGCCAGGATCCGAGCAGGTCGAGCCACCGAACGCCGCTACGAACATGCCGGCCCTGGGGATCTGCTGCATGTGGATGTGAAGAAGATCGGACGCATCCCCGACGGTGGCGGATGGCGAGCAGACCCAGGCCAGACGCGCGAAGTCCACAACACCGGGCGACAGCGGGTGGGTTTCGACTACATCCACGTGGCCGTCGATGATCACTCCCGGCTCGCCTACGCCGAGGCGCTGCCCGATGAGACAGGGCAGACCTGTGCCGACTTCCTGGCCCGGGCGGCGGTGTTCATGGCCGCTCACGGGGCCCCGGTGAAACGAGTGATGACCGATAACGCGATGGCCTATACCCGGTCCCGAGCATTCCAGTCAGTGCTGGGGCGGCTCGGAGCGAAGCATCTGCGGACCAAGCCGAGGCATCCGTGGCAGAACGGAAAGGCGGAGCGGTTCAACCGGACCTTGCAGGAGGGGTGGGCCTATCGGTGCCGCTACACCTCGACAGCTGATCGGACGGCGGCTCTGGGGCCGTGGTTAGACTTCTATAACCACCTGCGCCGACACAGCGCCCTCGGAGGTCATCCGCCCATCACTCGCTGTCAACAAGCTCGTGGCTGAGTACAGCTAGTCCGGCTACAAGACTCGGCGAGGCAGCAGCAACCCTGAGGCGCGTCGATCGTCCCCGGACACGCCGCGCATGACCAATCGCGTGACTTCTGACTCGGACGGCGGTGTCTTGAGCATTTGTGGGCTTGCCGATCAGGGTTCGTTCCCATCGGGCGCCGCCGTCGGCTGATCCCCGCGGAGGTAGAAGGCGCCCAGTGATCCGGCGAGGGTGGCAAAGACCCCCACGGAATACACCGCCAGCACCAGCTGCACCGCCTTTGAGAAGGGATCCTCCGTGGTGATGCCGGCACCGGTGACCGTCGCCATGGCGGCTTCATAGAGGGCCGTGCCGTACTCGGGCTGGGATTCGAAGGCGTACAGCAGCTGGCTCGACGCCAGGATGACGACGACGGTCACTGCGGCCAGCCAGCCGATCCGGCTCGAGAGCAGCCGTCCCGCTGAGCGTGAACCGCGAACGCCCGCGGAGAGTATGCCACCCACTCGCGCGACCCGGGCCACGCGCAGCACTCGTACGGCCTGCAGGGCGCGCACGAACCGCAGGAAGGGAACCAGCAGGAAGATCACCTGCCACCAGTTGCGCTTCCAGAACGCCGCCTGGAACCCCGCAATATAGGCGCGGAGGATGAACTCCGCGACGAAGACCGCCCAGAACCCCCACCCCGCGATGGTCAGTGCGCGGCTCCACCCCGGTTCGGTCACCAGAAGCTGGCCGAGGAACACGAAGAGGAAGAGCACGCCGAGCAGGCCCATGGGTCTGTCCAGTCTGCCGGCGAGGGCCTCCGCCGCCTCGACTCTCTCAACCTGATCGCCCGGTGCGGGCTTCGGTGCGCTGCTCACGGTCGGGGGACCTCCGGGGGCGATGGGGACGGGTTCGCTGTGCCCACTCTACGAGCATGGTCCCAGTGTGAAGCGTCCTCGCCGGGGGGATTGTTGACCGCGGCAACGTTCAACAGATGGAATGGGGCGATGGAGCTACTCGCGATCGTCCTCTGGGTTCTTGCCGCAGTGCTGTTCACTGCATCCTTCGACATGCTGCGGCGGGTCAATCCCGATTCACGGTTGCCGTTCTTCTTCGGCAGACCGCCGATCAATCCACCGCAGGTCTCCGTGGTGCGGCTTCTGGCGTTCGTCTGCCTCCTCGTGACCGGCTGGCTGTTCAGTGAAACCTACGGTGGGGCGACGGGCCCGATCGTCATCGTGCTGGGAGCTCTTCCCGGACTGATCCGCAATCTGCTGCACAACCGGCGGGTGGCGGCTGCCGAGGAGGGGACCCGCTCCGGATGATCCGCGCTCAGGGAGCCCAGTCGCTGCGCGGTATAGTTATGGCCGCTTGAGAAAGGCACCGCATGATCGAAATCCTGAACGCCTCCGGGCTCGCCCGGGCGCAGACCACCGGCACGCTGGTCGCCGACATCCTGCAGACCATGAAGCGGCGCGCCACCGTGGGCACCAACCTGCTGGAGATCGACCAGTGGACCAAGGAGATGATCCTCGAAGCCCGCGCCACCTCCTGCTATGTGGGCTATGAGCCCTCTTTCGGACGCGGACCCTTCGGGCACTACATCTGCACCTCGGTCAATGACGCTGTGCTCCACGGCAGACCGCACGACTACACCCTCGGCGACGGCGACCTGCTCACCCTGGATCTCGCGGTCTCGCTGAACGGGGTCGTCGCGGATTCGGCGATCAGCTTCCTCGTGGGGGAATCCGCACAGCCGGAGAGCGAGGCCATGATCGACGCCACGGAGCGTGCTCTGGCTGCCGGGATCGCCGCCGCGGGGCCGGGTGCTCGCATCGGGGACCTCTCGCATGCGATAGGCGCCGTGCTCAGTGAGGCGGGCTACCCGATCAACACCGAGTTCGGTGGTCACGGCCTGGGTTCGACCATGCACCAGGACCCGCACATCGTGAACACCGGGCGCCCGGGGCGCGGATACCGGCTCCAACCCGGGCTGCTGCTCGCCCTGGAGCCCTGGATCATGGCGGACACGGACGAACTCGTCACGGCGGAAGACGGGTGGACGCTCAAGAGCGCGACCGGGTGCCGGACAGCGCACAGCGAGCACACGATCGCGATCACCGAGGAGGGCGCTGACATCCTCACCCTGCCGACGTCGAGCCTAGCGGGTTCAGAGGTCTGAACTCCTGGTCCTGGCCACGCGGGAGGCCACCACGGAGGCTCCGATGATGAAGACCAGCAGCCACACCGTTCCAGCCATCGCCCATACGCCGCTCTCGTCACCCAGGGCGAGCACGGCGATCCCCGAGACTCCGGGCCCTGCCCCGGCGATGGCGATCCAGCGCCAGGCCGCCTGGTGAGATCGGGTCCAGGTCTCGTCGTCGCTCATCGTGGAGGGGATGCGGATGCCGACGAACCCGTTCATCGGCAGGCGCCCATCTCGGCAGGCGATGCCCAGGGCCACGGTCAGCACTCCCGCGGAGATCAGGATGATTCCGAGAATCATGACTCCGACCATCTGAGCTGCTCCGTTCGGTCTGCGACTGGTGGCACCACACTATTCGGTCAGTGCAACCTCCTGGCAAGGATGACCAGGTCCTCCAGACTCGCCTCCTGGCCGTCAGGTCCGACGGCGGATCGCTCCCGCAGCTCTCCGACCTCCAGCTCCCATTCAGCGCGGGGATGCAGCGCCTGAAGATCGCCGTCAAGCGTGGGCATCTCCTCGGGACCATGCTTGTGCTCGGACCACGGCGGTGCCGTCGCGTGCGAGACCACCAGCAGACGACCGCCGATCGACACACGCTGCGCTGCGGCGCGCAGGATCTCCGTTCGATCCAGCGCCACCGGTGACTGCAGGAAGGAAGCCGTGATCAGATCGAACGGTCCTGCGGGCATGCCCTCGGGAAGCTCCCCGACGAGGAACTCCGCGCTGCCGGGGGCGAAGTCCTCCACCTCCGCGTGGGAGCGTGCTCGGGCCACGGCGGTCGCGGAGATGTCGACCCCCAGGGCCTCCCACCCGCGGCCCGCCAGCCACAGGACATCGCCGCCTTCGCCACAGCCCAGATCCAGTGACCGACCGGCAGGGAGATCGGCGACCAGCGAACTCAGTGTGGCATTGACCCGGCCAGACCACACTCGCTCCGCACCGGCGTAGCGGTTCTCCCAGAAGTCCTTCGGATTCGGGTCAGTCACGGTGAGTCCCCTCTCGTCTGATGAACATCATCGCCCTCTGACACCCGCAGCATCCAGTCCCCGAGGGCGGGTGGCGGAATACCACCCGGCGAAGAGCAGGACTATCAGCACGATGTCCACGGCGTCCCCGCCGTAGTACATCAGCTGCGCTCCTGACTGTCCGTCACCGACCTCGACGCCCTGCGGCGGGTGCGCGTAGAGCCATTTGGCCAGGATTGAATGCGCTGCGATGAACAGGATCAGCATCACTGAACGCAGCTTCATCGACGCACGGTGTGGATCGGGATCGACGCCGATGATCGAGGCAGTGAAGATGTACCCCGTCAGAAGGATGTGCCCGTGCACCAGCGCATGGACCACAGCGGAGGAATGCATGAGCGGATAGAGCTCGGTGGTGTAGAGCAGCCAGAGCCCCCCGGCGTTCACGGCCGCCGCGATCACCGGGTGGGTGAGCACGCGAACGACTGGACTGCGCAGAACCCGGCTCAGCCTGCGTGCGGCTGCAGGGGGCAGCGCGCGCAGCGCCAGGGTGACCGGTGCCCCGAGCACCAGCAGCAGGGGAGCGAGCATGCCCAGCAGCAGGTGCCCGAGCATATGGGCGGTGAAGCTGGAGTGCGCGGCAGTCGCGACGGGACCGAGAAGCCCGGCGGCGGCGCAGGCGAGACCGAGGTGCCAGAAGAAGGTGCGGTGACGCGCCCAGGGGCTGCGTTCCCGGGCGGCCCAGAGGGCCAGCACGTAGCCGAGCGCGCCGGCCAGCAGAACCAGCAGCACGACGACGTCGAAGACCGCCCACCCCAGCATCTCCTCCGCCGGCAGAGCGCCCTCGCCGGTGTGGTGATGGCCCTCTCGATGATCCACGCGGGCCCAGCTCAGGCAGGCACGCGCGCTGGACGTGTGCGGTGCAGCATGAGGACCCCGATCAGCAGAAGCAGAACAGCCGAGCCGATCCAGACCACGTCGTAGAGCAGCAGATCCACCCCGTACCGGATCTGGTGGATGCCTAGGATCTTGTGGCTGACCACCCCGTCGAGCAGCTGGAAGAAGCCCACTCCGGTGATGACCGCGCCGCTCCAGCGCGTCCATGGCACCTCGGTGCGGCGGCGGATGTCCGCGAGCAGGAACAGGCCCCAGACGGTGATGAACCAGCCGAAGGCATGAAAGAAGCCGTCGGCGGTCAGCGCCACCTCAGTGGTGAGGAGGTCATAGAAGTGGTGCCACTGCAGGGCCAGGTGAAAGATGAACAGGTCGATGATGGAGGCGGCGATCCCGGAGCCGAAGAGCACACCGGAGATCACGGTGCGCCGGTCCAGCCTCGTGTGCGTCGGTCCCTTCACAGGATCAACACTAGACCTTCGGGGATGGTCTTCTCAGCGTGGCGAGGGTTCGTTTCGCAGCGGAATCTTGACCGTGAACAGGGTCCGCCCTGGAACGCTGTCCACATCCACCCGCCCGGAATGGGCCTCGACGATCGCCTGCACGATAGACATCCCCAGCCCGGTGCTGCCCGCTGTTCGGGAGCGGGAACCGTCACCGCGGACGAATCGATCGAAGAGCCGTTCCTGCAGCTGTTCCGGGATTCCTGGTCCGTCGTCCTCCACCTGGATCACAGCATGAGCATCGCCGGAGGTGCCGAGTCTGACCGTCACCGTGGTCCCGGCAGACGTATGGGTGCGCGCGTTGGTCAGCAGATTGGTCATCACCTGGTGCAGCCGGTGCCCGTCCCCGTCCACCAGGATCTCTGCGGCATCCTCCTCCAGCTCCATCACCCATCGGTGATCGGGACCGATGACCTGAGCGTCCGCACAGGCGTCGACGACCACCCCGGCCAGCGCCACGGTCTCTCGGCGCAGCGGGGCACCGGAGTCCAGCCGGGCCAGCAGCAGCAGGTCCTCCACCATGACGGCCATCCGTGCTGATTCGGACCCGATGCGCTGCAGAGAACGCTCGACCGTTTCTGGCAGCGGCTGCCTGACCCGGGAGGCGAGCTCCGCGTAGCCGCTGACTGAGGCCAGCGGAGTCCGCAGCTCGTGGCTGGCATCGGCGACGAACCGGCGGAGCCGCTCTTCGCCCTCCTGCCGGACGTGGAGCGAACTCTCCACATGATCGAGCATGGTGTTGAAAGCCGCACCGACCTGCCCGGTCTCGGTATGCGCGCGGGTGTCGGCGGCGGGGAGCCGCTCGCTCAGCTGGACCGTCCCGGAGGACAGCGGCGTCTGCGCCACCCTGGTCGCGGCACTGGCCAGCCGGTCCAGCGGGCGCAGCCCCAGCCGGATCAGCATCAGCGCGCCCACCAGAGCCAGGGCGATGGTGGCCAGGGCGACCAGCGAAAAGATCAGGACCTGATCCCTGACTGTCTGATGCACCTCGGCGAGCGACTCTCCGACGATGACGGTGGCCTCGGCGCCGTCGGTGAGGACCTGTTCGGTGGCCACCCGGTAGGAACCCTGTTCCTCCAGGTCCACCTCCACCGGATCCTCGGCGGTGCCGCCCGCAGCGTCGAGGGCGCTGATCTGTTCCGGAGACAGTTCGACGACTGCGCCGCTGCCTTCTTCCACGAGCTGAGCGACCTGGGCCTCCTCGTCGAGGATCACCAGGGTGACGGTGCCGCGCTGAGGTCCGGGGCCGAGGTCATCGGGGGAGAACCCTTCCGGTTCCTCCGGTGGTCCCTGGGGCCCGGGTCCCTGCTCGGGTCCACCGAAGACCCCCTGAGACTGGGCCTCACCGAGATTGTTCGTGGAGATGTCCAGCGAGACGCGCAGCTGATCGTCCAGGCGATCCAGCAGGCTCTGCCGCTGCATGCTCACGCTGACACTGCCGATGATCACCACTGCCAGGATCAGCAGGACTACGATGCTGGCGGCCAGCTGTCGGCGCAGCGGCCATTCGCTCACCCGGATCAGCGTGCTCAGTCGCTCACTCATCAGCTGCCCGGATGGAATAGCCGACCCCGCGGAAGGTGTGGATCATGGGCGGGCCCAGCACGTCGATCTTCTTGCGCAGATAGGAGATGTAGAGCTCCACCACGCTCGCCCGGCCGCCGAAATCGTACTCCCAGACCCGGTCCAGGATCTGAGACTTGCTCAGCACGGTCCGCGGGTTCTCCATCAGATAGCGCAGCAGCGAGAACTCGGTGGCGGTGAGCTCGATGGGCGCGCCGGCGCGGGAGACCTCGTAGGTCTCCTCATTGAGCGCCAGGTCACCGACCACCATGACCGGGTCCGCCGGGCCCGTGGTGAGCACATGGCGGCGGATCATCCCGCGCAGCCGGACGATCACCTCTTCCAGACTGAACGGTTTGGTGACGTAGTCGTCTCCTCCGGCGCTGAGCCCCGCGATCCGGTCCGAGACGTCGTCCTTGGCGGTCAGGAACAGCACCGGGACCTGGTTGCCCTGCGTGCGCAGCCGGGTCACCATTTCGATCCCGTCGACCCCTGGCATCATCACATCCAGGACGACGACGTCGGGACGCACCTCACGGACGGCCTTCAGGCCCTCCTGCCCATCACCGGCAGTGTGCGGCTCCCAACCCTCGGACTTCGCAGCCATGGCGAGCAGCTCGCTGAGCATCGGTGCGTCGTCGACGACCAGCACCCGGATGGGGGTGCCATCCGGGTGCGTCGGGGTGTGCGGATCCATATCCACAATCTACTGCTCGAACCCGGTCTCACCGGGCGCGATGGCTTCGGGGCCTCCGGTTGTCCCCCCGGGCATGCCACCGCCCATGCCTGCGCCCATGCCGCCCGCCGGGGCCTCACCGGCGATGGCCTCGGTCGTGCCCTGAGCAGTGTCCACGCTGTAGGTGTCTCCGGAGGTGACTGATACATCGCTGTAGAAGACGTAGCCGTAGTCCTTGGTCGGGGTGATGCTTCCCAGCTCCTCCGCGGAGGCGTCGATCACCGAGGCTGCTTCCCCGGCGGTGCCCGTGGCGGTGGCCGCGAACCAGCCCTGCTCGCCCGAGGCCGGGGTCTGTTCCATGCTGCCCACCGAGGTTCCCACCACCGTGCCTCCGTCGATGCTGAACTCGCCGTTGGCGTCGAACGCGCCGTTTCCACCGCGCGTGGTGCCGAAGACCGCGGTGGTGCCGCCGGTGAACTGCAGCAGACCGTTGGAGTCCACACCGTCGCCTTCGGCATCCACTGTCAGGGTGCCTCCGCTGATGATCAGCTCCGAGCCATCGTCGCCCATGTCGCCACCCATTCCCGCGCCCATCTCAGGCTGGTCCTGCTGAGTCATGTCGGTGGTCTCGCCACTCTCAGCAGTCTCGGCATCATCGGCGGCTTCTGATTCTGCGTTGAAGGAGGCGTTGAGTCCGTCATCGCTGGAGGTGACGTCGATTTCGCCGTCCTCGATGAACAGGTAACTGGCCTCGAGACCCTCGTAGGACTCGCTGACGGTGACGGTCGCGCCGTCGATGGTCAGCGTGTGCTCGGCGTGGACACCGTCATCACCGGTGGCTGCGGTGATGGTGCCGGCGCTGAGCTGGATCGAGCCATCGGAGTGCAGCGCGTCGTCGGCGGAGTCAACGGTGGCCTCGCCGCCATCGACCACCAGCAGCGCGCCGGCCTTGAGCCCCTTGGACGAGATGTCCTCCACCGCAGCCACAGAGGCACCGCCGCCGGAGACGGTGGTGAGGGTGCCTCCGCTGATCAACAGATCCGAGGCTGCATCGATGCCGTCCTGCTCCGCTGTCAGGTTCAGGGTGCCGGCGGTGATGAGCACGTAGCCGCGGTCGGCGTCGTCCGCATCATTGGACCGCAGCGCGTCACCGCCGGCGTCCACGGTGAGCGTGCCGCCGTTGACGACGAGCGCGTCCTTTCCGCGCAGTCCATGACCCGCTGCGCTGATCGTAATCTCTCCGGAGTCGATCACCAGGTCCTTCTTGGTGGCGATGCCGTCCGCGCCTCGGCCGGTGACCTCGAGAGCTCCGCTGCCGGTGATCTGCAGATCGGTGTCGGCGAAGATCGCGGCGTCCTCCTCGGCGCCCTCGGCATAGGACTCGGCATCGGTCACGGAGTTGATCGAGCCATCGGCGAGCTCGATCCTCACCCCGTCGGCGCTGGCGAGCAGGATGGCCGGGCCGGCGTCGTTGGTGAGGGTCGCGTCGTCGAGGATCAGGGTGACCTGGTCCTCCGCCGCGGCGTCCACGATGAGCTGGCCGTCCAGGCTGCCGGAGATTCGATAGGTGCCGGCCTGCGTGATCGTCACGGTGCTGTCCTCGATCCTCACCGCCTCGCTCTCCGCGGCGGCATCGTCCCCGTCCAGTGTGAGGGCCTGCTCCTCAGCCTCGGGATCGGCTGGGTCATCGGCGGTCCAGTAATCGTGGTTCTCTGCCATGGCAGCCTCCACGTTCTGGGCGGCCGAGCTGTCCTCGGTGGTGGAGGCCGGGGTGGTCTCCTCCAGCGTGGTCGAGGAGCCGGATTCCGCGCTCTCGGTGGTGGGCTGGGCGCAGCCGACCAGCAGAGAGAGAGTGCTCACCGTGGCGGCGGTGGCCATGAAGATGCGGGTGCCGCGGGGGCGTGAAGCTGAGGTGTTCATCGGGTTCCTTCGAGTTGTGCGGAGCGCAGCGTCTGGCTGAGCACGCGGCTCCATTTATTGGCGGGGAGGTCCGGGCGCAGGGCGGCGAGTCCGGTGGAGTATTTCGAGATGGAGACCGGGCGGATCCCGTGGGACCACAGCAGACGGTCGAAGGCGCTGGCTCTGCTGGCGGATTTGGTCTCGATGATGGCCAGATCGGGACGGTCCAGTCCGGGGTTGAACGCGGAGCGCGGGTGCAGCGCCCAGCGCAGGTCGGTGTCGATGGTCAGCCGGGCGACGGTGCCTGAGGATCCGTGGGGGAGCACCAGGGTGGTGCGGTCGTAGCTGGTGCCCAGAGTGGGGGACAGGGATCGGGCGAGGTCTGCGGGCAGACCCACACTGGCGAGGACCTCTCCCGCATAGGTGCGAGCCTCAGGATCGAGGCTGCTCATCGCGCGGAGATCGTGGGGGATCCGGTCCTTGACGGTGGTGCCTCGGGAGCCTTTGGTCTTGGCCTCGAGAAACGCGATCCCGGAGTCCACGTAGGCCCGGGTGCGGAGCTTGAAGCGGCGGCGCCGGCCTTGGGCCGCCCGGTGGTAGGAGACCAGGTCGGGGGTGTCGAAGTACGCGGACTCGTAGCTGAAGCTGCGCCGGGTGCCGATCTGCAGGATCCGGGTGCGTGGGTCCAGCCAGGTGTCCAAGAGTTCCGGCACCTTCCGCGGGACCAGATACTTGCGGTCCACTCGGGTCTGCAGTTCGGCCTGCGTGTTGATGTGTTCCAGAGTGATGGGGGAGAGGTCGTCGACCCAGGGCAGTGTCATCGCGAGGACCTCGCCTCCTGACGTTCCTGGTTCCGGATGGCGGTCTGGAACTGGGCGTAGTTGCCCTGGTCCTCGGCCTGCGGAGCGTAGACGCGGGTGCTGTGGTCGGGGCGGTGCCAGCGGACATCCACCGTGGTGGTGTCGTTGACCATGTCCAGCTCGGTCACCTCCATGACCTTCACGGTGCCGCCGAGCAGCTGCTCCACATGGGCGCGCATCGCGGACTCATCCGTGAAGGCCCGGTCCAGACGCAGCGACTGCTGCCGGGAGCGGGAGAGCAGCAGGGGGGAGTCCACGATCGCGATCATGGCGAGGATCAGCGCGATCAGACTGACGCTCAGCAGCGGCTGCAGGGTGTCGAAACCGGCGATCAGTCCGATGGCCAGCGAGGCGAAATAGTAGGCGACCTCGTGCTGGGAGATCTCCGATGAGCGCAGCCGGATGATCGAGAGCACCCCGAAGAGACCGAGGCCTACGCCCATTCCGATCTCTGCACTGGCCAGCACCTTGGTGACGGCGAGGACGCCGATGTTGACCACCACGAAGGCCGTGACCAGGTCGCGGCGCCGGTGACGGCGGAAGTACAGGGCATAGGCGAGGACGACGACGGCGGCTAGGTCAACTGCGATGAGCATGAGACTGGTCATGGGGAGCTCCTGGGAGTCGGGGGTTCGTGACTCTCTCAGAGAACTTCGGTTTGCTATGACTCAGCTATGAAGGGGGCAGGGTGCGACTATGAGGTGCAGAACAGACTTCCAGGTGCTGTTCAGCCAATAGCAGGTCTCTGTCAGGGGAGGGCTGTTGCAGTCAGAGGGGCCATGGGGCGGGAAGACCGGACCCACAGCTGACCTGCTCGGGTGTCCCATCCGATCGTCGTGACGAACTATCGAAGAAGGCCGTGACATGACTCAGACTTCCATGACTTACCGAACGCTGGGACGCAGCGGCGCAGTCGTCTCTGCCCAGGCACTTGGCACGATGACCTTTGGGGCGGAGGCGGACGAGCCGACCTCGCATGCTCTTCTGGATGCCTACGTCGCAGCGGGAGGCAATTTCATCGACACGGCCGACGTCTACAGTGCAGGCGCCAGTGAAGAGATCATCGGCCGGTGGCTGGCCTCTCACCCGACCGAGGCGCGCCAAGTTGTCCTCGCGACGAAGGGGCGCTTCCCGATGGGCCAGGGACCCAATGATCTCGGGACGTCGCGCCGGCACCTCCGTCACGCGCTCGATGCTTCCCTGCGCCGGCTTGGCGTGGACCACATCGATCTGTATCAGCTGCATGCCTGGGATGCCCTCAGCCCGCTGGACGAGACGCTGCGCTTTCTCGACGATGCCGTCACGGCCGGAAAGATCGGCTATCACGGATTCTCGAACTTCACCGGGTGGCAGCTCACCAAGGCCGTGCACGTGGCTGACCGGCACGGCTGGTCGCTGCCTGTGACCCTGCAGCCTCAGTACAATCTCCTCGTCCGCGGAATCGAGCACGAGATCGTCCCGGCAGCGATTGACGCTGGTATTGGGTTGTTGCCGTGGTCTCCGCTGGGCGGCGGGTGGCTGAGCGGGAAGTACCGCCGGGATGAACCACCGACGGGCTCGACGCGTCTCGGGGAGAATCCGAAGCGCGGCATGGAGGCCTGGGAGAAGCGCAATGGCGACGAACGCACCTGGCGGGTCATCGACGCGGTCGCGGCTGTGGCCGACGAGCACGGAGCCACCCCGTCCCAGGTGTCGCTGGCATGGTTGGCTGCCCAGCCCGGCGTCACGTCCGTCATCCTGGGCGCTCGCAATCTCGATCAGCTTCAGGACAACATGGCCGCGGATTCCCTCGCGCTGAGCACTGAACAGCTCGACCGGCTCACCTCCGCCAGCGAGCCGGAGATGGAGGACTACCCCTACGGTGCTGCAGGCATCCAGCAGCGCCACCGCAAACTCAGCGGCGGACGCTAGGGGTGCCGGGGTCGCGTCTTGAGCACCTGCCTCGAGACGCCCCCGCGCACTTCCTGCCCTGCGCGGGCTCGAGACTCTGCGTGCACGGGTGGCGAACGGTGGTGGCTCTCTCGCTGTGCGGCAGTCGAAGGGCGAATTCCAGACTGAGGCCCGTTTCTCTACTGGGGTCCCGGCCAAGACGATCGAACGGAGTCTGCATTGATCAGTGTCGTGCTTGCCGATGACGAGGCACTGCTGCGCTCCGCCCTGGCATCACTGCTGCCGCTGAAAGCCGACATCGTGGTCGTGGCAGAAGCTGCTGATGGGGCCGCTGCCGTTGACGTCGTCATGAAGCACAAGCCCGATGTCCTGGTCATCGATCTTGAGATGCCAGGGGTCGACGGCCTTTCCGCTGTGGAGACCATTCGCCGGAGCAGACCTGAGCAGGTGATCCTCATGCTGACCCGACACGCACGGCCCGGGGTTCTTCGCAGAGCGCTGAAGCTGGGGGTGCGGGGATTCGTGAGCAAATCAGCTCATCCGGCGCTGATCGCCGAGGTCATCGAGGCCCTCCACGCCGGCAAGCGCTGGGTCGATCCGGACATCTCCGCCCTGGCGGTGGTGGATGACTCTCCGCTCACGGATCGAGAGCTCGATGTGCTCCGCGAGACCTTGGAGGGATATTCGGTGGGTGAGACCGCTGCTCATCTCTACCTGGCGGAGGGCACGGTGCGTAACTACCTCTCCAATGCCATGCAGAAGACGCAGACCCGTAACCGGCGCGAAGCCGCACGCTACGCGCGCTCAAGAGATTGGTTGTGATCGAAGAGATGTTCCTCAACCACAGGGTCGAGAGCAGAAGTGCCTCTGTCTCCGCAGAGCTGACCCTCAGAGCTTCGCTGCGGTTGCCTCACTCAGCGATTCTCTCGCTCCCTCAGCGATGTCCCGAGCGAGCAGGCTCACCTCATCTGTGATGACCGCCTGGGGCTTCGTCTCGGAATCATAGAGGTACCTCATAGATCCACGCCTGGCTCCGCAGAAATCTATGACCCCGTGTTCAATCTGTGCCTTGATGGAGGCTCGGTAGCCGTGCCGGTCGTAGGCGCTGGCGTCGCTTCCCGCCAGGGGAACAAGGTGAATGGTCAACCCCGCCAACTTCGGTGCCACCGAGCCTCCTTCGGTCAGCTCGAACGCCCACCCGTTGACGAACACGCGATCGACCCAGCCTTTGAGCAGCGCAGGCATCGACCACCAGTAGACCGGGAAGACCAGGATGAGGTGGTCAGCCCGATCAATGCGCTCTTGTTCGGCCGTCACATCATCTGGGATGGCCCTCAACCCCTGATAGGACGAGCGGTCATCCCGGGTGAACCGCGGATCGAAGTCTTCAGCTGCGAGATCCGCCACCTCACTGGAGATTCCCTGAGAAGCGAAGGCAGTCTCCAGTTCCGCCGCCACAAAGTGGGTCAATGATCTCTGGTCCGGATGGGCGATGACGATCAGTGCTCTGGACACAACATCTCCTGGTGGCAAGTGAAAGGACTGCGAAACTAACCTACTAATAGTTGGCTACCAGGGGTAGGTTACTATGAATAGATTCCAATCGATCGAGTAGGGGAGGGAGTGGCATCGGTGAAGTTGCGCAGAGATGAACGTCGGGAGCAGCTGCTGGCGGTCGCCTGGTCGATTCTTGACGCCGAAGGCGCCGACTCTCTGACCTTGGGCCGCCTGGCTGAGCGGGCCGGCATCTCCAAGCCCGTCGTGTATGACCATTTCCCGTCCCGACCTGCGCTGCTGGTGGCTCTATACCGTGAGTTCGATGTTCAGCAGACACAGAAGCTTCGACGGTCCCTAGCGGATGCGGAGTTCACTCTTGGCGCCCAGGCAGCGGCGATCGCTCAGTCCCACGTGGACTGCGTCGTGGCGCACGGACGTGAACTGTCTGGTGTCCTCGGCGCGCTCGAGGGGTCTCCCGACCTTGAACAGCTCAAACGCGATGCCGAGGCCGCCTACATCGAATTGTGCCGACGCGCACTGAACCCTTTTGCGGCAATGAGCACAGTCCCAACCGCATCCATGATCGCGATCATCGGCGCTGCGGAGGCTCTGTCCCAAGCCGCAGCACGCCGGTCCCTCCCGTCCGAAGAGGCCGTCACTGGACTTACCGGCATCATCACGGCGATCGTGGTCCAACAGGGCGGCAACTGATCGTTTTGGTGTTGCCTGGAGCATTCGCCAGCCCCACGAGGAGCAGACCTTTGATATTGGCTCTTCCTACGCTTGTTCTCCAGCGGTAGCCTCAACGGAAGAGGGGTGCATTCCGCGCCCCACAGAAGGGATATCCCTCATGATTATTCTTGGCGTCATCCTGCTTATTCTTGGAGCCCTCCTCGAGGTCTCCATCCTCTGGACGATCGGCATCATCCTGATTGTGGTTGGTGCCATCCTCTGGATCCTGGGCTCTGTCGGCCGCGCTGTCGGAGGGAGGCGTCACTACTGGTGACCAACGGGAGGGATCACCTGCGTCGTCTCGCAGCAGGGCACGGAACGGGTGCTTGCACCTCACCTGGTTCCGGCCGCAGGGGACGTTCGGTGATCATCAGCTTGTCGGCCATGACGATTCGACTGCTCTCCTCGTCGGACCGCCCGCTGCTCCGGGAAGCGACGCTCGCCAACATGAACTGGGACGGACCGAGCTTCACGTTCGATGACATCGATGCGGCCCAAGAGCTCTCGCACTACTTCACAAGCTTCCCCTCTGGCAGTGACTTCGGGCTCGCTCATCAGGACGGAGACGTCGTCAGAGCCGTGGCCTGGTTGGTGTTCCTTCCGGACGAGGACCCCGGATATGGATTCGTGGACGCAGACACGCCCGAGCTGAGCATCACGACCTTCACCGATTTTCGCGGCCACGGCATCGGCAGTGCTCTGCTAGCCGAGCTCATTCACCAGGCTCGCCACCGTGGCCTCACCGACATCAGTCTCAGTGTGGAGGACGGCAACGGCGCACGGCGCATCTACGAGCGCGCAGGCTTCAACGTCGTAGGACGCAATGGGAGCTCGGACACGATGCTCCTCTCGCTGAGATAAAGACGAGGACCCCTTGCGTGAGGCCCTTGCCGCCGGTGGCCTCTGCGATGGTCAGCTGAGCGGCCCAAGACGTGGGAAAGCCGCAGGGCGCGATCCCTGGTGGGATCGCGCCCTGCGGCCGAGGTTTCTTCAGTGCTGAAGCGTCAGTTGGCGCTGAGGTACATGGTGTTGGACCAGTACGGGGAGTTCAGCGAGTACTGCACGGTGCCGACGCGGGGGTTGTTCGCGCCGATGAGCTGGCCGTTGCCCACGTAGATGGCTGCGTGGCTGCCACCGTTCTGGATCACGATGTCGCCCGGTGAGGGTGAGGAGACCTGGCGCATGGAGCTCATCATGGCGTAGGTGCTGCGCGGCACGGAGACGCCGGCCTGGGAGTAGGCCCAGTTGATGAAGCCGGAGCAGTCCCAGCCGCTGGTCGAGGAGCCGCCGTAGGAGTAGGGGTTGCCCAGACCTGCGTAGGCGGCGCCAACGATGGAGCCGTTGCCGCCGCTGGAGGCCGGGGCCTCTTCCTGCGCCGGCTCGGAGGAGGCGACCTGGGTGTTGCCCTGCGCCTGCTGGTCGGTGTCACCCTGCTGGGTCTGCTGTGGAGCTTCCTGCGTCTGCTGCGTGGGCGTCTCTGATTCCGGCTCCGGCTGCGGTTCTGGTTCCGGGGCCGGCGCTGGCTCAGGCGCCGGATCAGGCTCGGGGGCTGGCTCTGGTTCCGGCTGAGGCTCAGGGGCTGGTTCGGGGGTCGGCTCAGGCACTGGCTCCGGTGCGGGCTCTGGGGCCGGAGTCGACTCGACGACCGGGCGGTCGAAGGAGAGCTCCGCCTCGTGGGAGGCGGTCACCGCCACGGAGGAGGTGTTGCTGGCGCGCTCCCCGCCGAGCCCCGAGGCCGCCGCGTCCAGGGTGGTCACCTCAGGGGTCTCGACGTCGGTGCTCGCGCTGGCGGCGACTCCGGAGGAGATCACCAGGCCGGAGGCGGCGACGGCGGCCGCCGTGCCCCGCCCGAACGCCCCGGCGTGAGAAGCCACGGCATGTGCGAGGGAAGGCTTGGTCTGGCGTCGCCGGTCACGGCGTGGTGCGAAAGTCATGTTCTCAGTCATCTGGTGGAAACCTCTCCCTGTTGTTGCGGGGCCGCTTGCTGAAGTGCGAGCCGGGAAGCTCACCCGCTTCAGGTCTGGATCGACCGCGATGCCCCACACCCTGCCTAGCGGTAGTTTTACGAACGGCTCCGGTCAGCGGCAGGAGAAGATCTGACCCGAGGAGCTCCGACATTGAACTGCAGTCGCGAGCACGACTACAACGGTATAACAGACCGATAACGAATGTCACGTTAAGGTCACGGTGATTTGCAGCATAGGGGAGGTGGTGCTGACTGGTGTTGCGGACCGCTTCCGCATCTGTGTGCACCTGAGGGGTGGACGCCAGTCAGGACGGGCGGCGCGTGGACCACACCGCGAGACCGATCAGCGCCGGCTGGAAGAAGAGCCGCACCAGGCGCTTGCGGTCCGTGTCGAGACCGAACCCGTCACGCCCATGGACGTACTGGGCGATGTTCCCCGGGAACACCGCGGCGAAGAAGAGTCCCGCAGTCTTTCCCACGAGCGGGCGGCGCTTGCGGGAGAAGAGAAGCGCGGTGCCCAGCCCGATCTCGGCCACGCCGGAGGCCAGGACAGTCGTGTCGGGGTCCAGCGGAAGGGACTCGGGGACCTGCGCGCGGAACTCCTCACGGGCCCAGGCCAGGTGGGAGATTCCGGCGAAGGTCAGAGCTGATCCGAGGATGATTCGGCCGGTGGTGCGTGCAAAGGAAGACATGGCATCAGACTAGCGTCGGCACCGCCCGTACGGGCTGGATCAGGTGCTTTCCCTCTGGAAGCGAAAACGTGGGCCCTGTCGGGATCGAACCGACGACAACCGCGGTGTAAACGCGGTGCTCTACCAGCTGAGCTAAAGGCCCGGACGCAGATCCCACCAATCAGGAGCGATCTGCCGCAGCAAGAAGTCTAACAACCCCGATGTGCGGCTCAGGACCGTCCGCGGGACTGGTTCAGCCGGGTCTGCTCGGCCGCATAGAGCGCCGCGCCGACGATCCCAGCGTTGTTCTGCAATGCTGCACACTCGACCTCTGCCCGCAGATCCGTGACGTAGGGCAGGAAGTCTTCGCTGCGCTTGGAGATCCCGCCGCCGATGATGAACATCTCCGGGGACTGCAGCCGCTCCACGTGCACCAGGTAGCGGTTGAGCAGCCTGCCGTACTCGTCCCAGGGCATATCTGCCCGTTCCCGCGCCGCGGCAGAGGCCTTCTTCTCCGCGACCTCACCCTCGAACTCCAGATGGCCCAGCTCGCTGTTGGGGACCAGCACGCCGTCGTGCACCAGGGCTGAACCGATCCCGGTGCCCAGGGTGATGGTCATGACGGTTCCGTCGTGACCTTTGCCCGCGCCGTAGCGCGCTTCGGCGAGACCTGCGCCGTCGGCGTCGTTCAGGGTGTGGATCTCACCGGGCAGATGCCTCAGCAGAGCCGCCGCGTCGGTGTTGATCCAGGACTCGTCGATGTTCGCGGCCGAGAGCACGATGTTCTTGTCCACGATCGCGGGGAAGAGCACGCCCACGGAAAGCTCTGACTCAGCAGGCGCCTTCTCCCGGCCCAGCAGCTCGTCCAGGATCTGGCCGATGACCTCGGCCACTGCTTCCGGGGTCGCAGGCTTCGGAGTGGGGATGCGGAACCGGTCGCCGGTGAGGGTGCCCTTGTGCAGGTTGACGATCCCGCCTTTGATCCCGGTGCCGCCCACATCGATGCCGATGGCCCGCTTGGGCAGGTCAGACACGGTCTGGCTGGCGGGGGCGATGGCCTGGGCAGCCAGCGGCTGCTCGTGAGAAGAGCTCATAGTGATGCAGTATCTCCGTGCTGTGGGGGAGGGGACCGGACTCAGGCGCCTGAAGGCACCGTGAGGATTTCGGCGCCGTCATCGGTGACGACCAGAGTGTGCTCGAACTGCGCGGTGCGCTTCCGGTCGCGGGTCACGGCTGTCCAGCCGTCCTCCCACATGTCCCAGTGGCGCGTGCCCAGGGTGAGCATCGGTTCGATGGTGAACACCATTCCCGGTTCCATCAGGCGCGCGTGGTCCGGTGCCGCATCGAAGTGCGGGATCACCAGGCCCGTGTGGAACGCCTTCCCCACGCCGTGGCCGATGAACTCGCGTACGACACCATAGCCGAAACGCTTCGCATAGGACTCGATGGCGCGGCCGATCACGTTGATGGGCCGCCCGGGCTTGACCGCCCGGATCGCGCGCATCATGGCTTCCTGAGTGCGTTCCACCAGCAGCCGAGACTCCTCATCGACCTCGCCCACCAGGAACGTGTAGTTGTGGTCCCCGTGCACTCCGTCGATGTACGCGGTGATGTCCAGGTTCACGATGTCACCTTCGGCGAGCACCGTGGTGTCCGGGATGCCGTGACAGATGACCTCGTTCACCGAGGTGCAGATCGCCTTCGGAAACCCGCGATAGGACAGGCAAGAAGGGTACGCCCCACGCTCGGTCAGGTACTGGTGCGCGTAGGCGTCCAGCTCCTCGGTGGTGATCCCGGGTCGGATGAGATTCCCGGTGGCGACCATGGCGTCTGCCGCCAGCTGGGAGGCACGGCGGATCCGCTGCACGGTGGCGGCGTCGTAGACGTCCTCGCCGGTGTACTCCGGCGGCGCCTCCAGGCCCACGTAGTCGGGCCGCTCGATATGCGGCGGGACCGGCCGCTCGGCAGAGACGGTGCCCTTGGTCAGAGTGCCCACCGGGGCACGGGAGGACAGGGGAGTGGACTGCTGGGTAGCCATGGGAGCCATTCTATCGGTCAGCCGTCGAGCGGCTCGGCTGGTCGGCGCGGGCGCAGCTGCAGAACCAGGGCCACCACCGCGATCGTCACGATCACGCTGATCGCCACGGGCAGTGTGGACCCCTGGGTCATCACCCCGACAGCAGGGGAGAGCATCAGCACCACAGCACGCATGGCCCAGCTGATCCAGGTCACCCCGCTGTGCGCGGGCAGTCCCGGGACCCGGTCCGCCCGGGCGAACGCCAGCGGCACGGTCACCGCGCAGCCGAAGCCCGCGATCGCCAGACTGACCAGGGACAGCGCGACGCCGGGTGCCCAGGCAGCTCCGAGCAGTCCGATGATCACCGCGGTCAGGCTCAGGATCAGCGAGGCGCGTTCACCGAGCCGGTCGATGACCCGGTCGCCGAGCATCCGCCCGATGAACTGGGCGCCCAGCAGCACGCTGAGCCCGATCCCGGCTGCGGCGGGGTCCATGCCGCGTTCGGTGGAGAGCAGGACGGCGGACCAGTTGTTGCCGATGTCCTCCACGGACATTCCGGCCAGTCCGATCAGCGTCAGCGGCAGCAGGATCTTCACCGTGGACCAGCCCGACGGCCTGGCGGGCACCTCCTCGGCGTCCTCTGCGGCCACCGGTTCAGGCATGAACGCCCGGGAGGACAGCGTCATCGCGAGAACACAGACCACGGCCCACACACTCATATGCACCAGCAGGGGCACTCCCAGCACTGCGGCCAGTGTCCCCACCGCACCACCGATCGCCGCGCCGATGCTCCACCCGGCATGCATCGAGTTCAACAGCGACCGTCCATAGGCGGCCTGGACGCGCAGACCCTGAGAATTCTGCGCCACATCGACCACGGCGTCCCCGGCCCCGGCGACCAGCAGCCCTGCGAGCACCACCCACGGGCTGCCCAGCGCCACCCCGCCGGCCGCCAGGATCAGTCCCGCCCCGATCGCAGCGGTGGTGAAGCTCGCGGTGCGCGCCACACCGATCCTGCGGGCGATGACGCCCGGAAGGTGCAGCGCCAGCGCGCCGCCGAGCCCGAAGCCCACGACCATCAGGCCGAAGAGCGCCGGACTCAGTCCCAGCGTGTCCTTGACCTCGGCGTAGCGGGCCAGCAGCGAGGCCGGCAGGGCACCGTTGGTGGCGAAGGCGGCCATGGAGGCCAGCCGACTCCGCCGCAGGGAAGGTGCGCTGCGGCGTCGTCGAGGGGTGGCTGGCGGCGTCGGCGGTGCTGCTGGCGACGTGTCGGAGGGGGAGCTTGCGTGCATGGCTAGAAGTCTGACACGACGACGCGGCTAGAGCGCTCACCGCGGGGGTTTACAAGCGGCGTATCCTGGGCGCATGAGTACCGAATACTGGTTCAACGTGCGCACCCGGGAAGTCGAGGAGGGCGCTCAGTCTTCCTGGAAACATCTGCTGGGTCCCTATTCCACCCGCGAGGAGGCCGCCGAGGCGCTCAAGCGCGTCGAGGCCAACAACGAGGCCTGGGATGAGGAGGACGAGGAGTTCCAGATCTGGGACGACGCCAAGGACGCTGAACCCCCGAGCTGAGTCGCCGCCACAGCGTCAGCAGCTCTGGGCGCTTCGACGAGCCCAGGAAACTCAGCGTTCGAAGCTGTGCTCCTCTGCGGGGAAGCTCCCCTCGCTGACGTCCTTGCGATACTGGCCCGCGGCGCGGGACACCACCTCGCGCAGGTTCACGTACTGCTTGACGAACTTCGGCACCCGCCCGGTGCCCAGGCCCAGCATGTCCTGCCAGACCAGCACCTGACCCGTGGTGCCGCTGCCTGCGCCGATCCCGATGGTGGGCACACGCAGCTGCCCGTCCACCTCGGCGGCGAGACTCGCCGGCACCATCTCCATGAGCACACAGAACGCGCCCGCAGCCTCCAGCGCCAGTGCATCCTCGCTCAGCGCCTGAGCAGCCTCTCCGCGTCCCTGCACCCGGTAGCCCCCGAGGGCGTGCTCGGACTGCGGGGTGAAACCGATGTGCGCGATCACCGGGATCCCGGCCGCGACCAGGGCGCGGACATGATCGGCCATCGCCGCTGTGCCCTCGATCTTCACCGCCTGGGCCCCGGCCTCCTTCATGAACCGCACCGCGGTGGCCACCGCCTGTGCGGGGGAGGCCTCATAGCTGCCGAAGGGCAGGTCGGCCACGACCAGTGCGCGGGAGGCGCCGTTGACCACAGACTTGGTGAAGACGAGCATCTCCTCCACGGTGATCGGCAGCGTGGAGCTGTGCCCCATCATCATGTTCGCGGCGGAGTCTCCCACCAGCAGCAGCTCGATCCCGGCCTCGTCGAAGATCGAGGCGATCTGCGCGTCGTAGGCGGTCAACATGGAGAACTTCTGGCCGGCATCCTTGAACTGCTGAAGATGGACGGTGCGTACCCGCTTGGGGCTGATCTGCTCGGACATGGGACCAGGCTACCGAACTCTGCACCGGCCCACCCGTGCGTCGAGGTTCAGTTGGGTAGAGTGGTCCCGGCGACACCCACGGCATTTCAGGAGGCGGCACCGCATGGATCGACAGCAGGAATTCGTACTGCGCACCATCGAGGAGCGAGACGTCCGCTTTGTGCGCCTCTGGTTCACCGACGTGGTGGGCTCGCTGAAGTCCGTCGCGCTGGCTCCGGCCGAGGTCGAGGGCGTCTTCAACGAGGGCCTGGGCTTCGACGGCTCCTCGATCGAGGGCCTTTCCCGCGTGTTCGAGTCCGACATGCTGCTCAAGCCGGACCCATCCTCTTTCCAGATCCTGCCCTGGCGCGGGGAGGAGGAGCCCACCTCGCGGATGTTCTGCGACATCCTCACCCCGGATCAGGAACCTGCGGCCGGGGATCCGCGCAACGTGCTGCGCCGACAGCTGGACGTGGCCGGGGAGATGGGCTTCACCTGCTACACCCACCCGGAGATCGAGTTCTACGTGCTCGAGTCCCAGGAGATGGACCAGGACGGCAGCCCCGTCCCCGTGGACCGGGCCGGCTACTTCGACCACGTCACCGGCAGCGTCAGCCAGGACTTCCGCCGCCACACGGTCAACATGCTGGAGGCCGTGGGCATCTCCGTGGAGTTCAGCCATCACGAGGCAGGACCCGGCCAGAACGAGATCGACCTGCGCTACGCCGACGCGCTGACCACTGCGGACAACATCATGACCTTCCGCACCGTGATCAAAGAGGTCGCGATCATGCAGGGCAAATATGCCAGCTTCATGCCCAAGCCCTTCACCGAACACCCCGGTTCCGGCATGCACACCCACTTCGGGCTCTTCGAGGGCGACACCAACGCGTTCTTCGCCCCGAACACCGAGTACAACCTCTCGACGACCGCTCGGCAGTTCATCGCCGGAGTGCTACGCCACGCGCCGGAGTTCACCGCGATCACCAATCAGTTCGTGAACTCCTATAAGCGTCTCTGGGGCGGCGGCGAGGCCCCCTCGCACGTCTCCTGGGGCCACAACAACCGCTCCGCGCTGGTCCGGGTCCCGCTGTACAAGCCCACCAAGGGCGGCTCCGCGCGGGTCGAGTTCCGCGGCATCGACTCCGGCGCGAACCCCTACCTCGGGTACGCGGCCGTGCTGGGCGCCGGGCTCAAGGGCATCCGCGAAGGCTACGAGCTCGTGGACCCGGTGGGCGAGGACGTGTGGTCGCTGACCACCGCCGAGCGCAAGGCCCTGGGGATCAAGCCGCTCCCGGGCACTCTGCATGAGGCGCTGCGCCAGATGGAGGAGTCCGAGCTCATGGCCGAGATCCTGGGCGAGCAGGTCTTCGAGAACTTCCTGCGCAACAAGCAGCAGGAATGGGACGAGTACCGCGTGAACGTCTCTCCGTTCGAGACCAAGCGGTATCTCGGCCTGATCTGACCGTGGCTGTCTCCGCGCCGACCCACCGCGATCTGATCGCCGCCGGCTTCCAGGAGCTCGAGCGCGCCTCCGGGTTCCTCGCTGACGAGCACCTCAGCGGCCTGGACCCGGCGGTGCTGCTGAGCACCCTGCACTACGCGCCGAACCCGGACCAGGCGCTGCTGCTGCTGATCCGACTTGTGGAGCGCGCGGGGAACGTCTGTGATCTGTTCACCGATGTCACTGCGGGCGTCTACCTGCGCGCGGTGCCGCTGATCCGGCTGCTCGGAGCCTCCCAGGCGCTGGGCGAGTTTCTGGTGCGCCGCCCGGAGAACTGCGATCTGCTCTTCAGCATCGCCGACACCCTGGAGGCTGACCGGGACGAGCACCAGCACCACCACGCCCCCGACGACGCCGCGGCCCTCGCCCACCCGAGGGTTCTCGAACCCGAGGTGCTGCGCACCCGGCTGCTGGAATCCGTGCACGCCGGTCCTTCCGCCGAGTCCCCCACGGCGCAGCTGGCCGAGGACTTCACCGCCAAGGACGCCGGCGTCGCGCTGCGCCGGGCCTACCGCCGGGAGCTCACCGCGCTGGCCTTAACCGATCTCAGTGCCGCCGATCCCGCCGGGTACCAGCCGATGGTCTCGCGCCAGCTCGCGGATCTGGCGGCGGCAGCCATCGACGCCGCCCTGGCCGTCAGTCGCGCCGAGCTCACCGACCGCAACGGCCGCACCGCCGAGATGGTGGAGCTGGCCGTCATCGGGATGGGCAAATGCGGAGCCCGCGAGCTGAACTACATCTCCGATGTGGACGTGATCTTCGTGCACCGCGCCGCCGAGGAGATCGACTCCGCCGCCGCGCGCAACACGGCGGTGGCCATGGCCGCGGGCATCTCCAAGGTCATCAACGGCCCCGGCCCCGAGCCAGGACTCTGGGAGGTGGACGCGAACCTGCGCCCGGAGGGCCGCGAAGGCGACCTCTCCCGCACGCTGGAGTCCCACCTGGAGTACTACAGGCGCTGGGCCCACGGCTGGGAGTTCCAGGCGCTGCTCAAAGCCCGGCCCATCGCCGGCAGCCGCAGCCTCGGCGCAGCCTACATCGACGCGATCTGGCCCCAGGTCTGGACCTCCTCCGCGCAGGAGAACTTCGTGGAGAACGTCCAGCGCATGCGTCGCCGGGTCTTCGAGAACATCCCCGCCGAGGAGGTGGACCGGGAGATCAAGCTCGGTCGCGGCGGGCTGCGGGACATCGAGTTCACCGTGCAGCTGCTGCAGCTGGTCCACGGACGGGTGGACGAGTCCCTCCGCGTCCGGGATTCGCTGGCCGCCATCGAGCTGCTCGAATCAGGGGAGTACGTGGCCCGGGCCGACCGTGACGCCATGTCGCGCTGCTACCGGATGCTGCGCCTCTATGAGCACCGGATCCAGATGAGCAACATGCGCCGGACGCACCTGATGCCGGTGAAGGCCGATGAGGTCCGCGCGCTGGCTCACGCCGTGCGCCCGCCGAACCGGCGTCGTCGTCCTGCTGGGGAGGAGGTGCTCAGCCAGTGGCGCGAGATCGCCCGGGAGGTGGCCAGCTTCCATGAGCGGATCTTCTACCGGCCGCTGCTCTCGACCACCGCCGTGCTCTCCGACGAAGACGTCCGGCTCACCGAGAAGGCCGCCCAGGACCGCCTCGCCGCGCTGGGCTACCACGATGCGGCCGGCGCCATGCGCCACATCTCTGCGCTGACCTCCGGGCTGACCCGGCGCTCGAAGCTGCAGCGCCGGATCCTTCCGATGATGCTGGGCTGGTTCGGCGAGGGCGTGGATCCCGACGGCGGGCTGCTCGCCTTCCGTCGGCTCAGCGAGTCTCTGGGGCAGAGCCCCTGGTACCTGACCATGCTGCGTGACTCCTCCGTGGCGGCCGAGCGGCTCTCGCTGATCCTGGCCGGGTCTCGGTTCATCTCCGACATGCTCGAGCACTCGCCGGAGTCCACCAAATGGCTGGGCGACAACTCCGCGCTGGCCCCGCGCAGGTTCGAGACCCTGTGGCGCGAGATCAGCAACAAGATCACTCGGCACAAGGACGACCTGGAGACCGGGATGCGGCTGGCCCGGCTGGTGCGCAAGCGCGAGACCCTGCGGGTGGCCATCGCCGACGCCGTGGGACTGCTGGACGTCTCCGAGGTGGGCACCGCGCTCTCAGATGTGGACCGGGCCGCGACGCTCGGTGCGCTGCGCGTGGCCGAACGTGAGATCTGGGACGTGGAGGGCCGGCATGCGGACCTCGCCGTGATCGCGATGGGCCGTCAGGGCGGACGCGAGATCGGATACAGCTCCGACATGGATGCCCTCTTCGTGCACACCGTTGCCGAGGGGGGAGACCCCGCGCTGTCGGACAAGCAGGCGCAGAAGCTGGCCGCACGGGTCAGCGCGCTGCTCTCCAAGCCGCTGAAGCCTGCAGTCCGTGGCGAGTTCCCGCTGAAGCTGGACGCAGACCTGCGCCCGGAGGGCAAGAACGGGCCGCTGTCCCGGTCGCTGGACTCCTACGGCGAGTACTACCGTCGCTGGATGGATGTCTGGGAGCGCCAGGCGCTGCTGCGGGCCAGGCCCATCGCGGGAGACGACCGGCTCCTGGAGGACTTCATGGAACTGGCCGACTCGGTGCGCTACGGTGCGCCGCCGAGCGCCTCCCAGGTCCGTGAGATCCGCCGGATCAAGGCCCGGGTGGAGTCTGAGCGGCTTCCGCGCGGCGCCGATCCCTCGCGCCATGTGAAGCTCGGCCGCGGCGGGCTCAGCGATGTGGAATGGCTGGTGCAGCTCTTTCAGCTCGAACACGCCCACAGCAAGCCGCGACTGCGCACCACCTCGACGCTCACCGCGCTGGACGTGCTGGTCGATGAGGAGCTGATCAGCCCCCTGGAGGCCGAACAGCTGACCGAGGCGTGGACGCTGTGCACGCGCGTGCGTTCAGCCAGCACGGTGTGGAGCGGCAAGACCTCAGACGTGCTGCCCTCGGCACGGCGCGACCTGGACGCGGTCGCCCGCTGGTGCGGGTTCGAGGCCGGCGGCAGCGCCGATTTCGAAGAGCACTATCTGCGCACGACCCGACGCTGCCGGCAGGTCTACGAGCGGCTGTTCTACGAGGCCTGAGCCCGCTTGAACTCTGCGGTCCATGACTCCGGAGTGTCTGCGCTGGCCGCAACGGCTGGCCGCGGGGCGAGCAGCTCCAGGGTCCGGTGCTGGACCGCTTCATCGGGAGCCAGGTTCACCAGCATGAGCTCATCGGCCTGGACCTCCTGCGCAAAGGAGTCCAACCAGGACACGACCTCCTGCTGAGTGCCCACCGCAGCGCGGGAGAGCATGCTCAGCACCTGACGACCGGCGGGGTGATCGCGCAGCATGTGCACGTCATCATCGGTGATCTGCCGGTTGCGGCCCAGATGATTCTTGATCCATGCGTTCTCTGCCAGGGTCTTCTGGTCCTGGGCGAGGGACGCATCATCATGGGCGATCACATTGGCGGCGGCGATGAAGTGCGGCTTCGCGTGGGGCCCGGCCAGGGAATTGGCCGCATCGAAGGTGGTCCGGTAGGTGTATGCGGCCTCGTTGAGCATCTGCGGGGCGAAGTGGGAGGCGAACGCGTAGGGCAGTCCCAGCTTCGCCGCCAGCTGCGCGCCGAAGAGCGAGGAGCCCAGGATGTAGAGCGGGACGTCGGTGCCCGATCCCGGGTACGCGTTGACGCCTGGGATGCGGCTGTAGCCGGAGAGGTATCCGCTGAGCTCCATGACATCGGACTGGAACCGGTCGGCCTCCGTGCCGTCGCGGCGCAGCGCACGCATCGTGGGCCCGTCAGTGCCGGGGGCGCGACCCAGGCCCAGATCGATGCGCCCGGGGTAGAGCGTCTCCAGAGTGCCGAACTGCTCGGCGATCATCAGCGGAGCATGGTTGGGGAGCATGATGCCGCCCGAGCCCACGCGGACGTTCGAGGTCTGAGCCGCCACGTGCTGGATCAGCAGCGCCGTGGCACTGGAGGCGATGTTGGGCATGTTGTGGTGCTCGGCGAACCAGATGCGGGAGTATCCGAGGCTGTCAGCGGTCTTCGCCAGCCTCACGCTGCGGGCGATCCCGTCGGCGACGGTCTCGGGGGAACGGACGAAGGCGAGGTCCAGCAGAGACAGCGGACGCGATGCAGTGGGTGACATACCTCTTGCAACATCACGGAGCCTCGATCTCATTCCGCCGGGCTGGGCACTCGGGTGGAAGGATGCTCGCCCTGTCGCATGAGGGGCAGGTGCTCGATCCGCTCGGCGCCCCGGCCCAGAGCGGCGCTGACCGAGCGAAGCGCTGAGGTTGTCGTGTCTGAGGAGCTGAGCCTTGCCGCATAGTCCGCCAGGTCTCGAGTTCGATCGATGACCGTCAGCGGCACTGCTGCCACCACGTTGCCCGGCGGGCGACGAGCGACGACGGGGTGGGCCCGGGTCGGGGCGGTGCGGCGGAGCACCTCCCACATCACTCCCAGCCAGCGCAGCTGCCGAAGCGTGAGGGCCTCCTGCAGGCGCGGGAACAGTTCGTCCTCCTCGTCCCGCACGTCCTCGCGGAGCACCTCGGTCAGCCGGTCAAGGAGGGGTTCCCGCTGGGCATCACTGCGGTCCAGGCGATCGAGCTGACTGACCAGCTCGTTGACCTCCTGATGTTCCTGCTCGACCTCGAGCGTCAGGTCCTGGCCATCGGTGAGAACCCTGCGCATGACAGGCCACAGGACCGCCTCCTCGGCGAAGGCATGCGGAAAGACCAGGCGATAGATGCTCAGCAGAACCTCATCCTGTTCCTCGCCACGCGCCTCGCGCAGACGCCGGAGCAGCCTGTCGAGCTCAACATGGTCCTTCTTCTGTCGGACAAGCACGCTCAGACGTCCACCAAGTTCAGCTGTGGACTGATCAGCAACGGACCTCGGCACAGAGTCCTCCTCGCGTCGTGCGGTGAAAAGTGGACTCAGTGTAGCTGGCACCGTCACGAAGATCCATGAAACGACAGAGGCACCCCAGGCAGAAGTCCGAGGACTCTTCGCTGCCTGTGGTGCCTCTGTCAGTGCATGGATTCTCGAAGCGGCTCAGCCGACTCCGGGTCCGCTGCCGAGCGAGCCGGGGTGGATCAGACCGAGTAGTACAGCTCAAACTCGTAGGGGTTCAGCCGCAGGCTCAGCGGCACGATCTCTTCCTCGCGCTTGTATTCGACCCAGGCCTTGACCAGGTCCTCGGTGAAGACCCCGCCTTCGAGCAGGAACTCGTGGTCCTGCTCGAGCGCTTCCAGTGCCTCCTCCAGCGAGCCGGGAGCCTTCTGGATGCCGGCGGCCTCTTCGGCGGGCAGCTCGTAGAGGTCCTTGTCGATCGGATCAGCAGGCTCGATCCGGTTGCGGATGCCGTCCAGGCCAGCCATCAGCTGAGCGGCGAACGCCAGGTACGGGTTCGAGGAGGGGTCCGGTGCGCGGAACTCAAGGCGCTTGGCCTTGGGGTTCGAGCCGGTGATCGGGATGCGGATCGCCGCGGAGCGGTTGCCCTGCGAGTAGACCATGTTGATCGGAGCCTCGTAGCCCTTGACCAGACGCTTATACGAGTTGACCGTCGGGTTGGTGAAGGCCAGCACTGCCGAGGCGTGCTTGAGCAGACCGCCGATGTACCAGCGAGCGGTGTCCGAGAGGTTCGCGTAGCCCTTCTCATCGAAGAACAGCGGCTCGCCGTCGGTCCACAGCGACTGGTGGCAGTGCATGCCGGAGCCGTTCTCGCCGAAGATCGGCTTGGGCATGAAGGTGGCGGACTTGCCGAACTGATCCGCCGTGTTCTTCACGATGTACTTGAACTTCATCAGGTCATCAGCGGCGTGGGTCAGCGTGTTGAAGCGGTAGTTGATCTCCTGCTGGCCGGGACCGCCGACCTCGTGGTGGGAGCGCTCGACCTCCAGGCCGACCGCGTCCAGCGCCACGCAGATGGCGTCGCGCAGATCCGCGCTCTTGTCCTGCGGGCTCACCGGGAAGTAGCCGCCCTTGGTGGCCATCTTGTGACCGAGGTTGCCACCGGGGATCTCTTCGGCAGACTGCCACGATGCCTCATCGGAATCGAGGGAGTAGAAGGAGGCGTCCGGGCTGGACTGCCACTTCACATCGTCGAAGAGGAAGAACTCGGCCTCGGGGGCGAAGAACGCGGTGTCCGCGATGCCGGAGGCCTCGAGGTACTCCTCGGCCTTCTGGGCCACGCCGCGGGGATCGCGGGCGTAGGGCTCGCCGGTGCGGGGGTTGACGATCGAGAAGGTCATCACCAGGGTCTTCTCCACGCGGTACTCATCGACGTAGGCGGTGGCCACGTCGGGGATGAGCTGCATGTCAGACTCGGCGATGCCCTGGAATCCGCGGATGGAGGAGCCGTCGAAGAGCTGTCCGTTCTCGAAGAAGTCGAGGTCGACGGTCTTGGCCGGGACATTGAAGTGGTGCTGAAGACCGGGAAGGTCGGTGAAGCGGACATCGACGAATACGATGTCCTCCGTTTCGATGAACTTCAGAACTTCATCAGGGCTTGTGAACATACGTCCGTGCTCCTCGTCAGGTGTCTGGGCTTGCGCGTGCAACAGTGGTGAACGCTCTGCTCCACGCTATGGGCCGGGCATTTCCCGGCCATCACGCAAATGTTTCCGTCATGTAACTTAAGTTGCTCATGGGCCTGTGACAGGGGGCCCGCAGTCGGAGGAATAGACTGACCGGGGCCGCCTCTGCACGGCCACATGCTCTACATCAGCTTCTCATATTCCATGCACAAGGAGATCTGTGGCGAAGAACGACGGCGCGCGCCCACCTGGAGCCGGCGCGGACCCGGAGGGGCCGCGATGGGCCGGCGATCAGCTGGGCCTGCCGGAGACCGGACCAGGCAGCATGGCCCCCTGGAGTCGGCGCATCATCGCCCTGTTCATCGACTGGGGGATCGCTGTGCTGATCTCGGTGACCTGGTTCGAGGGCTATGAGCTGGCGACCCTGGGCATCTTCGCGGCCGGCGAGATCATCCTGATCGGCCTGCTCGGCGTCACCGTGGGCAAACGGCTCATGCGCATCCAGGTGGTCCGCGGTCGGAACATCCCCGGTCCGCTGTGGGCCGCAGTGCGCACGCTGCTCCTGATGCTGATCCTTCCGCCCATCATCATCGGCTCCGACGGCCGTGGCGTCCATGACCGGGCCGCTGGCACCGTCCAGCTGCGGATGTGAGACCCGCGAGGACAGCACAGGTGAGTCGACTCGCGGGTCGACCGGGCCGCGGGCTGGCGGTGATCTGTGCGAGCGCGCTGAGCACCCAGTCCGGCGCCGCCGTCGGCTCTCTGGCGTTCAGCAGCCTGACCCCCGTGGGCGTGGTCGCGGCGCGCCAGGTGGTCGCCGCGACAGTGCTGCTGGCCCTGGCGCGGCCACGCTTCTGGCGCTTCACGCGAAGCCAGTGGTCCCCGGTGCTGCTGCTGGCGCTGTTCTTCGCGGGGATGAACACTGCGCTCTACGCCGCTCTGGAACGTGTGGGTCTGGGCACGGCGGTCACCATCGAGTTCCTCGGTCCCCTCGCCGTGGCTGTGCTGGCCTCGCGCCGACCGCGCGACGGCCTCTGTGCCCTGATGGCGCTGACCGGAGTGGTGCTGCTGACCCGGCCTGGACCCACCAGCGACCTGGTGGGACTGGGCTTCGCCGTCCTGGCGGCGGGATGCTGGGCCGGGTACATCCTGACCAACCGGGTGGTGGGTCAGCGTCTGGACGGGGTTCAGGGGGTCGCCATGGGCACCGCGATCTCCGCACTGGGCCTGGTCCCCATCGCCGCGGTCATCGTCTGGCACCTGCAGCCTCCGGTGGAGGCCTTCCTTTTCGCGGCCGTGGCGGGAGTCCTGGCCTCGGCCGTGCCCTATTCCCTGGATCTGATCGTGCTGCGGCACATCAGTCCCGTGGTCTTCGGGCTCGGCATGTCCCTGCATCCACTCTTCGCAGCGCTCATCGGCGCGCTCTTCCTGCACCAGCTGCTGCCCGTCGTGGCCTGGTTGGGGATCGTGCTGGTCGTGCTCAGCAACGCGCTGACCCTGGGCGGCGGGTCCCGTCCGAGGGTGCGCGGCCGCTGAGCCTCCAGGGGTGCCGCGCTCAGCGAAGGGTGCCACAGGCGGAGGCCTGGAAACGGGACTTTTCAGGCTGGAACCTTGAATCTCTGTATTGAAGGTTGTAACCTACATGCATGTTCGTCCTGACCGCTGACCAGCATCGCAGCACCGAGTCCGGGGAGCGCGTGGATGAGCTCCTGGGTGAGCTGGCTCCCTGGAGCGAACGCTGGTCCCGAGAGATCGTGCTCCCGCTGGAGCGCACCGTGGGCGATGAGGTCCAGGTCCTCCTGGACAGCGCCGAAGCAGCGGTGGACCTGGCGCTGACGCTGTGCCGCACCGAGGAGTGGGCCGTGGGCATCGGGGCCGGACCGGTGGATGACCCGCTGGGCTCCAGCGCCCGAGCCAGCTCCGGTGCCGCCTTCATCGAAGCGCGCTACGCCGTGGAGCGAGCTCGTGGACGCACCGAACCGGTGCCTCTGGTCGTCCAGGGCGAGGACGCGGACGCCGCCGTGGCCGCCACCGCCGTGCTCCAGCTGCTCGGCGGAGTCCTGCGCCGTCGCACGGAGACCGGATGGGAGGTCGCGGACCTCACCGCGGCAGGCAGCACCCGTGCTGAGATCGCCGCAGCGCTGGGCATCACCGTGTCTGCCGTCAGCCAGCGCGCCCGTTCTGCCATGCTCGAGGAGGAACGACGCGCCCGCCCGGTGGCCCACGCTCTGGTCACCGCCGCCGCGGGGGAGCCCGGGTGGAGCGTCACGCCTCTGCTGGAGAAGGAGGACTGAGATCATGACATGGCTCTGGATCACCGCAGTGGTGCTGCTGGCACTGGGCGTCTCAGCTCTGCTCGGTGCGGCCGTGGTGGGTCTGCTGCTGCGCCGGGTGGAGCCTGAGGGTTATGGCCCGGGCATCCTTCGCGGCGGAACCTGGATCGGCATACTGGAACGGCTCGCGATCACCGGTGCCGTGTTCGCCGGCTACCCAGAGGCCATCGCGGTGGTGCTCGCGATCAAGGGGCTCGGGCGTTACCCCGAGCTGCGCGCCTGGAAGGCGGAACACCGCGCAAAGGCCACCGAACGTTTCATCATCGGCACCCTGGCAAGCTACATCTGGGCCGGAGCGGTCGGACTCATCGGGGTGGCAGTGGTCGTCGCGATCAGCTGACCCGCACCTGTGACGACCCTCGTGATCAGTTCAGGCGTCAGCCGACCATGACGTCCGCGGCCTGGTGCTCGGAAAGCCGAGACTCGATGCTGCGGGCCAGCGCGAGCGCCGCCGAGGGAGCCAGGTGCAGATTCAGCGCCGGCTCGAAGAGCTCGGCCTCCAGAAGGACCGTGCCGAACTCAGCGGAATCGACCAGATCGACCCGGCCGTAGAGCGGCATCGGCGTCCCGGTGCGCCGCCCTGCGGCTGCGAGCACGCTCTCTCCGAAGGCCACCTCGGCCTGGGTGGCCTCCACCAGCTGCGCATCCTCCTGATAGCTTCCCCCGCGCAGTCCGCCGCCGCGCGCCAGCAGGGCGCCCTTGGCGATCGAGTGCGTGTGGTGCCCGTCGATGAAGTAGAGCGCCTTCTCCCGGCCCTCGCTCAGCTCCGGGATCTCGGGCTGGATCATGACCGTCAGGTCCCGGGCGAGGATCCGCTCACCCAGGGCGAGCGCGGACGCGGAGTCCGCGCGCAGCAGCCCGGTGTCGGAGGAGCCCGCGGAGATCGTCGGCTTGATCACCACCCATTCGCTCCCGTGGGCATTCAGGCCGCGGCGCAGCTGGGCGGCGTCGTCGGCCCAGGCGGTGGGCACCGTGGCGAGCCCCTGGTCCTCAAGCTCACGCAGGTAGACCTTGTCCAGGTTCCAGCGGATCAGCTCCGGACTGTTGAGCACCGGCAGGAGGCTCTGCGCCTGTTCGAGCCAGCCCAGGAACTCCTCGGCCCGGGAGGAATAGTTCCAGGGCGTGCGAATCACCAGCAGGTCATATTCCCGGGCCGGGGCCCAGTGGTGCCAGATGACCGGTTCTGCGGCGATGCCGAGCAGCTGCAGCTGCGCGATCAGCGGATCTGTGTCCCGGTCCGGGGCCATCGAATAGTCATCGGTGACCACGATCCCGACCCAGCGCGGCTGCGGCACCAGGACCTGCGCATGCTCGGTGACCCAGCGGAAGCGTTCGACGACGATGATCTCCTGCTCGTCCAGACGCTCCTCGCTGAGTTCGCCGGCGCTGCGCCAGAAGCTCTCATGAGCCTCGCGCCAGGCCTGCACAGAGTCGAAGCCCTCACCCTCACCGCGAGCTATCTCCTGGGTGACCTCACCCAGCGGCACCAGTGTCACCTCCAGCACCTCGACGACGCCGAGGCTTTCCTCCCCGGGGCCCACGAGACGCTGGAGCCCCGGGACGGGCAGCGGCTCAGACTCGGCCAGGTAGGACCGGTGCAGGCTCGTGGTCACGGTCTTGACCCCGGCGATCACGGCGGTGTTCAGCGAGCTGCGCCGCTCTCCGTCGGCGAGCTCCATGGCGGGCAGGGCGTGGATCTCTTCTGGGATCACGGGGTCATGCTGCCTGTTCGCTGGTAGTTGCCGTGCCAGCTCAGCGCCTCGCCGAGGAGATGAGGAGTATGCCGTCCACGGGGGTTCGCCGCCAGCGCGCGGTCGAAGTAGTCCTGGAGGAGCTCCTGGTAATCCGGGTGGGCGCAGCTGCGGATGATGCTGCGCGCCCGCGCCGCAGGGGAGAGGCCGCGCAGATCGGCCAGACCCTGTTCGGTGACCAGGATCTGAGTGTCATGCTCGGTGTGGTCGATGTGGCTGGCGAAGGGCACGATGGAGGAGATCGCCCCCTGCTTGGCCACGGAGCCGGAGACGAAGAAGTTCAGGTACGCGTTGCGCGCGAAGTCGCCGGACCCGCCGATCCCGTTGATGATCGAGCTGCCCATGACATGGGTGGAGTTCACGTTGCCGTAGATGTCGGCCTCCACCATGCCGTTGATGGAGATCACGCCGAGCCGGCGGATGGCCTCCGGGTGGTTGGAGACCTCCTGGGTGCGCAGCAGGATCCGGCCCTTGTACTCCTCGGCGCGAGCGTTGAACAGCTCGGCCCGCTCGGCGGAGAGGGAGAAGGAGGTTGCCGAGACCGCAGTGAGCTTGCCCGTGTCGATCAGGTCGAGCATGCCGTCCTGGATGACCTCGGTGTAGGCCAGCAGGTCCTCGAACTCGCTGTGCGCCAGCTCGGCCATCACGGCGTTGGCCACATTGCCGATGCCTGACTGCAGCGGGAGCAGATTGGTCGGGAGCCGGTCGTGGCTGATCTCGTGGCGCAGGAAGTCCACCACATGGGAGGCCATGGCCTTGGAATGCTCATCGGCGGGCTTGAAGGCCAGATTCCGGTCAGGAGCATCGGTCTTGACCACGGCGACGACCTTCTCCGGGTCGACCCACAGATAGGGATCGCCGATGCGCTGCAGCGGGTGGGTCAGCTGGATGGGCTGGCGCTCGGGAGGCAGCTTCGTGCCGTAGTAGATGTCGTGGAAACCTTCATAGGCGCGCGGGTGCCAGTCATTGACCTCGAGGATCACCTTGTCCGCCAGCTGCAGCCAGGTCTTGTTGTTGCCCACCGAGCTGCCCGGGACCAGCAGCCCGTTGGGCAGGATCGCGGCGACTTCGACGACGGCCACGTCGAGCTTGCCGTAGAAGCCGAACCAGGCCTGCTGCGCCGAATGGCTCAGGTGAGTGTCCACGTATTCGGTCTCGCCGGTGTTGATGGCTTCGCGCATGGTGGGATCGGACTGGAAAGGAAGCCGTGTGCGCACGGCGCCGGCCTCGGCCAGGACGCCGTCCAGCTCCGGCGCGGTGGAGGCCCCGGTCCAGAGGTCGATGCCGAAGTCCTCGCCGCGCCCGTGGGCGTCCTTGACACGTTCCGCCAGGGCCGCGGGCACCGCCTTGGGATAGCCGGCGCCGGTGAATCCGCTCATGCCGACTCGGTCGCCGTCGTTGATATGGGTGGCCGCATCCGCGGCGCTGGTGACCCTGGTGCTCAGCACGGGGCAGGTGATTCGACTCGCAGCAGCGCTCATTCACCCCAGCCTAGGCGAACGGCGAACCTGCTGCGCTCCACCGTTCCAGCGCTACGCTGGGTGACGAGACGCCGCGCAGGGATCTGCAGGGAGGACGCCGAGACTGCAGGCGAAGCCGCATATCAGTCTGCCTGGGAGAAGCATCATGAATGGATTCGTGCCCTACCCCGTCCGCGACACCTTCCGACTGATCGAGCCCGGCCCCACGGTCCTGATCTCGACCTCCGACGGAACCCGCGACAACCTCATGACCAATGCCTTCAACATGCCTGTCCGCCACGACGGCATCCTGGCTGTGGTGGTGGGCACGTGGGACGCCAGCTTCGCCACTCTGCAGGCCAGCCGACAGTGCGTGATCGGCATACCCGGTCCGGAGCTGATGCGCACCACGGTTCAGGTGGGCAACTGTTCAGGCGATGACCTGGACAAATGGGAGCACTTCGGACTGACTCGGGTGCCGGGGGTCAACGTGGCGGCTCCGCTGATCGGAGAGTGCATGGCGAACATCGAGTGCAAGGTCGAGGACGATTCGCTGGTGGAGGAGTATTCGCTGTGGCTGCTGCGCACCACTGCCGCCTGGGTCCGGCCCGATGCGGATCTCACCGCGGAGTTCCATCACCGCGGCAACGGGACCTTCTCCACCAACGGGGAGCTCCATGACCTGCGCGAGCAGATGACGAAGTGGAAGTACTTCTCGAACTAGCTCAGTGCCGACCCACCTTGCGGGCTGCCTCCACCGCCGCCTCCGCGCCCTCGTGCCAGACCTCGCCGTGCCCGGGGAGCAGGTGCTCGGCCTCGGTCAGCGCGATGGGCTTCAGCGAGTCCATCGCCTCAGCGGTGTTCTTGGTCGCCGCTGCGGCCACGGTCTGCGGGCCGGTCTCGGCGGTGTAGGGGTCAAGGGTGACGAGCGCGTCCCCGGTGAACACGGCGCCGCGCTCAGGCAGGTGCAGGATGCAGTGCCCGTCGGTGTGCCCGGGTGTGTGCACCGGCACCGGGTTCCCGGGGATCTCGAGCATGACGCCGTCCGGCATGAGCTGGACGCCGTGTACTCCCTTGACGTTGAGCGCCCCGGACACCGCCATCTTCCCCAGCAGCGGCAGTGACCTCGGGTGTCCCAGGGGGTAGAGGAACCTGTTCCGTTCAGGGCTGTAGCTGTAGGGGTGGGCCGCCAGCCAGGCATCCTGATGATGCACGATCACCGGCACGCCGAGGCTCTGCTGGGCGCGCAGCGCGAAGCCCATGTGGTCGAAGTGCGCGTGGGTCAACACCAGCGCCTGCACCTCATGGGGCATGCGCCTACGAACCTTCAGGATCTCCATGACCTCCTCCCACATCCGGGGCAGCCCGGCATCGACGAGCGTGACGCCCGCCTGATCCTCGATGACATAACAGTTCACATGGGCCTGGGAGACCATATGGATGCCGGGGGCGACGTCGAAGGTGATCATCTGCGCAGACTCCGTTCGGTGGGACTCAGCTCGAGGTTGACTCAATCCTGTGTGGCTGTCACCGGATCGGTCAAGCAGAACCTGCTGCGGCGCGGTGATGCCGCCGATGCAATGTGGCCCCCATCCCCGAAGGGATGAGGGCCACAGAGGCGGGATTCAGCGTGCGCGTCCCAGGCTCAAGAAGCCCGGCCGCTTGCGCGTGAGATCAGCGAGCGGCGCGCTGCGATCGTCCGGCAGAGCTGGATCCGCCGCGCGGAGCGCCGCTGCGCCCGCCGCGGGAAGGTCCTGCAGAGCCCCCGCGAGAGGGTCCGCCCGAGCCGCCGCGGCCGCCGCGAGCCGGACCGGCCCCGCGGGAGGACGGGGCGCCGGAGGGACGACGGCGAGGCTGCTGCTGCTGGACAGGAGGGCGAGGAGCAGGCTTGACGAACGCGGCGGTCTCGCCGACCAGGTCGCTCACAGCATCGGACTCGCTGTTGACCCGGATCGGGTGCACGGCGATGGCTGCCTTGCGCAGCAGCGCCTGGGTGTCGCGGCGCTGTTCGGGGAGCATGACCGTGACCACGTCACCGGCGCTGCCGGCGCGTGCGGTGCGGCCTGAGCGGTGCAGGTATGCCTTGTGCTCGGCCGGCGGATCCACGTGGACCACGAGTTCCACGGAGTCCACATGGACACCGCGAGCGGCCACGTCGGTGGCGACCAGGACCTTGATGTCGCCCTCGCCGAAGGCGGCGAGGTTGCGATCACGCTGGGACTGGGAGAGGTTGCCGTGCAGGTCCACCGCGGGGGTGCCCTGTTCGGTGAGCTGCTTGGCCAGCTTCTTGGCCTGGTGCTTGGTGCGGGTGAACAGGATGCGACGACCGGTGCCCGAGGCGAGCTGCTTGACCAGGTCCCGCTTGTCGTCGTTGTTCACCTCGAAGACGTGGTGGGTCATGGCGGAGACGTGAGAGGTGGCCTCGTCCACGGAGTGCATGACCTGATCGTTGAGGAAGCGCTTCACCAGCTTGTCCACACCATTGTCCAGAGTGGCGGAGAAGAAGAGGCGCTGACCCTTGGAGCCGGTCTGTTCCAGCAGGCGGGTCACCACGGGAAGGAACCCGAGGTCGGCCATGTGATCGGCCTCATCGAGCACGGTGATCTCCACCGATTCCAGGCTCAGCGCGCGCTGGTTGATCAGGTCCTCGAGGCGGCCGGGGCAGGCCACCACGATGTCCACGCCCGACTTCAGCGCGTTGATCTGGCGCGAGGCGGTGACGCCGCCGAAGATCGTGGTGGTCTTCAGGTTGTACGAGGCCGCCAGCGGTTCGAGCACGGCATTGATCTGCGTGGCGAGTTCACGGGTCGGTGCCAGCACCAGGCCGAGCGGCCGGCCGGGACGACGGCGCTTGGCCGCGTCCTTCTCGCCGAGGCGCGCGACCATGGGGATGGAGAACGCAAGCGTCTTGCCGGAGCCGGTCTTGCCGCGGCCGAGGACATCGCGTCCGTTCAGCGTGTCGGCCAGGGTCTGCTGCTGGATGGCGAAAGCGTCAATCTTGCCGTCCGCAGCGAGCGCGCGCACCAGCGGTGCGGGGACGTTGAGATCGGCGAAGGTCTGGGTCTCAGAAATGGCGGGAGCCTTTCAGAAAGCGCCAGACGCAGAGAAGGCAGGGGGTACCCGCCGGGAACTGGTCTGGCATAGGGCGAAGGCATCGGTTGATGCACTCGGTCGCCGCGAGAAAATCACTGCTGAAACGTGGGCCGGTGTAGACGGCACGGCCCCGTTGATCAAGGCGTTCTTACGACGCAGGCAACCACACGAGGTGGGCACCAGAAACTCCACTATACCTGCTCATCGCCGCGTCCGTGACCTCAGCCCCTGCCGCTGATCTGGCTGTAGTGCGCCAGAGCCTCCTCCCGGGTGGTCTTCAGGTCGATGATCGGGGCGGGATACTCCCCGGTGTTCAGCTCCGGTATCCAGGTGCTGACGTACCGGCTCTCGGGGTCGAAGCGTTCCCGCTGACGCTGCGGGTTGAAGATCCTGAAGTACGGGGCGGCGTCCATCCCGCAGCCGGCCACCCACTGCCAGTTGGCGGGATTGGAGGCGGCGTCGGCGTCGACCAGGGTGTCCCAGAACCAGGCCTCACCTTCGCGCCAGTCGATGCCGAGGTTCTTGATCAGCAGACTGGCCGAGGCCATGCGCACCCGGTTGTGCATATGTCCCGTCTCCCAGAGCTGACGCTGTCCGGCGTCCACCCACGGGAATCCGGTCCGGCCCTGGGCCCACGCCATGAACTCCTCGGGCGAGTCGTCCCGCGACCGCCAGGGGTAGGCGTCGAACTGGGGTCGCAGATTCGTGTGCGGCAGCTGAGGGAAGTGGAAGAGCAGGTGCCAGCAGAACTCCCGCCAGCCGATCTCGGAGAGGAAGGTGCCCACCGACTCCGGGCTCTGCTGCTGGGCGGCCTCCCACACCTGGCGCGGACTGAGCTGACCGAATCGCAGGTAGGGAGAGAGCCGCGAGGTGTCATCATCGGCGGGGACGTCCCGGGCGTCGTCGTAGTCCTGGACCTGGGTCGCCAGGAACTCCTTGAGCCGGGCGTGGCCCCCAGCCTCAGTGGGGGTCCAGTTCCTGCGCAGGCCGCCGGCCCAGTCCGGGCTGGTGGGGAGCAGCTGCCAGTCCTCGAGCTCGCCGGGGCCCTGGCTCAGCTCGGGGAGGCGGCGGTGCGCGGCCTCCACCGGGCCCAGCGGGACGGGTCGTGGACGGGGGAGACCTGGCTCGCGGGCGCTGATCTGGCGCCAGAAGGGGGTGTAGACCTTATAGGGGCCACCGGTGTTGGTCTGCACGGTCCAGGGCTCATGCAGCAGCGAGGCGTTGAAGCTCTCCACGGCGATGCCATGCTCGGGCAGCGCCGCCTTGATCCCTGCGTCCACCGCACGCTCGCCGCCGCCGTAGCGCCGGGACCAGTGCACCCGCTCGGCACCGAGCTCCTGGGCCAGGCCGAGGAGAAGCTCAGCCGGGTCCCCGCGGCGCAGCAGCAGCACGATCCCCAGTGCGGCGAGGTTCTGCTGCAGGGATTCCAGCGCATGGTGCAGCCACCACCTGGCCGCGCCGCCGAGCGGGCGCACCCCGGGGCTGACCTCGTCCAGCACATAGAGACCGACGACGTCGCCCGGATTCTCCGCACGTTCACAGGCCTGGAGCAGCGCTTCATGGTCTGCGGTGCGCAGATCGTCCCGGAACCAGACCAGCGTGCGGGTCATGAATGCCTTTCAGCGAAGCTCGCCGCATGTGCGGCCGTCCTGGCTGGCACAGTAGCAGGAGCACACGTTCACGAACTGTCCCGGCGAAGGAGATGTCGATGTCCGAGGAAGCGGAGTCTGCCAAGGAGTCTGCCGAGGAGTCCGAACGCTGGCTGGTGATCAAGGGCCGGCGCTGGCGGCGCACCGACCCTGCCCTTCCGGCTGAGCTCGTGGCGCAGCTGAAGTCACATCTGGGCCGCGGCAGGTCGGGCGTGGGCGCCGGGGAGAAGGCCGAGGACGCCGAACGCATCGCTGCTGCGCGGCGGCGGGTGGGCCTGGCAAAGACTGGGCTGGGGGAGCGGGGCCCCTACTGGTGGGACCGGCCCGAGGCCGAACGCATCGCGGCGGCGAAGCAGGTGCTGGCCGAGCTGGAGGAGCTCGACCAGCACCCGGGCACCGCGAGGAAGTGAGACTGGTTGTGATCAACCAGTCGGGTGCCGGCGCCCTCTGCGGACGGCGCTCAGCTGCTGATCACGTGTGGCTGGGCGACCTCTTTGAGTCCCTGCAGCCCGAACTCCAGACCGAAGCCTGACTGCTTCGCACCCCCGAAGGGCACCCGTGGATCGATGGCCCCGTGCTTATTGATCCACGTCGTCCCGGCCTCCATCCTCGCGGCCACTTCTGCGGCGCGCTTCGGATCAGAGGACCAGACCGAGGAGCCCAGCCCGACCTCGAGACCATTGGCCCAGGCGATGGCCTGATCCAGGCTGGTGTAACGGATGATCGGCAGCGCCGGGCCGAACTGTTCCTCAGTGACCAGCGGGTTCTGCGGATCAATGTCAGCGACCAGGGTCGTGGGATAGAAGAAGCCCGGAGCGGCATCATCGGGATCTGCTCCGATGAGCACCCGGGCCCCGGAGTCGGTGGCCGCGTCGACCAGGCGCGCGACGATCTCGCGCTGCTTCGCGTTCTGCAGCGGCCCGAGCACGTTGTGCTCCTCGAGCCCGATCCCCATGGGCATCTTCGCGGCGACCTCGGTCAGCGCCTGGCAGACCTCGTCATAGATCGAGTCTGGCACGTAGAGCCGCTTCAGCGCCGCGCAGGTCTGTCCGGTGTTGATGAACGCGCCCCAGAAGAGATCTTCTGCGATGGCCTTGGGGTCAGCGTCATCGAGCACGATCCCGGCGTCATTGCCGCCGAGCTCCATGGTCATGCGCTTCATGGTGTCGGCGGCGGTCTTGATGATGGCCTTGCCGGTGGTGACCGAGCCGGTGAACATGATCTTGGCGATGTCGGGGTGCTCGGTGAGCGCCTTGCCCAGGGACCCGTCGCCGGGGACCGCGATGAGCACGTCGGCGGGCAGGGCGGTGTTGAGCACGTGGACCAGGGCGAGCACGCTCAGCGGGGTGTATTCGGAGGGTTTGATCACCACGGTGTTGCCCATGCGCAGGCTTGGGGCGATCTGCCAGATGGAGATCATCATGGGCCAGTTCCAGGGTCCGATGGCGCCGACCACGCCCAGGGGGCGGTAGTGCAGCTCGGCGTGGCCGGTCTCATCATCGAGGAGGACTTCGGGTTCCACGGGGATCGAGGCGGCGGTGCGCAGCCAGGCGGCGCAGGCGCCGACTTCGAAGCGGGCGTTGGGTCCGTTCAGGGGTTTGCCCTGTTCTCGGGAGAGCAGCACGGCGAGTTCCTCGGCGTGGGCTTCGATGGCGTCGGCGGCGGCGTGCAGGGTCTGGCTGCGCTGGTCATGGCTCTGGGCGGCCCAGGTGGTCTGGGCGGTGTGGGCGCGGGCCACGGCGTCGTTGAGTTCTGCCGGGGAGGTCTGCGGGGTGCGGCCGACGAGTTCGCCGGTGGCGGGGTCGAGGATCTCTCGGCCCTGGGGGGACTGGATCTGTTCAAGCAGCGTGCTGGCGGTCTGTGTGTCCATCGTCGTGACTCCTCTGTCAGGGGTTCAGCAGGGTGATCTGAGTTCAGGATGAAGGTCCGGGAGGTTCATGGGCTTGATTCCCCCTGCAGGAGGCTGTGCTGCGCCTGCACCGTTGTGGTCCGGCTCACGCGGTGGAGACGGTGGAGCAGGTGCAGGCCGACTCCCGCCAGGAGGATCTCGAGGATCGCCGCGGCGGAGGCCAGGGGAAGGAGCAGCTCGTGTGTGCCGGCGAGGCCAAGGGCGGTCTCGCCATGACTGTGCGCCGGGTTCAGGTCTGCATTCGGCAGGGCGGGCTCCGCCGGCCCGGGTGGCGTGGATCCCAGCAGCCACATGTGCACCGCGAGCATGCCGGCGTTCATCAGCCCGATCAGCATCCAGGATCGGGAGCTAGCCGTGCGCCAGAGGTGCCCTGCGCAGGGCAGGCACACGATGGCCATGGCGACCATGAACATGCTCCAGCCCAGGTGGTCTCCGTGGCCCAGCATCAGCAGGTGCAGGATGCCGGAGGCTCCGGCACCGGCGGCCGCCGTCCTGCGGATCAGCGTGATGAGGTCCATGAGACCCTTCCGAAATACGTGTGAAATGTGTCATATTTATTCTTGAGCGTGCGCTCAACTATAAGGAGGACCACCATGGCTGACAAGACGTCAACCCAGCAGCCCCGCCACCCCCTCACGCCGCTGTCCGTCGAAGAGATCGAGTCCATGCGCCATGTGCTCGAGGGTGCAGGCCTGCTGACCGAGGCCACCCGCGTCTCCTACGTGACGCTGCGTGAACCTGAGAAGGAGGCCGTGCTCAGCTGGGCTCCGGGGCAGCGGCTTCCCCGCGAGGTCTCGCTGCTGCTGACCGACCTCTCCACGCTGCGGCTGAGCAGCCTCGTGATCGACCTCGACCAGGGCGAGATCGTCGAGCGTCGAGACGTGGACGCGGTCACAGAAGGCTCCGCCCCGAGCTTCGACGAGGATCTCGCCGGGGCGGACCCCATCGTGAAGGCCGATCAGCGCTGGGTGGACGCCATCGCCAAGCGCGGCGTGACAGACCTGGACAAGGTCGTCGTGGTGGGACTCTCCGCCGGCGTGTTCGGCTATGAGGATGAGGTGGGCGTCCGCGTGGTGCGCGCGCTGGCCTTCCGGCAGGACTACCCGACCGACTCGGTCTGGGCGCATCCGATCGACGGCGTCGTCGCCCATGTGGACCTGACCAATGAGAAGGTGCTGCGCGTCGTCGAGACCGAGGTCATGCATGTCCCCGAAGAATCGGGGGACTATCTGGACCCGGCCGTTCGCGGTGAGTACCGCACGTCCCTGAAGCCGATCTCGATCACCCAGCCCGAGGGTGTCAGCTTCTCGCTGGAGGACGGCGTGCTCGCCTGGGAGAACTGGAAGGTCAGGGTCGGCTTCAATGGCCGCGAGGGGCTCACCCTGCACCAGCTCAGCTTCCACGACCAGGGCGAGGACCGCCCGATCCTCTACCGCGGATCCATCGCCGAGATGGTGGTCAACTACGGGGACCCCAGCCCCTCCCACGCCTGGCAGAACTATTTCGACGTCGGGGAGTATCAGTTCGGGCGACTCGCCAATGCGCTCGAGCTCGGCTGTGACTGCAAGGGCGAGATCACCTACGTGGACGCCGTCGTGGTGGATGACCTTGGTCAGCCCAAGACCCTGCGCAATGCGATCTGCATCCATGAGGAGGACTTCGGGATTCTGTGGAAGCACAGTGATGACTTCTCCGGAACCAGTGAGGTCCGCCGTCAGCGCCGCCTGGTGATCTCCTTCTTCGTGACCGTGGGCAACTACGACTACGGCTTCTACTGGTACCTCTACCTGGATGGCAAGATCGAGCTGGAGTCCAAGGCCACCGGAATCGTGTTCACCTCCGGGCTTCCCTCAGCGGACTACCCCTATGCCACGGAGCTCGCGCCCGGCCTCGGCGGTCCGGTGCACCAGCATCTGTTCTGCGCGCGGCTGGACATGACCGTGGACGGGACCCGCAATTCAGTGGACGAGATCGACGCCGCCCGGGTGCCCAGCAGCGCCGAGAACCCCTGGGGCAATGCGTTCACCCGAGACATCACCCGGCTGACCTCGGAGCAGAACGCGGTGCGCGACGCGAAGGGGTCCGTGGGAAGGGTCTGGCGGATCAGCAGCGCCGAGCGGACCAACCGACTCGGTGCGGCGACCTCCTATGTGCTGCACCCCGAGGAGAGCCCCACGCTGCTCGCCGCGGAGGACTCCTCCATCCGCAGGCGCGCCGCCTTCGCGGGACACCACCTGTGGGTGACGCAGCACGACCGGGACGAGCGCTTCCCTGCCGGGGACAACGTGAACCTGAACCCCGGCTCGGGAGGCCTGCCCGCCTACATCACCCAGGATCGCTCCCTGGAGGGGGAGGACCTGGTGCTGTGGCACACCTTCGGCCTCACCCATTTCCCACGCACAGAGGACTGGCCGATCATGCCGGTGGACTATGCCGGGTTCAAGCTGACCCCGGACGGGTTCTTCGATCGCAATCCCACCCTGGACGTCCCCCCGGAGAGCACGGGGCACTGCGCCTCGGATGCGGCGACGGCAGAGAAGGGCGCCTCAGCCGATGGCTGCGGCTGTCACTGAGCTCGGCACACTAGCGGTCAGCTGAGCTCGGACTGTCTGCGGAGGCGAGCTGGATCGTCTCCTGCCCGGCATCGGTGAGCCAGGCGGAGAGGCAGTGGTGGACGGTCTGCCACTGCCTCTGTGCCGAGGCCAGAGTGGTCTGCAGGGCGCACTCGACCTGGAATCCGGTGATCAGGACCATCAGCACGTCGGCGACCGACTCCACAGGCGCCCCCGCGCTGAGCTCGCCCTGATCCGCGGCCTCGCCGAGATGGGTCAGGATCTGCCGACGCCACTGGGCGGCGACCTGGGTCTGGAACTGCGCCAGATCGGGTCTGGAGGAGGCCCGGCCCCAGAAGTTGACGACGACGAAGGCCTCGCGCTGGGTCTCTGGACCCACTGGAAGCGTCTCCTCAAGCATCTCCATCAGCGCGTGCAGGCCGGTGTGCTGCGCCACGCCCTCGGAGATCCGCGCGTTGGTCCGGTCAAAGATGAGCTGGAATGCGCGCAGGACGACCTCGTCGAAGCCGGAGAAATAGTGCCAGAGGGACCCTGTGGAGACGCCCAGCTCAGCGGCCACGGCCCGGGAGGTGGTGGTCTCCAGTCCATCGCGGGCAGCGATCTTCAGATAGGTGCGGACGATCTGCTGGCGGCGGGCTTCGCGGTCAATCTTCTTCGGCATGGGAACGATTCTTCCTCATGTCAGGACCGCCAGACTCATGACGCCGCAGCCAGGCACTCCTGTCCCAGGCGCTTGCGCCGGTAGGCGCTCGGGGATTCTCCGTATTCGGCTCGGAAGAGCCGGGAGAAGTGGGCGGCGTCGTGGAGGCCCCACCGTCCGGCCACCCAGGACACGGGACGCTGTGCATGGATCGGGTCGCTGAGATCGCGGCGAATATGCTCGAGCCGCCGTGCTCGGATCCAGGCGGCGATGGTCTGACTCTCCTCGGCGAAGATCGTGTAGAGGTATCGGACTGAGACGAAATGGGCGGCCGCGATCGAGGCCGGGGTCATCGTCTCGTCACCGAGGTTCGCCAGGATGTACTCCCGCACCTCGCGTCCCAGGCTTCCCGCGGCGTGGGCCGGACCCTCGTGACGGGAATCAAGCTCATGGGCGAGCATGGTGACCATGAGATCGAGCGCCGAGTGGACCAGCCGGCTGCCATAGGCCTCGGGAAGCTGCTCGATGCTGTTGCAGAGCTCCACGAAGAACGGGTTGATCAGACGTCCGAACCCCTGATCGGGGGAGAAGCATGTGGCGGTGACCCGGGAGATCTGCTCCGGGCTCAGGTCCACCGGCTCCTGGGGGATCACCATGACCATGGCGCGGCTGGATTCCGGGAAGTGCAGGGTATAGGGACGGTGGGTGTCATAGATGGCGAGATCCCCCGGTCCCAGCACTGCACGTCGTCCATCCTGATCCAGCACTGCATGCCCGGAGAGCTGCAGGCTGAGCTTGTAGAACCGCGAGTCCTCCCTGGAGATCAGTGCAGGTGTTCGCCGGACCGTATGGGCCGTGGTGGCGAGTTCGAAGACGCTCACGCCGTCGAAGGCGGTGTGCCGCAGCCGGCCCTGGAACGGAGTTCCCGGCTTCTCGCGGATCTCCAGGGGCACGACGGCGGCGGCGATCGCCTGGCGCCAGGTGTCCAGGTCGACCGCGGGGCGGGAGTATTCGGCTGTGAGGCTGCCGATGTGCTCGGTACGCATGGTCCCTCCTGCGAATGGGTTCCTCCCATGTTATTGAGCAATCGCTCAATATAGATGGCGGAGGAGTTTCAGGTCTGTAAAACCTTGGTGCACGCTGAGTGTGACACCCCTCACAGCGCCTTGTAAAGCACTGCGCCGCGACCACGCATTCCTGAATAGCACCTGGATGGACAACTCAGGTGCACCGTGATGCAAGACTCAGCAGCCATCGGCTGGGGATACTTCTCGGCAACGGGCGGGGGAGACGCCGCCCAGATCCACGAGAGACACGCTGCACCCGCCCCGAGACGATGGAGTACAGACATGGCTGAGCAAACGGCTCCCGCACGACCCCCGACGGCTGAGGCCACGGCACTGGCGCGACGCACCCTGGGGGTCCCCGCCCTGGTGTTTCTGATCATCGCTGCCTCCGCCCCGCTGACCGTGCTCGCCGGCGGCGCGACCACCAGCTTCGCCATCACGGGGGAGACCGGCGTTCCCGTGGGGTATCTGCTGCTGGGAGTGATCCTCGGTCTCTTCGCGGTCGGGTATGGACGGATGAGCACCTACGTGCAGAACGCGGGCGCGTTCTATGCCTACGTGGCCGCAGGTCTCGGCGTCCGTCCGGGAATCGGCACCTCGTTCCTGGCGCTGATGACCTATAACGCCATGCAGGTCGGCATCTACGGCGTCTTCGGCTTCACCGCATCCTCGATCATCAATGACCTCTTCGGCGTCACGATCTCCTGGTGGATCTGTGCTCTGGCGGGGTGGCTGCTGGTCGCAGTGCTGGGGGTGAACCGTATCGACCTCTCAGCGAAGCTCCTTGCAGTCATCGTGCTGCTCGAGTTCCTCGTCGTGATCGTCGTCAGCCTGGTCTCGGTCTCCGTTGCTCCCGAGGGCGTGACGGCAGAGACGCTGCTTCCGGAGAACTGGCTTAACGGAAGCCTCGGCGCGCTGCTCGCCTTCGGCATGGCCGCCTTCATGGGGTTCGAGTCAGGAGCGATCTACGCCGAAGAGGCGAAGGATCCAGAACGTTCGGTGGCCCGCGCGACCTATATCGCCGTCGCCATCATCTCGGTGTTCTACGCGGCGTCCTCCTGGGCGCTTGCGGCCGGCATCGGCCCGTCGCAGATCGTGGCGCAGGCCCAGGAGTGGGGCCCAGACCTGGTCTTCGTCTTCCTGGACGGCAAGCTGCCAGCGATGCTGGTCAATCTCGCCGCGGTGCTCTTCCTGACCAGCATCATGGCTGCCCTGGTGGCATTCCACAATGCCGCGGCGCGGTACTTCTTCTCCATGGGACGCGCCCGCGTGCTGCCAGCAGTGCTGGGACGCACCGGCAGGGTCAGCGGCGCTCCGGTGGCCGGGTCCCTGACCCAGAGCGGGATCGCGCTGGTCGTCATCATCGTGTTCGCGATCGCAGGAGCAGGATCCGAGCTCGGCCCGCTGTTCCCCGTGCTGACGTTCTTCCCCTGGCTGACCAACGCGGCCGGCTTCGGTCTCGTCCTGCTGCTCTGCATCACGTCGGTGGCGGCGCTGCGCTACTTCAACCGCGAGCCCGAGCGGCACCCCTTGTTCGTCCGCACCATCGCACCGCTGCTCGCCGCCATCGGCCTCGGCGCCATCGCGCTGCTCATCATGTTCAACTTCGACGCGATGATCGACGCGGAGGGCTTCTCCCCGCTGGTGGTCATCCTGCCCGGAATGATCGTGGCCGCCGGGGTGGTGGGCGTGATCTGGGGCCACTACCTCAAGAAGTCGCGTCCTGAGATCTACGCCGGCGTCCGCAGAGCGAACATCGGCTGAACGGCTGGACCGCAGAGCGGCTGAACGGCTGCACAGCTGAACGGCTGGACCGCAGAGAGGCTGAGCATCCCGATATCCACAGCACCACGGTCGGCGCGGCAGGAATCCTGCCGCGCCGACCGCGCGCCGACCACGTGCGGGCCCTCCGACCATCGAAGGGATGTCTCGGGGGTTGTGCGACCGATCACACAACGTATACGATCTGGAATATCATCCGCCGGATGCTTCCGGACCGGCTCGTCGAGGAGACACATGACTGCACAGAAACTGGGCACCCCCGGCAAGATCATCGCCGTGCACATCAGCTACGAGTCCCGCGCCGCAGAACGTGGTCGCCGCCCTGACGCCCCCTCCTACTTCTTCAAGCCGGTCAGCTCCATGGCCGCCTCGGGAGACACCGTGGAACGCCCCGCGGGCACCGAGCTGCTGGCCTTCGAGGGCGAGATCGCCCTGGTGATCGGCAGCACAGGACGCCATATCGGCCCGGAGGATGCCTGGGCGCACGTCGGCGCCGTCACCGCTGCCAACGATTGGGGACTCTACGATCTGCGCGCCGCAGACAAGGGCTCCAACGTCCGCAACAAGGGTCGCGACCGCTACACCCCCCTGGGACCAGACCTGATCCCCGCCGCCGGGGTGGACCCCGAGTCCCTGCGCCTGCGCACCTGGAAGAACGGCCAGCTGGTCCAGGAGGACACCACAGGCACGATGATCTTCCCGCTGACCCAGCTGATCGCCGATCTCTCCCAGCATCTGACCCTTGAAGCCGGAGACATCATTCTCACCGGCACACCGGCAGGCGCATCGGTGGCTGAACCGGGCGACGTCGTCGAGGTCCAGGTGGACACCCCCGGCGGACTCAGCAGCGGTCGGCTGATCAGCCCCGTGGCCGAAGGCCGCGGAGACTTCGACTCGTCCCTGGGCAGCCTGCCCCGCGTGGACGACACACAGCGTGAAGAGGCCTGGGGCTCCCGCGCGGCCGCCGGACTGCCGCAGGAGCAGAAGCCGGCCCCCGGTGTGGATGAGCGGCTGCGCGCCAAGCTCGAGGCGGCACCCGTGGCAGGGCTGTCACAGGAGATGCGCAAGCGCGGTTACAACAACGTCACCATCGACGGCGTGCGTGCCACCCGCCCGGGCACCAAGCTGATCGGCACCGCGCGCACGCTGCGCTTCGTCCCCAATCGCGAGGATCTCTTCGCCACCCACGGCGGCGGGTTCAACGCCCAGAAGCAGGTCTTCGACTCTGTGTCCGAGGGCGAGGTCATCGTGATCGAGGCGCGCGGCGAGCGCGGCTCGGGGACCCTCGGGGACATCCTCGCGCTGCGTGCGGCGCAGCGCGGAGCCGCAGGAGTCGTCACCGACGGCGGTGTCCGTGACTACTCCACAGTGGCCGAGATTGACCTGCCGGTCTTCAGCCAGGGTGCCCACCCCGCCGTCCTGGGTCGCAGGCACGTGCCCTGGGACGCCGATCTGACCATCGCCTGCGGCGGTGCCACGGTGCAGCCCGGCGACATCATCGTCGGCGACGACGACGGCGTCATCATCCTGCCGCCCGGGATCGCGGAGGACGTGGCCGATGCGGCGCTGACCAAGGAGATCGAGGACGCCTGGATCGCGGAGCAGGTCAAGGCCGGACATCCCGTGGACGGACTGTTCCCGATGAACTCCACCTGGCGCGCCCGCTACGACGAGGCCCAGGGACAGGGAGCCTCTCAGGGATCGGCGCAGGGGGAGACCATCGTCGAGGCCCCGGACACCGCAGGTGAGGGCCCGTGATCCGCATCGACGAGCGCATCAGCAAATCCGAACGGACCTACGACTGGATCCGGGAGCGGATCATCGGCCGTGAGTTCAACCCCGGATACCGGCTGGTCCTGGGCGCGATCGCCAAGGAGCTCGGCATCAGCGTGGTGCCCGTGCGTGAGGCCGTCCGCCGACTCGAGGCCGAAGGTCTGGTGGAGTTCGAGCGCAATGTCGGTGCCCGGGTCGCCATGGTCAACCGCGTCGAGTACATCGACACGATGCAGACCCTCGGCGTCCTCGAAGGAGCCGCCACGGCGCTGGCGCTGCCGCAGATGTCCGAGGCGGACCTCGCGCAGGCGCAATCGATCAACGACCAGATGCGCGCCATGCTGGAGAACTTCGACCCGGTCGTGTTCACCTCGCTGAACGAGAAGTTCCACCGGGCGCTCTTCCAGCGCTGTCCGAACCCGCATATCGCTGAGCTCGCCGACCGCGGATGGAACCGGATGGCTGGACTGCGCAGCTCCACCTTCAGCTTCGTGCCGGACCGCGCACCCCGCTCGGTGCAGGAGCACGACGAGATCCTGCAGCTGATCCGGGCGCGGGCTGAACCGCTGGAGATCGAGATGGCGGTGCGCCGGCACAAATGGCGCACTGTCGAGGCCTACCGCGAACAGGGCCACCACGCCGCTGTCACCGCACCCTGACCCCTTGCTGACTTTGCTGACCTTGCTGACTGCACACTGACCTCTCACCGACACCGCTGACCCCAGTGCGTCCCGCGCTAGAAGGAGAAGAACCCCGATGAGCGACTATCAGACACCTGTCCCCGCCGATCTGCCCGAGCGGATCCAGCACTACATCGACGGCAAGTTCGTGGACTCCGCGGAGGGGGGCACCTTCGAGGTGCTCAACCCCGTGACCAACGAGACCTATATCCATGCCGCTGCCGGCACCATGGCGGACGTGGACCTGGCAGTGCAGGCCGCCCGCAGGGCCTTCGAGACCGGGCCCTGGCCGGAGATGCTCCCGCGGGAACGCTCCCGCGTGCTCCATCGCGTCGCGGATCTGGTCGAGGACCGGGGAGACCGTCTGGCCGAGCTGGAGTCCTTCGACTCCGGGCTGCCCATCACACAGGCGCTGGGCCAGGCCCGACGAGCCGCAGAGAACTTCCGCTTCTTCGCGGACCTGGTCGTCGCACAGGCCGATGACGTCTATAAGGTCCCGGGTCGTCAGATCAACTACGTCAGCCGCAAGCCGATCGGTGTGGCCGGACTGATCACTCCGTGGAACACTCCCTTCATGCTGGAGAGCTGGAAGCTCGCCCCGGCCCTGGCCGCCGGCAACTCCGTGGTGCTCAAGCCCGCGGAGTTCACTCCGCTCTCCGCGGGTCTATGGGCCGGGATCTTCGAAGAGGCAGGACTTCCCAGAGGCGTGTTCAACCTGGTCAACGGCCTGGGAGAGCAGGCCGGTGACGCCCTGGTCAAACATCCCGATGTGCCGCTGATCTCCTTCACCGGGGAATCCACCACCGGACAGACCATCTTCGCCAATGCGGCACCGGCGCTGAAGGGCCTCTCCATGGAGCTGGGCGGAAAGTCTCCCGCCGTGGTCTTCGCCGATGCGGATCTCGAGGCCGCCGTCAACGCTACCATCTTCGGCGTCTTCTCCCTGAACGGCGAGCGCTGCACGGCTGGCAGCCGCATCCTGGTGGAGCGCAGCGTGTACGAGGAGTTCATCGAGCGCTACGCGGCGCAGGCCAAGCGGGTCAAGATCGGGTTCCCCCACGAGCCGGGCACCGAGATCGGGTCGCTGGTGCACCCCGAGCACTTCGAGAAGGTGATGAGCTACATCGAGATCGGCAAGCAGGAGGCCCGGCTGGTCGCCGGCGGCGGTCGGCCGGAGAACTTCCCCACAGGGAACTTCATCGCCCCCACCGTGTTCGCCGACGTGCCCAGCGACGCCCGGATCTTCCAGGAGGAGATCTTCGGTCCGGTGGTTGCCATCACGCCGTTCGACACCGACGAGGAGGCGCTGGAACTGGCCAATGACACCAAGTATGGGCTGGCCGCCTACATCTGGACCAATGACCTCAAGCGCTCGCACAACTTCGCGCAGTCGGTGCAGGCGGGCATGGTCTGGCTGAACTCGAACAACGTGCGTGACCTGCGCACACCCTTCGGCGGCGTCAAGGCCTCCGGCCTGGGCCACGAGGGCGGCTACCGCTCGCTGGACTTCTACACCGACCAGCAGGCAGTGCACATCAACCTCGGCGAAGTCCACAACCCGGTCTTCGGCAAGGCCGACTGACCCGGCCCGAACCTGGCCGGCCCATCGAGCAGCACCGAGCGGCTCGGGCCGGTCGACTCCATCCCTCTCCACATCGAGCAAGGACGCTTCAGATGACAGACACGACCACCTCTCAGCGCTTCCCCACTCCCTCCGTCCCGGCCCCGGACATCCTCCGCTGCGCCTATATGGAACTCATCGTCACCGACCTGAAAAGGTCGCGGGACTTCTACGTCGACGTGCTGGACCTCACCGTCACGGCCGAGGACGAGGACGCGATCTACCTGCGCTCCATGGAGGAGTTCATCCACCACAACCTGGTGCTGCGCCGCGGGGAGCAGGCCGCCGTCGCCGCCTTCTCCTACCGGGTGCGCAGCCCGGAGGACCTCGACAGGGCCGAGGCCTTCTACGCGGAGCTCGGCTGCGAGGTCATCCGCCGCAGAGAGGGCTTCACCAAGGGCATCGGTGATTCGGTCCGGGTGCAGGACCCGCTGGGCTTCCCGTATGAGTTCTTCCATGACGTCGAGCACGTGGAGCGACTCGCGTGGCGCTACGACCTCTACACCCCCGGGGCTCTGGTCCGTCTGGACCACTTCAACCAGGTGACCCCGGATGTGCCCAAGGCCGTGGCCTATATGGAGGACCTGGGATTCCGCGTCACCGAGGACATCCAGGATGAGCACGGGACCACCTACGCGGCCTGGATGCGCCGCAAGCCCACGGTGCACGACACTGCCATGACCGGCGGCGCGGGCCCACGGATGCACCACGTCGCCTTTGCCACCCACGAGAAGCACAATGTGCTGGCGATCTGCGACAAGCTCGGCGCGCTGCGGCTCTCCGACCACATCGAGCGCGGCCCCGGTCGTCACGGCGTCTCCAACGCCTTCTACCTCTACATCCGCGACCCCGACGGGCACCGGATCGAGATCTACACCCAGGACTACTACACCGGTGATCCGGACAATCCGGTGGTGACCTGGGACGTCCACGACAATCAGCGCCGCGACTGGTGGGGCAACCCGGTGGTTCCTTCCTGGTACACCGAGGCCTCCACCGTGCTCGATCTCCACGGACGCCCGGTCCCTGCACTGGAGCGCACCGACGCCTCGGAGATGGATGTGACCATCGGCGCTGACGGGTTCTCCTACACGCGCAAGCAGGATGAGGAGTCCATGCCCTCCTGGAAACAGGGCGAGTACAAGCTGGGCCACCAGCTCTGAGCAGTCGGGAGACACATCATGCTTGAGAAGGAACAGATCACCGCGATCGCCGATGAGCTCGCCGAGGCCGAGGCGCAGCGTGGAATGATCCCGCTGCTGACCGCGCGTCACCCGGAGATGACCATCGAAGACTCCTACGCGGTGCAGAACGAATGGCGCCGCCGCGCGGTCGACTCGGGACGCCGGATGGTGGGCCGGAAGATCGGCCTGACCTCGAAGGTCATGCAGGTGGCCACCGGGATCACCGAACCCGACTACGGGGCCATCTTCGATGACATGGTCTACGAGAACGGCTCGGTGATCGAGCACAGCCGGTTCTCCAATGTCCGGATCGAGGTGGAGCTCGCCTTCAAGCTCGGCAAGCCGCTGACCGGGCCGGGGATCACCCTCTTCGACGTCCTGGATGCCACCGATTATGTGGTGCCCGCGCTGGAGATCCTCTCCAGCCGGATCGAGATGACCGGCCGCACGATCGTGGACACGATCAGCGACAACGCTGCCATGGGAGCGATGGTCTACGGCGGCAACCCGGTTGCCCCGGATGCCGTGGACCTGCGCTGGGTCTCCGCGCTGCTCTACCGCAACGAGACCATCGAGGAATCCGGCGTGGCCGCCGCCGTGCTCAACCACCCCGCCATGGGAGTGGTCTGGCTGGCGAACAAGCTCGCCGAGCACGGAGACAGCCTGCAGGCCGGCGAGCTGATCCTCGCAGGATCGTTCACCCGCCCCATGTGGGTCGAAGCGGGGGACACCGTGACCTGTGACTACGGAGAGTTGGGAACACTGACATGCCGCTTCAACTGAAGCCCACGCTGCGCGAAGACCTCGCGACCTCCGACCGCGCGCTCATCGGGGGCTGGGTCTGCTCCGGTTCACCGGTGATGGCCGAGATCATGGCCGGCTCCGGACTGGATGTGGTGCTCATCGACATGGAGCACGCGCCCAACACCCTGCAGTCGGTGCTCGCTCAGCTGCACGCGCTCTCCGGATACCCGGTCACTCCCATCGTCCGGGTGCCCTCGGCGGATCCGGTCATCATCAAACAGGTCCTGGACCTGGGCGTGCAGAACCTGCTGGTGCCGATGATCTCCACGGCCGAAGAGGCCCGCGACGTCGCAGCCTCCATGCAGTACCCGCCGGTCGGACGCAGGGGCATCGGCAATGCGCTGGCCCGTTCCGGACGCTGGAACCGGGTGCAGAACTACCTGGACGACGCATCGGGGCACGTGAGCGTCTACGTCCAGATCGAGACGACCCAGGGCGTGGACAACGCCGAGTCGATCGCCGCCGTCGAGGGCATTGATGGACTCTTCGCCGGGCCCAGCGACCTCTCGGCCTCCATGGGGCTGATCGGCCAGCAGACACATCCCGAGGTCGTCGACGCCGTCAAGAGCACCTTCGCCGGAGCCCGTGCAGCCGGCAAGACCGCCGGCACCAACGCCTTCGATCCCGCCGCCGCCCGCGACTACCTCAGCGCCGGTGCGGAGTGGGTCCTCGTGGGCGCCGATGTCTCGCTGGTGGCGCGCGGCTCGGAGAAGCTCGCCGCGGACTTCATCCCACGTTCCGCTCACTGAGGAGTCAATCATGCAGTTTCACCACCACGGCTACGTCTCACAGAATCCGCGGGTCCAGGCACCGGCAGGGATCGGCCTGAACCGCCCGGAGCAGCTGCCCGAGCACATGGATGTGCTCATCGTGGGCACCGGCCCGGCTGGAATGATCGCCGCCGCCCAGCTCGCTCAGTTCCCCGAGGTGCACACGCGCATCATCGAGAAGCGCGACGGCCGTCTCAAGGTCGGCCAGGCCGACGGCATCCAGGCACGCAGCGTGGAGACCTTCAACGCCTTCGGATTCGCCGACGAGATCTCCAACGAGGCCTACCACATCACCGAGATGGCGTTCTGGAAGCCGAATCCCGAGGAGCCGGAGAACATCGTGCGCACGGCGCGCCCGGCCGATGACCCGCACGGGATCAGTGAGTTTCCGCACCTGATCGTCAACCAGGCACGGGTGCTGGACTACTTCGCCGAGTCGATGGCCGATTCCCCCTCGCGCATGGTTCCCGACTATGGCTGGGAGTTCGTGGACCTCACCGTCCACGAGCAGGGCGAACACCCTGTGGAGGTCACGCTGCGCCGAGCGGTGGGCCCGGAGGCGGGGCGGCAGCGCACGGTCTGGGCGAAGTACGTGCTCGGCGCCGACGGCGCACGCAGCGGAGTGCGCGCCGCGATCGGACGCAGCCTGGAAGGCGACAAGGCCAACCATGCCTGGGGCGTGATGGACGTGCTGGCGCAGACCGACTTCCCCGACATCCGCCGCAAATGCGCCATCCAGTCTCGTTCCGGCGGCAGCATCCTGCTGATCCCTCGCGAGGGCGGTCACCTGTTCCGCATGTATGTGGACCTCGGAGAGGTCCAGCCCGGCGAGGGCGCCAAGGTCCGGCAGACCACGATCGAAGAGATCATCGGCAACGCCAATCGGATCATGCACCCCTACACCGTGGAGGTGAAGCATGTGGCCTGGCACAGCGTCTACGAGGTCGGGCACCGCGTCACGGACAAGTTCGACGACGTGCCGGCAGAGCTGACCGGTGAGCGCTCTCCTCGGGTGTTCATCGCCGGAGACGCCTGCCACACGCACAGCGCCAAGGCCGGGCAGGGCATGAACGTGTCCATGCAGGACGGGTTCAACCTCGCCTGGAAGCTGGGACATGTGCTCGAGGGACGCAGTCCGGAGTCGCTGCTGAGCACCTACTCCGCCGAGCGTCAGGTCATCGCCCAGAACCTGATTGACTTCGACAAGGAGTGGTCCTCGCTCATGGCCCAGAAGCCGGAGGAGATGGAGGACGCCTCTGCGCTGGAGGACTTCTACGTCAAGACCATCGAGTTCCCGGCAGGCTTCATGACCGAATATTCCCCGTCGGCGATCACCGCGGCCGCGGAGCATCAGGAGCTTGCCACCGGTTTCCCCCTGGGGAAGCGGTTCAAGTCCGAGCTGGTCTGCCGGGTCAGCGACGGCAACCCGCTGCACCTGGGACACCTGGCCACAGCTGACGGACGGTGGAGGATCTACGCCTTCGCCGACTCCCCGGCGGCCGGGGAGGACTCACAGCTGAGCAGCTGGGCGAGGTGGCTGCACGAGGATCCACACTCTCCGGTGCGGCGCTGCACCCCGACCGGCAGCGATGAGGACACGCTCTTCGACATCAAGGTGATCTACCAGCAGCCCCACACCGAGATGGAGGTCAACGACGCGCCGCGGGCCTTCCTGCCCACAGTCGGCCCCTTCGGTCTCACCGCCCGGGACCGCGTGTTCGGCACCCACCCCGAGCGCGACATCTTCACCGAGCGGGGAATCAGCCGAGACGGCTGTGTCGTCGTCGTGCGTCCGGATCAGTACGTGGCGCACGTCCTGCCGCTGTCCGACACGGCAGGGCTGGCCGACTTCTTCGAGCCGATCTTCCTGGACCCCACCGGCTGAGGGAACCCGGCCACAGAGCGAGAAGAGGTCCTGCGGAGCAGTCAGCTCCGCAGGACCTTCTTCGTCTCCGGCACCGCCCGGCTGGTCGAGGATCCGGCCCCGGGGGTCCTGCTGTAACGGTTCTGTTCAGGACGAGCCCCTCCTGAAGGAGGGGGAGAGGTCTGTCCCCTGGGAGGGGGCGCATCCGGCGCCGCTGCGATGGACTGGAGTCACCGAACTTCAGGACAGGCGCAGCAGCGCCGGGACGGACACTCATGACCACCTCACCAGCTATACAGATCAGCAGCCTCGCCAGATCCTTCGGGTCCACCCAGGCCGTGGCCGAGGTCAGCTTCAGCGCTGAACCCGGCCGGGTGCTGGCCCTGCTCGGCCCCAATGGGGCCGGCAAGACCACGACGATGCGGATGCTCCTCGGACTGGTCAGACCCGACAGCGGACACGCACTCATCGAGGGTCTCAGCTACGCAGAGATCCATAATCCGGCAGGCCGCATCGGCGCGGTGCTGGACGCCGGGGGACTGCACCCCGACCGCACGGCGCGCCAGCATCTGGCGATCACCGCGGCCATGATCGGGGCCACCCCGGAGCGGGTCAGCCAGATGCTGCAGGAGGTCGGGCTCGCCGAGGCCGCCGACCGGGCCGTGCGCGGATACTCCCTGGGCATGCGCCAACGCCTCGCTCTGGCGAACGCGCTTCTCGGGGAGCCCACGATCCTCGTCCTGGACGAGCCCGCGAACGGATTGGACCCCGCCGGGATCCGCTGGCTGCGCCAACATCTGAGAGGCTTCGCCGCCCGGGGCGGCACCGTGCTGATCTCCACCCATGTGCTGAGCGAGGCCGCCCTCGTGGCAGATGACGTCGTGATCATCGACCGCGGTCGAAGCCTCCTCTCGGGGGCGTTGGACCAGCTCACCACGGACCGGGACCTGGAACAGCTCTACCTGTCCATGACCTCCACCTCGACCACCCCCACCCTCGACGACACCACCATCGATCAGGAGACACTGCGATGATCCGCGCTGAACTGCTCAAACTCACCAGCACTCGGGCACCGAAGATCGCCGCCGCCGTCGGCATCCTGGGTGTCGCCGCCACTCAGCTGGCCGCCGGATGGCTGCTGCCCGCCATCAGTCACCTGGATCCGGACCTCGACGCCAGCGTGGCGGAGATGTCCACCTCTACGGCTGAGAGTCAGCTGCTCGCCATGAACGTCCTCGGCGGGGGGTCGATGTCGAGCGGGTCTGTCAGCATCGGGCTCGTCGCGATCCTGCTGCTCGGCGCGCTGCTGGCCACCTCCGACTTCAAGCACGGCGGCATCGTGACCACAGCACTGGCCGCCCCACGGCGCGGCCGGATCGTCGGAGCCAAAGTCGCTGCGACCGCGCTGGCCGTGCTCCTCACCGGGCTCGGCTACGCCCTCGTCCAGGGATTCCTCGTGGCAGTGGCCCCCAGCACCATCGGTGCCGGTGGAATCGCCGCCTCCTGGTGGGAGGTCGCGGATGTGCTCGGCCGCGGTGTGCTGACCCTGATTCCGCTGGGCATCCTCGGACTGGCCGCGGGCATCCTGATCCGCAGCCAGAGCGCCACCTTCCTGGTGCTCATCGGAGCGGCCGTCGCAGACGTGACGCTGGGAGCGATCCTCTCCGTCATCCCGGCCACCGCAGAACTGTCCAGCTATACACCGCTGGCGCTGGTCTCGACCGCGAGCGGGCCGGGCGGAGGTCTCGGCGCCGGACTGGCGCTGGGGATCTTGACTATGATGGCGCTGGCGGCAGCGGGCGCGGCGTGGGTGACGCTTCGCCGTCGGGACCTCTGAGACCACCACCCGGACCGGTGACAGGAGAAGGCCCATGGAGAACTCGCTGGCGCATGCGAGACCGCCGATCACCTCGCGGACCTGGACCATCGCTCCGTCGCTGATCGTGCTGGCCATCATCCCGCTGCTCTTCGCCGTGCCGGAGTTCACCAGCTCGGGCCCAAGCGTGCCTCTCACGGTGGCGACCCTGGTGGTGCAGGCGGTGCTGCTCCTGGGCAGCCAGCGATTCCCAGGGACGGTCCTGGCCGCGGTGGCGATCGGCGACTGCGTGCTGTTCGCTCTGGATCACGGAAACACCAGTGCCGGGATCGCCGTGCTGTTCGCCGCCTATTTCGCCCGGCGCCTGTTGTCGAGGCGCCGGGCTGCTCGGCGGATCATCCCGTGGGCCGTGATCAGCGTGGTGATCGCAGCCAGCACAGGGGCCCCCGCAGAGATCGCCCAGTTCGGGGGGATCCCGCTGGCCATCGCCCGTGGATTCGTGCTCTACGGGCTGGGCTGGGTGGTCGCCGAGATCGTGATCGGGCGGAGCCAGCTGATCCAGGCGCTGATCGAGCGCGCCGAGATCGCCGAGCGGGAGCAGGAGCTGGTCGCGCAGCAGGCCGTGCATCAGCAGCGCACGATGATAGCAAGGGAGCTGCATGACATCGCCGCCCACCACCTGACCGGGATCATCGTCAGCGCCCAGGCCGCCAGCGCCCTCGCGCAGCGTGATCCGCAGGCCCAGCGCGGCTATCTCAGCGCTGTTCAGCGCGATGCTCGCTCGGCTCTGGAGAACCTGCGCCGCACAGTGGGCCTGCTCCGCGGTGAGGAAGGTGCGGAGGCGCTCCCGGCCCCCTCCATGGCTGACCTGCCGCAGGTCATCCGAGAGGCCGCAGCGCGGGGGGTTCCGCTTCAGCTGCGCGAGCAGGGAGAGCCCTGGCCGCTGGGACCGGTGGCCGGCGTCGTCGTCATCCGCGGCATCCAGGAGGCGGTGGCGAACATCGCCAAGCACGCCCCGGGTGCCGACGCAGTGCTCACCGTGGACTGGGAAGCAGACCGGCTCAGCGTCGAAGTGCAGGACGACGGCGCCGCCAGCCCCAGCTCCTGGCCCAGCCTGCCCGCCAGCGGGTACGGGCTCACCGGACTCAGCGAACGACTCGCCCTGGTCCACGGTCGGCTCAGCGCGGCCCCGACTGCCACCGGTTGGCGCACGGCGTTCAGCATTCCCCGCGAGCACACCGAGGCAGGCGCTGCCGCTGACCTCCGGGGGACCGGGGACGCCGCTGTGCCTCCTGGAGAAGCTGAACCTGTTGGACCTGCCGAACCTGCGCAGCGAACCGAAGCCGCGCATCGAGCTCAGACTGCTGCTGAAGGAGAACCCGGATGATCACAGTGCTCATCGTCGATGACCAGCCCGTGGTCCGTGCCGGCCTTGCCGTGGTGCTCGACGCGGAACCGGACCTGCAGGTCCTGGGCCAGGCCGCCGACGGCGCAGAAGCGGTCCGGCTCACCGCACAGCGTCAGCCTGACGTGGTCTGCATGGACGTGCGGATGCCGGGCATGGACGGGATCACCGCCACGCGCGAGATCACCGGATCCGGCAGCGGTGCGAAGGTGCTGATCCTGACCACGTTCGACATCGATGAGGACGTCTTCGCCGCGCTGGAGGCGGGGGCCGCCGGGTTCCTGCTCAAGGGCGCTGAGGAATCCGTGATCGCCGATGCCATCCGCTCCGTGGCCGCCGGCGCCGGGACCCTGGACCAGCGCATCACGCACAAGGTCATCACCGAGTTCGCGCACCGGCGCGGCTCGGGCCACGGCGGCGCCGCGCCGGAGCTCTCGACGCTGACCCCGCGAGAGACCGAGGTGCTGCGCCTGATCACCCAGGGACTCTCCAACGCCGAGATCGCACAGTCGCTGTTCGTCGAGGTCACCACGGTGAAGTATCACGTGCAGTCCATCCTGATGAAGACGCAGAGCCGGGACCGGCTGCAGGCCGCGATCTGGGGTCTGCGCCAGGGCCTCACCGCCTGAGGAGCAGCTGCGACGGCACTCGGACCATTCCCTCCCGGTCTCGCGAGACCCCAGCCGGTGTTCGCCGGCGCTGGAACCAGGTGCGCGTCGGTGACACGATGTGGGCACCACCACCAGACTTCCCAGGAGGATCACGATGAAAGCACTCCAGTACGTCTCCATCGGCCAGCCGCCCGAGGTGCGAGAGGTGCCTACTCCGGAACCCGGCCCCGGCGAGGTGCGGCTGCGCATCACCGCCGCCGGCGCCTGTCACTCCGACAGCTTCGTGATGGGTCTGAGCGAAGAGGAATACGCGGCGTTCGGATACCCGCTGCCCATGACGCTCGGACACGAGGGGGTCGGTGTGGTCGACTCCCTGGGGGAGGGCGCCACCGGGGTGCAGGTCGGCGACGCCGTGGCGGTCTACGGGCCGCGCGGCTGCGGACGCTGTCACTCCTGCGCCCAGGGCTTCGAGAACTACTGCCCCCATGCGGCCGGCATGGGCATCACACCCCCGGGACTGGGCAGCGACGGCGCCATGGCGGAGTACCTGATCGTCAGCGATCCGCGGCTGCTGGTCCCGATCGGGGAGCTGGATCCGGTCAAGAGCGTGGCCCTGACCGACGCCGGGCTCACCCCCTACCACGCGATCAAGGGATCGCTGGAGCTGCTGGTGCCGGGCAGCGTCGCCGTGGTGATCGGCGTGGGCGGTCTGGGCCACATCGCGGTGCAGCTGCTGCGCAGCCTGACCGCAGCCACGGTCATCGCCCTGGACATCAATGAGGACAAGCTCGACTTTGCCCGCGAGGTGGGAGCCCATCATGCCTTCCTCTCCGACGGCGACGCCGCGTCCAAGATCGCGGAGGCGGTCGGGGCAGGCCCGGTCACCGCGGTGTTCGACTTCGTCACCAACGAGCCCGTGCTGAAGATCATCCGTTCCCTCAGCGGTCCCCGGACGGACCTGGTGCTGGTCGGCGCGGGATCCGTGGAGACCAGCGTCGGCCTGCTCGGACAGCCTTTCGGCTCGCGGATCCGGGCTCCCTACTGGGGTGCGCGGCCCGAGCTGATCGAGGTCGTGGAGCTGGCACGCACGGGTCAGCTCGACGTGGAGACCGAGCAGTTCAGCCTGGACCAGGGCCCTGAGGCCTACCGGAAGCTGCACGACGGAGAGCTGCGCGGCCGCGCCGTCGTCGTTCCCTGAAGGTCTGCTCGGACCGGGCAGAATGACCCTCGGAATGGGTAGAGTGGCAGGTGACAAGGGTGGATCCCATTGCGGGGGCGCCGCCCGTGTCAGCTGCCACGAGGCCCCCGCGGGAGTGTCCTCATGAGCCATGACAGTCTCACCAGCAGACCGATACCCTTCGAAGCCGCGAGGCGGGAGCTCGGCGTCCTTGCAGGCTTCGACGGGTCCAAGCAGGGGTTTCTCGCGCTGCACTATGCCGCTCGCGCTGCGCGTCGCAGCGGGCGGGTGCTGACAGTGGTCACGGCCTTCACCGTTCCGACGCCCCTGTACACGACGATGGCGGCGCTCCCTGAACAGTCCGAGGCTGAGGACCGGCTCGCCAGCGCCAAGAAGGTCCTCGAGGAAGCACGCAAGTACCTGCATGACTACCCCGGAAAGGTCATCTATCGCGCGGAGCGTGGAGACGCGGCGGGGGTGCTGGTGGATCTCTCCAGCGTGGCTGAACTTGCAGTGGTCGGAGCGCGCGGCCGGGGAGGCTTCCTGGGACGAGTCCTGGGCTCTGTCTCTTCAGCGCTGCCCGCGCATGCGCACTGCCCGACCGTGGTGGTGCCCCGGCACTATCAGGTCGGTGTGAAGGAAGGCGCCGCGCGCTTCGAGCCGGGAGGGGATCAGCGGCCCGTCCTCGTGGGCATCGACGGTTCCCCGCACAGTCGCATCGCGGTGCTCCAGGCCGCCCAGGCCGCAGAGAATCGCGGGACGGACCTCCACATGCTGCTGGCCCTGCCCTCCCTGGAGGGATGGCTGGAGTGGTATCCAGAGCTGGACCCGCAGGACGAGGGCGTCACAGATCGGCGCAAGTCTGAGCTGGAGAAGTCCCTGGAAGATGAGGTGGCGTGGGTCAGGAAGCACCATCCCTCACTGCGCGTCACCGCGGCCGTCAAGCCGGGGGATCCCACCGCCCTGCTGGCGAAACAGACCGGAGAGGTCCAGCTGACGGTGATCGGCACGCGCGGACGCGGCGGTCTCACCAGCACGCTGCTCGGCTCGGTGTCCCGCGGTGTTCTGCACAAGGCTGCGGGCCCCGTCATGGTGGTGCCGAACCTGAAGGACGACAGGCTCTCCGATCAGCCGGACTTCACGCGGTGAGCCGCCCTCCAGCGCTGATGCTCATCTCTTCGCGAACGGCAGGAGCCGCTCCGCCGCGGCGGAGGGCAGGCGCGGCTCACCGGCGCCTGGCGCGGTGGGCGGCCTTGTCGTAGAGATTCTCCACCACGCGCTGGAAGTCACGCATGACCTCGGCGCGCTTGATCTTCAGCGAAGGTGTCAGATGCCCCGATCCGATCGTGAAGTCGTCCTCCAGGACCGTGAAGCTGCGGATGGACTCCGCCTTGGAGACGGTGGAGTTCGTGGAGTCGATGACCTTCTGCAGGTGCGCAAGGACCTGCGGATGCTCGGTGAGCTCCTTCATGGGGGTCCGCGGGTCCAGACCTTGACTGCGCAGCCAGCTCGGCGCAACGTCCCCGTCCAGGGTGATCATCGCGCTGATGAAGGGTCTGCCGTCCCCGACCACCACGGCCTGAGACACCAGCAGATCTGAGCGGATGGCGTCCTCCAGCTGAGCCGGCGCCACGTTCTTGCCTCCTGCGGTGACCAGAATCTCCTTCTTGCGACCGGTGATGATGAGTCGGCCCTCCTCATCGAGCCTGCCCAGATCTCCGGTGTAGAACCAGCCGTCCGCAGTGAAGGACTCCGCATTGAGATCGGGCCTGTTGCGGTAGCCGCGGAAGAGACACGTGCCTCTGACCAGGACCTCCCCGTCCTCGGCCAGGCGCACCGCGTTGCCCGGCAGCGGGCGCCCGACAGTGCCGATCCGATAGTGGGCGGGGAGATTCCCGGTGACCGGCGCCGTGGTCTCTGTGAGCCCGTAGCCTTCGATGATCTGGATGCCCACTCCGTTGAAGAAGTGCGCCAGGCGATCCCCGAGGGGGGAGCCTCCGGAGAAGGCATGGGTGACCAGTCCGCCCATTCGGGCACGCAGCTTGGAATAGACGAGTCTGCTGAACACGGCGTGCCTGAGGCGCAGGGTCCAGGGAACCGTGCCGTCGGTCGTGGCCTGGGACCATGCCACCGCCGTGTCCACGGCCGCCTGGAAGATGCGTCTCCGGCCGTCGCCCTCGGCCTTCAGCGCCGCGGAGTTGTAGATCTTCTCGAACACACGGGGCACGCCGAGCAGGAAGGTCGGCCGGATGTCCCCGAGATCATCGATGAGCTGCTTGATGTCTGGGGTATGGGCGACCCGACCGCCCGCGGCGATGAAGATCACCGAGACGAAGCGGGCGAAGACATGCGCCATGGGCAGGAAAAGCACGGTGGAGGAGGTCTTGCTGATGACCCCGTCCAGGTCGGCGATGGTCTGCAGGGAATGGTGGACGAAGTTCCCGTGAGTCAGCTCGCAGCCCTTGGGCCGACCGGTGACCCCGGAGGTGTAGATGATCGTGGCGAGGTCATCGGTGTTCGCCGCGGCGCGGCGCACCTCGACCTCGTCATCGTCGATGTCGCGTCCAGACTCCCGAAGTTCGCGGATGTCATTGCCCTCGATCAGCAGCACCGGGGGAGTGGAGCCGATTCCCGATCCCTCGAGTCCCTCGCGAACGGTCTGCGCGTGCTGAGCCGTTTCGGCGAAGACGAGACTGAGCTCGGAGTCTTCCGCGATCCACGCGATCTGCGAGGCGGAGGAGGTCTCATAGATCGGAACCGAGACGGCCCCCGCATACCAGAGCGCGAAGTCCAGCAGGCTCCATTCGAAGCGGGTGGCTGACATGATCCCCACTCGTGCGCCGGGGGTGATTCCGCGACTGATGAGTCCCTTGGCCAGAGCCTGGACATCGGCGTGGAACTCCGCGGCGGAGACGTCCTCCCACTCACCCGAGGCGCCGCGACGGGTGAAGATCACGTTGTCAGGGTCCCCGCTGCGCTGCTGCTCGAGAAGATCGGTGATGTTCATCTGGGCGGGCACATCGATGAGCGCCGGTGTCGCGGTGTCCTGCAAGGATGTCCTCCTGGTCGGGTGACGCGTTCTGCGGCTGTTGATGCCGTCGGGACCGTCGACGGTTCCTGCCTAGAGAAGAATATCGTCCTGCGGCGCGCAGGTGTGAGCGGCTGAGAACTGCGCGGCAGACACCTACACTGCTGACATGGCGGATGAAGAGGAGACTCCCACCAACTACCTGGCACTGGGCATCGCGCTGGGGCCGGCCTTCGGAGTCCCGCTGGGACTGGTGTTCCTGGACAATCTCGGACTCGGCATGGCGCTCGGGATGCTGTTCGGCCTCGTCATCGGTGCGGCCATGGATGCACAGCAAGACGATGGCCAGGACGAAGAGGACGTGGACCCCGGGTCGCCGGAGGGTCCCGGTGTCACGGGGTCCTGAACTCCGAGCACCGGTCCGGGGGAGCTGATATGGCACATGTTCTCTTCGGCGCGGTCATGTTCAACCTCGCTGAGGTCACGCGCATGGTCGAGATTGCGCGTGCACTTGATCCCGCTCACACCGCCTCCTTCTTCGGCCACGAGGACCAGTACCGGCACCTGGTGCTGGAGGCCGGCTTCGACCATCACACGCTGGGGCCGCCATGGTCCGCAGCGCAGCGGCGGCAGGCGCTGCGGTTCGACCAGGGGAAGACATTGCGCACTCCCTTCTCCACGGAACTTGTCTCGGCCCGCGTGGCGGCAGAGCGTGAGCTGATCCGCGACACCGGTGCGCAGGCTGTGGTGATCGGGACCAACGTGACGTCGATGATCTCTGCGCGGGCGGAAGATGTTCCGCTGTCGTAGGCGGTGCCGTTCGCCCTGACCCGCCCCCACGTGGAACAGACACGCAGGCTCGGCCTCGTCCCTGGCGCCGGGTCCTGGTCCCGAGCGCTCGATGGGGCGGCCACCCGGGCCTTCCGGTGGGTCTATGACCGCGCGCCGGTCGCCCCTGCCGCCTTCGCCCGCGTCGCGAGGGACAACGGTGTGTTCCCGCTGAGGACGATCTCGTCTTTGTTGGAGGCGGACCACAACCTGCTCACCGTGATGCCCGATGAACTGCGGGGCTACAGCCTTCCCCAGGGTTACCAGCGGGTCGGACCGATCTTCGCGCATCTGGATGTTCCGGTGCCGGAGATCATCCACGAGCTCGGTTCCCGTGAGGAGCCGCTCGTGTACCTCGGTCTCGGCTCCTCCGCGAACCGCAGGATGGCTCTCGCGGCGGCGGCGCAGCTGGGCAGGCTGCCCGTGAACGTCGTCGCTCCTATCGGTCATTATCTGCGGGCGGACGACACCGTGCCAGAGAACGTGCACGTCACGGAGCTGCTGCCCGCCCATCGACTCGAGGGCCTGGTGGACGCGGCCGTGCTGCATGGCGGACAAGGGACCGTTCAGACTGCCTGCGCCACCGGTGTCCCGTTCGTCGGACTGGGTCTGCAGCCTGAACAGACATGGAACGTCGGGGGCTGCTCGGCCCGCGGCAACGCGATCGCGCTCGCCCCGCGTCAGGCTGGAACGGATGCACTTTCCCAGGCGGTGCGCCGCCTGTTGAGCGAGGACTCTTTTCGAGACGCCGCCGAGGCGGTCCGGCGCGAACACTCCCTGGAGAACGGGGCTGCGGCCAGCGCGCGAATCATCGAGACGAACCTTCGCAGCTGAATCGCGGGCCTGCGCAACAGGCCTATAGCGAGGGGAGGTCGACGTGCCTGATGCTGTCGTCCTTCAGGCGCAGGACGACCTTCTGCGGACGCGGCGTGTCCGGAAACTCGAGGTAGGCGAGCGTGAAGGGCTCATCTGGTGCAAGGACGAGGGGCAGATCGACCGGGTGCCGCCGCAGCGACTCCTCCAGGCTGTCACCCTCGTTGAGGATGTCGAGCACCTCGATCCGGCCGCCGGCGGTCAAGATGATGCGCTCGGGCTGGTGCTCCGCGGTGATGGCATTCTTCGCTCGGAGGTGACCGCGGATGACCGCGGAGATGACGGCTGCCACCGCCAGGCCCGCAATGGTCCAGAAGGCGAGCGTATCGGCTGTGAGGGCATCCATGCCCCCAAGCCTACGCAACTGCGGGCCCGGTTCCGCCCGCACGTTCCGCGGTCAGGCTGTGAGCAGCGATCATCTCCGCGCCGAGACCTGCCGCGCAGCCCACCTTGTCGCATGCCTCTGCCATGCCGGTCGGAGCATTACTCGTACGCGGTCGTCCTGATAGTGCGGTGCCCCACGCATATTCAGCCAGTCAAGTTCATGCCTTGTGAGATGCCCGTTGCCTGCGGCAACATGCTTACCGTCCGGACGGGTAGACAATATGCCGCCTGACGAGCCTGCAGCTTCAGGGGCAGCTCGTCACCGGGGTTCACGTGGCAGGTAGTGCATTGGCTTCCGCAGCGCTGCTTGTGTCAACGACGGCCGAAAACTGAACACTCAGCGACGGGTAAAAACTGAACGCCGTGTTTTCCTTACGGGGTTCTAGAGGTAGTGGTCTCGATGAGCTCGCGGCGGCTCCGTGTGCGGTAGGACTCTCCATCGAGGGTGAGGACCTCCGCGTGATGGACCAGCCGATCGATCATCGCCGCCGCGACGGTGTCATCGCTGAAGATCTCACCCCACCTGCCGAAGGAGAGGTTGCTCGTGATCAGCAAAGACTCCTGTTCATAGCGGGCAGCGACCAGTTGGAAGAACAGATTCGCCGCATCAGCATCGAAGGGCAGATAGCCGAGCTCATCAATGATCAACAGCCGGTACCTGCGAAGCCTTTTGAGCTCCTGATCCAGACCACCGTGGCGCTGATGCGCGTCGCTGAGCCGGTTGACCCACCCCGCAGCAGTGTCGAAGAGCGCCGGGTACCCGGCCTGGCAGGCCTTGATTCCTAGCCCGATGCCCAGATGAGTCTTACCCACCCCTGGGGGTCCCAGCAGGATGACGTTCTCTGCCTTGGGCACGAAGCTCGTGTTCTGCAGATGAGCCAGCACGTCACGGCGCAGGCCGGGCTGATAGTCGGTGTTGAAGTCCTCGAGGGTCTTGATCGCGGGGAACTTCGCGGTCTGGATCCGCAGAGCGGTGCCGTTGGCCTCTCGATCAGCGACTTGGCGCTCCAAGACAGCAGCGAGGTATTCCTCGTGGGACCAGCCCTGCTCCCGGGCAATCTCGGCGAGGTCTTCCCAGACCCTGCCGATCGTGGGAGTCTTCATCACCTTCACCAGATGCGCCAGGGTCGAGCCGATCTTCTCACCACTGGTGGCACTCATGCGGCACTCCTGTGATCATCAGCCGGCACCGTGGTGTGGGTGAGTCCGAAAAGCTCGTCATAGACGCTCAGCGGCCGGTAGGCCACCTCAGTGTCCTTGGTCCCGCGCACCTGGTGGCGCACGGTGTCGTTGTAATGAGCCCGCATGGCCTTCGCGGTGCCCACATGAGCCGGGTCTGTGATCACCTGGGCTCGGGCCCAGCACCGCCGGTGATCAGCAGCGATCTCACCGTCACACACGGCCACCACCCGGTCCAAGGTCGCGGTGACCTGGACCAACCGACCGATGAACCGCGGATCCACCGAGTAGTCATTCGCATCGATCCGCAGATAGTAGTCCCGGGCCAGACGCACCTGGTGCGAGAAACCTGTCGAAGGTGGGGAGGGCGGTAGCGCGGTCATCGCCGCCAGATCTCGGCCCAGGACGTTGACCGGTCTGTCCCCGAGGCTGCGGATCATGCGCTGATTGGCCCGGCCAGTGATCCACGTGCTGATCTGGGTGTTGAAATCTTGCGGTGAAGCGAAGGATCGGCCGGGCAGGAAGCTGGTCTCGAAGTACCCGTTGTTGCGCTCGGTCATGCCCTTGAACTCCGGGTCCCTGGGTGGAGCGATCACCATCTTCGTCGCGGTGGTCCCCGCGAAGGCCTGCAACGGCGGCAGCGGTCTGCCCTTGGGGGCGATCGCAGCTTCACGGTCCCAGATCAAGGACTTCGAGACCGCTCCGACTCCGCTGATCAGCTGCCACATCCCGGCCAGCAGGTCGCCGGACTGCCGCGAGGGCAGCATCGTGGCGGTCAGGAATCTCGAGAACGTCAGGGTCATCACCAGCACCGGCAAGGTGCGGGTCTGTCCGAAACCGACCGGGATCTGAGGTTCGGGGAACCATAGATCAAACTGAGCGGCTTCCCCAGGGCGGTGGACCAATCGGTCAGCCGGATCGACCCCGGTGTAGAGGGGGCGCAGTTCCCGGACCTTGTCTTTGAGCACCGTCATCGAGTGTTCCCACCCGATCCGTTCAGCGATCACCGTCGCTGGCATCCGGGGAGTGTCTTTGAGCAGCTTGTGGATCTCTGGGACGTACTCGTCGGCGATCGAGCCCTTAGGTTCGCGCTGGTACTTCGGAGGTCCACTGGATTCCAAGGCCTTATAGACAGTGGTTCGGGAGACCCCGAGCTTCTCAGCGATCTGCTTCTTCGGCATGGACTCGGCAAAATGTAGCCGACGGATTTCAGCCCAATCTTCCACAGTGATCATGTCTCCTAGCATGGTCCGGGTGTCCAGAATTCACCCGTCGCTAAGTGACCAGTATTCACGCGTCGTCGACAGCTTGCGGTCCGGTCACCTGGAATCACGTCCACTGGATCCGCTTAAGTCCCTGGGTGCCCTTCATGATGATCAGGATGAAATCAATCAACGGCCAGATGCCGAAGGTCATCCACCCCACCAGAAGCTTCGCGAAGCCCATGCCGACGTGCCCCAGATAGAAGCGGTCCACGCCAAGAATGCCGAAGAAGAATGACAGCAGGATTGCAGCCGCATGGGACTTTACGGGCATCGGGGCCATGGAATAGGGGTACGGCTGGTATTGCGGAGCGCCGTACTGGGGCTGTGGGTATTGCGGGTGCTGTGGGTACTGCTCTCCGCCGTACTGGGCGCGGGGGTATTCGGGACCGGTGGGGCCATGCGATGGCGTGCTCATGGGTGATGCCCTTCATATGGCGTGGGTGATTCGAACTTCAATACTGGCGTACGGCTCCGTACCCAACTGGGCTTGTGTCGTACGCGACTTTCAGAGGGGAGGCACGCTTTGCTTGTGGGCGACCCCGCCCGGTGAGTAGGACAGGGGGGGGTGCCCCGCCCAGCGAGTGCCGGACGGGGCCATCGCCCAAAGCTCGTTACTGCATGGAGAAGAATGCGTCGTCAGTGTCGAATAGTCCGAGACGCACGCGGATTGCTCCCTCACCTTCGTCGGGGACTGCCACCACGACGTTGCCGGTCTCGGTTCCTCCGTTGTAGAGCTCCTGAGACCCGTCGAGGGGTTCGGGCGCAACGACGATGTTGTCCCAGGTGGAGACGGTCTCCCCGGACGAGGTGACGTAGGCGATATCTGTGCCCATCATGATCATCTCGGAGTCCTCACCGTTGTAAACCACGGTGGCGTTGACCAAAGTGTAGGAAGCGCCATCCGCAGCTGGCTCGTTGACGGGGTTTGCCGAAGCGATCTCGTCGTCGGCGTTCAGAGTGACGTCGTTGATGGTCACTGCCCAATCTCCGGACTCGAAGGTCTCACCGATAGGCAACGGGTTGTCTCGCGTTCCGGCGTCGCTGTCGTCGGTCGCCTCGTCGCCCTCTTCGCCCGCCGCCTCAGAGGTTTCTTCGGCGTTCCCTTCTTCGGTGGCCTCAGGAGTTTCCTCGGCTGTTTCTTCAGTTCCGTCTTGGTCCTGCATTTCGTCATCGAATGAGCTCACAGCCGCGCCGAAAAGCAACGTGCCTATGGTCACGATTAAAAATCCGAGTGCGCCAGTGATGATGCCCGCGATGGCCTGGCCTTTGCCCCTTTTCTTGACGAGGGCCACGATCCCGAGGATCACCGCCACGGGGCCGAGAACGAAACTCAAGAAGCCCACAACTGGGATGAAACTCAGTACGATGGCGACGATGCCGATCACCATCGCCGCAATACCAAGACCCGTCTTCGGCGCCGTGTGCGGTGGCTGTGCGCCATTATTCGGATACTCGTGTGTGGGTGCAGACATTTGTTCCTCCCGGATTTGAGTGATTCATGGGTGATTCTGTCCTATTTCAGGGTGTCGTACCAAACGTCCGGCGCAAGGAAGCTCCAGGTAGGTACCTAGCGCTGTCCTGCGGGGTTGGTCAGATGGCGTCGACTTTTTGCAGGGAGGATCAGTGCTGCGAACGAAGGCTGTTGCCCGCTACTCGCCCCTACGAGCGTTTCGAAGACAAGCGCCGTTTGCGCCTTAGGTTTCATGCCAGCACCGAATTCCTCTCAAGAGAACCGTAAAGGCAGGCACGGACATGAGCTTCTCCGACAAGAATACGAACCCTCCCGACGCTGTACTCATGTACTATTCGGTCCTGAAGAAGTCATCCTCGGTGATGACGAAACCGAGTCAAACTCGAACCGCCCCGCCTCATCGTCGATGGGGGTAGCAATCGCGACGTTGCCCTGTTCGGTGCCCCGTTGCAGAGCTTCCTCATTGAGTCGAGCGCGTCGGGCGCCATAACGATCTGATCGAAGGCGCTGATCGTTTCTCTGGTTCCAGAGACATACGAGATGTCAGTCCCGAGCGTGGGCGTCCGGGACGCACCAGCCAATTGCCTACATTGATAAGCGCGTAGGTCGTACCATCGGGAGCCGGTGGTTGAACTGGTTTGCGCGGAGGATCTGTTCGTCTGGGTCCGCAGTGACACTATTGACTGTGACTTCCCAGTCCCTATTCCTGGGCTCTGGGGTCTCGGTTCAGCCCTAGCAACTCCTCAGTGCGACGTGACGGGGAGGACCTGCAGCTCTGGGGCCATACCAGGCAACTCATTACGGGTCGCGGTGGAGTGCGCTATCGCGCATCGTGCCATGTATCGGTCTGGCTCGAGCTGGTGCCTATCCGACGGTGGCCGTAGCCAGCTTCGAGCTGGTGGGCTCACCACCACGCTTCCTCCTAGGCAGTGCTGTCTCTTCTTGTCTTCACACCGGCAGGGCCGGGCGCTCGTGTCCCTGGCAGGCTCTTGACGTACCCGGTCAGCGAGGAGAAAGGTGGAACCGTACCCCGGTCATCCCATTTCTCATGCGGGACCCCGACACCGGGCAGAGGTTGAGACCCAAGGAGGCAGATCATGGCAGCATGCGACACCTGCGGGAACGACTATGACACCCCCATGACCGTCACCCAACATGGTGAGACTCATACCTTCGACAGCTTCGAGTGTGCGGCCCACCTCATGGCGCCGACCTGCGCGCACTGCGGCGTGCGGGTTCTGGGCCACGGCACCAGGGCCGGCAGCTCGGTCTACTGCTGCGAACACTGTGTGCCGGAGGACGCCCGGGTCGCCACATAGGCCGGTCTCCCATGCACAGCCGCCCCATCCGCACGGGAGGGCGGGGCGGCTTCTTGCGCGTCGATCAGGTGTGCGGGATGCAGGCGCTGGCGGACATGTGGCTAGGGCGCCAGGGGCGCGGGAACCCGGGACCACGCGTTGGGCTCTCCAGCTCTGCCTTCGTGCGGCGGGTAGTGCCACGCGTAGTCGTTCGCCCCGAAGAGCATCCCAGGTGGGCGGCCGGCGCCGAGGTCGCGTTCCAGACGCGCCCGGCCCGCGGTCCACTTCTTGCCCATCCTTCGGTCATGCTTCGGCGTGTACTCATGGTGACCGCCGGGCAGCAGGGTGAGTTCACCCAGCACAGGCCCGCGAGGGGTCTGGTAGAGGTCAACCCGGATGAATGGGACGCCGACGAGTCTGGAGAGCCGCTTGGCCACCTCGACGAGCTCCGGCAGGAGCACGGGAGGCATGATGTCTGCATACCGCGCCCCACCCAGCACGCGACCCAGTGTGCGGCCGGACTCGCTGAAGTAGGCCCGCGAGAAGAGCTGGCGGTCGGTGGTTCCCTGCTTGCCCTGCTGCATGACCAAGACCTGCAGCACCTCGCCATAGGACATATAGAACTTGATGTCCTCCGGAAGGCTTGATTCGCCAGTGCCGACCAGGAACTCTTCAGCAAAGAACGGGCCACGCATCGCGCTCATCGTCTCGACCATGGATGCAGGAAGCCGACCGTTCGGCAGCCGGAGTTCACTGCCCAGCTTCACCCAGGAGTCACCTTCCCGGACGAGCGGCCAGACCGCGCGGCCGCTCGCCTCGCTGTCCGCCTTCAACACGATCCTCTCGGCGGCGATCACTGACAGGTCAATCTCGGCGGGATCAGACCAGACCGCAGACACCTCGGGGACACCCACGCCATGACTCTGGGCGAACGAGTAGTTGCGCAGCTTATAGGGGATCTGCCGCATGACTAGGTGCGCAGGATCTCTGAGTTTCGCCATCGCCGAGTAGGTGGCCTTGTAGTTCGCCAACTGTGTGCTGAATGTCGTGCGCTCGCGCTGGATGGCTCGCACTCGGCTCTGCGCCGCGTCGAGCTGTTCAGCCTTGCTTCGGGTGAAGCCGCGCCACTTCGCCGCCTCAGCACGTGAGCGCTGCAGACTGGCCGCGTATTCGGCTTCCCGCACCGTGAGCTCAGCATCCTTCTCCGCAAGCTGACGCTCGAGTTCGCCGATGCGCTCCTGGCGGCGTTGGATCGGCGGCACCACATTGGCGAAACGACTGGTCAGGCGGGACATAGGCGAATCTCTCTGCTGGCTATCAGGCTTCGTACAGGCTACAGGTCCGTGTCCGCGCTGCCTGGCGAGGCGTCCCGGCGCAGAGACCAGGCTGGATGCCCGCGCTGCGGACCGGGCGGCGCCGGGCAGCGGCGGCACGAAGGCCGGGGCCGACGAAAAACGGTCCTGGTCGAATGACCAGGACCGTTCCATGGGGTGAGCGACGGGGCTTGAACCCGCGACCCTCGCGACCACAACGCGATGCTCTACCAGCTGAGCTACGCCCACCATGCGTGAAGCCGAGAGCGGCTCCACAATCGTCTGCGACTCAGTCCCAAAGGGCTGAAAAGCAACGCAGGTCAGTCTACACAGCTATCGGTGCATTCCGAAAATCAGCTCAGCTCTGCCTGAACACCGTGCGCCGGTAGTGCCTGAGCTCCTCGATGGAATCTCGGATGTCACCCAGCGCGCGGTGATTGCCGGTCTTGGCCGGAGCAGACTTCTTCGCCTCCGGATACCACCTGGCGGAGAGCTCCTTGATCGTGGAGACATCGATGAGCCGATAGTGCAGGTGCTTCATCAGCTCCGGCATGGCCAGGCGCAGGAAGGCCTTGTCCGCATGGATCGAGTTTCCCGCCAGCGGGGCGACCCCGGCCTCGGGGATCCACCGCTGCACATACTCCAGGACTCGCTGCTCGGCGACTCGCACCGAGACTCCGTCCTTGAGATCCTCAAGCAGGCCCGAGGCCGTGTGCATCTTCTGCACGACCGGGGCCATGGTCTTCAGCCGCTCGGCCGGATCGGGGGCGATCACCACCTGCACCCCTTCGCCGAGGACGTTCAGCTCGGCGTCGGTGACCAGCGCGGCGATCTCCACCAGCACATCGTGGTCGGGGTTCAACCCGGTCATCTCGCAGTCGATCCACACCATGCGCCCGGCCCAGGAACCGCCTGGGCGGACCGGTGCGTCGGAGGGGGAGGAGTCATTGGTCTCAGTCATATCGGCACTCACCCTGCATACTCTACCGACGGGCGTGGTCAGGCCGGAGGGGGCGGGTGTGGGGGGTGATAAATTCAGGGGCGATGAGCGCTGAGGCTGGAGCCGCCGAGAACAGTCCCGCACCCCGAGGTGCCGAGGGCTCCACAGGGCTCGCCAAGACCCACTCCGAGGTTGCAGCCCCGTCCGACTCGCGCGGCCCGGAAAGCCCCAGCAGCCAGGCTCGAGCGCGCAGGAGGGACCTGTGGCTGCACGTCTTGAGATCCTCCACCCGTCCGAAGCACGTCTGGTCGCCGATGGTCGAAGGTCTGCTCGGGTCCCTGCTCGTGCTCCTGGGCTCCCTGGGCGTCGGCTGGCTGGTCAGCGTCTCTCCACTCTCCCGTCACGCCTGGATCATCCTGCTGCGCACCGAACCTGCCGGCGTCGTCGTCTCGACCCTCGCGCTGACCCTGGGCTGCTGGATCATGCTGCGGGCGTGGCTGCGGCTGGGCCGCGTCTTGGAGGACCCCGATCAACAGCAGCACTGGCCGCCGGGATCGCTGCGGGTCGTCAACGCGGCGACGGTGCTCTGGTCGCTCCCGCAGCTGATCGCGATCCCGATCTTCTCCCGGGATGTCTTCGCCTACCTGAACCAGGGCCGGCTCGTCCTCGCCGGACAGGATCCTTACACCACGGGCGTCTCCACGCTGGACAACTGGTTCCAGCTGGGCACCGACATCCTCTGGGCCGAGTCGGAGACCCCCTATGGCCCGCTCTTCCTCTGGATCGAGGCCGCTGTGATGAGCTGGGCGGCCGAGAGTCCGGATCTTGCACTGTTCCTGTTCCGGCTCGCCTGCGTGGGCGGTGTGATCATGATGATGATCTTCGTGCCCAAGCTTGCTCGGCTCCACGGGGTGGACCCCGCACGCGCACAATGGATCACGCTGGCCAACCCGCTGCTGATCATCAGCTTCATCTCCAGCGCCCACAATGACGCCATCATGGTCGGCTTCGCCCTCGCCGGGGTCTATGCCGCGGCGCGGGGAAGGGGAGTCCTCGCCACCCTGCTCGTGGTCGTCTCCATCGGGATCAAACCGATCACCATCGTGCTGCTGCCCTTCATCGGGCTGCTCTGGGCCGGGGCGGGGGCTTCCTGGCGACGGAAGTTCGCCTACTGGTTCTTCACCGCGGCACTGGCCGCCGCGGCGATGATCGGCATCGGCCTGGTGCAGGGCTTCGGCTTCGGGTGGCTCGCGGTCCTCGCCGGCACGGGCACCGGCAGCGTGTTCTGGTCCCCGATCGGCATCGCTGACGGCTGGCTCGGGACGCTGCTGCGTGCCTTCGGCCTGGACAGCGGCTGGACCCTGGAGGTGTTCAAGATCGGCGGACGGATCCTCTCGGTGGTCGTGGTGCTGTGGCTCATGTTCCGGGGCAGCGACAGGTTCATCGTCCAGCGGATGGTCTGGGCGTTCACCGCGCTGGTGGTCCTCTCACCGATCATTCAGCCCTGGTACCTGCTGTGGCTGCTCCCGCTCTTCGCCATCACCGGGATCCGCAAGGACTGGCAGTTCAAGTGGGTCGTGTTCACGATCATGTTCTTCCTGACCTTCGGCGCCTCCGACCAGCTCTCCATCTATCAGTTCCTGCAGCTGGACCAGCAGATGATCGCCCTGTCCATCACCATCTCCTGGATCTCCATCGTCTGGCTGACGCTGGTGGACCGGCAGACCCGCTGGGTCGTCTGGGACGGATGGGGTCTGCCCAGCTTCAGCTGGGAGCGGCCCCGCCTGCGACGGCGCGGACGGCCGGTCGTGCCGCAGCCACAGGGTCCGGAAGCGGAGCGTGCTGATGGTGCGCACTAATCCGGTCTCTCGCAATGCGCTGCGCATGCGCGCATTCCTGGGCCAGTGGCCTCCCACAGCCTGGCTCATCGGCGGCGAAGAGGCAGCGGCCTCGCACACCGCTCGGCAGGGGCTGCTGGCCTCGCTGATGATCATGGTCGGGTCCTGGGGCGTCGGCTGGCTGGCCATGACCCCGCAGTCCCTGCTGGCGCTGAACCCCGTGCTCCTGCCCCTGCGGACGACGACGACCGGCGTCGTCGTCTGTACGGTGCTGCTGGTCCTGGGTGCCCTGCTGCTGCTGCGCTCCTGGCTGCGGCTCTCTCAGCGCGTGGGCTCCTGGTCTGCCCGGGTGACCCCGGTGATGCGCCGCACGCTGATCATGTGGGCCACCCCGCTGATGTTCAGCCTGCCGATCTTCTCCCGCGATGTGTACTCCTACCTGGCCCAGGGTCGGGTGCTGCATGCCGGGCTCAATCCCTATGAGGACGGGGTCTCAGAGCTGCCCGGGTGGTTCATGGAGGGTGCGGACGGACTGTGGGCCGAATCCCCCTCGCCCTATGGCCCGCTGTTCCTGGTGCTCGCGCAGATCATCTGGTTCATCTCCGGCGGGGTGCCGGAGATCGCCATCCTGCTGTTCCGGTGCCTCTCCCTGCTCGGGATGGCGCTGATGCTCTACTGCGTCCCGCGACTCGCCCGTGCCTTCGGCTCCGAACCGTCCTGGGCGCTGTGGCTGTGTCTGCTGAACCCGATGACTCTGCTGGTCTTCGTGTCCGCAGGGCACAATGACGCGCTGATGATCGGACTCATGCTCGCCGGGACTCTGGCCGCACTGCGAAGACGCAGGGCGCTGGGGATTCTGCTCCTGGTCGCGGCCATCGCGGTCAAACCCATCGCCATGGTGGTGCTGCCCTTCATCCTGCTGCTGCCGCTGAAGGACACCTCCGCGCTCTGGCGACGGATGCGCGAATGGGTGATCGGGGGTGCCGCCGCCGCCGTGCTCCTGGTCAGCGGGGGAGCGGCCCTGGGGATAGGCCTGGGCTGGATCTCAGCGGCACTGGGAGCAGGCGCCGCGGTGCTCCAGGCCGCTCCCGTGGGGTTGCTGGGCATCGGACTGGGCGCGGCGATCGGGGTGCTCAGCGGCGTGGACGCCAGTCTGGTGACCGAGGTCGTCTATGCCCTGGCCAGACTCGCCGCCGGAGTCGTGCTCGCAGTGCTGCTGCTGCGCCGCAACGTGGGCAATCCGGTGCTCTGGGCGGCCTACGGGCTGACCATCGTGGTGCTGACCTCGTCGATCATCCAGCCCTGGTACCTGCTCTGGCTGCTTCCCTTCTACGCCGTGGTCCACGTCTACCGCGGCCGGATCCTGGTGCTGGTCACCACGGTGATCACGGTGATGGTGCTGCTCTCCATGGTGGGCCAGCTCTCCGTGGCGCAGTGGATCGACGCCGCGGTGATCCACACGATCGCAATCGCAGTGGTCACCGTGTACCTGATCTACGTGGTCTTCCTCGACCCGAACACCACCGAGTTCTTCGACATGAGACGCCGCTCACAGCGCTGGAATGCCGGGAGCGGCTGGCAGCGCCTGCGAGAATTGACCCCGCCGCGCACACCCTGGGCGGCCGAGGACATCTATGAGAAGGACACCAGGTGAAGATCCCCGGCTCACGACTGCTCTGGCTGCTCCTCGCGGCCACCGTGATGGGCGCGGCGCTCTCCGTGCTGGCGGTGCAATGGTGTCGCATCAACGGCTGGACCGACCCCGAGCAGCACATCCACATGTGCTACTCGGACTTCTCGCTGCTCTTCAGCCAGCGCGGCCTCGCCGAGGGGCTCTTCCCCTTCGTCGATGACGTCCCGGCAGAGAAGGTCATGGAGTATCCGGTGCTGCTCACCATGGTGGCCGGGGTGCTCGCACTGCTGGTCCCGGGCGAGGGCATCAGCGATGCCCGCATCCTGGCCTTCTATGACCTCAACCATGTGGCGGTGATCCTCTGCTGGATCGGCGTGGTCGTCGCCACCGCATACTCCACGGCTGGATGGCGACGCCACGATGCGCTCATGGTGGCGCTGGCCCCCGGCATCATCCTCTCGCTGTCCATCAACTGGGACATGTGGGCGGTGTTCCTCGGCGGACTGGCGCTGCTGCTCTGGGGGCGTTCCCACCCGGTCTGGGCGGGCGTGCTGATCGGCCTCGGGGCGGCGATGAAGCTCTACCCGCTCTTCTTCCTGGGGGCCATCCTGGTGCTGTGCGTGCGCAGCGGACGGCTGCGCTCCTTCGTCGCGACGACGCTGGCCGCTGTGGTGACCTGGCTGGCGGTCAATGTTCCGTTCATGATCCTGCAGTTCGAGCAGTGGTCGACCTTCTACCGCTTCTCCTCCGAGCGCGATGTCAGCTTCTCCTCGATGTGGCTGTTCTTCGGCTGGCTTCCGCTGGACGGGGCCGGTTTCTCGCTGCTCTCCAACGGACTCTTCCTGCTGTGCTGCCTGGGCATCGCCTATCTCACCTGGGCCGCGCCCACACGCCCGAGGCTGGCCCAGATCTGCTTCCTCATCGTGGCCAGCTTCCTGCTGCTGGGCAAGGTCTATTCGCCGCAGTTCGTGATGTGGCTGATCCCGCTGCTGGTGCTCGCCCGGCCGAGGGTGCGCGGATACCTCCTCTGGCAGACGGCAGAGGTCTTCCACTGGGTCGCCGTCTGGATGATGAGCGCGAAGATCACCTCCGGCGGCGAGTTCGCCGGGGGAACCGAGCTCATCGACTGGGCGTACCACCTGGGCATCCTGGCCCATATGGCCACGCTGATCTACCTGATGGTGCAGGTGGTCCGCGAGATCCTGGACCCCGCGCGGGACATCGTCCGTGCCGACCCGGCGTCGGCGGGGCCCCAGGGCGACAGCGCCAGCGATCCGCTGGCAGGAGTCACGCGAGGTCACGGCGACGCCTTCTCCCTGCCCGGGCTCGGCCGATCGACCTCCGTGAAGCTGCGCTGGTGACTGCAGCCCCGCTCAGTCCGCCGCGCTCGGGAAACCGGAGACGCCGGAGACGCCTGCGCAGCAGGATGCTCTCTCGCCGGGGGCGCGGTGCTTGAGATGCTCGGGGTCATCGGCCCCATGTTCCTGGTGATCGCCGTGGGCTTCGCCGCAGGGTTCATCCCCAGATTCCGTGCCGGACAGGACCACCTCAACGGCTTCCTCTTCTACTTCGCGCTCCCCACCTTCCTCTACACCGCGATGGTCACTGCCCCGCCGACCGCGGGCTTTCCCGTCGCGTCAGTGGTGATCGTCGCCGTCGTGACACCGCTGGTCTCCATCGGGCTGTACTACGCCAGTTTTCTGCTCGGACCACGGGCCCGCGAGGGCGCGGCGGCCACGTCTCTGGCCGGCAGCTTCGGCAACGTCGGGTATTTCGGGATCCCGGTGGCGATCAGCGTGCTCGGACCTGAGGCGGGCCTCGCCGCGGGCATCGTGCACATGCTGCACAATCTGATCTACCTCAACGGCTATCCGCTGGTGCGAACGATCGCCCAGTCCCGCGACAGGACAGGCAACTCGGAGCGCAGCGGCATCAGCAATCTGCTGCGCACCCAGATAGTGCCGATCCTGAAGCGGGCGCTGCTGTTGAACCCGGTCTTCATCGCCATGGCACTCGCTCTGCTGGTGGTCTTCGGCCCGCTGCGGCTGCCAGCCGCCGTCGATGAGTCAGCGGGGCTGCTGGGGCAGACCGCCGTGCCGCTGGCGCTGTTCTGCGTGGGACTGGCTCTTCACCCGGCGATCGAGGGGATCCGCAGCGGAGGCGTCCCCAAGCGGTCCATCGCGCTGGGCACCGTGGGCAAGATCCTGCTGCTGCCGCTGCTCACCTGGCTCGCGGTGCTGCCCTTCGCCGCCCAGCTGGGACCGATCTGGGCGGGCACGCTGATCATCATCGCCGCGATGCCCTCCTCCACCACGGTCTACGTGTTCACCCAGCAGTACGAGGGAGACGGCCGACTGGCGGCGTCGATCCTGGTGACCAGCACGCTGGCCTGCCTGCTCACGCTCCCGCTGCTGGCCGGGCTGCTGCTCTGAGCCGCTCCTCGTCGATCCCGCAGACGCCGTCCACGGGCCGCGGGAGAGCACCAAGACCCGGCGACCCCGCCCGGCTGCCCTCGTGCCGTACACGAGTTCAGCTGCCGTTCATCTTTCTGGTCCAGTGTGTGCGCTGATGACTCAGCCTCCGCAGACACCCGCCGACGATCCCGGGGCCCCCGGGGCTCGCCACCCAGGGACGGTGACCGAGGTCTTCCTGATCTTCCTGCGCCTCGGCCTGACCTCCTTCGGGGGACCGGTGGCTCATCTGGCCTATTTCCGCGAGGCCTTCGTCACGCGCCGTCACTGGCTCAGCGAGAAGGCGTACGCGGACCTGGTCGCCCTGTGCCAGTTCCTGCCCGGTCCCGCCTCCAGCCAGGTCGGGATGGCGCTCGGGCTCCAGCGAGCCGGCTATGCGGGCATGGCGGCCGCCTGGTTCGCCTTCACGATGCCCTCCGTGGTGCTTCTGGTCGCCTTCGCCCACGGGGTCCAGCAGGTCGGCGACCTCAGCGACGCCGGCTGGATCCACGGGCTCAAGGCGGCCGCCGTGGCGGTGGTCGCGCATGCCGTGTTCGGCATGGCTCGCTCGCTGACTCCGGACGCACCACGGGCGAGCATCGCTGTCGGGGCGATGATCATCGTCCTGCTGGTCCCCAACCCCTTCATCCAGGTGGCTGCGATTCTCGCCGCCGGACTCGCGGGACTGCTCTGGCTGCGTCCCCGCGAATCCGGGCACGGCCAGGCCGATGCCTTCACCGTGCGGGTCTCGCGCCAGGTCTCGATCCTCTCGCTGAGCCTCTTCCTGGTGCTGCTCGCCGCTCTGCCGGTGCTCGCCGCGATCAGCGGCGGCGTCTGGATGTCCCTCACCGACTCCTTCTACCGCGCGGGTGCGCTGGTCTTCGGCGGCGGTCATGTGGTCCTGCCGCTGCTGCAGTCCGAGACCGTGCCGCAGATAGTCGACGCTGAGGTCTTCCTGGCCGGCTACGGGGCCGCACAGGCGGTGCCCGGTCCGCTGTTCACCTTCGCCGGCTTCCTCGGCGCCTCCAGCTCGGGCGGGCTCGCGGGCGCCGTCGTCGCGGTGCTGGCGATCTTCCTCCCCGCTGGGCTGCTGGTCCTGGCCGCCGTGCCGTTCTGGGAGCGTCTGCGCAGCGACAGCCGTGCACAGAAGGTCCTTCTGGGTGTCAATGCGGGGGTGGTGGGCATCCTGGCCGCCGCGCTGTACACCCCGGTGTTCACCACCGGGGTGCTCCAGGTGGGCATCGGGTCCCTGGTGCTCGCGATAGGGGCGTTCCTGGCGCTGAACAGCTGGCGCGTCCCTGCCTGGGCCGTGGTGGTCGCGGCTGGACTCATCGGCTGGGTCCTTCTGTGACCGGGCCCATGCCCTGAGCGGCGCCAGCCGCTGGGCAGCTGTGTCTGGCCGGGCACCCCCGCCGCGGACCTCCTGGAGAGGGGGTACAGTTTTGAGGTACCTGACCGTCCGGGCTAGGAGGACCCTGCCGCATGCTGAGCCCCCAAGCTCGCGGACTGAGTCGTCTGTATGCTCTCGATGTCGCCCGTGCTGCGGCCATCTTCGGCATGATCATCGTCAATGTGGGTCCCTACAACACTGACGGCTGGGCCTCATGGATCGTCCGCGCACTGAACGGGCGGGCGTCCATACTGTTCGTGGTGCTCGCCGGCATCGGAGTCAGCTTTCTGGCCCGCCGCGCACTCACCAAGGGCATCACTCGACGCAGCACCCTGCTGTGGCGCGGATTGCTGCTGCTGGCGCTGGGACTGGGACTGCAGGCCCTGGACCATGGCGTCAATGTGATCCTCCCGACCTATGCCGCGCTGTTCTTTCTCGCAGCGTTCATGGTCAAGATGCCCACCCGGTGGTTGTTCTGGTCGGCCACGGCTTCGGCGTTGCTGGGCCCGGTGCTCTGGATCCTGACCAGACAGTCCACGGACTTCCATATCGACCCCGCCCAGCTTGGCGATTCACCGTTCGAGATAGCCTCCGCCATCGTCATCTCGGGCCCCTATCCGTTGGTCGTATGGATCGCTCCCTTCTTCCTCGGGGTATGGCTCGGGCGCCAGCCCCTGGGCAGCGCCAAGATCCAGTGGAGACTCGTCTACATCGGGGCGATCGCCGGATTCGGTGCGTTTGGGGCCTCGCAGGTGCTCATCGGCGTGCTGGGTCAGCCCGATACCAGCGATGTTGACTTCGACCGGCTGATCTCCGCGGTGGGACATTCGCAGATGCCGCTGTGGCTGATCAGTGCCAGCGGGACAGCTGTGATGGTGCTCGGCATTCTGCTTCTCGTGGTGCCGCACTTCAACCAACGGATCCGCCTGCTGGTCGCGGTGGGTCAGATGCCGCTCACCGCCTATACCACCCACCTGGTGATCATCGCTCTGCTCATCCACCCGGGTCCGCAGGAGCCCGTGGAGGGGCTGCTGATCAGCTGTGCGATCATGCTGGCACTGATCCTCTTCGCCGTCGTATGGATCGCCAACCTGCGCTACGGACCGCTGGAAGCTTTGCTGCGCAAAGCTCCGGGGTTCCTGCGTGTGCACTACCGACTGCCGGAACGCCACCGCCGAAGGCAGTACGCCCGCCCCTATCCGCGGCGGGCCAAGCCCGGAACATCCATGGAGCAGAAGCCGACGCCTTCCTGAGGGAGACGAGACATGCAGCCACAGAACTTCCATCCGCACACCGATGACGCCGGCCGGCCCGGAGACAGGCGTCCCGGACCCAGGCGACAGGGCCCCGGCCTCGGCGGGTTCAGTGCTCCGAGATTCAGCCGCGTCGGACGCGGTGCGGCCCTTCTCGCCACGCTGGGCCTGCTCGTCTCCTGTGCCGCAGAAGAGGAGCCGCCCCCGCCCCCGGCGCCGAGCGAGGAGCCCGCCGAGCCGACCAGTGCCCCCGAACCTGCGGAGGAGGTCCTGTCTCAGCAGGGCGTCAGCGCCGGCAATGAGCTGGCGGTCCAGGTCGGGGAGGACGTGCTGGCCGAGGGTGGAAACTCCGTGGACGCCGCGATCGCCACCGCCTTCGCCATGGGCGTGGTGGAGCCCTACGCCTCCGGTCTGGGCGGGGGCGGCTCGGTGGTCATCGCCGGTCAGGAAGGGGACCCCTTGTTCTACGACTATCGCGAAGAGGTGGGCGTGGACGGGGAGATCCCAGAGACCGGGGTTGGGGTGCCCGGATTCGTCGCCGGCATGGGACGACTCCACGAGGAGCACGGAAGCCTGGACTGGGATCAGCTCCTCGAGCCGGCCCAGCAGCTGGCGGCAGAGGGCTTCGAGGTCTACGACTTCCTGGCGACCCGCATGACCGAGGACCTCGGGCCCGAGGCCATCGAAGGGGTCGAGCCCTTCGAGGCCGACGGCGAGCCGCTGGCGGCCGGAGAGCAGCTCGTGCAGACCGAGCTGGCCTCCACTCTCGAGACCCTGGCCGGGGAGGGCTGGGAGGCCTTCTACACCGGCAGCCTGGTGCAGGAGCTGACCCAGGTCGAAGGCATCGATGAGCAGACCCTCGCACAGTACGAGGTCACGCTCTCGGACCCGGTCTCCGGCGAGTTCGGAGACTACGGCGTGCTCGCGGCCGCACCCGCGCTGCCTGGTGTGGCCCTCGTGCAGCTGCTGCAGGTGGCGGAGGCCCAGGGCATCGCTGAGATGGAGCCCGATTCCGCTGAGTACATCGAGACGCTCTCGGATGCCTGGCTGGTGGCGGAGGCGACCGTGCTCACCCAGCTCGGCGATCCCGCCTTTGTGGAGGTCCCGACCGAGGAGATCACCGATCCGGAGGCCAACGCGCAGATCGACCTCTCCTCCCTGCCCGCCGAGCAGGACGCGCAAGACCAGCAGCAGGAACAAGAGCAGCAGGAGCGACAGACGACGGCGGCAGGCCGCGCCCCGATCGATGCCAACACCACCCACATCTCGGTGGTGGACGACGACGGCATCATGGTCTCGATGACCAACACCCTCACGAACTTCTGGGGAGCGGGTGAGACCACGAACGGCTTCTTCCTGAACAACCAGCTCAGCCGTTTCGAGGCCGTGGACTCCCCGGCGAACCGTCCCGAACCGGGACGCCGGTCGGTCACCTGGTCGATGCCGACGATCATCGTCGACGATCAGCAGCGCCCGGTGCTCGGCATCGGCACTCCTGGCGGCAATCAGATCCTGAACATCATGGGCACGGTCCTCACCCAGTGGGGACTCCATGGCGCCTCGCTGCAGGAGTCCTTCGACGGGCTCCGCTTCCGTCTCGACGACCAGACCAGCACGCTCTTCGTGGATGACGAGCCCGCCGCACAGACCAGGCAGGAGCTCGAGGATCTCGGCTGGGAGCTCCAGGTCTGGCCCGACGAGTGGGGCGGATTCGGCTCGGTCCAGGCGCTGGAGGTGGACTATGACACCGGAGAGATCACCGGCGCCGTCGATGACCGCAGGGTCGGCGCCTACTCGGTGCTGGACTGAAGGCGGCTGGACCGGACTGGACCGGAGTGGACGGGGCTGGAGTCGGGTTCCGGGCGATTAGCATGGGGCCATGAGCACCACGTCGCCGCGCAGCGTTCCGAACCTCCTGTCCATCGCCGGAACCGACCCCACCGGCGGTGCCGGGATACAGGCCGATCTGAAGAGCTTCGCAGCCCATCGCGGCTACGGGATGTGCGTCGTGACGGCCCTGGTCGCGCAGAACACCCAGGGCGTGCGGGAGATCCATCTGCCGCCGGTGAGCTTTCTGCGCGCCCAGCTCGACGCAGTCTCCGACGATGTCGCCATCGATGCGATCAAGATCGGCATGCTCGGCACCGCGGAGGTCATCACCGCCGTGGGGGACTGGCTCGACGCCACCTGGGACGGCACCTCGGCCCCGCCGCTGCTCGTCCTGGATCCCGTCATGGTCGCCACCTCCGGCGACCGGCTGCTGGACAGCGCCGCCGAATCGGCGCTCATCGATTTTCTGCACCGGGCGGATCTGATCACGCCCAATGTCCCGGAGCTGGCGCTGCTCGCCGACGGGGAAGCGGCGAGGGATCCCGAGGAGCTCATCACTCAGGCACGCAGGGTGGCAGACCTGCACCGGGTGGTGGTGCTGGCCAAGGGCGGACACCTGGACGACGCCTCTGCGCAGGAGCTCGTCGTGGACACGCTGGTCTTCCCCGCCGACGAGGGTGCGCGACCGAGCGAGGAGCAGTTCACCTCGCCGCGGATCCACACGAAGAACACCCACGGCACCGGATGCTCCGTCTCAGCGGCGCTGGCCGCCCTGGCCGCTCGCGGACTCGACTGGACCGAGGCCCTGCCCGTGGTGAAGGACTGGATGACCGCCGCGCTGGAGGAGTCCCGGAGCCTGGACGTGGGCCACGGACACGGCCCCATCCAGCACTTCGCCGAGCTGTGGCGCTGAGCCGGAACCCCCGCGGTCCGGGCTAGTTCTGCGGGGCCTCGTCGGATCCGCCTGCGTGCCTGGCGATGTCCTCCCATTTCCAGGTGGTGCCCATGGGGTCATCCGAGGGGAACCAGGGCCCCGCGGTCGCACGATCGCTGGGAGTCGGTCCCGTGGCGCCCTGACCGGAGACCGGAGCCTGGTCCTTCAGCGCGGTCACGCGGTCCCTGATCGAGGCCATCTGCGCATCCAGCGCCGCCGCCTGGACCGCGGCGTCACGCAGCTCGTCCAGGATGTCACCGGGGACCTCGCCGTCGTAGGTGTAGTAGATCTTGTGTTCCAGGGAGGCCCAGAAGTCCATGGCCACCGTGCGGATCTGCACCTCGACGTAGACGAACTCGGTGCGGTTGGAGAGGAAGACGGGCACCTGGACGATAACGTGCAGGCTCTGATACCCGTTCACCTTGGGCTTGCTGATGTAGTCCTTGACCTCCACCACGCGCAGATCCGGCTGGCTGCACAGCATCTCCGCGACCCAGTAGGCGTCGGAGACGAAGGAGCAGGTGATCCGGATCCCGGCGATATCCCGGATGGAGTGCCGGATGCTCTCCAGCGTGGGTTCACACCCGTAGCGCTGGACCTTGTCGAGGATCCGGTCCAGGGACTTGAGCCGGTAGTTCACATGTTCGATCGGTGAGTAGTCGCGCGTGTGCTCGAACTCCTCGCGCAGCACGTTGATCTTGGTCAGGACCTCGTCCATGCCGAACTTGTAGTGCAGCTGGAACTCGGTGAGCTGACGCCTGATGTCGGCCATCCGCACGGCCACATCCTCGCCCGTGTTCCCCGAGCTGCTGTGAAGCTGGGAGACCAGCTGCTGATATACGTTGCCCCCGACGTCCCGGCCGTCCTCCGCGGACCTGCTGCCGGTCTCTCTGGTGCTGCCCTGCCGGTCCCGCGCGGCGGGCCGATGCCGGGTGAGATCTCTGCCGCCGCGCTTGCGCCCCTCGCCGTGCAGGGAGGCCGCGCCCGAAACCCCCTCGGACGGGAGAAACTGACTGTCAGGGGCCGGAGCGCGTCCAGGGGACATGGGGAAGGATCTCCTCGAGGGTCAGGAACTCGTCAACGCGACGCTGCGCGACTCCGATCATGGGACCGGTGGTTCGATTCTCGACCCTAGGTGCCCAGTCTGTGAAGTCCCCCGACGGTTTCTGTCCGAGCGACGGATCGAGGCCGACGGATAGTCTGGATGCACAGCGATCAAGGAGGCGATCAGTGAAATCCACCCCACTGGATCAGAAGGCGCGCGTCCAGGCCTGGAATTCCATGGCCCGGACGAGCCCGGAGAATCCCCTGGACATCCTCATCGTCGGAGGGGGAGTGGTCGGCGCCGCGGCGGCCTTCGACGCCGCCACCCGAGGCCTGGACGTCGCTCTGGTGGAGGCCCGCGATTTCGGTGAGGGCACCTCCTCCCGGTCCTCGCGTCTGGTGCACGGCGGACTGCGCTATCTGCAGATGCTGGACTTCAAGCTGGTGGCCGAGGCGCTGCGGGAGCGCGACCTGCTGCTCACCCACACCGCGCCGCATCTGGTGCGCGCGCTGCCGTTCATCTTCCCCTTCGAGAAGCGCGTGATCGAGCGTGCCTTCATCGGCTCCGGGGTGACGCTCTACGACGCGCTGCAGCTGCGCTCGGCCGGCCGGCGCACGCCCGGCTCCTCGCGCGGATGGTGGTCACGGCGTGCGGTGCCCTTCCACCGGCACCTGAGCCGCACGAAGCTGCGCCATCGCTTTCCCGGCCTCGATGAGGAACGGTTCATCGGCGCGCTGGAATACTTCGACGCGCAGGTCGACGACGCTCGGCTGGTGCTGACACTCGCACGCTCGGCGCACAGCCTGGGCGCGCAGCTGGCCAGTCGGACCGAAGCCGTGGACTACCTCCGCGATGACACGGGCCGTGTGATCGGTGCCCGGCTGCGTGATCTCGAGACCGGGCAGGAGGCTGATGTCCACGCCAGGGAGACGATCCTGGCCACCGGGGTCTGGACCGGGGCCCAGCAGGAGGCCGCAGGAACGGGGACGGGGCTGCAGGTGCGCGCCTCCAAGGGCATCCACATCACGGTTCCGCGCCGGGCCATCGCCGCCGTGGGCGATGTCGGAGTCATCTCGCAGACGGAGAAGTCCGTGCTGTTCATCATCCCCATGCGAGACGTCTGGGCCATCGGCACCACAGACACCGCATGGCGCCAGCCGGTGGACGCCCCGGCCCCCACCCGGCAGGACATCCGCTACATCCTCGACCATGCCAATGCGGTCCTCGGCGAGAATCTCCAGGAGAGCGACGTGCTGGGAACCTGGGCAGGTCTGCGCCCGCTGGTCCAGCCCGTCGCGGCCGAGGAGACCTCCTCGGCGAAGGTGTCCCGGGAGCACACCGTGATGCAGCTGGCAGAGGGCCTCACCGGCGTCGCCGGCGGCAAGCTCACCACCTACCGGGTGATGGCCCAGGACGTCATCGACTTCGCCTGCCGCGGGACTTTCACGGATCGGCGCAGCCTGACCGAGTCGATCCCGCTGCTCGGCGCCCAGGGCTACTCAGACTGGAAGAACCGCACCGCCGAGCTCGTCTTCAGCCACGGCTTCAGCCGTGACCGGGTGGACCGGCTGCTGAACCGCTATGGCAGCCTGCTCGGTGAGCTGCTCGAGCTCATCGACGCCGATCCCTCCCTGGTTCGGCCGCTGGCGAAGGCTCCCGAGCATCTGCGCGCCGAGATCGCCTATGCCGTGCTCCACGAGGGCGCGCTGCACGTGGATGACCTGCTCTCCCGCCGAACCCGGCTCTTCCAGGAGACCGCCGATCGCGGCCTCGGTGCCCTGGATGAGGTGCTGGACCTGGCCGCGGGGCTGCTCGGCTGGAACGCCGAACGGATCGCCGCCGAGCGGCACAGCTACGAGCTGCTGGTCCGCGCCCAGCGTGCGGCCGAGGAGTCTGAGGACGACGCCTCCGCGGCGGCCCTGCTCCAGCAGGCACAGTCCCAGCCCACGTGGGCGCCGCAGCCGTCCCGGCGAGCCGGTCACGCCTCGGCTCAGCAGCCGCACCTGCAGAAGGAAGGGATCTAGATGGAACAGTTCGTCCTGTCCGTGGATCAGGGGACCACCTCCACCCGCGCGGTGATCTTCAACCATGCCGCGGAGTCCGTGGGCAGCAGTCAGAAAGAGCATGAACAGCACTTTCCCCAGGCCGGCTGGGTGGAGCACGATGCGATGGAGATCTGGAGGAACACCCGGGAGGTGATCGGGCGTGCCCTGGCCGATGCTGATATCAGCAAGCACCAGCTGGCCGCCGTGGGGCTCACCAACCAGCGGGAGACCACCGTGGTCTGGGACCGGGCCACCGGGCGTCCCGTGCACCGCGCGATCGTCTGGCAGGACATCCGCACCCAGGGGATCTGCGACGAGCTCGCCCGCGCCGGCGCTGCTGAGGCGGGGGAGTCCGGAGAGGCTGGAGCGTCTGGAGAGGCTGGAGCGGCAGACTATGACCGGTTCAAGGACCGCACCGGACTGCCGCTGACCACCTATTTCGCCGGACCCAAGATCCGTTGGATCCTGGACCACGTCGACGGCGCACGCGAGCGCGCCGAGGCGGGGGAGCTTCTCTTCGGGACCATGGACACCTGGCTGCTGTGGAATCTGACCGGCGGAAAGGACACCGGGATCCACCTCACCGACGTCACCAATGCCTCACGGACGCTGCTGATGAACATCGACACCCTGGACTGGAATGAGGAGATCTGCGCCGAGATCGGGATCCCGGTGCCGATGCTTCCGCAGATCCGCAGCTCCTCCGAGGTCTACGGCCATGGCGACTCACGGTCGCTGGTGATGGACGTGCCGCTGGCCGGCATCCTGGGGGACCAGCATGCCGCGACCTTCGGCCAGGCCTGCTTCGAGCCGGGTCAGGGCAAGAACACCTACGGCACCGGAAATTTCATGCTGATGAACACCGGGGCAGACATCGTCCGCGATGAGCGTGGGCTGCTGACCACGGTGGCCTACCAGCTGGGGGGAGCAGACCCGGTCTACGCACTGGAGGGTTCGATCGCCGTCACCGGTTCGCTGATCCAATGGCTGCGCGACAACCTGGGGATCATCTCCGACGCCGCTGAATCCGAGACCCGCGCGAAGCGGGTCCAGGACACCGGCGGGTGCTTCATCGTCCCCGCCTTCTCCGGGCTCTTTGCCCCTTACTGGCGGCCCGAGGCGCGCGGAGTCTTCGTGGGCCTGACCCGCTATGTCAACGCGGATCACATCTGCCGCGCAGCTCTGGAGGCTGTGGCCTTCCAGTCCGGGGAGGTGGTCGAGTCCATGAACGCCTCCGCCGCCGCGGAGCTCGAAGAGCTGAAGGTCGATGGCGGCATGGTGGTCAACGAGACGCTGATGCAGCTGCAGGCGGACATCCTCGGCGTCGATGTGGTCAGACCCAAGGTCATCGAGACCACGGCGCTGGGCGCCGCCTACGCCGCTGGAATCGCAGTGGGGTTCTGGGACGGCACCGAAGACGTGGTCGCGAACTGGAGCGAGGACAGGCGCTGGGTCCCCACCTGGGACCAGCAGGAGCGCACCCGGCGGATGAAGCAGTGGCGCAAGGCGGTCACGCGGTCCTTCGACTGGATCGAATCCGAGACCCAGACCACAACATCTAGTGATGCAGTGACCACATAGCCTCAACATCTGCGGCATTCGTGTCGAGACACGCCGAGACACGCGGGCGGCCGAGAAACTTCTCCTCGGGAGTACGGGGCTCCACAGCTGTGGAGGAGAGCGGGCGCACCCGGCTGGTTCCGCGCCATATCAACGAAGTCATGATCCACAGGTCCTGTGGACCGCCGGTGGAGAACTACACGGGTGTGAGTACAGCATCTAGTGGCCAGTGATATCTCCCGACCCAAGATGTAGTATTGGAGCATCGTTAGAACACCACGGAAAACATCGGGGAGCCACATGTCTGTCACTGTCTACACCAAGCCCGCCTGCGTCCAGTGCAACGCGACGTATCGCGCCCTGGACAAGAACGGCGTGACCTATGAGACCGTCGACATCACCCAGGACGCCGAGGCGCTCGAGCGGCTTCGGGCGCTCGGATACATGCAGGCTCCCGTGGTGATCACCGAGGCCGACCACTGGTCCGGCTTCCGCCCCGACAAGATCTCCGAGCTGGCCGGCCGGCACGCTGCGATCAGCTCGGTCGCCTGATGCAGCCGTGAACACCTCAGCCAAGCTGATCTACTTCTCCTCGGTGTCGAACAACACCCACCGATTCGTGGAGAAGCTGAAGGGCTCCGGCTGGGAGGTCGCGAGACTTCCGCTGCGCACCAAGGACGAGACCCTGTCCGCGGAGGAGCCCTTCGTTCTGGTCCTGCCGTCCTATGGGGCAGATGCGGGAGCGGGTTCGGTTCCCAAACAGGTCATCAAGTTCCTCAACGTCGAGACCAACAGGAACCTGCTGCGCGGCGTGATCGGCGCCGGAAACACGAATTTTCATGAGAGTTACTGCATCGCCGGGGACATCGTCGCCGCCAAGTGCGGGGTCCCTCATCTGTACAGATTTGAACTGATGGGCACACGCGAAGACGTCTCCACGGTGAACAAGGGATTGGAAGAGTTTTGGAAACAGCAGTCAAGCCTCTGAACGACGCCAGCACAGCACAGGCTCCGCGCGGCACGGACCACCGGGATGCTCCGCTGGCCAAAGTGATGCCCGCCCAGTGGCAGGGCCTGAGCTATCACGAGCTCAACGCCATGCTGAACCTCTACGGCAGCGAGGGCGAGATCCAGTTCGAGGCGGACCAGCTCGCGGCCCGTCAGTACTTCTTGGACCACGTGAACACCAACACCGTCTTCTTCCACAATCTTGAGGAGAAGCTGGGCTACCTGGTCGAGAACGAGTACTACGAGCCAGAGACCCTCGAGCAGTATTCCCAGGAGTTCATCCGGTCCATCTTCGATCGGGCCTATGCCGCGAAGTTCCGCTTCCCCACCTTCCTGGGTGCCTTCAAGTTCTACACCTCCTACGCGCTGAAGACCTTCGACGGCGACCGCTACCTGGAGCGCTACGAGGACCGTGTCACCATGGTCGCGCTGCATCTGGCCCGCGGCGACGAGCAGCTGGCGTGCCGGATGGTCGATGAGATGATCTCCGGGCGATTCCAGCCCGCCACTCCGACCTTCTTGAACTCCGGGAAGAAGCAGCGCGGCGAGCTGGTCTCCTGCTTCCTGCTGCGCATCGAGGACAACATGGAGTCCATTGCGCGTGCCATCAACTCCTCCCTGCAGCTCTCCAAGCGCGGGGGAGGCGTGGCGCTGTCACTGACCAACATCCGGGAGAACGGCGCCCCGATCAAGCACATCCAGAACCAGTCCTCCGGGGTCATCCCGGTGATGAAGCTGCTGGAAGACTCCTTCTCCTACGCCAACCAGCTCGGCGCACGCCAGGGCGCCGGCGCGGTCTACCTCAACGCTCACCACCCGGACATCTTCCGCTTCCTCGACACCAAGCGGGAGAACGCAGACGAGAAGATCCGGATCAAGACGCTCTCGCTGGGCGTGGTCGTCCCCGACATCACCTTCGAGCTGGCCAAGAAGAACGAACCGATGTACCTGTTCAGCCCCTATGACGTGGAGCGCGTCTACGGCAAGGCGTTCAGCGAGATCTCGGTGACCGAGAAGTACCACGAGATGGTCGACGACGCGCGGATCCGCAAGACCAAGATCAACGCCCGCGAGTTCTTCCAGACCCTGGCCGAGATCCAGTTCGAGTCCGGCTACCCGTATGTGATGTTCGAAGACACGGTCAACCGCGCGAACCCGATCGCCGGCCGGATCTCCATGTCCAACCTGTGCTCAGAGATCCTGCAGGTCTCGGAGCCCAGCAAGTACGCCGACGATCTGAGCTACTCCGAGATCGGCAAGGACATCTCCTGCAACCTGGGCTCGATGAACATCGCCAAGGCGATGGACTCCCCGGACTTCGGACAGACCATCGAGACGGCGATCCGCACGCTGACCGCGGTCTCAGACATGTCCTACATCAACTCGGTGCCCTCCATCGCTGAAGGCAACCGGCGTTCCCACGCGATCGGTCTGGGGCAGATGAACCTGCACGGCTACCTGGCGCGGGAGCGGGTCCACTACGGCTCCGAAGAGGGCATCGACTTCACCAACATCTACTTCTACACGGTGCTGTACCACGCGCTGCGCTCCTCGAACAAGCTCTCGATCGAGACCGGAGAGCGCTTCGACGGCTTCGAGAACTCGCAGTACGCCACCGGCAAGTTCTTCGAGAAGTACACCGATCAGGTGTGGGCGCCGTCGACCGAGAAGGTCCGCGAGCTCTTCGACCACGTGAGCATCCCCACCCAGGCCGACTGGATGGAGCTCAAGGCCTCCGTCATGGCCCACGGCATCTACAACCAGAACCTGCAGGCGGTTCCGCCCACCGGTTCGATCTCCTACATCAACAACTCGACCTCCTCGATCCACCCAGTGGCTTCGAAGATCGAGATCCGCAAGGAGGGCAAGCTCGGGCGCGTCTATTACCCGGCGCCCTATCTCACCAACGACAACCTGGAGTACTACCAGGATGCCTATGAGATCGGGTACGAGAAGATCATCGACACCTACGCCGCTGCCACCCAGCACGTGGACCAGGGCCTGTCACTGACGCTGTTCTTCAAGGACACCGCCAGCACCCGCGACATCAACAAGGCCCAGATCTACGCATGGCGCAAGGGCATCAAGACCCTCTACTACATCCGCCTGCGCCAGCTCGCGCTCGAAGGCACCGAGGTCGACGGCTGCGTCTCCTGCATGCTGTGATCCGCCGCGGTCTTGACCCGCTGCACGGATCATCTGGCCAGACCCGGCACCACACGCTTCTTCTAGAAAGAGACTCCTGACGTTGACACCATCTAAAGCGCTCCTCGAGCACGTCGAGGCGATCAACTGGAACCGCCTCGAGGACGAGAAGGACAGCGAGGTCTGGAACCGGCTGGTCAACAACTTCTGGCTGCCGGAGAAGATCCCGCTCTCCAACGACGTCCAGTCCTGGGCAACGCTGACCCAGGAGGAGAAGACCCTCACCATGCGGGTCTTCACCGGACTGACGCTGCTGGACACCATCCAGGGAACCGTCGGCGCCGTCGCGCTGATCCCCCATGCGCTGACCCAGCATGAGGAGGCGGTGATGACCAACATCTCCTTCATGGAGTCGGTCCACGCCAAGTCCTACTCGCAGATCTTCTCCACCCTGTGTTCCACCAAGGAGATCGACGAGGCCTTCCGCTGGTCCAGGGAGAACGCGAACCTGCAGCGCAAGGCGCAGATCGTCATGGACTACTACCACGGTGATGACGGACTCAAGAAGCGGGTGGCCTCCACCATCCTGGAGTCCTTCCTCTTCTACTCCGGGTTCTACCTGCCGATGCACTGGTCCTCGCGTGCGAAGCTGACCAACACCGCCGACATCATCCGGCTGATCATCCGGGACGAGGCCGTGCACGGCTACTACATCGGCTACAAGTACCAGCGCGCCCTGGAGCGCGAGACTCCGGAGCGCCAGCAGGAGCTCAAGGACTACACCTACGAGCTGATGTACGAGCTCTACGAGAACGAGCTGCAGTACACCCACGACCTCTACGACGGGGTGGGTCTCAGCGAGGACGTCAAGAAGTTCCTGCACTACAACGCCAACAAGGCCCTGATGAACCTGGGCTACGAGGCGATGTTCCCCAAAGAGATCAGCGACGTGAACCCGGCGATCCTCTCCGCGCTGAGCCCCAACGCCGATGAGAATCACGACTTCTTCTCCGGCTCAGGCTCCTCCTACGTGATCGGCAAGGCCGAGGAGACCGAGGACGACGACTGGGACTTCTGAGTCGAGCAGAGACGAAGAGATGACGTACACGGGCCGGCTCCAGGTCTACCGGCAGCCCACCAGCGGTGGTGCTCAGGCGGATCTGGAGCTGGCCGTTGCGCTGTTGCAGCGGACCCGGGCCCGGACCGGCTCAGAATCCGCAGGGACATCGCCGCTGCTCAGGCTCTATCGTCCTGAACCCACTGTGGCGTTCGGCCAGCGCGACCAGCGGCTGGAAGGGTTCGACGACGCGGCGGAGGCGTGCCGCCGCTCGGGGTTCACCCCGCTGGTGCGCCGCGCCGGGGGTCGCGCGGCGGCCTATCACCGGGGATCCCTGGTCGTCGACCACATCGAACCGGACGCCGACCCGATCCGTGAGTCCCAGGCGCGCTTCACGGCCTTCGGGGAGCTTCTGCGGGACGCGCTGCAGGAGGTGGGCATCGCTGCGCGACTGGGGGCGATCCCGGGGGAGTACTGCCCGGGCGCGCACTCGGTGCACGGCATCTCACTGACGGACCCCGATCGACGGATCAAGCTCATCGGCACCGCACAGCGCGTGATCGGCTCCGGATGGCTGTTCTCCTCCTCGATCATCGTGGAGGACGGAGCCTCGATTCGTCGGGTGCTCTCCGAGGCGTACGCGGCGCTCGGGCTTGCCTGGGATCCGCTGACCGCGGGTTCGGCGAGCGAGCTCGGCGTCGAGGTCACGGTGGACCAGGTCGAAGAGGCCGTGCTCGATGTCTACCGCCGACATTGGACGCTGGAAGAGATCGGCGAACCTTCGCCGATCGCTCCCAGCGTCACTGCCCCGCGCGGCTGACTGCTCACTTGCCGCTGATCATTCTCCGCGGTCGATCCACTCCTGCAGGTGGGGCGCCTCCGCGCCGATCGTGGTCGATGGGCCGTGCCCGGTGTTCACCAGGGTCTCCGTGGGAAGCTCCTGGAACAACCGCGTCCTGATCGATTCGATGATCGTCTCAAAGCTCGAGAAGGATCGTCCCGTCGCTCCTGGACCACCGGAGAAGAGCGTGTCCCCGGAGAACAGCACCGGCTGGACCGCGCCGTCGGGCCCCGCGAGGGAGGACGCGTAGAAGCACGTGGAGCCGGGGGAGTGCCCGGGAGTATGGATCGCGATCAGCTGCACGTCGCCCACTGTGAAGACGTCGCCGTCGCTGACCTCCACATCCGGAACAGTGCCCTCATGGACCGCGTCCCAGAGCATGTGATCCTCAGGGTTCAGGTGGATCCGTCCACCGATCCGCTTCTGCACCTCAAGCGCCTGGCTGATGTGATCATCATGTCCATGGGTGAGCAGGATGGCGCTGACGGCTCGTTCGCCCACGGCGCCCACCACCGCGTCGGTGTCATGGGCGGGGTCGATCACGATGACCTCGTTCTCGTCACCGATGATCCAGACGTTGTTGTCCACCTCCCAGGTGCCGCCGTCGAGGGAGAACGTTCCGGAGGTGACAAGGTTCTCAAAGCTGGTGCTCATGGGTCCTCAATTCGTCGTGGGGGACTGAAGCTCGACCACGGAGCGCAGCACTTCGCCGCGGTTCATGGTCTCGAACGCCTCCTGGACCTGGTCCAGTGCCACACGTTCGGTGACGAACGCGTCCAGGTCGAGATTTCCGCTGCGGTAGTGGCTGACCAGCATCGGGAAGTCCCGCGAGGGCAGGCAGTCGCCGTACCACGAGGACTTCAGCGATCCGCCGCGTCCGAACACATCGGCCAGGGGCAGCTCGAGGGTGTGCGAGGGATCGGGCACACCCACCAGGACCACTCGACCCGCGAGGTCCCGCGCGTAGAAGGCCTGCCGATAGGTCTCGGGGCGACCCACTGCGTCGATCACCAGGTCGGCACCGAAGCCGCCGGTGAGTTCACGGATGCGTTCCACGACATCGGCCTCGCCGGGGTTCACCGTGTGGGTTGCGCCCAGCTCTGCGGCCTTGGCGAGCTTCCGCTCATCCAGGTCCACCGCGATGATGGTGGTCGCGCCGGCCAGCTTCGCGCCGAGCACGGCGGCGGTGCCGACACCTCCGACGCCGATGACCGCGACGGACTCGCCGCGCTTGACCTCACCGGTATTGATCGCAGCGCCGATGCCGGCCATGATGCCGCAGCCCAGCAGTCCGACGGCGGCGTTGGACTCTGCGGGGAGGTCCTGGACGACGGTGCACTGTCCGGCCGCCACCAGGGTCTTCTCGGCGAAGGCGCCGATTCCCAGCGCCGCCTCGAGCTCGGTGCCGTCGGTGAGCGTCATCTTCTGCTCGGCATTGTGGGTGTCGAAGCAGTACTGCGGCTGGCCCTTGCGACACGCCCGGCATTCGCCGCAGACGGCGCGCCAGTTCAGGATGACGGTGTCTCCGACCTTGACGCTGGTGACACCCTCCCCGATCAGCGAGACGCGACCAGTGGCCTCATGGCCCAGAAGATAGGGGAAGTTGTCGCCCACCTCGCCCTGCTGGTAGTGCTGGTCCGTCTGGCACACGCCACAGGTCAGCACATCGACGACGACCTCGCCGACGCCGGGATCCGGCACGATGATCTGCTCGAGAACGGCAGGGCCGTTCTTCTCTTTGACGACGACGGCGTTCACGGTCTGGGACATAGTCAGCCCTCCATATCAGCAGGTCTCAGGTGAAGCGGGGTTTGCTTGCCTGATTCCACGATATCCCAGGGCCGCGCGGGCGGTCCTCAGCCGATGAAGGCGTTCGGGAACGCCACGATGATGCTGGCTGCCACCACCAGATAGATCAGCACGATGATGACCCACCACCAGTCGGCAGAGATCCTCCGCAGGCCCGGACCTGCAGGAATCGCGCCGTTGGCGATGTTGCCGGCGGTGACGACGACGAACATCGGAATCACGGCGGCCCACACGACCATGCAGTACGGGCACAGGACCCCGATGGAGTACACGGCCTGGGACCACAGCCAGATGCAGAACGCCAGGGCGAAGGTCACTCCCGCCTGAAGTCCCAACCAGTACCAGCGGGGCAGCTGCACCCGTCCCAGGATGGTCACCGCCACGAGCATGGCCAGCGGGAAGCCCACCACCCCGAGGAAGATGTTCGGAAAGCCGAAGGTGGAGGCCTGCCAGGAGTCCATCACCAGACCGCAGGAGACCCAGGGATTGATGTCACATGCCGTGGTGTAGTCGGTGTCGCGCCAGAGCTCGATGCGTTCGCGCATCAGCAGCATGCTGGCCACCGCGCCGACCGCCGCGGTCAGCAGCAGCCACACCCCGACGCCTCGAGGTGAAGCGATGCGGGGCTGGGTGCGCTGATCTGCGGGGTGAACGGCCATGCGGGGATTCTACGCAGGAATGCTGAAGGGGTATGCGATACTGAATGGCATCGGCGAGCGGACCACACCCGCAGACCGAGAAGGCTTGCACGCCACCGCCCCGGGATCATCGAATTGTCGCTGTGTATCAGAACTCACAGCAGATGCTCAGGAGTGGTGCGTAGCCGCTGGAAGGCCGCGCAGAGCGCGCTCCGCAAATCATCAGGAGCAGCGCCCGGAACGCCAGTGGAGCTAGAACATAGGTTTGAGACAACATAAATACGTGGACTGAGCAGGTCGCACCCGTCGTGAGAACCAGGGGCAACGCGACCGGCTGGATCCACCTAAGCAGAGCCGCGGACGCGGTGAGTGTGGCACCGTGGGAGCGGTCAGGAGCAATTCCATAATGGCCCACACCGAGACCCCCGCAGATGACACAGCGGGCAACAACGACATCTTCAACCCCTTCAGCCCTCCTCCAGCGCCGAAGAGCGGACCCGAGTCCTCATCAGAGCCCGCGCCGGAATCCTCGAAGTCTCCGGATGCCCCGGTGGCCGACCCGATCAACGTCTTGTTCCAGGCACCTGATCTGGCCACGGCACAGCCCAGGACGAGTCGCCGCGCCGGCAAGGATGCTGAGTCACGATCAGACTCCGCGAACCGCGACTCCGCTGACGAGGCTCAGGACGACGCCCGCAGGAGCGGCTCGCAGAACCGCGACTCTGAGGACCGTGACCGCCAGAACCGCGACCCTGAGAACCGCGACCCTGAGGACCGTGACTCGCAGGACCGGGACCCGCAGGGCAGCGACACCGAGGATGAAGACGGATCGGGTCGCCGGTCCCGCCGCAAGCGTCGCCGCGGCGGACGGAACAAGAACCGCGGCTCCGACTCCGATTCCACCGAGTCCGACAGTGATTCGGCCGAGGAGAACACCGGGCAGTCCTCTGCGCGGACGACCGAGCAGAACTCCGGCGAGGAGGGCTCCCGCCGCGGGTCCGCCTCCAAGAGCTCCAAGCAGGCCGACGCCTCGGGCGACGCCGGCGAGCCCCATGACGCCGATGACCGCGAGTCCAGCGCCAGCGATGACGAGGGGCCGGTGATACGCAAGCGTCGTCGTCGTCGCCGCGGGTCCGCAGACCTGGAAGTCGAGTCCAACGAGGACGATGCGCACACCGTCACCCGGGTGCGCGCGCCCCGCGAGGCCGCCGAAGCTCCGGCGTCGAACAAGGTCACCGGGCTCAAGGGCTCGACCCGGCTGGAGGCCAAGCGGCAGCGCCGCAGGTCCTCCCGCGACACCGGTCGGCGCCGTCAGGTGATCACCGAGGCGGAGTTCCTCGCGCGCCGGGAATCAGTGGACCGCAAGATGATCGTGCGCCAGCGCGGGGAGCGGATCCAGATCGGTGTGCTCGAAGACGGGGTGCTCGCCGAGCACTATGTCTCGCACACCACGCAGGATTCACTGATCGGCAACGTATACCTGGGCAAGGTCCAGAACGTGCTGCCCTCCATGGAGGCCGCGTTCGTCGACATCGGACGCGGGCGCAACGCTGTGCTCTACGCCGGCGAAGTCGACTGGGCCGCCTCCCGCCTGGGCGGGGGCCCCCGCAAGATCGAGAATGCGCTGAAGTCCGGGGACTCCGTCCTGGTCCAGGTCACCAAGGACCCGGTCGGACACAAGGGTGCCCGACTGACGAGCCAGATCTCGCTTCCGGGCCGCTACCTGGTGTTCGTGCCGGGCGGCTCCATGACCGGGATCTCCCGCAAGCTTCCCGACACCGAGCGCGCGCGGCTGAAGAAGGTCCTCAAGGACCACATGCCCGACAACGCCGGGGTCATCGTGCGCACCGCGGCCGAAGGCGCTTCCGAGGAGGAGCTCACCAATGACATCAACCGTCTGCGGGCGCTCTGGGAGCAGATCCAGAGCCAGACCGGGGACAAGAAGGTGCTCGCACCCGAGCTGTTCTACGCCGAGCCCGATCTGACCATCAAGGTGGTCCGGGACGTCTTCAATGAGGACTTCTCCTCCATGGAGGTTCAGGGGGAGGAGACCTGGGACAACATCGAGGCGTATGTGACCTACGTGGCTCCCCACCTGCTCGACAGGCTGAAGCAGTGGCTGCCCGAAGAGCACAACTCCGATGACATCTTCGCCGAGCACCGCATCGACGAGCAGCTGAACAAGGCGCTCGAGCGGAAGGTGAATCTCCCCTCCGGCGGTTCGCTGGTCTTCGACCGCACCGAGGCGATGACAGTGGTGGACGTCAACACCGGCAAGTTCACCGGCTCCGGCGGCAACCTCGAAGAGACCGTCACGAAGAACAACCTCGAGGCGGCTGAGGAGCTCGTCCGCCAGCTGCGGCTGCGCGACATCGGCGGCATCATCGTGATCGACTTCATCGACATGGTCCTCGAGGCCAACCGTGACCTGGTGCTGCGTCGCATGGTCGAGTGCCTGGGACGTGACCGGACGAAGCATCAGGTCGCCGAGGTCACCTCGCTGGGCCTGGTTCAGATGACCCGCAAACGGATGGGCACAGGGCTGCTGGAGGTCTTCTCTGAGGACTGCCAGCACTGCGCCGGTCGCGGGGTGGTCACCCAGTCAGAGCCCGTGGAGCACCGCGGCGCCTACACCTCCCACGGTGAGCAGCAGAACTCCAAGCCCGCCAAGAAGCGGCGTAAGGGCAGAAGCCGTCGTGACGACGAGCCCGACTCCCAGCAGTCGACCCCCGAGGTGGACCCGCAGGAGAAGGAGAAGCAGGAGAAGGCGCGACAGGCTCTGGCCCAGGTCGCCGCCGCCACAGCGAGCAAGCACGCCGAGGAGGAGGAACAGAGTTCCCCCGCCGAGAGCGCGCCGCAGCAGTCCCGCGGGTCACGCAGGGGTCGACGCAGCGCCAGCCAGCCCGCAGGCGGCACCGGCCAGGCGACCGGCGAGCACTCCACGGCAGAAGTGCTGAGGATCGGTGGCGAAGAGGTGCCGCTGCCTCGCGCTGAGAAGAACGAGGCAGCCGACGCCCAGCCGAAGGCCGAGGCTGCCGAGGCCAAGCAGGTGTCTCTGGACACCCTGGGTCAGGCGCTGGACTCCCGCGAGCCACGCACTCCGGCGAAGCCCGCCAGGCGCCGTCGTCGTGCGGCGGGGTCTGTCCAGGGCGCGTCAGGAGAGGTCCAGCAGATCGCGGCCCCCGAGAAGCCGACGAGCACGTCCTTCTCCTCCGCGGCGGCGGAGAAGCCGAGCGAGAAGGCTCAGCCGAAGGCCCCCGCCAGCGAGCCCGTCATGCTCGGCGTCGGGGTCAAGGCCGAAGAGATCGCACGGCCCGAGTGAGCACTCGACCGGGCCCGTTCACTCGGGCTCGGTCGACTTGCTGTCACCTCACTGTTGGCGTAAAGTAGATCCCTGGTGTCATAGGCACCAGCATGTCTTCCGTGCAGATCAGCAGCAGGAATCTCGTCAAGGGATCCCGCCGGTGATGTGCACGATTGGTTCAGTCCGAATGATCATCGAGAGAAGTGAGTCCCAAGTGGTGTACGCGATTGTCCGCGCTGGCGGCCGCCAGGAAAAGGTTTCCGTCGGAGACCTCGTGACCGTTGACCGCGTCCCGGCCGCGGCAGGCAGCACCATTAAGCTGCCGGCAGTGATGCTGGTGGACGGGGACAAGGTCACTACCGCAGCTGATGAGCTCTCCAAGGTGTCGGTCGAGGCCGAGGTCCTGGAGAACATCCGCGGTAAGAAGATCGTCATTGAGAAGTTCAAGAACAAGACCGGCTACCGCAAGCGCCAGGGTCACCGTTCAGAACTCACCCGCATCAAGGTGACCTCGATCGCCTGAGGCGATCAAGGTTCGCAGATCCCCCGTTCTTCCCTGAGAGGCAGGCAGCCCAATGGCACATAAAAAAGGCGCGAGCTCTACTCGCAACGGCCGCGATTCCAACGCCCAGTATCTGGGTGTGAAGCGCTTCGGCGGTCAGACCGTCAACGCTGGTGAGATCCTGATCCGCCAGCGCGGCACCAAGTTCCACCCCGGCATCAATGTCGGACGCGGTGGCGACGACACCCTCTTCGCACTGTCGAACGGAGCTGTCGAGTTCGGCAGCCGTCGCGGTCGGAAGGTCGTCAACATCGTCCCAGCAGCCTGATCCAGGCCAGCACAGACGTTCCGCACGTACAGTCGAGGGTGGGCCCACTTGATGGGCCCACCCTCGACCTGTCTTCACCAGAATTTTCTTCAAGGAGTCTCCAGCCATGGCACATTTCGTCGACCGAGTGGTCCTCCACACCACAGGCGGTAACGGTGGCCACGGCTGCGTCTCCGTGCACCGCGAGAAGTTCAAGCCCCTGGGCGGACCCGACGGCGGCAACGGCGGCGACGGCGGCTCTGTGGTCCTGGTGGTCGACCCCCAAACCACCACGCTGCTGGAGTACCACCACCGGCCCCACCGCCACGGCGAGGACGGGGGAGTCGGACAGGGGGACCTCAGGCATGGAACGAGAGGTCCAGTCCTGGAGCTCCCGGTGCCCGAGGGCACGGTGGTCAAGGACCGAGACGGTCGAGTGCTTGCCGACCTGGTCGAGCCCGGCGCCCGCTACACCGTCTCCGAGGGTGGCCAGGGCGGGCTCGGCAATGCCTCGCTCTCATCGAAGAAGCGCAAGGCCCCAGGCTTCGCGCTGCTCGGCACTCCCGGTGACGCGAATGATGTCGTCCTGGAGCTGAAGTCCGTCGCGGACATCGCCCTGGTCGGCTTCCCCTCCGCCGGCAAGTCAAGCCTGATCGCCGCGATGAGCGCCGCACGTCCCAAGATCGCTGATTATCCCTTCACCACGCTGGTGCCCAACCTCGGCGTCGTCGAAGCTGGGGAGACGCGATTCACCGTGGCGGATGTTCCCGGACTCATTCCCGGTGCCGCGGAGGGCAAGGGCCTGGGACACGAGTTCCTGCGCCATGTGGAGCGCTGCGCCGCACTGGTGCATGTTCTGGACTGCGCCTCGCTGGAGACCGACCGGGATCCGCTGGGCGATCTCCGCGCGATCGAAGCCGAGCTCGCGGCCTACGCCCCGGACAAGGTTGAGGGCGCCGGCGGCACCGAAGACGCGTCTTCCAACGCTGTCCCCCTGAATGAGCGACCGCGTCTGGTGGCGCTGAACAAGACCGACCTGCCCGACGGGGCCGCCATGGCCGAACTGGTGCGTGCGGATCTGACCGCCCGCGGATACCGGGTCTTTGACGTCTCCGCGCTCAACCGCGACGGACTGCGCGATCTGGGCTTCGCCATGGCCGAACTGGTGCTCGAGGCACGCGCACAGCGCAAGATCGAGCCCGCACCGGTGCCGGTGACCGTGCGCCCCCGTGCCGTGAACCGCAAACAGTTCACCGTCACGGAGGAGTCCAAGGGCGGGGAGCCGCTGTGGCGTGTGCGCGGCGACAAGCCCGAGCGCTGGATCGTGCAGACTGATTTCGGCAATGACGAAGCCGTCGGCTACCTGGCTGACCGCCTGGTCGCGGTGGGCATCGAGGACGAGCTCTTCAAGCAGGGGGCCAAGCCTGGCGAAGCCGTGGTGATCGGGTCCGCGGAGGACGGCGTCGTCTTTGACTGGGAGCCGACCATGGCCGCAGGTGCGGAGCACCTGGGCGGTCCGCGCGGCACCGACCTGCGGCTGGATGATCATGCCAGACCGACTCGTGCTGAGAAGAAGCAGGAGCAGGCGGATCGTCGGGCCGCCAAGGTCTCCACTCGCGCCGAGATGGACGTGGAGTATCGCACCCAGGAGGGCGCTCCCACGAAGCGTCGTGATGACGGTGCACCCACCAGCGTCACGGACGAGGACGGCGTGGAGATCTTCTACCCGCACGGCAATCCCGATGACCTTCAGGACGAGGGCTTCGGCACGGATGAGGCCAAGGCCGACAACACATGAGCACCCCCCGCCTGACGGAGTCTCTGGTCGCCTCGCGGGCGGATCTGCGCAAAGCCAGGCGGGTGGTGGTCAAGATCGGTTCATCCTCGCTCACCACCCTCGATGGAGGCATCTCGGTGGATGCGCTGAACCGCCTGGTCGCCGACCTCCAGGTGCTGCGGGACCGGGGGACCGAGGTCGTGCTGGTGTCCTCCGGTGCCATCGCCGCCGGTCTCGCACCGCTGGGGCTGGGCGCCCGACCTGCCGACCTGGCCACCCAGCAGGCGGCGGCCGCCGTGGGCCAGGGCCTGCTGCTGGCCCACTACACACGTGCCTTCGCCCAGTACCAGACCACCGTCTCGCAGGTGCTGCTCACCGTGGAGGACCTGATGCGGCGCACGCAGTACACCAATGCGCTGCGCACGCTGGAGAAGCTGCTGAGCCTCGGTGCCGTGCCCGTGGTCAATGAGAACGACGCCGTGGCCACCCACGAGATCCGGTTCGGTGACAATGACAGGCTCGCCGCGCTGACGGCAAACCTGCTCCGCGCCGACGCGCTGATCCTGCTCTCCGATGTAGATGCCCTCTACGACGGGCCCCCGGAGAAGGGCGGGGAGCCAGTGCCCCACGTGTCGGGCCCTGAGGACCTGCGCGGGGTGACGCTGGGCCGTCGCGGCAAGGCCGGAGTCGGCACCGGCGGCATGGTCACCAAGGTCGAGGCCGCGCAGATCGCCGCCTCCAACGGCATCCCGGCGCTGCTGACCTCCGCGTCGAACGCCCGCCGGCTCTTCGCAGGAGAGGCTGTGGGAACCTTCTTCGGCGCCCGCGGTCGACGCCGCGGGGCGCGCTCGGCCTGGATCGCTCACCTGGCACACCCCAAGGGTCGGCTGATCATCGACGATGGGGCGATCGTCGCCGTCGTCGAGGGACGCAGCTCTCTGCTGTCCGCTGGGATCGTCTCCCTGAGCGGAGACTTCGAAGCCTCGGATCCGGTGGAGATCACCGACCGGGCAGGCACCGTGCGGGCCAGGGGACTGGTCGGCTACTCCTCCACAGAGCTGCCGCAGATGCTTGGCCGCTCCACCGCGGAGCTGAGCGCGGAGCTGGGTCCAGAATATGAACGAGCAGTGATTCATGCAGATGACATCGTCCGCATCGAGACTAGGCTGTGAACATGGCAGAGGAACAGCAGAAGCACACCACCGAGCAGACCTCCGACGAGAGCAGCGATCAGGAGCAGGTCGAATCCGGGATCCGCGAGGTCACCGCAAGGGCCCGGACCGCCTCGCGCGGCCTCAACGCGCTGGACCGCGAGCACAAGGACCGGACCCTGTCCGCGGTGGCCTTCGGACTGCGTGAATCCGTGGTCTCGCTGACCCGGGCCAACGATGAGGACCTCGAGCGCGGCCGTGAGGCAGGTCTCAGCAGGTCCCTGCTGGATCGTCTCGCGCTGAGCGAGGACCGCATCGAGGCCCTCGCCGCGTCCGTGGAAGAGGTCATGGGGCTCAGCGATCCGGTGGGGCGGGTGCTGCAGGGACGCACTCTGCCCAACGGCCTGCGGCTGACCCAGGTCAGTGTTCCGCTGGGCGTGATGGGCGTGATCTACGAAGCGCGTCCCAATGTGACCGTGGACATCGCCGCGCTCGGACTGAAGTCGGGCAACGCGGTCATCCTGCGTGGCGGTTCCGCAGCGCAGAAGACCAACGAGATGCTGCTGGCCATCATCCGCGAGGCTCTGCGGACCACCTCGGTCCCAGTGGACGCCGTACAGTCCATCGACAGCTACGGCCGTGCCGGGGCGACCGCTCTTATGACCCAGCGAGGCTCCGTGGACGTGCTCATCCCTCGGGGAGGACGCGAACTCATCCAGCACGTGGTGCAGAACTCCCGCGTGCCGGTCATCGAGACCGGCGAGGGCAATGTCCACATCTTCATCGACGCCAACGCCGATCCCGAGACCGCGCGCAGCATCGTGGTCAACTCGAAGATCTCACGCCCGAGCGTGTGCAACGCCGCCGAGACGCTGCTGCTGCACTCCGAGGCTGAGGACGCCGGCCGAGAAGTGCTGCGTGCCCTGTTGCGCTCCGGGGTGCACCTGCACGTGGACCCCCGGGCGCGCGAATGGCTGCCCGCCGAGGAGCCGGCCGATCTCGCCCAGGACCGCGCGCCCTTCGGCACGGTCACCGACGTCAGCGACGAGGACTTCGCCACCGAGTTCAACGATCTCGAGATGGCGGTCGGGATCGTGGAGTCCCTGGACGAGGCGATCAGTCACATCGGTCGGTGGACCACCGGGCACACCGAGGCCATCGTCACGGATTCTGTGGCGAACGCGGACCGCTTCGTGACGGAGATCGATGCCGCTGCGGTCATCGTCAACGCCTCCACCCGGTTCACCGACGGCGGGCAGTTCGGCCTGGGGGCCGAGGTCGGGATCTCCACGCAGAAGATGCACGCGCGAGGTCCGATGGGCATGGCTGAGCTGACCACCACAAAGTGGGTCGTGCGCGGCGAGGGCCAGGTCCGTCCGTGATTCCCGTAGACTGAAGACCGAGAATTCGTCGTCATCCCATCGTTCGTCCTGTCGTTCGTCCCAAGTGAGGGAGAAGCATGCTCAACCTGCACGTGCTCGCCACCGTCCTGGCGGCCGAGACTGAAGAACACAGCGCGCTGCCCATCGAGGCGCACTGGTTCGGCATCATCATGTTCGCCCTTCTGCTCCTGCTCCTGCTGGTGACCCTCGGTTTCGCCAACAAGGGCCGCGAGCTGCCTGCTCAGGCACACAGCGATCACTGACACCCTTGGTCAACCGTCACCCGCGGGTCGCCGCCACCGCTGAGCGGGCCCCGGGTCCACTGCGCCTGGGCATCATGGGCGGAACCTTCGACCCGATCCACCATGGGCACCTCGTGGCAGCCAGCGAGGTGGCCACCGAGTTCGCCCTCGATGAGGTCATCTTCGTCCCCACAGGACAGCCGTGGCAGAAGGCCGGCCGCAAAGTGGCTGAGGCAGAGCACCGCTACCTCCTCACTGTGGTCGCCACGGCCGCGAATCCCCGCTTCACGGTCTCCCGCGTCGACATCGATCGTGGGGGAGCCACTTACACGATCGACACGCTGCGCGACTTTCGTGACATGTACCCCGATGCGGAGCTGTTCTTCATCACCGGCGCCGATGCGATGGCCCAGATCATGTCCTGGAAGAACGTCGAGGAGCTGTGGGAGCTTGCCCACTTCGTCTCCGTCACGCGACCGGGCTACACCTCAGAGGACTTCGGACGGACCAAGGAGATCTCACTGATGGAGATCCCGGCGATGGCGATCTCCTCCACGGACTGTCGGGGGAGGGTGCGGGAGGGAAAGCCCGTCTGGTACCTGGTTCCCGACGGAGTCGTGCAGTACATCGCCAAGCATCGGCTGTATCAACCGGATTCCGCCGACTCCGCGCGTTGACCATGCCGTGCGGCTGCGCCCCGGCATACGATGGAATCCGGTGCTCCATCGATGAGACCGATCAATTCGCAGGCAATGCTCTGGCTCGGGCAGCACAGTCTGACCAGAGCCTTCAGGAGGCTGGACGATGACCGCAGAGAACACCGAGTCGAGTGACGCCTCGGGCGGCGATGACCTGCGCGCCAGGTATCTCCCGGTCTCCCGCAAAGAGCTGCGTCGGCGTCGTGAGGCAGAACTGGCGGAAGAGCGCGCCGCCCAGAAGCCCGTCGCCGGGGTGCCCGCAGACGAAGAGTCCGAGGACCGCGCGGGCGTCGCCGGCACACCGCAGGGCGCCGAATCCGCTGAGACGCCCGGAGGTGTCGAGGAGGATGCGGCCGCCGCCGATGAGGATGCGGCCGCCGCCGATGAGGATGCGGCCGCCGCCGAAGAGGATGCGGCCACCGCCGAGGAGGAAGAGACGTCCCCCGGTGCCGCACCGAGCGCCGTCGCCGCGGAACCCTGGGGCTTCGCCGAGCCGTGGGGCTTCACCGTGCCGCACCCGGAGTCTTCTGAAGCTCCAGATGGCGCTGCGGACTCCTCCGCTGACGAAGGCCGAGACGAAGCTGCCGCGGATCTCGAGTCGGAGCTGGACGATCTCTCCGGGGCTGAAGACGCGGGCCTGCCGGAGGACCGAGCAGAGTTCGAGGCAGAGGACGCCGCCGAGGCTGGAGGAGACCAGGAGGCGCAGGCCGCCGTCTCGAGGACCGCGCACCTCGATGCGGGTGCCGAGGAGGAGACTTCCGGCATCACGGATGAGGAAGGCTCGGACGAAGCCTCCGAGGAAGACATCGACGACCTTGAGGAAGACCGGGACGAGGCAGAGTCCGGTCTGGACGCTGCTAACCGCGACGCCGATGCGGATGTGGACGCGGATGGCGATTCGGATGTGGACGCGGACGCCGATGCTGGTGCTGACGAGCTCTCCACTGAGTCCGCGCCGGCCGGAGCGCTCAGCCTTCCCGAGCCGCCGCGGACCGAAGGGCAGTCCGGCGCCGCGCCGCTGCGCCCGCAGGATCTGCCCGGCACCGAGGCCGACGACCAGGACGAGGCGCCGGTGCCCGCCTCGCGGAAGTCGCGGCGCGGACTGCGCCTGACCGAGACCATGTCCGTCCTCTCGGAGGAGAAGCTGGCCGAGCTCAATGAGCTCAACCGTGCGGTGATCGCCGCCGACGATCCCAACCGCGTAGATCCCGAGCTGCTGAAGAAGCAGCAGGCCCTCGCGGCTCGAGCCATGCAGGCCAATCAGGAGCGTCGCCGCCAGGAGCAGGTCGAGGCCGAACAGGACGAACGCATGCGTCGTCGTCGGCTGCGTCCGGAATCGGACGTGATCACGCGCAAAGCCCTCCGCGCCCACATGGAGTCGGATGAGGCCGCCGAAAACACCGACTATGCCACCGGATCGATCGAGCCGATCCAGGCGCGCGGGGCCCACGGACTCGAGATCGACGCGATGGTCGAACACAGCACCCGCCAGGGGGCGCGCCAGTCCATGATGGGCTGGCTTGTGATCATCCTCGCGGTGCTGCTGGTCATCGCCGTCGGTGTCGTTCTCTCATTCATGCTCTAAGCTTGGACGTCTATGGCTATCACCGAACTTGTGCTCACCGAACTCCGCACCGCCGCCGCCGCGGCCGCGGACAAACTCGCCACGAACATCGTAGGACTGGATGTGGGGGAGCGGCTGGGCATCACGGACGCCTTCCTCGTCTGTTCCGCGCCCTCAGAACGCCAGATCGGCGCGATCGTCGACGAGGTCGAACGCCAGCTCAAAGAGGTCCACGGCTCCGCGCCGCTGCGCCGCGAGGGACGCGGCACCGGAACCTGGGTGCTCCTGGACTACGGCCACATGGTCATCCACGTCCAGCACGAGGAAGAGCGCGCGGTCTATGGACTCGACCGGCTCTACGCAGACGTCGACCAGGTCGACCTCCAGCTTCCCGCCACGGAGTAGATCCTGCGCTAAGCCCCAGGTCAGCGCCGGAGCGACGGTCGTTTCCGAGCGCGCCACCTCGATTTGCACAGCACTTCAGGTACACAGTACAGTAGGGGAGTTGCCGCGGCCCGGATGCTGATTCGGGTCAGGCGATGACCAGAAGCATGGGGGTATGGCGCAGCTGGTAGCGCGTCCGCATGGCATGCGGAAGGTCAGGGGTTCGAATCCCCTTACCTCCACCATCAGAGCTGAGGCCCGAAGTCCACACCGGACTTCGGGCCTCACTCGTCTCTGCACCTTCTGACGGCTGCACCTTCTGACCGCGACGCGCCCTGTGCGATGCACCCCGTTGACCCTCGTGACCGCCTAGGACCAGGGGTAAGGTGGAGCTCAACGTCACAGTCAACCTCGGAGGTTCCTCTATGCAGCACCGTGTCCTGGGCCGCACCGGCCGCGAAGTGTCCACGATCGGTCTCGGCACCTGGCAGTTCGGGGGAGACTTCGGCGAGGTCGCCGAGGCCGATGCGTTCGGCGCGATGGATGCGGCGGCCGAGGCGGGGGTCACCATCTTCGACACGGCCGATGTCTACGGCGACGGGCGCAGCGAGGAGCTGATCGGGAAGTGGCTGACGCAGAACCCCTCCTGGTCTGGTCTGGTCGCGACCAAGATGATCCGCCGCGCCCCCGAGCCCAGCCTCGCGCACGCCACAGCGGAGAACTTCCAGTCCTGGGTGGACCGCTCCCGACGGAACCTCGGGGTCGACACCCTTGACCTGGTTCAGCTGCACTGCCCAAGCGATGATGTCTTCAGCTCCGATGCCGTCTTCGACCGCCTGGACGCGCTCGTCGAATCAGGCGCCATCGCCCACTACGGCGTCAGCGTGGAGACCACCGATCAGGCACTGAGCGCCATCGCCCGCCCGCACGTCGCCTCGGTCCAGATCATCCTCAACGCCTTCCGTCAGAAGCCCCTGGAGCGTGTGCTGCCAGCCGCACAGGAGGCCGGGGTGGGCATCATCGCCCGCGTCCCGCTGGCCAGCGGACTGCTCAGCGGGCGCTACACCAGAGAGACCACCTTCGCGGCGTCCGACCACCGCAGCTACAACCGATCTGGCGAGGCCTTCGACATCGGAGAGACGTTCTCCGGAGTGGACTTCGCCACCGGCGTGGAGGCAGCCGCCGAATTCTCCGAGCTCGCCGAGCGCGAAGGTCTCAAGCCGACGACGGCGGCGCTCGCCTGGGTCACCCAGTGCCCGGGTCTGAGCACTGTCATCCCCGGCGCACGCAACGCCGAGCAGGCGCGCCAGAATGCCGAGGCCGGCGCGGCCGCGCCCCTCTCCGAATCCTTCCAGCAGGCGGTCAGGGAGCTCTACAGCGCCCGCATCGCGCCGACAGTGCACGATCGCTGGTGAATCAGTGCCGCTGGGCGGATCAGTGCCGTTTGGTGATCCACTGCTCGTGGTGAGGCACTGTTGAGCGTGGCACCAGGCTCTCGATGAAGGCTGGGCGCGGGCGCTGACCTGCCCGGGCCGGGAACTTTCAACCCACAGGAGGACGCATGCGCATCGCGGTGGTAGGAGCAACAGGAAACGTCGGAACCGCGGTGCTCCGACATCTCAGCGGACGCGCAGAAGTGGACGCTGTGCTCGGCATCGCCCGCCGACTTCCGGACACCTCCGTCGAGCCCTATGGCAGTGCCCAGTGGCACCAGGCCGACATCCAGTCCAGCGATGTCATCCCCGAGCTGGCTGACGCGCTCCGGGGATACGACGTCGTGATCCACCTGGCCTGGCTGATCCAGCCGAACAGTGAGCGCAGCCTGCTGCGGCGGGTCAACGTCGACGGAACTCGTCACGTGCTGGAGGCGGCGGCGCGCGCGGGCATCAGGCAGGCTGTGGTCGCCTCGTCGGTCGGGGTCTATTCCCCGGTCGAGGACGCCACCCCTCGCGACGAGACCTGGTCCACCGAGGGCGTTCCCGGTTCCCACTACAGCGAGGACAAGGTCGCCCAGGAACGGGTCCTGGACGAGTTCGAGCAGCAGCACCCCGACTTCTCGATCGCACGGCTCCGGCCCGCACTCGTGTTCCAGCGCGGTGCAGGATCCGAGATCCAACGGTATTTCATCGGCAGCATCGCACCGGTCCAGCTGCTGCAGATCTTCCGTCCACCGGTGCTCCCGCTGCCCAGCGGGGTCCGGGCCCAGGCCGTCCACGCCGATGACCTCGCTGCCGCCTATGCCCAGGCGGCGCTGCTGGGCGCCCACGGTGCGTTCAACATCTGCGCAGATGATCTCCTGGACGGAAAAGGCCTCGCGGACGTCATCTCCGGACGAAGCCCAGCTGCCGTGCAGGTGCCGCTTCCCGCCTCAGTGGTGCGCGGGCTGATCAAGGCGGCACACCGGGCCCGGGTGCTGCCCATGGATGAGGGCTGGCTGGATCTTGCACGCCACGTTCCCGTGATGGACTCGGGCAGGGCCAGGGAGCAGCTCGACTGGTCCCCGCGGCACACCGCGGCCCAGGCCCTCGAGGAGCTCATCGAAGGCCTGGCGGCGGGGGAAGGGCACCCGTCACTGCCGCTGCGCCCACGCGATCTGCAGGTTCAGGACAGGTCCGAGCTTCCGCCCACGGATCACCTGGTGGGTGAGCAGGTGGATCCAGTGCTGCTGCGCCACTACATGGCCGATCACCTTGCCGGAGCCACCGCCGGAGTCAATCGGATCAAGCGGATGGCGGCCGACTATGTGGACACCCCCGTCTTCCCCGAGATTTCGGAGGCTGCCGAGGCGATCCGGCGTGAGCGCGGCTTCCTCATCGAGCTGATGAAGCGTCAAGGGTTCCCCCGAGCCATCGGCTCAGCGGCAGTGGCCTGGGCGGGGGAGCGAGCCGGACGGCTCAAGCCCAATGGACGCCTGCCCCTGGACCGCTCTCCCTCCACGCTGGTTCTGGAGGCTGAGATCATGCTCTCGGCCGTCACCGGCAAGCTTCATGGCTGGTCCACGATGAAGGATCACGCTGAAGCCCTCGGCGTCGACCCCGGGGTGTTCCAGGCGCTCATCGACGACGCAGAGGTCCAGCGAGAACAGCTGGAGACAGTTCACCGCTATGCCAGGCACCGGGCGTTCCGTCCGGCTCGGGACACCTTCGACAAGACACGGTGACCTCGCAGTTCTGAACTACTCGTAATAACAAGGTGATCTTGCTAAGCTCGGAGAGTCCACCCCATCAGCCTGTCCGACATGCGTCGGACCAGTCCGCGCACCTGTGAGTCTCCGTGATTCCAGCGCCGGACCGCAGCGAAGAGGAGAACGAATTGGCACAGACCGATCCGATCCTGACCACTCGGCAGGGCCACCCTGTCACCAACAACCAGAACCAGCGCACCGTCGGCAGCCGCGGTCCCGCCACGCTCGAGAACTACCAGTTCCTCGAGAAGATCAGCCACTTCGACCGGGAGCGCATTCCGGAGCGCGTGGTCCACGCCCGCGGCTTCGTGGCCTACGGCGAGTTCGAGGCCACCGGCATGATCGGTGATGAGCCGGCGTCGAAGTACACCCGCGCCAAGCTCTTCCAGGAGGCCGGCAAGAAGACCGACCTGGCCATCCGGTTCTCCACCGTCATCGGAGGACGCGACTCCTCCGAGGCCGCCCGTGACCCGCGCGGCTTCGCGGTGAAGTTCTACACCGAGGACGGCAACTGGGACCTGGTGGGCAACAACCTCTCCGTGTTCTTCATCCGCGACGCGATCAAGTTCCCCGACGTGATCCACTCGCTGAAGCCGGATCCGATCACCTTCCGCCAGGAGCCCAACCGCATCCTCGACTTCATGGGTCAGACGCCTGAGTCGATGCACATGCTGACTCACCTCTTCAGCCCCCGCGGCATCCCGGCGACCTACCGCCACATGGAGGGCTTCGGCGTCAACACCTACAAGATGGTCAACGCCGAGGGCCAGACCGTCCTGGTGAAGTACCACTTCCACCCGCGCGCCGGCGTCGCCTCGATGACCGAGGCTGAGGCCGCCAAGGTGCAGGGACAGGATCTCGGGCACGCATCGAAGGACCTCTACGAGGCCATCGAACGCGGAGACTTCCCCCAGTGGGATGTCTACGTCCAGATCATGGAGGATCACGAGCATCCCGAGCTCGACTGGGACCCGCTGGATGACACCAAGATCTGGCCGGAGGATCAGTTCCCGCTGCGCGAGATCGGTGTCATGACGCTGAACCGCAACGTCGATGACTTCCACAACGAGAACGAGCAGATCGCCATGGGCACCGGCGTGCTCGTGGACGGCCTGGAGTTCTCCGATGACAAGATGCTCGTGGGCCGCACGTTCTCCTACTCGGACACCCAGCGCTACCGCGTGGGACCGAACTACCTGCAGCTGCCGGTCAACCAGCCCAAGGGCCGCAACGGCAAGGTCTACACGAACCAGCGCGGGGGACTCATGTCCTACGGCAATGATGTGCACCCCGAGCAGAACCCGCACGTGAACTACGAGCCCTCCATCCACAACGGACTCCACGAGTCACCGGAGCCGCAGCCCAATGAGGCGCCGGCAGTGGGCGGACAGGTCGTCCAGGCGAACCTTGATCGTCGCAACGACTACCTCCACGCCCGGGGCCGCTACAACACCATGATGGACTGGGAGCGTGACGAGCTCATCAATGTGCTCACCGGCATGCTGGAGCAGTCCGAGCGCGACGTGCAGGAGCGCATCGTCTGGCACTTCTTCATGATCCACGATGACTACGGTCAGCGGATCGCGAAGAACATCGGCCTCACCGTCGATGATGTGAAGCACCTCGGGCCGCTGGCCGTGCAGGACTTCACCGAGGAGGAGAAGCAGCGCCTGGCCAACCTCGGCAACAACGGGGACACCATCGACCCCGAGCAGTGGGGCACCTGGACCTCGTCCGTGGTCAACCACCAGGTCTCCGCCGAAGACGTGCTCTCCGGCAAGCTGGGAAGCCTCACCTACAGCGAGTGACCGCTGAGCTCAGCGTCTGAGCACAGCAATGGCCGGGGCCCTGACATGGGTCCCGGCCATTGCTGTGTGTTCCAGCCGACTCAGTGGTCGCGCAGTGCCTTGACCAGTTCATCCTTCTTCATGTCTGAGTAGCCGGTGATGTCGAGCTCCTTGGCCCTGTCGCGAAGCTCCGCGACAGTGCGGTCCTCGTAGTTGGCGGCTTCACCGCCCTTCTCACCTTCGCGGCTGCGACCTTCCTTCGCCGCCGCGTTGGCGATGCGGGCGGACTTCTCCTTGGAATTGCCTTCTTCACGGAGACGTTCGTAGAGTTCTTCGTCCTTGATCGGGGATCCTGCCATCGGAGACTCCTTTCTCGTCGGTCCTGCGGGCATCTCTGGAGACCTGGGTCAGAAGCCCTTGCCGCCGGTGACCGGAATCACCGAGCCGGAGACGAACGAGGCTTCTTCGCTGGCGAGGTAGACATAGGCTCCGGCAAGTTCGGAGGGCTGTCCCGGGCGCCCCAGGGGGGTGTCCTGTCCGAACTGGGCGACCCCGTCGAAGCCTGTCGCCGGGATGAGCGGGGTCCAGATCGGGCCGGGGGCCACGCCGTTGACCCGGATGCCCTTCTCGCCGAGCTCGGACGCCATCGCCTCGATGAACGCGACCTGTGCCGCCTTGGTCATCGCGTAGTCGAAGAGCGGGGGCTTGGGCTCCGCCGCCTGGATGGAGGTCGTCACGATGATCGAGGCGCCGGGGTTCAGATGCGGCACGGCCTCCCGGGTGATGACGATGTGCGCCACGAGGTTCGTCTCGAAGACCTTCCGCACCTCAGCGGTGGGGACGGAGTCGATGCCGTCGCGGGCACGCTGATAGGCGGCGTTGAGGATCAGCACGTCTATTCCGCCGAGGTCCTCCACAGTGCGCCGAACGATCTCGACCGCATTGGACTCCTCGGTGATGTCCACCGGGTAGGTGAGGCAGGTGCGCCCGGCTTCGCGCACGTGAGATGCCGTCACCTGCGCATCTTCCTCCTCCTCGGGGAGGTAGGCGATGGCCACGTCGGACCCTTCACGAGCGAAGGCGATCGCGGTGGCGCGTCCGATCCCGGAGTCGCCTCCGGTGATCAGCGTCTTTCTCCCCTGGAGACGTCCGTGCCCGGTCCAGCTCTGCTCACCGTGGTCAGGGGTCGGGCCCGTCGGGCCGGTATGGCCCGGCTGGTCTGTCTGCTCCTGCTCGGGGAGGTCGCTGTGCCGGTGTTTGGTGCGGGGGTCCTGCATGGAATTCGGATCAGTGCTCATATCTGTATCCCTTCGAGACTCGTCAGTGTGGGCTCAGCCCACGGAGGGTCGTGTTCAGATGTTCGCATGTTCAGGCTGTTCAGGCCGTGCACGCTGTTCAGGCCGGGGAGAGCGTGGGGTCCAGCACGACCTTGATGCAGCCGTCCTGCTTCTTCTGGAACATCTCATAGGCTCCGGGGGCGTCGCCGAGTGGGAGGGTGTGGGTGATGAAGTCGTCCACGCCCAGCGGGTCGGCGGGATCCTCGACCAGCGGGAGGATCTTGTCGACCCAGTTCTTGACGTTGGCCTGCCCCATCTTGACGGTCAGCTGCTTGTCGAAGAGCGTGAGCAGCGGCAGCGGGCTGGCGGAGCCGCCATAGACTCCGCTCAGCGAGATCGTGCCGCCGCGGCGGACCAGTTCGATCGCAGAGTAGAGCGCCGCCAGCCGGTCGACGCCGACATTCTGCATCATGGCCTTGCCGGCTGCATCGGGCAGGAACTGCGCTGAAAGCTGGGCCGCCTTGGCGATGGGGGAGCCGTGGGCTTCCATTCCCACCGCGTCGACGACGCCGTCGGGGCCGCGCCCCTCGGTGGCTTCACGGATCTGCCCGATGGACTCCTCGCCGGTGTCGAAGACCATCACGCCATGGCGAGCGGCCATCTCGCGCCGCTCAGCGACGGGGTCGATGGCGTAGACCTTCATCCCCAGATGCTTGGCGATGCGGGCCGAGAACTGCCCGATCGGGCCGAGTCCGACGACGGCGACGCTGTCGCCGCGCTGCAGCCCCGTGTACGCGACCGCCTGCCAGGCAGTGGGCAGCACATCCGAGAGGAAGAGGTACCGGTGGTCAGGCAGCTCACTGCCGACCTTGATCGGGTTGTAGTCCGCATGCGGCACCCGCAGGTACTCGGCCTGTCCGCCCGGGACCGCGCCGTAGAGCTGGGAGTACCCGAAGAGCGGGGCACCCATGCCCTGATCGCGGACCTGAGTGGTCTCGCACTGGGTCTGGAGTCCGCGCTGGCACATGTAGCAGCTGCCGCAGGCGATCTGGAAAGGGATGACCACGCGGTCACCGGCCGTCAGATTCGACTGGGAGCCAGCCTCGACGACCCGCCCCATAGGTTCGTGGCCGATGATGTCCCCGGCAGTCATGAACGGGCCGAGCACTTCATAGAGATGCAGATCCGAGCCGCAGATCGCGGTGGAGGTGACTTCGATGATCGCGTCATTGGACTGCTGGATCACGGGATCCGGGACGGTCTCTACGCTGACCTTGCGGTGGCCCTGCCATGTCACTGCTTTCACGGTGCGTCTCCTTGGCTCTGTTGACGTCAGAGCGGGGGAGAGTCATGCATCACTCCCGCGCTCACCCTTACAGACTCCACGTTATCGACGTGCACCTTGGCATTGCCTGGACGGGACCACAGGGTTAGCCCGCAACCGCATTTCCTCGCGATTCGAGCACCAGTCCGCTGAGCACTCGCCTTCCGGCGAGCAGGGCGCCCAGCACGCCCAGAGTCACCAGGATGAACGACGCCTGCGCCCCTCCGGTCTCACTGAGGACCCTCAGGACCATGCCCAGTGCGACAGTGCCGAGGATCACCACGACGCCGTCCGGCCAGAGTCGGGACGGGCTGCGCCAGAAGCGCACGACGAGCGAGCTGGCCAGGAGTCCGAGGAGGAACGGTGTGGCGGTCTGCAGCACATCGACGACGGCCAGGCCCGTCTCGTGGTTGCGGTTGCCCATGGCGGCGAAGCCGAGCACCAGCAGGCCATCCACGAGCAGCAGCAGCCACGGAAGGGGGCGACGCGCGGATCCCGCAGACCGGATGGCTGCACCATCGGTCTCGGCACCGGCGGAGGAGGATCGTGGAGCCTGGACCATCACACCAGGCTACCGCTGAGTGTCCGGGTCTTCGGAAGCCGGATATCTGACCACGCGGTCTGGACCGATCTCCGCGCCGGGGCTCGGCTGCGCGTCGTCGACGCGGCCCGGGCCGAGGATATGCATGACATCGTCCTCATGTGCGAGGAGGTGATCAGCGATGATCCTCCGGTGGCAGCGCCACCACACCGCCTCGGAACACATCACCGCGGTGCGACCGGCGCCTCCTGCCTCACGCAGTTCGGCCAGGGCCTGGCCGAACTCGGCCGTGAGCGCGTGGTCGGCGTAGTTGTGGAAGCTTCGGTTCGTCCACCAGGCGTTCACGGCGAAGGGGACGTCATGACTGACCGGCCGGCGTCCGGTCAGTCCAGTCGCACGTCGGAACCCGATTCCTAACTCATCCAGGGATGCGGCGAGTGCATCCTCGTCGAACTGGGGATACCGGGTGGAACCCGGGAGCCTTCGGACATCCACGACCAGTTCGACGCGGGATTCTCGGAGCAGCTCGAGGAATTCGACGAGCGTGCGGTTGGAATGACCGATCGTGAAGAAGGGCGTGCTCATTGACCAACCGTAGCGCGCACCAGTTGTCAGTCGACTGAGCCCGCTGCACTGTGAACACACAGGGATGCTGGAGCGGGGTCCGCCCAACGCAACCTGACATAATGTAGATTATCGGCGCTTTAGGAACAGGCGAAGCTTCCGGGGGCGATGGCGCCTGGATTCCTCTGTGTGAATCCTTGCTGTGTGAATCCTTGCTGTGCGGAGTCCTCCTGTGCGCAGTCCTCCTGACCGGCACGGCGGCTCGCCGTCCGTCTGCCTGGAACGATGAACGCCCGCCTACGACGCTGGAGCGATACCGTAGGCATGATGAACACCTCTTGGCCGCTGAGCTGTCCGGTCTGCACTGCGCCATTGGATGCGATCTCTGTCGAGGCCGGTCATGGCGGTGGCTCCCAGGAGATCCCCGGACCCTTGCGGGAACCCTGCGCGGACGGCGCCGCTGCGGCCAGAAGCCTCACCAGCTTCCGGGGGCTCGCCTGCGCCGAAGGCCACCGCTTCGATGCTGCGCGCCAGGGTTATGTCAACCTGCTCTCGGGGCGGGGCACGCGGTTCATCGCCGACAGCGCTCCGATGATCATGGCGCGCGAACGAGTCCAGGAGGCCGGCATCTTCGCGCCGCTGAGCGCACACCTGCGCGGGCCCGTCCTCGACCGGCTCCCCGCCCCGCTCGCGGTGGACCCCGATCAGTCTCCGCTGATCCTGGACTGCGGAGCCGGCACCGGACACTATCTCCATCAGCTGCTCGATGCCGCGCCGACGGCACGAGGCATCGCGGTGGACCTCTCGACGCCGGGCCTCAAGCGAGCAGCGCGGCACCGGCGCACGCTGGCTCTCACCTGGGACCTGTGGCAGCCACTCCCCCTGCGCGATCACAGCGCGGACCTGCTGCTGGACGTGTTCGCCCCGCGCAACGTGAACGAATACGCCCGGGTGCTCAGACCAGGTGGACTGGCCGCGGTCGTCACCCCCCGGCCAGGGCACCTCACCGAGCTGCGGGAAGCCGGGCTGCTGGGCATGCGCAGCGAGAAGCTGAACCAGCTGCTGGATCAGATCGCCCCCGCTCTGGGATCACCGGAGTCCATCGACCGGATCACCTCCGATGTCACCGTGAACCCAGAACTCGCCGCTGACCTGGTCTTCATGGGCCCCGCGGGACATCACCGACGCCGGGAGGAGCTCTGCGAGGAGGCTCAGCGGCGCGGCGTGTCACAAGTCACCGTCGACCTCGACGTGAGCCTGTGGCGCAGATAGGCTGAGAGCACGGAACAAGGGCTGACGAGGAGCTGAGATGATCGAGTGGTTCGGCGATAACCTCTGGGCGCCCTGGCTGGCCCTGGCACTGGGGCTTCTCGTCCTGGAGGCCATCACCCTGGATCTCCTCTTCCTGATGCTCGCCGTCGGAGCAGGTGCAGCCGCCACCGTGGCTCTGGCAGGCGGCGAACCCTGGCTGCAGGTCATCGTCGGCTGCGCCACTGCGCTGCTCATGCTCGGAGCGGTTCGCCCGGTGGCGCTGAAACACCTGAAGAAGGGCCCGGAGAACCAGCTCACCAACATCGACAGGATGGCGGGCATGGACGCCCGTCCCCTGGAAGCCATCACCGCCGACGCCGGACTGGCCGAGGTCGACGGCGACACCTGGACCGCTCGCGCGGCAGGCGACTACAGGATCGAACCCGGCATGGGCGCCGTCGTGGAGAACGTGGACGGCGCCACGGTGTACCTTCGCCCCACCCGGCAGATCGAATGGGACGAGACGCGGCCCGACACCCTCGGTCCGAACAGTCCCCGACCGGAAGGCGCCTGAGAGATCTTCGGCGCCCCACATAGTAGAACGGAACGTCATGGAAGTCACTGCACTTGTAGTCCTCCTGGTCCTCGTCGCCCTGGTGGTGATCATCATCGCGCGCAGCGTGCGCATCGTCCCCCAGGCCCGAGCCGGGCTGATCGAGCGCCTCGGCAAGTATCAGCGCACCCAGGGACCGGGGCTGACCCTGCTCGTCCCTTTCATCGATCGTCTGCTGCCGATGCTGGACATGCGCGAGCAGGTCGTCTCCTTCCCGCCCCAGCCGGTGATCACCGAGGACAACCTGGTGGTCTCCATCGATACCGTCGTCTACTTCCAGATCACTGATCCCAAGGCCGCGACCTACGAGATCCAGAACTACATCATCGCCGTGGAACAGCTGACCACGACCACCCTGCGCAACGTGGTGGGCGGACTCAACCTCGAGGAGGCGCTCACCTCCCGTGACCGCATCAACGGTCAGCTCCGCGGAGAGCTGGACAAGGTCACCGGACGCTGGGGCATCCGCGTGGCACGTGTGGAGCTCAAGGCGATCGAGCCGCCACACTCCATCCAGGACTCCATGGAGAAGCAGATGCGCGCAGAGCGCGAACGCCGCGCCGCGATCCTCACCGCAGAAGGCACCAAGCAGGCTGCGATCCTCACCGCAGAAGGTGAGCGTCAGGCCTCCATCCTCGCCGCGGAGGGTGACGCACAGGCGCGCATCCTGGGCGCAAACGCCGAGGCTCAGGCCATCGAGACCGTGTTCAATGCGGTCCATGATTCCGAGCCCGGCCCCGAGCTTCTCTCCTACCAGTACCTGCAGATCCTTCCCGAGATCGCCAAGTCGGAGTCCAACACCATGTGGATGATCCCGGGCGAGTTCGGAGATGCGCTGAAGAACCTCGCCGGAGCCTTCGGCGGCCCTGAGGCCGCACAGCCGGGCATGAGCCTGGAGGACCGTGAAGCCGAGCGCGCAGCCCGGTCCGAGCGGCTGAAGCAGCGTCGGGCGGAGAAGGAGCAGGAGGCCAAGCAGAACAAGGGCAAGCCGGCCATCTCCTCCGCCATCGCGGATCTCGCCGAATCCGCACGGAGCACCTCCGTCACCGACGAGAATCCCCACTACACCAGCCGCGAGGACCTCGAGCGTGAGGCGAGGAAGGCGCAGGTGGGCAATGCAGCGACAGCGGAGCAGCGGTCCGAAGCCGCCGCACAGACAGGTTCAGAGGTCGAATCGCAGCCGGTCTTCCAGCAGCAGGACCCGGAGCCGATGGGGGAACAGCGCTGAGCTGAGCACGGGACGACGACGGCGCCGGGAATATCTCGGCGGTGCTCTAGAGTTGTAGCTTGAGAATTCGTCTGCCCATCACACTGGAGGATTACCGATGAGCGATCGCAGTCTGCGTGGAATGCGCCTCGGCGCACAGTCCATGGAAACCGAGCAGGGCGTCGAGCCCGCCCCTCGCCAAGAGATCGAGTATCGCACCGAGGACGGCGAGAGGATGCGGGTGATGTTCTCCGCCGAGGCGGAGGTCCCCGCCACCTGGGTCTCCCCCACGGGGAAAGAGGGTCTGCGTGTGGACGTCGACCGTCCCGATGCCGAGCCCGAGAAGCACGTCCGCACCCACTGGGACATGCTGCTGGAACGCCGCTCCACCGACGACCTCGAGGTGATTCTCGAGGATCGGCTGAAGCTGCTCCGGGAGCGTCGCGGCGAAGCTGCCTGACCCTTCCGCGGCCTCGGTTAAGACAGCGACGGCGTCCACCCCGATCATCGGGTGGACGCCGTCGCTGTCTGTTCTCTGCGGCAGCCTCAGCTGCCGGTGATCCGTTCCTTCAGCGTGCGTGCTCGGGCCGCGAGTCCCCAGCGGGTGACATTGAGCATCGCCTCGACCACGATGTCCGAGCTCATCTTGGAGACACCCTGGGTGCGCTCCACGAAGGTGATCGGGACCTCCGCGATGGTCCTGCCCATCTTCGCCACTCGGAAGGTCATGTCGACCTGGAACCCGTATCCCACGGATTCGATGCTGCTGAGGTCGATGTCCTCCAGCACGGACCGGCGGAACACGCGGAACCCCGCAGTGATGTCTCGGACCTTCAGTCCCAGCATGGTGCGGGAGTACAGGCTGCCCGCTCGGGAGATCGCAACCCGGTGCAGGGGCCAGTTCACCACCGACCCTCCGGGGACCCAGCGGGAACCGATGACCAGGTCCGCCTCGTCGATCTTCGCCAACAGGCTCGGCAGCTGCTCCGGCTGGTGGGACCCATCCGCATCCAGCTCGACCAGGATGTCGTAGCCCTCCCTCAGGCCCCAGCCGAAGCCGGCGATGTACGCGCCGCCGAGGCCGTTCTTGGACGTGCGGTGCAGCACGTGGATCTGCGCATCCTGGCGGCTCAGCTCGTCGGCGAACCTCCCGGTGCCGTCGGGACTGTTGTCATCGACGATGAGCACGTCGGAGTCCGGAACCGCTGCGCGGAGGCGCTCCACGGTGCCTGGCAGCGCATCGATCTCGTCATAGGTGGGGATGATCGTCAGGATCTTCACGAGTGACCTCGGGTCCTCTTCGGGGTGGCTGGGGCTGGTCGGTGACTGTCCGGAGCGGGTCTCATGGAAGGGCGGCACCGGCGGGCGGATGGACTTCCCTGCCGTCGATCACCGTGGAGACGAGCGTGGGAAGCGTCTCGCCGTCGAGGTAGGGCAGCAGCGGGGTGCGCGCCCGGACGTCCGTGCTCCAGGCGGCGGTGCGGGAGTCGGGGGTCTGAACAGCCAGCGAATCGACGTCCCACACCCCGTAGGTCGCCCGCGAGCCCGCGTCGAGCTGGGCCGAGGAGGCTGGAGTGCCGCTGGCCTCGGGCAGCGAGCGGTAGGCGCCGCGGGTCTGAGCGTTGAACCCCGCGCGGACCGAGACCGGGTCCTGGGGATGGTGGACATGACGGGTCACCACGGACCAGGGGTTCTCCCCCGGCTCTCCGACGGCGCTGACCGGCACTCCCACGCTCAAGGCGGTGGCCAGATGACCTGCGCCGCGGATCAGGACCTGGATGCCGGTGTTCAGCAGCGCCTCCCAGTCCTCACGTGCGGCGGAGTCGAAGCCGGCGAGCACCGTGGGCAGCGAGCCGGCCGGGCTCCGGCGCTGCTCCCGAAGCCGGGAGGTGGAGTCGACCAGGGCCGCGACCAGCTCCGCCGGCGCGAGATCCTCACCGGCCGCGCCCTGGCTCGCAGGTCTTCCCGGCGCGACGGTGCGCAGGATGAGCTGTCGCCTGGCCAGGGCCGCGCCTGCGCGGACCTCCACGAGCTGATCGAGCACGGTGGCGAGGTCGAGCTGGATGGCGACCGGACGCCCCAAGATGCTGTCCACCGGGCCGAGCAGCGCCAATGCCTTCTCGATGGCCGGCAGCCGCTGACTGCTCTCGAGGCTGCCCAACCCTGAGACGGTGAGCACGGGATAGACCCGCACGGCGTGGGCTGCGGCGGCGGAGAAGACGGTCTCGAGCATGCTTTCGGCGGAGGCCTGCGCCAACCGATCGGGCGCAAGCTCGAGGTTCAGCCGAACGGCTCCGAAGCCCCGGCCTGCGGCGGCCTCCAGGGTCTGCGTGGTCTGGACGGCCAGGTCAGACGCGTCTTCCACACCGATGTCGACCCATCCCACGAACGCCGGGGCGACCAGCGCGCGGTCAAGGTTCTGGACCACCATGGACCCCACGTTGAGCTTCTCCGCGGTCTCGGACGAACCGACCCAGGCGATCAGCCCCTCCTCGACCACCATCGCGTCCGCGTAGGGCTCGGAAGGCGAGTGGATCGTGCCATTGGTCAGCAGCCGCGCCGGGTGACCGGCACCGGTGTCATTCATCAATCGGTTCCTCCAGGTTCTGATACGCCACCGAGGAGTATGCCACCACTCCCCTGCCGATCAGCGCCACGGCTTCATGGCAGCGCGCCGCGAGCTTGGCCGGAGTGTGCGGAATCTTGGCCAGCTGGTCCAGGGTGTCGATGCACTGCTTGGTCCACCGCACGAAGTCCCCCGCGGCCAGCGGGGAGTCGTTGAGCGCATTGCGAAGGCTCTGACCTCCGGCCCAGGCGTACATGGGCAGCACCAGCCCCAACTCCGGCGCGCCGGTGGGCTCCAGGTGATGTCGCTTCTCGAGGGTCTCAAGTTCAGCGTGAACTTCAATCCCGGTCTGGGCCGCCTGGCCCAGCCGCTTGGTGGGCATGATCGGCATCGCCCCCTCATCCTCACGCTTGGCCTGATACACCAGCACAGTGACGAAGGCGGCGAGCTCCTGGGCCGAGAGGGCCGAGAGCACCCCGCGCTCCATGAGCAGACCGGTGAAGAGATCCCGCTCTCCGTAGATGCGACGCAGCTGCTGACCTCGGTCGGTGACGGCGAACTCCGCATCGTGCCATTCGTCCATTCCAGCTCCCGGCGCCTGCGACACGCCTGCGTCGGGAACGGCCTGGACCGGATCCGCCGGACCCGCCTGTGGCATCAGCTCCGGATCCACGACCTCCATATGCCCGAGCTCATGCAGGACCCCGCAGACACGGTCGAAGATCTTGGCGATGGAACCAGTTCGCCGATCGATCTTGAGCTTGAGCTGATCGATCTCACGCTGAAGCTTCCACCCGCGCTCGGCCCACCGAGCATGGTCCTCCCGCTCGTTGCAGCCATGACAGGGGTGGCGGCGCAGCTGCGCAGACAGCTCCTCGAGGGACTCCGCGTCCTCGCCCGCATCGACGAATCCGAAGCCCGGGCTGGGCGCGCTGCCGCGGGGCGGCACCCGCTCATGCAGGGCGGCCCGCATCGAGGAGGCGAGGTCGCGGCGGATCTTGGGGACCTTGACCTGCGGCTTGCGCGGCAGCCTGATGCTGGAGACGACTTCGGGGGGCTGGCCGAAGTCCTCCACAGTGACATTGCGGAACTTCCCGTCACTGGTGATGACGCCAGGTCGTGGATCATGCTCGGGTGCGCTGTGTACCACCAGGGACTCGCCGAATCCCCGCTTGCCACCCACCTCTATGACGTCCCCGGGCTGAAGCGCGGCGAGGACGCGGATGATCTCCCGTCGGCGCTGCCGCTGACGGGCCTTGGCCTGGTCCTTCTCGACCTCGCCCAGGCGCCTGCGCAGCGCCGCATACTCGCGGAAATCCCCGAGATGACAGGCCATCGCCTCCTCGTAGCCGGCCAGCGAGGATTCGCGCTTGGCGACGTCCCTGGCGATGCCCACCACCGAGCGGTCGGCCTGGAACTGGGCGAAGGAGGACTCCAGGATCGTGCGTGCCCGTCGGCGTCCGAACTGCGCGGTGAGGTTCACCGCCATGTTGTAGGAGGGCTTGAAGCTGGAGTTCAACGGATAGGTGCGCTTAGAGGCGAGTCCTGCGACCTGCCGCGGGTCCATGCCGGGCTGCCAGACGACGACGGCGTGGCCCTCCACGTCGATCCCACGGCGTCCCGCCCGGCCGGTCAGCTGGGTGTACTCGCCCGGAGTGATGTCCACATGCGATTCCCCGTTGAACTTGTCCAGCTTCTCCAGCACCACTGTGCGCGCGGGCATGTTGATCCCCAGCGCCAGCGTCTCGGTGGCGAAGACCACCTTGAGCAGTCCTTCCGCGTACATCTGCTCCACCAGCTCCTTGAAGGGAGGCAGCATTCCGGCATGGTGCGCCGCCACGCCGTTGATCAGCGCCTCGCGGAAGCTGTCGAAGCCCAGGATCGAGAGGTCCTCCGCAGGAAGCTCCCAGCCCATCTGTTCCACCCGAGAGGTGATCTCAGCGGCCTCCTCCCGGGTGGTCAGCACGATCCCGGCGTTGAGGCACTGTTCGACGGCCGCCTCGCAGCCCACGCGGGAGAAGATGAACCCGATGCAGGGCAGCAGTCCCTCGCGATCCAGAGTGCGGATCATCTTGGGACGATTCAATCGAGGCCGTCCAGCCGCCGAGCCGGAGATCCCGGAGACCTCGCCTCCCCCGCTCCTGGCCGCGGGACTGCTGCGGGTCTCCTGACGGGGACCGTCCTTTCCTGAGCCGCCGCGCGCACCACGGCCACGGCCTCGCACCGGGCCGCGGCCGTTTCCGCGCGACCGGTTGCCGCCGCTGCGACGAGACATCGGCGCCTGGTTGTGGTGGGCCAGGCGCTGAAGCTCGGGGTTGACCAGCGTGCCCGGGGCGCCGTCGTCCTCGGAGATGAAGAGGTCATGAAGCTGGTGATCGACCAGCATGTGCTGGGTCAGCGGGACCGGGCGATGCTCAGAGACGACCACCGAGGTCTCCCCGCGCACTGTGTCCAGCCAGGCCCCGAACTCCTCGGCGTTGGAGACCGTGGCAGAGAGCGCAGCGACCTGGACGTGCTCCGGGAGGTGGATGATCACCTCTTCCCAGACGGCCCCGCGGAACCTGTCCGCGAGATAGTGGACCTCGTCCATCACGACATAGCCGAGGTCTCGCAGCGTGTCTGAATCCTGGTAGAGCATGTTGCGCAGCACCTCGGTGGTCATCACCGCGATCTGCGCCTCAGAGTTGATCGAGGTGTCGCCGGTGAGCAGCCCGACCCGGTCGGACCCGTGGTCCTCCACCAGCTCCTGGTACTTCTGGTTCGACAGCGCCTTGATCGGGGTCGTGTAGAAGGTCTTGGTGCCGTTGGCGAGGCCCAGGTGGACGGCGAACTCCCCCACGATGGTCTTGCCGGCGCCGGTCGGAGCGGCGACGAGAACCGCACGTCCAGCCTCCAGGTGTCGACATGCCTCGAGCTGGAAGTCATCCAGGTCGAAGGCCTGGGCCTGGCGGAACGCGCCGAGCTGACTCTTGGCCTCTGCTGCTCGTCGACGTGACTCTGCATAGCGCTCGGCCGGTGAACTCATGCCTCCAGCCTATGACATCGGCGCCGGCGCGGGGCACCGGGATGTGACGAGAGGACGGGACCGCTGCCACGGATCGCTAGACTGCAGCGATGCACAGTGCTGACTCCCCCCGGCGGCAGATCATTCTGGGTGCGCTGCTGCCGGCCTTCATCTTCAGCCTGGGTGCAGGCGCCATGATCCCCGTGCTGGCCCCGTTCGCCGTGGAGCGCGGAGCCACCCTGGCCGTGGCCGGGATCATCGCCGCAATGCTGCCCGTGGGGCAGATCCTGGCGGACCTGCCGGCAGGTGCGCTGGCCGCTCGGGTCGGTGACCGCCGGGCGATGCTGCTCGCCTCCGGCGCCGCCGCCGTGGGATTCCTCGCCGCCGGACTGTCACCATCGCTCATCACCCTGGGAGCGGCGATCCTGCTGGTGGGCGCCGCCAACGCCGTGTTCCAGCTCGCCCGCCACTCGTACCTGACCGAGGTGACCCCGGTGCATCAGCGCGCCAGGGTGCTCTCCACGCTGGGCGGGGTGCATCGGATCGGACAGTTCGTCGGCCCCTTCCTCGGTGCCGGGGTGATCGCCCTCGGGGACATGCGCGCGGTGTTCCTGCTCGCCCTGCTCACAGCCGTGGCCGCCGGGGTCACGGTGGTGCTGGCGCCCGAGATCGACACCCGCTCCGCCCGCACCTCCGGCGCCCCGCGGACCGGCTTCCGAGCCGTGATCATCGAGCACCGGGAGCTGCTGATGACGCTGGGGGCCGCCTCGATGCTCGTGGGCGCGATCCGCGGGGCGCGGCAGCAGGTCATTCCGCTCTGGGGCGAGCATCTCGGTCTGGATCCCACTGCGATCTCACTGATCTATGGCCTGGCAGGCGGGATCGACATGCTGCTCTTCTACCCGGCGGGCAAGGTGATGGACCACCTCGGTCGGCTCTGGATCGGCGTGCCCTCCATGGTGGGCCTGGGAGTGGCCATGGCCGTGGTTCCCCTGACCGGCTCGGCGGCTGGCCTGGCCGGGGTGGCGGTCCTGCTGGGGATCAGCAACGGCCTGGGTTCGGGCGTGATGATGACCATCGCCTCGGACATCGCCCCACCTCAGGACCGACCACAGTTTCTGGGTGCCTGGCGGCTGCTTCAGGACTTCGGCATCGCCGCTGGACCGCTCACCCTGGCCGCCGGGGCCGCGCTCGGCACGCTCGCGGGCGGCATCTGGGCCGCGTCCCTCATGGGCCCGCTGGCAAGCGCGGCCCTGCTGCGCTGGCTTCCCCGATACTCGGTGCACGCCAGTCGGCGCACCCGCCGCAGGGCCGGTCTTCAGTGATGTCTCGGGCCTGCGCCATGCCCGCGGGCGAGGAGCATCCTGCAGCGCGCCGTGGTCAGGCCTCGGGCAGCGGAGGGCGCCTCATGCTGCTGCGCCGGACCAACAGGTCAAAGGGCAGGTCCACCTTTGACGGCTGGGCGTCGCCGCCCTCGACAGTGGCGAGGATCAGCGTGGCGGCCAGGGCCCCCTGTCGCTGTGGATGCTGATCAACGGTGGTGAGCTCGAACAGCGCTCCGAGCTCGTGGCCGTCGACGCCCACGACCGAGAGGTCCTCCGGGACTCTGACCCCCAGCTCCCGTGCTGCGAGGATCGCACCGATGGCCATCTCGTCTGAGGCTGCGACCAGACCGGTCATGCCGCTCCCCGGCACCCCCAGCAGCTGTCTCGCGGCGTGGAATCCGCCGGGAATCGTGAAGTCCGCCTCTCCCAGGAGTCCTGGGTCGAGGGAGAGTCCTCGTTGCTGGAGTGCCCGACAGAAGCCTTCTCGGCGCTGGCTGGGGACCTTGTAGTCGGCGTCGAAGCGTTCGGCGCCGCCGATGAATCCCAGCACCTCGTGACCGAGCTCGAGCAGATGTGCCGCCGCCAGTTCGGTGATCGCCAGATCGTCGATGGAGACCCCGGGCAGGTTCCCGGAGGTGCCTCCGATGATCACGACCGGGATGCCGAGGCGCTGAAGCTCCTGCTCCTCCCACTGGCTGAGCTCGAGCGCCACGACCACGACGGCGTCCACGCGCCGCCGCCGGAGGAAGGCGCTGAAGATCTCCCGGCGCACCTCGGGATCCTCGGTGACGTTGTAGAGGGTCACGTCATAGCCGGAGCGTGTGGCTTCATCGGATATCCCGGTGAGCACCGTGTTGAAGAACCACCGGTGCAGCTCGGGCATGATCACGCCGAGATTGCGCATCCGCCCGGATGCCAGGCTGGAGGCGGCCGAGGACGCGACATAGCCGAGCTCTCCCGCCACTGTCTCGATCTTGGCCCGCGTGGACCTCGAGACGTTTCCGCGGCCGCTCAGGGCGCGGGAGACCGTGGCCGCGGAGACGCCCGCGGCTCTGGCTACATCATCGAGGCTTGTCACGCGCGGCTCTCTCCTGCTTCTGGGTGCTGCGGCTGAGGCTGCGGCTGGGGGCCGGTGAATGCGGGCGGTACCCGGTCCCCACTGTTCAGTCTTCGGGTCGATGCAACCATACTGTGCAGTCCGCAGGCACCTGTGCACCCTGCAGCGGCGAGCTGGCGAGAAGGACCTCATGTCCTGCTGGCAGCGACACCGACTGCGTGCCGGTGTTGGCCAGGACGAGCACGTCGCGATTGGTGAAGATCAGCACCGCCTCATCCTCGCTGTGCTGCCAGTGGAGGTTCCCGGTGCCCAGCCGGCGCTCTGCACGCAGTTCCAGCATGCGCCGGTAGAGGTTCAGCGTGGATTCCGGGTCTGCTCGCTGCACATCGCGCGCCAGCATGTTCCAACGATCTGGCTGGGGCAGCCATGGACTCTCCCCCGCGCTGAACCCGAAGGCCGGTGCGTCGGCGACCCAGGGCAGCGGGACACGGCACCCGTCCCTGCCGTAGCGCTGTCCTGCGGTGCGGAACCAGGTAGGATCCTGGCGGGCGTCGTCAGGCAGGTCATGGACCTCGTCAAGTCCGAGCTCCTCCCCCTGATACAGATACGAGGATCCCGGCAGAGCGAGCATCAGTGCCGTCGCCGCGGTGGCGCGCTTCAGTCCCGTCTCCCGATCGGGCAGACCGGGATGATCCGGTCCGATGCCGGAGCCCTGAGGATTCTCACCGGTGAGGGAGAGTCTCGTCGCGTGGCGCACCACATCGTGGTTCGACAGGACCCAGGTGCTCGGCGCACCGACAGCGCTGAAGGCGCTCAGCGAGTCATTGATGACCCGACGCAGCCGGCCTGCCTCCCAAGGTGTCTCCAGGTACTGGAAGTTGAACGTCTGGTGCATCTCGTCGGGACGCACCCACAGCGCGGCCTTCTCGACGGAGGACACCCATGCTTCCCCACAGAGGGCGCGATCACCCTCGTACTCCTCGAGGACCTTGCGCCAGTCGCGATATACCTCATGCACTTCAGCCTGCTCGAAATACGGCGCCGGGGTCTCCTCCCCGCCCATGGAGGCCGCCTCGGGGTCCGGGGTGTAGTCCGGGAACTCCTGATCCTTGACCAGTCCGTGGGCGACATCCACACGGAACCCGTCCACGCCGCGATCGAGCCAGAAGCGCAGAATGCGCCGGAACTCCGCCTTGACCTCTTCCTGGGACCAGTCGAAGTCTGGCTGGCTGGCGTCGAAGAGATGCAGGTACCACTGCCCGGGTGCCCCGTCTGGCTCCGTGATGCGGGTCCATGCGGGACCGCCGAAGATGGACTGCCAGTTGTTCGGCGGCTCGTCCCCCTGCGCTCCCCTGCCGTCGCGGAAGATGTAGCGAGCACGCTCGGGGCTTCCCACCGGGGAGGTCAGCGCGCGCTGGAACCACTCGTGCCGATCCGACGAATGGTTCGGCACCAGGTCCACGATCACGCGGAGGCCGAGCTCATGGGCCTGGGCCAGCAGGGCGTCGAAATCCGCCAGGGTGCCGAAGATCGGGTCCACGTCGCAGTAGTCGGCGACGTCGTAGCCCGCGTCCTTCTGTGGGGAGGTCATGAAAGGGCTGAGCCAGACCGCGTCCACACCAAGCTCGCGCAGCTCACCGAGTCGAGCCGTGATCCCGGGGAGATCCCCCACTCCGTCCCCGCTGGAATCGCTGAAGGAGCGCGGGTAGATCTGGTAGATCACCGCGCTGCGCCACCAGTGGCGGGGCTCCTGCCCGAGCTCCTTCTCATCGGGACGGAGGGCGGGGGCGTCCGGAGTGCGCAGGTCATGATGAACAGTCATGGCCCCAGAGTATATGCAAGCGCTTCCAACCGCATCAAGGGACGCTACAACCGCTTGCAGGCAGACAGGCCAGGCTGTGTCATGTCCACATAAGCCCCATCGTGAGTCATAAATGCACCTCAGGACCTGGTTCGCTTAGGATTCGAGCGACAGCAGAAGAGAGTTGCGTAGATCACATTCTGTACCCATACTGGAAGCGCTTGCACTCCGGATGGCGGCGTGACTGACTCCGCTTCTTCACAGAGAGGGACACCGATGACGGTGAACACCAGACGATTCACGGCGATGACTGCATTCCTGGGCGCGGGGGCGTTGGCGCTGACCGCATGCGGCTCCGGGGGCGAATCCCCCGGCGCGGCCTCTGCCGAACCGACCGAGACCGCAGACGCTGCCCAGACCGCAGACGCTGAGGCCTCAGGAAGTCTCACCGTCTGGGCAGATGCCAACCGCGCGGAGGTGCTCGCGGATGTCGCCACCGACTTCGAGGCCGACACCGGCATCGCGGTGGAGATCGTGCAGCAGGACTTCGAGGAGATCAGGGACCAGTTCGTCTCCCAGGTCCCCACCGGTGAAGGGCCGGACATCGCCGTGGGAGCCCATGACTGGCTGGGTGTGCTGGTCGACAACGGGGTCGTGGCGCCGGTGGAGCTGGGTGACGCCGCAGAGGATTTCGAGCAGATCGCCGTGGACGCGTGGACCTATGAAGGCCAGACCTATGGCCTGCCCTATTCCATCGAGAACATCGCGCTGCTGCGCAACACGGAGCTCGCCCCCGAGGCGCCGGCCGACTTTGAAGAGATGATCGAGATGGGCGAGGAGGCCGGCACTGAATATCCGTTCCTGGTCGGCCTGGACCCGAATGAGAGCGATCCGTATCACCTCTACCCCTTCCAGACCTCCTTCGGGGCTCCGGTCTTCGGCACCGCCGATGACGGAAGCTATGACTCCACGGAACTGGCCATGGGCGACGCCGGTGGGGAGGATTTCGCCGCGTGGCTGGCGGAGCAGGGTGAAGCCGGCGTGCTGAACCTCAACATCGACGGAGATCTCGCGCAGGAGAGCTTCAACGACGGCAGTGCGCCCTTCTTCCTGACGGGACCGTGGAACGTGACCGCCGCGCAGGAGGCCGGCATCGACGTCGCCGTGGATCCGATCCCGGCTGCCGGTGACCAGCCGGCTCAGCCCTTCGCCGGGGTCCAGGGCTTCTTCCTCTCCTCTCAGAGCGAGAATGTCCTGGCCGCGAGCAACTTCCTGGTCAACTACGTCGGCACCGCTGAGGTCCAGACCGCGCTGTATGAGACGGGTGGACGCGCCCCGGCGCTGAGCGAGTCGTTCGAAGAGGCGCTCGGCGAGGACGAGATCGTGGCCGGCTTCGGCGAAGTCGGGGCAGAGGCCGTCCCCATGCCCGCCATCCCGGAGATGGGCGCGGTCTGGGACGATTGGGGAGCAAGTCAGGCGGCCATCATCAAGGGCGACGGTGATCCCGTGGAACTCTGGCAGAAGATGTCTGAGGACATCGCCGCAGCGATCGACTGATCCATGCTGACATCGACCACCACCAGAGCCGATGCTCGCGCCCTCGACGGCAGACGCGCACGGCGCACCGCCGAGACCGCGAGCCTCGGATGGAAGCTTCTGCTGCTGAAGATCACCGTCCTGGGGCTGCTCAACGCGGCCTCCGTCTACGCGGCGATGGTGCTCTTCTTCAACGAGAGGTGGCTCATCGGCACTCTGGTGGTGGTCACCGGTGCCCTGATCACCTGGATCTACTTCCAGCGGGGTGCCCTCCCCGCCAAGTACCTGGCCCCGGGGGTGACGTTCCTCCTGATCTTCCAGGTCTTCGTTATCCTCTACTCGGGATACGTGGCCTTCACCAACTACGGCACCGGGCACAACAGCACCAAAGAGCACGCGATCCACGCGATCATGCTGCAGACCCAGGATCGCGTGCCGGATTCACCCACGTATCCGCTCACCGTCGTGGAACGGTCCGGGGAGCTGGCCTTCGCGGTCACCGCGCAGGAGGGAGAGGTCCTCGTCGGCTCGGCCGATGCACCGCTGGAAGCGATCGACGGCGCCCTCGTCGAAGAGGGACGAATCGTGGACGTGCCTGGCCACACGGTGCTGAGCTTCACCGAGCTCATGGAGCGTCAGCAGGAGCTGAGCACGCTGGCGGTCCCGCTTGACGAGGACCCCAACGCCGGAGCACTGCGCACGCAGGACGGGCAGCGCGCCTATGTCTACACCTCGCGGTTCGTCTATGACGAGTCCTCCGACACCATGACCAACACGGAATCCGGCGAGACCTATACAGACGGAGGCGAGGGCGCATTCGTCACGGAGTCCGGCGAGCAGCTGATGCCGGGCTGGCGGGTCAACGTGGGTCTGGACAACTTCGTGCGTGCCATCACCGAGGAGTCCATCCGCGGTCCCCTGCTCTATGTCACGGCCTGGACCTTCGCCTTCGCATTCCTCTCCGTGGCGAGCACCTTCGTCCTGGGTCTGTTCCTCGCCATCGTCTTCAACGATCCGCGGATGAGGTCCCGCCGGTACTACCGGCTGGTGATGATCCTGCCCTACGCCTTTCCCGGGTTCCTCTCCGCTCTGGTCTGGGCCGGGATGATGAACCAGGAGTTCGGCTTCATCAACAGCGTCCTCTTCGGCGGAGCCGCGATCCCCTGGCTCAGTGACCCCTGGTTGGCGAAGCTGAGCATCCTGATCGTGAATCTCTGGCTGGGCTTCCCCTACATGTTCCTGGTCTGCACCGGAGCGCTGCAGTCGATACCGGAGGAGCTCACCGAGGCGGCCCAGATGGACGGGGCCAGACCCTTCCAGGCCTTCCGCCAGATCAAGTTTCCGCTGCTGCTGGTCTCGATCGCGCCGCTGCTGATCTCCTCCTTCGCGTTCAACTTCAACAATTTCAATCTCGTCTACATGCTCACCGGCGGAGGTCCCCGAGACATCGAGGCCGGCATCAACGTGGGCTCCACCGACATCCTGATCTCGATGGTCTACAAGGTGGCATTCGTCGGAGCACAGAGCGACTATGGACTGGCCAGCGCCTTCTCGATCCTGATCTTCTTCATCGTGGGCACGATCTCCGTGATCGCGTTCCGACGCACCCGAGCACTTGAGGAGCTGAACTGAGATGGGCGAGTCCCAGCCGCAGCGCACGTCCATGAGCGGGAGATCGTTCCGACGCTGGTTCGTGCAGATCGGGTGGCGGCACCTGGTCGGCCTCGCCGTGGTCGTCTTCGCCGCCTTTCCCCTGGTCTATGTGTTCTCCGCCTCGCTGAATCCCGGCGGCACTCTGATCACTGCCAACACGCTCTTCGGGAACCTGAGTCTGCAGAGCTATGTGGACCTGTTCAATCGGCCGCAGCAGCCCTTCGCGGCCTGGTACCTCAATACGCTGTTCATCGGATTCACCGCCTCCGCCGGCAGCGTTCTGCTCGGCGCCCTCGCCGCCTACGCGTTCTCGCGGATGCGCTTCACCGGACGACGCCTCGGCCTGATCGGCATCGTGCTGGTGCAGATGTTCCCCCAGCTCCTGGCGATGGTGGCGATCTTCCTGCTGATGCTCTCGATCGGCGAGATCTTCCCCGCCATCGGGTTGAACAGCCAGATCGGCCTCATCATGGTCTACCTGGGCGGCGCGCTGGGGGTGAACACGTATCTGATGTATGGCTTCTTCAACACCATCCCGACCTCGATCGACGAGGCCGCGAGGATCGACGGCGCCGGTCACGCCCGGATCTTCTTCACGATCATCCTGCCGCTGGTCTCACCGATCCTCGCAGTGGTGGCGCTGCTGTCCCTGGTGGCCACGCTCAGCGAGTTCGTCATCGCCTCAGTCCTGCTCCGTGACCCTGAGAAGCAGACCCTGGCGGTGGGGCTCTACCAGTTCATCTCCCAGGAGACCTCACAGAACTGGTCCGTCTTCGCGGCCGGAGCGGTGCTCGCCGCGATCATCCCGGTGGTGCTGTTCCTGGCCCTGCAGCGCTACATCGTCTCGGGCCTGGTGGCGGGGAGCGTCAAATGAGGCGTGCCCCGTCATGGGCCCCCGGCCGGACGGTGCTGCAGGAGGTGCGCAGGCAGGACGTGCGCAGGCAGGGCAGGCGCAGGCAGGTTCAGTTCAACTAAGCTGAGACCCATGAGTCCCAGCAGCCAGCGCATAGATGCCGTGTACAACCAGGTGGTCGCCCGCAACCCCGGGGAGCACGAGTTCCACCAGGCCGTCAGTGAGGTCTTCGAGTCCCTGCACCGGGTGCTGAGGAAGTTCCCCGAGTACGTGGATGAATCCATCCTGGAGCGGATCTGCGAGCCCGAGCGGCAGATCATCTTCCGCGTCCCGTGGACCGACGACGCCGGCAGCGTGCACATCAATCGTGGCTTCCGCGTGCAGTTCAACTCCGCCCTGGGTCCCTATAAGGGTGGGCTGCGCTTCGATCCGGAGGTGATGCTCGGCACGGTGAAGTTCCTCGGCTTCGAGCAGATCTTCAAGAACGCGCTGACGGGTCTGCCCATCGGCGGCGGCAAGGGAGGCAGCGACTTCGACCCGAAGGGTCGCAGTGATGCCGAGATCATGCGGTTCTGCCAGTCCTTCATGACCGAGGCCTACCGACACATCGGTTCCATGGTCGACGTCCCGGCCGGGGACATGGGAGTGGGCCGACGCGAGATCGGATATCTGTTCGGCCAGTACAAGCGCATCGCGAACCGCTATGAGGCCGGGGTCATCACCGGCAAGGGAACGAGCTGGGGCGGGTCGCTGGTGCGCACCGAGGCCACCGGGTACGGCGTCGTCTTCTTCACCGAGCACATGCTCGCGGCCACCGGTCGCTCCTTGGACGGCACCCGGGTGCTCGTCTCCGGCTCCGGCAATGTGGCCATCTACGCCATCGAGAAGATCCAGTCCCTGGGCGGTCTGGTGGTCGGCGCCTCCGACTCCTCGGGCTCGGTCCATGATCCTGAGGGCATCGATCTGGATCTGATGCGCGAGATCAAAGAGGTCCAGCGTGGGCGCATCACAGACTATGCCGCACAGCGCGGAAGTGCCGAGTTCATCGAGGGCAGGTCGGTATGGGCCGTGGCAGAGAAGCACGATGTGGATGTGGCGCTGCCCTGCGCCACCCAGAACGAACTCGATGAGTCCGACGCCGCCACCCTGATCAAGGCGGGGGTCACCGCCGTGGTGGAGGGCGCGAACATGCCCACCACCCCGATCGCCATCGACAGGCTGCGCGAGGCCGGCGTGCTCTTCGGACCCGGCAAGGCCGCCAATGCCGGCGGCGTGGCCACCTCGGCGCTGGAGATGCAGCAGAATGCGATTCGGGACTCCTGGAGCTTCGAGTACACCGAAGCCCGCCTGGCCGAGATCATGGAGGGCATTCATACCCGCTGCGCCGAGACGGCCGAGGAGTACGGGATCCCGGGAGACTATGTCTCGGGAGCCAACATCGCCGGGTTCACCCGGGTGGCAGACGCCATGATCGCTCAGGGCGTGATCTGATCACCCGTAAGACACGGGCTCCAGCTGCTGTGACTCCGCATCGCTGAACAGCCGCGACCGGATGATGAAGCGCCTGCCGGTGGGGCTCTCGATGCTGAAGCCGGCACCCCGGCCGGGCGCGACATCGATGGTGATATGGGTGTGGGACCAGTACTGGAACTGCGCCCTGGAGATCCACACCGGCACCGGCTCAGGAGTCCCCGGGTCCAGCCGGCCCAGCAGCACGTCTGCCGGGCCGGTCAGGAACGTCCCCTGGGTGAAGCACATCGGAGCCGAGCCGTCACAGCAGCCACCTGACTGATGAAACATCAGGGGCTGGCCGTGACGTTCCCGAAGCTCGCGAAGCAGCTCGGCGGCATCATCTGTGACGGCGATCCGTGCAACACTCATCGTCTCTCCTCTAGAAGAAGCCCTGCTTGTCCTCGCTGTAGCTGACCAGCATGTTCTTCGTCTGCTGGTAATGGGCGAGCATCATCAGGTGGTTCTCGCGACCGATCCCGGAGTTCTTGTACCCGCCGAAGGCCGCGTGGGCCGGGTAGGCGTGGAAGCAGTTGGTCCAGACCCGGCCCGCCTGGATGTCACGTCCCGCTCGGTAGGCGATGTTCGCCTCCCGGGACCAGACTCCGGCTCCCAGTCCATACAGCGTGTCATTGGCGATCTGGATGCCCTCGGCGTAGTCCTTGAACTCGGTGACCGAGACGACAGGTCCGAAGATCTCCTCCTGGAAGATGCGCATGGAGTTGGAGCCCTTGAAGATGGTCGGCTCCACGTAGTACCCCCCGGAGAGATCTCCCGCGAGCTCGGCCCGATGGCCGCCGGTGAGCACCTCGGCGCCTTCCTGCTGACCGATGTCGAAGTAGCTCAGGATCTTCTCCAGCTGATCGTTGCTCGCCTGTGCGCCCACCTGGGTCTCGGTGTCCAGCGGATTGCCCTGCTTGACCTGCTTCGTGCGCTCCACCGCATCACCGAGGAACTGGTCGTAGATGCTGGACTGGATCAGCGCACGTGAGGGACAGGTGCAGACTTCGCCCTGGTTGAAGGCGAACATGGTGAATCCCTCCAGCGCCTTGTCGTAGAAGGCGTCGTCTTCCCGCGCCACGTCGGCGAAGAAGAGGTTGGGGCTCTTGCCGCCGAGCTCCAGCGTCATCGGAATCAGGTTCTGTGAGGCGTACTGCATGATCAGGCGCCCGGTGGTGGTCTCCCCGGTGAAGGCGATCTTCCGGATGCGCGGACTCGACGCCAGCGGGGCCCCTGCTTCAGCCCCGAAGCCGTTGACCACGTTGAGCACGCCGGCGGGAAGCAGATCACCGATGAGCTCCATGAGCACCAGGATGGACGTGGGCGTCTGTTCAGCGGGCTTGAGCACGACGGCGTTGCCCGCCGAGAGCGCCGGGGCGAGCTTCCAGGCTGCCATGAGGATGGGGAAGTTCCACGGGATGATCTGTCCGACGACGCCCAGCGGCTCATGGAAGTGGTAGGCCACCGTGTCCGCGTCGATCTCGCTGATGCCACCCTCCTGGGCCCTGATGGCGCCGGCGAAGTAGCGGAAGTGGTCTGCCGCCAGCGGAAGGTCTGCGGCGAGGGTCTCCCGCACCGGCTTGCCGTTCTCCCAGGTCTCGGCGACGGCGAGCATCTCGAGGTTGGACTCGATGCGATCGGCGATCTTGTTCAGCACCACGTCCCGCTCGGCCACCGAGGTGCGTCCCCACGCCGGAGCCGCGCGGTGGGCGGCGTCGAGTGCGAGCTCGATGTCCTCGGCCGTGGAGCGCGCGACCTCGGTGAAGGTCCTTCCGGTCACCGGTGTGGGGTTCTCGAAGTACTGTCCTTTCACCGGGGGTACCCATTCGCCGCCGATGTAGTTCTCATACCGCGGCTTGAAGCTGAGGAGACCGCCTTCGGTCCCGGGCTGCGCATAGATCGTCACGGGTGTTCCCTTCCCTTGCACGGACTCAGACCCGCCCGCATGGTGAGCTGGGTCACATCTCTCTCAGCCTAGGACTCCTGGGGTTGCACCGTGGTTGCAGGACTAGACTGTGATCTACACCACGCTAGCGGAGACAAGGAGGGACCATGGAGGCTCTGTCCACGGAGCCGGCAACCTGGGCCAGCCTGCCGGCCGTGCTGCGTGAATCCTGGCGCCGCTCTGCGGCGCGGATCAGCGATCCAGAGCGAGCGCTTCCGCCGATCGAGCTCGATGGTGCAGAGCTCTCCAGCTGCCGAGAGGATCATCCGCTTCGTCTGGTGCTGCCGGTTCTGCGCCGGCTCCTGGTCCATCCGGCGGCAGATGCAGGGCTCATCGTGGCCACCGCGGACGTCCGCGGACGCCTGCTGTGGGTGGACGGAGCACGCGAGACGCTGCGGCTGGCGGAACGCTCGGGATTCCAGCCGGGGGCGAACTGGTCCGAGCAGGCGATCGGCACCTCCGCTCCCGGCCTCGCTCTCGCCACGGGGCGCGGCGTGCAGGTGCACCGTGAGCAGCACTTCTCCTATGCCGCACACCGATTCTCCTGTTCGGCCGCCCCCATCCGTCATCCGCTCACCGGCGCGGTGCTCGGGGTGGTGGACCTGACGGGAGGAGATCAGGCGGTGGCGGTCCATTCTCTGCCGCTGATCCGGGCAGCGATCTCAGCTGCCGAGGAGCACCTGCGCTTCCTCCCCGCGCTGCCGTCTCCGGCACGTCTGACCACGCTGGGGCGCAGACCTGCGTCGGTCAGCTGGGGTCAGCAGCTGCACCGGCTGGGCGCTCGGCATGCCGAGATCCTGTTCCTGCTCAGCTGGTACGGCCCGCCGCATGGTCCACAGCAGGGCCTCTCCGCCGGGGAGCTGGCTGAGCTCCTCTATGGCGAGCCCGCTCATGAGGTCGCGGTCCGCGCGGAACTGGTGAGGCTCCGCAGACTCCTGCGCAGTCGCTCTTCGCCGGAGAACGAGCTGCTGTCTCGGCCCTACCGACTCAGCGCACCGGTGCAGCTCGACGCTCGAGAGGTCAAGGCTGCCCTGACCGTTGGAGACCGGCACAGCGCCCTTGAGATCTATCGCGGAGAGCTGCTGCCCGGCAGTGAAGCACCAGGAATCCTGCGGGTGCGGCGCGAACTCTCCGCGCTGCTGCGAGAGTCCATCCTCTCCGACGGCTCCGCCGACGAGGTCTTCCGCTACCTCCAGCTTCCAGAAGCCTCGCAGGATCAGCAGGCGATCAGAGTCGCGCTGAAGCTGCTTCCGCCGGGCGCCCCGGAGCGGGCGGCCCTGGTGGCCGGGAGTGAAAACTCCCCGAGGTCGTAGACTTCCGGGCATGTCCGAGCGCGCCGAGTCCTACACCGTGCTGAGGCCCGGGATCCAGGTCCGCACCGAGCTCGAGCGCAGTCGCTCGCGCTTCCGCACAGTGTTGTGCCGTGCTGAGAGCGAGGAGGATGCGCAGCGGGTGCTCAAGGAGCTGCGTCAGGCCAATCCCACGGCTCGGCACCTCTGCAGCGCCTGGGTCATCGGACCGCACCGGTCCCTGCAGCGTTCGCATGACGATGGTGAACCCTCCGGCACTGCGGGCGCGCCGATCCTTGCCGCGCTGCTCAGATCGGACATGCCCGACGGTGAGCAGGACCTCAGCGATGTCCTCGCCGTGGTGCTTCGCTGGTTCGGTGGAACTCTGCTGGGATCGGGCGGGCTGGTGAGCGCGTACTCGGACTCGGTCCTCCAGGCCCTGCGCAGGTCCAGGGACCAGGCGGACCTCGTGCCCAGGGTGCGGATGCGGCGCTACGACGTTCACGCACCCACGGCGGAGGCCGGGCGGTGGGAGAACGAGCTGCGCGCCGCCGGAGTCCAGGTGTGGAGCACGGACTACAGCCAGGACGGGTCTCAGGCCCGGATCCAGGTCTCGGTCCTCGACAGCCAGGCGCAGATCGCTGAACTGATCGGACGGATCTCCAGTCTGAGCACCGGCGGGGTCTCCCCCACCGAGGCCGGGCGGCACTGGCTGGATCTGCCCACCGGTCAGCGCTGAAGCGGCATCACCGCACTCGGCACCGGGCCGGCCAGGCGCCACGCGGCCGGTGCTACGTGTCGAAGACGGTCGCCGGCGTCTGCCGACCGACAGAGGCCACAAGCTCCTCTGCCAACACTCGCAGCTTGATGTTCCGGTGGCTGGAGGCCTCGCGGAGAATGCCGAAGGCCTCCTCCTGGGTGCACCGGTTCTGCGCCATCACCACCCCGACGGCGATGTCGATCGCCGTCCGGGACTCCATGGCGGCCTGCAGGTGCTCCACATTCTCGGACCGGGCGGCCAGGCGCAGTGCGATCAGCCCTACCTGGGATGCGAGGTCTGCGTACCGGCGGGCGGCCGCGATCTCTGCGGGGCCGAAGGCCTCAGGGGTGCTCGTGTAGAGGTTCATCGCGGCCTGGGCCTCGGAATGCAGTGTCAGGGGCATGGCCAGCACGCTGCGCATCCCGAACTCGCGCACGGCTGCCATATACCCCGGCCAGCGGCGCTCAGTGCGGACATCCGCGACGCTGATCACCGTGTTCGTGCGCTGGGCCTCCAGACAGGGGCCCTCGTCGAATCCTGCCTGCACCTCGTCGAGCTGCTTCGCCTCTGGGCTGCTGGCTGCCGCGACGACGTTCCGCTTGGCCCTGTCGAGAATGATCCCGCAGAGCACCGGCTGGGTGCCGCTGAATCTCTCCGCAGCGGCCTCGGCGAGGCCCTCCAGGAAGCTGGCGATGTCGCCGTCCTGCTGGATGAGCAGCTGGAGGTCCGCCGAGACGTCGAGCTCCGATGCTTCGGTGGCGACTGCGTCGAGGACGGCGTCATCCATCGTGTCCGTGTCAAGCATGTCCTCGCTCAGCTTGGACTCCGTGCTCATGGTGAACTCCGCTCCGCTCGGGGCGCGGGACCTGCCCAGCGCGACGGTATGAGCTTACTCGACAGCGGGCCGCGTGGGCACGCCCGAAGGGACCCCCCGAGGGGTCTCTGGAGGGATCTCCGAAGTGCCGACCGCTTCACCCGCACAGCACAAGTCGTTAGACTGAGAACTGAGTTCAGCAGTGGGCTCGCATCATCGCTCTCAGGAGAAGATATGACTCGACCACTGCTTCATGCACAGCGCGGCATCGCGGCCACCACTCCGGACACTCTCAGCTCGGCAGGCGCACCGGGCGCAGAGCAGGCACGCCACTATCCACGGAGGAGTGCGGTCATGGCCGACATCGGGCAGATCATGGCACCGCTGGACGCCACCATCCTGGGCACACGCTCCCTGGCCGATGCACAGCGTCTCCTGGAGCACTCCGATGCGGCAGTGGTGCTGAACCTCTCCTACCGCCCGATCGGCCTGATCACACGCGCCGATCTCGCCGCGGTGCAGGATCAGGACCCTCAGGGCTGGTCCAAGAAGCGGTGCGCCTGTCTGGTGCGCCAGAGCGATCAGCCGGTGCAGCGCCGCATGTCGATCCGGGAGCTGCTCGTGAATTCAGCTCATGACCCGAAGCGGCCCCTGCTCGTCCTGGACCAGGACGAGCCCGCAGGGATCCTCTTTCCGGAAGCCATCAGCGCCTGGAGAGCCGAGGCTCAGCCCATCAGCGGGGAGCCGATGAAGGGATCCACCCAGAGCCCGATGAAGAGCAGGGTGAGATAGAGGATCGAGAGATGGAAGACCTTCATGGCCTTCTTGTCGGTGAGCGTGCCGGTCAGCGCCTGGCGGTGCAGCACATGGGCCTCGTAGATGAACCAGGCGCCGGAGGCCAGCGCGAAGGCCGTATAGGTGATGCCGGCCCAGCCCATCGGGATCAGCAGCAGAGAACACATCACGGTGGCCCAGGCATAGAGCACGACCTGGACTGAGACCGTCTGCGCCGTGGCCACGGCACCGAGCATCGGAACATGTGCGGTCTGGTAGTCCGTCCGATACTTCATCGACAGCGGCCAGTAGTGCGGCGGGGTCCACAGGAAGATCACCACGAAGAGGACCACTGCGGGCCATTCCAGGGTTTCCCGCACGGCCGCCCAGGCAATCACCACGGGGAAGCATCCCGCGATGCCGCCCCAGATGATGTTCTGCTCGGTGCGACGCTTCAGGATCATCGTGTAGACGACGACGTAGAAGAAGATGGCAGCGGCACCGAGTCCGGCGGCCAGTGGATTGGTGCCGAACCAGAGCACGCCGATCGCGGCCAGTCCGAGCAGCGAGGCGAAGATGAGCGCCTCCCGGGGGCTGAGCTCGCCCGTGACCAGCGGTCGTTTCTTCGTGCGATTCATCAACTTGTCCATATCGCGATCGATATAGCAGTTGAAGGCCCCGGCGGAACCGGCCGCCATCGCTCCGCCCACCAGAGTCGCCAGAGCCAGCCAGAAGTTCGGCACGCCCTGCTGGGCGAAGAACATCGTGGGCAGAGTGGTGACCAGGAGGAGCTCGATGACGCGCGGTTTGGTCAGCGACCAGTATGCGGCCACCTTGCGTCGCCACTGAGGCTGTGCGGCGTCCGCGCCAGAGGCTGCGGCGGCGGCATCGCCGGTCGAGGCGACAGAAGTCTGTTGGGTCACGTTTCAGCTCACATTGGGGGTCAAGGTGCACTCATCGTCGTTGTTCAGTGTACCGGTCGCGCAGGGTGCCATCAGGGTGAATCGGGCCGATCCCGGAATTATTTCTACACGCGGTAGAAATATCGGCTTCGATGCGGCCGCCGATGCTCCTCCTGGTGACTGAGCGGTGGGACCACCGGGATCAGGCGTCGATCCGTTCTCGGTCCAGCGCCTGGGAACCTTCGATGATGAAGTCCTTGCGCGGGGCGACCACAGACCCCATCAGCAGGTCGAAGACCCGCTCGGCGGCCTCGGCGTCCTGAACACGGATCCGACGCAGCGCCCGGTGCTCCGGATCCATGGTGGTCTCCGAGAGCTGATCGGCGTCCATCTCTCCAAGGCCCTTATAGCGCTGGATGGGTTCCTTGTAGTTGAGATTCTGCTGCTCGAGCTCGGCCAGGAGACGGTTCAGCTCCGCCTCGGAGTAGGTGTACTTCACCTCGTTGGCCTTTCGGCCCGGATGGATCACCTCGACCCTGTGCAGCGGCGGCACCGCGGCGAAGACCCTCCCGGCCTCGATCATCGGTCGCATATAACGGAAGAAGAGGGTCAGCAGCAGCGTGCGGATATGCGCGCCGTCGACGTCTGCATCGGTCATCAGCACGACCTTGCCGTAGCGGGCGGCGTCGATGTCGAAGGTCCGTCCCGAGCCTGCCCCGATGACCTGCAGCAGCGCGGCGCATTCGGTGTTCGAGAGCATGTCGGCCACGGAGGCCTTCTGGACATTGAGGATCTTGCCGCGGATGGGAAGCAGCGCCTGGAAGTCTGAGGAGCGGGCGAGCTTTGCGGTGCCCAGTGCCGAATCCCCCTCCACGATGAACAGCTCGGTCTCCGCGACCCCCTTGGAGCGGCACTCCACCAGCTTCGCGGGCATCGACGAGGTCTCCAGGGCGTTCTTCCGGCGCTGTGTCTCCTTGTGCATCCGGGCTGAGATGCGTGACTTCATCTCCGCGACGACCTTTTCAAGGACCGCGTTCGCCTGCTGCTTCTCCCCTCGTCTGGTAGAGGTCAGACGGGCTTCGAGCTCCTTGCTGACCACGCGCGAGACGATCTGCCGAGCCGCAGGGGTGCCGAGGATCTCCTTCGTCTGCCCCTCGAACTGGGGTTCGGCGATCCGCACGGTCACCACGGCGGTGAGCCCTGCGAGCACATCGTCCTTCTCCAGCTTGTCGCTGCCAGCCTTGAGTCGGCGGGCATTGGCGTCCACCGTCTTGCGCAGGCTCTTCAGCAGGGCCTGCTCGAAGCCCATCAGGTGCGTGCCGCCCTTGGGGGTGGCGATGATGTTCACGAAGCTGCGCACCGTGGTCTCGTAGCCGATCCCCCAGCGCAGCGCGATGTCGACCTCGCAGTCGCGCTCGACGTCCTGCATATGGCTGCGTCCGTCCGCAGCGAGCACCGGGATCCGCTCGGTGAACTTCCCATGACCCTGGATGCGCCAGATATCGGTGACCGAGGCGTCGCTGGAGAGGTGCTCGGTGAACTCACTGATGCCACCGTCGTACTGGAAGACCTCTTCAAGGGGTTCGGCCCCGCGCTCGTCGCGCACGGTGATGCGCAGCCCTGGGACGAGGAACGCTGTCTGACGGGCGCGATTGGCGATCTCGATGTCATCGAAGCCCGCGTCCGAGGTGAAGATCTGTCGGTCTGACCAGTAGCGGATGGTGGTCCCGGTGACTCCGCGCTTGGCCTTGCCGACCACTGCCAGCGGGGAACCTTCTGCCGCGGGGGTGAATTCAGCGTCGGGGTCCGGGCGGGCCCCCGCGAAGACCCCGGGCTCGCCACGACGGAAGGAGAGCTGGTGGACCTTGCCGCCACGGCTGACCTGAGCGTCCAGGCGCGCCGAGAGCGCGTTGACCACTGAGGCGCCGACACCGTGCAGACCGCCGACGGCGTTGTACGAGCCGCCGCCGAACTTTCCCCCGGCGTGCAGCTTGGTGAAGACGACCTCCAGTCCGGAGAGTCCGGTCCGCGGTTCGATGTCGACCGGGATGCCGCGGCCGTCGTCGCTGACCTCGACCGAGTCGTCGGGGTGCAGGGTGATCGAGATCGTGGAGGCGTGGCCTGCCAGCGCCTCGTCCACGGAGTTGTCGATGATCTCCCAGAGACAGTGCATGAGCCCGCGGGAGTCCGTGGAGCCGATGTACATGCCGGGACGCTTGCGGACAGCCTCGAGGCCTTCCAGCACCGATAGGTGCCGGGCGTCGTATTCAGAGCGCTTGGCCAAGCCGTGTCCTCCTGTGGTGGGGGTGAATCTCTCACATCGTAGTTGCGCAGCGGGGCGCAGAGCCGCAGAAGCGCCGCAGGCGCTACGCGCACAGCGAAAGGGGCCCGGTCCAGGCCTGTTGAAGCGAATGAAATCCAGAGCTTCGTGGTTCTATGGAACACCAAGAGATCCTGCCCGGGACATCCCGTTCAGAGGAGCTCTGGAGTATTGACGCTGAGGAGGCGAAGAGCATGACCGGTACCACTGGCACCCTGGAAAATCAGCCGACAACCCTGACTGCCCTTGATCGTTGCGACCGCTGCGGGGCACAGGCCTATGTGCGAGCGGCCCTGCCATCCGGCGTTCTGCTCTTCTGCAATCACCACGCACGGCAGGTCGAGGATTCGCTGCGACCCAAGACCGTCGAGTGGATCGATGAATCAGACCGCCTGGTGACCGCGAGATAGCACCGGAGTCCTCGGCGACGCGGGAACACAGACCGCGCGAGGGCCACGGCGGCCCAGCATGACGAAAGGGTGCGGCCCGGAGAGATCCGGGCCGCACCCTTTCGTCTGAGCACCGGGCTCAGTCCAGGTAATCCCGCAGGACCTGAGAGCGGCTGGGATGGCGCAGCTTGGACATGGTCTTGGACTCTATCTGCCGGATCCGCTCGCGCGTGACTCCGTAGACCTTGCCGATCTCGTCCAGGGTCTTGGGCTGGCCGTCGGTGAGTCCGAAGCGCATGGCCACGACGCCGGCTTCACGCTCGGCGAGCGTGTCCAGCACCGAATGCAGCTGTTCCTGAAGCAGGGTGAAGCTGACCGCGTCCGAAGGCACGACCGCCTCTGAATCCTCGATCAGGTCACCGAACTCGGAGTCTCCGTCTTCGCCGAGCGGGGTGTGCAGCGAGATGGGCTCACGGCCATACTTCTGCACCTCGACGACCTTCTCAGGCGTCATGTCGAGTTCCTGGGCGAGCTCCTCCGGAGTGGGCTCCCGGCCCAGGTCCTGGAGCATCTGCCGCTGGACGCGGGCCAGCTTGTTGATGACCTCGACCATGTGCACCGGGATGCGGATGGTGCGCGCCTGGTCCGCCATGGCACGGGTGATGGCCTGCCGGATCCACCACGTGGCATAGGTCGAGAACTTGAAGCCCTTGGTGTAGTCGAACTTCTCCACGGCACGGATGAGTCCGAGATTTCCCTCCTGGATCAGGTCCAGGAAGAGCATGCCGCGTCCGGTGTAGCGCTTGGCCAGCGAGACGACGAGTCGAAGGTTGGCTTCGAGCAGGTGGTTCTTCGCCCGCTTGCCGTCGGCGACCACAAGTTCCAGATCACGGCGGAGCCGCTTGTCCTTGATGTCCTCGCGGGCAAGCTTGTGATCTGCGAAGAGGCCAGCCTCGATGCGCAGAGCGAGATCGACCTCCTGCTCGGCGTTCAGCAGCGCGACCTTGCCGATCTGCTTGAGGTAGTCCTTGACCGGGTCGGCGGTGGCGCCCGCGGAGACCACCTGGATGGCAGGGGCGTCGTCCTCGTCAGCGTTGGAGATGACGAATCCGCGGCCCTTGGACTCCTCCTCGTCGCTGTCCTTGGGCTTCTGACCGTCTTCGGCGATGACCTCGGGATCTTCGCCGTCGGCGACCGCCTTGGCGACTGCCTTCTCCAGAGCCGCTGTCGGAGCAGCCTGCTCCTCGGCATCCACCTCGGCCAGCACCTCGTCGACCGGGTCTGCGGCCTTCTTCCGGCCACCGGTCTTCTTGGCGGGCGCCTTGGTCGCCGCGGCAGACGCTGCCGTGGCGGGGGCGGCCTTCGTCGCAGCCGCCTTCTTGGCTGGGGCGGCCTTCGATGCAGGAGCCTTCTTCGCCGCGGTGCCGGCGGTGCTCTTCTTCGTCGCCGTGGACTTGCCGCTGGCAGTGCTGCGCGTGGCGGCACTCTTCTTGGCGGGCGTCTTCTTCTCCGCCTCGGCAGCGGCCGCGTTCTCTTCAGTGGACTTGGACGCAGTAGTGGGCACGTTGACCTTCCGACTTGGACATATGAAGCAGATGCGCTGAACTTGATGGTCAACACACCTATGACCCTGTCAAGGCCATTATTGAAGTCGCACTCGCTGAGGAGCTGTCAACAGCTCCTGCGGCGGCGCGATCCCACAATGGTTGCAGGGTCTCAGCAGTTGACAACATAGCTTGTTCCGCTGGCATTCCCAATCCGGGGATATTTTTCTCAGCTCTTCGACTCCGCCTGGCTGCGCGTCCAGGACCAGCTGTGCTTCTTCACCCGCGCCCAGGCGCAGACGCCTTTGAGCTGCATGAGCCGTTCGATCAGCGCGCTGAACTGGTTCTGCGGAAACTCCTGGAGGCATTGATCGATGAAGGCACCTGCTGCTGTACCGCGTCCTCGCGACCATTCGATCCAGGCCATCAGGCAGAGCAGATTCTCCCGCTCCGCCCCTTCGGCGTAGGGCACAAGCCGCTGCAGCACCAGCTCGAGCGAGTCCACCCGCTCCCAGTCCGGACGACGGCCCGTCTCTCCGAGGAATGATGCGGCATAGTCCTCGAGCAGTCGATGCTGATCCGGATCCGTCCAGCTGGCCCCCGGGGAGCTATGGACGCGCAGCCCCAGCATCGCGGCGGGCAGTCCCAGCGTGGCCAGTGGAATCAGCAGATCACGGCAGGGTCCGCTCCTGAGCTGCTCCAGGAGGCGGGTGACGACCTCGGCGGTGAAGCTCGGTGCCTCCGGCGAGACTTCCTCGAGCGCAGCGTCCCAGCGGAGCAGCAGCCGCTGAGCCTGCAGCGGACTGAGCCGCTCCGCGCGCTGGCGACGCTCCTGTTCGACGGCGTTCCGGATCTCCGCATCCGGGGCGGGAGCCTGACTCAGGAAGAGCGCGGCCGCGCGTTCGAGAGGGCGTGCCCTCCGGTCGGCGGAGAGCACCCCGTCGGGGTGCGCGGCGTCTGCCATCAGGTCCGAGACCGAGTGCGGTGCAGGAGTGCGCCCACCCTCCTCGGCGCCGCGTGGATCACGGATGGTGTCGCCCGCGACGAACCACACCTGGACCATGCGCACGCAGTACTCAGACTCCAGCAGCAGACCCAGCGCCGCGAGGCAGGCCTGCCAGGAGGACTGCTGGGAGTCGCCGTCCGGCTCGGCTCCGATGAGCATGACCAGCGCCGCCTCCGGGACGGGTTCGGCTCCCTCGCCGGCCAGGCATTCGGCGATCAGGCGGACCGAGACGTAGGGGTCCACCAGCGCCGGTCGCAGATCGACACGCATATGTCCCCCGGTGTGACCATCCCGCAGCCCGATCACGATCAGGGACTCGGCAGGGATCCCGCCGAAGGTGTGCCGCACCAGCTGCAGGCAGTCGGCCGGGCTCTGGATGTCCAACCTCGGCTGAACGGGAGGCGAGTCTGGTGAGGTGTGCCGCGCCTCCGGGGTTCCGCGGCGGGGCTGGTCGTCATGGGAGAGTGCGTCCATGCCTGAAGCCTGCTCGTCATGGACATCTCCCGCAGGCGGTGTCAATGCGCTGTGGATGGCGCTGCCGCAGCCGTCCGCCGCACCTGCCCTGGGGAAGAACAGCCTTCCGGTCAGCGCTGGGGGTCAGGGTCAGCGCCCGGTCAGCGCTCCGGGTCGGTGGGGTGCTCATCCTTGGAAGGGGCATCATCTTCAACCCCGGTGTCCTCCTGGGAGGTGTGACCAGTCTCGGACTCGGGATCCGCCGCGATCTCCCGGTCCGCCGGCGCCTCCGGGACGGCGTCCTCAGCCGGGTCATGGTGACGCAGGTACGCCTCCACGGCCGCACCGAGCTCCTCGGCGTCGGGGACCGCCTCATCGTCCTTGACCAGGAGGGACCGCTGCTGCGGGGTCGCGTACTCATCGAAGTTCCGCTCCAGGCGTTCGACCATGCCCTGGATCTCCGAGTTCTGCTGGACCTGCCGGGAGACGTCCTGGTCCACCACACGCGATGCCTCACGCAGCTCCTCGGTGGGCAGCATGAGCTCCAGCGCCGCTCCGGCGTACTCCAGCGCGGCCACGGCGACATGCGGGAACTTCCCCGCCGCCAGATAGTGGGGCACGTGAAGCGTGTAGCCGACGACCTCGCGCTGCGCCTGCGTCAGTCGCAGCTCCAGGAACTGGCTGAGTCCGGCCTCTATCTGCGCGGTGGGGCCCCAGGTGGAGATCCCCTCGATGAGATCCGGCCGGTTCCCGTGCGCGGTGACCCCGATCGGGCGGGTGTGCGGAGTGGGCAGGCCCAGCGCGTCCACGAGCACCACCAGCTTCACATTCAGGCGCTCCACCAGCTGCAGCACGGCACTGGAGACGCGGTCCCACTGGTAGTCGGGCTCGTCTCCGGCGAGGAAGAGGAAGGGCTGCCCCAGTGCATCACGAACCTCATAGAGCTCCAGGGAGGGGCTCTTGAAATCACTGAACTGGTTGTCGGTGAAGGTGATCTGCGGACGCCGCGAGCGGTAGTCGAAGAGCTCGTCGACGTCGAAGCTGGCGAGCCGATGGTGGGGCAGGGTGCCGAGCAGAGAGTCGGAGAGCTGTTCGCTGAGGCTTCCGGCGTCTGTATGGCCGGACCAGGAGACCAGCAGGCTCAGCCTCTCAGCCGGTCCCTGGTCCTCGCGCAGCACCAGGGCACCAGCCTCTGCGCTGACGGTGGACTCGGGGGTGTTCTGGCTGCCGAGGTTCACGAAGGAGTCCGACTCGTCGCTTCCATCGGCTGCCGGGTGCACATGCAGCAGATCCAGGGGGTCCTTCACCTGAGGGCTCCTCTTCGGTATGGGGACTGGGACGTCATCCACCGCATCGTGCGGCGCAGCCGGCCCAGAGAGTCGTCTGTACAACAGGATGCCACCTGCAGGCATTCCCGCGCGGATTGTGGTTAGGATCGATTGTCGAGAACCACCATGACGACTTTGCGATTCCACCACCCTTGGAATCAGACGGGACAGATGTGATCAACGATTTCCAGCCCAGCCTCTCCGCTGTATCCACCTCGATCGAGAAGACCGCGACTGACGCGCTCGTGCTCGGTGTCGCGAAGGGCCCGCAGGGTCCCATCCTTCTCCCGAACCCGCTCGCCGATGCCGCCGCGAAGGGCGTGGCGGACTCGCTGAAGGCGCTGGGGGCCACGGGCGCCGCCGATCAGCTCCTGCGCCTTCCGGGCATGGACGGCTTCAACTCCGAGACCCTGGTCCTCATCGGCGTGGGCCCGCTGACCGGTGAGCCCACCGGAGGGATCTCGCTGGAAGCGCTGCGACGCGCCGCGGGCTCCACGGTCCGCCAGCTCGGCAGCATCGAGTCTGTGGCCCTGGCGCTGCCCGCCTCGTCGGTGGAGCAGGTCGGCGCCATCGCCGAGGGTGCCGCGATCGGCGCGTACTCCTTCAACCACTTCCGCAGCTCGGAGGAGGCACGGACGGCCTCGCCCGTGCGTGACATCCAGATCCTGACGGAGCTCAAGGACAAGCAGACCCGCGCCGCACTGGACCGCGCCGCCGTCGTCGGCTCGGCCGTGCGTGCGACCCGCGATCTGGTGAACACGCCCCCGAGCCACCTCTTCCCGGAGAGCTTCGCCGACATCGTCACGGAGCTAGCAGATCGCACCAAGGCCCCGGCCTGTGCAGGCGGGTCTGCTCGTGCCGCGAAGGTCAAGACCAAGGTCTGGGCCGAGAAGGAGCTCGCCAGGGACGGCTTCGGCGGAATCCTCGGCGTGGGAGCCGGCTCCTCCCGGAAACCGCGGATGGTCCGGATGGAACACTCCCCCGCCAAGCCCGTGGCCCACATCGCGCTGGTCGGCAAGGGCATCACCTTCGACTCCGGAGGACTGTCGCTGAAGCCCGCCGCCTCCATGACCACCATGAAGCTGGACATGGGCGGCGCGGCCACTGTGGCCGCCGTCGTCCGGGCCGCAGCTGACCTGAACCTGCCGGTCAAGGTCACCGGCTGGCTGTGCCTGGCCGAGAACATGCCCTCAGACACCGCCCAGCGCCCCGAGGACGTCATCACCATCCACGGCGGCAAGACCGTGGAGGTGCTAAACACCGACGCCGAGGGCCGGCTGGTCCTCGCCGACGGCCTGGTCGCGGCCTCGGCCGAGCAGCCCGATGCGATCATCGACGTGGCCACGCTCACCGGCGCGCAGATGATCGCGCTCGGCGTGCGGACCACCGGGGTGATGGGCAACGAGGACCTGCGCGAGGCGCTCGTGGTGGCCTCTCAGGAGGCCGGCGAGAGCCTGTGGCCCATGCCCATCCCCGAAGAGGCGCGCGCCGGCTTCGACTCCGAGGTCGCTGACCTGACCAACCTCGGCGACCGGTTCGGCGGCATGCTCAACGCCGCTGCCTTCCTGCGCGAGTTCGTCGGAGACCGCGCGGGAGCCGCCACGGACGCTCTGGATCCCGAGTCCACGCGGATCCCCTGGGCCCACCTGGACATCGCCGGGCCGGCGTTCAACGAGAAGAGCGCCTACGGCTACACCCCCAAATCGGGCACCGGCGTGATGGTGCGCACGCTGATCAGCTACCTCGAGGGCATCAGTCGCTGATTCAGTGGCTGATGCCTGCGCACAAGCGATAGGCTGAACGCAACGAACACCTGTGGCGCGCTTCGAACGGGTCGAACGTCCCACGCGAAGCGCGCCACAGGCGAAATCAATGAACTTCACGTCTCACTCGATGCAAGGGAGCAATGACAGTGGCCGACCAGCCTCAGGAATTCGACGTACTCGTTCTCGGCGGAGGCAGCGCAGGCTATGCTGCCGCGCTGCGCTCGGTCCAGCACGGCCTCACCGTGGGCCTCATCGAGAAGGACAAGCTCGGCGGCACCTGTCTGCACTGGGGCTGCATCCCCACCAAGGCCTACCTGCATGCCGCTGAGCTCGCCGACGAGGCGCGCACCTCAGAGAAGTACGGCGTCAAGACCACTTTCGAGGGCGTGGACATGGCCAAGGTCCGCGAGTACAAGGACGGCATCGTCGCCGGGAAGTACAAGGGCCTCACGGGCCTGCTGAAGATGCGAAAGGTCACGGTCGTCTCCGGCGAGGGAAAGCTCGTGTCGGAGAACGAGATCGAGGTGGACGGCACACGGTACACCGGCAAGAACATCGTGCTTGCCACCGGCTCCACCTCGAAGACCTTCGGCCTGCCGCTGAGCAAGAAGATCATCACTTCCACCGAGGCGCTGGAGATGGACTCCACTCCGAAGTCGGCGATCGTGCTCGGCGGCGGCGTCATCGGCTGCGAATTCGCCTCGGCCTGGACCTCCTACGGCACCGAGGTCACCATCATCGAGGGCCTGCCCTCACTGGTGCCCAATGAGGATCCGTCCATCGTGAAGCAGCTTGAGCGCACCTTCAAGAAGCGCGGCATCACCTTCAACACCGGCACCTTCTTCAACGAGGTCAAAGAGACCGACGACGGCGTCAAGGTCACCCTCGAGGACGGCAAGACCTTCGAGGCCGAGATCTGCCTGGTCGCCGTCGGGCGCGGTCCCGTCACTGAGGGCTTCGGCTTCGAAGACGCAGGAATCACGCTCGATCGCGGCTTCGTGATCACTGACGAGCGGCTGCACACCGGCGTCGGAAACATCTACGCCATCGGGGACATCGTCCCGGGTCTGCAGCTGGCCCATCGCGGGTACCAGCAGGGAATCTTCGTCGCCGAGGAGATCGCGGGAAACAACCCGATGATCGTCGAGGACATCAACATCCCCAAGGTCACCTACTGCGACCCCGAGATCATGTCCGTGGGCTACACCCAGCCCGCGGCTGAGGAGAAGTACGGCAAGGATCAGGTCGAGATCACCGAGTACAACCTCGCGGGCAACGGCAAGTCCTCCATCCTGGGCACCGGCGGCCTGATCAAGATGGTGGGCGTCAAGGGCGGTCCGATCGTGGGAGTCCACGGCATCGGCACCCGCATCAGCGAGCAGGTCGGCGAGGCTCAGCTGATCGTGAACTGGGAGGCCTACCCCGAGGACGTGGCCTCGTTGGTCCATGCACACCCCACGCAGAACGAAGCCATGGGTGAGGCCGCGATGGCGCTCTTCGGTCACCCGCTGCACGGCTGACCCACACCTCCCGGACCGCCGGGGCCCTTCCAGTACCGCCCGTTGAGATAATGCTCCAGCCGTGAGGCTGCGTCGAACTTTGAGAGTAGGAGTCGGACACCATGTCTGAAACCGTGAACCTTCCAGCCCTTGGTGAATCAGTCACCGAAGGCACCGTGACCCGCTGGCTCGTAGAGGTCGGTGACACCGTCGAGGTCGACCAGCCCCTGCTGGAGGTCTCCACCGACAAGGTGGACACCGAGGTGCCCTCCCCCGCCGCTGGCACCATCGAGGAGCTCCTCGTGGCCGAGGACGAGACCGTGGAGGTCGGTGCGCCGTTGGTCAAGATCGGCGACGGCTCCGGCTCGGGCGATGACTCCTCAGATGAATCCGCTGAGGAGAACGGCGAGGCCGAGGCATCCGCAGACAGCGATGACGGCGAGGGCGACTCCGGTGAGGATCAGGCCCAGGATGAACAGGCTTCCGAGGCTGATCCTGAAAAGGCCGAGGATGCCGCCACCGAGGCTGAGCAGCCAGAGGCCACCGAGCAGGCCGCCGAGGAGAAGGCGCCCCAGCAGGACGAGGGCGGTGGCTCTGAGGGCGAATCTCAGGAGGTGACCCTCCCGCAGCTGGGTGAATCAGTGACAGAAGGCACGGTGACCCGCTGGCTCGTCGAGGTCGGCGACACCGTCGAGGTCGACCAGCCCCTGCTCGAGGTCTCCACCGACAAGGTCGACACCGAAGTGCCTTCCCCCGTGGCAGGAACCATCCAGGAGATCAAGGTCTCCGAGGACGAGACCGTCGAGGTCGGGGCGGTCCTCGCCCTCGTCGGCTCCGGCAGCGGCGGATCCTCCGCGCCGAAGCAGAGCGAACCCGAGCAGGATGCCGAATCCTCCAGCGACGAAGGTTCCTCCGATGAGGGATCCTCTGAGGACGAGTCCGCTGAGTCACAGCAGGCTGCCGAGGAGAAGTCGGAGCCTGCCGAGGAGCCCGCTCCCGAAGAGCGGACCGAGGCTTCCTCGTCGAAGTCCGAGAAGTCCGAGGCCTCTGCGAAGTCCGAGAAGTCCAGTGATTCCGGCTCTTCGACAACGAAGTCTGACTCCTCCGATTCCTCGGCCGAGGGTTATGTGACTCCCCTGGTGCGTCGGCTTGCCAAGAACGAGGGCGTCGACATCTCAGACGTGAAGGGCACTGGCGTGGGCGGTCGCATCCGCAAGCAGGATGTGGTCGACGCCGCCGAAGCGCAGAAGTCCAAGTCCTCCGCCGAGGAGCCTGCCTCGGGCGGTGCGGCGAAGTCTGCGCCGAAGGTCGAGGTGGACACCACCAAGCGCGGCTCCACCGAGAAGGCGCCCCGGATCCGCCAGGTCATCGCACAGCGGATGAACGAGTCCCTCGACATCTCTGCGCAGCTGACGCAGGTCCACGAGATCGACATGACCCGCATCGTGAACCTGCGCGCCAGGGCCAAGGCCACGTTCCGCGAGCAGAACGGCGTCAATCTCACCTACCTGCCCTTCATCGGCACTGCGGTCACGGAGGCGCTCAAGCAGCACCCCAAGCTGAACGCCGAGTATGACGAGACCAACCAGGAGATCACCTACCACTCCAGCGAGCACCTCGCTTTTGCGGTGGACACCGACAAGGGTCTGCTCGTCCCCGTCATCAACGACGCAGGTGACCTCAGCATGGCCGGACTGGCCAAGAAGATCGTCGACGTGGCCGACCGGACGCGAAAGTCCAAGATCGGTCCCGGAGAGCTCTCCGGCGGCACGTTCACGATCACGAACTTCGGCTCGGTGGGGGCCTTGTTCGACACCCCGATCATCAACCAGCCTCAGGTCGCGATCCTGGGCACCGGGGCGATCGTCAAGCGGCCGATGGTCGTCGAGGACTCCGACGGCAACGAGAGCATCGGCATCCGACACATGATGTACCTGTCCTTGACCTACGACCACCGACTGGTGGACGGGGCGGACGCCGGACGCTTCATGCAGACGCTGAAGGCTCGCCTCGAAGGCGGCAGCTTCGAGGCCCAGCTGGGCCTTGAAGGCTGATTCGCGCTGCTGGAGCTGATGACGCTCCGGTGAGTCGAGGCTGACTCTGCAGAACAGGGCTCGTCCGGACGGACGGGCCCTGTTCTGCGTCCGGGCCCCGGCGGGGTCACCCAGACTCCTCCACGCTGTGCAGCAGCCACTGCCCTCGGCTGCGCTGCAGCGCCAGCACCACCTGCTGAGACTCCGCATCCTCAGAGTCCGCAGCATCAGAGTCCGCAGCATCAGAGTCCGCTGCCGCCGACCCCGCAGGGGTGGCCCGCACGGTGACCTCCAGCTCGACGCGAGGGGATTGTGACGGCGCTGACCCCGGTTCGGGGTCGGCGCTGTGGACCGTGATCTGCAGCGCCTCGCCCGCGTAGCGCATCCCCTGGTCGCGGAACCGGCCGACCAGCGCCTCATCGGCCGCCGCCGCAGGAGAGCCCTCCACGGTGTAGTGCTGCACCAGGTCGCGCTCAGCATGGGTAAGTGCGCGGGTTCTCAGCTCGGCGATTCCCTGCACGGCCATGGCCGGGTCGCGCAGCCGCAGCAGATCGCGCGGGTCCGCAGAACTCGTCTCAGTCCGATCCGCGGAATCATCGGCGTCCAGGGACCGCGCGGCGCGCGTCGATTCCGCGCCCTCCTTCTCCGGCCCCATGGCGAGGACCCACCCGCCGAAGCCCGCAAGCACCAGCACCCCCGCCAGCGCCGCCGCGAGTCCCGCCCTCATCCGGCGTCCACCGCGCGGCACCTGGCCTCGTGCGGTGGGAAGCTCAGGCACCACCTCTTCGTCCACGTACGGGGTCAGGTCCAGGGGCGCCGCGGCGGCACAGGCGAAGAGCCGCACGGCGAAGTCCTCAGCGCTGGGACGCAGAGCGGGATCCTCCTGCAGCGCAGACTCCAGCAGCAGGACCATCGCGTCCGGGGTCTCTGGGCGAAGGCTGGGCAGGGGCGCCCTGCGATCCCCACGAGCCGGCAGCGAGCCGCAGAGCGCGAACCAGGCAACAGCTGCCAGGGAATACACATCTGCTGCGGGAGCCAGGACATCCGGGCCCTGCCGCAGCCTGCCCGTTCCTCCGTCTGGAGTCCTCCAGCGCCGGTCCGCTGCCTCGGGGGCCGCGAACCCGGGTGTTCCGACGCCGGGGCCGGCTGTGCCCAGCGCCTGGGCATCGGCCAGATCGCCCAGCGCAGACCGTCCATCAGGGCCGAGCAGGATGTTGCCCGGCGAGACATCGCCGTGGACGACACCCTGCCTGTGCAGGCTGCTCAGCGCGGTGGCGATCGGTGTGAGCACAGTGATGACCTCTCCGATCTCCAGCCGACCGGCGCGGCTGAGCACCGATCCCAGGGAACCGCCGCAGCAGGGCTCGAGGAGAAGCGCGAGACCGTGGGAGGTCTGAACTGTTCCGTAGGCTCGCACCAGGTGCTCGTGGCGCAGCGCATGCAGCGCCTGCAGCTCCGCCGCTGCCGCGTCCGCACAGTGCGACCGGTCAGCGGAGGCGAGCGGGATCTTCAGGGCGAACTCGCCGGGCGGAGGAACGTCCACGAGGTCCCAGTCCGGTTCCTCGGCGCCGGTGCGAGTGCCCAGCCACACGGCACACGTGCCGCCCACCCCGAGCAGCCGTTCGATCCTGATGCCAGAGGCCCGGGGGCTCTGGGAACGACGCCCCACGATCAGCGCCTCATCGCGATCACCACCGCGGTCATCACCGGGATCATCACCGGGATCATCGAGTTCCGTCACCGTCGTCGCATCGCCCTGCATGGGAGCCATTGTGACCGACCCACCGGGACCTTCCAGAAGTTATCCACAGACGCAGAGCCGACGCAGTCCACCCCGTCCGCAGTCCAGGGTCTAGGCTGGTGCCATGGAGCTCGCATTCACGCGGCTGGGGTTCGATCCCCAGCTTCTCGACTACGCCGAGACCTACGCCGTCCAGCGCCGGCTGCACGCCGCGGTGCTGGAGGGCTCGGAGCCCTCGACCGTGCTGCTGCTGGAGCATGCCGACGTCTACACCGCGGGACGGCGGACCGAGCCCCAGGACCGGCCCAGGGACGGCACCGAAGTGCTCGACGTCGACCGCGGCGGCAAGATCACCTGGCACGGACGCGGACAGCTGGTCGGCTATCCGATCCTCCACCTGCGCGACCCCTCGCTGGTCCGGGACTATGTCTGCGTCCTGGAGAAGATGCTGATCAGCCTGCTGGCAGAGGACTACGGCATCAGGGCGGTTCAGGTGGAGGGACGCTCCGGAGTCTGGCTGACCGACGAGGGACGGGACCGGAAGATCGCGGCCATCGGGCTCCGCGTGCACCGCTCCGTCACCATGCATGGATTCGCGCTGAACTGCTCCAACGACCTCACTCCCTTCACGAACATCATCCCCTGCGGCATCGACGACGCCGGCACCACCAGCATCAGCGCCGAGATCGGGCGCCGGGTCACTCCGGAAGAGGTCTCCGAACAGGTGGCCTCGCGGCTCGAACGGGTGCTTCCGCCGCTGATCAGAAGAGACGACGACCTGCCCGAATCCGCCGACTCCGGTGACCTTCGGCGCGCCTGCGACATCCCCCGAACAACAGAAGGAGCTCCACAGTGACTGTGGCACCTGAAGGTCGACGCATGCTGCGCGTCGAAGCACGCAACGCCTCCATTCCCGTGGAGCGCAAGCCTGAGTGGATGCGCACCAAGGTCAAGATGGGTGCCGAGTTCGCCGAGATGAAGAAGCGGGTCGGAGAGAAGGGCCTGCACACGGTCTGCGAGGAGGCTGGCTGCCCCAACATCTTCGAGTGCTGGGAGGACCGGGAGGCCACGTTCCTCATCGGCGGATCCGCCTGCACCCGCCGCTGTGACTTCTGTGAGATCGACACCGGGCGGCCGCCCGCCGTCGACGAGTCGGAGCCTCTGCAGGTCGCGCAGTCGGTGCAGGAGATGCAGCTGCGCTACGCCACGGTCACCGGCGTGGCCCGCGATGATCTGCCCGATGAGGGAGTGTGGCTCTACGCCGAGACCATCCGCAAGATCCATGAGCTCAATCCCGGCACCGGTGTGGAGATCCTCATCCCAGATTTCTCTGGACGCGAGGAGAACATCGCCGGAATCTGTGCGGCCGCACCCGAGGTCTTCGCGCACAACGTCGAAACGGTGCCCCGCATCTTCCGGCGCATCCGCCCGGCATTCAGATACGAGAGATCACTGGACGTGCTCACCCAGGGCCGTGCTCACGGCATGATCACCAAGTCCAATCTCATCCTCGGCATGGGTGAGACCCGCGAGGAGGTCTCCGAGGCGCTGCGCGACCTGCATGACGCCGGCTGTGACCTGCTCACGATCACTCAGTACCTCCGCCCGACTCCGCGGCACCTGCCCGTGGATCGCTGGGTCAAGCCACAGGAGTTCCTGGACATCTCCCAGGAGGCAGAGGAGATCGGGTTCCTCGGCGTGATGTCGGGTCCGCTGGTCCGCTCCTCCTACCGCGCCGGCTCGCTCTGGGCGAAGGCGATGCAGCGGAAGGGCTGGGAGATCCCCGCCGCCCTGGCGCACATCGAACCGTCGGGCGCGACCAAGCAGGAGGCCTCCACGCTCGTCGCTGCCGGCTTCTGAGCCTGCGGTAGACTTGCCTCACTATGGCACCAGCTGACACCACTCCTCCCCCGGTCTCCTCCAAGGCAGAGGCCAAGACCGCGCTCAAGAACCTGAAGGCCCAGCAGAAGGCCGAGCAGCGCGACCGCAAGGCGCGCAAGAAGGCCAATAAGCAGGACGGCTTCTTCGCCAGGATCAAGCAGGTCTTCACGATGACCCGCTCCTACGACCCGAACATCGGGTGGTGGATGGCCCTGGCCTTCTTCGTCACCCTCGGTGTCGCCTTCGCAATCTTCGGCCTCCTGCTGAACTGGATCACCGGCCTGCTCATCGGGCTGCCGCTGGCTCTGCTGGCCGCCATGATCGTGATGAACCGGCGCGCGGAGAAGGCCGCCTTCTCCCGGATCGAGGGACGTCCCGGCGCGGCGGCCGCAGCCCTGAGCACGCTCAAGCGCGGGTGGATCGTCACCGAAGAGCCCGTGGCGATGGATCCCAAGACCCAGGACGCGATCTTCCGCGTCGTCGGCAGGCCGGGACTGATCCTGGTCACCGAAGGGCCCTCGCAGCGCGTGAGCAAGCTTGTGCAGAAGACGCGCAAGCGCTTCAGCCCGATCCTGCGCGACACCGGCGTGCCGATCCACGTCATCCAGGCCGGACGGGGAGAGCAGCAGGTGCCTCTGCAGAAGCTGAGCAAGGCGATCAAGAAGCTGGACAAGAAGCTGAACAAGCACGAGGTCAGTGCAGTGGAGCAGCGCCTCGCCGCCCTGCCGATCTCTCGCCCACCGATCCCCAAGGGTGTGGATCCCTACCGCACGCGCCCGGATCGCAAGGCCCTGCGCGGCTGAACCGGCCGCACCGCGTCGCACTCCAGAACCCCGATCGTCCCCGCGATGATTGGGGTTCTGTCGTCCCCGATGCTAGGCTGTTGTGCTGTCTGGCAGGCATCGCGCATCAAGCCAAGATCCTGCACTCGGCCCCCTCCAGAACATCGGTGGGGCAGCTGTGTGCCGGCGCGACGTCGCAGTGAAGTGAGTTCTCGGCAGCTCACGCTCTCCGGTTCTGGGATCCCGGAGGCCAGGTGCCTGATCGTCTGTCGCGATCAGGGTTAAACATCAATCGCCGACAAGACAGGAAGGCATTCAATGCCCACATCACCATTGCGCAGTCGTCGTACTGTGAAGGCCTCGCGGGCCCTTGGCATCGCGCTGACCCCCAAGGCCCAGAAGTACCTGGATCGCCGCCCCTACGGCCCCGGCCAGCACGGCCGTACGCGCCGTCGCCAGGATTCCGACTACGCGGTGCGCCTGAAGGAGAAGCAGCGTCTCCGCGCCCAGTACGGCATCCGTGAGGCGCAGATGACGCGCTACTACGAAGAGGCCAAGCGCATGCACGAGGGCCTGACCGGTGAGAACCTCATCGAGCTCCTCGAGTCCCGCCTGGACGCCCTGGTTCTGCGCTCGGGCTTCGCCCGCACCATCGCCCAGGCCCGCCAGTTCGTCGTGCACCGCCACATCATGGTCAACGGCAAGCGCGTGGACCGTCCGTCCTTCCGCGTGAAGCCCGGCCAGATGATCCAGGTGCATGAGCGTTCCGAGGGCTTCGAGCCTTTCCAGGTGGCCGCCGCAGGCACCCACCAGGACGCGCTCCCCACGGTTCCCGGCTACCTCACCGTCGAGATCGAGAAGCTGCAGGCGACTCTGTCCCGCAAGCCCAAGCGTGAAGAGGTTCCGATCACCTGTGAAGAGCAGCTCGTGGTCGAGTACTACGCACGCTGATCGTCCGCTGATCACTCAGAACATCACGTTCTGAAACCCCAGAGCCCGCTGCCCTCCACATCGGAGACCGCAGCGGGCTCTGTGTTTCAACTAAGCTGGTCCCGGCGCAGATCCACCCAGGTCACGACACCAGGGCGGCCGACTCGCAGCGACCATCAGCAGGAGGATCTCAGAAACTCATGAAGACCGAGGACATCGCCCGGACGTGGTACGACTACTTCGCCGCCAAGGGACATGAGCGCGTCCCTTCAGCATCGCTGATCTCACCGGACCCCTCGGTGCTGTTCACCATCGCCGGGATGGTGCCGTTCATCCCGTACTTCATGGGCACCGAGAACCCGCCGTACTCCCGCGCCGTCTCGGTGCAGAAGTGCATCCGCACCGCAGACATCGAAGAGGTCGGCAAGACGGCCCGCCACGGGACGTTCTTCCAGATGTGCGGCAACTTCTCCTTCGGCGACTACTTCAAGGAGACGGCCATCCCCATGGCCTGGGAGCTGCTGACGAACCCCGTCCAGGGCGACGCCCAGACGGGCCTGCGCGGCTATGGGCTGGATCCTGAGCGGCTCTGGGTCACCGTGTATCAGGACGACGACGAGGCCTACGCCATCTGGCGCGACCAGGTGGGCATCCCCGAGACGCGGATCCAGCGGTTCGGCCCCGAGGACAACTACTGGAACACCGGTCAGCCCGGCCCCGGCGGTCCCTGCTCAGAGATCTACTACGACCGCGGTCCCGCCTACGGGATCGAGGGCGGCCCGGCCGCTGACGAGACGCGGTACGTGGAGATCTGGAATCTGGTCTTCATGCAGTACCGGCTCTCCGCCGTGCACTCCAAGACGGAGTTTGAAGTCGCCGGCCCGCTGCAGAGCAAGAACATCGACACCGGCCTGGGACTCGAACGGCTCGCCATGGTCCTCCAGGGCGTGGAGAACATGTACGAGACCGACCAGGTCCGCCCGGTGCTGGACCGCGCAGCGACCCTTGCCGGGATCAGCTACACCTCCACCGAGGATCCTGCCGACCCCCGCCATGCCAATGACGTGCGCCTTCGCATGATCGCTGACCATGTGCGCAGCTCGCTGATGCTCATCTCCGACGGAGTTCGTCCTTCCAACGAGGGCGGCGGCTTCGTGCTGCGCCGGCTCATCCGCCGAGTCATCCTGGCCATGCGCCTGATGGGCGTCGAGGAGCCGGTCTTCGGTGAGCTGGTCACCGTGTCCAAGAACGCGATGAAGGGCGTCTACCCCGAGGTCGAGACAAACTACAGCAAGATCCACGACACAGCGGTCAAGGAGGAGCAGGCCTTCCTGCGGACCATCTCCGCCGGCACCGCCAAGCTGACCTCCGCAGTGTCCTCGGCGCAGACGGCGGGGGCCGCCGTCACCGGCGCCGACGCCTTCGCGCTGCACGACACCTATGGCTTCCCGATCGACCTGACCCTGGAGATGGCCGCCGAGGCCGGCGTCCGCGTGGACGAGGCGAGCTTCCGTGAACTCATGACCGAGCAGCGCGAACGAGCCCGTGCGGATGCCAAGGGCAAGAAGTCCGGGCATGCCGACACCCAGCTCTACCAGGAGCTCCGCGCAGACTCCCCCACCCGCTTCACCGGGTACACCGAACACACCACTGAGTCACGGATCCGCGGACTGTTGGTCAACGGCGAGTCACGGCGCAGCGCCGCCGTCGGCGAGGACGTCGAGCTGGTCCTCGACGCCACGCCCTTCTACGCCGAGGCCGGGGGGCAGGCGCCGGACACCGGACGCATCACCGGTGACGGCTTCGAGCTCGAGGTGCTCGACGTCCAGTCCCCCATCAAGGGACTCTCGGTGCACCGTGCCCGCGTCCTCGCCGGCGAGGTTCCTGCGGGTGCACCGGCGCTGGGCGCCATCGATGTGCGCCGCCGTCTCGACGCCCAGAAGGCCCATTCCGGCACCCATCTCATCCACGCGGCGCTGCACGACGTTCTGGGCCCCGAGGCGGTTCAGGCCGGCTCCTTCAACAAGGAGGGCTACCTTCGCTTCGACTTCACCGCCGAGGAGGCCATGAGCACCGGGGCCCGCCAGGAGCTGGAGGAGGCCGCGAACCTCGCGATACGGGACAACTACGAGGTGCTGACCAGGGTGACCAGCCTCGAGGAGGCGCAGGCCCTGGGCGCCATGATGCTCTTCGGCGAGAAGTACGGCGAGGAGGTCCGCATGGTGGAGATCAACGGCGCCTGGTCCCGCGAGCTCTGTGGGGGCACGCATGTCGATGCCACGGCGGAGATCGGCACACTGGCCCTCATGTCGGAGGCCTCGGTGGGTTCGGGGAATCGCCGCGTCGAGGCCCTGGTCGGTCTCGATGCCTTCAACCACTTCGCCGCGGAGCGCACCCTGGTGAATCAGCTCACCGAGATGCTCAAGGTCCCCGCCGACCAGGTCCCAGACCGCATCGCCGCCACGCTGGCCAAGCTCAAGGACACCGAGCGGGAGCTTGAGAAGCTCCGCAGCGCCCAGCTCCGAGCGAAGGCTTCAGAGCTGCTCTCGCAGACGGTCGACGCAGGCGGGATCGATGTCCTCGCCCATGATGCCGGGACCGTGACCGGTGCCGATGACCTCCGTGCGCTGGCCCTGGATCTTCGGGGGCGGTTCGGCTCGCGCCCGGCTGTGGCTGCTGTGGCCGGCGTCGCCAAAGGACGTCCCGTCATCGTGGTGGCAACCACCGAGTCCGCCCGCGCGCAGCACGTCTCTGCCGGGGAGCTGGTCAAGCTCGCCTGCAGCGTGCTCGGCGGAGGCGGAGGCGGCAAGCCGGATCTCGCTCAGGGCGGCGGAGCGGACGCGACCAAGATCGCGACCGCACTGGACGACGTCGTCACGGCGGTCACCCAGCGTGGCTGAGCAGCCGTCTGAACGCGCCCCCGACCCTGCCGCCACGTCCACGGAGCACCTCCGCACCCCGGCACCGCGGGCAGGCGTGCGGCTCGGGGTCGACGTCGGAGAGGCAAGGGTCGGACTGGCGGCCTCGGACCCGGATGCCCTGATCGCGACCCCGGTGATGACGCTGCGTCGTGACCACAACCGGGCCTCAGATCTGAAGATGCTGCTCAAGATCGTGCGCGACCGAGACGTCCGCGCGCTCTACGTGGGACTGCCGCTGTCCCTCTCGGGTGCCGAGACGCTCTCCACGCAGAAGGCACGGGACTATGCCCGGAAGCTGGCCCAGATGCTGGACGAGGAGCAGCTCGCCGCAGAGATCTACCTCGTCGACGAGCGGCTCTCGACCGTGTCCGCCGCCGAGAAGATGCGAGCCTCCGGAGTCGCCTCCCGCGACCAGCGCGATCGTATAGACCAGGCCGCCGCTGTGGAGATCCTCGCCCACGCCCTGGACCTGCGGCAGGCCTGGGGCCGTGAACCCGGGGCCCCGGTCTCCCCCGCCTGACCTGACCGCCTCCTCCACCGGCCCGTCCACCGGCTCACCAGCCCCTCGGCTCACGCGAGCTCTCCACAGCCGCCGACTGATGATCCTCGGGACGCTCTCCTGTCCACAGCCGCTTCCTCGCGGAGGCGCCGCGGCCTCGGACCGGAGATGCTTCTCTCATGGGAACATCAGCCGGGCGGACGCTGCCGGAGGGACTCTACCGCCCCGGCCCGCAGTTCACCGCGGCCGAGCTGCAGGTGCTCGTGCACGAGGCTGTGGTGCGTGCGGTGATCGGCGATGTCTACGCCTGTGTGAACCTTCCCGACTCGCCCGGACTGCGTGCCCTGGGATGCCGGGAGCTGCTCTCCGAAGGGCTGCGCGCCCAGGCGGTGCTCTGCGGGGAGACAGCCGCCTGGGTCCATCTGGGCGGTTCGGTCAGGCCGGGGAAGATCACCGTCATCACGGAAGACATCTTCAGACGCACGACGGCGGCGGCAACCAGCTGGCAGGTTCACCAGGTCCAGCTTCAGCCCTCCGAGGTGATCCGGTTCCATGAGGTGCCCGTCACGGCCGAGCTGCGCACCGCGGCCGACATCTTCCTGGGCCTGGGCACGGCGGGCAGCAGGCGACCCCTGGACCTGCCGCCTGCGCCGCCCGAGCCCGGCCAGCCCGCACCGGAGCACCCGGGGCAGTCGCACTGCGAGCCGGCCTTCACCGACTCTGCCCACCGCTGGGAGCTGATCCGTCGGCTCGCCGCGGCGAGTCCCGGAGCGATCGAGCCCGAGGCGCTGCGCGCGCAGATCTGCTCCCAGCTGCGCAGCCGCAGCTCCATGCAGGCCCGGGGGACGCGCATCGCGGCTCTGCTGCAGGCCCGCGTCTTCGGCGCCGAAGGCTGAGCCGCCGGGCAGTGCTGGTCGGACGTCAGTGCTGGTTGGAGGTCAGTGCCGGTTGGAGGTCAGTGCCGGTGTCGGATCAGTGCTCGCGGCGCTTTCCCACGGTGCGGTAGACGTCGTAGACCCCATCGATGCGGCGCACCGAGTTCAGCACGTGGTTCAGGTACCGCGGATCGCCCATCTCGAAGGAGAACCGGGAGAGCGCCACCCGATCACGGGAGGTCTGCACGCTCGCTGAGAGGATGTTCACCTGGGATTCCGCCAGGATCCGTGTCACGTCGGAGAGCAGCGACTTGCGGTCCAGCGCCTCCACCTGGATCTCGACGAGGAACACCGAGGACTTCGTCGGCGCCCATTCCACCTCCACCAGTCGTCCGGGCTGGTCACGGAGCTGTTCGACATTGCGGCAGTCACCGCGGTGGACCGAGACGCCCTGCCCGCGGGTGACAAAGCCTTCGATCTCATCGGGCGGCACCGGCGTGCAGCAGCGGGCGAGCTTCACCAGCACGTTGCCGGCGCCCTTGACGATCACTCCGGCGTCGGAGTACTGATTCGCCGGGGTCACCGGGGAGGTGATCGGAGTCGTGTCATGCTCCTCGGACTCCTCCTCCTCCGGCTCGAAGAGGGCGATGAGATGCTCGATCACGTTCTGGGTGGAGACATGGTCCTCGCCCACTCCGGCGTAGAGGCCCGCAACCTCGGTGTAGTGCAGCTGCTTGGCCACCGTGTCGAGGACCTCGGGGTTCATCACCTTCTGCAGCGGAAGCTGGGACTTCCGGATGGCCTTGGTCAGGCTCTCCTTGCCGCGCTCGATGGACTCCTCGCGACGCTCCTTGGAGAACCAGTGCCGGATCTTGTTCCGCGCCCGGGCGCTCTTGATGAACTGGAGCCAGTCGTTGCTCGGCCCCGCCGTCTCCGACTTGGAGGTGAAGATCTCCACCCAGTCACCGTGCTGGAGCTCCGAGTTCAGCGGCACCAGCTTGCCGTTGACCCGGGCGCCGATCGTCTTGTGCCCGACATCGGTGTGGATGGCGTAGGCGAAGTCCACCGGGGTGGAGCCTGCCGGCAGCGACATGACCTCGCCCTTGGGCGTGTAGACGAAGACCTCTTTGGCATTGATCTCATACCGAAGCGAATCCAGGAACTCGTCCGGATCCTTCGTCTCGGACTGCCAGTCCACCAGAGAGCGCAGCCAGCCGATGTCCTCGGTGGCCTGGGACTGCTGGGTGGCGGTTCCAGCCAGCGAACCGCCGACCGGAGGCTCGGAGGCGGCATGCGGCACGGAGATGTCCTGCTTGTACTTCCAGTGCGCGGCGACGCCATACTCGGCTCGCCGGTGCATCTCATGGGTGCGGATCTGGATCTCCACCGGCTTGCCCGCAGGCCCGAGCACGGTCGTGTGCAGCGACTGGTACATGTTGTATTTCGGCATGGCGATGTAGTCCTTGAACCGCCCGGGCAGCGGATTCCACCGCGCGTGCAGGGCCCCCAGCACCGCGTAGCAGTCGCGGATCGTGTCCACCAGGACCCGCACGCCCATGAGGTCGTGGATGTCGTCGAACTCTTTCCCGCGCACGATCATCTTCTGGTAGATCGAGTAGTAGTGCTTGGGCCTGCCGGTGATGGTCGCGGAGATGCTGGCCTCGTTGAGGTCATCGGCGATGGTCTCCCGGACCTGGGAGAGGAACTTCTCCCGCTGCGGGGTCCGATCCCCCACCAGGCGCACGATCTCCTCGTAGACCTTGGGATAGAGCGCTGCGAAGGAGAGGTCCTCCAGCTCCCATTTGATCGTGTTCATCCCGAGCCGGTGGGCCAGCGGGGAGAAGATCTCCAGCGTCTCCTTGGCCTTGCGCGCGCTCGACTCGGCCGCGACATAGCGCCAGGTGCGCGCATTGTGGAGCCGGTCTGCCAGCTTGATCATCAGCACGCGGATGTCCTTGGCCATCGCCAGCACCATCTTGCGCACGGTCTCTGCCTGGGCGGCGTCTCCGAACTTGAGCTTGTCCAGCTTCGTGACTCCGTCGACCAGCAGCGCGATCTCGTCGCCGAACTCCTCGGTGAGCTGCTCCAGGGAGTAGGAGGTGTCCTCCACCGTGTCATGCAGCAGCGCCGCAGCCAGGGTGGAGCCAGTCAGTCCCAGTTCGGCCAGAATGGTGGCCACCGCCACCGGATGCGTGATGTAGGGATCGCCGCTCTTGCGCTTCTGGTCCCTGTGGTGATGATTGGCGGCCGCGAAGGCGCGCTCCACCAGGGGGAAGTCCTGCTGGGAGTCGTTGGCCCGCATGGCGCGCAGCAGCGGCTCGAGCAGCGGCGAGGAGGACGTCTCGTCACTGACCACGCCGACGGCGCGCGCTCTTCTGACCACGGGCGGTGAGGCTGCACTCGCTGCCGCGAGCTGCGTGGTGCCCTCTGGAGCCGGGCGATCCTCGTTCACCAGTGCGGACCTGCTTTCCCTAGAGCGGAGTCGGGATGCCGAAGACGGCGTGTCGGCAATTCTAGCCCCATTCCAGGTCCCGCCGAGACTCAGTGCTCGTGAGGGGCCTGGATGATGACCTGGTAGTCCTCCTCCTGGTCGAGGTCCTCCTCGGACTCCTCCTCGGGAAGCGGCGGAAAGGCGGCGGGTCGCCCGGCCGCATCCAGCGCTGTCCCAGAGGCGGTGACGGCGTGGACACCGCGCTGCTCGCGCAGGGAGAGCACCTCCGCAGTGTGGGCCCTGATGTCTGCATCATTGCGTCGCATCCGCGCGTACAGCGGCGCCTGGATGAAGACGGTGGCCAGCGTGCCCACGATGATGCCGACGAACAGCGAGAGCGAGATGTCTCGCAGCGTGCCCGCGCCGAGCAGCAGCGAACCGATGAACAGGATCGATCCCACCGGCAGGATGCCCACCACCGAGGTGTTGATCGAGCGCACCAGGGTCTGGTTGACGGCCAGGTTCACCCGTTCGGTGAACGTCTGATCCTTCTGTCCGCGCAGTCCGTCCACGTTCTCGCGGATCTTGTCGAAGACGACCATGGTGTCGTAGAGCGCGTAGGAGAGGATGGTCAGGAAGCCGATGATCGCGCTGGGGGTCACTTCGAACCCGGTGGCGGCGTAGATCCCGACAGTGGTGATGACCACAAAGCCCAGGCCCAGCATCGCGGCGAGCGACATGGTCCAGGTTCGGAAGTAGAAGGCCATGTACAGCGCCACCAGGACGACGAAGATCACCAGCCCCAGCAGCATCTGCTGGGAGATCTGCTCGCCCCAGACGGGGCCGATGAAGGTGGAGCTGACCTGCTCGCCCGCCACGCCGTAGCCCTGTTCGAGGGCGTCTGCGACCTCGAGGGTCTCGGTGTCGCTGAGCTCCTCGGTCTGCACGCGCACGGTGTTGGGCGCGACATTGGTGACGATCGCGTCCTGGCCGGAGACCTCCTCCACGGCGTCCTGGCCGATGCCGATGTCGGTGTTCTCGGTCTGCGAGATGGTGAACTCCGAGCCGCCGGTGAACTCGATGCCCAGGTTGAAGCCACCTCGGAAGAACGGCACCGCGATCGAGGCGAGCACCAGGATCCCGGCGAGGATGAACCAGAGATTGGACTTCTGGATGAACGGGTAGGACCGCTCACCGGTGTAGAGCTGGTTGCCTGCTTTGGCGAAGTTTGCCGCCATCAGCGCTCCTCCTCGATCTCACCGGCGTCAGGCCGGTGCGTGGTCGCGGCTGCGCGCGCTCTGCGGCGTTCGGCGATGGTCATCTGGGCCCACTCCTGATCCGAGATCTCCGGAACGTCCCGGACCCGATCTTCACGGGCGTCCTCAGGAGTCCATGCGGAGCGGCGCAGCGGAGAACTGGTCGGAGTGCTCGAGGAGGCGCTGCCCACGGGCGCTGCGCCGGCTGGAGACTGTGACTCGACCTCGCCGTCCTGCTCTGTGCCCGGCGTGGGGCGCGCGTACCGTCTCGAGCCGCGGTAGAGGACGTCGACGCCGAGCTCCTTCTCCGAGAGCCCGGAGAACGGCCTGCCTGCGGCGAAGAACCTCTTCCGGGCGATCAGCTGCATGAGCGGATGCGTGAACAGGAAGACCAGGATCACGTCGATGACGGCGGTCAGGCCCAGCGTGAACGCGAAGCCGCGCACGTTGCCCACAGCCACCAGGTAGAGCACGACGGCGGCGATCACGTTCACCGCCTTGGAGGCCAGAATGGTGCGTCGGGCACGGGCCCAGCCGGCTTCGACGGCGCCGGGCAGGGAACGGCCCTCCCGCAGCTCGTCCTTGACTCGCTCGAAATACACGATGAAGGAGTCTGCTGTGAGGCCGATGGACACGATCAGCCCGGCGATGCCGGCCAGAGACAGGCGATACCCGTCGCTCCAGCCGAGCAGCGCGATGGCCCACCAGGTCATGACTCCGGCCACCACCAGGGAGGTTATGGTGACCAGGCCCAGCGCGCGGTACTGGAAGAGCGCGTATCCGGCCACGAGCACCAGGCCGATGATCCCTGCCAGGAGACCCAGGCGCAGCTGTTCATCGCCCAGGGTGGCTGAGATCTGCTGCTCGGACTCGATCTCGAAGCTGATCGGCAAGGAGCCATAGCGCAGCTGTTCGGAGAGTCCGCGGGCCTCCTCCTCGGTGAAGTCACCGGTGATCTGCGGACGGCCATCCACGATCGCGGCCTGCGTGGTCGGGGCCGAGATGACCTGACCGTCGAGCATGATGGCGAACTGGTTGCGCGGAGCCTCCAGATTCAGCAGCCGACTGGTGGTGTCGCTGAAGGCCGCAGTGCCTTCGGCATCGAAGTTGATGGTCACGGCCCAGCGTCCGGTGGACTGGCCTCCGGGAGACTGTTCCATCCCGAAGCTGGAGTCGGAGATGTTCGTGCCGGGGACCTCCACCGGTCCGAGCAGGTACTTCATGCCGGTCTCGGGGTCGCAGGAGATCAGCGGCTCATCCCCGGAGTTCGCGGCGCGATCTTCGAAGCTGATCTCGCGGCTGCATTCAAAGTTCGCGAACTCAGCGGCGAGCTCCGGGGTCACCCAGTTGGGATCAGAGCCGTTCTCGGGCTCCGCTGTGGGCTCCTCGAAGTCCTCGGGCTCTGCGGGCTCCTCGTCCTCGGTCGCGCCGAGCTCTTCCTCGAGCGCTTCGGCGTCCTCCTCGGAGAGGTCCTCCGCCTCGGCGAGCAGGCTCTCCATGAACTCCATGTCCTGCTCCACCTGGATGACCGGACGGAACTCCATATCGGCGGAGGCCTGGATCAGCTCGCGGGTCTCGGCGTCGGGAACGCCGGGCATGCCGACGACCACGTTCTCCGCGCCCTGGGTGGCGATCTCGGACTCCGTCACGCCTGAGCCGTCCACGCGCTGACGGATGACCTCCACGGCCTGTTCCAGCTGCTCGGAGTCGATCTCCTCCTCCCCGTCGACCTGCGGGGAGAGGACCATCTGCGTGCCGCCTTCGAGGTCCAGCGCCAACAGCGGAGCCCATTGGGCGCGTCCGTCCTGGACCGCATAGGCCAGAAGCCCGCCCATGCCCAGGAGCAGCACGAGCAGGCCGATCAGAACGCCGCGAGCATGCGCGGCGGGGGTGCGTGTCGCCATCGAGTGCGGATCAGTCCTCGGTGCTGGCGGCGGGTTCAACCACCTGCTGGATCGCGCCGACCAGGAAGTCCACCCGGTCCCCGGAGCTGAACTCCAGTGTGACCCGCTGGGCCTCCTCATCACGAGAGACCACGGTGCCGACCATTCCTCCTGCGGTGACGACCTGGGCACCGACCACGGCGCCGCCGCGCGCCTTCGACTGCTCGTCGCGGAGCTTCTTGCCGCGGCGGAAGGTCAGGAACATGAAGATCACCAGGATCGCGATCATGATCAGCAGGAACGGATCAAAGCCCGCGGTGGCGCCGCCACCTTCGGCTGCGAGGACCTGGGCGTCTTGGGGGGAAGCGTTCACGGATCGGGCCAATCTCTCGTCGCGGGATGGTCTCACCAGGTCTACGAGGCAGAAGCTGCGTAACCTGGCCGGTCATTCAACCCGACAGACTATCAGGGTGACGCTCGGGCGGAGTGAGTCCCAGGTGCCGCCAGGCATCATCGGTGGCCACGCGTCCGCGCGGGGTGCGCGCGAGCAGGCCCTCGCGCACCAGGTAGGGCTCCGCGACCGTCTCCACCGTCTCGGTCTCCTCCCCCACGAGCACGGCCAGGGTGGAGAGGCCCACCGGGCCGCCCTTGAACTTCAGGCACAGCGCCTCCAGCACGGACCGGTCCAGTCGGTCCAGGCCGCGTTCATCGACCTCATACATCTCCAGGGCCGCCGCGGCGGTGGAACGATCGACCTCGTGCACCCCGTGGACCAGCGCCCAGTCCCGAACCCGGCGCAGCAGCCGGTTGGCGATGCGCGGGGTCCCGCGGGAGCGCGAGGCGATCTCGGCGAAGCCGGCGGAGGCCACATTCATGTCCAGCATCATCGAGGATCTGCGGAGCACCAGCTCGAGCTCCGCCTCGCTGTAGAACTCAAGATGACCGGTGAAGCCGAAGCGGTCCCGCAGCGGCCCCGGAAGCAGTCCAGCCCTGGTGGTCGCACCCACCAGGGTGAAGGGTGGCAGCTCCAGCGGGATGGAGGTTGCTCCGGCGCCCTTGCCCACGATCACGTCGACCCGGAAGTCCTCCATGGCCATGTAGAGCAGCTCCTCCGCAGGACGTGACATCCGGTGGATCTCATCGACGAAGAGCACCTCTCCCTCGGTCAGGGAGGACAGGATCGCGGCCAGATCCCCGGCATGCTGGATCGCCGGGCCAGAGCTGATCCGCAGCGCGGCGCTCATCTCGGCGGCGATGATCATCGCCAGCGTGGTCTTGCCCAGGCCCGGGGGCCCGGAGAGCAGCACGTGGTCGGAGGTCGTGCCGCGCATGCGTGAGGACTCGAGCACCAGTGAGAGCTGCCGGCGCACCGTCTGCTGCCCCACGAAGTCACTGAGCGCCTTGGGACGCAGCGCAGCCTCCATGGCGCGCTCCTCGGTCATCGAGGAGCTGCCGAGAAGCTCCCGGGGGCCTTCTGCGCTCATCGGGCCCCTCCGAGGCTGCGCAGCGCCTGGCGCAGCACGGTGGAGACATCGGCCTGGACCAGCTCGGGCTCGGCGACGAGAAGCTTCTCGACGGCGGCCCTGGCATCCCTCTCGATCCACCCCAGTGAGATCAGCGCCTCGCGGACCTGGACGGCGACCTCCGGCTCGGCGACGGGAGTCACGGCTGACTCCGCCGCCGTCGGCTGATCGATGACCAGCTTGCCCGCGAGCTCGAGCAGGATCCGCTGTGCGGTCTTCTTGCCGATGCCGGGCACCCTGGTGAAGGCAGCGGTGTCCGAGTCCGCGATGGCCTGATGCACCTCTGTGGGGGTGTGCACGGCGAGGACGGCGAGGGCCATGCGTGGGCCGATCCCGGAGATGGAGACCAGCGTCGTGAAGATGACCCGTTCTGCACGTTCGGAGAAGCCGAAGAGCAGCGGGGCGTCATCCTGCCTGGGCACGAAGCTCGTGTGCAGCCGCGCCTCGGTGCCGTGGTGCAGTTCGGCGAGGGTGCGCGGGGTCGCGGAGACATGCAGTCCGAACCCGGAGACCTCGACGACGGCGTGGTCGGTGCCGACGTGGAGCACGTCGCCCCGGATGGAAGAGATCATGGCTCACCTCACCGTCGCGCGCGGCGACTGGTTGCAGTCCAGGGGGTCGATCCCCTGGTCTGATTAGAACATGTATTCGAACACTTTAGCGCGCCCGCTTGTCTGCGGCCATCCAGGCGCGCTGGGCAGGGGTCAGCTGGTCGGAGCCCGTGCCGCCGAGGCCCCGGGAGCCCGAACCCCGTCCCACGCCCTTGGCCGCGGCGGCCTGCTGGGCGCGCTGCAGCGCCGTGCTGGCGCCCTGGTGAGTCTGCGTGCCCGCCGACATGTTGAACCGGGCACCGATCCCGGAGCGCCAGCCGTGGCAGATGGCCACGGCATAGGCGTCGGTGGCATCCACCGGCTTCGGCAGCCCGGGAAGCTTCAGGATCCGCTGGACCATCCGGGCCACGGCCTGCTTGTCGGCGTTTCCGTCATCGGTGACGGCGGCCTTGACCTCGGAAGGGGTGTGCCAGGCCACGGGAATGCCGCGGGCGGCCGCAGCCGCGATGATGACTCCGGAGGCCTGCGCGGTGGCGACCACGGTCGGAGCGTTGTTCGAGGCGAACACGCGTTCGATGGCCAGCACGTCCGGCGCGAACCGGTCCAGCAGCGCCTCAGCGGCGCGCTGGATGCTCAGGATCCTTTCGGCCAGGTCCTGGGTCGCCTTGGTGCCGGTGACCTCCACGTGCAGCGATTCTCCGGTGCGGTTGAGGTTCATCTCCACGACGGCGAACCCGCAGCGGGTCAGTCCCGGGTCCACCCCGAGGATGCGCTGCGCGGTGCGGGAGGTCCCCGCAGTGCCGGCGACCACAGAGGGCTGAGTCATCAGGGCGTGCTCACCTGTCCCTGCTCTTGGCGATCAAGGGGCCACCCGCATCAGTCTTCCTCCTCCAGCGCGGCCAGCGTCTCGGCGCTGAGATCGGCGTTGCTGTGCACGCTCTGCACATCCTCGAGGTCCTCGAGCGCGTCAGCGAGCCTGAAGAACTTCTTGGCGGCGTCGACGTCGAGGTCCACGGTGACCTCGGAGACGAACTCCACCTCGTCACTGTCGTACTCGATGCCCGCCTCCTCCAGTCCCCTGGTCACTGCGTGGAGATCCTGCGGCTCGCAGCGCACCTCGAAGCTGGCCTCGTGCTCGATGACGTCTTCGACCCCGGCCTCCAGCACGGCGGCCAGCACATCGTCCTCCGCCAGCTCGTCGCTGCTGAGCATCACGGCGCCCTTGCGCTGAAACATGTACGCCACCGAGCCGGGGTCCGCCACGGTTCCGCCAGCTCGGGTCACTGCGGTGCGCACCTCGGCCGCGGCCCGGTTGCGGTTGTCAGTGAGGCACTCCACCAGAAGCGCCGAGCCCTGGGGGCCGCGCACCTCATAGGTGATCTCCTCGTACTCCACCGAGTCTCCGGTGAGACCAGCGCCGCGCTTGATCGCGCGGTCGATGTTGTCGTTGGGCACTGAGTTCTTCTTCGCCTTGGACACGGCGAGATCCAGGCCGGGGTTGCCCGCCATGTCGGGGCCGCCGTTGCGCGCGGCCACCTCGATCTGCTTGATGTAGCGGGCGTTGAGCTTGGCGCGCTTGGCGTCCACAGCAGCCTTGCGGTGCTTCGTGTTGGCCCATTTGGAATGGCCGGCCATGGTTCTCCTCGGGAATGACGTCAGCTCGGTCGCAGGGAGCGACTGCAGGATGCAGCCCCCTGGGGTCTTGCCTCCAGCCTATCGGAGAGGCAGGACCTAATCGGCGGAGGTCGCGGCCTGGGAGATCACTGTGCGGAAACGCTGGACGATGGTGACCACGGAGGCCAGCGCCAGCAGCACCAGCACCACCAGGAGCACGCCGGGGTGCAGCCCCAGCCCGGTGAACCCGGTGAACACCAGGGTCAGCACCATCCTTTCCGAGCGTTCAGCGATCCCGACATCGGCGCGGTACCCCAGCGACTCTGCCTTGGCCCGGACATAGGAGACCAGATTGCCGGTGAGCAGGCAGAGCCCGGCGGCGATGCCCAGCCAGACGTCCTCTCCGCCGGTGAAGAACCAGATGAGCAGCCCCAGGAACACCGCCCCGTCCTGCACCCGGTCCAGACAGGAGTCCAGGAATCCGCCGAGCGGGGAGCCCTGTCCGCTCAGCCGCGCCATGAGCCCGTCGATGAGGTCGGAGAAGACGAAGATCGTGATGAACACCGTGCCCCAGAACAGCTCCCCCATCGGGTAGAGGACCAGGGCGCCCAGAGACACCCCGACCGTCCCGATGACGGTCACCATGTTGGGCGTCATCCCGATCCCCAGCAGGACCTTGGCGATGGGGGTGAACAGCGCACTGAAGAAGGCGCGGGCGTGGCGGTTGAGCATCAGCTCGACTCGTCCCAGGCCGCTGCGACCACGTCGCGGGTCTCTGCAAGTGTCTGTGAGAGGTTCTTGGTCTGCGCGATGATCGGCATGAAGTTCGTGTCCCCGCTCCAGCGTGGGATCACGTGCTGGTGCAGATGGGCCGCGATCCCGGCCCCTCCGACCTTTCCCTGGTTGATGCCCAGGTTGAATCCCCCGGGGTTCGCCGCGCGACGCAGCACCGTCATGGCCTGCTGGGTCAGCGCGATGAACTCCTGGGACTCCTCGGCGTCCAGATCCGTCAGATCCGGCACGTGGCGGTAGGGGCACACCATCAGGTGTCCAGGATTGTAGGGGTAGAGGTTCAGCAGCACGAAGCAGCTCCGGCCTCGATGCACGATCAGCGACGCTTCATCGGTGCGCCCCGGGCCCTGACAGAACGGGCAGTCCGCGGAACCGCTCACCTGGTCCTGACCCCGCTGCTGATAGGCCGCGCGGTGCGGGGTCCACAGCCGCTGGAAGGCGTCAGGGACGCCGGCCAGTTCGAATTCGTCGGCAGACCCCACAGCGGCTCAGCCTTCCTTGGATTCGATCGCGGCGAGGATCCGGGCCACGGCCTCGTCCACCGGGACCTGGTTGTCCTGACTTCCGTCGCGCAGACGGAAGGAGACGGCGCCGGCGTCGACGTCGTCACCCCCCGCGATGAGCACGAAGGGAATCTTGTCCTTGGAGGCTGTGCGGATCTTCTTCGGGAAGCGGTCGCTGCTGTCCTCGAGCTCGGCGCGCACTCCCGCGGCCCGCAGCTTCGCCACGACCCCGGCGAGGTAGTCGTTGAACGGTTCGGCCACGGGCACCGCCCGCACCTGGACCGGGGAGAGCCAGACCGGGAAGGCCCCGGCGTAGTGCTCGGTCAGCACGCCGAGGAAGCGTTCGATGGAGCCGAACTTCGCCGCGTGGATCATCACCGGCTCCTGACGGCTGCCGTCGGCGGCCTGGTATTCAAGTCCAAAGCGAGCAGGCTGGTTGAAGTCGTACTGCACGGTGGACATCTGCCAGGTGCGGCCGATGGCGTCGCGTGCCTGCACCGAGATCTTGGGTCCGTAGTAGGCGGCGCCGCCGGGATCGGGGACGAGTTCCAGTCCGGTCTCCTGGGCGACCTCCTCGAGCACCGCTGTGGCCTCGGCCCACTGCTCGGCGCTGCCGATGAACTTCTCCGAGTCCTCGTCGCGCGTGGAGAGCTCCAGGTAGAAGTCATCGAGCCCGAAGTCACGCAGCAGGGAGAGCACGAATGTGAGCAGGTGGCGCACCTCATCGGGTGCCTGTTCCTTCGTCACATAGGAGTGCGAGTCGTCCTGGGCGAAGCCGCGGACGCGGGTGAGTCCGTGGATGACTCCTGACTTCTCGTAGCGGTAGACCGAGCCGAACTCGAAGAGCCGCATCGGCAGCTCCCGGTAGGAACGTCCGCGGGAGCGATAGATCAGATTGTGCATCGGGCAGTTCATCGCCTTGAGCCGGTAGTCCTGACCCTGTTTGGTGATGTTGCCCTCGGCGTCGCGCTCCTCGTCGACATGCAGCGGAGGGAACATGGTGTCCGCATAGTAGGGCAGGTGTCCCGAGGTGTGGAACAGCCCGTCCTTGGAGATGTGCGGGGTGCCCACGTACTGGAAGCCGGCCTCGATGTGGCGGGTCCGGACGTAGTCCTCCATCTCCCGCTTGATGATGCCGCCCTTGGGGTGGAACAGCGGCAGTCCGGAGCCCAGCTCGTCGGGGAAGCTGAACAGATCGAGCTCGGAGCCCAGTCGGCGGTGATCCCGGCGCTCGGCCTCTGCCAGGCGCTCCTTATAGGCCTTCAGGTCTTCCTTGGTGGGCCATGCGGTGCCGTAGAGGCGCTGCAGCTGTGGGTTGGACTCCTTGCCGCGCCAGTAGGCGGCGGCTGAGCGCATCACCGCATAGGCGTTGGCGATGAGTTTGGTGTTCGGCAGGTGCGGGCCCCGGCAGAGGTCGGACCAGACCCGCTCCCCGTGGCGATCGACGTTGTGGTAGATCGTGATCTCGCCTCCGCCGACCTCGATGCTGGCGCCCTCGGCTGCCTCAGCGGCACCATCGGCATCGCTGGCCACACCGAGCAGCTCGAGCTTATAGGGCTCCTGGGCCATGGCGGCCTTGGCCTGCTCCTCGGTGACCACCTCGCGCTCGAAGTGCTGGGTCTGGTTGATCAGCTTCTGCATGGCCTTCTCGATCTTCTTCAGGTCCTCCGGGGTGAAGGGATCCTCCACGTCGAAGTCGAAGTAGAACCCATCCGTGATGTACGGACCGATGCCCAGCTTGGCCTCGGGGTAGAGCTGCTGGACCGCCTGGGCCATCACATGAGCAGTCGAGTGGCGCAGCACATTGAGCCCGTCCTGGCTGGAGATGTCCACAGCCTCCACGACGGCCCCGGCCGGAATCTCCCGGGACAGGTCCCAGAGCTCTCCGTCGATCCGCATGACCACTGTGGTCTTGTCCGCTGCGAACAACGTGGTGCCGGTGGTGCCGGAGGCGATGCTCGTCTCTTCTCCGTCGCGGGTGATGCTGATGGACTCAGCCGGCTGTACTGGCTGGGACGGGGCTTCCGACGCTTCGTTCTCGGACACTTGGGGTGTACTCCTCACGGATGTTCTGCGGACCAGGCGATTCTACGGGAACCCCGGCGCAGCGTCCTGACCGGCTGGAGGCTGTTCCCGGAACACCTGGATGCGCCGGGTCAGCGCAGCTGGCAGCCGGGACACCAGTACAGACGGCGTCCCTGCAGCTCTCGGGCCGCGATGAGCTCCCCGCAGCGCAGACACGCCGTGCCCTGGTGCTGGTACACCCAGTGCCGACGGTCCCCCTCGGTGCGCAGCGTGCGGATGAGGCCTTCACGGACTCCTGTGCGCAGCTGTTGGGACAGTCGGTCCCACAGCGCCGCCGCCCGAGAAGCGCTGAGCTCGTTGCTCGGCGTCTCGGGAGCGATGCTCTCGAGGAAGAGCGACTCGGCGCGGTAGATGTTCCCCACCCCGGCGATCACCGCCTGCTCCATCAGAGCCGCGGCGATGCTCATCCGGCGGCGCGCGAGGTTCTCCAGGAAACGTTCCCGCTCGGCGGTGGCCGAGGTGTCAGGGGCCTGCCGCAGCGGGTCTGGCCCGAGCCTGGCGAGGATCAGCGCATGTTCGCCCGGTTCGAGCACCGCGCAGGTGGCCGGGCCCCGGAGATCCGCCCAGCCGTGCCTCGCCTGGACACGGGCCCGCACGGCCCCCTGCGGCGGTTCGGGGATCAGCCAGCCGTCGTCGTCGTACCGGGGTCTCAGCTCGGCCGTCCACGCGCGGGGCGCCCCGATCGAGGGCGGCGCCGCGAAGCTGCTGTCGCCGCGGAAGCTGAACGCCCCGTAAAGTCCCAGGTGCACATGCCAGATCCGCGTGTCCAGGTGGACGAAGAGGTGTTTGCCCCACGCCTCGGCGTGCCGCGGGACCTCAGCGTCAAGACGCAGGGCACCCGCGGCGAAGCGCCCCTGAGGCGAGCTGACCCGCCACGGGGAGCCGCTGAAGACGGCGTTGACCTGGGCGGCCAGCCGGTGCAGCGTGTGACCCTCAGGCATCGATCAGTCGAGGATCTCGCCGGTCAGCTCGTAGTGGGCGATCTTCCCGATGCGGCGGGCGTGACGCTCATCCCCGCTGAACTCTGCCCGCAGGAACGCCTCGACGATCGTGGTGGCCTCCTCGAGGCTGTGCTGACGTCCGCCGAGAGCCACCAGGTTGGCGTCATTGTGCTCACGGGCCAGCACGGCGGTGTCCACGTTCCACGCCAGCGCGGCGCGGGCCCCGGTCACCTTGTTCGCGGCCATCTGTTCGCCGTTGCCAGAGCCTCCCAGCACGATGCCCAGCGCGCTGCGTCCCGCGGTGCGCGCCGCGACCACGGCCTCAGCGGCCCGGATGCAGAACGCCGGGTAGTCATCAAGCGCGTCGTACTCCCGGGGCCCATGGTCCTCGAGCTCATAGCCGAGTCCGCGCAGATGGCTGACCAGGTGGGCGGAGAGCTCCATGCCGGCGTGGTCGGTGGCGATGTGGACTTCCATGTTGCCTTCCATGTTGGATTCCATGCTGTCTTCCATGATCTCTGGAGGAGCCTTTCAGGGAGGATGTGCGTGTCGGGGCGCCGGAACAATCCTACGTTCCGCAGAGGAACAGTCCTGCACCGAGTATCGTTGCACCCTGCACAGCGTCGAGCACGGTCGAGCACGAAGGTCGAGCCCACAGGTCGAAGACGAAGCGCGTCCAGGAGGAACATGTCAGCCGAAGAGCCACAGCCCGCCCGGGAGCTTCCCGAGTTCTCCAACCGCCTGGGGGCTCCGATCGCCACGGTGAGACCTGTCGGGCGGCCACCCTCGCAGGTCTCCGGACTGCCCTCGCGCCAGCCCGGTCCGGCGCAGCCAGAAGCCGAGCAGCCAGAAGCCGAGCAGCCAGGACCCGAGCAGCAGAGCTTCTACGAGGCCATCGGCGGAAGGAAGACCTTTCAGCGGATCGTCGATGTCTTCTACGACCATGTCGCCGCGGATGAGGACTTCCGGGCGATGTACCCGGAGCAGGATCTCGCCCCCGCCAAGGAGAGGCTGCTGACCTTCCTTGAGCAGTACTGGGGCGGGCCGCGGACCTACCAGGAGCAGCGCGGGCATCCCCGGCTGCGGATGCGGCACATGCCCTTCACCGTGGACGCCGAGGCCCGGGACAAGTGGCTGAGCTTCATGCGGGCCGGCGTGGACGCTGCCGAGCTCTCACCGCTGCATGACCAGATCCTGTGGGACTACCTCGAGCGCGCGGCCCATTCGATGGTCAACAGCTGAGGTCCTCACCGCTGGTCCCCGGCCGCCGCGGTCGCCGCGAATCAGCTGGGCTGCTCCTTGGTGGCGCGGCAGAGGATGAATCCGCCCTGTGAGCTGAGCCGGACCCAGCGGCCCCTGCGATGGACGGCGGTGACGCCCCCGACCGACTCTCCGGCCAGGAAGTTCAGCGCATGCGCTCCGAAGGCCGCGCCTGCCGGAATCTGACGTGCCGCAGAGTCCGGGACGGCGGACAGCGACCGGCCCCAGACGCGCTCACGCACCTGTTCGACCACGGCCGCGCCCGCGGAGACGGGAACGGCCTGAGCGATCTCCTCGATGCCGGCCTCCGCCTGGCTCCGAAGCTCGCCGTCATCGAGGCTCCCCAGCGGCTCCCAGCCGGAGCGTGGAGGGGTCACTGCCGCCCAGGGAACCGTGAGTCGGCTCGGCGGCAGGGCCAGCGTGGTCTCCGCAGGGTTCATCCGAGCAATGCGTTCGCTGATCGAGCTGAGCTCCGCGGTCACATCTGCTTGAGACTCCTCCGCCAGCGCCACGGTGCGCAGTCCCAGCACCGCAGGCAGCTCCCCGGTCAGCGAGCTGGGGGTCATCACCGGTACCCAGGCGGCCAGCACGCGGCCCACGGCCTGGAGCCGGATGCCCTGCTCCTGGATCCGTCGGGCACGCTTGATGAAGGTGGAGAGGTCCTGAAGCGAGACGGCCTCGGCGAATCGCAGCGATTCAGTCATGGTCCTCATTGTTCCAGAGCGGAGCGGACCTCACCGACCAGGATCTCCATCTGCCCCCGGGCCGCCTTCGAGTCCTGTTCGGCGATCGCCCGGGCCACACGCTCGTGGGCGTCGAGCGCCTCCGGCATGGGACGTGTCGGCATGAGACCGTGCTGAGTGCGCCCGGTGAGGACCTCCGCCACGACGTCGGCCAGGGCCGCGAACATCGAATTGGCCCCGGCCTCGAGCAGCAGCCGGTGGTAGGCGACGTCGGCCAGCATGAACTCCTCGAGCTGCTCGGCCTCGCCCAGCCGGCGCATGGCGGCGGCGAGGTCCAGCAGCCTGCGGGCCTGGTCCTCGCTGCGCCGGAGCGCCGCCATGGCAGCAGCTTCGGTCTCCACGGCGATGCGCAGCTGAGTCAGCTCGATGAAGGCTTCCCGGGCATGGCTGGAGGCGAGTCGCCACGCGATCACTGCCGGTGAGAAGACGCTCCACTGTTCGGCGGCGGTGACCACGAGGCCGATGCGCCGCTTGGAGTAGAGCAGACCGTGGGACTCGAGCACCTTGACGCTGTCCCGGGCCACAGTGCGGGAGACCTTGAAGCGCTGCTGCAGAGACTCTAGCGTCAGCACCGTTCCGGGGATGAGCCCTCCATCTACGATCTCGCGGCCGAGCGTCTCGGAGATCGCGTCACGACCCACGCGGGCGACGGCGGAATTCTGCGGCACGACACTGCTCTCTGCTCGATGGCGGTGCAAACATCACACCTTTTCATGTAAAGGTGCTATCTTAGCTGGCACGTGGTCCCCGTCACAGGGAACCCAGCACCTGACCCTCAGCACTAAGGAATTCGATGACGAATCCCCCCACCAAGCCTAGCCCGAGCGCAGGCCCTCCCCCCTGTCACCTGGTAGTGATGGGAGTCTCCGGCTCGGGGAAGTCCACCCTGGCCGCGGCCCTGGCGGAAGAACTTCGCCTGCCCATGGCCGAGGCTGATGAGTTTCACCCCGCCGCCAACATCGCGAAGATGGCGTCCCAGACGCCGCTCACCGATGAAGATCGATGGCCCTGGCTCGAGGCGCTGCGCGACTGGATGACCAGTCAGGCCGCGACAGGCAGCATCATCACCTGCTCCGCCCTGCGGCGCAGCTATCGAGATCTGCTCCGGGGCGCGGCGGGACGAGTGATCTTCCTGCATGTGGATGTGGACATCCCTCGCCTGAGCACCCGGCTCGCGCACCGCAGCGGGCACTTCATGCCTCCTGAGCTGCTCGAGTCGCAGCTGAAGACGCTTGAACCCCTGGGGCCGGAGGAGGACGGCGTGCGGCTGAGCAATGATGCCGACGTCGACGACCTTCTTGAGACAGCTCGCAGCTGGCTCCGCCAGGCCCGTGAGGGCACCCCCGCCGCGCAGGCGGCAACTGCTGCAGACAACCGCAATGATTGGAACCGCTCATGACACTCGAAGGCTGGGAACAGTCCCTCGGCACCGCACCGCTGCTCGGCATCGCCGCCGGCTCGATCGCGGTGCTCCTGCTGCTCATCATCCGCTTCAAGGTCCACGCCTTCGTCGCCCTGATCCTCGTCTCGCTGCTCACCGCAGCCGCAGCGGGGATCCCCACTGCGGAGATCGTCCCGGTGCTGACCTCCGGATTCGGCTCCACGCTGGCCTCTGTCGCGCTTCTCGTGGGACTGGGCGCCATGCTCGGGCGCATCGTGGAGGTCTCCGGCGGCGCCAAGGTGCTGGCAGACGCACTCGTGACCCGCTTCGGCGAGAAGCGTGCCCCCTTCGCGCTCGGCGTGGCCTCGCTGCTCTTCGGGTTTCCGATCTTCTTCGACGCCGGCCTGGTGGTGATGCTGCCCGTGGTCTTCGCCGTGGGACGTCGCCTCGGCGGCTCGGTGCTGCTCTACGGCCTGCCCGTGGCAGGTGCCTTCTCGGTCATGCACGTGTTCGTGCCGCCGCACCCGGGACCTGTCGCCGCCAGCGAGTTCTTCGAGGCGAACGTCGGCATCCTGCTGATCGCCGCCCTGCCCATCGCGATCCTCACCTGGTACGTGACCTGCTATCTCTTCGGCATGTGGGCCGGTCGCCGCTTCGAGCTCCCCATCCCCATGATCCTGGGACAGGCGGATGAGGCCGCAGAGAAGAACCCCCCGAAGTTCTCCACTGTGGTGATGATCCTGCTGCTGCCCATGCTGCTGATCTTCCTGAACACCGGGCTGGACACGCTCTCCACCGCAGGCGCGATCTCCGCTGAGCAGACCGAGTCCTTCTGGTACGGCCTGCTGACCACACTGGGCGCGACACCGGTGGCGCTGATCATCACGCTGCTGGTCGCCGTCGCCGCCGTGGGCACCCGGGGCGGTCGCGGCATGAGCGGAGCACAGGACGTCATGGACAAGGCTCTGGCTCCGGTCTGTGCAGTCATCCTGATCACCGGTGCCGGCGGCATGTTCGGCGGCGTCCTGCGCGAATCCGGGATCGGCGAGGCGCTCTCCGACTCGCTCTCCGGCGTCGGAATCCCGCTGATCCTCGCTGGATTCGTGATCGCCGGTGTTCTGCGCATCGCGCAGGGCTCCGCCACGGTGGCGCTGACCACGGCGGCAGGACTGCTCGCCTCGGGCGTGGCAGCGGCAGACTTCAACGAGCTGCAGCTGGCCGCGATGGTCATCTCCGTGGCCGCCGGCTCGGTCATCGCCTCCCATGTCAACGACTCCGGCTTCTGGTTGATCTCCAGGTTCTTCGACATGGATGTCAAGACCACGCTGAAGACCTGGACGGTGCTGGAGACGTTGATCGGCGTCATGGCCTTCCTCCTGGCCTGGGCGCTCTTCGGAGTCGCCTCGCTGATCTGACCCACGGCGGCGACCACTGCGGCACCGCTCTCCTGTGACCCCGGCGCCGGGTCCGGTCTGACCAGGCCGGGCCCGGCGCCGGGCCGTTAGAGTAGGGGCATCTGACCCTGTCCACGCCTGGAAGGACATCGCATGCCTGATCCTCGGTACAGCGTGCCCACTGCTGCAGAGTCCGTGCAGCAGCTGGTCGACATGCTCCAGCTCAAGCACCTGGACCCGAACGACGCCGCTGGGGCCGGCCCCAGCGCCGAGGACCATTTCCTCGGCCCGGTGTTCAAGCAGGCCTACTGGCGGGTCTTCGGAGGCCAGGTCCTGGCGCAGTCGGCCACCGCGGCGATGCAGACGGTGGAGCCGGACCGCCTGATCCACTCCGTGCACGGCTACTTCCTGCGTCCGGGTGATGCGACCAAGCCCATCCAGGTCTCCGTCGATCGCCTCCGCGACGGGGGCTCCTTCTCGGCCCGGCGCAGCCAGGCCTATCAGGACGGGACGCCCATCCTGTCCATGATCGCCTCTTTCCAGCGGCCCTCCCCCGGAGTGGCGCATCAGCGCAGAATGCCCCAGAACGTCCCGGATCCGGAGGATCTTGCGCCGCCGCAGGAGCTGGTCGGCCATGTCAAGCATCCGATCGTCCACGAATGGGCGCACGGCCGGCCCTTCGACATCCGCCACGTGGATCGGCCCATCTACCTGGAGGCCGATCAGGACCCTCATGCGACCAGTGCGGTCTGGCTCAGGACCAAGGCGCCGCTGCCAGATGATCCCGACATCCACCGGGCGGCCATCCTGTATGCCTCTGACTACACGCTGCTGGAGCCGATCCTGCGCCGGCACGGCCTCTACTGGGCCAAGCCTGAGATGAAGGTGGCCTCCCTGGACCACGCGATGTGGTGGCACCGCGATGCGCGCGCCGACGAGTGGCTGCTCTATGTCCAGCAGAGTCCCAGCGCGCAGAACGCCCGCGGCCTGGCACAGGGCTGGATCTACAGCCGAGAAGGGGCACTCGTCGCATCGGTCGCCCAGGAAGGGATGGTGCGACCCCCGGAGGGGCTTCGCCCGAAGCTCTCCGAGAAGATGCAGCAGACACTGGTGCACAGCTCACGGGCCACCCGACAGGTCAACAAGAAGTACTCGGAGACCTGGTCCTCGCGCTACCTGGACAGCTGATACATGCCGCTGCCTGTCATAGACGCGACTGGCTGACGATCGCCCCAGGAGCTTTGTCTGGGGTCGTCCAGGGTGCTCGGCGAGCGTGTTCAGCTGCTGGTCACCAGAGCGACGCTGCGGTAGGCCTCGCGGGTGGCCGCAGCGGTCGCCTCCCAGGAGTACGAGCTCGCCAGGGCCGCGGCCGTGCTGCTGTACCGCGACCAGGCCCGCCGGTGCAGCACCAGCCAGCGCAGCTGCTCCGCCCACTCCCCCGGCTCCAGGCTGGGGATCAGGCGGCCGGTGCGGCGATGCTGGACCAGCGCTGAGAGGCCACCCACATCGTGGGCGAGCACCGGCGTGCCGCAGGCCATGGCCTCGAGCGCCACGAGTCCGAAGGATTCGCTGTAGGAGGGCATCAGCACCGCATCGCTGCTGCGAAAGAGCTCGGCCAGCCTGCGATGCGGCAGCGGAGGCAGCGCACGCAGCGAATCCGCGACCCCTGCGCGTTCTGCCAGGGCCCGCAGGTCCAGCACGTCTTCTCCGCTCTGGCTCCCGGCGACGACCAGCTCCACCGGGACCTCCGGCATCATTCTGCGCAGCTCCCCGAGCGCCTCCACGGCGACCTGGGGTCCCTTGTGCGGCTGCAGCCGGCCGGCGAAGGCCAGCCGGAGTGCACGGCCCTCGAGCGCTCCGCCGCGCGGATCCTCACCGACCGGAGGGTGGAACACCCCGAGGTCCACACCCGGCCTGATCAGCGCGATGCGGGCAGCATCGAGCACGAAGAGCCGCTTGAGGTCTGCGATCTCTCGTTCGGTGTTCGCGGTGACCAGATCGGCTGTGCCGGCGATGTCGGCCTCAGCGAGGCTGCGCTGCGGATCCTCCTGCGTGTCCGGATCGCGTTCCCGCTTGACTGCGGCGATGGTGTGCATCGTGTGCACCAGCGGTGCTGCCAGTGCACGGGCCACCGTGATCCCCGCAAGTCCGGAGATCCAGTAGTGGGAGTGCACCGTCGTCACCGGACGCGGGTCTGCGGACCGCAGGCTGTCCAGGGCCCGGTCCGCGAGGGAGTCGAGCTGTTCGAGCAGCGCAGATCTCTCAGTGCGCGCCCGGGGTCCGACGGCAAGCGTGTGAAGCCGCCGTCCATCGTCGAGCACGCGGCACCGGTCAGCGCGCAGCGGCTTCTCGGCGTCGGCGTCGCTGGTGATGATGTCCACGGTGATGCCGGCCTGCACCAGCGCACGGCTGAGCTGGTTGACATAGACGTTCAGACCACCTGCGTCACGGCTGCCTGCCTGCGCCAGCGGTGAGGTGTGCAGGCTGATCATCACCACACGTGCCGAGGCCTGAGCGGTCTGCAGGTCTGAGCTGACCGTCGCAGGGACGCAGTCGGTGGACATGTGGCTCTCCATGACGCCGTGTGAGGACTCGAAACGGCTGAGGGTGTGGTGGTTCGGTGCTCATGCTACAGCGCGGTCATCGCCGCAGATATTCCGCGCAGTCGTTCTGGGTGGAGTCCTCGCTCGTCTCGGCGGGGTCCAGCTCGCGGTGCAGCACCCAGAGCCCGGCATCGTCCTCGATGACCGGGTCGAAGCCCAGGCGCTCTGCGCGAGCAAAGGCTGCTTCGGGTGAGAGCGGGGCGGAGCCGCCCAGCTCCTCGACCTGTTCATCGATGATGATCCAGCTCAGCTTCGTATCGTCGGTGGTGCCGTTGAGCCCGACCGAGGTGCGGTCCACCAGATGCGGGACCGCGGTGTCGGCGGCTTCCACGCAGACACCATCGGGGACGGCGTCCACGGCGCGCTGATGAGCCTGGGCCCGTTCGTCCATGGACCAGTTCTCCGCCGTGATCGTGCGCTGGAGCGGAAAGACTCCGGGGAATGCCAGCGTGCCCACCAGTCCTACCGCGATGACCGATGCCGGCAGGATGACCGCCAGCGCACGCAGCCGAGGCCATCGCCGGTGAAGTCTCCGCGCCACGTCGAAACCTGCGAGCAGGAAGATCGGGGCGAGGATCGCGTCGTACTGGTAGATGACCTCCCAGACGTTCTGACGGTCGTTGAACAGTCGAGAGAGCAGGATCGGAGCGCCCAGGATCACGTAGGGCGAGGCGAAGGGCAGCAGGAGCAGCGGAAGGAAATGCAGGGCCCAGAGTCCGAGCTTCACCGGATGGTCGAAGAGCAGACCGATCGCGTTCCAGGGCTGGGTCAGCAGAAACAGCACTGCCGCTCCGGCGCCGGGGCCCAGCGCGGTGAACTCCCAGTACCCGAACTCCCCTGCGGCGGAGAAGTGCGGGATCACCACTTCCACGGCGAACCAGTATCCGAGGACCCCCAGGACTGCGGTGACCAGGGCTGGGGTCCAGGCACGCTTCAGCGCGAGCACCATGGCCAGGGCGATGAGCGTGACGCCCATGTCCTCGCGGACCAGGAGGAGCAGGGCTCCCAGACCGACGGCGAGCCACATCCGGCCCCGCTCGATGGCCCAGATGACCCAGGCGATGATCGGCACGCCGAAGGCGACCTCGTGGAAGTCCCAGTTCACCAGGGCCTGAAAGGGCCAGAACAGCAGCAGGGCGACGGCGGCCAGCAGCGCCGGAAGGTGGCTGAACCATCCGCGCACGACAAGGTAGACCGGGACGGCGGTCGAGACCAGAAGCCCGATCATGGCGATGTTGAGCATCCTGGGGTCGTCCCAGAGCCAGTACAGCGGTGCCAGGGCCGCGATGATCGGGTGGAAGTGGTCACCCAGGAGGTGGAAGTCCTCGCCCTTGATGGGCACGATCGGTGCCTTGAACAGGCTGTACTGGCGCACCGCCTGATCGAAGATGCCCAGGTCATATCCCTTGGCCTCGAAGCTGCGGAACCGAAGCAGCGAATGTGCCAGGTACAGCAGAGCGGCCACCGTCATGACGGCGGCCAGCTGGAGTCTCTGTGATCTGGACAAGTGCCCCGGGGGGGATTCGAACCCCCGACCAGCGGATTAGAAGGCCGCTGCTCTATCCCCTGAGCTACCGAGGCGTGGACACGCAGAGATCTGCATCCCGCGCAGGTCCAGGCAGAGAGTCTACCTGCTCCACCGCGGACCGGTTTTCCCCAGCACCGGCTGGTGAATCTCCTCATCTGCTGCAGTCCACATGTCCGCGATGCCCCCCGTCGACGCTGCGCAGGCCGACCACACTGGAGACACCCTGCCACCGAGAGCCACGGCCCTCGAGGTGGGCGGGTCAGACACCAGGACCTCGATGCGCCGTGGAGAGACGGAGGAGCATGATGAGCGAGACGATCACAGTACGAGGCTTCCTCGGCGGTGAGGTGGAGGACTTCACCACGCCCCAGGGTCTGCCGATCTCCAACTTCAGACTCGGCTGCACGCCCCGACGGTACGACCGCCGCTCCGAGCGGTGGGTCAACGGTGACACCAACTGGTACACCGTCTCGGCCTTCCGGCAGCTCGCGCAGAACGTGAAGAGCAGCCTGTCCAAGGGAGATCCGGTGGTCGTCACCGGCCGTCTGCGGGTCCGTCAGTGGGAGAACGACAAGGGCCAGCGGGGCACGTCAGTGGAGATCGACGCAGAGTCAGTGGGCTATGACCTGACCTTCGGCACCGGTTCCTTCACCCGGCTGGGCACATCACAGGTGGGGACCGAGAGCACCCGCGCTCCGGCAGAGAGCGAGACCACCGGTCCCGGATCGGAGCCGGAAGGGCCCTCAGGAACGGAGGACTTGGGGCAGGAGTCTCAGGAGGCGGCGCAGCCGGCTCCCTTCTGACCGGCGCCGAGCCCGCGCGGGACGGCACGCGCCGGACAGCACGCGAGACAGAAGGGCCCGCCTGCATCCCATGGACGACAGGCGGGCCGAATCTTCCGCGTCGGCGAAGATCAGTCGCGCGTGAGCTTGCGGTGCGTCACCCGGTGGGGACGCGCCGCGTCGGCTCCGAGACGTTCGACCTTGTTGGTCTCGTAGGACTCGAAGTTGCCCTCGAACCAGTACCAGCTGGCCGGGTCCTCGTCGGATCCCTCCCAGGCGAGGATGTGCGTCGCCACGCGGTCGAGGAACCACCGATCGTGGGAGATGACCACCGCACAGCCGGGGAACTCCAGCAGCGCGTTCTCCAGGGAGCCCAGGGTCTCGACGTCGAGGTCGTTGGTGGGCTCGTCGAGGAGCAGGAGGTTGCCGCCCTGCTTGAGCGTGAGGGCGAGGTTCAGCCGGTTGCGCTCACCGCCGGAGAGCACCCCTGCCTTCTTCTGCTGGTCCGGTCCCTTGAAGCCGAACGCCGAGACGTAGGCCCGTGAAGACATCTCCACAGCACCGACGTGGATGAAGTCGAGTCCATCCGAGACGACCTCCCAGAGGGTCTTCTCGGAGTCGATCCCGGCACGGGACTGATCGACATAGGAGAGCTTGACCGAATCGCCCACGGCCAGCTTGCCGCCGTCGAGTTCCTCCATGCCCACGATGGTCTTGAACAGCGTGGACTTGCCGACGCCGTTGGGTCCGATGACGCCGACGATGCCGTTGCGCGGCAGCGAGAAGGACAGCCCCTCGATGAGCTGACGATCTCCGAAGCCCTTCTGCAGGTTCTCGGCCTCGATGACCTGGGTGCCCAGGCGTGGGCCGGGTGGGATCTGAATCTCATCGAAGTCGAGCTTCTTGGTGCGCTCGGCCTCAGCGGCCATCTCCTCGTAGCGGTTCAGGCGGGCCTTTGACTTGGTCTGGCGACCCTTGGCGTTGGAGCGCACCCACTCCAGCTCATCGGAGAGCCGCTTGGCCATCTTGACGTCTTTCTTGCCCTGAACCTTCAGGCGGGCCTGCTTCTTCTCCAGGTAGGTGGAGTAGTTGCCCTCATAGGGGTAGAGGCGGCCGCGGTCGACTTCACAGATCCACTCCGCCACGTGGTCCAGGAAGTACCGATCGTGGGTCACGGCGAGGACGGCGCCCTCGTAGGCGGCGAGGTGCTGCTCGAGCCACAGCACGGATTCGGCGTCCAGGTGGTTGGTGGGCTCGTCGAGGAGCAGCAGGTCTGGTTTCGACAGGAGCAGCTTGCACAGAGCCACGCGGCGTCGCTCACCGCCGGAGAGCACGCTGACGTCAGACTCCGGGGGTGGGCAGCGCAGGGCGTCCATCGCCTGTTCGAGCTGGGAGTCCAGGTCCCAGGCATTGGCGGCGTCGATCGCCTCCTGAAGCTTGCCCATCTCGCTCATGAGCGCGTCGAAGTCCGCGTCGGGGTTCGCCATCTCCTCAGAGATCTGGTTGAACCGCTGCAGCTTCTCGTAGATCTCGCCCACGCCCTCCTGGACGTTGCCGAGCACGCTCTTGTCCTCATTGAGCGCAGGCTCCTGCATGAGGATGCCCACGGAGTAGCCCGGGGAGAGCCGCGCCTCACCGTTGGAGGGCTCGTCGAGACCAGCCATGATCTTCAGGATCGTCGACTTGCCTGCACCGTTGGGCCCCAGGACGCCGATCTTTGCCCCGGGGTAGAAGGACATGGTGACGTCGTCGAGGATGACCTTGTCGCCCACCTTCTTGCGGGCACTGACCATGGTGTAAATAAACTCTGCCATGCTCCCCAGGCTAGTCGGCAGGGTCGACAATCTGCTAATGGGTCCTGCGCGCGCGCCGCCGGTTCTTCCCGGAAGTTCAGAAGTTCAGCTCGGGAGGTCAGCCGAGGGAGCCGGTCGGGGACGTCAGTCGATGAGTTGGAGCTGATGCGGGCTTCGTCCCGAGCTTCGGTGCAGTTCGACCCTCCAGTGCTGGGAGGCCAGCTCAGCGACATCCTCGGCGCTCCGCGGTGCGCCCGGGGACTCCTCGGCCCTGAGCAGCATGCCGGCGAGGAGTCCCCGGGCTCGCTTGGCGAAATGCGTGACGACCCTCCGGCGGCCGTCGTGTTCGGTGAAGCTGTTCACCACCAGGGTCTGTTCTGGGGCCGACCGGTATGCCTGGGCGTAGGAGCTCGAGCGACAGTCGACCACGAGCTGATCTCCGACGAGGGCATCGACCGGGCGCTCCAGCGACGCCTTCCAGAAGCTGCTGAGTCGGCCTGGCGGAGCCTTCGCCGGTGCGGCCCCCGGACCCTCTCCCCCCGCTGATCCATGCAGGGTCACTCCCATGGAGAGCCGGTAGGCAGGGATGCGGTCGGTCAGCGAGGTCACCCCGAAGAGTCCCGAGAAGACCAGGACGCTCTCACCGGCTCGCTGGAGCTGCCGCTGATCCAACGAAGCGGGGTCCAGCGCCTCGAAGAGCACTCCCGTGTAGATCTCATGCGCCGGCGCGGCGGGTGCGCTGAGCAGCTCGGCGTTGGCGCGGACATCGGGCATCACCCGGTTCCCCACTCCGAGGACCTCCTGCGCCTGATCTTCGCCGCTGACCCGGATCAGTGCTCGCATGACCTGCAGCCGCTGGGCGCTCAGCCCGGGGAGAAGGAGGCTCCCCAGATCCATCGGTGGTGCCCCGGCGTCCTGCGGGGGCGTCTTGCCTTCTGAAGGCGGCAGGAAGATCAGCACCGGGCAAGGCTAGCAACCCGGCCCGGTGATCCCTGTCGGTCGAGCTCAGCGCCGCGGAGGATCCGCTCCGATCCCGTAGGATGATGAGCCGGGACGGGTCGGTCAGACCATCGCGGCCCAGACTGCGGCCCGCCGGAGACGGCGGATAACTGTCTGAGCGCCGAGGAAAGTCCGGGCTCCACAGGGCAGGATGGTGGGTAACGCCCACTCGGGGTGACCCGCAGGCCAGTGCCACAGAAAAGAGACCGCCCGCAGCACAGGCTGCTGCAGGTAAGGGTGAAACGGTGGTGTAAGAGACCACCAGCACCTCAGGTGACTGAGGTGGCTCGGCAAACCCCATCCGGTGCAAGATCGAACAGGATGTGCTTGAAGGCTGCCCGCCTGAGCATCCGGGTTGATCGCTCGAGGTCCGTGGCAACACGTGACCCAGATGGATGATGGTCACGGCAGCTGAGCAATCACGCTGACCGCACAGAACCCGGCTTACCGACCGACCCGTCCCTCCCCGGCGAGCCGCAGCGCACACCAGCGCAGCCACGCTCCGTCCGCCTCACGGTCGGCTACACTCGCTCACGGACACACCGACGTGCTCGCCCGGGTCCCGTCATGCCACGGATGCCGCGGAGCCACCCGGTGGGTCCACGTAGACAATGACGTCTAGACGAGTGAGGACAACTCCAACAATGCCCACCGAAGCAGATCAGCAGCTGCGCAGCTGGATCGACCGAGAGTCCCAGGCCGAGGCCATGATCCCGCTGCTGGGGCGACTCTATCGGGAGAACAACGTGGTCACCGGGATCTATGGACGCCGGCTGGTCAACCGCTCCGCGATCGAGATACTCAAGGCCCACCGCTTCGCCCGCCAGGTCGATGAGACCGAGCTCCCGGTGGCGCAGACCCTGCCGCTGGTCCAGGCGCTGACCGAGCTGGATCTCGGTGCCGCCAGCATCGACATCGCACGTCTGAACTCCCGCTATCGGACCTCCCGACATGCCGCCTCAGGGGACATGGATTCCTTCCTCCGCGAGGAGCTCGCCGAGGTGGTGGGACGCGGCGGCGAAGGACTCGCCGAGCCCCGCGACGTCGTGCTCTACGGATTCGGGCGGATCGGTCGGCTGCTGGCCCGGATCATCGTCGGCAACGCCTCGTCCGCCTCCGGACTGCGCCTGCGCGCGATCGTGGTGCGCCAGGGGGCGGGCGATGATCTCGCCAAGCGCGCCTCGCTGCTGCGCCGGGACTCGGTCCACGGACCGTTCGAAGGTTCGATCAGAGTCGACGAGGAGAACCAGGCGATCATCGCCAATGGGACGTTCATCAAAGTCATCTATGCCTCAGACCCGGCCGCCGTGGACTACACCGCCCACGGGATCTCCGACGCGGTCCTCGTGGACAACACCGGCAGGTGGCGCGATGAGGAGGGACTCAGCCAGCATCTGCAGGCCGAGGGCATCTCCCAGGTGCTGCTGACCGCCCCGGGCAAGGGCGACCTGAAGAACATCGTCTTCGGGGTCAACCACCAGCAGATCACCCCCGAAGACCGCATCGTCTCGGCCGCCTCCTGCACCACCAACGCGATCACCCCGGTGGCCAAGCTCATGGACGAGGCCTACGGCATCGACCACGGGCACGTGGAGACCGTGCACTCCTACACCAATGATCAGAACCTGATCGACAACTTCCACCCGGGAGAACGCCGGGGACGCTCGGCGGCGCTGAACATGGTGATCTCCGAGACCGGAGCCGCGAAGGCAGTGGCCAAGGCGCTGCCGCAGCTCTCCGGAAAGCTCTCCGGCAATGCCATCAGGGTGCCGACCCCTGATGTCTCCATGGCCATCCTGAATCTGGAGCTTAACCGGGAGACCTCCAAGGAGGAGCTCAACAGGTTCCTGCGCAGAGAGTCCCTGGAGGGGGCCCTGCACAAGCAGGTGGACTACATCGACTCCGCGGAGGTGGTCTCCACAGACTTCGTGGGCACCCGGGCCGCCGGCATCGTGGATGGCCTGGCGACCATCGTCAACGGCCGCCAGGCGATCCTCTATGTCTGGTATGACAACGAGTTCGGCTACTCGGCGCAGGTGGTCAGGGTGCTGGAGCACATGACCGGCAGCGCGCCGGTGAAGTACCCCCGGGTCGAACCCCGGCTCGAACCTCGCGCCGGCGACGTGAGTCGAGACTGACGGGTCTCAGCGGGCGGGACGGATCCGGCTGGCGGCCGGGTCCCACGCGGTTCCCGCGGCGCAGGCGTCCATGGCCTCATTGCTGAGTGCGTCGGCGTCGCCATTGTCCTTCCGCGGAATCCAGGTGTAGCGCACCTGCCTCGGGTCCAGGATGGTGGCGGCCTCGGCGGCCAGCCGCTTCATGTCCTCGTGCTTGATCTTCCAGCGACCGCTCATCTGCTCGACCACGAGCTTCGAGTCCAGCCGGACCTCCACGAGCGCGTCGGGGTCAAGCTCCCGAGCCAGCCGAAGGCCGTCGATGAGTCCTGTGTACTCGGCGACGTTGTTGCTGGCCTTCCCCAGCGGAGTCGCTCGCGTGGCCAGGATCTGTCCCTTCTCATTGCGCACCAGAGCGCCGGAGCCGGCGATTCCAGGGTTGCCGCGGCTTCCGCCGTCGGCCTCGACGAACAGGGTGGTCATTCGGTCACGCACCTTACTGGACTGCAGAACTTGATCTGGGGGGTCTCGGGGCCCGGTGTCCTGGGGCCCGACCTGGTGGTCAGCGGCCTGGAGTGAGCACGAAATCCCACGGGTCGGTGTTGATGCCGCTGACGACGACCTCCACATCGTAGCCGCGATCGCTCAGCGCATGGTCCAGCGCCTGGGCGGCGGCGGGCAGCCACAGCCACTCCGAGGCGAAGTGCGAGACATCGATGAGATAGGGCCGCTGACCGCCGGCGGCTTCGCGCGCCTCGGAGGCTGGATGATGGCGCAGATCGGCGGTGAGGAAGACATCAGCCTCCGCGGCGGCGGCAGCGCCGAGCAGCGAGTCTCCTGCGCCTGCGCACAGCGCGACCCGCTGGATGAGGCCGTGCCGGTCCCCGGCGACGCGCACGCCCCCGGCCACGGCGGGAAGGACCGAGAACACGGTGGAGGCGAAGTCGCCCAGGGTCACCGGCTCCGCCAGCGTCCCGATGCGCCCCAGGCCCTCCGCCGCGAGCCCCTGCTCGGCCGACTGGAGCGGCTCGGCGTCCTGCACCCCCAGCAGACCGGTCAGGACATCGTTGACTCCCCCGATGGCCGAGTCCGCATTGGTGTGCGCGGTCATCAGCGCACACCCGGCCTCGATGAGCTCGTGGACCAGCCCGCCCTTGAAATGTCCCGCCTCCACTGAATGCACACCGCGCAGCAGCAGCGGGTGGTGAGTGATCAGCAGGTCGGCTCCGCCGCTGCAGGCCTCCGCGATCACTGCCTCCACGGGGTCCACTGCGAGGTGGATGCGTCGCACCGGCCGGTCGCGTCGGCCGGTCACCAGACCGACTGCGTCCCAGGACTCAGCCAGCGTACGGGGCCAGAGCTCCTCCGCCGTGGCCAGCACCTCCTGGAGCAGCGGCACGGGGCCGCCCGCTGGTGTGTGGACCGGAGGCTGAGCAGAGCTGGAGGACATGCCTCTTTTCTACAGGCAACCGCTCAGGAATACAGCGTGGGACACGGACGGTTGTGCAGGGCATGGAGAACTCATACAAGACCGTGGTGCTCGCTGCTGGCTGCTTCTGGTGCCTGGATTCAGTGGCACGCAGACTCAACGGCGTCCTCGCCGTGCGCAGCGTCTACACCGGCGGCACCGGCCCCGCCGTCTACGAGGCCGTGGCCTCCGGGGGCACCGGCCACGCGGAGGCCGTCCAGATCACCTATGACCCGTCCGTCCTGCCCGATCAGGTGCTCTACGACGTGTTCTTCTCCAGTCACGACCCGACCACGCTGAACCGTCAGGGCTACGACATCGGCACGCAGTACCGGTCCGCGATGTTCTACTCCGGCGAGGATCAGCACGAGGAGTTCGCCGCTGCGATCCAGCGGGCGCAGGGCTCCTTCGACCGTCCCATCGTGACCACGCTGGAGCCGCTGGGCCCGGTGCACGAGGCTGAGGAGATCCACCAGGACTTCCATTCGCAGCGCCCGGAAGTCGGATACTGTCAGGTCATCATCGACCCCAAGGTCGCCAAGCTCCGCAGAGACTATGCTTCATGGTTGAAACCCGAGGAAGAAAGGTCCACTCGATAATGGCCAAGATTCTTGACGACATCACGCAGGCCGTCGGCAACACCCCGCTCGTGCGACTCAACCGGCTGGGGGCGGATCTTCCCGGCAACATCGCGGTCAAGCTCGAGTTCTACTCCCCCGCGAACTCCATCAAGGACCGCATCGGTGCCGCCATCGTCGACGCCGCCGAGGCCTCAGGGATGCTCAAGCCGGGCGGAACCATCGTCGAGGGCACCTCGGGCAACACCGGCATCGCGCTCGCCATGGTCGGGGCGGCCCGCGGATACCGCGTCGTGCTGACCATGCCGGAGACGATGTCCACCGAGCGTCGCGTGATGCTGCGCGCCTATGGGGCAGAGATCGTGCTGACCCCAGGTGCCGAGGGCATGCGTGGCGCAGTGGAGAAGGCCAAGTCCATCGTGGACGAGACCGAGAACTCGATCTGGGCCCGCCAGTTCGCCAATGAGGCGAACCCGGCGGCGCACTACCGCACCACCGGTGAGGAGATCTGGCGCGACACCGACGGGGAAGTCGACATCTTCATCGCCGGCATCGGCACGGGCGGCACGATCACCGGGGCTGGACGTCGGCTCAAGGAGTACAAGTCAGACATCCACCTCGTCGCCGTGGAGCCCGAGGACTCACCCATCCTCTCCGGCGGAAAAGCCGGCCCGCACAAGATCCAGGGCATCGGTCCGAACTTCATCCCGGACATCCTGGACCAGGAGATCTACGACGAGGTCTACCAGGCGAACCTGCAGAAGTCCGTCGCCATGGCGCGCGACCTGGGCATGCAGGAGGGCATCCTCGGCGGCATCTCCACCGGAGCGAACATCGCCGCAGCGCTGGAGCTCGCTTCCCGCGAGGAGAATCGCGACAAGCTCATCGTCACGATCGCCTGCGACTTCGGGGAGCGCTACATCTCCACGCTGCTCTATGAGGACATCCGCGGCTGAGCCGCACCGACGCCTCCCCCGGCCCGCCGGCGCCCAGCGCCGGTGCCCACACCACCTGATCGACTCCGAAAGGCTGCTCCCCATTGGGCCCATTGAATCGTCTGCGCGAGGACATCAGAGCTGCGCGTGAGCACGACCCCGCCGCGCGCAGCTCGGCAGAGGTCGTGCTGGTCTATTCAGGACTCCATGCCGTGTGGTCCCACCGGGTGGCGCACCGCATGTGGCGCCGGTCCGCGCTGAAGACCCCCGCGCGCATGCTCTCCCAGCTGACCCGCAACGTCACGGGCATCGAGATCCACCCGGGGGCGCAGATCGGCCGCCGCTTCTTCATCGACCATGGAATGGGCGTGGTCATCGGTGAGACCGCGGAGATCGGCGACGACTGCATGCTCTATCAGGGAGTGACGCTGGGAGGTCGGTCACTGGAGCAGACCAAGCGTCACCCGACGCTGCGCGACGGGGTGGTCGTGGGGGCCGGTGCCAAGGTCATCGGTCCGGTGGAGATCGGCGCCGGCTCCGCCGTCGGCGCCAACGCCGTGGTCGTGAAGTCCTCGCCGCCGAATTCGATCCTCACCGGGATCCCGGCGAAGGCCCGGCAGCGCGGAGTCGCCGAGCAGAAGCCGCATGTGGATCCGGCCGAGTACGCGCTGGACCCGGCCCTGTTCATCTGAGTCCCGTCCCCCAGCGGGATCAGAACCCCGCCAGGCGGCGGAGGATCACCTCGGCGGGCTCGTCGCTGGCCCGCGCGAATCCGGTGCCGGCCCAGAGGTTCAGACCTTCGGGATCCCCGGCGGCGGCGGACGCCCGTCGCAGCGAGGACGTCATGTGGTGCAGCGCGGGGAACCCCAGCGGCGCCTGTTCGGTGAGCTCGGCGGCGAAACAGTTGCGCAGCGCGCGCGCCGGACGCCCGGAGAAGGCCGTGGTGACCACGGTCTGGCCTGCCTCGCGGGCATCAGCCAGTGCCTGCTTGTGCACGGGGTGCGCCCCGCTCTCGACGCAGCGCAGCAGCACCGTCCCGACTGCGACGGCCTCTGCTCCGGCGGTCAGCACGGCGCTGACCGCCTCGGGTGTGGCGAGCCCTCCGGCCGCCCACAGCGGGAGGCCGGTCTGTGCACGCACCGCCGGGAGCAGCTCATCCAGCTCGATCTGACGAGGCTTTCGAACGGGGGTCCAGGTTCCGGAGTGCCCTCCGGCGGAGGAGGACTGCACGATCAGTCCGTCGACCCCTGCGGCCTCGGCCTGGGCGGCTTCTGCTGCGCTGGTGACCGTGAGGAGGACCTTGGCACCTGTGGCCTGGAGCCGACGGACGTCGGCTCTGGAGGGCAGGCCGAAGGTCAGGCTGATCACCGGGACCGGCTGCGCCTCGAGCAGCGCGAGCTTCTCGGCCCAGGCGTCGTCGGCGTGCTCCGGGAGCCCGGTCGGCAGGGTCACTGCGGCGGGCCATGCGGGATCGCGGTTGCGCCGGTCTGCGGATCGCGCAGCGGCCTGCTCCGTGGTCCATCTGCGCAGGGCGGCCTCATAACGCACCCGGTCCTGCGCGTCCAGCGGAACCGGATTCGGCACGAAGAGGTTCACCCCCAGGCGCGGGGTCTCCTCCTGCACGGCGCTGATCTGCTCGGCCAGCTCTGCGGCGGTCTTGTACCCGCCGGCGAGGAACCCGTGGGCTCCGGCGCGGGAGGCTGCGATCACCAGCTCGGGCCGGCTCGGGCCGCCGGCCATCGGAGCGGCCACCAGTGCAGCGGTGGCGCCCAGATCAGCCAGCAGACCCGAGGCGAGAGCGGTCACAGGCTCAGCGCGGGATCAGGCTTCGATCTCGCTGCGGTCTCCGGACCACTGGGTGTGGAAGGTGCCTTCCATGTCCACACGCTGATACGTGTGGGCGCCGAAGTAGTCACGCAGGCCCTGGGTCAGCGCAGCCGGCAACCGGTCCCGGCGGAGGCTGTCGTAATAAGCCAGCGAGGAGGAGAACACCGGAGCGGGAACGCCGTAGGTGGCGGCGGCGGCCACGACTCGGCGCCAGGCCGGGAGGCACTCGTTGATGGCCTCGTTGAACTCCGGTGCCAGCAGCAGGTTCTTGGGCTGGGCCTCGCGCGGTGCGTCATAGGCCTGCATGATGGTGTCCAGCAGGTCGGCCCGGATGATGCAGCCCGCACGCCAGAGCGAGGCGATGGATTTCAGGTCCAGGTCCCAGCCGAACTCTTCGCCGGCGGCGACGAGCATGTCCAGGCCCTGGGCATAGGCGACGAGCTTGGAGGCATAGAGTGCCCGGCGCACATCCTCGACGAAGTCCTGACGGTCCTCGGCGCTGCCGTACTTCTCCTGGGCGGAGAGGGTCTCGTCGACCCCTGCGCTGAAGGTGGCGTTGGTGACTGCACGCAGATCGCGCTGGGAGGAGATGGACCGGGCGAAGACGGACTCGGCGATCGCGGTCACCGGTGAACCGACCTCGAGGCCCGAGATCGCCGTCCAGCGCCCGGTGCCCTTCTGCCCCGCGGAGTCGACGACCACGTCGACCAGCGGATGCCCGGTGGTCTCGTCCTCCTGCTCGAGGACCTCGGCGGTGATCTCGATCAGATAGGAGGCGAGGTCAGTGGTGTTCCATTCCCGGAACACCCCGGCCTGCTCGCGCGGCTCGATGCCGGCGAGGGAGCGCATCAGGTCGAAGGCCTCGCCGATGACCTGCATATCGGCGTATTCGATGCCGTTGTGCACCATCTTGACGTAGTGTCCGGCGCCGTCGGTGTCGATCCAGGTGCAGCAGGGCTCGCCGTTGTACTTGGCGGAGATCGTCTCCAGCATCGGTCCCAGTGAGTCGTAGGACTCGCGTGAGCCGCCGGGCATGATCGACGGGCCGTTCAGGGCCCCCTCTTCGCCGCCGGAGACGCCGACGCCGACGAAGTGCAGGCCTTTGGCGCGCAGCGCCTCCTCGCGGCGGCGGGTCTCCTCGAAGAAGGAGTTTCCGCCGTCGATGATGATGTCGCCCTCGTCGAGCAGCGGCACGAGGTCATTGATCACGGAATCGACGGGGCCGCCGGCCTGGACCATGATCAGCACGCGGCGGGGAGTCTCGAGGGACTCGACCAGCTCGGCCAGCGTCTCCGTGCGGATGAAGTCGCCTTCAGTGCCGTGGGCCTGAAGAAGGGCATCCGTGCGGGCGACGGAGCGGTTGTGCAGCGCTACTGTGTAGCCGTTCCGGGCCAGGTTGCGAGCCAGGTTCGCTCCCATCACAGCTAGGCCGGTCACTCCGATATGGGCACTCATGCATTCTCCTTCGTCGAGGTCATCTAGACAGTGTCATCCCGTGGTCACATTCTGCGGGCGGTCCGGGATCTGCACCGGTCCCGTCCGCGCGTCAACAGCGCGGTGAACTCGCGTCCTGACAGGGGATCCCGCCCTCGCAGACCTCGATGTCCGCGTGGCGAGCACTGTCACTCTACCGCTTCGTCCATCAGACGGGCCCGGCCGCGCTCGAACGAGATCAATCGCCCACCGCGTCGCGGCCGCGACGCACGATCAGCGGATCCGGCTCGCCCACGATCTCATGGTCCTTGCCCTCGTACTCGAACTGGGCCAGGAAGCACCGCATCGCATTGAGCCGTGCCCGCTTCTTGTCATTGGACTTGATCGTCATCCAGGGAGCGTGATCGGTGTCGGTGCGTCGAAACATCTCCTCCTTGGCCTCGGTGTAGTCCTCCCACAGGTCCAGGGACTCCAGGTCCATCGGTGAGAGCTTCCACTGACGGACAGGGTCGATCTGGCGTATCGCGAACCGGGTCCGCTGCTCCTGCTGGGTCACGGAGAACCAGAACTTGGTCAGATGGATCCCCGCGTCCACGAGCATCTGCTCGAACTGAGGGGCCTGCCGCATGAAGACCTCGTACTCCTGCTCCGAGCAGAAGCCCATCACCCGCTCGACACCGGCCCGGTTGTACCAGGAACGGTCAAAGAGCACCATCTCCCCGGCGGTGGGCAGGTGATCCACGTAGCGCTGGAAGTACCACTGTCCCAGCTCGCGGTCGGAGGGCCGGTTCAGGGCCACCACCCGCGCGGTACGGGGGTTCAGGTGCTCGGTGAAGCGCTTGATCGTGCCGCCCTTGCCGGCCGCGTCGCGGCCCTCGAAGACGAGCACGTGCTTGAGCCCGTAGTCCTCCGCCCAGTACTGGAACTTCAGCAGCTCCACCTGGAGGTGGTACTTCTCGATCTCGTAGACGTCTCTGCCGAGTCGCTCCTCGTAGGGATAGTTCTCGTGCCAGGTCTCGACGGCGCGCCCCTGCGGATCGATGAGGTCGGGGTCAGGAGTGTGACCATCCTGCACCGTGTATCCGCCGTCGCGGAGCTCGTCGATGAACTCGCGGAGATTCTTGCGCGCCGTGCCGTCGACCTGGAAGATCGGGTCATTCATGAGAACAGCCTTTCTTGGGATTCGGCTCGTCCCAGCCAATCAGAGGTGGGTGAACACTCTGTTAACCGGCGCGTCTACTCTTCTGGGCGGACCTGGACGCTGACTGGAAGTCAGAAGCTTCTAGACCGTCTCCTCACCCATCTGACCGGCCCGGGCCAGCGCTGTCAGACGCGAGACTGTGCGGTGGTACTTCTTCATATACCCCCCGGACATCATCTCGTCCGTGAAGAGCTGGTCGAAGGGCACGCCCGAGGCCACGATGGACACGTCCTGGTCATAGAGCCGGTCCGCGAGGACCACGAAGCGCAGCGCCAGCGCCTGGGCCTCGATCGTCTCCACACCTTTGAGGACCAGAACATCGACCTCGCTGACGAGCTGACGATAACGGCTCGGGTGCACGCTGGTCATCCGCTCACAGAGCGCATCGAAGTCATCCACGGCGATCGCCGCCTCGGGATGCTGCTCGGCCGCGAACTCCTCGACCTCCGCCGAGCTCAGCGGAGCAGGTGCCTCGGGCAGTCCACGGTGACGGTAGTCCTCGCCGTCGACCTTGATGACGGTGAACTGGTCGGACAGCACCTGGATCTCACGCTGGAAGTCCACCGCCGCGAAGCGGCCCTCCCCCAGGGAGCCGGGCAGCGTGTTCGACGTCGCCGCGAGCTTGACCCCGGCATCGGCCAGCTCGCGCATCAGCCGGGACATCAGCACGGTGTCCCCCGGGTCGTCGAGCTCGAACTCGTCGATGCAGACCAGCTTGTACTCGCTGAGCACGTCGACGGTGCGGCGGAAGGACAGGGCCCCGACCAGGTTGGTGTATTCGACGAAGGTGCCGAAGGCGCGCTGGCCCTCCACCGAGTGGTACAGCGAGGCGAGCAGGTGGGTCTTGCCCACGCCGAAGCCGCCGTCGAGGTAGATGCCGGCCGGTGCCTGCGCAGCGGATGCCTGGCGGCCGAAGAGCCTGTCGAGGAATCCCCCCGAGGCGGGCCGGCGACCGACGGTGTCGGAGAATTCGCGCAGCGCCGTGACCGCCTTCTCCTGGGAGGGGTGAGCCGGATCCGGGATGTAGGAGTCGAAGGAGACCTCTGCGAAGCGGAAGGAGGGCTCCAGGCCCTCGAGCAGCTGACCGACTCCGAGCTGAGGGGTCCGCTGGCTCAGCGGCGTGACGTAGGAGGGCATGCCACCACTCTACCCACGACTCTTCTTTTCACCGGTGGATTCCCTATCCTGGAGGTTGACCCATGCAGTGCCGCGCCGGAAGGCTCTGCTGAGTCGGCGCGTCCGGCACACCTGCCCGCTGCGACGAACATCTGAAGGAAGGTCCTGCGCATGACGACCACTGAGAAAGACTTCTCCCAGTACGCCAACCCTGACGCCCTGGTCTCCACCGACTGGGTGGCGCAGCACAAGGATGATCCGTCGGTGGTGCTGCTGGAGTCCAACGAGGATGTCCTCCTCTTTGAGACGGGCCACATCCCCGGGGCCCAGAAGATCGACTGGCACACCGACCTCAATGACCCGGTCACCCGGGATTTCCTGGGCCCGCAGCAGTTCGCGGAGTTCGCCGCCTCCAAGGGGATCACGCCGGAGACCACGGTGGTCTTCTATGGCGACAAGTCGAACTGGTGGGCGGCCTACGCCCTCTGGGTCTTCACCCTCTTCGGCCATCAGGACCTGCGGCTGATGGACGGCGGCCGACTCAAGTGGGCCGCCGAGGGCCGCGAGCTCACCACCGAGACCTCGCCCGCGCAGCCCGCCGAGTACCCGGCCCCCGCCAGCCGCGACGACTCCACCTTCCGCGCATTCCGCGAAGATGTCCTCGCCCACCTCGGCAAGCCCCTGGTGGACGTGCGCTCCCCGCTGGAGTACTCAGGTGAGCGCACGCACATGGAGGGCTACGAGCAGGAGGGCGCGATGCGCGGGGGACACATCCCCTCCGCCGCCTCCGTGCCATGGGCCAAGGCCGCCAACGAGGACGGAACCTTCCGCTCCCGGGCCGAGCTGGAACAGATCTACACCGAACAGGCTGGACTGGGGCAGGCCGACGAGGTCATCGCCTACTGCCGGATCGGGGAACGCTCCTCCCACACCTGGTTCGTGCTCCAGCATCTGCTGGGCTACGACAACGTCCGCAACTACGACGGTTCCTGGACCGAGTGGGGCAACGCTGTGCGGCTTCCGATCGCCACCGGTGAGCAGCCCGGCGAGGTGCCCGCTCGATGAGCGATCAGGACGCCCAGACCGCCCCGGGAACCGGATCGGCTCACACCGCGGAGAGTGGTTCCTCAAGCACCGAGCTCCCCGCCCAGCTCGCCGAGGTCGTCGAAGAGTTCGCCGAGCTCGAGGAGCGGCAGAAGCTGGAGCTGCTCCTGGAGTTCTCCCGGGAGCTGCCCGAGCTGCCCGCGCGCTACACCGGCGGCTACGGCCAGATGGAGGAAGTGGTGGAGTGCCAGACCCCGCTGTTTCTGACGGTGGAGTACGACGACGACGCCGGGACGGCCCAGCTGTTCTTCGCCGCGCCCCCCGAGGCACCCACCACGCGCGGCTTCGCGGCGATCCTGCATGAGGGCCTCAGCGGCCTGAGCTTCGAGCAGATCCTCGCCGTGCCGGAGGACCTCTCGGAGCGACTGGGGCTGGCACGGGCGATCACTCCCCTGCGGCTGCGCGGCATGACCGCGATGCTGGGTCGGATCAAACGTAATATCCGGGCTCACCTGGCCGAGACTGACCCGGCGCAGGCCGGCTGAACAGGTCCGTCAGCCATTCCACGACGGTGGAGTCCCAGCGCCGCGGATCGTGGTTCCATTCCTTGACGTGACGGGCCTGGGTGAATGACACATAGCTGACCTTGGAGTTCTTCCGGGCAAGGTCTCGGGAAGGCCCGTAGGGCACGATGTTGTCGTCCACACTGTGCATGATCAGCACATGGTGGCGCAGCTGCTCCGCGCGGTCGATCCAGTTCATCGTCTGCAGGTCCACCGGTGCCGCCAGTCCGGTGACCCAGCGTCCGCCCGGGTTGGAGATGAACCACTGGCCCAATCGGCCCACAGCGTGCGGGATCCGGTTCGCCCGGGCCTGGTGGGCCAGCACGTCCATCCAGTCGATCACCGGTCCGGTCAGGACCAGCGCACGGATGTGCGCGGCGAAGCGTGAACGATCGGCCGTCTGCAGGCTGATCGCTCCGCCCATGGACCACCCCATCAGGATGATGTCCTCGGCACCACGGGCCAGCGCGTACTCGATGGCGGCCTCCACGTCCTCCCACTCGGTGACGCCGAGGCCATAGCGGCCATCTGAGGCGGCCGGGGCCTCGCCGTCGTTGCGGTAGGAGATCAGCAGGGTGTCCACGCCCAGCGCGGAGGTGGCCGCCAGCGCCCGGATGCCCTCGGTCCGATTGCTGCCGCGGCCGTGCACGCCGATGGCCCAGACGTTGCGTCCGGCCAGCGGCGCATCATGGTCCTCGGACAGTCCGGCGGCGCGCGGCTGTGGCTTCACGTGCCATGCCGGAGACGGCCCGCCGGGCAGGGTGATGACCACTTCTTCACTCTCGAAGCCCGCATGGCTCGGGTGCAGATACACCACCGAGGTCCACCAGCCGCGCACGGCGGTCCGCAGATCCCCGCCGTAGACCTTCTCCACCGGGCGGGTCACCGTTCCTCCTTTGGGCTCGAGCGCCGAGATCCTTCCGATCCGGGCCAGAGAACGGCCGCCCTGGAAGAACAGGCCATAGGTGCCGTCCACCACGGTCTCCGCAGTGATGGGCAGGATGACCTCGTCTCCCTCGGGTCCGCGGGTGACCGCGAGGATCTCGAGATCCTCGGCCCGTTCACGCACCGGGGTCACCACGGCGCGCGCGAAATAGCCGGCCAGTCCGGAGCCGAGCGCCGCCAAGGTCATGCCCGTGGCGAGTCCGGTGCCCGCACCCAGGGTCACCGCGCGGACCCAGGGGGTGTGCGTGTCGCTCGGTGTCTTGGGGCCCTGCCTGGGCCGTGTCCACCACGGGAGGCCCCGGCGGGCGGGAGGCCGGGACTGCGTGGCCACGGGACGGCGCTCATTCAGCCTGAACTTCATGGGGGCCAGCTTACGCGGAGAGCCGGATCGTGATGAGATGGAGACATGAGTGCGAACCAGAATTCGGAACAGTCCGCCGAGGCGTGGCGGGAGAAGCTCACTCCGCAGGAGTTCCAGGTGCTTCGCGAGGGCGGCACCGAGCGCGCCTATGCCGGAGAGTACTGGGACAACAAGGAGGCCGGCACCTATTCCTGCCGTGCCTGCGGCGCAGCACTGTTCACCTCGGCCGAGAAGTTCGACTCCCGCTGCGGATGGCCGAGCTTCTTCGAGCCGGCCGCCGACGCGAACATCCGCTACCTGCGCGATGTCTCCATGGGCATGGAACGCGTCGAGGTGCGCTGCGGCTCCTGTGATTCCCACCTTGGGCATCTCTTCACCGGAGAGGGCTTCGACACCCCCACCGACCAGCGGTACTGCATCAACTCGATCTCCATGGACTTCCACCAGGCGGGGAGCGCCGAGCAGTGACGATGACCCGTGCCCAGACCCGGTTGCTCGACCCCTCCTTCGCCTCCGACAACGTCGCCGGGGTCTCCCCCGAGATCCTGGACGCGCTGGCTCGGGTCAACCCGGACTCGGCCCTGCCCTACGGGTCCGATCCGGTGACCTCCGAGCTCCGCGAGGTGGTCAAGGAGACCTTCGGCCCGGCCGCCGAGATCCTGCCGGTGTTCAACGGAACAGGCGCGAACGTCGTCTCCCTGCAGGCGCTGCTGCCCCGCTGGGGTGCCGCGATCTGTTCGACGCAGGCCCATGTGAACAATGATGAAGGGGCAGCTCCCGAGCGTGTGGGTTCGCTGAAGCTTCTCCCCCGCCCGACGCTGACCGGAAAGCTCAGCGCCGCAGACGTGGAGGCGGAGATGAAGAATCTCGGCTTCGTGCACGCCGCCCAGCCGCTGGCCGTGACGCTGACCCAGTCCACCGAGCTGGGAACGGTCTATTCACCGGCCGAGATCTCGGAGGTCGCCGCCGCCGCGCACTCCCACGGCGTGGGGGTGCATATGGACGGAGCCCGCATCTCCAATGCCGCCGCCGCCCTGGGCTGCACGCTCGGTGAGATCACCACCGAGGCCGGTGTCGATGTGCTCAGCCTCGGCGGGACCAAGAACGGAGCCATGGCCGCGGAGGCGGTGGTGATCCTCGATCCAGACCGCCTCGGCGGTGCGGACTACATCCGCAAGTTCTCGATGCAGCTGGCCAGCAAGCAGCGCTACATCTCGGCCCAGCTGCTGGAGCTCTTCGGCACCGATCTGTGGCGGCGCAACGCCTCCCACGCGAACGCGCAGGCCGCCAAGCTGGGACAGGCGCTCAGCGAGCTCGAAGGTGTGACCCTGTCCCGGCCCACAGAGGTCAATGCGACCTTCCCGGAGGTCCCGCTCGAAGTCGCCGCCGCGATCCGTGAGCATTACCTGGTCCATGTCTGGGACACTGCGTCCAGCGGTCGCCCGGTGCTCCGGCTCATGTGTTCCTGGCACACCGGTGACGCGGAGATCGAGGCTCTGGTGGACTGCGCGCGGCGCGCCTAGCTCGTCAGACGGATCCCGGTTTCTAGTCTTGGTGCGTGACAGCATTCGGTCCCATGGGAGGACCCGACCAGCACGGCGTGCCCAGCACGGACCCGAGCTCCCCGCTAGGAGCTGCGGGCATCGAAGGGCTCCCTGAGACGTTTCTGCAGGCCCTGTCAGGGCTGCGCGCCGCCTCGCCGCGGGCTCAGGCCCACGTGTCGGAGGTCCCGGCCCCGTCCCGGCTGGCCCCGTACGCGGTGGCCCTGCGCGCCGAGGTCCAGTCCCCGAGCATCTCACCGCTGGGAGCACATCCGGTGAGTCGGCTTCGAGCCCAGCCGGAGGACCCGGAGATCCTGGCCACAGGCCGCTTCATCCTGCTCCACGATCCCGCCGGCCAGCAGGCCTGGGGTGGCACCTTCAGAGTGGTCATCTACATCCGTGCCGAACTCGATGTCGAGATGGGCAACGATCCGCTGCTGGGCTCGGTGGCCTGGACCTGGCTCTGCGATTCCCTGGCCCAGCACGGGGTGGAGTACAGTCATGCGGGCGGCACGGCGACCCGCATACTCTCCGAGAGCTTCGGCTCCATGGAGAACCGGCAGCCCAGCAACGACGTTGAGCTCCGCGCCTCCTGGAGCCCCACCGGGCTGAGGTTCGGATCCCACCTGCAGGCCTGGGCAGACATGGTCTGCTCCTTCGCCGGACTGCCGCCGCTGCCCGATGGAGTGATCGCCCTGCCACATATCAGGAGGAGCTGACGAAGTGTCGGACACCTCGATGGACGCCCCCGACGCGGGGCCGCCGCCTCTGCTGACCGAGCCCGAGGACGGCGTTCCATTCGTCATCGACACCGAACGGGGACTGCAGCGCTGCGCCGATGCGCTGGCCGCCGGCACCGGGCCTGTCGCCGTGGATGCCGAACGTGCCTCAGGCTTCCGCTACGGGCAGCGCGCGTTCCTGGTGCAGCTCAAGCGCGAGGGCTCCGGGCTCTGGCTGATCGACCCCGAACCCTTCACCACGCTGGCCCCGGTGCAGACGGCGCTCGAGGACGTGGAATGGATCCTGCACGCGGCCACCCAGGACCTGCCCTGCCTGGCGGAGCTGGGCATGCACCCGCACAGCCTCTTCGACACGGAGCTCGCGGCCCGCCTCAGCGGACTCCCCCGGGTCAGTCTGGGCGCCGTGGTCGAATCCCTGCTCGGGGTGCGTCTGGCCAAGGAACACTCCGCCGCCGACTGGTCCAAGCGTCCGCTGCCGCATGACTGGCTGCGCTACGCCGCGCTGGACGTCGATCTGCTCATCCCGCTGCGAACGAGCCTGCTGGAGCTGCTCCGCGAACAGGGAAAGCTGGACTGGGCACGCGAGGAGTTCGAGCATCTGCGCACCCACCGGCCGGTGACCATGCCCCGCATCGACCGCTGGCGCAAGGCCTCCGGAGTGAACAAGCTGAAATCGCCGCGCAAGCTGGCGGTCCTGCGGGAACTCTGGGCCGCGCGGGAGAGCATGGCAGAGACCAAGGACGTCTCCCCGAGCCATATTCTGCCGGACTCAGCACTGGTCGCCGCCGCCGACGCCATGCCGCGCACGGTCCCGCAGCTGCTCGGCGTCAGGGGCTTCCATGGCCGTGCCGCCAAGCGCGAGGCGCCGAAGTGGCTTCGTGCGATCGAGGCCGGGGGCAGGGACCAGGACGCGCCCGCAGCCCAGCGCCGCGCCTCCGGACCGCCTCCGCCCCGCGCCTGGAAGGACCGCAATCCGCTCGCCTTCAGGCGCTACCGCACTGCGCGGGACTGGCTCACCCAGCACGCCGATGAGCTGGAGCTGATGCCGGAGACTCTGCTGACCCCTGCCGTGCTCAAGCAGCTGTGCTGGGCTCCTCCGGAGGTCATCGACCTGGAGAGCATCGGTGCCGCCCTGCGCGACCTCGGAGCCCGCGAGTGGCAGATCTCCCAATGTGCCGCGATCATCACCGTGGCCATGCTCGATCCGGAGCCGCTGGAGAACTTCTGAGCTCGCGCCATCGGCGCTCGTGTCTCGCCACGCTTGTCCGGGCGCTCGAGTCTCGGCACCCTTGTCTGAGCGCCCCTGCGGCGCGCGTCGTCCGCGGACGACGCCCAGGTTCGACCGGTTCCGTCCCCGGTTACTCACGGGTAGGCTGTGAGCTGAGACTCATTCCGGTCCCACAGCGACCGCGCTGAGCCGCCATCCCCGCGCTGACCCACCTATGGAGGACCTGACATGACAGCAGCGAACGCCAACGACATCCCGGCCGAGGCACTGGACTTCTCCGCCTTCACCGATCTCGCGAAGGCCTTCAGCGACGAGGTGGTCACGCACAGCCGCACCGAGGACGTGCAGCTGCCCGACGGCGCAGGAACCCTCGTGCTCATCCGGCTGGACAACGACCAGCCGAAGCGACCCTCCACACTCGGGCCCAGCAGCCTGATCGAATTCGGCCAGACCCTGGCAGCGCAGCTCCCACGGGCTCAGGCAGGAGAGATCGTCGGCCTGGGCGTGATCGGCAAACCGGGGGTCCTCGCCGCCGGTGCTGACCTCGGCGCCGCAGAGCGCGTGGATTCGACTGATCACTCTCACGCCATGGGGGATCTCGGCCACCACGCCTATCGCCTGCTGGAGGACTTCCCGGTGCCCAGCTTCGTCTTCATCAACGGCACCGCACTCGGTGGAGGCCTGGAGCTCGCACTCGCCGCCCAGCACCGCACCGTCTCCACTGAGGCCAGGGGCATCGGGCTGCCCGAGGCCTTCCTGGGACTCGTTCCCGGCTGGGGCGGCATCTACCGGCTGCCGCAACTGATCGGCCCGGAGGCGGCGGCCGAGGTCATCTTCTCCAATGCGCTGAGCAGCAACCGGACCCTGGACGGCAAGAAGGTCTATTCCCTGGGCATCGCGGATCAGCTCCTCGCGGCCGAGGATTTCGAGGCTGAGAGCGTCGCCTACGCCGCGCGGATCGTCGCCGGCGAACCCGCCGCGATCGAAGAGCTCAGCGCACATCGTTCCCACGACGGATCTCCAGAGGCCTGGACCCGCGCCATCGCCGGAGCAGAGCGGACGGTGGCTGCCAAGCTGGGCGACACCGCCCCGGCGCCGTTGCGCGCTCTCGAGCTCTTCCGCGAGGCGCCTGGGCGTAGCCGCGAAGAGAGCAGGCAGGCCGAGTGCGCGGCGCTGGGCGAGCTCATGCTCACCGACGAGTTCAGAAACACCGTCTACGCCTTCCTGGGGCTGCTGCAGAAGCGGGCCAAGCGCCCCGCCGGGGTGCCCGAGGCAGCTCCGCGCAGCATCGCCAAGGTCGGTGTGGTGGGTGCCGGGCTCATGGCGTGCCAGCTGGCCATGGTCTTCGCGCAGCAGCTGAAGGTTCCCGTGGTCCTCACCGACGTCGACCAGTCCCGAGTGGACAAGGGCCTGGCGCATATCGAGTCGCAGATCGGCAAGCTCCGGCAGAAGGGTCGGCTGAACGCCGAACAGGCCGCTGCGGTGCAGGGACTGATCACCGGATCCACGGACAAGTCCGTCTATGCCGATGCCGACTTCGTGATCGAGGCGGTGTTCGAAGAGATCGGCGTCAAGAAGCAGGTCTTCGCCGAGCTTGAGCAGATCGTGCCGGCCGAGACCATCCTGGCCACCAACACCTCTTCGCTGTCCGTGACCGAGATGGCCGCAGACCTGGACCATCCGGAGCGGGTCATCGGCTTCCATTTCTTCAACCCTGTCGCCGCAATGCCGCTGGTGGAGATCGCCCGCGCCCCGCAGACCGCGGACGTGCCCATCGCCACGGCATTCCAGCTCGCCGCGGGCCTGCGCAAGACCCCGGTGCTGACCAGCGACTCCACCGCCTTCGTGGTCAACCGGGTGCTGCTGCGCCTGATGTCCGAGGTGCAGCGAGCGTTTGACGAGGGCACCGATGCCGCGACCGCCGATGCGGCGCTCAAGCCCATGGGACTTCCGATGAGCCCCTTCACCCTGCTCGCGATGGTCGGCATCCCGGTGGCACAGCATGTCACGGAGTCTCTGCACAGCAGCTTCGGAGACCGGTTCCACGTCTCGGCGAATCTTCAGCGTCTCATCGACGCCGGAGTCACCGAGATTTGGAGCACCGACGACGCCGGCCAGGCATACATCAAGGACAGCACGCTCGAGCTGATGAGCTTCGGCAGCACCCCGCGCAGCTCCGCGGACCTGCTGCGCACCGTGCAGGACGCGCTGGCTCAGGAGATCGGAATGATGCTCGCCGAGGACGTCGTCGCCTCGCACCAGGACGTGGATCTGTGCATGATCCTCGGCGCCGGATGGCCCCTGCACCGAGGCGGCATCACCCCCTACCTCGATCAGGTCGGAGCGAGCCAGCGGGTGAACGGAAGGACCTTCGGCGCATGAGCCGGACCTGCTGGGCACGCCGCCGATTCCTGCACGCTGCCGCGCTGAGCACGGCGGCAGGTGCGGGGGCGGTGGCGCTCAGCGGATGCGGCTCCACCGGATCGGAGGAAGCAGATCCCTCCCCGCCCCCGGATGCGCCGTGGACCGAGGTGATGCCCTCCGCGGAGCTTCCCGTGGGATCCAGCCGCGCGGTCTCGGTGGGAGAGACGGAGCTGCTGCTCCATCGCAGCTCGGAGACCGAAGTACATGCGTTCTCGGCCGTGTGCACCCATCAAGGGTGCGCTGTGGCCGCAGAAGAGGGACGTTTCGCCTGTCCCTGCCACGGTTCGATGTTCAACCTGGAGACAGGTGCCGTGGAGGCAGGTCCTGCGGAGGACCCGCTCCCCCGCCGTCCGGCGGAGATCAGCGCCGACGCGGTGCGCGTCCAGGCGTAGTGGCAGGTCCCCAGGACCGCGGAGTGGCAGTTCCCCAAGACCGCGGAGCGGCAGGTCCCCAGGACCGCGGAGCGGCGGCCAGCTAGCCGACGCGCAGCTCCACCTTCGACGCCGGCACGTCGCCGCCGCGCACAGCGGACTTCACAGCCTCCCGGGCCTTGCCCTGGTGCAGCGTCTTGACCCGCATCACGCTGGCGTGACCGTTCCCGTCGGACTCGACCTCGGGTTCGCCCAATGCGCCCAGTCCGCGCCAGGCGAGAACGCCCAGCACGTCGCGGTGCACGGTGTTGATGTTGCGCTCCTCCGAGGAGCTGGGCTGCTCCGCCTTCAGCGGATAGACCAGGCGCAGCTCGGTGAGGGACTCCGTCGGTGCCTCGTGGTAGCCGTCCTGCTCACACTGGGCCAGAAAGCTCTGCAGAAGCTGTTCTGACTCCTCCGGGGCGGCCTTCTCGGTGGCGATCTTTCCGTTCGCCCCCAGGGTGCCGCGGTGGATGACCAGCTCCTGGGCGTCGTCGTCGTACCACGCCTCTCGGTAGGTCCAGGCTTGGTCTTCTCGGCGGTACAGGGTGATCAAGGTCGGGCCTTTCGAGTGCGGAGACTGGGAATCTGACCGGTGGGGAGCGCCTCGCCGGGCAGCGGTCGTGCATAGGGGACCTTGGTCCCGAGGACCTGCCCGACGGCGTCCTGGGTGATCTGCTGGGCGGTGAGCCCGACCCGGGCCAGGACCTCGCTGCGACTGCCGTGTCTGAGGAACTCCACCGGCAGCCCGACCTCGTTCAGGCCGGTGTCCACACCGGCCTCGCGCATGCTCTGGCGGATGCGGGAGCCCACCCCTCCGGCCTTGACACCGTCTTCGATGCAGATGACGATCCGATGCCGAGCAGCCAGCGAGACCACTGACTCTGGGACGGGGAGCACCCAGCGCGGATCCACCACGGTGGCGCTGATGCCCTGATCCGAGAGCCGCTGAGCCACGTCCAGGGAGAGCTCGGCCATCGTGCCCACCGAGACGATGAGCACGTCGTGGGAGTAGTCCCGCTTGGTCTCTTCGCCCCCGGAGGATCGCCACAGCACGTCCACGCCGTCTTCGAGCCGTTCGAGGGCGTCGATCTCGCCGTTCACAGAGCCCTTGGAGAAGCGCAGGACGGTCGGGGCGTCGTCCACCGCCACCGCCTCGCGCAGCTCCTCGCGCAGGCGCGTGGAGTCACGTGGGGCCGCGATCTGCAGACCGGGGACGATCTGCAGCAGCGAGAGGTCCCACATTCCATGGTGGCTGGGACCGTCGGGGCCGGTCACGCCTGCGCGGTCGAGGACCACGGTGACGCCTGCTCGGTGCAGGGCGACGTCCATGAGCAGCTGGTCGAAGGCGCGGTTGAGGAAGGTGGCATAGATCGCCACCACAGGGTGGAGTCCCCCGAAGGCCAGCCCGGCGGCGGAGGTGAGGGCATGCTGCTCGGCGATGCCCACGTCGAAGACCCGGTCCGGGTGCTTCTGGGCGAAGCTCCGAAGTCCCACGGGGATCGTCATGGCCCCGGTCAGCGCAACGATGTCCTCGCGCTCGTCGCCGATGGCGGTGATCTCCTCCTCGAAGACGGAGGTCCAGGACCGGGCACCGCCACGGTGCACCGGCTCGCCGGTCTCCGGATCGATGACGCCAACAGCGTGGAACTGGTCGTTCTCATCGGCCCGGGCGGGAGCGTAGCCCTTGCCCTTCTCCGTGAGCGCGTGCACGATGACCGGGCCGCCGTAGTTCTTCGCGTCGCTGAGCGCCGCCTCCAGGGCGTTCTGGTCATGGCCGTCCACGGGTCCGATGTACTTCATCCCGAGGTCCTCGAACAGCCCCTGGGGCGACCAGAAGTCCTTGGCACCCTTCTTCGCGGCATGCAGGCTGCGGTAGACCATCTGGCTGGCCGGTCCGCCGTTCTGCAGCTTGCGCTTGGTGGTGTCCAGCACCGTCTCGTAGGTGCGGTGGGTGCGGACCTTGTCGAGGAACCCACGTCGCAGCCGACCGAGCTGATTGGCGAGGCCTCCGACCGTCGGGGCGTAGGAGCGGCCGTTGTCGTTGACCACGATGACCACGCGCCGGTTCTTGTCTGCGGCGATGTTGTTCAGCGCCTCCCAGGCCATGCCTCCGGTGAGGGCGCCGTCGCCGATCACCGGGATCACGCAGCGTTCGCTCTCCCCTGCCAGCACGCGGGCCTTGGAGATGCCGTCGGCCCAGGAGAGCGAGGATGAGGCGTGGGAGGACTCGACGATGTCATGCACCGACTCGGCACGCTCGGGGTAGCCGGCGATGCCGCCCTCCTGGCGCAGCGTGGAGAAGTCCTGACGCCCCGTGACGAGCTTGTGCACGTAGGACTGATGACCCGTGTCAAAGATGATGGAGTCCCGCGGCGAGTCGAACACGCGGTGAATGGCCAGCGTCAGTTCGACCACGCCGAGATTCGGCCCCATGTGCCCGCCGGTCTTGGAGACATTCGCGATGAGGAACTGCCGAATCTCTGCGGAGAGCCTCACCATCTGCTCGTCGCTGAGCTTGGACAGCTCCTGCGGAGACGTGATGGTCTGCAGAATACTCATGGGGGCAGTCTACCTCGGTCGGGCCTGCGGCTCCGTGACTGCGCAGGTGACTCCAGCGCCCGGATGCGGGAGCGGGACGCCGGCCGAGGCGCCAGTGATGACGCCAGTGATGACGCCGGCATGGCATCCGTGGTGACGCCGGCGTGACGACGGCGGAGACGACCAGGGGCGCCCCGACCTGGTGGTCGGAGCGCCCCTGGCTGCGCTGAACGCCTCAGGCGTCCGGTCGCACCGTCACAGTCGGCTGATCACTTCACAAGCTGACGCAGCACGTACTGCAGGATGCCGCCGTTGCGGTAGTAGTCGGCCTCACCGGGAGTGTCGATGCGCAGGTCGGCGTCGAAGTTGACCTCCTCACCGTTCTCCCTGACCGCGGTGACCTTGACGGTCTTCGGGGTGTTGCCGTCGTTGAGCTCGGTCACGCCGGTGATCGAGTAGGTCTCGAAGCCGTCCAGGCCCAGCGTCTCGGCCGACTCACCCGCGGGGAACTGCAGGGGCAGCACGCCCATGCCGATGAGGTTCGACCGGTGGATGCGCTCGAACGACTGGGTGATCACGGCGCGGACGCCCAGCAGGCTGGTGCCCTTGGCCGCCCAGTCGCGGGAGGAGCCCGAGCCGTATTCCTTGCCGCCGAGGACCACCAGCGGGGTGCCCTGCGCCTGGTAGTTCACGGCCGCGTCGTAGACGGCGGCCTGCGGAGCACCCTCAAGGGTGAAGTCGCGGGTGTAGCCGCCCTCCACCCCGTCGAGCAGCTCGTTCTTGATCCGGATGTTGGCGAAGGTGCCGCGGATCATGACCTCGTGGTTGCCGCGTCGGGAGCCGTAGGAGTTGAAGTCCTTGCGGTCCACACCGTGCTCCAGCAGGTAGCGCCCTGCCGGGGTGTCCGACTTGAAGGCGCCTGCGGGCGAGATGTGGTCGGTGGTCACCGAGTCGCCGAGCTTGAGCAGCACCCGGGCGCCTTCGATGTCCTGGACCGCATCGGGCTCGAGCGTCATCCCGTCGAAGTAGGGGGGCTTCCGGACATAGGTGGAATTCTCGTCCCAGGCAAAGGTGGAGCCCTCCGGGGTCTCCAGCTCCTGCCAGCGGTGGTCCCCGTCGAAGACCGTGGCGTACTTGGAGGTGAACATCTCAGTGTCGATGGACTCCTCGATGATCTTCTCGACCTCCATGGGATCCGGCCAGATGTCGGCGAGGTAGATGTCCTTGCCGTCCCCGTCCTGGCCCAGGGCCTCGTTCTCGAAGTCGAAGTCCATGGTCCCGGCGAGGGCGTAGGCCACCACCAGCGGCGGAGAGGCCAGGTAGTTCATCTTCACATCGGGGTTGATGCGTCCCTCGAAGTTGCGGTTTCCGGAGAGCACTGAGGTGACCGCGAGGTCCTGCTCCTGGATCTTCTGCGCGATCTCCTCCTCCAGCGGGCCGGAGTTGCCGATGCAGGTGGTGCAGCCGTAGCCCACCACATAGAAGCCCACCTTCTCGAGGTACTCGATCAGCCCGGACTTCTCGTAGTAGTCCGTGACCACCTTGGAGCCCGGCGCGATGGAGGTCTTGACCCACGGCTTGTTGGTCAGGCCCTTCTCCACGGCATTGCGTGCCAGCACGCCGGCCGCGAGCATCACGTTCGGGTTGGAGGTGTTCGTGCAGGAGGTGATCGAGGCGATCGAGACTGCGCCGTGGTCCAGGTCGAACCTGCGGCCGTCGGGCATCGACACCGGTGTCGGGTTCGACGGACGTCCCTCCACGGGCGCACCCGAGGTGTCCCGCGGCTTGTCCGAGGGGGACTGTTCCTCCGTGGCCGAGTGTGACGGCGCGTCCGAGGCCGGGAAGGACTCGGCGGCGGCCTCATCGGCGGTGCCGTCGGCCTCCGCCGCCTGCTTGGCGTAGTTGTGGATGTCCTTGCGGAACTGTTCCTTGGAGTCGGTGAGCGCGATCCGGTCCTGGGGACGCTTGGGTCCGGCGATCGAGGGCACCACGGTGGAGAGGTCGAGCTCCAGGAACTCGGAGAACCGAAGCTCGCGGGAGGGATCGTGCCAGAGTCCCTGTTCCTTGGCGTAGGCCTCGACCAGGGCCAGCTGCTCATCGGTGCGCCCGGTCAGGCGCAGGTAATCCATGGTGACCTGGTCGATCGGGAACATCGCCGCGGTGGAGCCGAACTCCGGGGACATGTTGCCGATCGTGGCGCGGTTGGCCAGCGGCACCGCCGCGACCCCTTCGCCGTAGAACTCCACGAACTTGCCCACCACTCCGTGCTCACGCAGCATCTGGGTGATGGTCAGCACCACGTCGGTGGCGGTGGCGCCCGCGGGGATGGATCCGCTGAGCTTGAAGCCGACCACGCGTGGAATGAGCATGGAGATGGGCTGCCCGAGCATGGCGGCCTCGGCCTCGATGCCGCCGACGCCCCAGCCGAGGACCCCGAGTCCGTTCTCCATCGTGGTGTGTGAGTCAGTGCCCACACAGGTGTCGGGGTAGGCGCGCAGCGTGCCCTCGACCTCGCGGGTCATCACCGTGCGGGCCAGGTTCTCGATGTTGACCTGGTGGACGATACCCATCCCGGGGGGCACGACCTTGAAGTCATCGAAGGCCGTCTGGCCCCAGCGCAGGAACTGGTACCGCTCGCCGTTGCGCTGGTACTCCATGTCCATGTTGCGCTCGATCGCATCGGAGTTGCCGAAGGAGTCGATCTGGACCGAGTGGTCGATCACCATCTCCGCGGGGGCCAGCGGGTTGATCTGCTCCGGCTGACCACCGAGCTCCTTGACGGCCTCACGCATGGTGGCGAGGTCCACCACGCAGGGGACACCGGTGAAGTCCTGCATCAGGACCCGGCCCGGGGTGAACTGGATCTCGGTGTCCGGCTGGGCGTTCTCGTCCCACTGCCCGAGGGCGTTGATGTGCTCCTCGGTCACATTCGCACCATCTTCGGTGCGGAGGAGATTCTCCAGCAGGATCTTCAGGCTGTAGGGAAGGGTGTCATGACCCTCCACAGCGCTGAGTCGGAAGATTTCGTAGTCGGTGCCGCCGACGTTGAGAACGCCTTTGGCCCCATAGCTGTCCGCATTTTTCACTCGGGACTCCTCTGTAGTTGCCAGTCGTGCCAGCCCGGACAGGTCAATATCCAGGCCGATGAATCGGGTCACAGTCTACTCTTTCAGATTTCTGAGACCGCCGTCGTGTCAGGTCAGTCGTGCCGTTCACCTGCGCCGGGACCGCGTGAACAGGGCCACGGATTCCATGTGGTGGGTGTTGGGGTACAGATCGAAGACCCGCAGGTCGCGCAGCTCCCAACCACGGGAGAGCAGCGACTTGGCATCGCGGGCGAAGGAGGACGGCTCACAGGAGACGTACACGATCTGCTGTGCCTGCGTCGCGTCCAGCGCGCTGATCACCCGTTCGCCGGCTCCTGCGCGCGGAGGATCGAGGACGATGAGCTCACGGTCGCTGAGACGATCAAAGACCCGCTCCACGGAGGATCGCAGGACCTCCACCTGCGGTGACTCGGAGAAGAGAGCCTGCGCGCTGCGGCTGGACCCGGGGGCGCCCTCCACGCTGAGCACGGAGCCCGAGGCACCGGCACGCTGCGCGGCCCAGGCGGTGAACAGACCGGCCCCGGCGTAGAGGTCCGCGACACGGGATCCGGCCGGCACCTGCGCCAGGGCATCGACCGCCGCCACCAGGCTGGAGGGGGCGTTGCGATGGATCTGCCAGAAGTCCTCGGGCTGGATCTGGACCGAGCCGCTGGTTCCGTCAGGACCAGCCAGCGGCAGCGGTTCGGTGATCATTCTGGAGCCTGCGACGACGGAGTAGCTGAACCTGCGCGGCGCGGCGGCGCTCGTCGCCCCGGATCCGGCAGCGGCGGAGGCAGAGCCCTGCGGGCGGCGTCCGCGGCTCCTGCGACCCTTGCCCGCGCCGGCCCTGCCGGCGGTCCGCGCCGGGGCAGGCGTCGGCTCGGGGGTCGCCAGCACGATGTTGGCGATCGACGGCTCGGCCCGGTGCAGATCCGCCAGCCGTTCACCGAGCTCCTGGCGCTGCAGCTCCTGGAGGTCTTCACGAGCATGGACCACCAGCGTGACCTCGGACCCCGCCGCGGCGGCCACCGCGTCCACCCGCTCGGCGCCCTGGAAGCACCAGCCGAAGATCCCACTCTCATGGATCGACGCCACGGCCAGCGGCATGCCGCGAAGCTCGATCAGCTCGTGGCTGCGGTGCGGCTTCATGCTCAGCGCCCCCTCGGTGCCCACAGCGAAGCTGACCCGGGTGCGCCAGTGCAGACCGTGATACGGCCCGTCGGAGAGCACGTCCTCCACATGCACCTCTCCGTCGCCGGTGGCCAGCGGGAGGTGCTGATCATGGATGGAGAATCCACCGATGCGCTGCATGGTGTCGCGGAAGACCTGCGCCTTCAGCCGACGCTGATGCTGGTCGGTGATGTGACCGAACTCCGCGCCTCCCACCGGAAGACGATCGTTCTCGTGTGCGCGCAGAGAGTCCGCGAGCTTCCAGATGTGCCTGCGACGGTAGTCCGAGGAACTGACCACTTCGACGACATCGGCCCGCCAGTACTTCGCCCCCGGTCCGCCCTCGGTCACTCGTGCGCGCACGGTCTCGCCGGGTATGGCGTGACGGACGAAGACGACTCTGCCCTCGTGCCGTGCCACGCAGTGGCCTCCGTGGGCCATGGGTCCGATGTCAAGGGTCAGTGTCTGCGTCATGACGGCCTCAGCGATTCCTCTCGGTCTCCAGTGGTCCGACTGCGGGCGCCGCCGCAGGACGTGTGATCATCCATCCCACCCACAGCGCCAGCGCGTAGAGGGGGATGCCCATGACCAGCCGGGCGGTGCCCAGCCCCGCGACGTCGTCGGCGAGGTAGAGCGGGGCCTGCACCAGAAGGCGCGCCCCCGGCACGGCGACCAGGATCCAGGTGGCGAGGGCGTACCTTCGACGGCGCACCGGATCCTTGCGCCAATCAAGTCCCTCGCCGCGCACGATCCCGAAGAGCAGACCGAGGAACGGCCACCTGACCAGGATCGAGACGATGAAAGCCAGCAGATAGCCGGCGTTGATCAAGAAGCCCCAGGCGTAGAAGTCACGGGCGTCCCCGGAGCGGTACGCGACCAGCGCGCAGATCAGGATGCCCGCCAGTCCCGCCAGGGACTGCACCAGGGAGCCCTTCTGCACGAGTCGGGCGAGGGCGAACGCCAGCCCGACCGCCACCGAGCCGATCAGCGAGGGCACGAGCTCCTCGGTGATCAGGAACGCCACCAGGAACACCACGGCGGGCAGCGAGCTCTCCACGAGACCGCGCACTCCGCCGACAGATGCCAGCACATCCAGTGAGCCGTCGGAGCTGGTCTTCACCCTGGAACCGGCGGCGCTCCTCAGCTGCATCTCCTCGTCCCGGGAGGTCTGGGGTGCTCGGCGAGCTCCGTCCGGCTCAGGTGTCATCGCTGACCGGTGCTGCCGCTGGGTTGGGGCTGGGAGAGTCGTCGCGGCGCTCTGCGCGGTTGCGCGGGACCACCACCCGCTTGGCACCTTCCGGGGGCTGCAGCCGCAGCAGCTCCCGAGGCGGCAGCGGGTCATCGCCGCGGACGACGACGATCTTGGAGAACAGCTCCTCCACGGCTCGGGCCGCCGAGGCGTCGATGGCTCCGCGGCCACCCACCACGCCGCGCAGGAACCAGCGGGGCCCCTCGAATCCGATGAATCGGGCCACGCGCCAGCCCTTGCGGCCATCTTTGAGCACGGTCGGCACCCTCGCCGCCAGCTCCTTCCCGAAGCGTCCGTCGACCTCCTTGACCTTGCCGTTCTGCTTGATCACGGAGTCTTTGATCTGTTCGAGCACCTCGTTCCAGGTGCCGCCGGACTTGGGCGCCGAGAAGGGCTGGACCTGGATGCTGGCCTGCTCGACCATGATGGTCAGCGCCACCACGCGCTTGGTCTTCTGATCGATGTCCAGGCGCACCTGTTGATTCTTCGCCGCCGGGATCAGCAGCGCACCGAAGTCGAGGTACCCCTTTTTCGACTCCAGCTCGCTGAAGTCACGGGGTCCGTGCAGCACTGGTTGGGGCGTCGCCGCGCCGGAGTCGGCGCTCGAAGTCACCGATCCAGTGGTCGGGGAATCGGTCCCGGCCGAGGCTGGGGACGCGACCGAGGGGGGCTCCGATGCGGGGCTCGGGACCGTTGTCGTTGACGCGGTCGACTCGGGGGCCGCCTGTTTTGCTGCTGTCTTCTTCTTGCCGAAGAGCATGCCTGTCCTCCTGGTAGGTTCTCGGCTGGTCTAGCGCCCGGTGGAGCCGAAGCCGTCGGCACCGCGGTCACTGGCGTCCAGCTCCTCGACGGGGATGAACTCGGCCTGGTCCACTCGCTGCAGGATCAGCTGCGCGATCCGGTCTCCGCGTTCGAAGTGCACCGCCTCATCCCGGTCCGTGTTGAGCAGGCATACCTTGAGTTCTCCACGATACCCAGCATCCACCGTTCCCGGGGCGTTGAGCACCGTGACGCCGTGGCGGGCCGCCAGTCCGCTGCGCGGATGGACCAGACCGACCCAGCCGACCGGCAGCGCGAGGGCGACGCCGGTGCCGATCAGGCGACGCTCGCCGGGTTCCAGGGTGAACTGCTCTGCACTGAGCAGATCTGCGCCGGCATCACCGGCATGAGCGTAGTGGGGCAGGCTGAGTCCGGGATCCAGCTGTCTGACGGGCACTGAGATGCGATTCACAGCCCCGAGTCTACCGCTGGGCTCGACTGGACTGCTCCGCCGGACATGCGACGATGGTGTCATGAGTGACACGAGTGGTATGAGTGCCGATGCTTCCTCTTCCCAGACGGAGCAGGTGCCGGTCTACACCGAGAAGCTGTGGCCCGCCTGGTGGCTCTGGGTGGCGGGAATCCTGCTGGGAGCCTCGATCTCGCTGATCTTCTTCCCGATCAGCATCACGTTCGGGCTGCTCACCGCGATCATCGGTATTGCGCTCGTGGTCTTCGGACTGGTCATCACCACCCCCACCATCGAGGTCACCCCCGAGTGGCTGCGCGTGGGGCGGGCCCGGATTCAGCGGATCCACCTGGGCCGGATCGTCGCGCACAGCGGCGATGCCGCGCGTGAACAGCTGGGACCGGGCTTCGACGCGAGTTCCTACCAGTGCATCCGGGGCTGGACCGACTCTGTGGTGACCGTGCAGATCCTCGACCCCCGGGACGCGACTCCCTACTGGATCTTCTCCACCAGAAAGCCGAACGCCGTGCTCTCAGCACTGGGCTCCGAAGAGCCCGTGCAGGAGCACGGCGTCAGTTTCGAGTGAGCCCGGCCGGCTGGGACCGGTCTCATGTCCACACGTCAAGGACCAGGCGGGGTCAGCCGCCGCGGCCGGCGCGGATCAGCCCTCGCAGTCCTTGCAGAAGAACATCCCGTTCTCTTCACGGGCCACCTGGGAGCGGTGCCGCACCAGGAAGCAGGATGAGCAGGTGAACTCATCAGACTGCGCGGGCAGCACGCGGACCTGCAGCTCCTCATCGGAGAGATCGGCTCCGGGAAGCTCGAACCCTTCCGCCGCCTCCGTCTCATCCTCGTCCACCACAGAGGACTGCCGCGAGGTGTTCCGGTTCTTCAGCTCCTCGATGGAGTCTTCACTGGTCTCGTCGTCATTCTTCCGCGGCGCGTCGTAGTCAGTTGCCATAAGAGGTGCTCCACACTCCGGTTTCTCGTGGTCGAAGCGCTCGACGAACGGCTTCTGGTGAAGCTGATTGAGCGCGATTTCCCTGTGGCGTGGCCCCTGTCGGCTCGAGCTCACGCCCGCTCCACAGAACACGTGGGAAATTCTGGTCGGACAGATTGTGTCCCATCCGGATCGCAGGACCAAATCCTGTCCATCGGTTGAGCCCTGGGCTGACACTCCCCGGCGCATGGGCGCTCCGAGCAGGAACCACACAATGTCATGAGAACCGCCGCTGGGCAATAATCCTTCCAGGAGTGGTTGAGCAGTGCGGCAGGTTTTGATCCTCCCCGCGATACAGTGGCCCGAACAGCCACCAGCTCGTTCTTCGGAGGAAGCCCAAATGCAGCACCTGCGCATCGTCGGGGTCGACGAAGGGGACGGCGAGCCGCAGCTGATCCTCTCCGACGACTCTGGTCACGAGTTCGCGCTGCCAGTGGACGAGGCTCTTCGTCAGGCTGCGGCGAGACCCTCTGTCCGACCGTCCGGGACCGACGCCTCCACGAACCCCCTGACCCCGCGCGAGATCCAGTCCCGGCTGCGCTCCGGCGCCACTGTGGACCAGGTGGTCGCCGCCTCTGGTCTCACCATGGCACATGTCCAGCGCTACGCGGGCCCGGTGCAGGCCGAACGTGCCTATATGGCCCAGCGGGCGCGGACCACACAGATCGCCGCCGCCTCCGCGGCTGAGTCTCACCGTGTGGCCTTCGGCGACGCCCCGGCCACGCTGGAGGCCATGGTCAAGGTCCGCCTCCGTGCGATGGACGTGGACCTCTCCACCGTGAACTGGGATGCCTGGCGCCGCGAGGACGGACTCTGGCAGATCACCTGCCTCTTCGACGTGGACTCCTCGGCGACTCACGGCCCGGGCATCGGACTCAAGCCCCCGGCTGAATGGGTCTTCCAGGCCGAGACCCGACATCTGCGGGCCGCGAACCGCTGGGCCGAATCGCTCAGCGTTCTGGCTCCCTCCGCGCAGGCCTCCTCGGCCGATTCTGACCGCCCGGGGGTGCGCCGACTCTCTGCGGTGGACACTCCGTTCAACGTGGAGGACTCCAGCCGCACCGCAGGTCTCAGGTCTGCGTCGGTGCCGGGCGGCCGTTCGGGTCCACCCAGCGCCTCTGGCACGGGCGCTGATGCTCCCTCGGGTGCGTCGGCGACGTCAGCTGATCGCTCCTCCCCGGCCGGGGGCACCGGGCAGGACCGCACCGCCCATTTCTCCGACGGACGCTTCGCCGGCGCCTCGCGGCGCGGCGGGGAATCCGCACCCCGCGGTGAAGGGCGGGAGCACGAGGACCTGCTGGAGGTGCTGCGCGCGCGCCGGGGTCAGCGACTCGGTGCCGATGCGGAAGCTGACGACCGCCTCGCACTGATGCTCAATCGCCAGGATCCCCCCAGATTCCCCAGCGACGACTCCGGTGAGCCTGGGCATGGCGCGCCAGCAGGCAGCAGCGAGGGTGCCGGCGAACCCGACGAGGCTCGGGACTCTGCGCGGGACTCTGAGGACGAGCACTCCACGATTCCGCTTGCTCGGCTGCGCCCGGTCACAGACCACGGGCCCAGCCGGAGCCCCCGCGAGACGCCGCAGGACCAGCCGGACTCCGAAGGCGAGGCGTCGGACGGTGCGGAGGCAGAGCACACCGAGGCGGGTCACACGCACCCGGACCACCAGGTGCACGCGGACCAACAGAGGCCCGGCCAGCGCAACCCGGACCAGCGCACGCCCGGCCAGACGCTGACCGGTCAGCGGCGGCCTTCCGGGGAGTCACAGCGGTCAGCGCTCGGCGCCCAGGATGACAGTTCCGCAGGAGCCGGTGCCGAGGCAGGGGACGCAGCGGTCGACGCCTGGGGCTTCGCCTATGAGGAGACACCCGCAGATCCCGAGTCTGCGGGCAGGACCGACCGGGGGTCAGCCGAGACGCGGGGAGCTCTCCCCGCCTCGAGTCGAGACGACGAGACAGGGCCAGAAACAGAACAGTCTGGGGCCACAGCGAGGCCGCGCCGGAAGGCTCCTGCTCGACGGGCGAGCATGCCGAAATGGGACGACATCCTCTTCGGCTCCAAGAACGACTGACCGCAGGAACGACTGACTGCGCCTCGGAGGCGCGGTCATGCCCCGCTGAGCTGCACCAGCGGCACGCGGCGTTCAGCCTCGGTGAGCGAGCCATGCTGGCCCACCATCGACAGCGGAGCCTGGCCCACGCGGTCACAGTGGTACAGGGCGATATCGGCATGCACGGCCACCAGCACGTCACCGATGCGACCTGCGACCCGATCTGCCACCGGCCCGAACCACCCGGCTTTCAGCGCCTGCTCCCGGGTGAGGATCCAGGCGCGCTCCCCGTATTCCTCGGCCCAGGCAGAGCGGATGTCCTCGGCCGCAGCACCGGACTCGGCGTAGAGCTGCACCAGTCTCGGTTCCCCTCCGGTATGGCGCACGCCCTCGAGCAGATCCTGCCGCCCGGAGAAGTCGATGCGATTCTCCGCTGCGACGTCGACCATGCCGTGGTCCGCGGTGAGCACGACCGAGACCGCACTCCCCCAGCGGCGGGCGAGCTCTGTGGTGAAGCGCTCTGCCTCCGCGTCGAGCGTCTCGAGCATGGTCAGCCACTGGGGAGAATCCACGCCGTGGCGATGACCGGTCTTGTCCAGCTCGTCCACGTAGAGATAGACGAGCTGCTTCGGGGCCGGGCCCTGCCGGACCACACCCGGGCCGCGCCGCTGCGCGCCGATCCACTCGGCGGTGCGCCGGAAACGGGCATCCATGCGGTCCGCGCCGAGGAACTCTCCGCCGGCGAGCACGGCCTGGGTGAGCTGGGACTGTGCGAACTTCGGCCGGGACGCGGTGAGCACCGTCGCGCCGGCGGCCGCGGCTCGCCGCAGCACGGACGGCAGCGGCTGCCACTGGGCGGGATCGACGTCCGGGTCCCAGCCGCCGAGCATGTTCACCACTCGATCGAGCTCGGGGGCCAGGACGTCATAGCCCACCAGACCGTGCTCACCGGGAGCGGCACCGGTCCCCAGCGAGGCCAGGGAGGCCGCCGTCGTCGTCGGGACCCCGACGTCAAGGATCGCGGAGCGGGCGCTCTGCCGCCAGGCCGAGGCGATGAATCGGGCATGACCGGAGCAGCGCGCCAGCAGCGCGTCGCCGAGCCCGTCGACCATCAGCACCACAGTGATGTCCGCCTCCGGCAGATCCAGCCGGTTCTCGAAGCCCTTCAGCCCCAGGGTTCCGGCGGCAGAGGTCATCACGTGACGCAGGTGGGCGCCGTCGTAGTCCGGGGGCGGTGGCAGCGGAAGGCTCATCGAGACGCAGAGGCTGCTCAGCGGGCGTGCTTGACGCAGGCTCGGCGCAGGGCGCGGACGAAGCTGCGTGCCTCGTCCACGGCAGTGTCACCCTCGGCGGTGGCGGCGATGCGCAGCGTGATGTCCTCGGGCACCCAGCTGCCGGTGTCCCCGTGATCGGCGACGCACTCGGGGTTCCCGCAGTCTGCCGGATAGGTGTCGAAGCGTGCCCCGCCGGTCCAGGTCAGGTTCAACGAGACCTCGGCCAATGAGCGGTCAGGAGTGAAGTGCTCCGGATGCTTGTGCACCTCGGAGAGGATCAGCGACCGGATCCGGCTCACCGGAACCACTTCGGTGGAGATCCGCGCCACGGTGTCCGCACGCGGCGGGTGCGGGGAATCTCCATGGTCGAAGGCGGGACCGTCCTCGGCCTCCAGATCGTGGTCATCGAGGTGCGCGACGACGACGACGTCCTCGGCCAGCGCCACCACGGTGATGTGACGGTGGACCTCCTCCATGTCGAAGTGGGTGTCCACATGCACGATCTGATGGGTGGCCTCGCGGCCGTCGAGCGCCTCGGTGACCGTGTGGTGCACCAGTGCTGGATAGAAGCCGCCGCGCTCGATGGCTTCCTTCAGAGAGAAGGTGGAGGCGGCCGTGCGGTGCTTCTCTCCGGACCCGTGCTGGCTGAAAGTCATGGGATACATGCTATCCGGTGCAGGGATTCGCGGGCGCGCCCCACATACGAGATACTGGTGCGGTGCCAGGAAACGCGACTTTTCATCACCGCAACGCTTCCCTCCTCTCCGTGACGGAGGTTCAAGCGCCCGAGGTCCTGACGTCCAAGGATCTCGACAGGCGCTTGGCGGATGCGCTCAAGCGCCTGCGGCTTCCGACGGGCCTGCTCCACCGGGTCGCCGGGGTGAAGGCGCGGCGCAACTGGTCGCGCCCCGGTGATGTGCGGGCCGGCACGGTGGAAGCCGGACGCAGGGCTCTGGCCGCCGCCGGGATCGCCCCGGAGGACGTCTCGATGATGATCAACACCTCGGTGACCCGCGAGCACCTGGAGCCCTCCGTGGCCGTCGGCATCCACCACGATCTGGGCCTGCCCACCTCCGCGATGAACTTCGACATCACCAATGCCTGCCTGGGATTCGTCAACGCCATCACCCTGGCCAGCTCGATGATCGACGCCGGGCAGGCCAGATACGTCCTGATCGTCAACGGCGAGGACGCCAAGAAGGTCCAGGACGCCACCGTTGAGCGGATCAATTCGCTCGAGAAGATGGTCTCTCGGGATGACTTCATGGCGGAGTTCGCCTCGCTGACCCTGGGGTGCGGGGCCGCCGCGGCGGTGATCGGTCCCGCCGATCAGCACCCGGAGGGCCACCGGGTCATCGGCGGCGTCACCCGGGCGGCCACCCAGCATCACGCGCTCTGCGTCGGGGACCACCGCGGCATGTTCACCGATGCCCGCGGCCTGCTCGACGGCGGCCTCGAGCTCGTCATGGATGCCTTCAACGATGCGCGCGAGCACTTCGACTGGGACACCATGGATTCCTACATCACGCACCAGGTCTCCCAGCTGCACACCTCTTCCATCGTCAAGGCGGCCAAGCTGGACAAGAAGCGGGTCCCGGTGACCTACCCCGAGCTCGGCAACGTCGGACCTGCCTCCCTGCCGATCACGCTCGCGCGGGAGGCCGAGCGGCTGCAGCGCGGAGACCGGGTGCTGTGCATGGGCGTGGGCTCCGGACTGAACACCGCGATGCTGGAGATCCAGTGGTGAACCTGACTCCCCGCTTCACACCCATCCCGGCAGCCGCGGCACGACTGCCCGCTGACCATGCCCCCGGCGGCGCCTCCGCCTTCCCCGGGCTGGACCCGGCGTGGTCCCGGCTGGTCACGGCCAAGACCGACGACGGCGCCCGCACCTTCCACGTGCTGGACACCGGGCCCGCGCTCGCCGCCCGCGGGATCCGGCCCACCGGCACGATCCTGGCTGTGCATGGCAACCCCACCTGGTCCTATCTCTGGCGCTCGGTGCTCGCCGGCGCGCTGGAACGCGCCACCGAGGGCGCCGCCTGGCGCGTGATCGCCCCTGATCAGCTGGACATGGGATTCTCCGATCGGCTCTCCCACCCGGTGCCGCCCGCCGCCGACGCGGTCAGCTACCGCCGGCTGCAGACGCGCCTGGGCGACCTGGACGCGCTGATGGACGCCCTCGACGTGGACACCTCCACCCTGGTGACCCTCGGCCATGACTGGGGCGGCGTCATCTCGCTGGGCTGGGCCGTCCGGCAGCGCGGCCAGGTGGACGCCGCGATCACGCTGAACACCGCAGTTGACCACCCCGTCGGCGAGTCGGTCCCGGCCGCGCTCCGGGCCGCGATGGCACCGGCCGTGCTTCCGGCCACCACAGTCTCCAGCGAAGGCTTCCTGCGGGTCACCCTGGGCCTGACCGAAGAGACGCTGACGGCAGAGGTTCGCGACGCCTACCGTGCTCCCTACGCCTCACGGCGCGGCCGCGGCGGGATCGGCGGCTTCGTCGCCGACATCCCGGCGGAGAGCTCCCATGTCTCCCGCGCCGCCCTGGACGAGATCTCCGCGGGTCTGCGCGCATGGGAGAAGCCCACGCTCCTGCTCTGGGGTCCCAAGGACCCCGTGTTCCAGGACCGCTACCTCGCGGACCTGCAGGAGCGCGTGCCCCACGCGGACCTGCACCGGTTCGAGGGTGCCGGTCATATGCTCGTCGAAGACCGGGACATCGCTGCTCCGCTGTTCACCTGGCTGGACGATCACTTCGGGCCGGGCCCCTCCCGAGACGAGCTGCGCTCCCCCGAGCCGGCCGGTGAGGTCCTCGGACTGCACGAGCAGCTGCGCGCGATGACCAGGTCGGCGCGCCGGGACACCGCCGCCGTGGTCGACATGACCGCAGAGCCCTCGGCCTGGAGCACCGCCGAGGACGCCGCGAACGACGCACGGGCGCTGAGCTGGGACCAGCTCTCGGCACAGGTGGACGCGCTGGCCGTGGGCCTGCGCAGCACCGGCGTGCGGCGCGGGGACCGCGTCTCGCTGCTGGTGCCTCCGGGGAACTCGCTGACCGTGGTCCTCTACGCCTGCCTGCGCATCGGCGCGGTGGGCGTGGTCGCCGATGCCGGACTGGGCGTGCGCGGCATGACCCGCGCGGTGCGCAGTGCACGACCCGACTGGGTCCTCGGAGCGCTGCCCGGACTCGGCCTCGCCCGCAGCCTGGGCTGGCCGGGACAGCGGATCAGCCTGGATGCGCTGTCCCCGCGCAGGCAGCGGGCGCTGGGCACCGTGGCCGACGTGGAGACGCTGCTGGCCCGCCATGAGGGACAGTCCCCCGATGACCAGCCCCACCCGGATCCGGCGGACCCCGCGGCGATCCTGTTCACCTCAGGCTCCACCGGGCCCGCCAAAGGCGTCATGTACACCCATGCGCGGCTCGGCGCGCTCGCGGCGCTGCTGGTGGAGCAGTTCGACATCCGGCCCGGAGCCTCCCTGATCGCCGGGTTCGCACCCTTCGCCCTGCTGGGACCCGCCATCGGCGCCACCTCGGTGACCCCAGACATGTCCGTGACCAGGCCCGCCACGCTGACCGCCCAGGCTGTGGCCGATGCCGCCCTGGCCGGGGACGCCACCATGTTCTTCGGCTCGCCGGCGGCGCTGCGCAACGTCGTGGCGACCGCCGAGGAGCTCTCCGCCCTGCAGCACCGTGCACTCGGGGAGATCCGGCTCGTGCTCTCCGCAGGGGCCCCGGTGCACCCGGAGCTGCTGGACGCGGTCCAGACCATCTTCCCCGCCGCGCAGATCCACACCCCCTATGGCATGACCGAGGGCCTGCTGCTGGCTGACATCGAGCGCCAGGGAGTGATCGACGCCGCGGCCACCGGGCAGTCCGGGGTCTGTGTGGGCACAGCGGTGGACGGAGTGCGGTTCGCGCTCGCCCCGCTCGACGCGCTCGGTCGTCCCGCCGAGGAGCTGCGCGAGGCGGGCGATGCCGTGGGCGTGCTGGGTGAGATCGTGGTCTCGGCGGCCCACCTGAAGGCCGGCTATGACCGGCTCTGGTTCACCGATCGGCAGTCTCAGCGTGACGTCCGCGACGGGCTGATCTGGCACCGCACCAATGACATCGGCCATTTCGACGCGGAGTCGCGGCTCTGGATCGAAGGACGCCTGCAGCACGTGCTCGCCACCGCGCAGGGACCCCTCGGTCCCGGCGCTGTGGAGACTCCCGTGGACGCCCTGCCCGAGGTCGCGCGCAGCGCCGCCGTGCCGGTGGGACCCGCGGGCACCCAGGCAGTCGTGGTGATCGTGGAGCCGGCTCCGGGCCGGGCGAACCTGCGCAGCGGCCGCTCTCCCCTGGCGGAGGCCTCCTTCGCGCGACGAGTGCGCACCGCCGTGCCCGAGGTGTCGGTCTCCGCGGTGCTCGTGCTCGAGGAGCTGCCCACCGATGTCCGGCACAACTCCAAGATCGACCGCACCCGGCTGGCCGCCTGGGCCGAGCAGGTGCTCGCCGGGGGCAGGGTCCGCGCGCCGTGAGCCGGGTGATCGAACCCGGCGCCCGAGTCCTGGTCACCGGTGCCTCCGGCCTGCTGGGCCGCAGCGTGGCCCAGCGCCTCACTCGTGAGGGCTACCTGGTCACTGTGCTCCAGCGCGGCGCCTCGGACCTCGATGGCGTCCAGGAGGTGCGCGGGTCGCTCACCGACCCGGCCGCGATCTCCCGCGCGGTGCAGGGTCAGCACGCGGTGATCCATATGGCGGCGAAGGTCTCCGTCTCGGGGCGGCACGAGGACTTCGTGGAGGTCAATGTCCGCGGCACCCAGCGGCTGCTCGACGCGGCCCAGGCAGCCGGGGTCACCGACTTCCTCCACGTCTCCTCCCCCTCGGTGGCCCACGCGGGCGCCTCGCTGATCGGAGCCGGGGCGGGGCCGGCAGACCCGCGCCATGCCGTGGGCAGCTACGCGCAGACAAAGGCCGAGGCGGAGCTGATCGCGCAGGCGCGGGGCGGTTCCGGGCTGAATGTGCTGATCGTGCGTCCGCACCTGGTCTGGGGGCCCGGGGACGGGCAGCTGACCAGCCGGATCATCGACCGGGCCCGCTCGGGCCGGATGCCGATCCTGGGCTCCGGGGCCGCTCTGGTGGATACGCTCTACATCGACAACGCGGTGGACGCCTTCATCGCCGGGCTGCGCCGACTGCCGCAGATCGCCGGGCAGCGACTGGTCCTCACCAATGCGGAGCCCCGCCCGATCGGTGAGCTGATCACGGGGATCGCCGCCGCAGGTGGTGCGCCCGCACCGCGGCTGCGCCTGGCCCCCGGACTCGCCAAAGGCGCCGGCGCCGTCGTCGAACGCCTCTGGGCGCTCAGCGAGAAGCTCGCCGGACCGCGGGCCGACGAGCCGCCGATGACCAGGTTCCTCGCGGAACAGCTCTCCACCGCGCACTGGTTCGATCAGCGGGCGACCCAGCGGGCACTGGACTGGGCCCCACAGATCAGCGTCGACGAAGGGTTGGAGAGGCTGCGCGAGCACATCCTCCGCACCGGCGCGGTCCGCTGACCCGCTGTCCCGCTGACCCTCTGTCCCCCCACCCTTCCTGGGTGGTTGAGTTCTCCGGCGGATACGTCTCCACAGGAATGCTCAACCGCCCCGGATGAGCCGAGCACTCCACAGCTCCAGACGTCGCCAGGTCGGTCTGTGGGCGGTGCGGCAGGCTGGGACCATGCCTGCCGACCCCGCTCCGATCCAGCTCATCCGCTCCTGCTGGCAGCCCAATGATCTGCACAGCGCCACGCGGCTCTCGGCGCTCGTCGCGTCCGGACACTGCCTGCGCGTGCGACGCGGAGTCTACGTTGCGGCCAGCGACTGGATCCGCTCCCCGCCGTGGGTCCGTGCGGAGATCGCGATCGCCGCCATGGCGACGCGCCTGCCGGAATCGCTCTTCTGTCGCGAATCCGCGCTCCTGCTCCACGGGCTTCCGCTTGCCAGGACGCCGCCTCATGTCACGCTGCGGACCACCGACCCCGGTCTCGTCGGGATCAGTCGCCGCGAACCGATGACCGGCACGACTCGCGCGCAGAGCTGGCTCGCGAGCTATCACTCCAGACACCCCGAGGACGGCGCGACGGCGACGGCGCTGCTGAACCTCCCCACCCGACGCATCGAGCCCGTCCTGCCGCACGGCATGACGCGCAGCAGTCTCCGCCAGACGCAGCGCGGCGGGGCGAGCACTCCGCACCAGGTTCGGGTTCCTGCTGCGGCTCTGACAAGGGTCACCGGGCCCGCCGGGGGATATCGGCTGGAGCCGGTGGAGCTCGCCGTGCCGGACACCGTCTCGCGCATGCCCTTCGCCGAGGCAGTGGTGGTCCTCGACGCGCTTCTCGCGCAGCACGCCCACGGCGCGGGCGGCATCGAATCTGAGCCCGCCGGCTGGGGCGAGGAATTCCTCTCCCGACGGCTGGCTGCGCGCTACAAGGCTGCCCTGACCTTCGCCGACGCCGAGTCCGAGTCTCCCGGAGAGTCCGTCTCGCGGGCGCTGATCCATGAGCTCGGCTTCGCTCCCCCGGCGCTGCAGGTCATCATCACCACCGAACTCGGCGAACAGCGGGTGGACTTCGAATGGGTGCTGGCGAGCCGCGCCGGGGCCGCCCCGCGCCACATCGTGGGCGAGTTCGACGGGCGCGGCAAATACTTCGACGCGGCCCTGCTCGACGGTCGCAGCCCAGGGCAGGTGCACTATGCGGAGAAGCTGCGCGAGGATGCGCTGCGCCGGACCGGGCGCGGGATGGTGCGCTGGGGCTGGGCCGAGCTCAACCAGCCCGAGGCGCTGACGAAGCGGCTGCTCCAGGCAGGCGTGCCCCGAGGCGCACCCCGCGCCCGTCCGGAAGCACCACTCTTCCTGGGTGGTTGAGTCTTCCGGTTGCGACGTGCCCACCGGAAGACTCAACCACACAGGGCAGGTGGTCAGTAGCGGCTGATCGCGCGGCGGGCGGAATCTGTGCGCTGCTCCGGGTTAGCGATCTCGATCGCCGCATGCAGCACCTGCACGCCCTCGGGCGAGGCCAGCACCGGGGTCAGCTCCAGGGACGCCACCTGGGGATGGTTGTCCTTGAGCATGGCCACCCGCTGGAGCGTGTCCTGCAGTCCGGGGATGTCCACCGCTGGGACTCCCTTGTACCCGAAGAGCCGCTTGGCGGCGCGCGGACGGCGCACCAGGCCGCGCAGGTCCTGGTCGGTGAGCGGGGGCACCGCATGCGCCCAGTCATCGAGCAGCTCCACGGCGTCGCCGGAGAGGCCGAAGGAGACCACCGGACCCATCAGCGGGTCCTCGATCGCACGGACCACGCAGCCCTGGCCGGCCGGGGCCATGGACTGCAGCTCCAGCCCGGCGGCGCCATAGTCGGCCAGCACGTGGCGCATCTCGGCTATCGCGCGGCGCAGGCCCTCGGCATCCTCGATGTTCAGCTGCACCCCGCCCAGGTCCAGGCGGTGGCGCAGATACGTGTTCGTTGACTTCACCGCCACCGGGTAGCCCAGCTGTTCGGCAGCCGCGAGGGCCTCCTCCTCCCTGGAGAACGCCACGGAGCGCAGCACCGACATCCCGTAGACCTCCAGCAGCTCGGCACACCGGTCCGCGTCCAGCGGCTCCAGCGCCGCACCGGAGACGCCGTCCAGCCAGCCGTCCAGGAGCTCGTCGCCGCGCCGGGAGACTGCTGATCCCTCGAGGCCGGCCGGCACGTAGGCCTCCCCGATCCCCTCGGAGCGCCAGCGCTGGTACCGCACGATCTTGGCCAGCGCCACCAGGGACCGCTCGGGCGAGGAGAAGACCGGGAAGCCCTGCTGCAGGGATCCCTCCTCGATCACCGGGGCGGCATTGCCGATATGGTTCAGCGGCACGCTGGAATCGAGCACCCCGATCCAGGAGGCCACCATGGGCTTCGTGTGCTGCCGGGCGGTCTGCGAGATGAGCCGGCTGTGGTCATAGTGCTCCCCGGTCACCGAAGGCTGCAGGCACAGCGCCACAGCATCGACGTCGTCCGCGGTGAACAGCTCCTCCAGGGCGCCGGCCAGGACCGCGTCGGACTGGGCGCGGGGAAGGTCGAGGTCCAGATCCCCGACGACGCGGGCCGCGGTCAGTCCCAGGGTGCCGGCGGTGTCGGCGAGGATCCTGCCCATGGAGGGCGAGTTCGAGAGGATCCCGAGTCTGCCGCCGCCGGGCAGCGGCTGAGTGGCGAGCACCTGCAGCACGTCCATGAGCGAATCATGGTTGCCCACCTGGATCACCCCGGAGTGTTCCAACATGGAATCTACTGCGCCCATCGGGGCCCGGGTGGTGCGGACCTCGTGCCCCGGGGGCAGGCTGCGACCCATCACATCGGATTTCGCGACCACCACCGGCTTGGTCCGCGAGAGTCTGCGGGCGATCCGGGAGAACTTGCGCGGGTTGCCGAAGCTCTCCAGATAGACGCCGACGGCGCGGGTGGAGTCATCGTCCTCGAAGTACTGCATCGCGTCATTGCCGGAGAGGTCCGCGCGGTTGCCGGCGGAGATCACCGAGGAGAGCCCCAGCTCACGGCGGTTGGCCTGGGCGAAGAGCGAGACACCGATCGACGCCGACTGGCTGAACAGCCCCACGCCCCCGCGCAGCGGCATGGTCGGCGAGAGCGAGGCGTTCAGCGAGACATCCGGATCGGTGTTCATCAGGCCCACGGAGGCGGGGCCGATGACGCGCATTCCCCAGCGACGGGCCAGCTGCACCAGCTCGCGCTGATCGAAGGGCGGGTGATCCTCATCATTGCCGGTCTGCCCGCCCAGCCCCGGGGCAGTCACCACCAGGATCCCTTTGACCCCGTTGCGACCACAGTCGGCCACCACCTCGGTCAGGTGCTCCGTGGGCACGGCCACCACCGCGAGATCGATCTGCTGCTTGATGTGTGCCAGCGAGGCGGATGCCTCCACTCCCCCGACCTCGAAGGCTTCGGGGTTCACCGAGTGCACGCCGCCGGTGAAATGCCCCTCGACCAGGTTCTGCACGAGGTGATACCCCACCGAGCCGTATTCCCGCGAAGCCCCGATGACGGCCACCTGCTCCGGGGCGAGCAGCTCCGCCACGCTTCGTGACTCGGCGCGGTGCTCGCGGGCCTCCATGACCGCCCGGGACTTCTCCGTCGGGTCGATGGGGAACTCGAGCATGACCACGCCGTCCTCGAAGCGCCGCTGGGTCTCATAGCCGGCCTCGGAGAACACCGTCAGCATCTTGCGGTTCTCCGGCAGCACCTCCGCGGAGAACCGTTCGAGTCCCCGTTCGCGCCCTGCGGCGGCCAGGTGCTCCAGCAGCACCGAGCCGAGACCGCGGCCCTGATGTCTGTCCGAGATGTTGAAGGAGACCTCGGCCTCACGGGTGCCCTCGATCCGGTCGAAGCCGCCCACTCCGATGATCTCCTCATCGAGCAGGATCACCATGGCCACCCGGTCCATATGGTCCACCTGGGTGAAGCGGATGAGCTCCTTCTCCGTCAGCGCTGACTTGAAGGTGAAGTATCGTAGGTAGATTGAGGAGTCGGACTGGGAGGAGTGCATCCGCTGCAGCCGCTCCGCGTCCTGGGGACTGATCGGTCGCAGATGGGCCGCGGCCCCGTCACGCAGGACGACATCTGCTTCCCAGTGCGCCGGATATCCGCCGGTTCGAGGTGCCTGACCCATAGGATCAAGACTAACCATCACCTGCCCGCAATAGATACTGCCCCGCAGCAGACGCCGCGACTCAGCAGTCTTCTGCCCCCGACAGACACAGGACCGCCCCACACGCTATGGCCCGCCGTTCCAAGAGCGCCGAGATTCCACCGGTGACCCCGGAAGAGAACATCATCGACATCGACGTCTCCGCGGAGATGGAGACCTCCTTCCTGGAGTACGCGTATTCGGTGATCTATTCGCGCGCGCTTCCCGATGCGCGCGATGGGCTCAAGCCGGTGCAGCGCAGAATCCTCTACATGATGGCGGACATGGGGCTGCGTCCGGAGAAGGGCCACGTCAAGTCCGCGCGCGTGGTGGGCGAGGTCATGGGCAAGCTGCATCCCCACGGCGATGCCGCGATCTATGACGCGCTGGTCCGGATGGCCCAGTCCTTCGCTCTGCGACTGCCGCTGGTGGACGGGCACGGCAACTTCGGCTCGCTCGACGACGGGCCGGCCGCCCCCCGCTACACCGAGGCCCGGATGACCGCCGCGGCGCTCTCGATGACCGCTGATCTCGACGAGGACGTCGTCGACTTCGAGCCGAACTATGACAACCAGCTCACCCAGCCGGGCGTGCTCCCCAGCGCCTTCCCGAACCTGCTGGTCAACGGCGCTTCAGGCATCGCCGTGGGCATGGCCACGAACATGGCCCCGCACAACATGCGCGAGGTCATCAACGGAGCCAAGCATCTGATCCTGAACCCTGAGGCCACGGTGGAGGACCTGATGGTCCACATTCCCGGCCCCGACCTGCCCTCCGGCGGGCGCATCGTGGGACTGGACGGCATCAGGGACGCGTACCGCACCGGCCGCGGCTCCTTCAAGACCCGCGCGAAGGTCTCCATCGAGCAGGTCTCCGCGCGCAAGACCGGGATCGTGGTGACCCAGCTGCCCTACATGGTCGGCCCGGAGAAGGTCATCGAGAAGATCAAGGACGCCGTCCAGGCGAAGAAGCTCACCGGCATCTCCGACGTCCTCGACCTGACCGACCGCAAGCACGGCCTGCGCATGATCATCGAGCTCAAGGCGGGGTTCAACCCGCAGGCGGTGCTGGCCCAGCTCTACAGGCAGACCCCGCTGGAAGACTCCTTCGGCATCAACAATGTGGCGCTGGTGCAGGGCCAGCCGCGCACCCTGGGACTGCTGGAGATGCTCCAGGTCTATGTGGACCACCGGCTGAACGTGGTCCGACGGCGCAGTGCGTACCGGCTGCGGAAGCGTCAGGCTCGACTGCACCTGGTCGAAGGTCTGCTGGTCGCGATCCTGGACATCGACGAGGTCATCCAGGTCATCCGCGCCGCTGAGGACACTGCCTCGGCGCGCGAGCGACTCATCGCGATCTTCGATCTGAGCCAGCTCCAGGCCGACCACATCCTGGAACTGCGACTGCGTCAGCTCACCCGGTACTCGGCGCTGGAACTTGAGCAGGAGAAGCAGCGACTCGAAGAGGAGATCGCGGAGCTCGAAGCCATTCTGGGCTCCGAGCAGCGGCTGCGCGGTCTGGTCGCCGATGAGCTCGACGAGGTGGCCGCGAAATATGGCGATGACCGTCGCACCGAGCTGCTCGATGCCGAAGCCGCTCCGGCCGCCGCCACGGCACCCTCGCCGTCCGGCCCTGCCGCGGGCTCCACGAGCCTGCAGATCCCTGACGCCCCCTGCTGGGCGGTGCTCTCCAGCTCAGGTCAGCTGGCCCGGACCACCGAGCGCGGAGCCCTGGTCCATCCCACCCGCCGCTCCCGGCATGATGCGCTGACCTCCGCCGTGGCCACCACGGCCCGGGGCGAGATCGGTGCAGTGACCTCCAGCGGCCGGATGATCCGGGTGCCTGTGGTGGACATGCCCGCCGTGGAGATGTCCTCCGGCGGGGTCAACCTCACTCACGGGGTCAAGGCCCGCGAGTTCCTGCATCTGGAGAAGAACGAGGAGCTCCTCGCGTTCGTCCCGCTGGATGCCGTGATCGCGCTGGGCACCGCTCAGGGCCGGGTCAAGCGGGTCAATCCGGAGTATCCGCTCAACCGTGACGACTGGGAGGTCGTCGCGCTCAAGGGCGAGGGTCGCGCCCAGGACCGCGTGGTCAATGTCGCCGTGGCCGGAGACGAGGATCACCTCTGCTTCATCACCGCCGGCGCCCAGCTGCTGCACTTCCCGGCGGGGCTGGTCCGGGCGCAGGGACGCACTGCCGCCGGCATGCTGGGCATCAAGCTCGCCGAGGGCGACACCGTGGTCGGCTTCTCCGTGGTTCCCGCCAGGGCCGTCGCAGGTCAGGACGCACCCGAGGGCGCAGCTCAGGGTGCGGACGCCGACGGCAGGGACCAGCACGACGTCTCGCAGGCGCTGGTGGTCACCCTCGCCGCCGGGGACACGCCTCTTGAGGGCTTCGAGTCGGGCAGCATCAAGCTCACCGACTTCGCAGAGTTCCCCGCCAAGGGGCGCGGCACCGCCGGGGTGCGCTCCCATCGGTTCATGCGCGGAGAAGACCGTCTGCGCCTGGGCTGGGCGGGCATCGGCCCCGCTCTCGGCGCGGCGAGGAACGGCACGGCCCGGAACCTGCCTTCGGAGATGGCGCAGCGTGACGCCTCGGGGATCCCGCTGGAGCGCGCCGTGGACGCGGTGGCGCCGAGCCCGGAGACTCTGAACCTGAACCCTGCGCAGCGATCGTGACACTCCCTTACTACAGCGTGTAGAAATCGGAGGCGAAGCAGGAGTATCGTGGTGCCTTACCTGGGCACAGGTGCACCCGCACCCCCGTCCCAGGTGCACCATTGCAGTGATATCCCTGCAGTGACACCCCGATAAGGAGCACCTGAAGATGGCCACTCTCGGAGGACTCGAGCGCTCGGTCATGAGCCTGCTCTGGGACAGCGCCGAATCGCTCAGCGCCAACGACGTGCGCGACCGGCTGGGCGAGGACCTCGCCGTGACCACTGTGCTGACCGTGCTCTCCCGTCTGGAGCGCAAGGGGATGGTCCGCAGGGAGCGCTCCACCAGGCCGCACCGCTACACCTCCACAGCCTCCCGGGAGGAGCACACGGTGGAGATGCTCAACGAGGTCCTCGGCACCGTCGGTGACCGCGAGGCCGTGCTGGCCCGATTCATCGGCACGATGCCGGATTCCGAGGCTGCGGCGCTGCGACGCCTGCTCCAGGAATAGCGGCGGCCTCGGTCCCCACTAAGCTGGGCCGGTGACCATCCTCGCCGCCTGCCTCGCCGCACTGGCCCTGGTGCTGGCGATCTCCGTCCCGCGGCTCCTCAGAGAGGCGAAGTTCCGCTCCCGCTCCCCCTGGGCCGCCATGCTCCTGTGGCAGGCGATCGCGCTGGCCGGGGGCCTCTCCATGGTGGGCGCGCCGATGCTCTATGGACTCGGTCCCTTCGGTGATTCCGCGCCCGCCGCCGCCGCGCATGTGCTGCGACTCATGGCGGAGGCAGATTTCGCGGCACTGACAGACCTCGGCGTGCACCCGGGCCACATCTTCGCCCTCTGTCTCTCAGTTCTGCTGGGCGGACACCTGCTGCTGACCCTGCTGCTCACCTATGTCCGGGTCCTGGGTCAGCGTCGCCGCCACCGCGACGTGGTGCGCCTGCTCTCCACCCCGGTGGACGGAAACCAGGCATCCGCCCTCGGGCGTCACCTCAACCTCTCCGGGGACCTCGTGGACGCCCACGTGCTCGAGCACGAGGCGCCGCTGGCATACTGTCTGCCCGGGCGCACCCACGCCGGCTCGGTGACCGTGCTCTCCCGCGGACTGCTCGATCAGCTCTCCGCGGCCGAGCTGGGCGCCGTCGTCGCCCATGAGAAGACGCATCTGCAGCAGCGCCACCATTTCCTCACCATGGCCTTCGAGGCCTGGTATCGGGCGCTGCCCTGGCTGCCCACCACACGGCACGGACGTGCGGCCGTCACCGAGCTGACCGAGATGCTGGCCGACGACGGCGCCCTGCGCGCGCACTCTCGTCAGGACCTGCTGCGCGCCCTCGCGCTGAGCTCGGCGGGCCGGGACCACCAGGATGTGCTCCGCAGCGCCGAGCGTCCTCAGAGAACCCGTGGAGGCACACCTCCAGAGACTGGCGCGCCGGCCAGGGATGCCTCGGTCGCCGGCGCAGCGCCGGAGACCGCGCTAATCACGACGGCGCGGCTGAGTCGGCTGCTGATCCCGCCGGAGCCGCTGGGAAGGCCGGCGCTGGCCGGCACCCTCGCGGTGGTGGCGGCTCTTGTGCTGGTGCCCCTGGCCGCCCTGCTCCTCGGTTCCTAGCGCGCGAGCGCAGAGGACTCCGACGCACCTCAGCCGTTGGCCGCGAGGAAGTCCTCCGCGCCGCCGACGAGCTCGGTGTGGCCCTGCTCGAGGTCATCGCGGCCCACCAGGGAGGCGATCTCCGCGGCGAACTCCTCGACGCTGTAGAGCTTCCCGGCGGCCTCGCGACGAGAAGCGATGGCCCCGGGCTCCGCGCGCTCCAGCAGCGTGGCGGTGATCGTGCCTTCGATCATGTCTCCGGAGACCACGGTCAGCGTGATCCCCTTCGCGTCCAGCTCAGGAACCAGCTCCAGCAGGGCGTCCTCACCGGCGCGCTTGGACCGGGCGACCGGCTCATAGGAGTCCATCGTGGCGGTCTGCTTGATGAAGTGCGCCTGGTGGCTGGTCACGAACACGATCTGCGCGCCCTCGGGCATGACCTCGATGGCGGTGCGCGCCATCTGCACCTGCGCATCGCGGTTGAGCTTGAGCGCGTAGTCCCCTCCGCGTCCGGACTCCATGCCTCCGGAGGCATTGAGCACCAGCAGGTCCAGCGAACCGAAGTTCTCCACGGCGGCGTCCACCAGCGCCTGAGCTCCGGCCGCCTCGGTCAGGTCCGCGCCCACCGCCACAGCGCGTCCGCCGGCGGCCTCGATCTCTGCCACCACCTTCTTCGCCCGGGGAGCCTTCTGCCGGTAGTTGACCACCACACCCGCCCCGCGCGCTCCGATCAGCGCGGCGGTCGCGGCGCCGATGCCGCGGGAGGATCCGGTGATGATGGCGCCGGTGCCGGCGAGGTCCTGCTGTGTCATGGGGTTGTCCTCAGTTCTGCGTCGTGTGGAATGCGGTCTGGCGTGGCTGCTCCGCCGCGGCGGCGGTGCGGCGGTCAGTGGCCGGTATGGCGGTCAGTGGCCGGTATGGCGGTCAGTGGCCGGTGCGGCGGTCAGTGGCCCATGCCGAGGCCGCCGTCGACCGGGATGACCGCCCCGGAGATGTACGCGGCCTCGGCCGAGGCGAGCCAGCGCACCACGGATGCGACCTCCTCGACCTCGGCGAAGCGCCCGGCCGGGATGTTCTGCAGGTATTTGCCCTGGGTGATCTCGTCCAGTGCGTCGGTCATGTCGGAACGGACGAATCCGGGGGCGACCACGTTTGCGGTGATGCCGCGCCCGCCGAGCTCACGGGTCAGGGAACGGGCCATGCCGATGAGTCCGGACTTCGAAGAGGCGTAGTTGATCTGCCCCGGTGATCCATAGAGGCCCACCACGGAGGAGATCAGCACGACTCGGCCCCTCTTCATCCGGATCATCCCCTTCGACGCCCGCTTGAGCACGCGGAAGGCGCCGGTGAGGTTCGTGTCCAGGACATCGGTGAAGTCCTCCTCGCTCATCCGCATCAGCAGCGTGTCGCGGGTGATCCCTGCGTTGGCCACGAGGATCTCCACGGGGCCATGGGCCTCTTCGACCTCAGTGAACGCGGCGTCCACCGAGGCGGAGTCGGTCACATCGGCGGCCACGCCCAGGGCGCCCTCCGGGGCGTCCCCGTTGCGCGTGGTCACGGCGACCTTGTCACCGTTGGCGATGAATGCCTCGGCGATGGCCCGGCCGATGCCGCGGTTTCCGCCGGTGATCAGTACGCTGCGTGCGCTCATAAGTCTCCTCGTTACGGGCTTCATCCGCCGCCGCTCGGTCATCTCACCCACCGCTGGCGCGGATCATCGTCTGGGGCCAGCCTATGCCAGCTCTGATGTGACCGTCGCGTCACATCGCCGTCCCGCCTCCAGGTTGGACATCTAGAATGTCCGGGTGAGCGATCAGGTCCACTCGATCACTGATGCCCCCCAGAAGCACAGTGACGAGCAGCACGGGAGAATGGTCCGCTATGCGGTGTCCATGGGCATCCGCATGGTGTGCTTCATCCTGGCCGTGATCCTGCAGAACTGGATGACCTGGGTTCTGCTCGCCCTGGCAGTGGTCCTGCCGTATGTCGCTGTCACCACCGCCAATGTCGGCGGTGATCGGTATATGCGGCGCAGCGAGTCCGAGGACCTCGACGCCCCCTCGCTGCTGGGCACGGCTCACGAGGAGGCCGCTCCCGGGCCCGACCGTCAGTGGTGGGAGGACCAGGACGAGGTTCTGGAGACCGAAGCCGACGGCTACTCGACCGCGCCGGAGATCATCTCCGGGGAGCTCGTGGACCCGGAGGATGCCGGGCACGACCAGCCGATCCCGGAGGATCAGCCGATCCCGGAGGATCAGGACCCCCGCGTGGAGGACGAGCTCCGCTGATGGATCTTCTCAACAGCCTGGGCGCCGAAGGCGCTCAGCCCGGTTCACAGACCCCCGAATGTTCGCGCAAGGGATGCCGCAGCCCTGCTGGCTGGGAGGTGCTGTGGAACAACCCCAAGATCCATGACCCCGAACGGCGCAAGATCTGGCTGGCCTGCGACGAGCACCGCGCGTGGCTGGAGAACTTCCTCGCCCAGCGGCTCTTCTGGCGCAGCACCGAGCCGATGGGTTCGTCGGCGGAACCCTCGGTCGGAGAAGACCGGGGTGATGTGTGAACCGCTACCGCTTCCTGCTGAGCCCGACCTGGATCGGCTGGTTCGCCCTCTGCACGCTCTTCGCCGTGGCCTGCGTGTTCCTGGGCCAGTGGCAGATCGACCGGCGCGAGGCCTCGTTGGAGGAGATCAACCGCATCGTCGCCAACTATGACGAGGACCCGGTGCCCTACGCCGAGGCGCGCGAGCTCTTCGACTCGGCCGAGGCCGAGGATGAGTGGACCGTGGTGGAACTGACCGGGGAGTACCGTCAGGAGGATTCTCTCCTGGTCCGGAATCGGGCCCATCGAGGTTCCGTGGGCTATGAGGTTCTCGTGCCCTTCGCCGTGGCCGGCACGGAGGAGGTCGTGATCATCGACCGCGGGTGGCTACCGACCGACAGCACCGACGGCTCCCGGCCAGAGTCCCGGCCTGCACCTCCGGAGGGCCAGGTGGACGTCATCGTCAGGATCCGTCCAGCGGAGCCAGCGATCAATCGCGAGGCTCCCGAGGGACAGCTCGCCTCGATCGATCTGGCGCAGTACCAGGATGAGCTCGGCTACGGTCTGCTCACCGGGGGCTATGGATTGATGGCTGAGGAGTCCCCCGCCCCAGAGACCGCGCCCCGCCAGCTGACCCGGCCCTCGCTGGAGGAGGGCCCGCACCTGTCCTACTCGATGCAGTGGATCACCTTCGGTCTGCTCGGCTTCATCGGCTGGGGCTATGCCGCCCGGATCCACGCCCGGAACCGGGACTTCGACGAGGCCGAGGCCGCAATGACCGAGGAGGCCCCGCAGGCCACGACCGACGACGGCGGCCCGGTCCATGCCGCCTCATCGGCCCCCGCCCAGGACAGAGCCCGCGAGGCCAGTCGGCGCCACCGGCTGCGGACCGGCCGGCTCTCCGACGAAGACCTTGAAGACGCCTGGGTGGACCAGCAGCTGCACCGCTGAGCATCAGCCCGCCGGTGGGAGTTCGTCTCCGGCACAGGAGGCGACCTGTCGCCAGTGCAGGGAGTCCTCGTCGAGCTGCCGGTGCGGCATGAGCCACCCGGCATGCACCGGCTCAGGCCAGGGTGATGAGGTCCTCGTAGTCCTTGGTGTAGATGTCTTCCTCACCATCGGGAAGCAGCAGCACCCGGTCCGGGCTCAGCGCCTCCACCGCACCTGGATCGTGGCTGACCAGGACGACGGCGCCCTCATAGGTCCGCAGGGCGGCGAGGATCTCCTCACGGCTGGCCGGGTCCAGGTTGTTCGTGGGCTCGTCGAGCAGCAGCACGTTGGCGCTGGACGCGACGAGCGAGGCAAGTGCCAGCCGAGTCTTCTCGCCGCCGGAGAGCACCGAGGCGGGCTTGCTCACGTCATCGCCGGAGAAGAGGAAGGAGCCGAGGATCTTGCGCTGATCCGTGTCGTTGAGGAAGGGCGCCGCAGTCTTCATGTTCTCCAGCACCGAGCTCTCCGTGTCCAGAGTGTCGTGCTCCTGGGCGAAGTAGCCGAGCTTGAGTCCGTGTCCCGAGATCACCCGGCCCGAGTCCGCATCGGCGGCGCCGGCCAGAAGGCGCAGCAGCGTGGTCTTGCCCGCACCGTTGTAACCCAGGATGACCACGCGTGAGCCGCGGTCGATCGCGAGGTCGAGGCCGGTGAAGATCTCCAGCGACCCATAGGACTTGGAGAGCCCCTCTGCCATGAGCGGGGTCTTTCCGCAGGAGGCGGGTGCCGGGAAACGGATGTTCGCCACGCGTTCAGCCTGGCGCTCACCCTCGAGTCCGGCCATCATCCGGTCCGCGCGCTTGAGCATGGACTGCGCCGCCACGGCCTTGGTGGCCTTGGCGCGCATCTTCTCAGCCTGGAAGCGCAGCGTACTGGCCTTCTTCTCCGCGTTGGCGTACTCGCGCTTGCGCCGGGCTGCATCCTGATCACGCTGGACGAGGTACTTCTTCCACCCCATGTTGTAGACGTCGAGCGTGGTGCGGTTGCCGTCGAGGTAGAAGACCTTGTTCACGGTGGATTCGATGAGCTCCACGTCGTGGGAGATCATCAGCACGCCTCCGGCGTACTGCTGCAGGTGATCGCGCAGCCAGACGATGGAATCGGCGTCGAGGTGGTTGGTGGGCTCGTCCAGCAGCAGCGTGTCGGCGTCCGAGAAGAGGATCCGCGCGAGCTCCACGCGGCGCCGCTGGCCACCGGAGAGCGTCTTCAGCGGCTGGGTGAGGATCCGTTCGGGCAGGTCCAGGTTGTTGCAGATCATCGCGGCCTCGGCCTCGGCGGAGTAGCCTCCGGCGGCGTCGAACCGGGTCTGGAGCTTCCCGTACTGGGTCATGGCCTTGTCCCGCACCGCGTCCTCGGTGCTCATCATGTCCTGCTCGGCCTGACGCAGCTTGGCCGTGATGACGTCGAGCTCGCGGGCGGAGAGGATCCGGTCGCGGGAGAGCTGCTCCATGTCATCGATCTTGGGATCCTGCGGGAGGTAGCCGATGCTGCCTCGACGCTCCACATGTCCGGCAGCAGGCTGGGTCAGCCCGGCGAGGACCTTGGTCATGGTGGTCTTGCCCGCGCCGTTGCGCCCGACGAGGCCGACCTTGTCTCCTGAGTCGATGCGGAAGTTGACCTCGTCCATCAGCAGGCGCGCTCCGGCGCGGAGTTCAAGATTAGATACGCTGATCAACGGTGCAGTTTCCCTTCGGGCCGAGCAGTGCGCGCCAGCCTGACAACTTTGAATAGGTGGGTTCAGTGGACAACCCTTCCAGTGTAACGACGACTCTGGATGCGGTCGCATTCGACGTCGACACCTCCGACGGCGGGCGACGCAGGATCCTGCATCCGCTGACCCTGAGCCTCTCCGAACATCGCGTGGCGGTGATCGGCGCCAACGGCTCAGGGAAGTCCACGCTGCTGCGGCTGATCGCCGGGCTCGTCGCCCCGACCTCCGGATCGCTCCAGCTCAGCCCGTCGGGAGTCCGGCCCGGCTTCATCTTCGCGAATCCGCAGGCACAGCTGATCATGCCCGTGGTCGGTGAGGACATAGCGTTCTCGCTGCGCCGGAGCATCGGCTCGGCGGCGCAGCGGCGCCGGCGCAGCCGTGAGATCTTGGACACCATGGGGCTCGGTGATCGCGAAGACTCCAGCATCTACGAGCTCTCCTCCGGCGAGCGGCAGAAGGTGGCGCTGGCCGGAGTCCTGGCCGCCGAACCGGAGCTGGTGCTCGCCGACGAACCCACCACTCTGCTGGACCTGCGCAGCACGGTGGAGTTCACCGAGCTGCTGATGGGGCTCGCGGCCCCCATGGTCGTGGCGACCCACGATCTGGCCCTGGCCGCGATGGCTGAACGGGTGCTCGTCTTCGACCATGGCCGGCTGGTCCAGGACGGTCCTCCCGCCACGGCGATCCCGCATTATCGCGATCTCTCCGGTGCCGGCTGACCGGCGCCGGGCAGCTTCCCCCTCCCCCGTCTGCACGGCGTCTTCCCACAGGTCAGTAGGCGCCAGATCCTCCGAAGACCGCCTGGGCGGTGCGGAGCACGATCACGATGTCTCCGGTCAGGGTCCAGTTCTCCACGTAGTACAGATCCAGGCGCACGCTCTCCTCCCAGCTGAGGTCGGAGCGGCCCGCAACCTGCCACAGTCCGGTGATGCCGGGCTTGACCCTCAGGCGCCGGTGGGCCATGTCGTCATAGGCCTCCACCTCCTGGGGCAGCGGAGGTCGAGGGCCCACGACCGACATCTCACCACGGAGCACGTTGTAGAACTGCGGCAGCTCGTCGAAGCTCAGCCGTCGCAGCACCGCACCGACTCGAGTGACGCGAGGATCTCTGCGCATCTTGAACAGCACTCCATTCCCCTCAGAGAGCTCCTGGAGCATGGACAGATGCTTCTCGGCGTCCACCACCATCGAACGGAACTTCAGCATCTTGAACCGGGAATGGTCGATGCCCACCCGCTCCTGCTTGAAGATCACCGGACCCGGGCTGTCCAGCCGCACCCAGATTCCGATCACCAGCAGCGCAGGCGCCAGCATGAGCAGGGCCGTGGCAGAGACCACGATGTCGAAGGCGCGCTTGGTCACCCGTGCCATGCCGGTCATCCGCGGGTAGGCCACATGGAACATCGGGACGCCGCCGACCATATGTGATTGGATCCGCGAGCCGGCGACCTCGGAGAGGGAGGGCACTACCACGAGATTCACGTCCAGGGCCTCCAGCGCCCAGCCGAGCTCTCTGACCGACTCCGGGGGAAGGAAGTCCGTCTCGGTGAGCATCACGAGGTCTGCCGCACTGCGGGTCACCACATCGGTGATCTTCGCGACCGTGCGACCGGGGTCAGGGACCCCTCCGTCCTGTCTGGCGAGGCCCTCCGTGTAGGTCGCCGCGACCGCGGCACCGGTGGAGGTCTTGGATCCCTCCACCGCCGAGACCACGCGACGAACCTTGCGCTGGTCTCCGACGACGACCACGCGATGTGTCCACTCCCCGTGCTTCCATCGGTCCAGGAGATGGCGTCGCCACAGGTGCCGACCCAGGACCAGTCCGGCCCCTCCCACCGGCAGCGAGACCAGGATGTGCTCCCGAGGCACATCCAGGTCGAAGATGACGACGGCGACGAAGAACACCCCGAAGGTCATGAAGGTCGCGACCAGCACACGTCGATACTCCGTGAAGCCGGAGCCGATCTGTTTCCAGTCTCGAGACCTGCCGAGACTCAGCACGGCGATCCACAGCACACCGAGACCGAGCGTGGACGCCAGCGGGTGCCGCTCCGTCAGCAGGATGCCGTGCACCGCCGCGAGCACACCCGCGATGATGATCAGGTCAGTGATGAACAGTCGCAGCCCATAGCCGCTGTGCCATTCCCTCGCGGAGGCCGGTCCGGAGGGCGCAGTCATCCAGTCAGTCGAGGTGCCTCGCCTCGGCGTGGTCACAGAAGCCGTCTGAGTCGTCATGACAGGGCCTCGGCAGCCTCTGAGACCGCGAGAGACGGGGTCCCTGTTCGGATCGGGTCAGGAACGTGATCTGGCTGGTTGAAGAACGGGGGATTCACGGTGGTCGCCTTTCGCTGGAACGGGTGGCCGCTGAGTCGGTGCAGACTCAGCGTTGGGAGGCACAGCATCTTGGGGTGGTCTGCTGACCAGTCGGTGGGCCATGATCAGACCTGGAATCGCCTGAGCGACGATCACGCCTGCGGCCAATGAGATGCCCGGAGCCGCGGCGCCCAGGCCGAGCTGGACCCCGAGGATCGTCCCGGGGATCACCAGGGCGAGCAAGGTCGAAGACATGGCGGCCTGGAGCCAGAAGCCGCGCCGGTCGGTGAACAGGTTGGTCTGGGTCAGATGGATGGATTGAGCGACCAGAGCCGCAGCCATGCCCAGGACGACGCCCCACGAAGGCACGAGATCACCCCCGGTGACGAGGTCCGACACGGGGCGGGCCAGAAGCGCGAAACCCAGGGCGGCAGAGAGGCCGAGTCCGAGGAAGATCGCATTGGCCCGCCGCCAGAGTGCAACATCGGGTTTCACCGCGAATCGTGGCCAGAGCACCATGGCAGACATGAAGAGCACGGAGTAGATCGGCATGTACAGCTGCAGAGCCATCGCGTACTCGCTCACGTCTGCCGCCGTCGCCACTCGCGCGAGCACGAGTCTTCCGTGCTGCTCCGAGAGCGCTCGTCCTGCCATCGACAGCAACACCGGGAGACCCCCGATCAGGATCAGTCGCACGGCGATGAGGAATCTCTCGTCCGGCTCGGCGCTTCTCGGGGGTTGACCCCCGGCTTGGTCGGCATACAGGCCTCTGACCCCGATCCGCGGGTGCAGGAACGCGAGGGAGGCGCATATCGCCACATAGGTCACCGTGCTCACCGGCAGGCCGACCGCGAGCCAGATGGGAGCGACTCCGACTTCGATGAGGATCAGGACTGCCAGGAGGTTTCCGACCGGGGGAATGAGTCCGAGCAGGACGAGCAGGTCGGAACGGTCTCGTCCCACCAGCACTCGGGCCGCCAGCCCCATCGGGAGTCCGAGGAAGAAGATGCAGAGCACGAGGCTCATGACCAGGTCCACCTGTGGACCCAGTCCATCTGGGACCCTGAAGAATGACGACCACAGCCCGAAGACGCCTGCCAGTGTCGCCGCCGTCGCTCCGCTGATGCCCACCGCACCAAGGACCAGGGCCGTCCGTCGGATCAGGATCCGCACCTCGGCCACTGATTGGTGACCCTTGCCGGCCCGCGCCACGGCCCGTGCCACCGCAGCTCCCAGCCCCAGGTCGGCGAAAGGCAGGGCGATCTGCAGCTGGGCGATCATGATGATGAAGCCGAAGGCGAGGACTCCTGCGTACTGCACGGTGAGACCCGCGCTCGTCAGGGCGCAGATGCCGCTGATCGGAAGCACGGCGGCACGCATGCCGGCGGTGCGCAGCAGCATGGCCGTCCAGCTTCGCTGCTTCGCCGGTTCAGCGGGGCGCGCGGAATCACCTGTTGCAGATCTCCGGTGGTCGGACTCGGCGAGAGTTTCAGACGCGAGGCGTGGTTCAGACTCCACGGCTTACCGCCCGCACCACACCGGAGAGGCCCACGACGACGGCGGCCGGGTGCGGTCCTGCTCTGAGGCCTTCTGCCAGGTGACGCGCTCCTGCCCACCACGCTCGGGACGCGAAGGCGTCCCGGGCGACCACCGAGGTCAGGAAGTCGGCCCGAGCATGGTCGTCGATGCCCGCGCCCAGCGACTCGACCCATGCCGCGCTGGCCCGCCAGTCAGGGCTGCGCGAGATCGATCCCTGGGTCCCCTGGTGAACTCGAACCAGAACCTCGGGGAGCATCTGCAGCCGGTGGCCCGCGCGCTCCATGCGACCCACCCAGTCCCAGTCCTGGTGCCGGGGCAGCTCCTCGTCCCACGGCACCTGCAGAGCGATCTCGCGACTGCACAGCAACGAGGAGGTCTGCATGAAGTGTCGCCGCAGCCGCAGGGTGGAACGGTCGAACACGTAGTCCACCACAGACGCCCTGGGACTGCCGGCAGGCTGATACAGCTGTTCCGGGACGACCCGGCTCGTGGCCCCAATCAGCAGCGAGCGTGAACTGACCAGTCTGTCCGCGCCCGCCACGGCCAGCTGCATGGCGGACTTCTCAGAGACCCATTCATCGTCGTCGTCGAGGAACGCGACATGGCTCGTCCGGGCGGTCTGCACCCCGAGGTTGCGTGCCGCCGCAGCTCCCACGCCTCCGCGAGTCAGCACCAGGACATGGGGCAGGCCGGCCAGGAGCCGCTCCACGTTCTCCGCCGCGTCCGGTCGATCGAGCACCACCAGCGCGGTGGTCTTGCGGGACTGCCGGAGCACGGAGCGGACCGCTCGCTTCAGCGTCACTCGTCCCACTGAAGGGATGATGGCCGTGAGTGTGTCCGCCGGGCGCGCAGCATTGGTCAGCGTCCTGTGGCTCAGCGTCCTGTAGTTCAGCGTCGGGGAATCCGCGAGGGAACTGGTCAGCGGAAGCGGGGTCGCGTTCATCGGTCTCTCCTGAGAAGCAGTGCAGCCAGCTTGGGCGGCTCGAGCAGATATCGTCCGGCGAGACGCCGGGGGTCTGAGGCCAGCCGCCACGCCCATTCCAGACCCCAGGACCCCAGCCACCGCGGGGCCAGCGACTGGACGCCGCCGAGCTGGTCCAGCGCGCCGCCGACAGTGGCGATGACCGGGACGTCCAGGCGCTGGGACAGTTCGACCGCGAGCCGCTCCTGCAGCGGCATGCCCATCCCGATCAGCAGGATCTGCGGGGCATGGCGACGGATGCGGTCGCAGACGGCGTCGAGCTCTGCAGCCTGCCAGGGGTCAGCAGGGATGGTCTGCCAGACGACGCGGCGGCTCAGCGAGCTGAAGTGCTTCAGCGCCGCATCTGCGGCCTCGGGAGTCCCGCCCAGTGTGGTGACCCTGGTGACCGCGTCCAGCTCGACGAGTCCGTCGACCCAGTCGGTGGAGCCGAGCCGGTGCTCTGTGCTCCATCGGCTCGCCCCAGCGGCGCGGCCCACGCCGCCGGTCCGGACCGAGGGGGCGAACCGCAGCAGCGCCAGCACCGGCATGCCGTCGATGATCACAGCGCCGGCACGGTGGTAGAAGTCCCGGAGCTCGGGGAGCTGGTGCCAGAGGTAGACCGAATGGAGGTTGTGGCCGGCCACGATCAAGCGGCGGTCCCCGAGGACGGCCTCCTGGATGTGCCGCAGCAGCTCATCTCGCCGCAGCGGGGAGACGCGCACACCCAGCAGCGGCACCTTCACTTTAGCGATCGTGGTCATCGGAAGGCTCCTTCATGCGGGACGTAGGGTTGTATGGGAGGTCTTCGTGATGCCTCCAGCTGCGGTGAGACCTTCTCGAGACCAGGTGCCGTGAGCACTGCCAGAAGGATCGGCAGCGCGACATAGGGGTTGTTCAGTCCGCTGACCGAGAGGCTGTTGATCGTCGCGATGGCCATCAGTGCGATGATCAGCGCCCAGGAGACCCGTGACATGTGCATGACGACGATGGGCACGATCACGGCCAGCAGCAGAGCCAGGACCCCGCCGTCGTAGTAGAGCCGCATGGCGAAGGAGTGCAGGATCACCGAATAGCACCGGCCGTCGCCCGCGGTGGAGAACAGTCGCTCGTAGTAGGCCAGCTCTTCACAGGCGCCGGCGGAGAGAGGTGTGATCGGCGGGGTCCCATAGAGTCGCTCGGTCCAGCCCCAGTTGGCCGTCTCCTTCTGCAGCACCTCGAAGAAGTGGACCCGGTCGATGACCTGAGACTCAGCTGACCGCGCCTGGAAGATGAGCCACGGTATGGCCGCAGCGGCCACCGGGACCAGTCCGGCGAGATACTTCAGGAAGACATCCGTCGTCCGGCTGCTCCACAGCGTGTAGACCACGAGCACCAGGTAGGTCAGTGCGCCGCTGCGGGAACCGGAGAGCACCGTCAGCACGCCGAGGAGCACGACCAGCAGGATTCGATGAGGGGCATTCTGCCGGTGGACCACTGCTGCCAGTGCCGTGAACAGCGCGAGCTCGAAGTTGTTCTCCAGGAAGAGCCCAGGTCGCTGATCCGGACCGACGAAGACTGCGGTGAGCAGGGACTTGACGGTCGCAAGTCCTATCAGCCACCAGGCCAGCCGGTGCAGCAGATCGGTGCGACTCCAGCGATGACCGCGCGCCATGGCGAAGACCACGAGATAGACGAGCCAGCGGTGCGCCTGCAGCAGGTCCTCCAGCGGAGGCTGTTCGAAGAGGGCCCCGAGAATGCGGGTGCCGATGTAGGCAGCCAGGACGATCAGCGTCAGAGGCGCGATGATCCGCCCTCGGAGGAGGATCCATCCGGCCACCAGCAGCACCCAGGCGTCGAGGAGCCCGGTCATCGGCAGGGGCGAGAACTCGCCGACATAGACGACGCTGATCAGAGCACTGCCGAGCAGCAGGAGATAGAGCAGGCGCTGCAGCCACTCCGGGAGATCGACGGCTCTGGTGTGCAGCTCCGGAGGGGTCGCGGGGCGCACGGGAGCGGTCTGCCAGTACCTCGGCATGCGCCCGGATCACCCCCGGTCCTGCGGCAGTGCGACGACCCGGTCCCGTCGGGAATCGACGGAGGCGCTCGCGTCTGTCTCGGACAGTCGCCGTGGACCGGCATGGGAGCGCTCTGCGGCTGAGATCGGCGGTACGCCCCCCGGCTCGAGCTCGCCGCGGGATCGCCGGGAAGGTCGCTGCCGTCTCTCCTGCAGGCTGTCCGGTCCACGCATCGGCACCCCGGCGAGCACCAGACCCACGACACGGGCCCGGGCGCGGGCGAGAAGCTCGAAGCTGGTGGCCAGCTGGGCTCGTGTGGCGGTGCCGTAGCGCGTCACCACGATGACCCCGGTGGTGATCTGGGCCAGGAGCGCCGCATCGGAGACTGAGAGCAGCGCGGGCGTGTCGATGATGGTCACGTCATAGTTCTCGGCACAGGCCTCCAGCAGCACCTGCACCTGGTCCACGCTGGAGGGCTCCATGCTCTGGTCCTCGAGCGCTCCGGGCAGAATGACGTCGAGTCCCTCCTCGACGCCGGAGATGATGACATCCTCCAGGTAGACGCGTCCCCCCAGGACGTCCCGAAGCCCGCCGGCCTCGCCGCTCTGATCCCCCATGTCGAGCCATTCGGCCAGATCGGGGTTCTCGAAGTCAGCGCCGATGAGCAGCGTCTTGCGACCTCCCTCAGCGAGGGACCGAGCAAGATTGACCGCGACAGTCGTCCTCCCCTCCCCCTCCACCGAGCTGGTGATGACATAGGAGCTGGGGGAGCTGAACGACTCGCCGAAGCGAAGCCGCATCCGCATCTCACGGAATGCCGCGGCCGAGTCAGCGGTTCCGCGACCCTTGCGCCGCCGTGCCTCCCGACCGCCTCCCTCTCGCCTGGTCACCCCCAGCAGCGGAGCCACCGTGAGCGGGGCGAAGTCCTCCGGGCGCCGGATGGTGGTGTCGAGCGTTTCGCGCAGGAACGCCAGGCCGACTCCGAGTATGAGACCGATGACCAGGCCGGCGCCGAGAGTGACGTCCAGGCGCGGGCTCTGCGGCTGCACCGGCACCTCCGCTGCCTGCACCACGGCCAGATCCATGATCCCGGGATCCCCGACAGGGGTCCCTTCCACCGAGGTCTCTATCTCATCGACCACGTCCTGCAGGCTTGTGACCACGGCGTCGGCCACATCAGCGGCCTGCTGAGCCGAACCGGCAGTGGCCGTGATCTCCAGCAGCGTCGTCTCGGGCAGACCCTCTGCCTCGACGTCCTCAGCGAGCTGTGCGGCTGAGCTCTCCAGCGAGAGGCTGCGGACGACGGGACCCAGGACCGCCGGCGTGTCCACCAGGTCGGCGTAGGTGGCAGCGCGCTGTTCCGCGAATGAACTGCCCTGCTGCAGCTGCACCAGATCGGTGCCGCTGGAGGCGGACACGAAGACCTTGGTCGTGGAGGCGTAGGTGATCGGTTGGAACGGATAGGTGGCGGCCGCCGCGATCACCGCGACGATCAGGGTCAGGAGGATGGTGGCCCATCGCCGTCGGCAGATGCGCAGATAATCATGCATATTCATGTGTGACAACTTTCCCGGTGCTTGGTCAGAAGTCACCGGGTAGGACGCCCCTGGGACGGTGGGACCTCCATCACGGTGTGAGACCCACGCTAGGCCGGAGAGAGTGCATCGCATCACGGGGGCGGAGGAACCCCCGCAGGGACTACGGGGGAACCCCCGTGATTCCCCGTGGTGGGGAACCGGTGAATGTGAGCCGCGCCACTCACCAGCACCTATGCGCGGCGCAGATCGCCTTCGTCCTCGATCTGCAGCATGCGCCGCAATGCATGCCGAGAGTCCAGGCCCAGCTTCCCCAGCGCGTTCGCCACGTGGTACTCCACTGTGCGCACCGAGATCACCAGCTCCTCGGCGACTTCCTTGTTCGAGAGGCCCTGACCCACCATCAGCGCGATCTCACGCTCCCGCGTGGTCAGGGCGGTCAGCGCGAACCGTGCCTTGGAGCTGAGGCCCTCCGGCAGATCGATCAGCCGGGGCCGCTCCGGGGCACTCTGGCCCGCCGTCACCTTGCGCAGCGTGCGGAAGGTCTCGTCTGCCTCGTGGAAGAGTCCCTCGGAGCCACAGCCCTGGAACATCGACGCGGCCCACAGCACCAGCTCCGCCGTCTCATCGGCTTTGTCCTGCAGGGTGTCGACCCCATCGATCACGCAGTGACCGAGGTCCAGCGCCAACAGTCCGCGGTAGATCATCAGAGAACCGCCGTCACCCGGCACGTGGCCCGTCTTCAGGCTCGGCACCGCCGTGATGGCGGACATGGCTGCGCTGAGGTGTTCGTGGGTTGATGCGAACTTGCCGGAGCCCAGAGCGGAGAGTCCGCGAAGGTGTCGCAGCACGTAGTCGCGATGGACCACAGAGGAGTGCTCATCCGCGCCGACCTTCGTGATCAGCGCGGGCAGCGCCTGAGCCCTTCCGCTGTGGAGCAGGGAGCGACCCAGGAGCACCGCGGAGGTGACCGCGCGGGACCAGATGCTGAGCTCGACCTGCATCGCGAGGATGCTGTCGACCACCTTCTCGTGGTTCTGCGCGGCCGCGGCGGCCCAGGCATCCACATATCCGCGCCCGGCACGGCTCACGCTGGCGTCGCTGGCTCGCGTGACATGCGCACGGAGGCCGAAGGACCAGCTCTGTGACTCCCGATGACCTCGGGCCGAGGGCACCAGGTGGACCGCGTTGTACGCCAACGGCGCCACGTTGTCCTCATTGATGTCGAGCACCTCGGAGGCCGCTGACTCGGAGAGAAGCTGCGCCTCGCTCCAGAGTCCGGCCTCGAAGAGCAGATAGGTCATGTGCACCTGCGCATGGGCGAGTGCCCGGCGGTTCCGGCCCGGCCAGTTCTCGATGGCCGCGATCAGATCCCGGTAGGCCTCCGCCGGGTGCCCCGCGGTGCGGAGCACCGCACCGCGGGCGACCAGCAGCGTGGCCTGGGCGGATTCTGTGCCCGGCACCATCCGCAGCTCATCCAGCAGCTGCTGGACCCGTGCGGAGAAGGCCTGCGGCGGGACGCTCTCGATGCCCTCCAGGGCCTGCCACAGCTGCAGACTCACGCGCAGTCCACGAGTCTCCGCGAGGAGCTGCTCCGGCGTCGCGATCCTCGTCCGAACCGCCGGGTCATCTGCGCCGATCTGTTCCTCGAGGGTGAGCAGTGCCCGAACTGTGCGCTCCGCGACGTTGAGCAGATGCCAGTACGATCCTCGGAGCCCGGGGGTGCGGGAGGCCTGAAGCACCGTGTCTGCATAGCAGAGCAGGGCCTTCGGGGTGGCCGCATCGATGTCCACTCCCCCGGCGAGGAAGCCGAGGGTGCCCTCGAGGTCTCCGCGGACCAGCGCCTCGCGGGCGAGGAGTCCGCGGCGCAGCACCGGGTGCACCTCGTGACTCTGCGCCCAGGTCACCGTGGCCTCGGCGTCGACCTTGGTGCCGGCCCGCATCGCGGCGAAGGTCAGGCATTCGAGCGTGTGGCTCGAGCGTTCCACCTCGAAGGCGAGCCGGGTCAGCTCCAGCGTCTGGGCGGTGTCACCGGACCGGCTGGCGGTCCGCGCAGCATCGGCGAGCACTTCGACCATGGCGGAGGGCTCTTCCACCGCCGGGTCCAGCAGAGTCGCCTCGGCACGGTGACGCACTGAGGCGAGCCCCCCTTCCACGCCGGCAAGTCGCATCTGCAGGTCGACTCGCACCTCTCGACTCAGATCCGCCACCAGGCAGCGCGCAGACACCCTGTGCTTCATGGAGAAGCGTCCGGACTTCATGGCCTCCTGGACCAGGCTCGATCCCCGGAGCGCTTCCACGTCGACGGAGCCCGTCCCGAGAAGCTTGCCGATCTCGTGGATGGAGAGGGGGTAGCGCGCCAGCGCGAGCAGGGCCAGCATCTGCTGGACATCCTCCGGGGTCTCCTCGAAGACCTGCTTGATCAGCAGCCGCTGCGCTTCGGCGGGGCCCTCACCCTGCTCGAGCTCCCGCAGGGCGCCCTGGAGAGCATCGGAGGTGATGGCCTCCTCGTCGGAGGTGAGTCGGTCGACCACATAGTCGAGGAAGGCGGGGAATCCGCCGGTGGCATCACGGACCCGGGCGGCCACATTGGCGCTGATCGGCAGTCCGGTGTGTTCCTCGAGGAGTTCGCGGACCTCTGCCCGGGTGAAGGGCTCGATGACGATGCGCAGCGCCTCGCCGGCGGTCTCGGTGAAGCGGGTGAGGCGCTGCATCTCCGGCCGGGTGGTGGGCCGAGCGGTCACCAGAGTGAGCATCGGGATGTCTTCGGTCTCGCGCACGGTCCGGAAGATGACGTCGGAGGACAGCGCATCCACCCACTGCATGTCTTCGATCACCAGGACCACGGGTTCGGTGATCCCATCGGCCTGTTCCTGCACCAGCGCGCCGAGCCCCTCGGCGTCGGCAGGGGCGTGGTATCGCTGCGGCTTTCTCAGCAGGTGCGCGGCGGCGTACCCCGGAACGTGTCGGTCAGACGGATCCAGATAGACATTGGCCCGGCTCCACCCGGGCAGACGGGACACTGCCTCGTTGAGCAACGAGGTCTTTCCCACGCCTGGTGGACCTTCAATCAGCAGAAACCGCGGAGTGGAGGAGGTGAGAACGGCCTCCGCCGCTGCCGCGATGACGTCAAGCTCTGAATGTCGGCCCAGAAATCTGTTCAACGATGACATGACAGCTCCCTGGGACAGGAGGCGTCCTGTCTGGTTCAGGGTCCAGACATGGAGCCCACCTGTTCGCCACAGCTTATGTCATGGTTTTTCCCAGGTGAATAGCCCGGAACAGATTTGTTCAAATTTAAATATTGAATCCCAGGGCGCGCATCTGTTCACGACCGTCGTCGGTGATCTTCTCAGGACCCCATGGCGGCATCCAGACCCAGTTGAGTCGCCACTCATCCACCATCGTGCCGACATGCTGGCCCACCTGCTCCTCCAGCACGTCGGTCAGCGGGCATGCCGCGGTGGTCAGGGTCATGTCGATGATCAGCGCCCCGTCCTCGGCGTAGTTCAGTCCGTAGAGCAGACCGAGATCGACGACGTTGATGCCGAGCTCCGGGTCGATGACCTCTTTGAGCGCTTCCTCGACGTCCTCGAGCGGCGTCTGGGCCGCAGTGACAGCGTCACTCATGGCGCTCTCCCTTCCATAGCTGGTGCTTCGTTCTTCTCTGGCATGTCTCTGGTCTTCTGGGCACGGTCCTCTGTGCACCGGTGGTCTCTGCCTCGCGTCTACCGTGCAACGCCGCAGGACCGATCTCTATGCCCTGGCCTGGGCCTGGGCCAGCGCATCGCGCAGCGCCATCCACCCGAGCAGGGCGCATTTGATACGTGCAGGATACCGTGCCACCCCGGTGAAGGCCGAGGCATCCTCCAGGGCCTCGAGTCGACTCGGCTCCAGCTCTCGGCCCCTGGCGGCCATCAGCTCACGGAAGTGCTCACCCAGCTCCCCTGCCCGAACCACGGTGCCCCCGCTCACGAGTTCATGCATGACCGAGAGCGAGGCCTGGGAGATCGAGCACCCCTGCCCGGTCCAGCCCAGGGCTTCGATGATCTCGCCTGCGGCGTCGAGGCGCACGCGCAGCGTCACCTGGTCCCCGCAGGTGGGATTGATCTGGAAGGACTCGCCGCCGTACTCGGCGAGCTCCCCCTCGCCCTGGCGCGTGCGCGCGTGGTCGAGGATGACCTGCTGGTAGAGCTGCTCCATGGCATCTGCCATCACAGTGCCTCCGCGATCACGGCGTCGTCCTGGTCGCTGCGGCCGAAGAATCGGCGCACCTCGTGCAGACCGGCGATGAAGGCCTCCACGTCAGCTGCAGTGGTGTAGACCCCGGCGGAGGCCCGCGCGGAGGCATGGACTCCGAACCGGCGGTGGATCGGCTGTGCACAGTGGTGACCCACGCGCACCGCGACCCCGGTGCTGTCCAGGACCTGACCGACATCATGAGGATGGATGCCCTCGACCTCGAAGGCGACGACGGCGAGCCGATCGTATGCATCCTGGGGTCCGAGCACGCGCACTCCCGGCACCTCGGCGATGCCGTCGAGCAGCAGCTCGGTCATCGCCCGCTCGTGCGCGGCGACCTGATCCATGCCCAGGTCCAGGAGGTACTCCACCGCCGCACGGAAGCCCACCACCTGGGCCACCATCTGCGTGCCGGCCTCGAAGCGCTGCGGGGGCGGCATGAAGCTGGTGGATTCCATGGTCACGACCTCCACCATGGAGCCCCCGGTCAGAAAGGGCGGCAGGTCTTCGAGCATCTCCCGCTTGCCGAAGAGCGCGCCGACGCCGGTGGGACCGACCATCTTGTGCGCGGAGAAGGCTGCGAAGTCGACGTCGAGCGCGCTGAGGTCCAGCGGCATATGGGCTGCGGTCTGGCAGGCGTCGAGGACGACGCAGGCCCCGACCCGGCGCGCCCGTCCCACGAGTTCGTCCAGGTCGGTGATGGCGCCCGTGACGTTCGAGGCATGGGTGATGGCAAGGATTCTGGTGCGGTCTCCGATCACAGAGTACGTCGCGGGATCCAGCCGACCGTCCTCGCCGAGGCCGATCCAGCGCAGCGTGGCACCGGTCTTGGCGGCGAGCTGCTGCCAGGGCACGAGATTGGCGTGGTGCTCTGCCTCGCTGACCACGATCTCGTCCCCGACGCCGAGCGCGTACCGTTCACGCCCCGCGGCGTCCACCACTTCGGCGGCGGCGCTCCCGGGCGTCGCGGCGGCGGCGAGGCTGGCACTGAGGAACCCGTAGGCCACCAGGTTCAGCGCCTCGGTGGCGTTCTTGGTCCACACGATCTCGTCCTCGGCGGCGCCGACGAACTCCGCCACCACGGCCCGGGCGTCCTCGTAGGCCTCCGTGGCCTCCTCGGCGATCTGATGTGCACCGCGGTGCACCGCCGCGTTGGTCTGCGCGTAGAACTGCAGCTCGGCATCGATCACCTGCTGCGGCTTCTGCGCGGTGGCGCCGGAATCCAGGTACACCAGCGGCTTCCCGCCGCGGACCGTGCGGCCCAGCAGCGGGAAGTCAGCCCTGATGGTCTCTGGGATCAGCATGATTCGCTCAGGCCTTGAGGGGCGCGAGGAAGCGATCGTAGCCGTTGGCCTCGAGCTCGTCCGCCAGCTCGGGACCACCCTGCTCCGCCACCCGGCCGTCCACGAACACGTGGACGAAATCGGGCTTGATGTAGTTCAGGATCCGCGTGTAGTGGGTGATCAGCAGGGTGCCCATGTCATTGGACTCCTGGGCGCGGTTGACGCCGTCGGAGACCACGCGCAGCGCATCGATGTCCAGACCGGAGTCGGTCTCGTCCAGCACGGCGAACTTGGGCTTGAAGAGCTCGAGCTGGAGGATCTCCACGCGCTTCTTCTCACCGCCGGAGAAGCCCTCGTTGACGTTGCGGTTGGCGAAGTCAGCGTCGATCTTGAGCTTCTCCATGGCCGCGCGGACATCCTTGGCCCAGGTCCGCAGCTTGGGCGCCTCGCCGTCGATGGCGGTCTTCGCGGTGCGCAGGAAGTTGGTCATGGTGACTCCGGGAACCTCCACGGGGTACTGCATGGCCAGGAACAGTCCGGCGCGGGCGCGCTCGTCCACGGCCATGTCCAGCACGTTCTCGCCGTCCATGGTGATCGTGCCGGAGGTCACGGTGTAGCGGGGATGTCCGGCGATGGTGGAGGCCAGGGTGGACTTCCCGGAGCCGTTGGGGCCCATGATGGCGTGGATCTCACCGGACTTGATGGTCAGGGTGACGCCCTTGAGGATCTCTTTGACGCCCTGCTCGGTCTCGATGGAGACGTGCAGGTCCTTGATCTCGAGAGTAGACATTCTTTGCGTGTCCTTTGCTTGGTTCGTGAAAAGTGCTGAAGGTGGAGCGAGGTGCTGCTCGTCAGCGGTGGCTGCGGGCGGGGCGCCTCAGAAGCCGGCGATCTCGAGCTCGTTCTCCAGGTCCTGGTGGATGGTGTCCTCGATGGACGACACGCCGATGGCCTGGACGATCTCGTTGAGGAAGCCGCGCACCACGAGCTGGCGGGCCTCCTTCTCCGGGATGCCGCGTGCCATCAGGTAGAACAGGTGATTCTCGTCGAAGCGGCCGGTGGAGGACGCGTGGCCGGCGCCTTCGATCAGCCCGGTCTCGATCTCCAGGTTCGGGATCGAGTCGGCGCGCGCGCCGTCGGTCAGGATGAGGTTCTGGTTCTTCTCATAGGAGTCGGTGCCCTCGGCGGCCTTGCGGATGAGCACATCGCCCACCCAGACCGTGCGTGCGTCCTGGCCCTGCAGCGCGCCCTTGTACAGCACGTTGGAGCTGTTCCGCGGGGAGTTGTGGTCCACGAAGCTGCGGTGCTCCAGGTGCTGACCGGCGTCGGCGAAGTAGAGGCCGTACATGGAGGCCTCCCCGCCCTCGGCGGCGTAGCGCACGTTGGAGTTCAGCCTGACGACGTCTCCGCCCAGGGTCACCGAGACGTGCTTGTACTTGGCATCGCGCCCGATCTCGGCATCCTGCTGCCCCACGTGGACGGCGTCCTCGGCCCAGCGCTGCAGCGAGACCACGGTGACATCGGCGCCGTCGCGCACGATGACCTCCACGTTGAGGTTCGCGTCGGCGGAGCCGCGGTGCTCCATCACGAAGACCACCTTGGAATGGGCCTCGGCCTCGAGCACGATGTGTGCGTTGGCGCGGTGTCCCGCGGCCTCACCGGTGATGTCGATGAACAGCGGCTCGGTCAGCTCGGTGTCGGCGGCGACCCTGATGTGATCGGCCTGAGCGGTCTGGCTGTAACCGACGACGGCGGCGCGGTCGGCGGCGGAGAACACGGTCCCCCGGGGCGACTGCGCCAGGGCGAGCGCGCCGTGGGTCACGCCGTCCGCCGAGCTGCGCAGCTTCAGCGACACGGGGGTCTGGGTGGCGGCGTCGGAGAGGACGCGGCCGAGCTTCTTCAGCGGCGAGAAGCGCCACTCCTCCTCACGCCCGGTGGGCATGGGGAAATCGGCCACGGACAGGCTGGTGGTGCGATCAGCCCGGGACCCGCCGGATTTGGACTTCGTCGTGGACTCGCCGAGCCCGCCATGGGTGTGCTCAGTCTCGACGTGGGCGGTGGCGAGTTTCTCGCCCTCCTCACCCATGCCGGGGATCGTGATGCGGGCTTCGCCGACCTCGACACCTTCGACCTGTTCCGCCTGCTCGGCGGACGCGGATTTCGTCATGTGTTTCTCTTCCCTTGGTTCTGATGGGGGGTTCACTGGAGGCGCGGTTCATCGAGCAGCACCGCCCACCCGCCCGGAGCTTCTGGCACCGGGCGGATGGGGTGCTGCATCAGAGGGACTCGGTCAGCCGACCGATCCTTCCATCTGCAGCTCGATCAGGCGGTTGAGCTCCAGCGCATACTCCATCGGCAGCTCACGGGCGATCGGCTCGATGAAGCCACGCACGATCATCGCCATGGCCTCGTCTTCGGCGAGGCCGCGGGCCATCAGATAGAACAGCTGATCCTCGGAGACCTTCGAGACCGTGGCCTCGTGCCCCAGGGTCACATCGTCCTCGCGGATGTCGATGTAGGGGTAGGTGTCGGAACGAGAGATCGTGTCCACCAGCAGGGCGTCACAGACCACCGAGTTCGCCGAGTTCTTCGCCCCCTCGTTGATCTGGACCAGACCGCGGTAAGCGGCTCGGCCGCCGTTGCGGGCCACCGACTTGGACACGATCGTCGAGGAGGTGTTCGGCGCCATGTGCACCATCTTCGACCCGGTGTCCTGGTGCTGTCCCTCGCCGGCGAAGGCCACCGAGAGCGTCTCGCCCTTGGCGTGCTCACCGGTGAGGTAGACGGCGGGGTACTTCATGGTGACCTTGGAGCCGATGTTGCCATCGATCCACTCCATGGTTCCGCCGGCGTCGACCACAGCGCGCTTGGTCACAAGGTTGTAGACGTTGGTGGACCAGTTCTGGATGGTCGTATAGCGCACGCGGGCGTTCTTCTTCACCACGATCTCCACCACTGCGGAGTGCAGCGAGTCGGAGTCATAGATCGGAGCCGTGCAGCCCTCGATGTAGTGCACGTAGGAGTCCTCATCGGCGATGATCAGGGTGCGCTCGAACTGACCCATGTTCTCGGTGTTGATGCGGAAGTACGCCTGCAGCGGGATCTCCACGTGGACGCCCTTGGGGACGTAGACGAAGGAGCCGCCGGACCACACTGAGGTGTTCAGGGCGGCGAACTTGTTGTCGCCCACCGGGATGACCGAGCCGAAGTACTCCTCGAAGAACTCGGGGTGCTCCTTCAGCGCAGTGTCGGTGTCCATGAAGATGACACCCTGCTCCTCGAGGTCCTCGCGGATCTGGTGGTAGACCACCTCGGACTCGTACTGGGCCGCGACACCGGAGACCAGGCGCTCACGCTCGGCCTCGGGGATGCCGAGCCGCTCATAGGTGTTGCGGATGTCCTCGGGAAGGTCTTCCCAGGTCTTCGCCTGCTTCTCGGTGGAGCGGACGAAGTACTTGATGTTGTCGAAATGGATGCCGGAGAGGTCGGCGCCCCACATGGGCATCGGCTTGCGCTGGAAGTACTTCAGGCCCTTCTTGCGCAGCTTGAGCATCCATTCGGGCTCGCTCTTCTTGGCGGAGATGTCCTCCACGACCGCTTCGTCGATGCCACGCTTGGCGTTGGCGCCGGCGCTGTCGGAGTCGGACCATCCGTATTCGTAGGAGCCGATTCCCTGGAGCTCAGGGTTCCGCTCGAGAATATCGGAGATGGCCCCGGAGTCCTGTTCGCGCTGGATCTGTTCGGTCATGACAACCTCTCTTGTTGACGGGGGGAGATGACGATTCGTCGTCGTCCACCGGTAGCCGTGCGCGACTCGTTCGTCGCACCGGCTTCGGCGCTGATCTGTAGTTCTTCCTCGGCGCTGGCTTCAGCGCGTGCCCGCTGCTCCGCGGCGAGCTTCTCGCGACCCACAGGAACGTGAGTGGTGCAGACGTGGGCACCGGCCGCCTGGGTGGAGAGACGCCTGACATCGACGTCGAGCAGACGGGAGATCATATCGGTCTCCTCTTCACAGAACACCGGATGGGCCGCAGCTATTTCCCGGATCGGGCAGTGTCCCTGGCACAGCTGGGTGGACTGCATGGCCAGCAGCGGGTTGTCCCGGCCGACCAGCCGGGTGAATCCGGCGAATCCATCCTCGGCGAACAGCTGGGACAACTTGTCGGTGCGCGCATCAAGATCGTCCAGCTCATTCAGCTGACGCGCCCATCGCTGCTCGAAGCCCGCGAAGTACTCGCGCGCCAGGCCCCGGGCCGCGTCCTGGGTGGAGCCGACCGTGGGCGCGTCGGGCCTGGTCGAGCTGGTTCTGGGCGCCTCGGTCGCGGGCGGGCCGCTCGACTCCAGCAGCGACAGCGCGGTCTTCACCAGGCCGAGGTAGTCATCGCCGAGGGAGCGCTGCCCCCGTTCCGAGACCACGTAGCGCCGGGAGGGCCTGCCGGCGCCGCGGCGGGCGGTGGTGACGTTCTTGACCTCGAGGATGCCCTGCTCCGTCATCGCGTCGAGGTGGCGCCGCACGGCGGCGGCGGTGAGCTCCAGCTCGCGGCCCAGTGCCGCGGCGCTGATGGGACCTTCTTCGACCACCAGCTGGAGCACGCGCTGCCGCGTGGTGCTCTCGGCCTCAGGGAAAGACTCGGCCGACCCCGCCGCGGGGCCCTCGGGAGCATCCGCGCCACGGTGCTCGGCAGCTGCAACAGCAGAGGCGGAGGCGGTGGAATACATGACTCTATTCTGACCTATTCAGAACAATGCCGCCAGCAAGGGGAGCCTAAGTGCGCCGAGACCTTCCACACAGCGACCTCCGCGACAGACCTGACGGCGGGCTTATTATCGACCGGCGATCGACCGGCGGGCAGCCGGGGACCGCCGCGTCTGTCCTGCGATCTTCTACGCGGCGTAGAAATGTAGACTGGTGGGGTGCCCCAGCAACCGCCCTGTCTGACCCTGCGCCACGTGCGCTATGCCGTCGGCTCAGCCCGCAGCTCCCGAGGGCTCACAGAGATCCTCCGGGGCGTTGATCTGACCGCCCGGTCTGGCGAGGTGACGGTGCTGCTGGGCCCCAACGGAGCGGGCAAGACCACCACGCTCAGCTGCGCCCAAGGCCTGCTGCATCCTTCTCAGGGAACCGTGCAGCTCCTGGGCCAAGACCCCTTCCGCGCGGGAGCGGACCTGCGCGCCCGCGTCGGGGTGATGCTCCAGGAGGGCGGGCTCCCGCAGTCCGTGAGCCCGCGCGCACTGCTCAAGCACGTGGCATCGCTTCATCGGAGCCCCTGGCCGCTGAGCGATCTCGCGCAGCGTCTGGACATGGAGAGCTTCCTGAACACCTCGATCCGTCGACTCTCCGGCGGCCAGAAGCAGCGTGTGGCCCTGGCTGCCAGCCTGCTGGGCAGGCCGGAGGTCGTGTTCCTCGACGAGCCGACGGCCGGTCTGGATCCGCAGTCCCGACAGACGGTCTTCGAGCTCATCGGCGAACTCCGCGAGATGGGCATGGGCATCATCCTGACCACCCACCTGCTCGAAGAGGCGCAGAAGCTCGCCGACTCGGTCTTCATCCTCAAGGACGGCGCGATCGTCCGGCACGGCACCGTGGCCGAGCTGACCCGCACCGCCGCAGACGGCCCCGGGGTCTCCGCCGACCCCAGCCGCCGCATGGTCTTCACCGCCTCCAGGACGTTGACCCGCGACGAGATCGCCGGCGCACCGGTGGCCATCGAGCTCGACGGCGGTGTCGGCAACGGGCCCGGGGCCGCGTGGATGACCCCGGGACTCTCCGGGCCGGGACAGCTGCGCGAACTCGCCGCCTGGTGGGAACAGATCGACATGATGCCGGTGGAGGTTCGAATGGAAGCCCGCACCCTCGAGGACGTCTTCTGGGAGGTCTCCGTCTCATGAGCACCCTCCACGCTCCGCTGTCGCCCGCGCCGCGTCCGGCGGCACGACGAATCCTCTCCCATGGGCTCTACGAGACAGGCAATGTGCTCCGCAATGGGGAACAGCTGCTGGTCTCGCTGATCCTTCCGCTCCTGGTGCTCTTCGGAGCGCATCGTCTGGAGCTCATCACCTCCTCCGCCACCCCGAGCATCGACATGATCACCCCTGGCGTGCTGGCGCTGGCCGTCATGGCGTCGGCCTTCACCGGTCAGGGCATCGCCACCGGCTTCGAACGCCAGTACGGAGTGCTGGCGTACCTCTCCACCACTCCCCTGGGACCCACAGGCCTGATCATGGGCAAGGCGATCGCCGTGCTGGCAGTTGTCGCCGTGCAGGTTGTGGTGATCGGCTGCGCAGGTCTGGTGCTCGGCTGGGACCCGAAGCCGCTGGGACTGCTGTGGCTGGCCGTCGTCGTGGTGCTCGGGGCCACTGCATTCACCGCGCTGGGCCTGCTCCTGGCCGGGACCGTGCGCGCCGAGGCCACTCTGGCCCTGACGAACGTGATCTGGGTGCTGCTGGGAGCAGCCGGGGGTTCGGTGTTCCCGCTGGACCACGACGACGCCGGAGCGCTGCTGCTGCTTCTCCCCTCGGCCGCCCTGGGCGAGGGTCTCCGCACGGCGTCCCTGCAGGGGAACTTTCCTGTGCTGGAAGCCCTGATACTCGCAGGATGGGCCGTCCTGGCAGTTCTGGCCGCACGAAGGTGGTTCAAGTGGCGATGAAGTTCCCCATGAACATTCTCGAAGCGTTCAGATCGAACCTTCCAACGCGGATCACCGGCGTCACCAAGGCGCTGGCCTGGGCGACGCTGGTCAGCAACATCGGCATCATCGTCACCGGCGGCGCCGTGAGGCTCACGGCGTCCGGGCTGGGCTGCCCGGAATGGCCGCGCTGCACCCCCGAGTCCTGGGTCGCGACCCAGGAGATGGGCCTGCACGGAGTGATCGAGTTCGGCAACCGGCTCCTGACCTATGTGCTCGTGCTGATCTGCGCGCTGATGTTCTTTGCGCTGCTTCGCCTGCGCACCAGCCACCGCCCGCTGTTCCGCATGAGCGTGGCGATCCTCGCCGGCATCCCGCTGCAGGCGGTGATCGGCGGCATCACGGTGTGGACGAACCTCAATCCCTGGATCGTGGCGCTGCACTTCCTGCTCTCGGCAGCGCTGGTGATGATCTCCACCCTGCTGCTGAACCGGGTCCGATTCGAGCTGCGGACCGCCCGCGAGCGGGATGCCCCCGCGGGAGTCCTCGGAGTTCCGCTGCGCGAAGGCGCCCCCGACACGGTCGCCACAGCCATGGTGCCGGTGATCCTCGGGGCGACCTGGGTCTCGGTCTTCCTGGGCACCGTGGTCACCGGCACCGGGCCCCACGCCGGGGACCCCGGCTCGCCCCGCCACCTCTTCGAGCCCGACCTCGTCACCCGGATGCATGTGGTTCCGGTGTATGTGCTGTGCTTCGCCGCCGTCGCACTGCTGGTGCGCCAGCACCTGACCGCCTCCGCACCGGCCCAGCGGCGCAGCGCCTGGTGGCTCTTCGCGGTGATCCTCGCCCAGGGGGGCATCGGCTACGCCCAGCACTTCACCGGCCTGCCGGTCATTCTGGTGGGGCTGCACATGCTCGGCGCGGCACTGCTGGTGGTCGCTGCCACAGCGGTCTTCGACAGCTATCGATCCCGCTACGTCATGCGCGGACTGGGCGGATCAGCGGTGCAGACGCGCCAGGACGCGGAGCGTCTCGTCTAGATCCCGGGCCTGCCCCGCCGGCACGGACTGGAGATGGGCCACCCGGAGCTCGGAGTCCAGCAGAACGCTCTTCCGCTGCGCCGCGCCCTGCACGGGATCGAAGGCTCCGTAGCGGCCGGCGATCTCGCCATGGGGCCAGAAATCGCTGAGCAGGCTGAAGGGCAGCTCCGCATCGTCAGGCCGCAGGGACTCTGCGTAGGCGCGGAGACTGTGCACCGGGTCACAGCTGATGGCCAGCGCGGTGGCGCCCGTCTCTCCGAGCTGTCCGCCCCTCGCCGCCAGCGCGCGCAGCTCGGAGCCACAGACGCTGCTGAAGGCGAAGGGGTAGAACATGAGCAGCGCCGGAGCACCGGCGAGACTCTCCAGCGTGACGGTCTCACCGTGATGGCTGCGCCCGAGGAAGTCGGGGGCACGCTCGCCGACCACCGGGAGCGGCGCCCGGGTCACAGCCGGTCCTGAGTCACAGCCGGCCCAGGGCCAGGCGGCCCAGGGGTCACTGCTTCTTGCGCCCCATCAGGCGTGTCGCCGCCCAGTGCGTGCTCACGCCGGCCGACGACGTGACGTGGAGCCCCGCATTGGGCGCCGCGTCCTGGATCTCCACAGGAGGCACATAGCCGTCGCGCCCGGAACGCGGGGTCAGGAGCCAGAGCACTCCGCCCTCGTCGAGGGTCGCCAGCGCGTCCACAAGAGCGTCGGTGAGATCATCATCGCCGTCTCGGAACCACACCAGCACGGCGTCGACCACCTCTTGGACGTCTTCATCGATCAGTTCCTCATCCAGCAGGTCTTCCAGCCGGTCGCGGAAGTCATCGTCGACGTCGTCGTCCACGCCGATCTCTTGAACCAGCGAATCGGGCTTGAGCCCAAGCTCCTGGAGCAGGTCGCCTACCGAGACAACATTGGTTCCGGCGTCGTTCTTGTGGTCCGTCGAAATGCCCGACGGATCCTCGGCTGCAGAAGCCTGACTCACCTGAGGTTCCCTTCCTGTTTCATCTATGTCTGAATCGCAGCGCCCACCCGAGAACGGGGCTGCCACCAGCAACGTTACGCGGATCCCCATCCGTTGGGGAAGTACGACACCACCCGAACGGGTAGAGTTGAGCTGAAAATCGGCCGCCGGACCATGGTGGCAGACGACCTCGTGGGTCCCGCCCGTGGCACATCCCTGGCCACGGAACGCATGACCCAGACACTTACCTTTGAGAGGTGACCCGTGAGCGCTGGTGAAGAGAACTCCCATATCCGCAGTGGACTGACCAACCAACTCCCGGACGGTGATCCGGAGGAGACCCAGGAATGGCTGGAGTCCTTCGACCAGCTCGTGGAGTTCCACGGCACCGAGCGAGCCGAATACATCATTCGCACGCTGCTGCAGCGGGCCGGGGCTAAGTCCATCGAAGTGCCCATGGTCACCACCACCGACTACGTGAACACGATCCCGGTGGACCAGGAGCCCGACTTCCCCGGCGACGAGGAGATGGAGCGCCGCGTGCGCCGCATCCTCCGCTGGAACGCCGCCATGATGGTCCACCGGGCCCAGCGCAGCGACATCTCCGTGGGCGGTCACATCTCCTCCTACGCCGGCGTGGCCACGCTCTATGAGGTGGGCCTCAACCACTTCTTCCGCGGCACCGACCATCCCGGCGGCGGCGACCAGATCTTCTTCCAGGGCCACTCCTCCCCCGGCAACTATGCTCGCGCCCATCTCGAGGGCCGCCTCACCGAGAAGCAGCTCGACGGCTTCCGCCAGGAGATGTCCAAGGCGCCCGACGGCCTGAGCTCCTACCCTCACCCGCGCCTGATGCCCGAGTTCTGGCAGTTCCCGACCGTGTCCATGGGCATCGGCCCGATGAACGCCATCTACCAGGCCCAGTTCAACCGCTATCTGCAGAACCGCGGCATCAAGGACACCTCGGAGCAGCAGGTCTGGGCGTTCCTGGGCGACGGGGAGATGGACGAGCCTGAGTCCCGCGGCCTGCTCCAGCTCGCGGCGAACGAGAAGCTCGACAACCTGAACTTCGTCATCAACTGCAATCTGCAGCGCCTGGACGGACCCGTCCGCGGCAACGGCAAGATCGTCCAGGAGCTGGAGGCCTTCTTCCGCGGCGCCGGCTGGAACGTCATCAAGGTCCTCTGGGGCCGCGAGTGGGACGAGCTGCTGGACCAGGACGACGAGGGCGAGCTCGTCCGAGTTATGAACGAGACCCTCGACGGTGACTACCAGACCTATAAGGCCGAATCCGGGGCCTTCGTCCGGGAGCACTTCTTCGGCCGCTCGGCCAAGACCAAGGAGCTCGTCGCGGAGATGTCCGATGACGAGATCTGGAACCTCAAGCGCGGCGGACACGACTATAAGAAGGTCTACTCCGCCTATAAGGCCGCGGCAGAGTCCACGGGCAAGCCCACGGTGATCCTGGCTCAGACCGTCAAGGGATACGGGCTGGGACCCAGCTTCGAGGGTCGCAACGCGACCCATCAGATGAAGAAGCTCACCGTGGACGACCTCAAGCGCTTCCGCGACACCCTGCGCATTCCGGTCACCGACGAACAGATCGAAGAAGACCCGTACAACGTCCCGTACTACCACCCCGGTGAGGACTCCGAAGAGGTCAAGTACCTGCTCGAGCGCCGCAACGAACTGGGCGGACCGGTGCCCAGGCGCAAGGTCGCCGGGGAGGGACTCATCCTGCCCGAGGCCAAGACCTACGCTCAGGCCAAGAAGGGCTCCGGCAAGCAGAAGGCCGCCACCACCATGGCGCTGGTCCGACTGCTCAAGGACCTCATGCGCGACAAGAACATCGGTCATCGCATCGTGCCCATCGTCCCGGATGAGGCCCGCACCTTCGGCATGGACTCGTTCTTCCCGACCGCAAAGATCTACAATCCCAAGGGTCAGAACTACATCTCCGTGGACCGCGAGCTGATGCTCGCCTACAAGGAGTCGCCACAGGGTCAGATGCTGCACCCCGGCATCAACGAGGCAGGAGCCACAGCGGCGTTCACCGCTGCCGGCACCTCTTACGCCACCCACGGCGAGACCATGATCCCGTTCTACATCTTCTACTCGATGTTCGGGTTCCAGCGCACCGGCGACTCCTTCTGGGCCGCCGCAGATCAGCTGACGCGCGGCTTCATCATCGGCGCCACTGCCGGGCGCACCACGCTGGTCGGCGAAGGTCTGCAGCACCTCGACGGACATTCGCCGCTGCTCGCCGCGACCAACCCCGCGGTGAAGCACTTCGATCCTGCCTTCGGCTACGAGATCGCGCACATCATGGAGAACGGTCTGCATGAGATGTACGGCGATCACGACGGCGATCACAACGTCATGTACTACATCACCGTGTACAACGAGCCGGTCCAGCACCTTCCCGAGCCCGAGGGCCTGGACATCGAGGGCGTCAAGCGCGGGATCTACAGGCTTTCCACCTCCGAGCAGGACGGACCGAAGGTCCAGCTCCTCGGCTCCGGCGTGGCCGTTCCATGGGCCAAGGAGGCCGCCCAGATCCTCGGCGACGAGTGGGGCGTCTCGGCCGATGTCTGGTCGGTGACCTCCTGGAACCAGCTGCGCCGCCAGGCCCTGCATGTGGAGCAGTCCGCAATGTTGGATCCCGAGCGGGAGCCCGAGGTGCCCTTCGTGACCCAGCAGATGGAGTCGGCGGAGGGACCGATCATCGCCACCACGGACTTCGCCACACAGGTCCCGGACCAGATCCGGCAGTTCCTGCCCAACCGCTTCGCCACCCTGGGAGCCGACAACTTCGGCTTCTCGGACACCCGCGCCGCAGCACGGCGGCATTTCAAGATCGACGCCCATTCCATGGTGGTGCGCGCCCTGCAGATGCTCGCCGACGAGGGCTCGGTGGATGCCTCCGCCCCGGTGGACGCGATGAAGAAGTATGACCTGGGCAACGTCAACGCCGGCACCTCCGGGGTGGCTGAAGACGGATGAGTGATCGCCCGCTCCGCTGGGGGCGGCGAGACAGCTGAATCAGCAGAGGTCCGGAGCAGCACGCTCCGGACCTCTGCTGCTGTGCGGCCCTCCTCGCGCGCCAGACTCGGGTGATCTCTCACCGGTGCGGCGTTTGTAGGGATCACACAACTGGCGAGGGGACCTGACACGCTCTAGGCTCCAGGACATGACTGCATCTGCTCCGATCGCGCCGGGCCCTGTGCCGGTCTCCTGGGAGGCGCTGGAGATACTGCGCTCCGACGCCGGAAACCTCACCAATGAGGTCAACGGCCACCTGGAGGAGACCCTCACCTGGTACCGCCACCTCAGCACGGACGAGCGAGCCTCCCTGCGACTCATCGCCCAGCGCGGCATCGGCGGTCTGGTCACGTGGCTGGAGAATCCCAGCTCGAGGTCCCTGCCGCTGGTCAACGAACTGCTGGGACACGCCCCCACGGACCTCATGCGCACCATCTCGCTGCAGCGGGCGCTGCAGCTGATCCGCAGCATCGTTGAGGCTGTGGAGCAGCGACTCCCCGGGCTGATGCCCCTCAAGGACCAGCAGCTCATGCTCGAGGCGGTCCTGCGCTACTCCCGAGAGGTGGCGTTCGCCATCGCCGATGTCTACGCGCGGGCAGCGGAGTCCCGCGGAGCCTGGGACTCGCGCCTGGAGGCTCTGCTGGTGGATGCGGTGCTGCGCGGGGAGCCTGCGGAGCAGATCGCCTCCCGGGCGGCCGCAGTCGGGTGGCGCAGCCATCAGGGCGTGGTGGTCGTCGTCGGGGAGGCTCCGGACCAGGCGGATGCGGTGTTCATGTCTCAGCTCAGGCGCCAGTGCGTGCGCTTCGCCGCGGACGCAGTGGTCGGCGTGCAGGGCGACCGGCTGATGCTGCTGCTGGGCGGCACCACGGATCTGGCCGCGGGCCTGGAGCGGATCCTGCCCCGCTTCGGGCCCGGCCAGGTCGTGTTCTCCAGCTTCGAAGGCTCGATCAGCCAGGCCCATAAGAGCGCTCTGGCGGCCTTCACCGGCTTCACCGCCTCGCAGGCCTGGACCTCGGCTCCGCGCCCCGTGGCCGCAGAGGATCTCCTCCCGGAGCGCGCGCTCTGCGGGGACGAGACGGCCAAGAGCGTGCTCAAGACCGTGATCTTCGACGTGCTGGAAGCCTCGGGCAACGGCCTGCTGGAGACCGTCACCGCGTATCTCGAAGCGGGGCACTCGCTGGAGGCCACGGCCAGGGAGCTCTTCGTCCACACCAACACTGTGCGCTACCGGCTGCGCCGGGTCACCGACATCACCGGATGGGACCCCGTGGTGCCTCGGGATGCCTACGTGCTGCAGACGGCCCTGGCCGTCGGCCGGCTGTGAGCCCGCGTTGTAGGGTATCCACAAAGGTGGTCGCGAGGCTTGGTGCGCCTGTGCCCCGTGTAAATGCGCTTCGATATGGGAAGTTGGACTAGTGCTTGCGATCGTATGCCCCGGACAGGGGTCCCAGACCCGAGGCTTCCTCACGGAGTGGATCAGTGACGAGGCCTCCCGCGCCACGCTGAACGCCTATGCCGAGGCCTGCGAGACCGATCTGCTCACCCATGGCACGTCCTCTGACGAGGACACCATCCGAGACACCGCCGTGGCCCAGCCGCTGATCGTGGCCTCCTCCCTGCTGAGCGCCCGTGCACTGGACCTGGACTCACTGGATCCCGAGCGCGTGATCTATGCAGGACACTCCGTGGGAGAGGTTCCCGCGGCCGTGCTCTCGGGTGTGCTGACCGAGACCCAGGCGATGCGGCTGATCAAGGTCCGCGCCCAGGCGATGGCGGTCGCCGCCGCCGAGGTTCCGACGTCCATGGCCGCAGTCATCGGCGGCGTCGAAGACGAGGTCCGAGAGGCCATCGCGGCGGCCGGGCTCACGGCGGCCAACGTCAACGGACCCGGACAGATCGTCGCCGCCGGAGAGGTGGACAGGATCGCCGCACTCGAGACTGCACCCCCGGCGCGCGCAAGGGTCATCCCACTCAAGGTCGCGGGGGCGTTCCACACCCAGTTCATGGCCCCGGCTCAGCAGCAGCTGAGCACAGCCGTGGCGGACTTCGAGGTCACAGACCCGACCGCGCGGCTGCTCTCCAACTTCGACGGCACGCACCTGGACAGCGGCACCGAGACGCTGCAGCGACTGGTCGACCAGGTCACGCGCCCGGTCCGCTGGGACCTCTGCATGGAGTCCATGGCCGCCGCCGGGGTCACCGGAATCCTGGAGCTGCTGCCCGGAGGCACCCTGACGGGGCTCGCGAAGCGCGGACTGAAGGGCGTGAAGTCTCTGGCGATCAAGACCCCTGAGGATGTTCCCGCCGCGCAGGAATTCATCGTCGAACACGCTGGTTGAGCCGATGTGCCCGATACGCTGTATCCAGGCTCCCCCAGCACAGACACCCATTGATCATCAAAGGACGCTCCTGACGTGACAGTCGCACTGAACCAACCCGCAGCCATTGCGGGCACCCGTGTCATGGGTCTCGGCGCCCACCGCCCCGAGATCGTGGTCGACAACGAGCAGATCTGCCAGTGGATCGACTCCTCCGATGAGTGGATCCAGCAGCGCACGGGCATCAAGACTCGGCACCGGGCGCCCGAAGGCGTCTCCGTGGTCGACATGGCCGAAGGTGCGGCCCGAGAGGCGCTGGAGCACGCCGGGATCTCCGGAGACCAGCTGGGCGGCGTGATCGTCGCGACGGTGACCCACCCCTACGCGACTCCCTCAGCGGCGGCCGACCTCGCTCATCGCCTCGGTGCGACCCCTGCCGCAGCATTCGACATCTCAGCCGCCTGCGCAGGCTATTGCTACGGAATCGGCCAGGCTGATGCCATGGTCCGTTCCGGGCTGGCCCCCTATGTGCTGGTCGTGGGCGTGGAGAAGCTCTCCGACTACATCGACAACCACGAGCGCACCATCTCCTTCCTGCTCGGCGACGGCGCAGGAGCCGCCATCATCGGTCCCTCCGAGGTTCCGGGCATCTCGCCCTCGATCCTGGGATCGAACGGCGAGAAGTGGGAGGCGGTGGCGATGGACAGCTCACTGCTGAACTTCCGTGATGCCCTCGCCCGTGCGCGGGACACGCAGGATCCCACCGAGCTGCTCGACGTCGAGAACCGCTACTGGCCCACGCTGCGCCAGGACGGACCCACGGTGTTCCGGTGGGCGGTCTGGGAGATGGCCCGGGTCGCACAGCAGGCCCTGGATGCCGCAGGCATCACCGCGGATGACCTCGTCGCCTTCGTCCCTCATCAGGCGAACATCCGTATCATCGACGAGATGGTCAAACAGCTCAAGCTTCCTGAACATGTGATGGTCGGTCGCGACATCGTCGACGCGGGGAACACCTCCGCTGCGTCGATCCCGCTCGCCATGCACCGCCTGCTCAAGGAGAACCCCGAACTCTCCGGCGGTCTTGCTCTGCAGATCGGCTTCGGAGCCGGGCTCGTCTATGGCACGCAGGTCATCCGGCTGCCATAGCCGAACGCCACACCTGAGGACCCCGCTGAACCTGAGATCCGCACGAGGAGCTCAGCATGACCCGCTGCACGCAGATCAACCCAATGAAAAGGAGCCGCTGATATGGCTGACAAGAACGAGATCCTCGCAGGCCTGGCAGAGATCGTGAACGAAGAGACCGGACTCGAGGTGGAAGAGGTCCAGTCGGACAAGTCCTTCACCGAGGACCTGGACATCGACTCGATCTCGATGATGACCATCGTGGTCAACGCTGAAGAGAAGTTCGACGTGAAGATCCCCGACGAAGAGGTCAAGAACCTCGCCACGGTGGGCGACGCCGTCGACTTCATCGCCAACGCGCAGGGCTGATCCAGTCCTGACTGGACGGGAGGGTCTCGGCGCCTCGCCGCGGCCCTCCCGTCCATACAGCCCTCTCCGCGGCCGCACGGCATGCACCCCTCCCCCGCTTTCATTCCCCCGATATCCTGCTCTCCCACTCTCATTGAGGTAGATCCATGACCCGTCGTCTTGTCATCACCGGTCTCGGCGCCACCACTCCCATTGGCGGCGACGTGCAGACCTCGTGGACGAACGCCCTCGCCGGCACCGCCGGAGCCAAGACCTTGGAACACGACTGGGTCGAGAAGTACCAGTTGCCGGTGACCTTCGCCGGGGAGGTCTCGGTCGAGCCCGCCGAGGTGCTGTCCAAGCCCGAGACCCGGCGGATGGATCGATCCACCCAGCTGGGCATGGTCGCCGCGCGGCAGGCCTGGGCCGACGCGGGCCTCTCGCGCCCCGGGGATGAGGACTATGACCTGGACCCAGAGCGCGTCGCCGTGTCCTTCGCCACCGGAATCGGCGGCGTATGGACCCTGCTGGACAGCTGGGACACCCTGCGCGAGCGCGGGCCTCGCCGAGTGATGCCGATGACGGTGCCCATGCTCATGCCCAACGGCGCAGCGGGCGCCATCAGTCTTGACCTCGGCGCCCAAGGCGGGGCGCGCACGGTCGTCTCGGCGTGCGCCTCGGGAGTGGAAGCACTCGATCTGGCTCTGGAGATGCTGCGCAAGGGGGACGTCGACGTCGTCCTCGCCGGTGGAACCGAGGCCGCCATCCACCCGCTCCCCATGGCCGCCTTCAGCTCTCTGCAGGCGCTCTCCAAGCGCAATGACGATCCAGCCGCAGCCTCACGTCCCTATGACCGAGACCGCGACGGCTTCGTCATGGGCGAGGGTGCCGGTGCCCTGGTCGTGGAGACCGAGGAGCACGCCAAGGCCCGCGGAGCAACGATCTATGCCGAGCTCGCGGGCTCAGCCGTCACCTCCGATGCCCACCACATCACCGCTCCGGATCCGGAGGCCCTGGGAGCCTCCAGGGCCCTGCGCCGGGCGCTGGACTCCGCCGGGGCGGAGCTGAGCGAGGTGACCCATGTCAATGCCCATGCCACGTCCACTCCCGTCGGTGACAAGCCCGAGTACTACGCCTTGAAGTCAGTCTTCGGCGATCACCTCGAGAACATCTGCATCTCCGCGACGAAGTCCCAGACCGGACACCTGCTCGGCGCCGCCGGCGCGGTGGAATCGGTGTTCACCGTCAAGGCGCTGCACGAGCGCCGCGCCCCGGTGACCATCAACCTGGACAACCAGGATCCGGAGATGCCGCTGGATGTGGTCACGGGCACGCCCCGTGATCTCGGTGACGAGCAGCAGGTCGCGCTGTGCAACTCCTTCGGCTTCGGCGGCCACAACGCCGTGGCCGCTTTCCGCAGCTACTGAGCGGGACAGAGACGAGAAGACCCCCGTGGAGGATCCTGGACGGATCCCCCGCGGGGGTCTTCTCTGCTTCACGAGGAAGCTGCCGCGGCTGGGAAGCGATGGCCCTGACTCAGGGCTCTGTGCGGCAAGTCTTGTGTCGGCTCAGGGTGACGCGCCAGGGTGCGATGGAGGTCGCCGCCTGCTCGTCAGCACCGGCGTCAGCCGACCACCTGATGGAGCCAGCGCACCGGGGCGCCCTCGGCTGCGTGGCGGAAGGATTCGAGCTCCTCGTCCCAGGCCTCGCCCAGGGCCAGAGACAGCTCCTGGTAGACCACTGAAGGGTCCCCGGCGCCCATCTCATAGGCGTATCGGATGCGGTCTTCGGAGACGACGATGTTGCCGTGGACATCGGTGGTGGCGTGGAAGATGCCGAGCTCAGGCGTGTGGGACCAGCGCCCACCGTCACAGCCGGGTGAGGGGTCCTCGGTGACCTCGAAACGAAGGTGGCTCACGGCGCGCAGCGCCGAGGCAAGGGTTGCGCCCAGTCCGGCGGGGCCCTCCCAGGAGAGCTCGGCGCGGAAGTCCCCGGGCGCGGCGGGCTGAGGGTGCCATGTGAAGTCCACGCGGGAATCGACTGCCGAGGACACCGCCCATTCGACGTGCGGGCAGAGCGCAGCAGGCGCCGAATGGATGTGAAGCACACCTCGGGCCGTAATTTCAGACATATCCATCCTCCACTGTGCTGTTGGTACGTCTTCCCCTACGACCAGACAGCAGCCAGATGGCTGATGGTGATGAATCTCTGCACAAGGTTAACAGTCCCGTGCGAAGTCCAACAATACCGAGGTTAACAGATCCGCGGCGATTCCGACGCTCAGGCGCGGGGATGGGCCTGTCCGTATGCGTCGCGGAGCGTGTCGATGGTGACATGTGTGTAGAGCTGTGTGGTGCTCAGCGAGGCATGTCCCAGCAGCTCCTGGACCGTGCGCAGATCAGCCCCACCTTCCAGCAGGTGCGTGGCCGCGGTGTGTCTCAGCGCATGCGGGCCTCTGGCCGCCGTGGTCCCCATGCGGCTCAGCTGCTGGTCGACGACGCGGCGGACGGTCCTGACGTCGATCCGCGCCCCCCTGCGCCCCAGGAAGCACGCGGGGCCGGTCTGTACGGAGACCAGGCGGGGCCGCCCCTGCTCCAACCACTGGCGCAGGGCAGTCTCTGCGGGGACTCCATAGGGCACGATGCGCTCCTTGTTGCCCTTGCCGAGCAGCCTGACCATGCGTCGTCCCGTCTCGAAGGAGGCCAGGTCCAGGCCGGCGAGCTCCGATACCCGCATCCCGGTCGCGTAGAGCAGCTCCACCATGGCGGCGTCTCGCAGCCGCAGCGCATGCGTCGCTGGATCCTGGTCCTCGGTCTGCGCCGAGTCCCGGGCCTGCTGGGCCAGGCTGGCGGTCAGCTGGTCCACGTGCTGATGCTGCAGGACATCGGGCAGGTGCGTGCTGCGTCTTGCGGTCCGCAGCCGGACGGACGGGTCCTCGCTCAGATGTCCACGGCGGTGCGCCCAAGCGGTGAAGGCACGCACCGAGGCCGTCTTGCGGTTCAAGGTGCTGCGGGAGAGGCCGGCCTGATGGAGCTCCCCCAGCCAGGTCCGTATCCCCGTCAGCGTGATGTGCTCCAGCGGTCCGCGCTGCTGGTCGAGCTGGCGGAGGTCGCTGCGATAAGCCCGAATGGTCTGCGCGGAGAGACCGCGCTCATGCCGCAGGTGCGCGAGGAAGGAGGTGATCAGGATCGGCTCCGCCGGCGGCGGCGCCGCCTTCTCGGTGCTCGCGACGTCCTCAGGCGGAATCTCCATGGCCGCAGTCTACGACGGAGTCGGCAGGCCCGGGCGGCTCCGCGCCGCTGGTGCCCGTCCCCACTGCCCGTTGACGGTGCGGGCCCGGCCGGAGCGCTGGAGCCTGCTGAGTTCGGCCAGGACTTTGGGCAGCGGCAGCCCGGCCACTCCGGAGAGCTTGGCCGGACTGCTCAGCCCGTGCACGGGAAGGGCGTCATAGAGCAGCCGCTGCGCCTCGGTGAGTCCGTCCTGCGGGTGGCCTCTCCCCGGCGCCTTCGCGACGTCCATCGGAAGCACGGGGTGAGCCGCCGGCTCCACGGAGGCCAGGCCCCCCGCGAGTGCCAGGACATCGGCCGCATCTGTCACGACCTGCGCCGGCGTCTCCTTCAGCAGGCGGTGGCAGCCCGAGGAGGAGGCTGAGAACACGCTGCCTGGGACCACTCCGACCGGCCGGCCGAGCGTCAGCGCGTGGTGCGCGGTGGACTGTGCCCCGCTGCGCCAGCGCGCCTCGGTGACCACGGTGATCATGCCCAGGGCCGCGATCAGGCGATTGCGCTGGAGGAACCGGTGCCGGGTGGGGGCCGAACCGGGTGCCATCTCACTGAGCAGCATGCCGGCGGCAGAGACCTCCTGGAGCAGACCCTCGTTGCCCGCCGGGTAGAGCCGGTCCAGTCCACCGGCAAGCACCGCGATCGTGGGCGTCGGCCTGTGGGGCTGACTGAGCGCATGACCGCCACTTGACTCCGCACGGCGTTCTGCGGCGCTCCGCAGGGCCGCCCGATGTGCCGCCGCATCGACCCCATAGGCGCCTCCCGAGATCAGACACAGGCCCGCCTGCACCAGCTCCTCGGTGAGTTCGGCCGTGATGCGGATGCCATAGTCGGTGATCTCCCGCGAGCCGACGATGGCCGCGGCACGGGTGAACGTCGGCAGCCGGTCGAGGCGCTCCCGATCGGAGAGTCCCTCCCCGGCCCGGAACCACAGGGCGACGGGCGAGGCGGGCCCGAGGTCCCGAAGCTGGGCCGGCCAGTCCGGGTCCTCGGGGATCAGGATGCCTCCGGAGAATCTCGCCATGGCGTCGATGTCCCGCTGGCCGTGCAGCTGGTCCCGCCTGGTCCGCCACCGCTGAAGCCCGGCCGCCAGAGACTGCTGCCGCGGCCCCAGGCCGGCCGATGCCGCAGATGCGGCCAGTTCGGCGCCCTGCCGCCGGGAGAGCACGCGATCCGAGGTGATCAGGTCATGCAGCACCTCTGCGCCCAGGAGCTCGACAGCGACGCCGGCCAGCAGGTCACCGGGCTCGATGAGCCGGGAGAGCTCAGCGCGAATCCTTCGAAGCTCGGGCACGGCCTGTGCAGCCCGGGGAATGCTGTCCTTCTGCGTCATGGGTCTCCTCGGTTCATCTGGGTGTGACATCCGGATTCGGCGCCGGCGGTTCAGCGCCGGTCTGCGTTCTGCCGGAGCTGCAGCGCGACGTCGACCTCGTCCGGGCCGGGCTCCGCGGAGGTCAAGACATCGGCGATGGTCCAGGCGAGGCGGAGGACCCGCACGTAGCCGCGCAGTGAGATGGCCGCCCGGTCCAGTGCCGCATCGATATGGGCCGTGGCACGTCCGGACAGGCGCAGCTCACCGGTGAGCAGCTGCATCGATGCCTGTGAGTTGGTGCTGAGCCCCCAGGGCGCCAGACGCTGTCCCTGAACCTCGCGGGCCGCGAGCACCCGTGAGCGCACCTGGGCGGATGACTCCCCGGGAGGTCCCAGCGCGTCTGCGGCAGAACGCGGGCGATCCACCTGGATCTGCAGATCGATCCGGTCCAGCAGCGGTCCCGAGAGCCGGGCCATGTAGCTGCGCCGCTGAGCCACCGAGCATCGACAGCGGCTCCCCGACCCGACGTTCAGCCCGCAGGGACAGGGGTTCGCTGCCAGCACCAGCTGGAAGCGCGCAGGGTAGGTGACACTGCCCGCCGCGCGGTGCAGAGAGATCTGCCCGGTCTCCAGCGGCTGGCGCAGGGCGTCCAGCGCGTGCCGCGGGAACTCGGGAGCCTCATCGAGGAACAGCACCCCCTGATGGGCACGTGTGGCCGCACCCGGGCGAGCGATCCGCGCTCCTCCCCCGACGATGGCCGCCATCGACGCACTGTGATGCGGCGCCTGGAACGGCGGGGTCCGGCGCAGGCGGGTCACCGCCCGGGGCTCCGCAGAGATGGACTCGATGGCGGTGGCCTCCATCGCCGCCTGGTCGTCCAACGGGGGCAGGATGCCCGCCATCCGCTCCGCGAGCATGGTCTTGCCCGCTCCAGGCGCCCCGATCAGCAGCAGATGATGTCCACCCGCAGCGGCCAGCTCCAGTGCGAACCTCGCCTCCTGCTGACCGCGCACCTCCGCGAGGTCTGGAGCCCCGCCGCCGGAATCGCGCGAGCCCTCGTCCCGGGGATCTGCCGCGGAGGCAGGACTCGTGCTGTCCGCGGCCATGGACCAGCGGTCGAGGCCGGGCGCCTCGCGCATCTTCGTCTGCAGGTCCCCGATCGCATAGGCGGCCGCCACCTGGGTCACGTGTCTCGCAGAGAGGACCGTCATGCCCGGCACCAGCGCGGCCTCCTGGGCGTTCTGCTCGGCCACGACCACAGTCTCTGCTCCGGCGGCGTGCACGGCGGCCACGGCGGGCAGCACCCCGCGCACCGGGCGGAGTCTGCCGTCCAGGCCCAGTTCCGCGAGGAAGACGACCTTCTCGGTGCCCGACACCTTGCCGTCGGCGGCCCAGGCGCTCATCAGAATGGCGAGATCCAGCACGGACCCGGATTTGGGCAGCGATGCCGGCAACAGGTTGACGGTGAGCCGACGCGCTGGCAGCTCGATTCCGCTGTTCTTGGCTGCAGACCGGATGCGGTCCTGGCTCTCCCGCAGCGAGGCGTCCGGCAGACCCAGCAGGATGAAGGCCGGCAGAGACTGGCCGATGTCGGCCTCCACGTCGATCAGGCGTCCGTCCATGCCGACCAGGACCACGCCCCGAGACCTGCCCATCCCCATCAGCGCACGTCCTTGAGGTGCTCCAGTCCGCGCACGAGGTGTTGGTGCGCGTGCGGCGCTCCGGCGCTGCTCAGCAGCACCGCGACCACGTCCACCCGCCGAGGGGCGTGCAGGCAGCGTTCCGCGGCGCAGTACTCCAGCAGGAGCCGGTGCAGCCTCCCGAGTTTGCGCGGATCCACCGCTTCGAAGGGGTGGCCGTAGCCGGTTCCCCGACGAGTCTTGACCTCCACCGCCACCAGCTGCTCGCCGTCGCGGGTGATCAGATCGATCTCACCGCGCGCGGTCCGCCAGCGGCGCTGAAGAATCACATGGCCCTGCTCGCTGAGATACTCGGCGGCGATCTCCTCGCCCACCCGACCGGTGACGTCCTTGGCTCGCATCGGCGCTCCTCTCCTGGAGCACCAGCATCCTCACCGCTGTGGCAAGCCGCGTCGCGCGCACTGCGTCTGTGCATGGGAAGCGCAGGGAGGAGGGCGCCGGGCCGGCTGGGGAAAACTCGGAGCCAGGCGAACCCGTGGGCGGCTCAGACGCCGAGGTTCCAGCTCAGGCGGTGCTGGTCAGTGACACCGAGCTCAGCCAGTGCGGTCCGGTGACCCTGCGAGCCGTAGCCGCGGTTGGAGTTCCACCCGTAGCCGGGGTGATCCACGGCGAGGTGCTCCATGAGTCGATCTCGTTCCACCTTCGCCAGCACCGAGGCGCAGGCCACCGAGAGCGCCTTGATGTCTGCCTTGACCATGGTCTGGATCCGCGCGGAGGCCCCGTGGGTGAGCCAGTCATGGGAACCGTCGAGGATCACGGCGTCCAGGGACCTGCCGAGCTGCACCTCCACGGCGTTGAGCCCGGCCAGTCCTGCGGCCCGCAGAGCGCCGTTGATCCCCAGCGCATCGATCTCGCGGGGCTGACGGTGCTGCACGCTGTAGGCGGCGGCATGTTCGCAGATCCGCGGGTGCCAGCGTCCGCGCGCGGCAGGGGTCAGCAGCTTGGAATCGCGCACGCCGTCGAGCTGTGTGCAGACGCCGGTGGACTCTGGCGTCTGGGCGAAGACCGGGTGGGCCAGATCAAGCACCACCACGCCGATGCTCACCGGACCCGCCAGCGCTCCGCGGCCGACCTCGTCGACCCCCGCGATGTAGCGGACCCCGCGACGGGCGGCGATGGCCAGCTCCGGCAGCAGGGTGGCGTTCTCAGGCACGGGCCTCCCCTCCGGCATCCAGGCGGGCCACGCCGCCCATGGCAGTCATGTCGGCCATGTCGGTTATGACAGTCATGTCGGTCATGGCAGTCATCTCAGTCACCGCGCTCATGGATCTCGCGCCGTTCACGGCGCGGGAACGGAGTCGAACGGGTCTCGCGCGGACCCGCCGCCGCCGAAGTTCTCGAAGGGCCAGATCACTGCAGCGGAGCGTCCGATGACATCCTCCAGAGGCACAGCCCCTGTATCTGATTCGTCCAGGTGGGAGCGTGAGTCCGCCGAGTTGCTGCGGTGGTCCCCCATGACCCACATATGGTCCTCGGGCACGGTCACAGAGAACTCCACCTCGCTGGGCGAGTCTCCGGGGAACACATACGGCTCCTCGATGGGTTCGCCGTTGACCATGATCCGACCCTGATCATCGCAGCATTCCACCTCGTCACCGCCGAGGCCCACCACGCGTTTGACCACGTAGTGCGAGGAGGTGTCCGGCAGCAGCCCCACGAAGATCATCGCGTCCTGAAACACGTTGGTCTCCACGGTGCTGGCAGCGCCCCACCACTGACGGGTGTCCTCGAACACGACCACGTCGCCGCGTTCCACCTCCATGACCCCGGGAGCAAGCAGGTTCACGATGATCCGGTCATCGACCTGCAGTGTGGGCTCCATCGACTCTGAGGGGATGTAGAAGGCCCTGAACAGGAAGGTCTTCACCACGAAGGAGATGACCAGGGCGATGACGAGGATCGTGACGATCTCGATCAGGAACGCCGCGGCCGGGTTGCGCACCGGTCGCCGTCGTCGTCGATCTCGCCGACGCTCGGGAACTGGAACAGAGGAGTTCTCACTGCTGCTGATAGCCGGCCTCCTGGAGATCTCGTCGCTCGCTCCAGGGCCAGAAGACACCGGATACGCGGCCCAGAATGCGGTCTTCGCTGATCATACCTCCGCCGGGGGCGCCCAGCAGCGCTCGGGAGTCGATGGACTCCTCACGGTTGTCCCCCATCACCCACACCCTGCCCTGCGGCACCTCGGCCTCGAAGCTCTGCTCCGAGGCAGGTGCCGTGGCGGTCACCTCGCGGCCCAGGTACGGCTCCGCAAGCGGCTCCCCGTTGAGGCTGAGCCTCCCCGAGTCATCGCAGCAGGCGATCACGTCTCCACCGGTGCCCAACACCCGCTTCACGTACGTGGCCGGCGGCGCGGTGAGACCGAACCAGTGACCGATGCGTGAGCCGAGCTGGGCCAGGGTCGAGCTGCTTCCCTCGTAGGGGGTGAATGAACCCTCGCCGTCGAAGACGATCACATCCCCGGGCTGGACGTCGCGCTCCCCCGGATAGTCCTTCTCCACCAGGATCCGCTCGGAGTCAGCCAGTGTGGGCGCCATCGAGACCTGGGAGACGGTGTAGACATCGATGACCGCGATGCGCAGCCCGGTTGCGAGCACCACGGCGATCACCGCGGCGGCCACTACGGCCATCCAGAGCCTGAGACGCCGAGAACCCCGAGCCGACGAGTCATGCTCGCCGTGCGCGGGGTTCTCTGCAGTGTTCATATGCCGTGCGGGCCGTCAGCGCTGAGCGCCGAAGCTGATCCGCAGATCAGGCCTCAGTGACTTCCTCGACCTTTTCGCCCTGCTGGCGGGCGATGGTGGACTCGCGCTTCTCCTTGATGCGTGCAGCCTTGCCGTGGCGATCACGCATGTAGTACAGCTTCGCGCGACGCACGTCACCGCGGGCGGAGACCTCGATCTTCTCGGTCACCGGGGAGTGCACCGGGAAGGTGCGCTCCACGCCGACGCCGAAGGAGACCTTGCGGACGGTGAAGGTCTCGCCGACGCCGTGACCCTGGCGACCAAGGACGTAGCCCTTGAAGACCTGGACACGGGTGTTCTTGCCCTCGATGATGTTCACGTGCACGCTGACGGTGTCACCGGGACCGAAGTCGGGGACGTCTTTGCGCAGGCTTGCTGAATCGACGGAATCGAGCTTATGCATGTGTTTCTCCTAGGACGACTGCCACAGGTCACTCGCCCGGGTTGCGACCTCTTGAACGGTCAGCGCACGAGGCGCCGAGCACGCCGGAGTCCGGCGCAGGTCAAAGCGTGAGCTACCGGATGGAGACGATTCCCCCTCCGGCGGCCTGTCTGTTGACGGTCATCCCCTATGGCAGATGAAGCCGCCCAGCAGGCACGGTGGTCAATTCTATGTCAGTTTCTGCTCCTGTGCGACCACGTGCTTGGCCCACAGATCGGGACGGATCCGGCGAGTGCGCACGTCCTGCTGCTCGGCCCGCCAGTCGCGGATCCTGGCGTGGTCTCCGGAGAGCAGGATCTCCGGGACGTCGCGACCGCGCCAGCGTGCCGGCTTGGTGTAGACGGGGTACTCCAGCAGCCCGTCGGCGTGCGACTCCTCCGCCAGGGACTCGGGGTTTCCGATCACCCCAGGGATCAGCCGAGTGATCGCCTCGACCATCACGACGACGGCGGCCTCGCCTCCGTTGAGCACATAGTCGCCGATGGACATGGGCCGAAGGTCGAAGTCCTCCTGCGCCCAGTCCAGGAGCCGGTGGTCGATCCCCTCGAAGCGGGCGGGCGCGAAGACGAGATGCTCCGCAGTCGCGAGATCCTCGGCGGTGCGCTGCGTGAAGAGCTCTCCCGCCGGGGTGGGCACGATCAGTATGGGTCGCGGCGCCTCGGCGGTCGCGATCTCAGCTGCGGGACGCTGCGCCAGGACATGTTCGAGGGCGAGGGCCCAGGGCTCCGGCTTCATCACCATGCCCGCACCGCCGCCGGTGGGCGTGTCGTCCACGCTGCGGTGCTTGTCGAAGCTGAAATCCCGGAGCTGGTGTCGATGCAGACTCAGCAGAGACTCGCGCTGGGCCTTGCCGATCAGGGACAGGTCGAGGACGTCGAAGAACTCTGGAAATATCGAGACGAGGTCGATCCGCATGGCGCCGGGGGCTCTCAGAAGAGACCGGCCGGCGGATCCAGCAGGATGCGCCTGTTCTCCACGTCGACCTCGGGGACGATCTCCTCGACGAAGGGCACCATGACCTCTTCGCCGGATACCGAGGTGATCACGAGCAGGTCCTGGGCAGCTCCGGTGATGAGCTCCTTGAGCGTGCCCAGCTGCAGGCCCGCGGTGTCCAGGCAGGTGAATCCGACGAGTTCGTGGCTGTACCAGCCCTCCTCCTCGGGATCCTCCTGCCAGGGGGCCTCGACGTAGAGGGTGGAGCCGCGCAGCGCCTCGGCGCCGTTGCGATCGGTGACCTCGCGGAAGTCCAGGAGGCAGACGCTCTTGTTCCACCGCTGGCGGGTCACGGTGAGCAGGGTGGTGGTCCGGTCGGAGGTCTCGTCTCCGGGAATCCGGATGAGGACCGCGCCCGGGGCCAGCCGCGCCTCGGGCTCATCGGTGAAGAGCTGGGCGGTGACCTCCCCGCGGATCCCGTGGGGCTTTCCAATGCGAGCGACCCGCAGGCGTTCTGCCGAATCTGGCAGAGCCTGCGGGTCGGTCCCAGATGCCTTCTGGCCTTCAGCGCCAGCAGTCATTCAGTGATCCTCGTATCCGTCAGCGGCTGCGGTCGGTGTCGACCACGTCCACGCGGACATCGCCACCGCCGGGAAGGGCGGAGACCACAGTGCGCAGTGCCTTCGCGGTGCGCCCGGCCCGGCCGATCACTCGGCCGAGATCATCCGGATGAACGCGAACCTGCAGGACGTCGTAGCGACGCCCGCCCTTGCGGCGGACATCGACGTCGTCGGGCGCGTCCACGATTCCGCGGACCAGGTGTTCGAGCGCGTCACTCAGCACTGCATCTCCCATGATTACTCTGCGTTCTCCTGCGGAGCAGACTCGGCCGGAGCCTCAGCTGACTCTTCTGCAGGAGCCGCGGCCGGAGCCTTGGACTTCTCCTGGATGACCGAGCCCTTGGAAGGAGCGACGAACTCCTCCTTCGGAGCCTTGGTCCGCAGAGTTCCTTCAGCGCCTTCGAGGCCCTTGAACTTCTGCCAGTCACCGGTGATCTTGAGCAGCGCCTGCACCTGCTCGGTGGGCTGAGCGCCCACGGAGAGCCAGTACTGGGCACGCTCGGAATCGATCTCGATGAGCGAAGGCTCTTCGATGGGGTTGTATTTGCCGATCTGCTCGATGGCGGCGCCGTCACGCTTGGTGCGGGAGTCGGCGACGACAACACGGTAGAACGGTGCACGGATCTTGCCCATGCGCTTCAGACGAATTTTTACAGCCACTTGAGTGGTCCACTCCTGTTTCTTGTTTCAGGGGCGCGGTCAGGCATCAGGCTGCGTGGGGACGTGCTGCACAGTCGATGCGACCACTTCAGAACATTGTCCCTGCGGCGGGTGTAGAGGGTGCCCGCCACCGAACAAAGTACCTGCTCATTGTGCCAGAGATCGGTGAAACACGCGATCTGACCCGCGCGGCGGGCGGCTCAGCGCAGGTACTTCTCGAATCCCTTGGGCAGGCTGAGGTCTTCGGGGCTGAGATCCTTGGAGCCGGCGCCGAAGCTGGAGCCGTCCATGCGCTTGGCCGCTCCCTCCTGCCGCTTGAGCTCCGCCTCGCGTGCCTCCTGTGCGGCCTTGGCCGGGTTTCCTGACTTCTTCTTCGGCTTGGCCTGCTGCTTGCGCTTCTTGGAGGCTCCGCCGCCGGCACCCATGCCGGGCATGCCGCCCATGGACGGCATCCCGCCGCCACCGCTGGGCATCGAAGGCATTCCGCCTCCGGAGGCCATCTTCTTCATCATCTTCTGCGCCTGTGTGAACCGCTCCAGCAGCTGGTTGATCTCGGAGACGTGGACGCCGGAACCCTTGGCGATGCGGGCGCGGCGTGAACCGTTGATCACCTTGGGGACGTTGCGCTCGTAGGGAGTCATCGAATAGATGATCGCTTCGACACGACCGATGGAGGACTCGTCGAACTGATCGAGCTGTTGACGCATCCCCTGCGCGCCGGGCATCATGCCCAGCAGCTTCTTCATCGAACCCATCTTCTTCAGCTGCTGCATCTGTCCGAGGAAGTCGTCCAGGGTGAAGTCCTCCTGGTCGGCGAACTTCTTGGCCATCTTCTCGGCCTCGCCGCGGTCCCAGTTCGCCTCGGCCTGTTCGACGAGGGAGAGGATGTCTCCCATGTCCAGGATCCGTCGCGCCATGCGGTCCGGGTGGAAGATCTCAAAGTCCTTGAGGCCCTCGCCGGTGGAGGCGTACATCACGGGCTTGCCGGTGATCGAGGCTACGGACAGCGCCGCACCGCCGCGGGCGTCGCCGTCGAGCTTGGTCAGCACCACGCCGGTGAAGTCCACGCCTTCGTTGAAGGCCTGTGCCGTGTTGACGGCGTCCTGGCCGATCATCGAGTCGATCACGAAGAGCGTCTCGTGGGCCCCGACGGCGGCCTTGATGTCCGCCGCCTGACGCATCAGCTCGGCGTCCACGCCGAGCCGGCCGGCGGTGTCGATGATCAGCACGTCGTGAAGCTTGGCGCGTGCCTCGGCCAGACCCTCGGTGGCCACCTTCACCGGATCGCCGGTGGCCGACTCGGTCTCGGAGGAGACGCCGGGGTGCGGGGCGAACACGGGAACCCCGGCTCGCTGGCCGCCGACCTGGAGCTGTTTGACGGCGTTGGGCCGCTGGAGGTCACAGGCCACCAGCATCGGCGTGTGGCCCTGGCTCTTCAGGTGGTGGGCGAGCTTGCCGGCCAGGGTCGTCTTGCCCGCGCCCTGGAGCCCGGCCAGCATGATCACCGTCGGCGGCTGCTTGGCCAGCGCGAGCTCACGCGTCTTCCCGCCGAGGATGCCGACGAGCTCTTCGTTGACGATCTTGACGACCTGCTGGCCCGGATTCAGCGCCTGTGCGACCTCGGCGCCGAGGGCGCGCGCCTTGACCTTGGCGATGAACTCGCGGACCACGGGCACTGCGACGTCGGCGTCGAGCAGGGCGCGCCGGATCTCCCGGGCGGTGCCGTCGATATCGGCCTCGGACAGCCGCCCTTTGCCGCGGAGATTCTTGAAGGTGGCGCTCAGGCGGTCGGAGAGGGAGTTGAACACGTCAGGTATGTCCCTTGATTCGTTGATGGTGTCTGCGCAGCACGGAGCTGAGTGCACCGCTGCGCAGTGGATGTACCGAGGCTCTAGAGTATCAATGTGCGATGGATAGACCTTCACCCCAGTGCCAGCTCCTCCGACTTCGGCGAAACCGATCCCACGGAGCGCCCCCGTGACGCAGATGTGCTCGGGGCGGCCTTCGCCATGCATCGGACGGCGTTGCGTGCCACGGAAGACGCCCATCGCGCCGCGGCACGGGCCTGGGAGTCCACCGACACAGCCACCCGCGCGGCCACGCTGCGCAACAGGGCTGGCGCCGCCCACCTGGCACGCGCCGACTCGTACCGACAGAAGTCACAGCTCCTTGAACGGAACGGCACCGTGAGTTCGCAGAGTGGCGTGCCGGTCACGCGCGAGAGCATCAGGGCAGTCGCTGCAGAAGACGAACTCGGCCCAGAGTCTCTGCCGTCGCCCCGTCGCATAGTGGAACAGGCGCTCGATGCGACCGCTGGACTGCCCTCCGGCGAAACAGGAGTGTCACGGCCCCGCCTGCCGGTGCGGGTCGGTCTGCTCGCAGGTCCTCGTCTCGAATCGGGTTTTCTCGGCGCTGCCGACATCCTGAGCCTGACGTCCGAAGACTGGGCGGAGAACCTGGAAGAGATTGACCTGCTGATCGTGGGTTCGGAGACTTCTGAGTCCCCCGAGGTTTTGGAAGACGCCGTCATCCCAGCCTGCCAGGAACGGACCATTCCCACTGTCTTCTTCTCCACCGCTTCCGGTGACGACGTCGACGCCACCCTGGGTCTGGCTGAGGCCTGTGACTGGGTCTTCGCCGTGGATCAGCAGGCGATGCAGAGGTATCGGCAGCTGCGTCGGAACCCCGGCACCGTCGAGACTGTTCGGCTACCGATCAGTCCCCTGCTTCACACTCCCGTGGGAACTCGCCCCGGACGCACAGACCTGGTCGCGCTCTTCGGAGTAGACCAGTCCCCCAGCTCGCGTCAGCTCTCCCCCGAGGAATCGACCACGCCCCTCTTCGACGGTGTTCTCGCCTCTGGCAGGTCCGCCGCATTCCTGCAGCCAGGCGGGGCCCAAGGTACCCACCGTGCCCAGTGGGCAGTCCCGACGGAGTACGCTCCATGGACGCTGTCGCAGCGCGAGATGCCGGAGCTGACCAGCGCAGAAGAACTGGCGCGCCTGCAGCGAGGCGTAGACGCAGGCATGGCCGTCAATGCTGTGCTCGGCTCACAGACGCTCGTCGACTCTCAGGTGCTTCAGCTGCAGGCATCGGGAACCATGGTGCTCTCGACATACAACCAGGGCGTGAACTCGTATTACCCGAATGTCCATATTGCGAACTCCGCCGAGGATGTCGCCAAGGCACTGCAGTACATGACCACTGAAGAGCTCCGCAGGGTCCAGGGCGATGGGATCCGCAGGGTCTTTCGGGATCACCACGGCACAGATGTGCTGACCCGCATCTGCCGCACGGTCGGAGTGAGCGTTCCGGCGGCGCAGGAGCGAGTCCTCGTGGTGACGGATGAACTCACTGCCGAGCTGGCCTCGGACATCAAAGAACAGACACACCCTGTGGTGGCCAGCACGTCCTGGTCCCAGCTGAATGATTGGCAGCCTGCCAGCTCCAGCGCCCCCGGTGACTACGACATCCTCATGCCGATGAGCGCTGCCCGGCGCTATTCCCCGTTCTACGCAGAAGACCACGTGGCCGCCTTCCGCTACCAGGGGATCGCAATCACCACGAAGCTCACGGGCCCGCTCACCGAGACGGACGAGTTGGCCCATCAGCACAGCTCAGGGATCCAGGAGCCCGAGCTGACCGCCTGGTGGCAGCCAGGTCCCGAAGCCACGCAGTCTCCTGAGGCCCTGCGGGACACGCTGCTAAGCAGCCCCGTCTACGCCATCGACCACCTCGGTCATCGTCCCGTGACAGCTCGACGGACCGTTGATGCCTTGGCGGGTTCGGACTTTGAGGAGTCGAAGCGTGAATTCCGCAGCACGGCCGAGTCGCTGGGACTCGAGCTCGCCGTCGTCGTGCCCATCTTCAACAATGGGGATCACCTCCGGCATAAGGCGTTCGCTTCGCTGCGTCGTTCAGAGATGTTTGATCGCATGCACGTGCTGCTCATCAACGATGGTTCGTCGGACGCGTCCACCCTCGACACGATAGAGGAACTGACCCACAGCCACCCGAATGTCTCAGCCTTCCACCACGCCGCCGGAGGATCCGGCTCCGCCTCGAGGCCACGCAACACGGGCCTGGAGCTGAGCTTCACCGAGTTCGTGACCTATCTGGACCCTGACGACGAGGAGCTCGACGACGGGTACCTCGAGCTGCTCGAAGCGCTCCGGACGCAGCCGCGCGCGGACTTCGCCCTTGGCAACATGGCGGTCTGGACACATCGCTACACCGTCTTTGACTATCACGCGTGGTTCCTCGCCGGTGTGGAACACAGGGACGGACTCAACTGGCCCCACCCACAGACGCTGCGGACGGTGAATTTTCGTCCGGCTTCGATCGAAGCGCTCGTGGCGCGGACAGGCTGGCTGAAGGGCCTCGGCCTCGTCCAACCGGTAGGTGCGGTCGGGCAGGACACGTACTTCTTCCAACAGCTCATGTACTACGCCACGGCCTACGTGCCGGTCTACCGACCCGTGTACACCTACTACGGAGCGGTTGACACATCGATAGTGAACGTCGTCTCGCCGAACTACTTCCGAAAATATCTGATCCTGGAGACGGCCAGAGCCGACTGGCTGCGCGAGGTCGGGCTCCTCGATGACTACATGGAGCAGCGTTTCGAGGCATTCTTCGTGTCCTGGTACCTGGACAAGTTCGACAAGGTCCACCCTCATCAGCGCGCGGAGGCTGCAGAGATTCTGCACCAGATCGCCGATGCCTATGGTCCGTACGAATGGTCGAGCCCGCGCGCCCGGGCGTTCTTCACGAGCAACCCGGACCCACGCACGCTCCAGCCCGCCTGACGCCCAGCTGGCCGGGCGATGCTTCAGCTGGAGGCCAGGACCCTTCCTGAGTGTGGCTCTGCTCGGCGTCCTGAACCTCCCCGGTGGGATTCGGCGGACGCAGCAGCCGAAGGTCGCCGCTGGGATCCACTGAGAGACCTCCCGACAGATTCGTGAGCGAGAACGACATCCCAGACTGCCCCGCGGCCGTCTGGCTTTGATCCGCGGTCGCGCTGTTGTCCTCTGCGATCCTGGAGGCCGAGGGGGTTGCTCCCTGATTCACGGTCGGGAAGATCTCTACACCCGTCGAGGCTCTCACCGATCTCCTGCGAGATCCGTGTTCCGCGCACGCTGAGACTGATGTGGACGCTGCAGAGCAACCTCCCGCAGCTCGTTCTCACTCAGTTGAGGATGGCATCTTCCATGCGATCCTCCAGCTCAGGCGTCACGGAACGCACGAAATTGAGCGAGACGTGACTGTTGTCCCGATATGTGATGGCACCGCCGAGCACGGCGTAGCAGGTGTCCTCCTCGCAGAGAAGGTCCTCCGTTGGGACGAAGTGATAATCCTCGGCCCCCTCGAAGACCTCTGCCGATTCCGTGAGCCAGCGTGGACCGACTCTGGTGTCCTCAAGATCGTCGTTGCAGGCGGAGAGGTCATCTTCGTTGAGCGCCACGCATTCCGGGAGGGTCTCCTCCTCGTTGCTCTCCTCGTTCAATCGCGGGGTCTCACCGAGGACGACCACTTCTTTCTCAGCCTCCAACCAGAACTGAATAGGCGTCAGCATGCTGCGGGCAGTGTCATCGAGCTCCAGATCAGACTCTGGGAGGTCTACCTCAATCTCGGGTGCGCTCAATCCACCGATCTTCTGGCTGCCGGCGATGATGACAGTCTCGATGTCGTCGTCCTCTGCCACCCGTTCAAGGATCTCCAAGTTGGCCTCGCCGCAGAGGTCCTCCGAATCCTCGGAAGTGCTCGCGTGAGGGGTGCAGCCAGACCTGGTCATCACGAGCAGTCGCTTGCCGTTGTCCTGCGCGATCTCGTCGAATGCGGTCAGCCACATGGTCGCGTGGGAATCGCCGAACACGGCGATGGTCCCGTCCGCCTGAGCCTGGTCGGCCCCAAGCCAGCATTCCCCGACCTCCTCATCCTCAGCCTCGGCCTGGCAGTCGGGATAAGGCAAGTTCTGCGACTGCGCCGAAACGTCCGCCGCAGAGGGCATGAGACCTTGTGTACCTTCGAACGGGTCTCCGCACTGGTCGGGATTGGCAAGGGCACGGTAGCCGTAGCAGGGATGGTCCTCAGAGAGGTCTGAGGCCACGAACTCCTGTTCCGCATATTCCACCGAGTAGTACGCGACTCCCACAACCAGCGCCATGCCGGTGGCCGCCGCCACCATGGTGCGCCAGGTCGGTGCCAAGATCTTCGCACGCCTGATCGGAGTCTCGAAGAACCGAGTGGTCAGCGCCGACAGCAGGACGACGCCGAGGATCAACAGCACCTTGATGTACCAGTCACGCGCAGCATCACTGATATAGGGCGAGAAGATCACCACCGGCCAGTGCCAGAGGTAGATCGCATAGGACCAGTCCCCGATCGCCGTGGCGGGACGCTGCGACAGCCACCAATGGATCCCCGTCCCCGGCCCTTTGCCTCCGCAGGCCATCAACAGGGTCGCACCGACCGTGGGAACCAGCGCAGTCCAACCAGGGAAGGGCGTCAGGTCGCTGTAGAGGTAGGCCGAACCGAGGATCATCGCGAAACCTACCCACCCCAAGACATTGCCCCATCTCCCTGAGAATTGGCTGTCCCCCAGGAGCAGCGCCAGAACCGCGCCGAGTGCGAACTCCCAGATGCGTGTCGGGGTCACGAAATAGGCCTGGGCGGCTGAATTCGCAGTGTAATAGATCGAGAAACCCAGGGACGCAACGCCAAGCACCCCGATCACCCAGAGGAAGATCGCACGCACCCGGACCCGAGGTTCGACACTCGCACCGATGCGTCCACGGCGACGGTGAGCAGACAAAGCAGCTGCCAGCGCAACCGCCAGAAGGACGGGCCACAGCACATAGAACTGCTCCTCCACAGAGAGGGACCAAAAGTGCTGCACCGCTGTGGCCTGTTCATCCGCTTTGGAATAGTCGATAGCGTCACCGGCGAGGATCCAGTTCTGCACGTACAGCGCCGACGCCATGACCTGTCTGCGGGTTCCCTGCCACTCAGTGCTGGGCAGTACCATCACGGCTGCCACAGCCGTCAGACCGAGCACCAGAAGGCTCAGCGGCAGCAGGCGCCGGATCCGTCGCGCCCAGAACTGGCCAAGCCGAATGCGGCCGGTCCTGTTGGCCTCCTTGAACAGGTGGGCCGTGATCAAGTACCCCGAGATCACGAAGAACACATCGACGCCGATATACCCGCCGGAAAGATGATCTGGCCAGAAGTGATACATCACCACCAACAAGACAGCCAGCGCGCGCAGGCCCTGGATCTCGGGCTGGAATCGCCCGCTGCGGTTGGCGCGAATGCCCGTATCCGGAACTGAGGGCGCTGAAGCGGGCATGGCCTGCGGTGTTTCGATGCGTGTGGACATAGGAGGTGCGAATATTCCTTGGACGCCGGGGTGCAACCTGTCCCGAGATTCAAGTGATCACTTGCGAATCACTTCCTGCGCATGGAGACGCATCGGGGACGGCCACTTTGAGCTGACAACAGCCCTCAGGGTACCGCCATCTACTTCGCATATCCGGCGCGCGGGTCCTGGTGTCGCCTCCCAGGATTCCCGCTGGGATAGACTCGCCAGCTGACAGACCCCTTCGCCGTCGTAGAAAGCGAACAGCCGTGATCAGCAAATCTTCAACAGTCGCAGTCATCGGGCTCGGCTACATCGGTCTGCCCACCGCAGCCATACTGGCAGATCACGGTGTGACGACGATCGGCATGGACGTCTCCGAGCGCAACGTCTCCGCCGTCAACAAGGGTGAGGTCCCGTTCGTGGAACCAGGACTGCGCGAAGTCCTGGAACGCGCAGTCAACACCGGAACACTCACCGCCACCACCGAGACCCCGGTGGCGGACGCGTATATCGTCGCCGTCCCGACGCCTTTCACCGACACCCATTCCGCCGACCTCTCCTACATCGAGGCCGCCGCAGACGGCATCGCCGCCAAGCTCACCGGCGGAGAACTGATCATCCTGGAGTCCACCTCTCCTCCCGGGGCCACCGAACACATGGCCGCCCGTATCCTCGCCGCGCGCCCGGACCTCGCAACAGAGGACCTGCTGGTCGCACACTGCCCCGAACGGGTGCTGCCGGGCAAGATCATGGAAGAGATGATCACCAATGACCGGATCATCGGTGGACTGACCCGCGAAGCAGCCGAAGCAGCTCGGGACCTCTATTCAGCGTTCTGCAAGGGCGAGTTTCTGCTCACCGATGCCAGGACCGCGGAAATGGCCAAGCTCACCGAGAACAGCTTCCGCGACGTGAACATCGCCTTCGCCAACGAGCTCTCCATCATCAGCGACCGCCTGGGCATCAACGTCTGGGAGCTCATCGAGCTGGCCAATCACCACCCGCGGGTGAACATCCTCCAGCCCGGTCCCGGCGTGGGCGGACACTGCATCGCGGTGGATCCCTGGTTCATCGTCGACGCCGCCCCGGAGCAGGCCAACCTGATCCGCACCGCCCGGCAGACCAACGACGCCAAGCCCGAATGGGTGCTGGGCCGCATCGAGCAGGCGATGGAGGCCGCGGGTGATTCACCGACCGTTGCCCTGCTGGGGCTTGCGTTCAAGGCAAATATCGACGATCTGCGTGAATCGCCCTCGTTGCGCATCGCGCAGAAGCTCGCCGCTAGGGCGCCACAGGCGAAGATTCTGGCCGTCGAGCCCCACGTCGATGAGCTTCCCCCCGCGTTGCGGGACTTCAGCAATCTCAGCCTGTCAGCCTTGGACCAGGCCCTGGAGACCGCCGACGTCATCGTGCTGCTGGTGGACCACGACGTGTTCAAAGCAGTACCGTCAACGCAGCTCGGGGACGCAACGATCATCGACACCCGGGGCATCTGGCGCTGAACGAGCAAGAACTCGTCGGAGGAGAAATTCGAGCTGATAGCCTCCGACCCGGACTCGGCCGACGAGCCCGAAGCGAGAACACTCCAATAAGACCCTCGAGGAGCCTGATGACCACCGACTCAGAAAACGGACGTTCCGACGTCAGTCCGGAGCACTCCAGCAGCCCGGTCTCAGACCCGGAACTGCGTCCTGAGGAAGTCGTCACGGCGTTGCTTCGTCAGCAGAAGGCCCTTCTCGCGGAATTGAGCTGGGCCTACAACCAGCTCGAACGCTCTCAGGAATCAGACCTCGCCGAAATCCGGTCACGGCTGAGTCAGCTGGAGTATCGGCTCGCCAAGAGCGGCAAAGGTCGCGCGCTTCCTGCAAGTGAAGACGGCTCTCCGTCGACGAGTTGGTTCGCCGGCACCCGGAAACGTGTGGAGTTCACCGTTCGCAACCCACGAAAGGCTCTGAGACTCGCGGAGCGGCGGCTTCGCGGTCAGCCGAGTGATTCAGCTCCCGAGGCAGGCCGTTCGACGTGAGGGGAAGTCGACCCAGTGCGCCATTCGACCGGCGCTCACAGATCGCTGCAGGGCGTCAACTGGTGGACTCGCTGCTCACCACACCAGACCCGCTCAAGACTCTTCGCAATCACCCCACCCTGGGAGCCCTCGGAGTTCCTGCCTCCTCACCATTCCGCGGTGGTCGGCTTCGCGCGGCAAACCTCGAGACCGAACTCGCCGGCGCACTGGATGCTCTGCCTGCGCTCGAGCCCGGCGTTTCCAAACCGGCCCTTCCTCTGACAGTTGGAGTGTTCGGCGACAGCTCGCTCATCCATTCTTTTCGAGGCAGCGCGGTCCTCACTGAGATCGACCCGTTTGACTGGGCGCCTGGCGTCCAGAATGCTCATGCCATCATGCTCGGCCCACGCAGCGTACGGTCACACAAGGCTCGTGGCAGGGTCATCAACGCGGCGCGTGAGCTTTCAGTCCCGCTGGTCTTCGCGGATCTGGGCACCGACACCCCACGTGCCGAACAGCTGACCCTCGCCGGACGATGCGACCACATCTTCGTCGTCTCCGAGGAGAATGCGGAACGCTACCGGAGCGCCGCCCCGCGGAGCATCAACATCAATCTGATTCCCTCGCCGATCAGCCCGCTGAATCGCTCACCCCTAGGGTCGCAGAGAATGACGGATCCGCTCGTCACGTACTTTCAGGACGGAGGCGCGAAGCTTGGGGTCGACGTCGCAGAGAGCCTCGAATGGATCCTTGATGGAGTCGCGGGGTCGGGTGCGGGCCTGCTGATCAGCCCGGGACACCGGCCCGACCGTCCCCTCCAGATCCGCCAGTGGCCCTACGTGCAGGAATGGGCGGCCTTCCGCAGAGCAGAGCTTGACCGACTCAGCGACATCGGTGTCGTCGCCCATGGCATCAGCGGATCGCAAACAGCATTCAACCCTCGCGCGGTAGCTCTGCAGGCTTCTGGAACCATGGTGCTCTCCACGTACAACCAGGGGATCAACTCCTACTACCCTCAGATCCATGTCGCCAACTCGGCTGAAGACGTCGCCACGATGCTGGACAGCCTGGAGATCAAGGACCTGAGACGCAACCAGAGTGACGGCATCCGACAGGTCTTCAACGACCACCACGCCTCCGATGTCCTGCGCAGCATGCTGGAACGCGCCGGAGTGTCCGCGAGCTGGAGTCCCGACAGGGTACTTGCTGTCGTCGAGGAGCAGGATGACACGCTGCTCGCGGAGATGGCCGCCCAGACCGCGGGAGCCGTAGAGACAGTGACATGGCGCGAAGCGTCCGAAAGGCATGGTCAGTACGACGTGCTCATTCCCGTCTCAGCTGAGCACCACTACTCCCCGACCTACGTCGCGGACCACCTCGCCGCCCTGAGCTACCAGTCAGCACCTGTGGTCACCAAGCACGCCGACCCGATCGAACCGGGGCACGTTCACAGCCAGGCACACACGGGCTCCCTTGCGCTGACTGCCTGGTGGCGACCTGAGGACTCAGTGGCCACCGGCGTTGAGTCGATGCAGAAGCGACTTTCCGAGACACGGGTGTACGTAGCCGATGGCTTCGGGCACCGTGAGCGCATCGTGGGTCGCTCGCGCCGCACACTGCACCTGCTGGGAACCGGTGATGACATTGACGAGGTGTCAATGGCGATCCGACGCACGGCCCAGAACCTGAACCTGCAGTTGACCGTAGTGGTTCCAATCTATAACAACGGGCCCCATCTTCGACACAAGGCCTTCGCGTCTCTTCTTCGGTCAAGCGCCTTCGAGGAGATGCATGTGCTGCTGGTCAGTGACGGATCCACCGACCCGGTCACCCTCGACACCATCGAGGATCTGGTCGATGACTACCCCAACGTCTCGTCCTTTCACCACGCACGCGGCGGCTCCGGCTCGGCCTCGCGTCCGCGAAACACCGGCCTGGATCTGGCCCAGACGCCCTATGTCACGTATCTCGATCCGGACAACGAAGCGATCGACAATGGATACGCGCGGCTCTACGAGCAGATCCAAGAGCACCCCCGTGTCGATTTCGTGCTTGGAAACATGTCCCAGTGGGCCAAGCGCAGAACCATGTTGCCTTACGCAGAGGTGCTGCAGAGCCTCTTCGCGGATCATCTCGACGCCGAGGGCAACATAGCAGTACCTCCCCGCGCGCTGGAGGCGCTTCGGTTCAGACCCATGGGCATCCAGACCGTCATCGCACGGACGGACTGGTTGAAATCACTGGGTCTGACTCAGCCCGTAGGTGCCGTCGGGCAGGATTCCTACTTCTTCCAGCAGATGCTGCACTACGCCACTTCGGTGAGAACCGTCGACGTCGGGGTTCATACCTACTACATGGTTGTCAGCAATTCGACCGTGAATACGCTCAACCCGAACTACTTCAAGAAGTACCTGCCGCTGGACAGAGCCCGCGCGCAATGGCTCGCAGAGGTCGATCTCCTGGACGCCTACAAAAAAGAGCGCCTGGAGCCGTTCCTGGTCTCCTGGCTGTTGCCCAAGCTGCGCCGCGTCCAGGAAGACGAATGGTACGAAGCTGCTGAGAATCTCGCTGAGCTTCTCAACTGCTACGGCCCCTACCGCTGGACGCAGCCCACCGCAATAGACTTCTGGGATGATCTGAGGAGGGCCCGATCCCGACGTGTCAAGCTTCGGGAGGAATCCAACCAGCGAGTTCGGACTGGTCACGACGGTAAGTCCAACGCTCACCGCTGAATGTGAACGAGGTATCGGACCTCTGCACCAGCGATATACATAGAAGGAGCCGCATGCCGCGGATACCGAGAGCAGTGCACCGCAACATACCTGGTATCGGGTGGCGAGATCGCAAGATCTCGTTCCTGGAGACCCGCGTCGATCAGCTCCTCGCGTCCCGCAGCTCACTGACCGAGAACCTTGAGAGCATCACCTCGACGCTCCACGAGGAACGGGCCAGAAACAACTCCCAGACCAGGGCACAGATGGCCGAGATCGAGACCCTCCGGAGCGATATGGAGGTCTTGAGGGAGCTGTACGAGACGGCTTCTTCTGAACATGAGCGCTTCACCCGGTCGTCCTTCAAGGCGAAGATGTCCAACTATCTCGGCGCCACTGACGTTGCTCGGGCGAACGGCTGGCACGCCACCAACGCGATCGCACAGATGAACTACAAGCTGCGCAGTTATTCTCTGGCCGAGAGTCTCGGGGTGGATACGCCCAAGATACTGGGCGTCTGGAATTCTCCGGAGAGCATTGAGTTCAGTGACCTCGATGAGGAGAAGTTCGTACTCAAGGCGGACGGTGGTCACAGTGGGATTGCGGTGATACCGCTGATCCGGAACGACTCGGGATGGCAGACACTGACCGGAAAGGAGCAGCTCACCGAGGGGCGTCCCTCGGACCGCATGTTGAAGCGCTTGATTAAGGGCCGAGGACCATACTTCGCAGAGGAGTTCCTCGAGAGCGACGGCGAGTCCACCATTCCGCAGGACATCAAGGTCTACACGGCCTACGGCCACATTCTCCAAGTTCTGGTCATGCAGACCGAGGGCAAGCAGGTCGTGAACCGCCAGACTTTCTCCCGCAAATACTTCGACGCCGACGGCAACGACCTCGGCATGATCCTGCCGGGCGCGGTCTACGACCCCGACATTCCGCTGCCGAACCACTGGGACGAGCTTCTCTCCGCCGCAAAAGGGCTTTCCATCGCCTCCGGACTGCCATTCCTGCGGGTCGACCTCTACGCAACGTCCCGCGGCCCCGTGCTCGGCGAGCTGACATCAACTCCGGGGGGGAAACAGCAGTATCGGCTCCAGCACGACGCCATGTTGGGCGCCGCGTGGAACCGAGCCGAGGTGCGCCTTGAGCGCGACATCGCCCTCGGCCGCCCCCCTGGAACGCTCTACGGACCAGACCCCTATACATGGTGGTATTCCGAGTCAGGTGAGGAGTCACATCCGTCCTCCTGGCCGCGACGAGTCGTCGATGCCGAACGCTGGTACACGCCCTCGCCTACGGATCCCCCGGAGCGAGTCTGAATATAGAGAGCACAGCAGCTAGCCCCTGATGGCGGTTGTCAGACGTTCCCGGAGTTCCTCACTCATGGACCGGACGAACGTCTGGGATAAGTGACTGTTGTCAGAGTACGTAATGGCGCCACCCAGCACGGCGTAGCAAGTTCCCCCACGACATACAAGATCCTCAGTGGGAACGAAGTGGTAGCCGTCCTCGTCCGCAAAAACCTCTTCTGAACGAGTCAGCCAGCGGTCTCTCACTCGTGTGTCTTCAATCTGGTCATTACAGGCCGAGAGGTCCTCCTCGTTGAGGGCCACGCACTCGGGCAGTGTCTCCTTGTCACGGGTTTCGTAATTCATCCGCGGGATCTCTCCAAAGACGGCGACCTCCTTATCCGCATCCAGCAACCTGTCAATCGGTTCATACATGGCTAGCGCGGTACCCGGGAGCTCGTCCCCGCTTCGACCCAGACCCAGCTCGCGCCTCGGTGCTGCAAATGCATTGTGCATCTGGCTGCCTGCGATGATGACTGTCTCGATCTGTGGGTCATTCACGATCCGCTCAATGATCGCTTCATTCCCCTTCTGACATTCGCTCGACTCATCGGTCGTCTCCCCGCCTCGCGGGCTACAGGCTGATCGCGTCAACGCCAGCAGCCGTTTTCCCTCTTCCTCGGCTACGTCATCCAGCGCCGGGAGCCACATAGTGGCGTGTGAATCCCCAAACACCGCGATCGTGCCATCCGCTTCAGACTCTTCAGCGCCAAGCAAGCACTGGCTGACGCCTTCTTCGTCGATGTCCGCCTGGCAGTCCGGGTAGACCTCTTCTTGATTCTGTTCAACGACCTCTGCCGGTGAGGGCCAGAGACCCAACTCACCCTCAAAGGAATCGCCGCACGTGGCTGGGTTCGAAAAGGCGCGATATCCGTAACACGGGTGTTCCTGCGTCAGAGCGACGTCCGTTGATCTTGTCTCCATCCCGGACACTGCGAGGGTTCCTGAGCCGATGACGAACGCCATGCCTGTTGCCGCCGCTGCCATCGTCCTCCAAGTCGGAATCAGGATCCTTGCGCGTCGGATGGGCGTCTCGAAGAAGCGAGTGCTCAGCGCGGAAATGATGAACACACCGAGAATGAGCAACACCTTGATATACCAGTTCTCGGCCTCCTCGCTCACGTATGGCGAGAAGATCACCACAGGCCAGTGCCATAGGTAGATGGCGTAGGACCAGTCGCCTATGGCAATGGCCGGCCTGCGCGAGAGCCACCAGTGGATGCCGTGACCGGCACTCTTGCCGCCGTAGGCCAGAACCAGGACTGTGCCTACTGTCGGCAGCAACGCCGTCCACCCCGGGAAGGGTGTGACATCGCTGTAGAAGAAAGCGGAACTGACGATCATGGCAATACCCGTCCAGCCCAGGACGTTGCCCCATCTGCCGGTGAACTGCGACGAACCCAGCACCAGGGCCGCGATCGCACCTAAGGTGAACTCCCATATCCTGGTCGGAGTCACGAAATAGGCCTGAGCCGGTGCCATCGCGGTGTAGTACACCGAGAACGAGAAAGACAGAAGCCCCAGCAATCCGACTACCCAGAGAAACGCTCTTCTGAGTTCAGTGCGCTTCAGGCCCCGTCCACTATTGCGCGTGCGGAACGCCAGGACGCCGAGAGTGGCCGCAAGCAGAACGGGCCAGAGCACGTAGAACTGCTCCTCGACCGAAAGGGTCCAGAAGTGCTGCACAGCCGTGGCGCGTTCGTCGGCCTTTGAATATGCCACTGCGTCTCCGGCCAGGACCCAGTTCTGGACGTACAACGTGGACGCGATGATCTGCCTGAGAGTTCCTTGCCACGCAGTGCTAGGAAGAATCAGGACGGACGCGACGGAGGTTGCGAAGAGGACCAGCAGGCTCGACGGAAGAAGGCGCCTGATCCGACGGGCCCAGAAGCGACCTAACTGCAGAGAACCTGTCTTGACCGCCTCCCTGAAGAGATGCGCGGTGATCAGGTATCCAGAGATGACGAAGAACACATCGACACCGACGTAGCCGCCGCTGAGTTCTTCGGGCCAGAAGTGATAGATGACGACGGCGGCGACGGCCAGGGCTCGAAGTCCCTGAACCTCCGGCTGAAAGTGCCTCTGCGCGCCGTCTCTGCGCTGCTCCGAACGATCAGAGGGGACGGCCTGGGCCGAATGATTCGTTGCCATAGCTACTCTTGTTTCCCTGGTCCTGGATTTTCGCGGACACCAAGGTCCCGAGCCATCCAACTGTACCTTCAGGCAGGAGAACGCCATGAGGCGCGACCATGACATCCGACGCGGGGTCAACGAAGTTCGCTTTCCTTCTCAGCAGTTCGCGGACCGCAGCCCCTGCCTGAGAAGCCGCCGGTCTGTGACAGACTGAACTCGTGGATTTCGACGTTCTTATTCTCTTCATCGTTCTTGCTGTGATCCTGCTCGGCACCCTGGGATTCTTCCTGGTGCAGGGCGGAAAGATCCTTCCGAGGGACAAGCGTGAGCAGTACCTGTCCCAGCGCGACCCCGATGACCTCCCGTCCGGCGGCGTCGACACGCTCGAGGCGCCGCCCGAGGAGCGTCCTGCTGCTGATGAGCCGGAGTTCGGTGACGCTGCCGGAGGTGCGCAGGGGACCACGGTCCTCGAACCGACTCTGGAGACCCCGGAACCCGTGGCCGGCAGGCTCGCCAGGCTCCGTGCCCGGCTGGTCAAGTCCAACAACATCTTTGGCCGGTCCCTGCTGGCGCTGCTGTCCCGAGACGAGATCGACGAGGACGTCTGGGAAGAGATCGAAGAGATCCTGCTCATGGCCGACGTCGGCACCGAGCCTGCGCTGGAGCTGGTGGACCGGCTGCGCGAACGGGTGAAGGTCGAAGGCACCCAGGACACCGGGCAGGTCAAGGCGATGCTCACCGAGGAGCTGACCGCTCTGGTGGATCCCAGCCTCGATCGTCGCCTGACCGTGACAGCTGAAGGCCGCCCCGCCGTGATCATGGTGGTCGGCGTCAACGGCGTCGGAAAGACCACCACGATCGGCAAACTCGCCCGCATGCTCGTCGCCGAGGACAAGGACGTCCTGCTCGGCGCCGCCGACACATTCCGCGCCGCGGCGGCCGAACAGCTCAGCACCTGGGGCCACCGCGTGGGGGTCCCCACCGTGAAGTCCGACGTCGAAGGTGCAGACCCCGCCTCCGTGGCCTACGCGGCAGTGGACAAGGGCATTGAGCTCGAGACTGATGTCGTCATGATCGACACCGCCGGTCGCCTGCAGAACAAGGCCGACCTGATGAACGAGCTCGGCAAGGTCAAGCGCGTAGTCGAGAAGAAGTCTCCCGTGGACGAGGTCCTTCTCGTCCTGGACGCCACCGTCGGGCAGAACGGATTGAATCAGGCGAAGGTCTTCGCCGAGGTCGTCAACGTCACCGGCATCGTCCTCACCAAGCTCGACGGCACCGCACGCGGCGGAATCGTCGTCGCCATCCAGCGGCAGCTGGGGGTTCCGGTGAAGCTCATCGGACTGGGCGAGGGCCCCGATGACCTTGCGCCCTTTGACGCCGAAGAGTTCGTGACAGCCCTCCTCGAAGACCGCTGAGCCCCGCGCGCCGGCGTGAGAGCGCGCCGGCTGCCCGCCCGGGGAAAGTTTTTACCTCAGCGAAACATCACGGCCCGCCCGGTGAAACACGAGCCAGGAACGATGGACATCAGCTCGCATCGGTGAGATACACCGGTGACCTGATGTTTCCTGGAGGGACACATGGAACTTGGATCACTAGACGTCTGGGTGCTTGTGGCAAGCGGACTCGTTCTGCTCATGACACCCGGCCTGGCCTTCTTCTACGGCGGTCTGTCTCAGGCCAAGTCCGCCATCAACATGATGATGATGAGCTTCGGGGCCATGGGCCTCGTGGCCGTGGTCTGGGCCCTCTGGGGCTCGGCCATCGCCGGCGGCGAATCGGTCGGCGGCCTCTTCGGCAACCCGACCACCGACTTCGGCCTCTACAACACGCTGAACGACGCGCCTGAGGGCCTCATCGGCATCGGCTTCGGCGCCACCTTCGCCATCATCACCACCGCACTCATCTCCGGCGCGATCGCTGACCGCGCCAAGTTCTCCGCCTGGATGGTCTTCGTGCCCATCTGGGTCACCCTGGTCTACTGCCCGCTGGCCTTCATGGTCTGGGGCGACGGTGGACTCCTCGGCGAGGGCGGCGCCGTCGGCGACGCCGTCGGTGAGGCAGTCGACTATGCCGGCGGTCTGGTCGTCCACATGTGCGCCGGTCTCGCCGCTCTGGTTCTTGCACTCATTCTGGGCAAGCGTCGCAACTTCACCCAGCGTGAATCACATCGTCCCCACAACACGCCGTTCGTGCTGCTGGGCGCCTCGCTGCTCTGGTTCGGCTGGTTCGGCTTCAACGGCGGCGCTGCTGCCGAGGCCGGCGAAGCTGGTCTCATCTGGGTCAACACCCTGCTTGCACCGGCCGCTGCCCTGGTCGTCTGGCTGGTCACCCAGCGAGTCCGTGGAGAGAAGCCGACCGCCCTCGGCGCAGCCTCGGGCATCGTCGCCGGTCTTGTCGCCATCACTCCCGCCTGTGCTCACGTCGACCCTGTGGGCGCCATCACCATCGGTGCCGTCTCCGGGTTCGCCTGCTACCTGGCGGTGGGCCTGAAGTACAAGCTCGGCTTCGATGACACGCTCGACGTGGTCGGCCTGCACTTCGTCGCCGGCCTCTGGGGCACTGTGGCGATCGGCCTGCTGGGCCGCGCCGAGCTCATCGATGGTGAACGCGGCGGACTCTTCTACGGCGGCGGTCTGGGCCTCATGGGCTCACAGATCGTGGCGGTGCTGGTGACACTGGTCTTCACCGTGGTGATGACCGCGATCATCGCCTACGCCATCCACGCCACCATCGGTTTCCGTGTCACCTCCGAGGTCGAGACCATGGGCATCGACCGCTCAGAGCACGACGAGGATGCCTACATCTTCGAGACTGACAGCACCCCCCGCAGGACCACTGCCGGAGCACCCCCGGAGTAACACTGACCCCGGGTCCTCTCCGCAGAATGACAGGGGCCGGTTCGGTGAGCGTCTCGCTCGCCGGACCGGCCTCTGTTTCTGTGCACCAGCCGCCGAGCTCCTAGCTCGGCCTCCTGGGCCAGGCTCAGTGTTCGGTGGAAGGTTCCAGCGTCTCCGGGGCCCGGGACCAGGCCAGCGCGCCGATCATCAGGATCACTCCCGTCACGCCGAAGGCCCACGAATACCCCAGCTGATCCACCAGGAACCCTGCCAGCAGCGGACCGATGATCGAACCGAGGTCCTGGGTCATCTGGAACGTGGAGACCACAGACCCGCCATTGCGTCCGGAACCGACGATGTCTGCGATGGCTGCCTGCTGTGCGGGGTTCATCAGCCCGGTCCCGACCCCGGCGATCACGCTCAGCAGCAGGAGCCACAGCGGGCTCGGCGCCAGCCCGAGAAAGCCCGTGGCGACCGCGGAGATCATCAGCCCGATGATGATGGGCCGCCGTCGTCCATGACGATCGGATCGCCGGGAGAACACCAGCACGGCGGCCACATTGCCTGCGGCGAAGGTGGCCAGCGCGACTCCCGCCAGCTGGCTGGAATCGAGGAACCACCCCGACCCCACGAAGGCGGAGGCCGCGAAGAGCGGCACGACGGAGTTGCGCAGCCCGAAGGTCGCCCAGCCGTTGGCGAAGCCTGCAGTCAGCGCGGCGCGGTAGCCGCGGTTCTGCCAGGCCTCCGCCAGGGTGGCCTTCTCCCGGTCCTCCTTCCGGCCACGGTCCTCCAGCCGCGACTGCCGCAGCATGAAGAACACGATCATCGCCGCGATCACCAGCGCGCCGCCATAGACCAGGAACGGGACCCGCTGTCCGAAGACCAGCAGCCCGGAACCGACCAGGGGCCCGGCCACGCTGCCGATCAGAAACGCCGAGGCGTACGCCCCGGAGACCCGGCCGCGGATCGTGGGAGGGGATTTCCTGGCGATGAAGGTCATGGCCGAGACCGTGAAGAACGTCGAGCCGATGCCGCCCAGCGCACGGAAGATCAGCAGCAGCTCATAGCTGGGGGCGAACGCGGTGGCGATCATGGAGGCGGCGACGATCAGCAGGCCGATCACGTACACGGGGGTCTCCCCCAGCCACTGGGTGAGCTTGCCCGAGGCGGGGGCGAACAGCAGCCTGAACAGCCCGAAGGCCGAGACGACGGCGGAGACGGCCATCGCGGAGACACCGAAGTCCGAGGCATACTGCGGCAGGATCGGCGCCACGATCCCGAACCCGATCGCGATCACGAAGGCCGCGAGGATCATGACCTTCAGCTCAGAAGGGATCGCAGTCTTCGTCTCGCGTGTCATCCAGCCGCTCCTTGTTCAACCCATCAATGATCCTTGTTGCTCAACCCAACAGTAGGGATCGGCATTCCCCGCGCGCATACTGGATTGACGGCGAAAGGACTCCCATGGAACCCTCCGGCGGCAGCGTGGACGATTTCATCTCCTCAGTGGTGCCCGCGGCCCGGCAGCGCGACGCCCTCAGGCTTGTGCCGCTGATGCAGAAGGCCACGGGCCACACCCCGGTGCTCTGGGGGCGCATCATCGGGTTCGGGTCCTACCACTACCGATATGCCTCGGGCCCGTGAGGGGAATGCACCTGCGGCGGCATTCGCTCCCCGCCGAACGTCCACAGTCGTGTACCTGCCGGACGGGGTCGGAGCCCATGCCGAGGCGCTTGCGACGCTGGGTCCGCACAGCACCGGAGTCGGGTGCATCTATCTGCCGAGCCTCGATCAGGTGGATCTGAAGGGGCTCGAGGCGATCATCACGTCCTCCTGCCGGACCCTGACGGCGGGCACCTTCACCCAGCGCGCCAGAGACGGTGGGGACGCTACGGCGCCGTGACCTGCTCGGCCGCAGTCAGCCGCTGGGACACCACCCGGGTGGAGCCGTCCTGACGCATGGACACACCGTAGAGCGCGTCCGCGATCTCCATCGTGCGCTTCTGGTGCGTGATGATGATCAGCTGCGAGGACTCCCTGAGCTCCTCGAAGATCACCAGCAGTCGGGAGAGGTTGGTGTCATCGAGGGCGGCCTCCACCTCGTCCATCACATAGAAGGGACTCGGACGTGCCTTGAAGATCGCCACCAGGAGAGCGACGGCGGTCAGCGAGCGTTCCCCGCCGGAGAGCAGGGAGAGCCGGCGGATCCGTTTGCCGGGGGGCCGGGCCTGGACCTCGATGCCGGTGTTGAGCATGTCCTCCGGGTTGGTCAGCTCGAGCCGGCCCTCGCCCCCGGGAAAGAGCCGTCCGAAGACCCGCTCGAACTGCACCTTCGTGTCCAGCCAGGCCTCGGTGAAGACCTGCTCCACGGTGGCATCCACGTCGGCGATCATGTCCAGCAGGTCCTGGCGGGACTTCTTCAGGTCCGCCAGCTGCTCCTGCAGGTAGGTGTGTCGTTCTTCCAGAGCCGAGTGTTCCTCCAGCGCAAGCGGATTGACCTTGCCCAGCGCCTTGAGGTCCCGGCGAGCCTGCGCGAGCCGCGTCTCCTGCTCGCCCCGCACGAAGGGTCGCTCGGCGTCCGCCTCGGGCACGGCCTGATCGGGTCCGTAGTGCTCGATCAGGTATTCCGGGGTGAGGCTGAGCTCTTCGAGCCCGCGCGCCTCTGCGGCCTCCAGAGCAAGCCTCAGCTCCGTGCGGCGAAGCTCCGCCTGGTGGAGCCGTCCGGTGACGCTCTCCAGCTCCTGTGCCTGAAGCCTGCGCGTGGCGCGCAGCTCGCGGGTGCCCTCTGCGGTCTCCTGTGCGGCCTCATCTGCGCAGCTGCGTGCGGCCTGGGTGCGCTGAAGCACCGCCTCGAGCGACTCCACCGCCTCTGCGGCCTCGCCATGGATGGTTTCGGCCTGGACCGCGCGCTCGTTGCGCGTCTGCGCGATCCTGCGGGCCTCTTTGCGGCGTGACTCCTCCGCCGCGGCGCTGCGGCGCAGTGCGGCTGCCCGCTCGAGCATCTGCTTGTGCTGCTCCTCCGCGGCGCGCAGCTCCAGGCGGGCGTCCACCTCCTCGCGGCGCTGTGCGGAGGCAGACTCTGCGCGCCGGTCCCGCTCCTCAGTGGAGGGGTCCTCCTCGACATCCTCGCCCTGCGCGGCCTCGAGCCGGGCGGAGGCCTCGTCCCACTGCTGCTGCGCCTCAGCCCCGGCTTCCTCGGCCGCGTGGATCTCCTGCTCGGCGCTGGTGATCCGCTCGGCCGCCCGCTGGAGCTCAGCGTTGAGCCGTCCGAGCTGTTCCGTGGTGGCGTGGAGCTCGGCGTCATTGGCGTGCAGGGCCTGCAGGGTCTCCTCGACCTTGAGCTCGGCCGCGCTGACCTCTGCCTCGTCGTCGGCCGTCCGCGCGGCGCGACGCGCGAGCTCGGCCTCGGACTCCTGCAGGGTCTTCGTCAGTTCATTGATCTGTGCGGTGATCGCGACATCAGAGTTCGCCAGCGCGGTGCCGCCGATGCGCTCCCCCGCGCGCAGGATCTCGCCTGAGACGGTGACGGCAGTGGTGACCTCTTCGCGAACCAGCAGTCCCTCCGCCTGTTCCAGATCGGCGCAGAGGACGACGCCGACAAGCGCGGCGCCCAGAACACCCGTCAGATCTGCCGGGGCAGTGACAGCATCGAGGGCCCAGCGGGCACCAGCGGGCAGCGCGGCCTCCGTGACAGGAGTACTGGCCGGGTCCTCCGCCGCGAGCTCCGGGGCCGACGGCGGATACACCAGGTGGGCCCGCCCGGCGTCCTGGCCGGCGAGCCAGGCCAATGCGGCAGCGGCAGTCTGTGCGTCGCGGGTGACCAGCGCCGAGTCCAGGCTGCCGAGGCAGGCGGCGATCGCGATCTCCCAGCCGCGGGTGATGCCCAGTCGCTGCGCCAGCGGCGCGTCGACGTCCTCGGGACGCGCGCGAACAAGCTCTGCGGCACCGTCGCGGGGCGTCAGCGCCGCAGAGAGTCCGGAGAGACGCGCACGGTATTCACCGATCGCCCCGGTGAGCCGCTGCTGCTCGGAGAGCTGCTCGTCGTAGCTCGCGCGCAGCGCCTCGAGGCGCTGATGGGCCGCCTCGTAGGCTGCGTCGAGGTCCTCCTCGCCGGTCTCGACTCCGGCGATGCGCTGTTCGAGCTCTGCGAACTCACCGTTCGCATGGTCGCGAGCGCGGCGTGCGTCGTGGCGCTGCTGCTGTGCGCGCTGGCGGCGGGCCTGTGCGGCGTCGATCCGGCCCTGTGCGGTGTCCATCCGCCCGCGCAGCGTTGCGAGCCCCGCGCGGCGGTCGGCCACGGCTCGCAGCTGCTCGGTCAGCCGCGTCTCCTCGGCCTTGAGGGCCACCTCTGCACGAGCACGTTCGGCGGAGCATGACTCAAGCCGCTCGCGGGCGGTCGCCACGTCGCGGTGCAGTGCTTCGGCCTGTTCGGTGACGCTGTCCGCCTGCGCTCTCAGCTGCTCGGGATCTCTGCCGTTCTCCGGCACGACTGCGGAGGCACGAAGGCTGCGCGCGCGCTCCTGGGCCAGGGATCCGACCGAGCGGAGACGCTCCTGGACCTGCTCGAGTCGGTGCTGCCCCGCCAGGAGCTTCTCGCTGTGCTGGCGCTGGGCTGCCGAGAGACCTTCCAGCCTGCTCAGCTCCGCGTCCTTGGACTCCAGAACTGCTCTGAGCTGTTCGGCGCGTTCTCGATCCTGGTGTTCACCCTGGCTGGACTCCTGCAGCGCCGTGGCCGCGTGGACGAGGTCGTCGGCGATCAGCCGGGAGAGCGAATCGCGCAGGTCATGCTGGATCTGCTGGGCACGCCGAGCAACTCGCGCCTGCCTGCCCAGGGGAGCCAGCTGACGCGATATCTCGCTGATCAGGTCTTCGAGGCGGGACAGGTTCGTGCCCATGGATTCCAGCTTGCGCACGCTGCGTTCCCTGCGCCGGCGGTGCTTGAGCACCCCGGCAGCCTCTTCGATGAACCCGCGGCGCTGCTCCGGAGTGGCCTGCAGGATCTGGTCCAGCTGCCCCTGGCCCACGATCACGTGCATCTCCCGCCCCAGGCCAGAGTCCGAGAGCAGCTCCTGGATGTCGAGCAGGCGGCATTTGGCGCCATTGATCGTGTAGTCGCTGCCTCCGGCACGGAACATCGTCCGGGAGATGGTGACCTCGGAGTATTCGATCGGCAGCGCGCCGTCGGAGTTGTCGATGGTCAGCGAGACCGAAGCGCGACCCAGGGGCTGCCTGTCGGTGGTGCCCGCAAAGATCACGTCCTCCATGGTGCCCCCGCGCAGGGATTTGGCGCCCTGCTCTCCCATGACCCAGGCCAGCGCGTCGACCACGTTGGACTTGCCCGAACCGTTGGGGCCGACCACAGCGGTGACCCCGGGTTCGAACTCGAAGGTCGTGGCCGAGGCGAAGGACTTGAAGCCGCGGACGGTCAGGGTCTTCAGGTGCACGGCTGCGTGCTCACACCTGCTCGGAGCGGGTGGCCGCGGCGGAGCTCTCCTGCGGGTGGAAGTCCTGGAGCCGGTCACCGAGACCGAACATCGATGCGATCGCGGCGACCGTGCGACTTGCCGCCTGGCCATCACCATAGGGGTTGACCGCATTCGCCATGGCCGCATAGGCCGCTGGGTCGTCGAAGAGGGCCGCGACCTCTTCCACCACGCGCTCCTCTGAGGTGCCGATGAGCCGCACAGTTCCCGCGTCCACCGCCTCGGGACGCTCAGTGTTCTCTCGCATCACCAGCACCGGCTTGCCCAGTGAGGGCGCCTCCTCCTGGACCCCGCCCGAGTCGGTCAGCACCACGGTGGCCAGGTTCATCAGCCGGGTGAACTCCCCATAGGGCAGCGGCTCGGTGACGATCACGTTCTCGTGGCCGGCCAGTGCAGGCAGGATAGCCTCGCGCACCACGGGGTTGCGGTGCGCCGGGAGCACGATCAGCTTCTCGGGGTACCGGTTGGCCAGACGTGCCAGCGCTCGGCCGACCCCTTCCATCGCGGAACCCTGGTTCTCCCGCCGGTGTGTGGTGACCAGCAGCACCTCACGGCCTGAGGCCGCCGCCTCCTCCAACTGAGCGTCTACGAAGGGGACATGCTTCTGCGCGACCTCCAGGAGGGCGTCGATGACAGTGTTGCCGGTGACCACGATGTCCTCGGCAGGCAGGTTCTCGCGCAGCAGGTTGTCCCGGGACTGTGAGGTGGGAGCCAGGTGCAGCGCGGTGATCTGGCTGGTCATCTTCCGGTTCGCCTCTTCAGGGAACGGGGAATAGAGGTTGAACGATCGCAGCCCCGCCTCGGCATGGATCACCGGGATCCCGGAGTAGAACGCGGCCATCGCCCCGGCGGTCGTGGTGGTGGTATCACCCTGGACGACGACGGCGTCCGGCTTGTTCTGCGCGAAGAGCGCGTCCAGGCCGGTGACGGTCCGGGTCAGCACCCCATTGAGGGTCTGTCTCGGCTGGATGATGTTGAGGTCGTGGTCCGGGGTGATGCCGAAGAGGTCATTGACCTGGTCCAGCATCTCGCGGTGCTGCCCGGTGACAGTCACCTCGCACTCGAACAGATCACTGGCCTGCAGGGCCTTGACTATCGGGGCCATCTTGATGGCCTCGGGCCGGGTCCCATAGATGGGCATGATTCTCTTCATGACGTGAGTTCCTCTTTCGCTGGTACCGCCCAGGTGAGACGGATTCTGCGGCTAAACGCGTGCAGCGGCTGACGCCTGCTCCACCTCGACTCCACAAGCCTATCCGCATCGGCGAGCACGTGCCCGGGAACTCCTCCGAGGCCCAGCACCTTAGAATAGTTCCGAACCTATTCCAGCAAGCACCGACCAGGAGAGTCTCGGCCATGGGCAGTGAAATGGACACGACCTCCTTATCGGACACGGGTCGGCGGCTCGAACGCGCCCGCCACGCGGAACGGTTCCGAACAGCGACCGCTCCAGCACGCCGTCTGTTGGAGAAGTACAGCACGATCGATTGGAACGCCCCCCAGGAGTTTCCGACGTTCCGAACTCACAACCGTCTTCTCCTCGACGCCGCCAGGAAGAACAAGGTCATCAAGCGGGAGGTCTACAACGGGTACCGCACCTTCACACAGAACGGTGCCGTCATCGGGGGCTTTCATCAGCTCACCACCTCACTGACGAGCGACCTCGCCAAGTCGGCGATGGCCTCGCGACCGCTGGTCAAGGCACATCTCGAAGCGATGGGTCTCCCCACGCCTGTCGGCCGCACCTTCGCACCTGAGGAGACTGAAGCAGGCGCACGATTCTTTCGGGGACTCTCGGGACCCGTCACGGTCACTCCGTCAGTGGGACCACGTGGAGGCGGTGTCTCCGAGGGAATAGAGGAGGAGTCAGCTCTCTATCCCGCCTGGGAGTTTGCGCAGACGGAGCACAAGCTCAAGACCGCGCATTCACCTGGTATCCACCTCGAACAGCGCGAGCCCGGCCTCGACATCCGCGTATACGTCGTGGGAGAGACGGTGATCAGCGCTCTCGCCCAACTGCCGCTGTTCATCGTGGGCGACGGAAGCTCCACCGTGGGCGTCCTCGCTGGCGCTGCAGTTGATGGGCGCAGTCGAAACAGCTATCTCGCACAGACACCGCCTGACGTCTCCGCCGAGTCCCTCTCGGAGCTCGGCCTCGACGCGGGCGAAGTACTCGCGGCTGGCGACATTCACGACATCAGTGGCACCTCAGACCCGGCTGCCGGAGGCATGACGCTCGATGTCACTGCGAAGCTGGGACGGTCTCTCCGACAGCTTGCCGTAGATGCACTCTGGGCGCTGCCGGGGCTCCGGGCCGGAGGGGTCGACCTTCGAGTCGCGGACCTGACGCATGGTGCGGAGGCCGTGGTCACAGATATCAACGACGCCGCGGACATGGCCCTGCATCGCTATCCCGCTTTCGGCAGCTGGCACGCCCCGGCCGCCCACATCATCAATCAGATGCTCATCGCATCCAAGGTTTGACCGCCTGTCCGGCCCGGGCGGCCGGGCAGGCCTCAGGGGTGGCTTCATATACCCTGGAATACGATGTTCCCTCCCACACTCGCCCGGTCTCCGCGCGCGCCCATGAATCCGGAACGGGTCCGGGACGGTCTGCCCGAGCGCCGCTACCGCCCTGAGCTGCATGGCCTGCGCGGTCTCGCCATTGCCGGCGTCGTGCTGTTCCACCTCTTCGGAGCAGGCCGGGTCTCCGGGGGCATCGACATCTTCCTCGCGATCTCGGGCTTCCTCTTCACCGCCATGCTCCTGCGTGAGGCCGGGACCACAGGCCGGGTCGACTTCCTGCGCTATTTCGGTCGGCTGGCCCGGCGCATCCTGGCGCCCGCCGCGCTGGTCATCCTCGTCACCACGTTTGTCGGTCTGCTCCTGCTGCCGCTCACGCGGCACGGGCAGCTCGTGACCGAGGCGCGTGCCTCCCTGCTCTATTTCGAGAACTTCGAACTCATCCGTTCCCAGCTCTCCTACGAGGCCGCCGGCGCAGAGACCAGTCCTTTCCAACATTTCTGGTCCCTCTCCGTCCAGGGACAGTTCTACCTGATCTGGCCCCTCGTGGCGCTGCTCGCCGTCTGGATGGCACGGCGTTCCCGCTTCTCCCCCACCACCGCGATGACTGGCCTCGTCGTCATGCTGATGGCCTCATCCTTCGGCTTTGCGCTGTATATGCACCAGCAGAGCCAGGCAGAGGCCTATCTGCTGACACAGACGCGGATCTGGGAGCTCGGGTTCGGTGGACTGCTCGCCCTGCTCGGGGCCCGACTCATGGTCCCGGAGCGGCTCCGGACCGCTGCCGGTTGGACCGGGCTCGCGCTGATCATCAGCTGTGGGTTCCTGCTCGACGGAGCCTCGATGTTCCCGGGTCCGTGGGCGCTCTGGCCGTTGGCGGGTCTTGCGCTCGTGATGGCCTCCGCCGGCCCCGGCGGAGACCGCCAGCGGACTCTGACGACAGCGCAGGGCCTGCTCTCCACGGCGCCCTTCAGCCGTCTCGGCGACATCGCCTATGGCCTCTACCTCTGGCACTGGCCCCTGGTGATCTTCATGCTGGAACTCCGCGGAGACGAGGCGCTGAGCGCAGCGGACACGATCCTGGTGCTGGGCGTCTCGCTCCTGCTGGGCTGGCTGACGCAGAGGTTCATCGAGCAGCCCCTCGCCCGCAGACCCCGGCGAGACTCGAGCGCAGGACACCGGTCCGCCGGACGCATGACAGTGGCACTGGCGGCAGGCACTCTGCTGATCGGAGCCGCCGCGACGACCACCTACGTGCAGCTGACCACAGCTCCCGAAGAGGATGGGCTCGCCATGGCCGGTGTGGACCGGATCCTCTATCCGGGTGCGGACATCATCAGCGCAGATGATTCGGCACGGGATGTGGAGTTCTACCCGGAGCTGGGCGGCATCTCCCGGCGCGTGCCTGAATACGCGCGCACCGATTGTCACCAGCCCACCGGGGACGACCCCGGCTCCGGCGAGGTGCTGGTCTGCGAGGACTCCGCACAGCCCACGAACCCCGCCAAGACCATCATGCTGGCCGGCGGCTCCCACGCGGGCCACTGGCACAACGCATGGATCATGCTGGCAGAGAAGCACAACTGGGAGGTGCTGGTCTCCACAAAGGGCGGCTGCGTCTTCCGCGCCAACGACCCCGAGGAACCATCGACCTGCGATCAGTGGAACGACGAGTTCCCGGAGGTCCTTGCCGAGCGCGAACCAGATCTCGTCGTCACCCCCGGCACAGCTGTCCCCAGAGAACCCGGAACCGAGGAGATCCACGACGGCGCGCCGGACCGCTGGGAAGAGATCACCGCCACCGGGACCGATCTGCTGCTGCTCCGCGGAACCCCGCGCACCGAGGAGAACGTCCCGGACTGCCTGGCAGAGGGCGGGGACGCGGTCGAATGCGCACCGGACTTCGAGAAGTTCGCGTCCACCGACCCACTCACGGAGCTGACGCTTCCGGAGAACACCTATACCGTGGACCTCACAGACCACTTCTGTCCCCAGCAGCAGTGCTCAGCAGTCATCGGCAACGTTCTGGTCTACCGTGATAGTCATCATCTGACCAACGAATACGTGGAGACGATGGTCCCGCATCTGGAGCGAAAGCTGCAGGAATCTGTTCCACAGCTGTTCGGATCCCAGGCCAGCTGACCCCGCAGATGGCGGGCGCTGATAGACTGGCAGGCGCTCAGCCGGTCCTGAGCCTCGACTCCGGGGACTCCGTGGGACAGCACGACGAGGCGCAATGGCGCAGAGCGCGAGACGGCATACCCGCCGGATCGAGGCAAGAGGGAAGGAAAACGTCCATGGCCGCACCGACCACTGAGCGCGCCGAGGAGTCCGAGGACTTCTACGACTCTCGACGGATCGCCCAGCTCGATGGCACCAGCCTCATCCGCGTCGGCGCCCGCCCCGGCCTCTTCCGCTACATCCGCGAGATCTGGTCATTCCGCCACTTCCTGTACTACGACTCCCACTCACGCGTCTCCACCGCGAACAGCACCGATTCGCTGGGCCGCTCATGGATGATCCTCAACCCGATCCTGATGGGCTGCGCCTACTTCTTCGTCTTCGGCCTGCTGCTGAACACCGGCCGCGGCATCGACAACTTCATCGGATACCTGATCATCGGTGTCTTCACCTTCCGCTTCTTCACCACTGCGGTCTCCGGCGGAGCGAACGCCATCGCGGGGAACCAGAAGGTGGTCCAGGCCTTCAACTTCCCGCGGGCCTGCCTGGTCATCTCCACCACGGTCCGGGAGCTCTTCTCCAGCGTGCCGATGTTCTTCGTCATGGGGCTGCTGGTCCTGACCATCGGAGACATCAAGCTCGACGGCGCTGCTTCGATCCCGGTCGCGCTGAGCTGGCACTGGCTGCTGTTCTTCCCCTGCATCGCGCTTGCCCTGATGGTCATGCTGGGCTGGTCGCTGGCACTTGCACGCGCGGTCAACGCCCACACCGACGTCAAACACCTGATCAGCTTCGGCACCCGGATCCTGTTCTACACCTCGGCCGTCTTCTTCTCCCCCGACCGCTGGTCGAACATCGGCGCGGACTGGCTCGTCACGGTGATGAACCTGAACCCCCTGTACTGCGTGCTCGACATCATCCGGCACGCCTGGCTCTATGACGGCTTCGCCGATCCCGCCCGCTGGATCGTCCTGGCCTCCTGGGCCGTGGGCTCCGTGATCATCGGATTCCTGATCTTCTGGCAGGGTGAAGAGAGCTACGGGAAGGAACGATGAGCACTTCGACACGGTATGTTCCGCGCAGGATGAATCGGAGCTCCGACGCCGACCTGATCGCCCAAGACCTCGCCATCGAGTTCGATGACGACGACATGGCCGAAGACGGCGGCTGGGACGACCACCCGTTCACCCGGCAGACTCCCGTGGTCCAGACCGTGGACCCGAAGAATGTCTGCCTGGTCGTCGACGACGCCTCGATGACCTACCGGGTGCGCTCCTCCACCGAGTACAAGCACTCGCAGGGCCGGTTCACCCGCGCCGTCAAGAAGGTCACCGGCGCAGGCTGGACTGAGGTCCCCGCCCTGTCCAACCTGAGCTTCATCGTCAACCGCGGCGAGTCCATCGGCGTGATCGGCACCAATGGCTCCGGCAAGTCCACCCTGATCAAGCTGCTCACCGGCAAGGTCCGGCCCACCAGCGGGGAGGTCTATGCCAGTTCCACCCCCGTGATGCTCGGCGTCAACGCCGCCCTGGTCAAAGACATCTCCGGCAAGGAGAACATCCGCCTGGGCTGTCTGGCCATGGGACTCTCCCCCGAGCAGGCCGACGCGAAGTACGATCAGATCGTGGAGATCTCGGGGCTCTCCGATGCCCTGGACATGCCGTTGAAGACATACTCCTCCGGCATGGCATCACGGCTCCAGTTCGCCATCGCCACCTCCGTGGACCCGGACATCCTGCTGATCGACGAGGCGCTGAACACCGGCGATGCCCAGTTCCGCGCCCGCACCAAGAAACGCCTGGACGAGGTCCGGGCGAAGGCCGGCTGCGTGTTCCTGGTCTCCCATTCGCTGGGGACCATCAAGCAGATGTGCACCCGTGTCATCTGGATCGAACAGGGCGAGATGCTCGCCGACGGCGACCCCCAGTGGGTCTGCCAGCAGTACGAGGAGTACACCGCGCACAAGTCAAATGACCGCATGCGCTCAGCGAAGGTGGTCTACGAACGCACCCGCCTGCAGCTGAACCCCATCAAGGTGGATTTCACCGATGGGACGCGACCCAAGAAGGCCGGGACCAGCAGCATCCGCTGACCGGAGGCGACCCAGACTACAGACATGACTGAGGCCCGGGCCCCGTCAGGCGGGCTCGGGCCTCAGTCATGCACTCTCTGGAAGCCTCATGCACTCTCTAGATGCTGATGCGGCTCAGCTGAACCAGATGCCGATCTCACGCTCGGCAGACTCCACCGAGTCCGAGCCGTGGACCAGGTTCTTCTGCACCTTCTCGCCCCAGTCCCGGCCGAGGTCACCGCGAATGGTGCCCGGCGCCGCCGTCGTCGGCTCAGTGCTTCCGGCCAGGGAGCGGAAGCCCTCGATGACCCGATCGCCTTCGAGGACCGCGGCGACCACAGGCCCGGAGAGCATGAAGTCCACGAGCGGCTGGTAGAAGGGCTTGCCCTCGTGTTCGGCGTAGTGCTGAGCCAGCTGCTCCGTGCTGGCGTCAAGCTGCTGCAGCGCGGTGATTCGGTAGCCCTTGGCCTCCACCCGGCGCAGGATCTCGCCGGTCAGGCCTCGGCCCACGCCGTCAGGCTTGACCAGGATCAGGGTACGTTCAGTCATCTTTGTTCTCCTCACTAGTGCCTTCTTGTGCCAGGGCTTCTTCCGCCCGGAATCTCTCCATCTTCTCGTCATCCAGCTGCTCGCCCTTGTTCACGGCGTACCACCAGCAGACCATGAAGGCCACGCCGGGAAGCGCCGCGAGCGGGACGATCAGACCGGTGCTGGTCACCAGCGCCACGGCGATGAAGCCGAAGAGCATCACGAACTGCAGCACCCAGCCGAGCACGAAGCCGCCGGGACGCTGCAGCACGGCGCAGGTCAGGATCAGGACCAGCCCCAGAAGCAGCGATCCGCCCAGCAGCCACCAGGCATACCACTCATTCTGGTTCAGCCCCCAGGCCGCGAGGCTGAAGAAGAACATCAGCACCCCCTCCAGGCACAGCACAGTGGAGGCGAACAGCGTCTTCACCGATCGTGGGGCCTTGACCTGCCCAGGGCGCCATTCGCGCTGTGCACGGGTCTGTCTGGGCATGCTCCGCTCCTGCCTCTTTCCTCCCTGTTCGCCCCCCGGCTCGTTCTTCGACTCGTCCACCGGCCCGCTCATGTCGGCTCGGGTGCGCCCAGCAGCGTGCGCGCCTCACCGACCACGGTGACAGATCCGGTGATCAGCACTCCCCCGACCAGCCCGGGGTCGGCCTGGTCCGCGCGTCCGACCGCCCAGTCGATGGCGTCGTCCAGCCGTTCGGTGACGTAGATGTCTTCTTCTGCGTAGCCCACATCCAGTGCGAGGGAGCCGAGCTGCCCGGCGGGTATGGCCCGCGGCGACGTGGACTGTGTGAAGCAGATGTCCTCGACCAGCCCTTCATACTCCTTGTAGAGCGAGGTGAGCATCTCGCGTGCGTCCTTGTCCTGCAGGATCCCCACCACCAGCACCAGCCGGGACAGGCCGAAGCTCTCCTTCAGCGCCTGCGCGCTGGCCTCGATCCCCGCCGGGTTGTGGGCGGCATCGATGATGATGCTGGGACCTGTCCGCAGGGTCTCCAGGCGTCCCGGGGCCGTGACGTTCTCTGCGGCGAGCCGCAGGTGCTCGATGTTGAGCTCCTGAGTGCCCCCGCCGATGAACGCCTCCAGCGCGGCGACGGCCACAGCGAAGTTCTCCGCCTGATGCGCGCCGTGCAGCGGCAGCAGGATGTCCGGGTAGCGCCCGGCGAGGCCGGAGACGCTCAGCTGCTGGCCGCCCACTCCGGGGACCCGGGACTCCACACCGAACTCGACGCCTTCGAAGCGATAGGGCACGGCCTTCTCCCGGGCCTGCGCAAGCAGCACATCGGCGGCGGCGGGGACCTGCGCGGCGGAGATGAGGAAGCCGTGCTCCTTGATGATGCCGGCCTTCTCCAGCGCGATGTCGCGCTCATCGTCACCCAGCAGCTCGGTGTGGTCCAGGCTGATCGGAGTGATCACGCTGACCGATCCGTCGGCCACATTGGTCGCGTCGGTGATGCCGCCGAGGCCCACCTCCAGCACCATGACATCGACCGGCGCGTCGGCGAAGACGGCGAAGGCCAGGATGGTCACGCATTCGAAATAGGTCAGCGGGACCTCCCCGCGGCCGCTGAGCGACTCATCGACCATGCTGATGAAGGGGCGCACCTCATCCCAGATCCGCACGAAGGTCTCGTCATCCACGGGCTGTCCATCGAGGCAGATGCGTTCTGTCACCGAGGACAGATGCGGGGAGGTGTAGCGGCCCACGCGGATGTCGTGGGCCAACAGACCAGCCTCGATCATCCGAGCCGTGGAGGTCTTGCCATTGGTGCCGGTGATGTGGATGACCGGGGCTGACCTGTTGGGCTCCCCCAGCAGGTCCATCGCCTCGAACATCGGCTCCATGCGCGGTTCCATCTTGTTCTCCGGCGCGCGGGAGAGCAGCTCAGCGTAGACGCTGGCCACTGAGAACTGATCGAGTTCCTCTGCCACTACCGGGCTCCTTCGACGACGGACACATGAATCTTGGGCTCTGCTGCAGTCTCGCAGGCAACGGGGTGCAGATCCACCGTGAGGGTCTCCTCACGGACGAGCTGCTGGTGTGCCTGCAGCGCCGCCACGACAGCCGGCGCGGCGGTGACGGTGGTCTCGATCCGGTCCGAGACCTGCAGATCAGCGTCCTTGCGGGCCTGCTGGATGCTGCGGATCAGGTCACGCGCCGTGCCCTCGGCGATCAGCTCCTCGGTCAGCGCCGTGTCCAGGACCAGGAAGCCGCCGATCCCGTCCAGGACGGTGACGGCGCTCTCCCCCAGCTGCTCGGAGACCGTGGTGCTCAGGGTGTATTCGCCCTCGAAGAGTTCGAGACCGCCTGCGGTGACCGTTCCGGACTCCACTGACCAGTCCCCGGACTTCGCCCCCTTGATGGCCTGCTGCACCTGTTTGCCCAGGCGAGGTCCGACGGCGCGGGCATTGACCACCAGCTGCTGGCCGATCCCCCAGTCCGAGGGATTCGTGGAGGTGGCGTCGAGCAGCTCCACCGCTTTGAGATTGAGCTCGTCGGCGATGATCTGCTGATAGGTGCCCTCCAGCGCCTCGGCCTGCGGCACCACGACGCTGAGCTTGGCCAGCGGCTGGCGCACCCGGAGGTTGGCCTGCTTCCGCAGCGAGGAGCCGGCGGAGCTCACCGTGCGGGTCAGCTCCATCAGCTCCACTGCGCGCTCGTCGCGCAGGTAGTCCTCCGGGTCAGGCCAGTCGGCCAGGTGGACCGAGCGGCCTCCGGTCAGACCGCGCCAGATCTCCTCGCTGATCAGCGGCAGGAGCGGGGCGGCCACCCGAGCGAAGGTCTCCAGCACCGTGTAGAGCACGTCATATGCGGCGAAGTCCTCGGCGTAGAAGCGCGAGCGCGAGCGGCGGATGTACCAGTTGGTCAGCGTGTCGGAGAACCGGCGCAGCGACTCACAGGCGCTCGAGACGTCGTAGGCGTCCAGCGAGGCGGTGACTTCGCGGACCAGGTCGCCGGTGGCGGCCAGGATATAGCGGTCAAGCGGGCTGGCGACGTCCTCGGCTCCCACTGGTTTCGCCTGGTAACCGGCACCGCCATCAGCAGTGTTGGCGTAGAGCGCGAAGAAGTGCCACGCGTTCCACATCGGCAGCAGCACCTGGCGGACGCTCTCCCGGATGCCCTCCTCAGTGACCACGAGATTGCCGCCGCGCAGGATCGGACTGGCCATCAGGAACCAGCGCATGGCGTCGGAGCCGTCGCGGTCCAGGACCTCGGAGACGTCCGGATAGTTCTGCAGGGATTTGGACATCTTCTGCCCGTCGGAGCCCAGCACGATCCCGTGGCTGATCACATTGGTGAAGGCGGGGCGGTCGAAGAGCGCGGTGGCGAGGACGTGCATGGTGTAGAACCAGCCGCGGGTCTGGCCGATGTATTCGACGATGAAATCCGCCGGGTGGTGCTCGGCGAACCACTCGGAGTTCTCGAACGGGTAGTGCACCTGGGCGAACTGCATGGACCCGGAGTCGAACCAGACGTCGAGGACATCCTCCACGCGGCGCATCGTGGAGCGCCCGGTCGGGTCGTCGGGGTTCGGCCGGGTGAGCTCATCGATCCAGGGACGGTGCAGATCCGGTTCGCCCTCGGCGTTGCGCGGATAGTCGCCGAAGGCCTCTTTGAGCTCCTCCAGAGAACCGTAGACCTCGGTGCGCGGGTGCTCGGGGTCGTCCGAGACCCAGACCGGCAGCGGGCTGCCCCAGTAGCGGTTGCGGGAGATGGACCAGTCCCGTGCGTTCTCCAGCCACTTGCCGAACTGACCGTGCTTGACGTTGCCCGGGATCCAGTTGATCTGTTCGTTGAGCTCGAGCATCCGCTCCTTGACCTGGGTCACCGCCACGTACCAGGACGTCACGGCCTTGTAGATCAGCGGGTTGCGGCAGCGCCAGCAGTGCGGGTAGGAGTGCACATAGGACGCCTCGCGGACCAGGCGGCCCGAGGCCTTAAGCTCATTGATGATGATGCGGTTGGCCTCGAAGACCTGAACGCCGGCGATCTCCGCCAGCGCGGTGCCGCCGGAGGCGGTGGGCTGGGCGAACATCGGCAGGAACCGGGCGCCCTCGTCCACCGAGAGGATCACCGGGATCCCGGCCTCCTCGGAGGAGCGCTGATCCTCCTCACCGTACGCGGAGGCCTGGTGGACCAGACCGGTGCCATCGGTGGTCGTGACGTAGTCCTCCACGAGCACCCGGAACGCGTGCTGGGTGCCCCAGGCCTCGGTGTCCGTGTAGTAGTCCCACAGCGGGGTGTACTCGAGGTCCGCCAGGTCCGTGCCCGGATAGCGGGCGACGACGGCTGCGGCCGCGTCTTCCGCCGCGGTGGTCTGGGTCGCGTCGCCGGGCTCGGCGTCGGTGAAGCCGAGGTCCTTGGCATAGGCGCCGAGCAGCTCGGCGGCGAGCATATGTCGACCCGGCAGCGGTGAATCGGCCGGGGCTTCGACCACCACGTACTGGACCTCCGGTCCCACGGCCACTGAGAAGTTGGTGGGCAGGGTCCACGGGGTGGTGGTCCAGGCCAGCAGATTGACCCCGACCAGTGCATCCCCGTGCCTCCCCCCGCCGGTGATCGGGAAGGCGACCGTGACCGAGGGATCCTGGCGTTCCTTGTAGACGTCGTCGTCCATGCGCAGCTCATGGTTGGACAGCGGGGTCTCGTCCTTCCAGCAGTACGGCAGCACGCGGAACCCCTGGTAGGTCAGGCCCTTCTCATGCAGCGTCTTGAAGGCCCAGATGACCGATTCCATGTAGTCGACGTTGAGGGTCTTGTAGTCATTCTCGAAGTCCACCCAGCGGGCCTGACGGTTGACGTAGGACTCCCACTCCCCGGTGTACTTCAGCACTGAGGCACGGCAGGCATCGTTGAACCTGTCCACGCCCAGCGCCTCGATCTCAGCCTTGTCGGTCATGCCGAGTTCCTTCATGGCTGTCAGCTCGGCAGGCAGCCCGTGGGTGTCCCAGCCGAAGCGACGTTCCACGCGGCGGCCCCGCTGAGTCTGGTAGCGGGCCACGAGGTCTTTGACATACCCGGTCAGCAGATGCCCGTAGTGCGGCAGTCCGTTGGCGAAGGGGGGACCGTCATAGAAGACGAACTCGTTCGGCTCCCCCGTGGAGTCCTCGGGGGGCCGGTTCTCGATGGAGGCCTGGAACGTGCCGTCCTGCTCCCACTCCGCGAGGATTCCCTCTTCGATCTTGGGGAACCGCGGGGAGGCTGGGACCCTGCGCTGCCCGCCGGAGGGGGCAGAGGCGCGTGGATACACGGGAGAGCTGTTCTCAGTCATGGAGGTCCGTCCTGCTGTGGTGCTGAGCTGATGGTCTGACACGCTCACAAGGACGCCTGTCGGGCGCGGTACCACCTTGCTTGCCCGCCGACTCTTCACCCTTGACTCCTGGGAGGAGCTGGGATGCGCCGTCGTCGGGCCTCTCCATGACTGCTGTGACGGGCTTACCCGTCCGGTTCTACTGAGGTCCGTGCGGCGCGATGCCGAGGTGCCTGTTCTGCCGGAAGCTCGCCGGTGATGGCCGGGTCGAAGCTGCTGAGACCAGTCTACTGGGTCAGTGGCCGCCGGGCCACGCTGACCCCTCCGCACTGTGCCGAGAGGGAGGTCTCGGGGACTCACCGGAAGGCCATCGGCCCGCCATGGCGGAGGTCGGTGAAAATTCGGGGTGTGTTACGGTCGACTGCTTGTGGCCTGGTTCACCCTGGATTCGTCCGGAGTGGAGCCCGGAGCCCACACTGAGGGGACACCGTCCCGCGCCGCCAGCACCTGCTCCGCCGAGGCTGAAGCACAGCCCGCGTCACGAGCCCCGAGCGCGGCCACGGAGTCCCCACGCATGAAGACGCTGAGCCCGGCCCACGAGGTCCGCGCGCGTCTGCACGCCGCGACACCGGCATGTGAGAGCACGCTGTGAGACGACCGAGACATATACACAACGAGGGGACAATACGACGTGAATGAAGCGACTGCGGTGCAGTTCGGTGCGGTGACAGTGGTCCTGCTGCTGGTGGCCTTCTACGGAGGGACATACCTGATCTCACACCGGATCAGGAAGAAGAAGGAGAACGCCGACGAGTACATGACCGCGGGCAACAAGATCGGCTTCGGGATCTCGGCTGCGAGCATGACCGCCACCTGGATCTGGGCCTCCTCCATGTATGCCTCGGCCGAGGCCGGCTACACCTATGGCATCTCCGGACCCATCCACTATGGCCTGTGGGGCGCGCTGATGATCCTGTTCATCTACCCCTTCGGAAAACGCATCCGCGAGGTCGCCCCGAAGGCTCACAGCATCGCCGAGGTCATGTACGCCCGGCATGGACGCTCGAGCCAGCTGATGCTCGCCGGATCCAATGTGGTGGGCAGCCTGATCTCGCTGATGTCCAACTTCATCGCCGGGGGCGTGCTCATCGCGATGCTCTCTCCCTTCACCTTCATCCAGGGCGTGCTGACCGTGGCGGCCGGGGTGCTGCTCTACACGCTGTGGTCCGGCTTCCGTGCCTCGGTGCTGACCGACTTCATCCAGGTCATGGCGATGTTCGGGGCCGTCGCCGTGATCATTCCGTTCATCTTCATCGCCGCAGACTTCCCGTCCGCCTTCGAAACGGGAACACAGAACCTCTCCTCGCAGCAGCAGAGCTTCTTCTCCAGCGAGGCGTTCCTGAATCAGGGAGCACCGTACATCGCGGCGGTGCTGGCCTACGCGATCGGCAACCAGACCATCGCCCAGCGACTCTTCGCCGTGCGCCAGGATCTGATCAAGCCCACCTTCATCACCGCGACCATCGGCTACGGCGCAATGGTCATCGGTGTGGGCATGTTCGGCGTGATGGCCCTCTATCTGGGATTCGAACCCACCGGCGGCGACCTCAACAACATCATCCCGGAGATGGCCGCGAGCTACCTGCCGGCGGTGCTGCTGGCAGTCTTCTTCGTGATGATCATCGGAGCACTCTCCTCCACCGCCGACTCGGATCTGGCCGCGATGTCCTCGATCATGATGGCCGACGTGTATGGCCAGAACGTGGCGGGCAAGGGGAAGGCCAGCCCGAAGACGATGCTGGTCGTGGGGCGGGTCACCATGCTCCTCGCCACCGCTGCGGCGGTGAGCCTCGCCAGCCTGGAGCTGAGCATCCTCGATCTGCTGGTGTTCGTCGGCGCGCTCTGGGGCGCGCTCGTCTTCCCGGTCCTGGCCAGCTTCTACTGGAAGAAGGTCACCAACAAGGCGTTCACCGTCTCGGTGCTCGCCGCGCTGGCCTGCTTCGTGCCGGTGCGCTTCGAATGGATCCCGCTCTCCGGGGTGGTCGGGCTCTTCGTCGATGTGCTCTCGGTGATCGGGATCGCGGTGATCCTGGGGCTGATGTCCTTCGGCTTCTTCGGCGTGAAGGTGGCCAAGGTGGTCGCGGTGGTGGCCGCCGTCGTCTCAGCGCCCTTCGTGATCGGGTTCCTGCATGACTACGCCACGCTCAGCGCCTCGCTTGTCGCCTATGCGGTCAGCACCGTCGTCTGCTGGGCCATGTCAGTGCGCGGCAGCGCGGAGTTCGACTTCGCACTGATCGCGCAGCGGACCGGCGACTTCGACGACGACCACGCCGCGACCCCGTCCGCCGAGACAGACGACACGACACCCACCGCACCCGAACCGAACCCAGTAGGAGACCGACGATGAGCATCCTTTCCCTGAGCATCTATTTCCTGATGTGGCCCGCGATCGTTCTCGGCGTCATGATCGTGATCGGCCATGCCTTCTTCTCAGACTGGAAGAAGGCCCGTGAGGCCGGCGAGGACATCATCTGAGCCTGGGCGCAGGGGGACCCTCACGCTAGGGTGAGGTGGACGCGGCAGAGGAGCGAACGTGAACATTGAGCTGTGGCCGGAATCGGCCCCGACCCAGGCGGTGCTGCTGCTCAGCGCGTTCATCCTCTCTGCGGCCATCGGCATCGAGCGCGAGGTCCGGCAGAAGTCGGCAGGCGCACGGACCCACATCCTCGTCGGCATGGGTTCCGCCCTGTTCACGCTGGTCTCCGCCTACGGGTTCTCGCACCTGCTCGGCGGTGACATCCTCCTGGACCCCTCGCGCATCGCGGCACAGATCGTCAGCGGCATCGGCTTCATCGGTGCAGGGGTCATCTTCGTGCGGCAGAACGCCGTCTCGGGACTGACCACCGCGGCATCGATCTGGGTGACGGCCGCCGTCGGCATGGCCTGCGGCGCAGGGATGCCCGTCATCGCAACGCTGACCGTGGTGCTGTACCTGTTCGCCGTCACCCTGGTGACCAATCTGGTGCGCCGGCTCCCCCAGGGTGACCATTCGCTGCGGTACGTCGTGCGCTACACCGATGGGCGCGGCATCCTGCGTGAGATCCTGGGCGCAGCCTCTGAACTGGGCTACGAGACCAGGCTGGTGCGAACCCGCCGGATCGAGGAGACCGAGCCGGCCTCTGTCGATGCCACGATGACGTTCACGCGCACCCAGAACGTCGGCCGCGAGGAGCTGTTTCAGGCCCTGCACGAGCTTGACGGCGTGCTGGAGATCCGGACCGTCAACGAGGAGAACGACTGAGCGCACGTTCCTGAGGCGTGGACGCTTCGCTCGGCGGCCATGCGAGCTGTGAACCATGCGGAAGATGCGGCGCGCCCAGCGGGTGCACTGAGCTCAGACCTGGGAGGGCTGCTCCTCCTCAACCAGCTGGACCTCGGTGACCACGACGTGCTGCACGGCTTCGGTCTGTGCGACGAGCTCCAGGGACCGGGATCGCGTGGCGGCCTGGACGTCGCCAAGGGCCGCCTCGATGTGCGAGAGCGTGTGCTTCGGCGCGGTCACCCGAGCGCTGATCACCTCGGTGCGCTGCTTGACCTTGGCCTCGGACTTCACCTTGCGCAGCCCGGAGAGGACCTGTGCCACCGAGTCCAGCATTCCTGCGGAACCCTGCACTGACTCCAGTCCGGCAGCGGTGGGCCACTGCGTGGAGTGGACCGATCCCCGGCGCCACCAGCGCCAGACCTCATCTGTGACGAAGGGCAGGATCGGTGCGAAGAGTCGCAGCAGCGAATCCAGCGTGGTCGCCAGCGCGGCCAGCACGGAGGCCTGCGCCTGCTCACCGCGTGAACCATAGGCGCGGTCTTTGACCAGCTCCACATAGTCGTCGGTGAAGGACCAGAAGAAGGACTCCACCAGCTGCAGCGCGCGGGCATAGTCGTAGTCGTTGAAGTGTTTGGTCGCCTGTTCCACCACGGTGCGCAGCTCGGCGACCAGGGCACGGTCCAGGGCCTCGGTGAGAACTGAGGCTTCGGCGTCGTCGGTGATCACGTGGCCTTCGGTGACGCCGAGGTTCAGCGCGAACTTCGAGGCGTTGAGCAGCTTGATCGAGAGTCGGCGCCCGATCTTCATCTGCGCCACCTCATAGGCGGTGTCTGCACCCAGCTTCGCCGAGGCCGCCCAGTAGCGCACCGCGTCGGAGCCGAACTGCTCCAGCGGCTCGGTAGGGACCACCACGTTGCCCTTGGACTTGGACATCTTCTTGCGGTCCGGGTCCAGGATCCAGCCCGAGATCGCAGCATTGGTCCACGGCACGGAATCGTTGAGCGAGTTTGCGCGGACCGCAGAGGCGAAGAGCCAGGTGCGGATGATGTCGTGGCCCTGCGGACGCAGGTCGAACGGGAAGACCTTGTTGAAGAAGTCGTTGTCCTTCTCCCAGCGGCCCGCGATGTGCGGGGTGATGGCCGAGGTCGCCCAGGTGTCCAGCACATCGGCTTCGCCGATGAACCCGCCCGCGACGCCGCGCTGGGACTCCGCATAGCCGGCCGGAACCTGCGAGGTCGGGTCTACCGGAAGCAGCGACTCCTCGGGGAGCAGCGGGCTCTCATAGTCGGGCTCGGCGTCAGCGTTCAACGGGTACCAGACGGGGATCGGCACGCCGAAGAAGCGCTGCCGGGAGACCAGCCAGTCGCCGTTGAGTCCCTCCACCCAGTTCTCATAGCGGGAGCGCATGAACGCCGGATGCCAGGAGATCTCCTTGCCGCGGGCGAGCATCTTCTCGCGCCGGGCGGCGTCTCGGCCGCCGTTGCGGATGTACCACTGGCGGGAGGTGACGACCTCGAGCGGCTTGTCACCCTTCTCGTAGAAGTGCACGGCGTGGGTGATCTTCTTGGGCTCGCCGTCGAGCAGATCCTCCGCCTTGAGCAGCTCCACCACGGCCTCCTTGGCGGAGTGCACGGTCTTGCCGGCCAGCTGCTCGTAGCGCTGGACCCCGGCCTCGGAGGTGATCCATTCCGGGGCCTCGCGGGAGAAGCGGCCATCGCGGCCGATCAGCGCGCGGGTGGGCAGCTGCAGCTCACGCCACCAGGTCACGTCGGTCATATCCCCGAAGGTGCAGATCATCGCCACGCCGGAGCCCTTGTCAGGCTGGGCCAGGCGATGCGCCTTGACCTCGACCTCCACGCCGAAGAGCGGGGAGACCACAGTCTTGCCGAAGAGGTGCTGGTAGCGCTCGTCCTCAGGATGGGCGACCAGCGCCACGCAGGAGGGCAGCAGCTCGGGGCGGGTGGTCTCGATGAAGACCTCCTCGCCGGTGTCCTTCACGGTGAAGGGGTAGCGGTGATAGGCGCCGGGGTGGTCCTTGGCCTCGAGCTCGGCCTGGGCCACTGCCGTGCGGAAGGTGATGTCCCACAGGGTGGGGGCCTGCGCGGTGTAGGCGTTGCCCGCGCGGACGTCGCGCAGGAAGGCACGCTGGGAGGCGGCGCGCGAGTCGTCGTCGATGGTGCGGTAGGTCTGGCGCCAGTCCACGGAGAGGCCGAGGCGGGAGAAGAGATCCTCGAAGATCTTCTCGTCCTCCACGGTGAGGGTCTCGCACAGCTCGATGAAGTTGGCCCGGCTGATCGCGTCCCAGTCCCGCTGATTCTTTGCGGGCTTCTCCGGCGGGGTGTAGTCCGGGTCGTAGGGCTGCGCGGGATCACAGCGCACGCCGTAGTAGTTCTGCACCCGTCGCTCGGTGGGCAGCCCGTTGTCGTCCCAGCCCAGCGGGTAGAACACGTTCTTGCCGGACATGCGCATGAAGCGGGCCATGACGTCAGTCTGGGTGTAGGAGAACATATGTCCCACATGCAGCGAGCCTGAGGCGGTGGGCGGCGGCGTGTCGATGGAGTACACCTGGGCGCGCTCGGTGTCCTCGTTGAAGTGGTAGATCTCCTCCGCCTGCCAGGCGGCGTGGAGCTTCTCCTCCAGGCCCTCCAGGGCCGGCTTCTCGGGCACGTCGGGGGTCATGACGGGCGCGTCTGTGCCCGTGATCTGTTCAGCCATTGGGCCATTCTTTCACGAAGGCGACTGCGGCCCGCACCCGATGACCCGAGTCTCTGCGAGCGCGGAGGCTCAGCGGCTGCGACGCAGCAGGTTGACGGCGCGGGTCAGGACCCACCGCTCTGGGGCACGCAGCAGGAGGAGCCCGAGCACGTAGACCCCTGCCACCACGGCGGCGATGAGCACTGCGCCGAGAGCCGCCGAGGACGCGGTGGCGCCCGGTCCAGCCCCGACGGGCATCAGATTGCCCGGCATCCAGTGCGCCGTGGAGAGCGCATAGCCCGCGCCGAGCGCGAGGAAGCCCAGCAGGACGGCTCGGCCCAGCAGGCCGGAGGCGGCCCGCAGGTCGATCCCCCGGTGCCTGGCGTGCAGCAGCCACATGTTCAGCACCGCCGCCAGCACCAGGGAGGCCGTGGTGGCCGCTGCGATCCCCGCGATCCCCATGACCGGGGCCAGCAGGATGTCTCCGACGACGTTGACCACCATGGCCAGGACCGCCACCACCACGGGAGAGACGGAGTCGCCGACGGCGTAGGAGGCTCGCACCACGATCTGCCGACAACCCAGGGCGAGGAGCGCCGGGGCGTACCAGGAGACGGCGATCGCGGTGTCGGTGACCGCGTCCGCATCGAAGACGCCGTGCCCGAAGGCCAGATCGACCACCGGCCGCGCGGCGAGCACGAGCACCACGGCCAGCGGAGTGAGCACCGTGACCATGACCGACATCCCCTGCCGGACCAGGCGGCGCACCTCGCCCCGGTCGGCGGCGGCCGCGCTGATCGCAGGATAGAGCGGCACCAGCAGTGCGGTGATGACCAGCGTCTCGGGCAGGTGGATCAGTCGCCACCCGAAGGAGAGCGCCGTGATGGCTCCGTCCTGGAGGGTCGAGCCCACGGCGCGGTCCACCAGGGTGTTCACGTTGACCACTGCGGTGCCGACGAGCATGGGCGGGACCAACCGGGCGATCTCGAGGAAACCGGGGTCGCGCAGACTGACCCGCGCACGCAGCGGGATGCGCAGCCGACGCACGGGCGGCAGCTGCATGCCCAGCCGCGCGGCTGAACCGACCACGAATCCGACCGCGAGCGCGAGGACCCCGTGCTCGGGTCCGAAGAGCGAGGCGGCGAGGATCATGATGATGTTGAAGGGCACGCCCTCCAGGGAGGACCAGGCGAACCGGCCGTGCGCCTGCACCAGGGAGGCGATCATGTCCGTGCCCGCGACCAGCACTGTGGCCAGGAGCATGACCCGGGTCAGCGAGGCCGCGACGTCTGACTGCTCCGCGCTGAAGCCGGGGGCGATGAGCGAGGTCACCGGGCCCGCCAGCAGACCCACGATCACCGCGGCGAGTCCCAGCACCACCAGCGTCACCGTCAGCGCCACGTCGAACCCGCGGTGGCCGCGGCACTGGCCGGTCTCCCCCGCGGCCTCACGCGCGACACGGGGGGTCGCGGAGCGGGAGACCGCATCGGCCACCAGCCCCAGCACGATGCTCATCAGCCCCTGGGCGACGAGATACGCGTCGAGCTGCGCGCCGGCGCCATAGACCGCCGCGATGACGACGTCGCGCAGCAGACCCAGCAGGGTGGAGGCGGCGGTCAGCGCGGTCACGACCAGCGCGGCGCGCGAGACGCTCCAGCCTCCCGATCTCCCTGCGCCGTCTGCCCCGCCTCCGCGTCGGCTCATCGCGTTCGCCCGAACATGATCATCCCTCGTGTGTTCTGTGCTGTGGTGTCTGGCGCGTCAAAGCCTAACCCGCGTCGCCTCGGTGAACGGGAGGTGAACGATTGGTAGAGTCGAAGACGTGGAGGATCGCCGCGCACTCATCGTCAGCACGGCCCGTGACCGGGGCGCGCTGGCGGCCGTCCGGGCCCTGAACAGCGCAGGGTGGACAGTCGGTGTGGGCACTCCCGACGGTGCCGGAATGGTCACCGCCTCGAACGCCTGCGCGCACCGCCACGTGGTCGCCCGCCCCCGTGGTGATGGTTCCGCCTTCGTGTCCGGAGTGCAGGAGGCCGTGCGCAGCGGCCGCTATGACATCGTCTTCGGCGCCGGAGACGATTGGATGGCCGCCCTCGCGGAGTTCCGCGACCAGATCCCGGCTCCGGTCGCCCATCCCCGTGCGAGCGCGGTCCGCACGGCGCTGGACAAGCTGGAGCTGGCCGAAGCGGCGGCGCGGGCAGGACTGGCAGCACCGCGCACGGTCGCGGGCACGCCTGAGGCCCTGCGCTTCTGGATCGGACCGGTGGTCGTGAAATGCAGAGAGCACTGGAGCCCCGGGCAGACCCGGCCGCACCGGATCGAGGCGCAGCGCTTCGATCGACCCCAGGAGGCTCTCGGGCAGCTGGACCGCATCACCGCCAGCGGTGCCCGCGCCGTCCTGCAGAAGCCCATCGACGGATCCCTGAGCGCCCTGGTGGGCCTGTTCCACCGCGGGCGCCTGGACGGGCGGGTGCAGCAGGTCAGTTCACGGGTCTACCCCACTCCCAACGGGGTCTCCACGCGCGCCCACACCGTGCCCGTGGACTCAGCGCTGGCCAGCCGTGCCGAAGCTCTGCTCAGCGACATCGGATGGGAGGGCCTTGTGGAGCTGCAGTTCCTGCTCGATGAGCATGGCACGCCACATCTGATCGACCTCAACGGACGGTTCTACGGCTCGATGGCCCTCGCCGATGCCGCACGGCCCGGACTCGCCCACACCTGGGCGCTGCGCACCTTGGGAGAGCCCGCTGCCAGACTCGAGGACGCGCCGGAGGGACATCGGTACGTCTGGGGCGCGGGAGACGTCCGCCGCGCCCTGGTGGAGCGCCGCGAGAACCTGTCCCAGGATCTCCGGGAGACGGTGCTGTGGGGGCGCGGCGCCCGCCACAGCGTCTGGGATCCCCGCGATATGGGACCGACCCGCCAGCTGGTCCTGGACCGTCTGGGTCTGCCCGGTCGCTCCCCCAGGACCTGAGCATCCTCGTCTCACCATTCGACCCGGACGTGGTGCCTCCGCCCTGGCCTCACTAGGCTGTCCTCATGATTCAGACTGATGTATCTCCTCGCAGCGCGCTGGTGACAGGCGCCTCCTCCGGCATCGGCGCGGCCACGGCGCACCGGCTGACCACCGAGGGGTGGCGGGTTTTCGCCGTCGCCCGCAGGGCCGAGAAGCTGGAGAGTCTCGCCGAGCAGGAGGGGATCATTCCGCTCATCTGTGATGTGACTGACCCGGAGCAGGTCAGCGCCGCCCTGGCCGAGGTCACGGCGGCCGGCGGGATCGACACGCTGATCAACAACGCCGGCGGCGCCCTGGGGATGGACACGGTGGCGGAGGGGCACGCGGAGGACTGGCGCTGGATGTACGAGGTCAATGTGCTGGGCCCGCTGAACATGATCCGCGCCTTCATTCCGATGCTGCGCGCCCACGGGGAGGGGACGATCCTCAATGTCACCTCCACCGCGGCGCTCGACCCCTACGAGGGCGGCGGCGGTTACAACGCGGCGAAGTTCGGCGAGCACGCGCTGACCGGCGCGCTGCGCCTGGAGGAGGCCGAGCACAACATCCGGGTCATCGAGGTGCTGCCGGGCATGGTGCACACCGAAGAGTTCAGCGCGAAGCGGCTCCGCGGGGACGCCGCGGCCGCAGAGGCTGTCTACCGCGGGGTGAAGAACCCGCTGGTGGCCGAGGACATCGCTGAGGTCATCGCCTCCGCCGTCACGCTCCCCCACCATGTGAACCTGGATCAGGTGGTCGTCCGGCCCGTGGCGCAGGCCGCTCAGCACAAGGTCATCCGCGAGGAGTAGACCGGCCGCCCCAAGGTTCCTGTTCCTCGCCCGAGCCGCTCCTGAGCTGCTGCTGAGCTGCTGCTGAGGTGCTGCTGAGCCACGGGACAGCGAACCCCGGAGTCCCGCGCGCAGCAGAACGCCGGTGAAGGCCGTGCCTTCACCGGCGTTCTCACAAGTGCGCCTGGAGTCGAGGTCGCCGATCAGTCGAAGACCGGGGATTCCGTCCGTGAGCGCTTGAGCTCGAAGAAGTAGGGGTACTCCGCCAGCGCAACGGCGCCGTCGAAGACCTTTCCGGCCTCCTCGCCGCGGGGGATGCGGGTGAGCACGGGCCCGAAGAACGCGGTGCCCTGGAAGGCGACGATCGGGGTGCCGACATCCTGACCCACCATGGCGATGCCCCGACCATGGGAGGCGCGCATCTCGGCGTCGTTCTTGTCGGTCTTGGCATCGGCCAGGAGCTCCTCCTCCAGCCCCACCGCGCGCAGCGCGTTGAGCGTGGCCGACTCGAAGTCCCGGTTGCCGTTGTTGTGGACTTCCGTGCCCACGGCCGTGTAGAACTCACCGACCTTGTCCTCGCCGTGCTTCAGCGCGACGGCCGTTGCGGTGCGGGCGGGGATCCACCGGGCGAGCTGCTCGGGGTCCTCTGCCGGAGAGGGATTCTTGTCCTCATTGAGCACGCCCAGGCTCATCACGTTCCAGTGCACCTCGACATCGCGGACCTGCTCCACCTCGAGGATCCACCGGGAGGTCACCCACGCGAAGGGGCACAGCGGGTCGAACCAGAAATCTACGCGTTCAGCCATATCGGGCTCCTTTCGATGCAGGGGCGGCATGCCCCTGCGGACGGATCGGTCATATCGCGTGCTGTCGATCGTGCTTCATCCGTGCCAACTGGCGGCACCGGGATTCCATTCCTGGAGGTGCTCGTGCGGAGCGGAGAGGATCAGATCGGGGCGTCCTCAGGGATGGGAACCTCAAGGCCCAGCAGGGCGTTCTCGGTGACCTCCATCAGCGCCGGATGGATCCAATACTGGCCGCGCGCCGCGGTATAGGCATCCACCCCGAAGCTCATCGCCTGGATGACCGGCTGGATGAGGTTCGACGCCTGATACCCCAGGACATGGGCGCCGAGGATCCGGCCGCTGCGGCGATCGGCGATGACCTTGAAGATGCCGTGTCCGTCCTCCATCGCCCAGCCATAGGCGGTGTCCCCGTACTTCTGGATCTTCGTGGTCAGGTTCTCCGCACCCACAGCGTCGGCGGCCTGCGCCTGGGTGAGTCCCACCTGAGCAATCTCCGGGAAGGAGAAGATGGCCGAGGGGATCGCCTCGTGCCGGGAAGGGCGCATCCGATCCGGGTGCTCCAGGTTGTGGGCGACCACGCGGGCCTCCTGATTGGCCACATGCTTGAGCATGGCCGGGGAGCTGATGTCCCCGAGGGCGTAGAGGCCCTCAACGGGCTGCCCCTGCCTCAGGACCCGCTGATATTCGTCCACTGCCAGGCGTCCGTCGGGGTGCAGGTCGAGGCCCACCTCGGCTGCCCCGACGAGATCGGTGTTCGGAGTGCGTCCGATGGCGACCAGGACCAGGTCCACGTCATGATCCTCGACCCGACCGTCGGAGGTGACCAGCTCCACGCGCAGCCCGCCCTCGCGCTCGGTGACGCTGGTGACCGTGCGCTCATAGTGCACGGTCCAGTTCTGCTCGGCCTGGACCGAATAGGCTGCTGAGATGTCCGCGTCCAGAGCACTCATCAGCCCCTGGCTGCGGTTGACCTGGATGACTTCGGTGCCGAAGGCCGAGAAGACGCCGGCGAACTCGCAGGCGATATAGCCACCGCCCAGGACCAGGATCCTCTCCGGCCGCTCCTCGATCCGCATGATGGTGTCCGAGGTGTGCACTCCAGGAAGGTCCATGCCGGGCACCTGGGGCAGCTGCGGGCGCGATCCGGCCGCGATCACCATGCGGTCCGCCTCGGCTCGGACGCCCGATTCGGAGACGAAGGCGAAGGGCGCCTCACTGAAGTCCCCGGTGAGCGCGACCTTCTCGGCCACGAGGTCCACATGCTCGAGCTCCTCGCGATACTGCCGGCCTCCTGAGGAGATCGCGTCGATGCGGGAGAAGATGCGGTCCCGCATGGCAGGCCAGTCCACCGCAGTGGTCTGCTGGGTGACGTTGAGCCGAGCCGCCTCTTCAGGGCCACGGGCCACCGCCGCGGGCCGCACGAACATCTTCGTGGGGATGCACCCCACGTTCAGGCAGGTCCCTCCGAATGCTCCCGTCCCGCCGGAGCCCTTGTCCGCCAGCACGACGCGCTTGTCATCCCAGAAGGATGTGATCAGGGAGTTCCCGGAGCCGGAACCGATGATGGAGAGGTCATAATTGGCCATGGGGCAATCCTACGGGCCAGCTCCCCAGACACATCCCGCAAGCACCCCCCACCCATCCCCCAGGAGAGAACATGATCCTCATCGTCGTGAAATTTCAGGTCAAGCCCGAGCTCGCCGACCAGTGGCCCGACATCACTCGCGAGTTCACCGAAGCGACCCGGGCAGAGCCGGGCAACAAGTGGTTCGACTGGTCACGCAGCATCGAGGACCCCGATGAATACGTGCTGATCGAAGCCTTCGACGACGACGCCGCGGGCCCGCACGTGGAGTCCGCACACTTCCAGCGGGCCGTGAGCTCTGATGGCGCCATGGCCCAGGCGCTGGTCTCCACTCCGAAGATCATCTCCCGCCAGGTCGAGGGCCAGGGATGGGACGAGATGGGCGAGATGAAGATCGGCTGAACCTCGCCGCGCGGAGCGCCGGGGTGAGCAACAGTCCCGATCATCCCTATGATGGGTACCGTGCAGATCTTGAGCGTTTCCAGCCTGAAAGGCGGGGTCGGTAAGACCTCGGTCACCATGGGTCTGGCTTCGGCCGCCCTCCAGCAGGGGGTGCGGACCCTCGTCGTCGACCTGGATCCCCATGCTGATTCCACCACGGGGCTGGCGGTGAAACGCGGCAGCGGCACCGAAGCCGGGGCGCTGCTGCGCGACGCCAAGCGCGCCACGCTCAGCGAGCATGTCGTGCGCTCCGGGTGGGTGGACCTGCTCCCCGAGGAGCAGCAGTCCACCGCGAAGCTTGATGTGATCGTGGGGTCCGCCCTCTCCGCTACCTTTGACCGGCCCGACATCCGTCCTCGAGACATGCGCCGACTGCGCACCCTCCTCGAGCGGGTGTCCGGCTATGACCTGGTCCTCGTGGACTGCCCGCCCTCCCTGGCGGGACTGACCCGGATCGGCTGGGCGGCGTCGAACGGTGTGCTTCTGGTCGCCGAGCCGAGCCTGTTCTCGGTGGCCGGCACTGAACGCACGATGCGAGCCATCAGGATGTTCTCCAACGAGTACGCGCCGCAGCTGAAGTCCGCCGGCGTCGTGGTCAACCGTGCCCGTGCCGACTCCACCGAGCATGAGTACCGCCTGCTCGAGATGGAGCGGCTCTACAAGGACAAGCTGATGCTCCCGGTGCTGGAGGAGAATCCCTTCTGGCAGCAGATCCAGGGGGCTGCCTATCCGGTGCACCACTGGCCCGGTGACCAGGTCAGGGACCTGGCGAAGTCCTTCGATCAGCTGCTCAAACAGCTGCTCTGACCCCACCCTGCGCCGTTGAGGGGCGGATCTTCCGAGTGGTCAGGGGCTTTTGCGGCCTCAGCTGCTCGGAGAACCCGCCCCTCAACGTGCAGTGGAAGCGTCTAGGAGGCTTGGGAGCGACGCCGCGCGCGCAGCTGCGCGAGCTCGTCCGGGGCTGCCTCGAGCTCGGGATTCAGCGGGGACGGCTCGGGCTCGGTCCGCTCGCGGGGAAGCTCTGCCAGGCTTCCCTCGACCTCGCGCCAGACGCGGCCCACGGCGATCCCGAAGACGCCCTGTCCGCCCTGGACCAGGTCAATGACCTCGTCGGCGGAGGTGCATTCGTAGACCGAGGCGCCGTCGGACATCAGGGTGATCTGCGCCAGGTCATCCACGCCGCGCTCACGCAGGTGTTCGATGGCGGTGCGGATCTGCTGCAGCGAGACGCCGGTGTCGAGGAGCCGCTTGACGACCTTGAGCACCAGCACGTCGCGGAAGGAATAGAGCCGCGCGGAACCGGATCCGGAGGCATTGCGCATGGAGGGCTGCACCAGCTTGGTCCTGGCCCAATAGTCGAGCTGACGATAGGTGATCCCGGCGGCGGCGCAGGCCACCGGTCCGCGGTAGCCGAGCTCCTCGTCCAGCTCGGGCAGGCCGTCGCTGAACAGCGGCTGCTGGGCAGCAGCCTGCCCGGGCCGGATGCGCTCAGCGTCCGCGTGCGATTCTGGACCCACCTGGTACCCTCCTGAGGTGCTGGACTCCGCGGGGAACGCGCGTCCCTGAGTCCATTGAGCGACCCGGGCCATGCATGCGGAAACCTTGTCCCTTGACGGTATTGCCGCAGCCGCCAGGGGTCAAAGACATTCGAATTTACTCTACGGCGTGTCGTGAGATTCCACTAGTCAGCCGCCTGGATCTCACTGGAAGTCCTCCGGCTCGGCGTCCTCCAGGAAGCGCCGGAACTCCTTGATCTCATCCTCGGAGATGGGCCGCTGTCCGGTGGCCTCGGTCCGCGGGGTGATTCCCACGCGGGTCAGCATTTCTCGTTCCATGGTGACCAGACACTGGACTCGCACCGCCACCGCGATGGCATCGGAGGCCCGGGCGTCGAAGCTGCGCCCGCTGCCCAGGGTGATGGTTCCCCGATAGGTGGAGGAGTCCAGCATGCTGATCTCCACGGACCTCACGCCCGAGCCCAGGCGGGTCATCACCTCGGCGAGCAGATCATGGGTCATCGGCCGCGGGGGCACCTTCTTCTCCATGGCCATGGCCACGGCGTTGGCCTCGGCAGGCCCCACCAGGACCGCGACATGGAGGTTCTCCAGTCCGGGTTCAGCGCCGCGAAGCACGACCACAGGCTGTTTCGATGGGAGTTCGATACGAACCCCCACGACATCCAGCGGGACCAGCTGGCTCTCCATGGTCCAAGTCTAAGTCAGTTCTTGTCCAGCTGTTCCACCGAGGTGTCCATGATCGAGGCGCGGAGGTCCTTGAGGCACTGCAGCATCTCTTTGGAGGACTCCGCGACCCGCGCCCGGGCCGCAGTGTCTTTGCGTGCAGCGTGCGGGGCCATGGCTCGCGCGATCAGGTCCAGCTCATTGTCCGCGGAGCGGCGAATGTTCGCCAGGTGTTTGGGCTCGAGTCCATAGCGCGCGAGCACACGGACGGCCCTGACCGCCTTGAGGTCGTGGTGGCTGTAGTTGCCCTCGGCGTCGGCTGCGATGATGCGGAACTTCTCCAAGGTGTCGAGCATCCCGCGGGTTGCGCCGGAATGCGCGCGGAGCTCCTTGCGGGACATGGGACGGATCCGCCCGGTGATCTGCGCGGCCATCTCATCGGTGACCTCGCGGGGCCCGACCGGGGCCGCCTGCGGCAGTGCCTCCGGGGTCTCGCCGGAGTCGATGGCGTCCATGGTCTGCTTGATGACGTCCAGCGGCATGTACCGGTCCCGCTGCAGCGCGAGGATGAAGCGCAGCCGCTCGACGTCCGCGGCGCAGTACTTGCGATACCCCGAGGCGGTGCGGGCCGGCTCCACCAGGTCCCGCTCCTCCAGGAAGCGCAGCTTGGAGGCCGTCAGGTCCGGGAACTCCTTCTGCAGCTCGCGCAGCACCTCGGAGATCGTGAACACATGCGTGGTGGCAGGTTCCGGTGAGGTCGCGGCCGGTTTCGGCCTCGGCGCTGGGGAAGCACTCACTGCGTATCCTCTTTCGGGCATCGGGGAAGGATCGAAATCAGCCTCAGGATAACGTGCCCGTGCTCTGCGCCCTGGCATTTTGGTTCACCGGTCAGTCGGAATCTCTGGACCCGGAGTAGAAGGTCAGCCGGAACTTGCCGATCTGGACCTCGTCGCCGGCTCTGAGCCGATACTGGTCGACACGGTCATGATTGACGTAGGTGCCGTTGAGGCTGCCCAGATCCTTGACCTGGAACCCCTTCCCCTCCCGGTGGAGCTCGACGTGGCGCCGCGAGACGGTCACGTCATCCAGAAAGATGTCCGCCTCCGGGTGCCGACCCACACGTGTCAGGTCCTGATCCAGGAGGAACCGCGCACCCTGGTTCGCCCCGGTGTGCGCGATCAGCAGCGCAGAGTTGCGAGGCAGCGCGGCGATGGCCTGCTGATCATCCTCGGAGAGCTGGGGCTCCCCCGCCTGTGCCTCCACTGGAGGCAGCGAGATACTCGTCGTCTCCGCTGCACTGTGAACGTTGTCATTCTCACGAGTAGTCTCCACGTCGCCTCCTCTCGCCGGCCCGTCTGCTGGCGGCCTTCAGCCTACTTGGTTTTTATAGTCCTCGGCAGAGAGCAGGGAGTCGAGGCCTGAGCTCTCGGCCAGCCTGACCTCGAACAGCCAGCCCGAAGCATAGGGCTCGGAGTTCACCGCCCCGGGGTTCGCATCGAGATCGGTGTTCACGGCTGTGATCTCGCCTGCCACCGGGGCGTAGATGTCGGAGACCGACTTGGTGGACTCGACCTCGCCGACCACATCGCCGGAGGCGACGGTGGCGCCCACCTCCGCGTGCTCCACGTAGACCACCTCGCCGAGGGCATCCTGGGCGAAATCTGTGATGCCGACACGGACCACGCTCGGGTCCGCGGTGGTCGCGATCCACTCGTGGTCTGCACTGTACTGAAGCTCTTCGGGGACGGTGCTCATAGTCTCAGCTCCACTCTTGACCTCACGGTCGCGGGGCAGAGGGCAGCCGACGACGTCGCCGATGCCCTCTGACCAGTTGGTTTGTCTGCGAACAACTTAGCACCCCGGGCTCGGCCGGCGATATGGTCTTCAGTCATCAGTCTGAGATGCCGGACCGGACAACGGGCGGCGGAGCCTGGGTCTTTTGTCGTCGGCGCGAAGGCTAGGACTCCTTGACCGCGGCGAAGTGCTCCGCGTCGCGGCGTCGATCCTCGCGCGCCTCTCGAGTCAGCTCGGCCCCAGCTTCCTCGTCCCGGGTGAGGTTCTCGCCCGTGCCGGGGTCGAAGAGGTGCATCCGGCGGGTGTCGAGCCAGAGCTCGGCCGTGTCGCCGCTGCGGAACCGCGAGGTCGCATCGACTTCTACCACCAGCTGGGTGCGCAGTTCGTCGGCGTCCATCTCCTCAGCCAGGTTTCGCAGCGTCTCCTGCACCCGTTCGTCCGTCTCGTAGGAGACATAGGCGTACTGCTCATTGCCCATCCACTCGCTGTGACTGATCTCTGCGGTGAAGGTGGTCCCCTTGGACAGCTGGACCTCACTGAGCTGAGTCGCGTCCTCGAAGAACTCCGGGCGGATGCCGGCGAGCACGATTTCCCGGCCGGCGCCGGCCTTGGCGGCCCGGTCCGGGATCTCGATCTTCCCCAGCGGTGTGGAGAACACGTTGCCCTCCACCGTGCCGGGCAGGAAGTTCATCGACGGTGAGCCGATGAATCCGGCGACGAAGAGATTGGCCGGCTGTTCGTAGAGCTCTCGCGGGGAGGCGATCTGTTGCAGCACCCCCTTCTTCAGCACGGCCACGCGGTCCCCCAGAGTCATGGCCTCGGTCTGGTCGTGGGTGACATAGACGCTGGTGGTGTTGAGTTCACGCTGGAGGCGCGCGATCTCGGCGCGCATCTGTCCGCGCAGCTTGGCGTCGAGGTTCGAGAGCGGCTCATCGAAGAGGAATGCGTCAGCGTCGCGGACGATCGCGCGGCCCATGGCCACGCGCTGTCGCTGACCACCCGAGAGGTTCGCAGGCTTGCGATCCAGGTGCTCGGTCAGCTCGAGCATGGTCGCAGCATGCTGAACCTTCTCATCGATCTGCGCCTTGGTGAACTGTCCCTTGGTCAGCCGCATCGGGAACGCGATGTTCTCGTAGACCGTCAGGTGCGGGTACAGCGCGTAGCTCTGGAACACCATGGCAAGGTTGCGTTCGCGCGGTGCCTTCTCATTGACGCGCTCCCCGCCGATCAGCAGATCGCCCTCGGTGATGTCCTCGAGACCCACGATCATCCGCAGCAACGTGGACTTGCCGCAGCCGGAGGGCCCGACCAGGATGACGAACTCGCCGTCCTCGATGTCGATGGAGATGTCGTTGACGGCGGGGAAGCCGTCATCGTATTTCTTGACGAGATTCTGAAGCGTGATGGATGACATTTCAGTGGAGTCCTTATCTACTCAGCCCTTGACGGCGCCCTGGGTCAGTCCGGAGACGATCTGGCGCTGGAAGAGCAGCACCAGGACGACGACGGGGATGGTCACGACGATGGCAGCCGCGGAGATTGCGCCGGTAGGTTCCTCGAACTGGGAGGCACCGGTGAAGAAGGCCAGCGCCGCGGGGACGGGTCTGGCCGCTTCGGTGGAGGTCAGGGATATCCCATAGACGAAGTCGTTCCAGGCGATGAAGAACGCGATGATCGCGGTGGTGAAGACACCAGGCATGGCCAGCGGCACGATCGCCCGGCGGAAGGCCTGCCACTGGGTGGCCCCGTCTACCTGTGCCGCCTGTTCGAGATCCCAGGGGATCTGCCGGAAGAACGCGGCGAGCGTCCAGATGGAGATCGGCAGGGTCAGTGACAGATACGGGATGATCAGACCGAGCCAGGTGTCATAGAGTCCGATGTTGCGCCACAGGTTGAACAGCGGGATGACCACCGAGATCACCGGGAAGACCGACACCGCCAGCGCGGATCCGAGGATGATCTTCTTGCCCGGAAAGTCCAGCCGCGCGATGGCGTAGGCACACAGAGTGGCAAGCACCACGGCGATGAATGTGGCGATCAAGGTGATGCCGATGGAGTTGCGCAGGGCGGTGAGGAACAGTCCCTGAGCATCCCCGAACAGGATCATCTCGTAGTTCTCCCAGGTGGGGCTGCCCGGCAGGAAGGAGGCGTTGCCGAGGTCCGCCGGGGTCTTGAAGCTGGTGGCCAGGATCGCGGCCACCGGGAAGAGTGCATAGACCAGGACGACGATCGTCAGCACCGTCCATCCCAGGCGCTGCTTTCCAGTGAGCTTGCCGTTGGAGGCCATCTCTACTTACCTCCCTTGGAGTCGGTGCCGCTGGCGAGATCGACCTTGAACCCCTTGATCGCGATGACACAGATCAGCAGCACGCAGATGAAGAGGATGACCGAGACCGCGGAGCCCAGTCCGATCTCCAACCGTCCGATGGAGGTTCGATAGGCCAGCAGCGAGAGCACTTCCGTGCCCGCGGCGCCATTGGTCATGATGAAGACGTTGTCGAATATTCGGAAGGCGTCCAGTGCTCGGAAGAGCACCGCGACCATGATCGCAGCCTTCATATTGGGCAGGATCACCCGGGTCATCTGCTGGCGCCAGCGGGCACCGTCGACCTTGGAGGCTTCCACGAGCTCATCGGGGACCTGGGCCAGGCCCGCCAGCAGCAGCAGGGCGATGAAGGGGGTGGTCTTCCAGATCTCGGAGGCCATGATGATGGTGATCGCTGTGCCGAAGTTGGCGAACCAGTCAAGGTCGCTGTCGATGCCGGGAACCCAGCCGAACCAGCCGTTCACGAAGCCCGAGTTGATGTCGAACATGTAGTACCAGGCAAAGGCGGAGACCACGGTGATGATGCCGTAGGGAACCAGGATCGCGGTGCGCAGCGCGCCACGGATCCGCTTCAGCGCCTTGTGCATCACCAGCGCGAGCCCGAAGCCGAGGACCAGCTCGACGGCGACGGTGACCACGGTGACCAGCAAGGTCACCAGCAGCGCCCGCCAGAACACCTCCGTGTCGGAGAGGATCGTCATGTAGTTCTGCAGGAATACGAAGGAACGCTCATCCGGGGCCGTCAGGCGGAAGGAGAACAGGGAGTCGTAGATGGCCTGAGCGATGGGATATGCGGTGACCGCGAGCATGATGAAGAACGCAGGTCCCGCGATGAGCCACCCCAGCCGCGCTTCTGACTTCGCTCGGTTGGTCCGCTTCCCGCCGTTGCCGTTCTTGCGGCTGGCGGGCCTGGCGGCTGAGGATCCTGCGGCTTCGCGCTTCTGCCGCCGCGGGGTTTCTGGTGCGGTTGTCACAGGAGGCGCTCCCCTCTGAGCACTTCAACGATGAAGGAATCGGTCTGCGTGGGAGTCCGCTCGGCGCTGACCCCCGCGATGGGTGTGTACTCCTGCTGAATCGCGATGGAGATCTCGTTGTAGAAGGGCGTCTGCGGCCGCGGGGCCGCGTTCTCCAGCGCCTCACGGATGGCGTCGGCCATCGGATACTCGTCTTCGAGCGTCGGATCGTCATAGGCGGCCTCCGAGGACGGAGGGTTGCCGTTGGTGATGAAGTACTCGGTCTGGTTCTCCGGCTGCACGATGCACTCGATGGCCTCGAAGGCCAGCTCCTGATTCTCGGAATCGGCGCCCACGGCGAGGTTGATGCCGCCCAGCGGCGGCGCTGAGGGGGTGTCCTCATCGACCCGGGGGTACTGGGCCCAGCCGATGTCATCCACGAGCTCCTCATCCACCGCACCCTCGTCCGCGGCGGCCTTCGTCGCCGCCCAGACGAAGGGCCAGTTCACCATGAAGGAGCCCTCGTCCCGCTGGAAGAGCAGCATCGATTGGTTCTCGTCCATCGAGGCGACGCCCGGCCCCGCAAGGCCCTCGGACCCGATCTCCGAGATGATCTCCGAGGCCCGCACTCCAGGCTCGGTGTCCAGATTGGTCTCCAGCTCCGCAGCGGGCGCCTCGGGGTTCTCCAGGATCGACTGGTCCTGGGACTCGACCAGCGCATTGAGCCAGACCGTCATGGACTCGGCCCGAGTGCCCTGGACTCCGAGGAGCTTGTCCTGCTCCAGAGCGGTCTCGATGACCTGGTCCCAGGTGACCGGCTCGTCCATATCAAGACCCGCCTCCTCGACCACGGACTCGCGGTACCAGAGCAGCTGCGTGTTGGCCCAGAACGGAACCGCCACGAGCTCGTCATCCCACATGGCACCGGCAAGGGCACCCTCGAGGGTGTCCTCGGTGGTGCGTTCGCCGACGTCCTCCGGGACGGGTGCAAGGAATCCCGGCTCCGCCAGCTCAGGGATGAAGGGCGGGTCCAACGACATGATGTCCAGCGAGTCGTCGTTCGCGGCCAGACGGCGCGCGAGCTGCTCCCGCTGGGAAGGAGCGTCGGCAGGAAGCAACGAGGTCTGTATCTCGTAGGCGCCCTCGGACTCCTCGGTGCAGAGCTGCGCGAGGTTCGCCTGTCCGCCGTCGTCCGGATTGATGTACCAGGTCAGGACGGGAACGTCCTCACCGTCCGAACAACCGCTCAGCAGGATGGCGGCCGCGAGTGCGGCGCCCGCTGCTCGTGCCGGCCGTCCCCTGCGCGGGGTGCCTTGGGAACCGCCCATGAAACTTCCACCTCTCGCCACCCGGCGTGAAGCCCGGTCACTGGATGTGGCCTGAGCCACTACGTGTGACTGAGACTACACCCGAGGTCGCGTCCAGGAAATAGACAGGCTGTTAAAGGGTTGGGTGGGTCAGGCGGACTTCTTGCGGAACTTCTTCGCCTCGGAGAGGGTGATCAGCTCAGCTTCGGCACCTTCGCGCACCACGGCCTCGGTGACGGTCACCGTGGCGATGTCATCGCGTGAGGGCAGTTCGAACATCACCGGCGCGAGCACGTTCTCCAGGATCGAGCGCAGACCGCGCGCCCCTGTGCCGCGCAGCTCGGCCTGCTCCACCACGGCTCCGAGGGATTCGGGGGTGAACTCCAGCTCGATCCCGTCGATGGCGAAGATCTTCTGGTACTGCTTCACCAGCGCGTTGCGGGGCTTGGTGAGGATGTCGGTGAGCGCGGCGGCGTCGAGCTGCTCGACCGTCGCGATCACCGGGAGGCGACCGATGAGCTCGGGAATGAGCCCGAACTTGTGCAGGTCCTCCGGTTCGACGTCAGCGTAGCTGGCCTCGCTCTTGGTGATCGTCGACAGCGGGGCGCCGAAACCGATCCCCTTACGACCTGCGCGGGATTCGATGAGCTCCTCCAGGCCGGCGAAGGCTCCTGCCACGATGAACAAGATGTTCGAGGTGTCGATCTGGATGAACTCCTGCTGGGGATGCTTGCGCCCGCCCTGCGGAGCCACCGAGGCCACGGTGCCCTCGAGGATCTTCAGCAGGGCCTGCTGGACGCCCTCACCCGAGACGTCGCGCGTGATCGAGGGGTTCTCGGACTTGCGTGAGATCTTGTCGATCTCATCGATGTAGATGATGCCCTGTTCAGCCTTCTTGACGTCACCGTCGGCAGCCTGGATGAGCTTGAGCAGGATGTTCTCCACGTCTTCGCCGACATATCCGGCCTCGGTGAGGCTGGTCGCGTCAGCGACGATGAAGGGGACCTGCAGTTTCCGGGCCAGGGACTGCGCCAGGTAGGTCTTCCCGGAGCCTGTGGGCCCGACCATCATGATGTTGGACTTGCCGATCTCGACGTCGTCCAGCGGACCCTTCTCCAGGGAGGTGGTCTTCTTCGCGGATCCGGTGGCCTGGATGCGCTTATAGTGATTGTGCACCGCCACCGAGAGGGTGCGCTTCGCCTTGTCCTGGCCGATCACGTACTCGTCGAGGAAGGCGTAGATCTCCCGCGGCTTGGGCAGCTCGAAATCGTCGGGCTCCTGCACCTCGTTGAGGTACTCCTCGATGATCTCGTTGCACAGCTCGATGCATTCGTCGCAGATGTAGACGCCGGGTCCGGCGATCAGCTTGTACCGGACCTGTTTCTGGCTCTTGCCGCAGAACGAGCACTTGAGCAGATCTGCGCTCTCACCTATGCGTGCCATGAATGTGCAATCCCCTCAAGAACTGGTTGGCGGTTCGTACCAAGGGTACGTCAGGCCAATGACACGGTCGGGGACGTCCGTGAAGAACGTCCCCGAGCGAGTCATATATGTCGTTGCTGCGCGTCGCTGGAGCTGCCATCTCTGGCTGGGACGCAGTGGACCGGAGTCCTCCCCCGGCCCAGCCGGGTCAGACCGGAAGCTTGCGGGAGGCGAGAACCTCGTCCACCAGTCCGTAGTCCTTAGCACCTGCGGCGGAGAGGAACTTGTCCCGGTCGATGTCCTCGGCGATCTCGTCCTTGGACTTCTTGGTGAGATCCGCAAGCACCTCTTCCATCCAGGTGCGGATGCGGCGCACCTCGTCGGCCTGGATCTGCAGGTCGGTGGCGGTGCCCTGCGTGCCGCCCACGGCGGGCTGGTGGATCAGCACGCGCGCGTTCGGCAGCGCCAGACGCTTGCCCGGGGTGCCGGCGGCGAGCAGGACCGCGGCGGCGGAGGCCGCCTGGCCCAGGCAGACCGTCTGCACATGCGGACGGATGAACTGCATCGTGTCGTAGATGGCGGTCATCGCGGTGAAGGAGCCGCCCGGGGAGTTGATGTAGAGGGTGATGTCCCGCTCCGAGTCCATGGACTCCAGCACCAGCAGCTGCGCCATGATGTCATCGGCCGAGGCGTCGTCCACCTGGCTTCCCAGGAAGACGATGCGATCCTCGAAGAGCTTCGCATAGGGGTCCTGGCGCTTGAATCCGTAAGGGGTGCGCTCCTCGAAGGAGGGCAGGATGTATCGGGAGTCCGGCATGCTGGGCGCGCTGGGCCGTGCAGCCGGGAGGGCGGGTGCCGAATTGTCAAAGGGGTTCATGTCAGATGTGCTCCTGTGGTCCTGGTGCGAAACGCTGGCAGACGGTGGTCTTCTCCCACGCTGGGATCAGATGCCTCCGCCGCCGGAGACGGTGGAAGACCGCTTGGCGATCTTGTCGAAGAAGCCGTATTCGAGTCCGTCCTCCGCTGTGAACCACTTGTCACGGGCGTTGTCCCGAAGGATGGTCTCGAGGCTCTGACCGGTCTGTTCAGCGGTCAGCTCCGCCATGACCTGCTTCATGTGCTGGATCAGCTGGGCCTGGATCCGGACGTCTGACTCGGTGCCGCCGATGCCTCCTGAGGGCTGATGCATCAGGATGCGGGCGTGGGGGGTCGCGAAGCGCTTGCCGGGGGTGCCTGAGGACAGCAGGAACTGTCCCATCGAGGCGGCCAGACCGGTGGCCACGGTGACGACGTCGTTCGGAATGAACTTCATCGTGTCGTAGATGGCCATGCCGGCGGTGACGGATCCGCCCGGTGAGTTGATGTAGAGAGTGATGTCCCGCTCGGGGTCCTCGGCGGAGAGCAGGAGCATCTGGGAGCAGATGGTGTTGGCGTTGTCGTCGCGGACCTCTGAACCGAGCCAGATGATCCGTTCTTTGAGCAGGCGGTTGTAGATGTAGTCATCGCGGGACGCGGGGTCCACGGTGGACATGCTCGGCAGGTTCTGGGTCATGGACTCATCCTCCACTGGTGGGTCAAGCTGGGTCGGCACTGGCAGTGCCTTCGTCGAGAACATTACTGGTTGTGCTGTGGGGCGCGAGCCCCTGGCGCGGGACGTTCGCTGTTGGCACACGGTTTGAACCTGAAGGGAACGTCAGCATGCGCAAGAAGGGCCCCACCTGACGGTGAGGCCCTTCTCCCGGGACGCGCGGGCGTCAGTTCTGCTTGGTGTCCTGCGTCTCCTCGACCTCGGCACTCTCCGACTCGTCGACCTCGGGACTCTCCGACGCGACCGGCTCGGCGGCCTCAGCCTCGTCCTCATCCCCGGCAGGGGTCACGAAGTCGGTCAGGTCGACGGTGTTGCCCTCGGTGTCCTTGACGACGGCGAGCTCCAGCACCTTGGCCAGAGCCTTCCGACGGCGAACCTCGCCCATGATCATGGGAACCTGGCCGGCCTGGTCCAGCATCTGGGCGAACTGGTTCGGCTCCATGCCGTACTGCGAGGCGGTGGAGACAATGTACTCGATGACCTCGCTCTGCTCGACACCGATCTCTTCCTTCTGCGCGATCTCGTCCAGGACGAGCTCGTTGCGGAAGGCGTCGGCGGTCTGCTTGGAGATCTCCTCGCGGTGCTCCTCGGTGTCGTGATCGTCACCGGCCTCGTGGTTCTGCGAGGTGAAGTGCTGCTCGACCTGCTCGGCCACCACGGACTCGGGCACCGGGACCTCGATGAGCTCCATGAGCTTCTCGAGCACCTTGTCCCGGGCTTCGACACCCTGCTCCACGACGAGGTTCTCCTCGGCCTTGGAGGTCAGGTCGGCGCGCAGCTCCTCGATGGTGTCGAACTCGGAGGCCAGCTGTGCGAACTCGTCGTCGGCCTCGGGAAGCTCGCGCTCCTTGACCGCCTGCAGCGTCACCTTGACCGAAGCCGTCTCGCCGGAGTGCTCGCCGCCGGCCAGCGTGGTCTCAAAGGTGGCATCCTCGCCGGCAGAGAGACCCTCGAGGGCCTCATCGATGCCCTCCAGCATGGTGCCCGCGCCGACCTGGTAGGACAGACCGGAGGCGGTGTCCACCTCTTCGTCTCCGACCTTGGCGATCAGGTCGATCGTGACGAAGTCGTCGGTGGCCGCGGGCCGCTCGACGTCCTTGAGGGTGCCGAAGCGGCTGCGCAGCTCGTCGAGCTGTTCCTGCACGGCGGCGTCGTCGGCGGAACGGGGCTCCACCTCGACCTCGAGGCCAGAGTAGTCCGGCAGCTCGATGACCGGCTTGATGTCCAGCTCGCCGGAGAACTTCAGGACGCCCTCATTGGTCTTGACGTCGGGGATCTCGTCGATCTCCACCTCGGGGCGGGACAGCGGGGAGAGCTCGGCCTCGGCCAGACCCTGCTGGTAGAAGTCGTTCAGGCCGTCATTGATGGCCTGCTGGACGACGTACTCCCGACCGACGCGCTGGTCGATGATCGGAGCCGGCACCTTGCCCTTGCGGAAGCCGGGGACCTGAACCTGCTCGGCGATGCTCTTATAGGCGGCCTTGATCTTGGGTTCAAGCTCCTCGGAAGTCACCTCGACGGTGAGCTTGACGCGGGTCGGGTTCAGATTTTCTACGGTGCTCTTGACCACGTGTGGGGCTCCTGATAGCTGACTGATGAATCGTTTGCCGTCGGGGTGACAGGATTTGAACCTGCGGCCTCACGCTCCCAAAGCGCGCGCTCTACCAAGCTGAGCTACACCCCGAACTCCCGACCGTTCCTGCCTCGGCCTGCCGTTCTCACGGCACACGTCTGCAGGGACAATGGCGGACCGCTATACAGTACCGTGCTGCGGTCCTGGGCGACGAATCCGGGCCGGCACCGCGCCCCGCAGGTCCCGCCTGGGCGTCGAGGAGACCCTGCTGTCCACCTGACCACGGATGCGATCAGGTATGCGACCACGATCACCGGATATCGATTGGCGTGCCCGCTGACCGGGTGCTAGAGTTCTATGTCGTTGCCCTGCTGAGTATGCGGGCAGCATGATGATGGCAGCGTCTGCGATCAAGGGCCTCTAGCTCAATTGGTAGAGCATCAGACTCTTAATCTGCAGGTTTCGGGTTCAAGTCCCGAGGGGCCCACTCTTCACGAGCAGGCGCTGCATCTGAATCTGGCCGCCGGATCACGAGTTCACTCGTGGTCCGGCGGCCTTTTTCATGCCGCGGCGCGGACTCTCATGCGAATCGTCGCGGCCCTGCGCCAGGCCTCGCCTGCAGCCTCGCCTGCGGCGCCTCAGGCCGCGTCCATGTCCTCCACCGTGTCCATGAAGTAGTCGATGAACTCGTAGAAGTGCTCCACGTCCTTGCGCTGGTGCAGCACGATGTCGGGGAACTGTTCGAATCGCACCTGCCCGTGCAGGTCCAGCTTCACCCGTCTGCCAGTGGAGAGGGCCAGCTCCACGATGTTGTCCTGGGTGGCCATGCCCGCCAGATTGGTGAGGTTCACCAGCTTGGGGATCAGAGGGGTCGCGGCCGCCGGCGTCTCACCCCGCTGCAGGGCCGCAACCCGCTCCAGCGCCTCCTCCAGGTCCACCGGGCAGAGCACGATCTCCACCGGTTCGCGGCGATAGCCCACGAGCAGCAGCGGCCCGGGCCGCTCCCCGGGGTACGCGGCGGGGTCCGCAACGGGCTCGGCCGCATCCGGAGTCTCCTCCAGGTCCATGGTGCAGAGGATGTTGTATGCGCCGAAGTTCATCACCGAGGCGTCGAAACTGGCACGCAGAGCATCGACGAGGTGCTGTTCCGGTCGGCTTCGCTCGGTGGTGATGACCATGGGTGCCTCGACTTCCGCAGGGGCCTGATGTGCTCATTCTACGGATAGGCTGAAAACTGCGCACCAGCCATATCCGTTGAAAGGACCTCGATGAGCATCCGACTAGAGCCCGGCGACGCGGCACCGAACTTCACCCTTCCCGCTGCCGGCGGGGAGGCCGTGAGCCTCGAGCAGCTGCAGGGCCAGAAGGTCATCCTCTACTTCTATCCCAAGGCCTCCACCCCAGGGTGCACCACCCAGGCCTGCGATTTCCGGGACTCGCTCGACTCCCTGGCCGCGACGGGATACACCGTGCTGGGCATCTCCCCTGACCCCGTGTCGGACCTGGAGAAGTTCTCCGCCGAGCAGGCCCTGAGCTTCCCCCTTCTCTCAGACGAGGACCACGCGGTGGCCGAGTCTTTCGGCGCGTGGGGCGAGAAGAAGAACTATGGTCGTGTGGTTGAGGGCCTGATCCGTTCCACCATCGTGCTCGATGAGGCAGGGACGGTCACGCTGGCCCAGTACAACGTCAAGGCCACCGGCCATGTCGCCCGGCTTCGCGAGAAGCTCGCAGCCTGACTCTGGTCACGTAGGCAGCACGCATGGGCGGTTTTTCATGGGCGACAATACATTGGAAGCTTGCTGAGCCAGTTGGTACCTACGGGCTCAACCGCCGCAAGGTCGCCAGGGCGAACCCGGAGGCCTTGTCATGCCAATCGCGTTGGAGACCGACCATGTCAAACCCGCGGTCGATATGTCCGTCTATTTCGCTCCGCAACATGTCGAACAGAGCAACGCGCAGCTCGGTGTTGAAATTGATCTTCCCTATCCCTGCCGCGGGCGCAGCGGCGAGGTCCTGTTCGGACAGGCCAGAAGCCCCATGCAGCACCAAAGGGACGTTTGCGGCGGCAACCTTCAGTTCCGCTATTCGGCCCCATCCGAGTTTCGGTTCCCCAGAGTACTGGCCGTGCACGTTCCCGACGGAGACAGCCAGGAGGTCTGCGCCACTCAGCCTCAGAAAGTCCGCCACTTCCCCAGCATCCGTGAAAGGTGATGCTCTGGATTGCAGGGCGATGTCCTCATCGCCAGCGATGTTGCCCAGTTCTGCCTCCAGGGTCACCGCATTGCCCACGATCTCGCGAGTTTGAGCCACAAACTCCGCGTTGGCCTCCATAGACAAACGTGACCCGTCAGCGAGCACAGCGTCGGCGCCGGCGCGCACAGCGGAATCGATGAGCGAAAGGTCGGTCGCGTGGTCCAGCTGCACTGAGACGGCAGTGGAGATATCGTCGGCCAGACACCTGAGAGCCTGAATGAATCGGAGACCTCCGATGCCGCCGGCGACCTTGGGCGGCACCAGCAGAATGACGGCGGACCCCACCTTCTCGGAAGCCTCGACGATCGCCTGGGCAGTGCCGAAGTCATATACGGCGAAGGCCGGCACGGCGGAGTCCCGTGCCACTGCGCGTTGCACCATCTCCCGCATGAACCGTCCAGCCGTATGGGCAACAACAGGTTTCACGACCATTTTTTCTGCTCACGCTGCCAGTCTGTGAGTGATTCTGCGGTCGTCCCCTGAGGAATGTACTCGAGCGCAAACGCCCCTTCGTATCCCTTGCTCATGAGCAACTCCACCGCGCCGCGAATGTTCGCCTCGCCGCTACCAGGCTGACCACGTCCCGGGATGTCAGCCAACTGCACGTGCTTTATGCGTGCCGAGTGTTCTTCTATCACCTCGATGACGTCTTCACCACTCATACCCACGTGATACTGGTCCAAGAGGAACCCGAGGTTTGTCACACCGGTCGCCTTCTGCACACGATCGATTATTCCCACCGCATCAGCAGATGTCTTTATCGGATAGCGCGGCATCTTGCTGACCGGTTCTAGCAGGACGGTCCCACCGATCTCTGTTGCGGCACGCGCCGCGAAAGCGAGATTCTCGTCAGCCAGCCTGTCCTGTTCGGCATGACCAAGTCCATCCCGGCGGTGGCTATATGGAGCGTTGAAGAGCTGCGTGCCAAGCCGCTCTCCGACCTCCATGGCGATGGCAACGCTGTCACGGAACTCGTCACTTCGCTCAGGATAGGACAGCACGCCGCGCTCCCCCGCCGGCATGTCGCCGGCGAAGAGATTCATGGCGGTCAAGTGAACTCCTGCGTTGTTGATGGAGTCCACGAAAGACTCGATCTCGGTGCGTGATGGGCGACCAGTTGTCCCGAAGGGCCACCAGAACTCGACCTCATCAAACCCCGCCGCTTTGGCCGCACCGGGCCGGTGGAGCAGCTCGTGCTCGTTGAACAGCAGACTCAGGTTCAAGACCCATCGGATCTCATCGTCCATAGTATGTGCCTCCTCTTTTGATGGTTGGTGTGAACACTTCGCGTCAACGCTCGAGGCCAGAACGCGAACGGCCCACCGCGTCTCGCAATGTAGAGATGACCGCTGCGAGATCTCCCTCCCCGCCGACATTTCCCGGGAACACCACGTAGGGACATCCCATGACCTCGTCTGGGGCTTCTTCAGGGATGAAGAGGGAGATCTGGCCTGGCAGGAACTGACCCGCCACGGTCGCGCGGCGGATCCCCAGTCCCTTCACAGCGACCTCGTGTGACGTGATCCCCCCCTTGGCAATCACCCAGGCAGGCTTCGCCTTCCGGGCTTCAGAAACGACCTGCACCAGCGCTGCAGAAACACGCATCGACAGCTGGAGCGAACTCTCAGCACTGTCTCCAGTAACCAGCTCACGACTGGTGTACACCAGCACATCAGTCTCACGAAGCGCACCGGCGACGCGGCCGACTGCCTCCGCCAGGTATTCGTCCCGGTGCTCACCAAGGACTTCCGTGACCTCCAGCTCAACCTCGGCCAGGGCTCCTTGCGCCTGAGCTGCTCGTACCTGCCGGGTCGTCTGGCCAACATGCGAACCCACGACCACCAGACCATGCTCCCCGCGATCCGCATCGATGGGAATCGTTGCGGGGTTGAGCGGCTCTGCGGATTCCAGACCGGCCAACGGACGGACGAAGGAGGGGCCGGTGCGGTATATGAAGTTTTTACCCTCCTGCTGCGCCTGTCTAAGTCCAAGTACGACGATCTCCAGATCGCTGTATGTAGCGGCATTCGCTATGACCCATTCCAGCTGAGTCACTCGTCCCAGGATTTCCGCTACAGCCGAGGGGCCCCCATGCCGGATGACGTCGAGCGAGAGAGAGGTGATACCGGTGGTGGCGCCCTTTTCGCGAAGGAAATCCCGCAGGTTCGATGACCTGTAGCCGAAAGTGGCGTCCTGAGCGAACTCGGACTCCCCCACCGGAACAACTCCGTCTCCGATGCGGGCGTAGTGCACATCGTCAATTGTCGTGCGGCCCGCCTCGATCATGGCGGGGCAGAAAATCACCCCGTCGACGCCATTTCCGGTCACCTTGTTGTATTCGTCGGCTATGGCCTCCACCTCAGCGACAACGTGTCCTCTAAGGGTCGAATCGCTACGGGACACGATGTCGAGCGGTCCGGGCAGATCCAGCGAGAACAATTTGTGCAGCGTCTCTCGCGTCAGTACTACGGCCTCGTCCTCTTGCATCCCCCGCGTATTGGTCAACAGAAAACACGTGTCGCCGGCGTTTGCAAGTCCAGCGGCGAGCTGCTCGGTTTCGAGCACGGTCGCCACTGCTACGTCATGGACGCACTGTGAACCGGTGGGGTCGTCGTCGAGCACCGCTATGCGTCGTCCAGACATACGGTTCGTATCTGCGACGAGAGCCGCGAGGCTTGGCTGGGGGCGGGGCGTATCAATCACGATGAGACCTTCTTGTCCAGGGTGGTGCGCTGGCCGCAGCGTTCCACAGCGGGAGGCACCGGCTAGTAGCCGAGCAGGTTGGGCAGGAACAACACCAGTTGCGGGAAGAGCGCCAGAAGCAGGGTCAACAAGACCACAACACCGACGAACGGCAGAACTGCCACCGACGTCTTTTCGATCGTGGTCCCCGCGAGCTTCGAGGTGACGAACAGACAGACGCCCACCGGTGGGGTCGCCACGCCGATGGAGAGCGACAGCACGACTATGACTCCGACGAAGAGGGGGTCCAGCCCCGAACCGGCTGTCACGCCCACGATGACCGGGGCGATGATCGCAATAGCGGCGTTAGTCTCCATGAAACTCCCGATCACGATCAACAGCAGCACGAGGACCAGCATGATCGCCCAGCCAGAAGAGAGATTGGCCAGAAGTGCGTCCGCAGCCATGGCAGGAATGCGCTCGTAGGTCAAGATGTACCCGAAGACCGAGGCAGTCGCGATCACCGCGAGGATGACTCCAGTGGTCACCGCCGTGCGCCGGAAGACATGGAATATTGCGCGCAGGGAGAGACTCCGGTAGAAGAGGACAGCGATAAGAAAGGTGTATCCCACCCCCACCGCGCCAGCCTCGGTGGGCGTCATGAAACCGAGCAGGATTCCGCCCATGATGATGACCGGGATAGCAATCGCGCCCAAGGCATTGATCAGAGCCTTGCCCACTGACCGCAGCGGCTGTCGGTCGGTGACCGGAACGTTGTGTCGCCGCGCTACCCAGCGGATAACCAGCGCCAGCCCCAAAATAATCACGATGCCGGGCACGTACCCTCCGACGAAGAGGCCTCCGATGGAGACACCGGTGAGTGAACCGTAGACGACCATGGAGATGCTCGGCGGAATCACGGTGCCGAGACTGCTGGAGGACGTCTCAATTGCGGCGGCCACCTGCGGAGGGTAGCCCTGCTTCTTCATGGCCGGGATGGTGATGGAACCTGTCCCGACAGCGTTGGCTACGGAGGAACCTGAGAACGACGACATGAGTGTGCTGGAAACTAGCGAAACCATGCCCATGCCTCCCACGACATGGCCCACTGCTGCTTTGGCCAGGTCGACCAGACGCTGCGAGATACCGCTTGCATTCATCAGTTCGCCGACCATAACAAAGAACGGAATGGCCAGGAGCGGAAACGATCCCGGTCCGGACGTCATGAGCTGGGGCACCACGGTCAGCGGAATACTGGCGGGCATGAACCAATAGATGTATCCAAGCGACGACAGACCCAGCGCAAATGCGATGGGTACCCGCAGGAGCAGGAACACAATAAACGAGACGATTAAGAACGTGATTCCCATTGCCCTATGCCCCTGACTCAGTGGGAAGTTCTGAACCCGCGTGCTGTGGTGGCGGCTCTTGGCCCTTCACCAACCGGACAACGTTTGTCCAGACTCCAGCCAACACGTACACGCTTGACAGCAGCATGCCAACGAGCACCGCAGAGTATCCCCAGGCGGGCGAGATATGCAGGCTAGGAGTCAGCCGAACGCTGTCCATCGCCAACTGCACATAGTTGAAGCTCTCGAACGTGACCGCCACCGTGAAGACCAAGAGCAACAAGTCCGAGACGATCAGCACCGAGGTCAAAGTGCGTCCCCGCAGTCTGTTGACGAACGCAGTGATCGCCAAATGGCCGCCCTCCAAGAAGGCGAGGAAAACTCCGATATAGATCGTCCAGATGAAAAGGAGGGTCGCCAATTCTGTTGAGCCGGCCGGGACGAACCCGAACATTCTCAATATGACGCTGCCGCCAACTACGATCACCAAGCTGGCAATCAGTGCGACTGCCAACGCTTCGAGAAGCCGACGCGAGTACTTCGTGAGCGACTCGGCATTCATGGCAACCCTCCTAATCACTTGTCGATCGAACGGTTTTCAAACTGGGAATCTACTGTTGCATCTCCGAGAGTTCCTCAGGGCTGATTCCAAGATCCTCCAGGTGAGTCCTGACGCTGTCCTCAGTCGCTGCCCGGAACGCCTCGAGGTCCGGCTCAGTAACCGTCATACCTTCATCACGCAGGAGTTCCAGCTCTTCCTCATTGGAAGTCAGCTGCAGGTCGGACTGATACTGGCCTGCATCGTCGATGGCTTGGAGGATGATCTCTTGATCCTCGTCGCTGAGGCCGCTGAAAAACTCGTCATCCATGACCACTGCCTGGTTCTGCGTCATGTGCTTCGTCAGCGAGAGGTTGTCCTGGACCTCGAACAGGGAGTTCTGGTAAATCGTGCTGATCGGGTTCTCCTGGCCATCAATGACACCCGTGTCCAGAGCTGTGTACACCTCACTGAATGGCATCGGCTGTGCATCCGCGCCGAAATCTTGGATGGCCATGGTGTGCAGGTCGGCCGGGGGCGTCCGGATGGCGAGCCCTTCCATGTCCTCGGGAGAGCTGACCTCAGTGCTGCCGGTAGTCAGGTTGCGGTTCCCGTACCACCACGAATTGTCCACAACTCTGTTGCCGCTGCTTTCGGCACATTCGTCAATGGTCTGCTGGTTCCAGTCGGATCCGGCCAGGTTGCGGAGACTCTCATACTGATCGCGGTCAGTCTCGCCTTCGATTGCGTATGGCAGCGCAAAAGCCCCGAATTCTTCACATACATCAGCCAGCACGGCCGTGGCGACGATGGCAATGTTGACTGAATTCATCGCCAGGCCCTCCATCATCTCCGGCTCGCTGCCGATCTGTTCGGCCGGATACACCTCGACGGTGATACGCCCGTCGGACTCTTCACTGACTGTCTCGGCGAATCGTTCCGCTCCGAGGTTCATCGGTGTCGTGTCCTTCTGAGAATGACCGATCGAGAGGGTGTAACTCTCTCCCTCAGCCGCAGAGTCTTCCTCGACGCCGGCACCACGCTCACCGCAGCCGGTCATCGACAAGGCCACAACTCCGGCGACCCCCATGGCAATCCATCCATTAGTCTTCACGTCATTTTCCTAACTGTCGGAATAGCTTCGGCATGCCTGACCCGGAAGAACCTGGCCCCCAAACATGTTCGAACGAACGTAGACGGAACGCTATCAGGGGTTTTTCGTGACGTCAATCACGTTTTGACTGTACAATTTCAAAAACACCGCGTGCGAACGATCCCACGTGAGTTTGAGCGAACATAAGGGCTGCCCGATGGAGAACACTCTGGAACAACCGCACGATCGAACCCAAGTCCCGCTGCCGGAGCCGGGGACGGACCGCAAGGAGTACATCGTCAGCCTTCTGCGGGACCAAGAACGCGTGGAAGTCAACGGCGTCGCAGAAGCCTTCGATGTCTCCGCCATGACGATTCGAAGAGACCTGGCGGAGCTGGACAAGGAAGGGAGAGTCCAGCGCGTCCACGGAGGCGCCGTCGCGAGGCGCTCTCCATTCCCCCTGCGCGCTGAGATTGCAAGCGTAGAGAAATTCCGGATCGCCAGGGCCGTCAACGGCCTCATAGCGAACGGAGACACAGTGGGAATCGAGGTCGGCACGACTTGCCGGGCGGTCGCCAGGGAACTGGCGACCAGAGACGACATCCTCGCAGTGACGAACTCGCTTCAGGCCGCTATTGAGTTTCAGCGCTCTCGCAGCTCACTGCTTGTCCTTGGCGGCGTCATGACCTCCGAATTTGCGCTGGTGAACGGCAGTTGGGGTCGTGAGAACGGGACCATCCATCTGGATAAAGTCGTAATCGGTTGTGGCGGTATATCCGAGGAAGGTGTCAGTCACTTTGACATACCCGAAACGGAGGCGCGCAAGGAGCTCATTCAGAACAGCGACCTCGTAATCCTCGCCGCCGACCACACCAAATGGGGCCGGCGCAAGGCGATTCTGCTTGCCGAACTGGATGTCCTCGACATACTGGTCACCGACGCAGAACCGCCGCCCGAACTTCGACAGGCACTCCGGAGCGCTTCAGTTGAGGTAGTCATTGCCGGTGTGTGAATCATCCCGTCCCGCCAAACTCTGACAAGGATGTGCGGTCCCCTGTCGCACTGAAGAACGCTTGTTTCTAGTCAGCTCTACACTTTTGGGGATCGGTCGATTGTCGACAGATCTATGTACTCCTGGCGAGCGAGTACCTGTTGGGACAGCCCCAGGGTTCGCGTCTGTAGACTTAGGCATCGCTGGAGACCGCCCACCGGGCCTTGCAGCGACCCAAGCGGGCGTGGCGGAATTGGTAGACGCGCTGGATTTAGGTTCCAGTGTCTTAGACGTGGGGGTTCGAGTCCCCCCGCCCGCACCAGTTCGACTCCGTCGAAGACGGTGTCAGATCTCCAGCGTGACGACGACGCGACGCAGCCGAACCTAAGGACGAGACATGCGCTCCCCCATCGAACGACGCCGTTTCCTCGGGGCCTTCGGTGTGGCCGGTGCCGCGTCTGTGTTGCCGCGGCCCACCGTCGCGCTCACCGGGTCCTCCCCGACCCTGAGCTCCCCCGCCGAGTCTCCTGCGAGCACCGAGCCGCGCGGCATCGTGCTCTCCGCGGTCTCCTCGGTGGTCTCGATGGACCCTGCGCTGGCAGTGGACACGGAGACCGAGCGGATATCCCGCCAGGTGTTCGAGACGCTGGTGGGCATCGACGACGAGACCGGCGCCACCGCTCCCCTGCTGGCCACTGACTGGGAGGTCAGCCGCAACGGGCTGCGCTGCACCTTCTCCCTTCGCCCGGAGGTGACCTTCCACGACGGCACGGAGCTCACAGCCGACGTCGTCCTCGCGAACTTCCGGCGCTGGGGTCGGATGAACGAGCTCCTGCCCGCCGACGGTCCGGAACGCACCACCCTGGCCTTCGAATCACTGTTCGGTGGTTTCATGGACGATGAAGCCTGCCTGCTGGAATCTGTGACAGCCACGGATGACCTCACTGTGGAGCTCACTCTGAAGGAGCCGCTGGTCTTTCTGCCGCAGGCTCTGGCGATGCCCGCCTTCGGGATCGCCTCCGCAGAGGTGCTCTCCGACTCCGACCCGGGCCTTCTGGCCCGGGAACCGATGGGCACCGGAGCCTACCGCGCGATCAGCGTTGAGGATGACGAAGTGGTCCTCGAGGCCTTCGAAGACTATTGGGAGGGCGCTGCGCCGGCAGAGCGCGTGGTGGTGCGGACGCTGCCGCGCTCCTTCGATCGGCTGCGGGAGCTCCAGCGGGGCAAGATCGACGTCTACGACTACATCACGGCCGACAACCTCCGCTCCCTGGTGCAGGCCGGCCGACTCATCCTTCAGCGCGACCCCTTCTCCGTGCTCTACCTCGGCTTCAACCTGAACCATCCGGTGATGGGGGACGTGGATGTGCGTGAGGCGGCCGCCCGCGCCATCAACCTCAACGCCCTGGTCGAGTCCTACTTCCTCGAGGGCACCCGCCCCGCATACCACTTCACTCCCGCTGCGCTGGGCGTGCAGTCCGACGAGGCCGCGCGCTACAGCTACAACGTCGAGGAGGCCCAGGCGCTGCTGGAGGACACCGGCTACGACGGCGAGCCGCTGCGCCTGTATTACCCGATGAACGCCACGCGCAGCTATTTTCCCCGCCCCGAGGCGGTGTTCGCCTCGGTCGCCCGGGACCTGACCGCGGTGGGTTTCACCATCGAGCCGCGCCCGGTGTCCTGGGACGGGGGCTATGTGGAGGCGCTCCTGGAAGACGATGACCGTGCCATGCATCTGCTGGGCCGCAACGGCGGCTACCGATCCCCCCACTCCTTCTTCGGTCCGCTGTTCTCCCAGCGCACGCGCGAGTTCAACTACGATTCGGAGGAGGTCCGTGGACTCATCAGCTCGGCTCGCAGCGAATCCGATGAGCAGCGGCGCAATGAGATCTACCGAGAGGTCTCTGACCTGGTGGCGGAGGATCTTCCGGCGCTGCCGCTGGTCCACCCCATCTCCGGCGTCGCCCTGGGTCAGGGCGTCACCGACTACCCCATGTCCCCGGTGCTCCATGAACTGTTCAAGGACATCATCCCCGCTGAATGAGCCGAGCGCCCGCGTGCTGGGAACACCCGCGCAGCGGGCTCCGGCGTAAACAATTTCATCCGCTCGGCTGAGCGCGGGTAGAGTCGGCGCTCGGATACCCCGCACCACCCCCGGGTCTCATCAGGGGGAACACTCAAGGAGAATTCTGTGGCCAAGTCATCGTCGACAGGCGCTCAGCCGTCCAGCGCAGGGCAGAAGTTCGACGTCGTGCTCATCGGCGCCGGAATCATGTCCACCACTCTGGGCTCGCTGCTCAAGGAGCTGGAGCCGGACTGGTCCATCGCCATGTTCGAGTCGCTTGACCAGGCGGGCCAGGAGTCCTCCGATCCCTGGAACAACGCCGGTACGGGTCACGCAGCCCTGTGCGAGCTGAACTACACCCCGCGCGGCGCCGACGGCAAGGTCTCCACGGCCAAGGCCCAGGGGATCAATGAGCAGTTCACCGTGTCCAAACAGCTGTACTCCCACTGGGTCAAGCAGGGCACTCTCGGTTCCCCTCGCACGTTCATCAACGGTCTGCCGCACATCAGCTTCGTCTGGGGGGACAAGAACGCCCAGTACCTGCAGGAGCGCTATGAGGCGATGAAGGCCCAGCCGCTCTTCTCCGACATCGTGCACACTGAAGACCACGCGGAGATCGCGGAATGGGCCCCGCTGCTGATCGAGGGTCGCGATCCCTCCCAGCGCATCGCCGCCTCGAAGTTCGACACCGGCACCGACGTGGACTATGGCTCGCTGACCCGACAGCTGGCCACGCACCTCGATGCCAGCGGCGTGGAGGTGAACTACGGCCACGAGGTGCAGTCGGTCAGACGGGGCTCCGACGGCCGCTGGGACATCAAGGTCAAGGACAAGGCCACCGGAGACCGCAGCACCGCCAGCGCACGCTTCGTGTTCGTCGGCGCCGGCGGCGGTGCCCTGGGCCTGCTGCAGGGAGCCGGCATCGACGAGATCAAGGGCTTCGGAGGCTTCCCGGTATCCGGGAAGTTCCTGCGCAGCACCGACCCCGCCGTGGCCGAGCGCCACCACGCCAAGGTCTACGGATTGGCCTCAGTGGGCGCCCCGCCGATGTCGGTGCCTCACCTGGACACGCGGTTCGTGGAGGGACGACGCACCCTGATGTTCGGCCCCTACGCGGGCTTCTCCACAAATTTCCTCAAGAGCGGGTCCTTCATGGATCTGCCGCTCTCGGTCCGTCCGCACAACCTGATTCCGATGCTGCAGGTCGGCAAGGACAACACGGATCTCGTGACCTACCTGATCAAGGAGGTCACCAAGTCCTCCAGCGCCAAGTTCGAGGAGCTGCACCACTTCTTCCCGGATGCCGGCTCCGACGCCTGGGAGATGATCACGGCCGGCCAGCGCGTGCAGGTGATGAAGAAGAATGAGAAGGGCAAGGGCGTCCTGCAGTTCGGCACCGAGCTGATCTCCGCAGGGGACGGTTCGATCGCCGGCCTGCTGGGCGCCTCCCCGGGCGCTTCCACAGCGCCCTCGATCATGTTCACGCTGATGGAACGCTGCTTCGGCGCCCAGATGGACCGATGGCGTCCCAAGCTGGAGCAGATGGTGCCCTCCTTCGGCCAGTCGCTCAACGACAACCCGAGGCTGCTGTCCGAGGTCACCGCCGAGACCTCCAAGACCCTCCAGCTCGAGCCCTGACCCATGGCCCGCCTGGAGTTCCCAGCCCCCGAGTCTGTGCGCACACCGGCCGGGCTGACCCTGCACACCTGGTCACACCCTGACCCGGCGGGTCCTCCGGTCCTGCTCATCCACGGCTTTGCGAGCAGCACGCTCTACAACTGGGTCAAGACCGGCTGGCTCGACCCGCTGGCTGCGACCGGTCGCAGCATCATCGCGGTCGATCTTCCCGGTCATGGGGCCTCCCAGGACATGAACCCGGTGAGCGTCCGTGTCCGAGACATCCTCCGTGATCTCAACGCTCATCTGCAGGAGCAGGGACACCAGGCCGTGGCCGTCCACGGCTATTCCCTCGGCTCACGACTGGCCTGGGAGTTCAGCGCGGCGCACCCGGAGATGGTCACGCACCTGGTCATGGGCGGAGCACCCACCGATGACCGTCTGGGTGCGCTGGAGCCCAAGCAGGCCCGACTCTGGGTCCAGGAGGGTGTCCGGCCCGTCGACGAGCTGACGCGCAACGTGGTCACTCTGGCCGGAGCGCTGCCCGGGGCGAACGTCCCCCATGTGGTCGAGCTGCTGCTGAGCCTCTCCGTGGATCCCTATGATCCTGCGGCGGCCGTGCCCCAGGCTCCCACCCTCGTGGTGGCCGGGTCCCGCGATGAGATCGCCGTGGACGCGGAGACCCTGGTGCCGCTCATCACGGAGCAGGGGGCGCTCGGAACCTACGTGGAGATCCCGGATCGCGATCACATCAATGCAGTGACCTCGCGTGACTACAAGACAGCTGTGGTCGACTTCCTGCAGACGGCCTGAACGGGGCACCCGCGCCTCGTCAGGCTCCGGCTCTGCTCCGGACCCGGATTCTGGTTCGGCCTCAGCCGAACGGCGTGCGCGCCGGGCGAGCGCCCGAGGCCCGCGGACTCCCCCAGAGCTGACCGCCCAGGACCACGACGGCGGCGAGCAGGCCTCCCGCGACGCACACGAGTGCGGAGAAGCCGAGGCCGAGCTCCTCAGCGGCGATCCCGGCCAGGGTCACTCCCAGCGCCAGCCCCAGCAGAACCCCGCCAGAGGCCGCGGAGAGGGCGATCGGCAGGCGATCAGCCGAGACCGCGACGGCCATGCCCGCGTAGAGGCCGATGCTCAGACGGCCCAGCACGGCAGCGGTGAGCACCGAGTGCGTGCTCAGCAGCAGAAATCCCGTCAGACCCGACGGCAGCGCCACCGTCGCCAGCAGCATCACGCTCAGCGTCAGCAGCGCAGCGGCATGCAGCCGCCGTCGGCGCAGCAGCAGCGGACTGGGGAACGCCTGCGAGCGTGCCCGGGCTGCGAGCACCGCGGCTGCCGCGATCAGCCCAAAGGTGAGCGTGAACAGACTGGGCCGGGCCAGCGCCTGGGCGGAGTCCAGCACCGTGATCCACAGTCCACCGAGCACGGCGCCCAGGCCCGCAGCCAGGAGGATGCCCGCAGCCATCCCCCGCACCCCGCCCGTGGAGGCAGCACCTTCAGCTGCCGGCAGCTCGAACGCGTCGGGGAACGCTGCCTCTCCGGGAGGTCGATCCGGGGCCAGGCCGCGGTGTTCGAGCAGCACCTGCTGGGCGTGTTCGACTCCCCCCAGCGCCGATCGGGTGGCCTCTGCCGGGGCAGGCGTGGGATCGGCATGAGCCACAGCGTAGAGCGGCACCGCGACAGCGGTCAGCACGGCGGAGCACAACAGGCCTGCTGTGGGGCCGAAGCCGAAGCTCAGTGCAGCGACCAGCAGGGGCGCCGCGACCAGCACCCCGTCATCCAGTGCAGCCTCTGCTCGGAGACCCGAGCGCACCGACCGGCTCGGTGTCGCCGGACCGGGCTCGCGGGTCCACCGGCGGGCACGGCTGAAGGTGGCGGTGGCCGGTGTGCTCAGGCCCGCGAGGACCGTGAAGAGGAGCAGCAGCACATAGATGACGGCATTGGAGGTGATGGTGTCCTGACGCGTAAGGCGCTCGATGCTGGTCACCATCAGCACCAGCATCAGCACGTGGACGATGGCGCTGACCAGCTGCACATTGCGCGGACCGACGCGCTCCGCCAGGGCGGCGGCCGCCGGCGCTGAGATGGACATCCCCACCAGTGCGGCCGCCACGAGGGTCGCCGTGGTGAACATGGACCCGGTGCTGGCCGCGGCGGCGGCCAGCACGCCCACAGGCAGCAGCGGGCCGGGCAGCCGCGCGGCCACCGACACCCCCAGCCCATAGGCATCCAGACGGTTCATGGGGTCACCATCTCGGTGGTCGAGCCGTTGCGGTGACGCAGAACTCGCAGCTGGGTGGGGATGGCGCGGTGCATCTCGCTGACATGACTGACCAGGCCGACCCGTCGGCCTTCGCCCTGCAGCCGGTGAAGTGCACTCATCACATGTTCCAGGCTGTCCTCGTCCAGCGAACCGAATCCTTCATCGATGAAGAGGGACTCCATGCCGATGCCGCCTGATTCCGACTGGACCACCTCGGCGAGACCCAGCGCCATGGCCAGGGAAGCCATGAAGGTCTCCCCTCCGGAGAGGGATGAGGTGGAGCGCTCCACGTCGCTGTGTTCATCATGGACCTTCAGATCCAGGCCCTGGAGTCCTCGTCCGGTGGCGTCGTCACTGTGCAGCAGCCGGTAGCGCTGTTCCGACATGGTCGCCAGGTGACGAGTGGCGGCCTCCGCCACTCGCTCCAGCCGCGCCGCCAGCACATAGGTCGTGAGGGTCATCTTCAGCGTATTCTCCGAACCCGTCCCATTGATGGTCGCGGCCAGCTCGGCGCGCCGTCGCTGCTCGGCCAGCGCCGTGTCACGGTGGTGCCGAGCCTGTTCCAGCTTGGCGGTGTGATCCCGCACCGCCTCGTGCTGGGCGCCGAAGCGCACCAGCGCCGTGTCGGCGTCCTGGGCCCGCGCCGAGGTGGTCTGCGCTGATGCCTCCGCCGCGGTGAGCTCCTCCGCACGAGGCCGCAGCTCACCGGCGCGGTGACGCGCCTCGCCAGCCTGGATGATCTCCTGTGCGCCCTCGTAGTCAAGCTGCCGACGCAGCTCCTCCCACGCGTCCACGGCCACGCTGTGCTCCTGGGCCGTCTCCAGCGTCAGCCGGGCCGAGGTCATGTCCTGCGCATCGCTGAAGGTCGAGGCGCGCAGCTGATCCTCGGCGGTGCGCCGGGCACGTTCCAGATGGGAATGCTGAAGCTGTGCATCCTCGATCTGGCGCCGGGCGCTCCTCAGGCTCGTCTGCACTCGATGAAGCTCTTCGAGACGGCGCGGAAGCGACTCATAGCTGCCGCGCAGCGCGTCCAGGGCCGCCTCCAGCTCAGCCATCTCGGCAGCCTGCTGGCCAGCCGCTTCGCGGCGACGCTCGGCGCTGTGCACCGCCTGCGTGTGCTGTTGTACGAGCCGCTGCTCGCGCTCGGTGTCCTGCGCCAGCTGTTCGCGAAGGTCTCGCTGACCGGCGCGCTGCTCCTCGACATGCTGGAGCTCGCCCCGGGCCCGCTCGAGATCGGCCTCGGTCTGCGCCACGAGGGCCTCGGCGTGCTCACCCAGTCCCGCCATGATCTCGTCCCGCTGTTCCAGGACGCTTCGGTGCTCGACCCGCGCCTCGCTGAGTGCATCTCTGGCGGTCTGAACCTCCTCTTTGATGGCCTCGACCTCGTCCCGAGTGACCACGACCCCCGCGTCCGCCGCGGGGAGAGGATGTTCGGCCGAGCCACACACGAGACAGGGCTGTCCCTCCTCCAGCTCCCCGGCGAGCTGCGCGGCCACGTTCTGCAGATAGCTCTGCAGCCGCTGCCGATGCCGCTCCTGCAGCTGCTCGCAGGTGTTCTCACGTTCGGCGACCATCGCGCTCCAGCGGTCAGACTGTGCCTGAAGCCGGTCCCTGCTGCGCTGGACCTCGATGCGCGCGAGAAGCGCCTCAGCGGCGGTCCTCGCCTCGTCGCGGGCGGCCTCCAGGGACTCAGGATCGACAAGCCGCGCCCTGGCATCTTCACAGGCCCTGCTGAGACGTTCAAGCTCTTCGGCGCAGCGATCAGCCTCCACCTGGGCCTGTTCGGCGGCACGCTCAGCCTGGACGCACTGCTCGAGCAGCAGCCGATGGCGGCGCTCGTGCTCTGCAGCCTCGGCACCGGTGAGCCGGGCGCGCAGGCTGATCAGCTCTTCTGCGGCCGCCTGCACCTGCTCCAGACTCGGCGCCCCGTGAGCATCGACGAGGTCGCGCGCGGTGATCTCCTCCGGCTGCAGCGCCGCGAACCGACCCAGTTCGGCTGCTGCACGTCGAGCTTCCGTGGCTGCTGCCTCTGCTGCCTGGACATGCTGGTCCGCCGCCTTCTGCGCCGCCGCAAACCATTCCCCCACCAGCTCCGCCGACTCATGCCGGCGCAGGGCGTCGCGCTTGGCCGCGACCTCCGCCGACTGGGCCTGGTGTGCTGAGGCCCGCTCAGCATGTTCGGCATGACGACGCAGCGCGACGTCGCGCTGCAGGAGCTCTTCACGCTGCTCGCGCGCCTGCCGGGCGGCGGCCGCCGCAGATTCAGCGACGCCCTGCAGCTGGCGGCGGCGGTCCCCGACGAGCCCATCCACGCGGTCCACCAGGTCAGCCTCATCGACCTGCGCCAGCGCCTCAGCCTGACCCTGCGCCCCAACCAGTCCCAGCCCCTCAGTCTGACCCTCCGCTTCGACCTGTCCCTCCGCCTCGGTCTCGATGGTCTCCTCGACTTCAGGGAGCATGGCCTGCGCGGCGTGGCGGAGACTCTCGGCATGCATCTGGATTCGTGCGCTGGTCTCCCGGAGCTGCTGCTCGGAGTCCCGTGCGAGTTCGCGCAGGTGCCGTTCGAGCAGCGTGAACCGCTCGGTGTCGAAGAGACGTTCCAGCAGCTCCTGCTTGTCCCTGCTGCTGGCGTGGAGGAACTCGGCGAAGGATCCCTGAGGCAGCAGGATCACCTTGGTGAACTGGTGCAGGTCCAGACCGAGCATGCGCGTGATCTCATCATTGGCGGCCTGGATTCCCGACGTATAGGGCTGCCATTCCCCCGCATGCTGAGTATGCAGGACCACCCGCTGGCCCACCTCGCGGATCCTGCTGGGGTCACGCTTCTGCGGACGTCCATGATGCGGGGACCGCCAGATCCGGCAGCGCCGGCCGGCCTGGGTGAACTCCAGCTCGACGAATGGCTCACTCTCGGGCGAGGCATGGCTGCTCTTCAATCGCGTCTTCTCACGCTGGCCCGGCACATCGCCGTAGAGCGCGAAGGTCACCGCGTCGAGGATGGAGGTCTTTCCGGCTCCGGTGCGTCCGCGCAGGAGGAAGAGTCCATCGGCCCCGAGCCGGTCGAAATCGATCTGCTCGGTGCCGCCGAACGGACCGAAGGCATGTAGGGTCAGCTGGTGCAGCTTCATGGACGCACCGCCTCCAGACCCTGATCGATAAGGTGCTGCTCCTCGGCACTGGGCCCGCGACCGCCGCGGACATGCTCGAGGAAGCCCTCGATGACCTCGGTGTCGGTCCGCGCCTGCTCCACTTTGGCGGAGTAGCTCCGCCGCAGCACGTCGAGTCGCCCCGCATGAGTGAAGGTGGCCAGATGCGGATAGGCCTCCTGCACTCGGTGGAACGCGCGTTCTGGCCGGATCGGGTCGGTGAGCTTCACCTGGACATAGGAGTCCTGGTGCGCAGCCACGCTCTCGGGGCTGAGCAGCTCCGCCAGCGTCCCTTCCAGCTGAGCCAACGGTCGCCCGATGTCCCAGTTCAGCGCCTGGGCAGGGTCTGGAGAGCGGGAGTCCCAGAGCCAGGCACCCTTGGCCTGCTGCGTCTCCGAGAAAGAGTACCGCAGCGGAGATCCGCTGTAGCGCACAGTCTCGGAGAGTCGCTGGCGACCGTGGAGATGTCCCAGCGCGACGTAGTCGAAGCCCTCGAAGAGCTCCAGCGGCACCACGGTGAGTCCACCGATGGTGTCCTCATGATGCGTGGGCCTCTCTCCCGCGGCGACGTCGAGACCGATGTTCCGCTCTGAATCCGAGGCGGCTCCCTGCGCGGCGAACAGGTGCGCCATGAGGATCACCTTCACCGGGGAGTCCTCGCCGGCGGATCCGTTGTGGCTGCGGCGCCGCTGGACATCCTCCCAGATGCGCCTGATGACTTCGGCGGCGACACCGGTGTGGTGGGCTCGGTCCAGGCCCAGTGCGGGCGCGAACAGCTGCGGCTCCAGATACGGCACCCCATAGACCAGGGTGCTGCCGCCGTCGGACTCGGACACCTGAACCGGAGTCCAGGCATCCTCGAGCGAACTCCGGATGTGCACGCCGGAGCTGCGCATGAGCCCGCGCCCGAAGCCCAGTCGGGCGGCGGAATCGTGATTGCCCGGGGTGATGATGACCTGCGTGCCGGCGTCGACCAGCCTTTGCAGGCAGGCCTCCAGGGACGCCACCGCCCATTCCGGTGGCAGCGCCCGGTCGTAGACATCCCCGGCGATCAGCACCACGTCCACCGCATGCTCGGTCACGGCGGAGCTGATGGTCTCGAGCATCTGTTCCTGCTCCTCGCGCAGGGAGTGTCCGTGGAAGCCTCGGCCCAGGTGCCAGTCGGAGGTGTGTAGCCAGCGCATGGCCCCACGCTATCGGCTGGCACGGACATGGCCGGAGCACCACCCCGGGGCAGACTATTCTGGGGGCGTGGACTCCGCCGAGAAACTGATCAGCCGCTTCCGTCCGGTGCTGCGCGCAGGAGCCTCCCCGGCGTCGTCTCGGGACGACGCGCCCGCTGAGCATGCGGAACTGCTGCATCAGCTGTGCACCGCCGACGGTCTCCTGGAGCTGCTGGACTGGACCCGCCAGGGCCTCGGCGCCGATCCGCTGGCCTGCATGTGGCTGGGCTCGCTGCGCTGGTACCGCGTGATCACCGGCTCCTGCCCCGCAAGCGCCCCGCAGCCGCCGACCCGCGTGGTCGACGAAGAGCTGCTCCGGATGCGCCGGGAGGAGAAGCTGCCGCTGCGGTCCGACTCAGCCAGCGGCGGCCTGGCGGGGCTCTCCGCGGGAGAGATGGCCTATCCCAGCGCCCCCGCACAGCCGGAGTCAGCGGACGCGCGGGCACTGCTGCGCGCCGTTCCCGTCGGGCTTGTGCCCTATATCGACGAGCCCATGCGACGTGCGTGGGCGCGCCAGACCGTGGCGCTCACCCACGGCCACCCTGAGCTGCTGCGTCGAGCGGAGGAGCTGGCGATGCTCGTCCATGAGCTGGCCAGCGCCGAAGAGACCACCTCGCTCGCCGACCGCACGGCCCAGTCCCGGCGCGACATCCTCGAGTGGGTCGATGATGCTGAGATCCGCGAGATCCTTCAGCGGCAGCTCGACGCCGCGACGGACCCCGGACAGCCCGCACCGGAGAGCTCCGGCGGTCACCGCCTCGCCGAGGTGATCGATCTCCTCGCCCAGCAGTGGGAGGAGGTCACCCGACCCCGGTGACCCGTGGCGCGCCTTGGGCTCCGCTGGCGGCCCTCACCGGACCACCCCTGTGCCCTCGGCCAGCCCTGGAATCGGCCAGGCATCGCCCAGCGCCTCACGGAACTCCTCCTCGCAGAGCACTCGGATGGCCTGGCCCTCGGCCTGCCGACGCAGCGCATCGCGGGCCTTGCTGCTGCGCAGCGGGAAGGACTCGTCCGGTGCGGCCAGCTCCCAGGGCTCGAACCCGTCGCCGACGACCAGCAGGGACGTGCCCGCGGTGACCCGCGAGGACGTGCCTGCTCCCAGCCGCGCCACGATCTCTTTGGCCTCAGCGCGCGGGATGGACAGATTCCCGGTGAAGGTCAGCTGCGCACCGAACAAGGCGTGCGCGGGATCGGCGAGAGTGGAGGGAGGCAGGTTCCTGCCCTCGTCCTGCCAGCGCATGAGGTCAGGCATATGCCGGGGCTCGGGTGCGGGCACTCTCGCGTCGAAGAGGTGGGCCATCGTGCGCACCTGACGGGTCGCCCGGGACTCCCGGCTCCGCGGAGCCCGCCAGGACTCCATCGAGCGCAGCTGCACGCCGGAGTCGCGAAAGAGACGGTGGGTCTGTCCCACGGCTCGTCGCTCAGCGATGTCGCAGACCACCGCCGCCGAGGCGCGTGCGTCTTCCAGCGCATAGTGATGGGCCGTGAGCTCGTAGCCGGCCTCCGCGGCGGCCTTGGGCAGGGCATGGGAGGGAAGCTGGTAGTTCGCTCGGGAGAGTCGCACCGAGCAGAGACAGCTCAGCCCCGGCGAGTCCAGTCCGCTGACCTCGAGCGCCGATTCGAAGACCTCGATGTCGAACGCCGCATTGTGCGCCACCAGGACATCGCCGTCGATGAAGGCGTTGATGGCCTCGAAGAGCTCCCCGAAGCGAGGTGCGTGGGCCACCTGGTCGGCGGTGATGCCATGGATGGCCACGTTGTGCGGGTCGAAGCGGTCAAAGCCCTCCGGCGGACGCATTGTGGAATAGAAGGTGTCGACCTCCCGGCCGTCGCGGATCCTGACCATGCCGATCGCGCAGGGAGATCCGCGGAAGCCGTTGGCGGTCTCGAAGTCCACCGCGGTGAAGTCGAGGCCCTTCACGGGGTCAGCGCCTCCACCACGTGCTCCCGCAGGGCTGCGAAGGCCTGGCCGCGATGTGAGATGGCGTTCTTCTCCTCCATGGAGAGTTCGGCGGTGCTGCGCGTCTCGCCGCTGGGCTGCAGGATCGGGTCGTAGCCGAATCCGCCGAGACCCTGGGGCTGAAGCAGCAGCCGCCCCTCCAGACGTCCGGTGGTGGTGAACTCCTGTGCCGGACCCCCGTGGGCGTCAGGGACCACCAGCGAGGCCACACAGACGAAGGCGGCTCCGCGGTGTTCAGGGGCGATGTCGGCGAGCTGTTCCAGAAGGAGCCGGAGATTGCTCTCGTCGGAGGCACTCGCCCCGGCCCAGCGGGCGGAGAAGATCCCGGGGGCGCCGCCGAGGACGTCCACGGAGAGCCCCGAGTCATCCGCCACTGCGGGAAGACCTGTCTGCTCCGCGACCGCCCGGGCCTTGATCAGCGAGTTCTCCTCGAAGCTGAGGCCGGTCTCGGGGATCTCCGCGCACCCGGCCGAGCCCGCATCGATGACTGCGCCTTCGAGATCGACTCCTGAGAGTCCAGGGCTGGAGGCGAGCAGCGCCCGGAACTCCCGGAGCTTGCCGGCGTTGCGGGTGGCCAGGACGATCCGTGCGTTCACTGCGCGAGCGCCTCCCGCTGCAGCGCGGCCAGGCTCCGGGTGCCGGTCAGCGCGAGGTCCAGCAGACTGTCCAGCTCGGCGCGGTTGAAGGGCGATCCCTCGGCGGTGCCCTGGACCTCGACGAAGTCTCCGGAGCCGGTGACCACCACGTTCATGTCCGTGTCAGCAGTGGAGTCCTCGGCGTAGGGCAGGTCCAGCACGGCCGCGCCGCCGGGCAGCACACCCACGGAGATGGCCGAGACGGAGTCTTTGAGGACCTCGGCCCGCTTGGACACATGTCCCTCGGTGCGTGCCCACTCCACGGCGTCGGCCAGGGCCACGAAGGCACCGGTGATGGCGGCGGTGCGGGTCCCGCCGTCGGCCTGGAGCACGTCGCAGTCCAGCGTGATCATGTTCTCCCCCAGCGCCTTGGTGTCGACCACGGCGCGCAGCGAGCGTCCGATCAGGCGAGAGATCTCATGGGTGCGTCCACCGATCTTGCCCTTGACCGCTTCACGGGCGGAGCGGGTGTTCGTCGCGCGCGGCAGCATCGAGTACTCGGCCGTGACCCAGCCTGCGCCCTGGCCCCTGAGCCAGCGCGGCACGTTCGATTCGAAGGAGGCCGTGCACAGCACCCGGGTGCCGCCGAACTCGATCAGTGCCGAGCCCTCGGCATGGGCGCTCCAATGGCGGGTGATGGTGACCGGACGCAGCTCGTCGGCTGCCCGTCCGTCGGTCCGCAGATTAGTGATGGTCACTGCTCACTCTCTTCGTGGGGTTTGTTCCTGATGCCACCGATCTCATAGGTGACACCTGCGACGGCGACGGCGAGGTCGCCGCTGTACTGTTCCCTGGCGCGCGCCAGAAGCACGCGCTGGGAGGTCCAGACGGGGATGTGGGTCAGCAGCAGACGTCCGACGGCGGCTTCGCGTGCGCTCACGCCGGCGCGATGACCATTGAGGTGGACTCCCTCGATGTGATCGTCGCGTCCGTCCTCGAAGGCGGCCTCGCAGAGGAAGACATCGGCTCCGCGGGCCGCCTCCACCAGACCATCACACGCGTCGGTGTCACCCGAGTAGGTCAGGGTGTGCGGCCGGCCGTCTGCTGAAGCCTCCGGCGCCACGTCGATGCGCAGCGCATAGGCCTCATCGATGGGGTGGCGCACAGGGACCGGAGTGATGGTGAAGGGACCGACTGTCTCCGCCTGCCGGGGCTGCCAGGTGCGGAAGTCGAAGTCCGGGTGCATCCCGGGGTTCGGATCCATCCCGTAGGCGCTGGCGATCCGCTGGTCCGTGGTGGAGGGTCCGTAGACCGGCACGTGCTTGCCCGGCCAGCCGCCGGGACGCCAGCGGATGGCGACATGGAGTCCACAGAGGTCCATGTAGTGATCCGGGTGCAGGTGGGACAGACAGACGGCGTCGATGTCTTCCAGCGCCAGGTGCTGCTGCAGCTTGCCCAGTGCTCCGTTGCCGAGATCCACGACCACCCGCCAGGTGCGGCCCTGATAGTCGGCGGTGAGCAGGTAGCACGAGGCCGGGGACTCCGGGCCCGGGAACGACCCGCTGCACCCGATGATGGTGAGTTTCATATGGTGCGTGGCTCCCGTTCAGTCATCCTGCGCTCCGGCCAGCATAGCGGGAGTGATCCGGGGAATCACACCGGTCGCAGGGGCCTCGCGCACGTGGTCGACCTGGTGCACCGCCAGCACCTCAGGGCCGAGGAATCGCCTCGCCAGCAGCTGGAACGCCGTCGCATCTCCGGTGGAGAGGAACGTGTGCGCCGAGACGGCCCCGGACCCGCCCTGCAGGTCACCCTCCCGCTGGAGTCCGTGCCGGATGAGTGCACGGTAGAGATCCTTGGCGGTCTCCTCCGCTGAGGAGACCAGCGTGACCTCCTCCCCCATGACGTAGGAGATGGCCCCGGTGAGCAGCGGGTAATGCGTGCATCCCAGCACCAGCGTGTCGACTCCAGCGGCCTTCAGCGGGGCGAGGTACTCCTCGGCGGCCTCGAGCAGCTCGGCCCCGGCGGTGACGCCGCGCTCCACGAACTCCACGAACCGCGGACAGGCGACCGTGGTGACCTGGAGCTGCGGCGCCGCGGCGAAGGTGTCCGCGTAGGCGCCCGAGCTGACCGTCGCCGATGTGCCGATCACGCCGATGCGGCCGTTGCGGGTGGCGGCGACGGCACGCCGCACGGCCGGCTGGATGACTTCGATCACCGGAATCCCGTGCCGGTCGGTGTAGCGCTCGCGCGCATCGCGCAGCACCGCCGCCGAGGCCGAGTTGCAGGCGATGACCAGGGCCTTGACTCCCGCGTCGACAAGCTCGTCCATGACCCTGAGCGCGTGGGCGCGGACCGTCGCGATGGGAAGCGGACCGTAGGGACCGTGGGCGGTGTCCCCGAGATAGGTGATGGACTCCCCCGGCAGCTGGTCGAGGACTGCACGCGCGACGGTCAGCCCGCCGACTCCGGAATCGAAGATGCCCACCGGAGCGGAGGCATTCATGCGGAGCCGGGGCTCGCGCCGTCGCGGTCACCCTCGCCCTCCTCGGGGAGGAACTCCATCATGGCGCTGAACAGCGACTCCTGGAGCCAGGTGATGAAGGTGTAGATCTCCGCCATGAAGGACTCGGAGTCCTTGGTGCCCGAGGCGACGGCCAGTTCATGCACGCGCTGGGCGTCCTCCTCGGTCTCCAGGTCCAGCCGAGACGCCAGGGTCAGGCGCAGATCATTGAGCGCGCGTCCGAACACGGGGGCGAGCTCCTCCTCCATGTTGATCGGTGAACTCTCCAGCAGCATCCGTGCAGTGCGGAGATCCGCGATCTTGGCACCGCGCAGGGAGTTCTCGCTCAGGCGGCGGAAGTGCCCGGCCTCCTCCTCGTCGGCGAAGGCATCGGGGAGCAGCCGGCGCAGCACGGCGTCCTCCGGAGCGGCGAGCGGCTCATCCCCGCCCAGTCCGGCGAGCTCGGCGCGGAAATGGGTCAGGGCGGGATCATCGTCGATCGGCGCGGCATCCGCGGCGGACTCCTCCTGACGAGTCTGAAGCAGGGCGATCACATCCGCGCACAGCGAGCTGAGCAGCCGACGCTCGTGCTGCTCCAGATCTGCCCGGTATCCCCTGGTCGTGGCTCGAAACGCAGTGGCCACGGACTACTCGGCCTCTTCCAGGGTGGCCTGAAGGCCGTACTGATGCATGGCGGTCACATCCTGCTCGGCCTTCTCGCGAGGGCCGTGTGAGACGACGGCGCGACCTTCATGGTGGACCTGGAGCATGAGCTCCTCGGCCCGGGCCTTGGAGTGGCCGAAGTAGCTGCGGAAGACCCAGCTGACATAGGTCATCAGGTTCACCGGGTCATTCCAGACCACCACCTGATAGGGGCGCTGGGCGGAGAGGAGCTGGGAGAACTCGGAATCGAGGTCAGTCTCCTCGCGGCTGAGCGTGGATCCTTGCGCTGAACTCATGCTGCGTATTCTACGCTGGGACCGTGACCCGTGAACCTGCACCTGCCCAGTCCACCGCTCTGCTCACTGATCAGTACGAGCTGACCATGGTGGAGGCCGCCCTCGCGTCCGGGGCCGCGCACCGCCGCTGCGTCTTCGAGGTCTTCACCCGCCATCTGCCGCCGGGACGACGCTACGGCGTGGTGGCCGGGACCGGACGGATGCTCGAGGGACTCACCGAGTTCAGGTTCGGGCCCGCCGAGATCGACTGGCTCGATGATCGCGGCATCGTCGACGGGCCCACGCTCGAGTTCCTCGCCGACTACCGCTTCTCCGGGGACATCCACGGCTATGCCGAAGGAGAGGTGTTCATGCCCCACTCCCCGGTGCTGCGCGTGGAGGCGAGCTTCGCCGAGGCCTGCCTGCTCGAGACCTATGTGCTCTCGGTGCTCAACCACGATTCCGCCATCGCCTCCGCGGCCTCCCGGATGACCGTCGCCGCCGGGGACCGGCCCTGCGTGGAGATGGGCTCTCGCCGCACGCAGGAGTTCAGCGCCGTGGCCTCTGCCCGGGCGGCCGCCGTCGCCGGGTTCACCGCGACGTCCAACCTGGAGGCGGGACGGCGCTGGGGCCTGCCCACGATCGGCACCGCGGCCCACTCCTTCACGCTGCTCCATGACTCGGAGCAGGAGGCGTTCGAGGCCCAGGTGAAGGCCTTCGGGCCCGGGACCACGCTGCTGGTGGACACCTACGACGTCTTCACCGCGGTGCGCCGCGCCGCAGAGATCGCCGGGCCCGAGCTGGGTGCCGTGCGGCTGGACTCCGGGGACCTCGTCGAGCAGGCCGGGGAGGTCCGGGCCCTGCTCGACTCGCTGGGCAACACCGGCACGAAGATCATCGTGTCCTCGGACCTGGATGAGCATGCCATCGCCCGGCTGCAGGCTGCTCCGGTGGATTCCTACGGCGTGGGCACCAAGGTGGTCACCGGCGCCGGCTCTCCCACTGCAGCGATGGTCTATAAGCTCGTCGAGCGCACCGACGACGACGGCGCCCCGGTCGCCGTGGCGAAGAATGCCGCAGGGAAGAAGAGCGTCGGCGGGGTCAAGCATCCGCTGCGCAGCTTCGGTGAGGATGCACGCGCTGAGGCCGAGCTCATCGGGGTCGGTTCGGCGCCCGAGACCGAGGGAGCGCCCACCCGAGAGCTCATGGTGCCGCTGGTCCTCGGCGGTGAGGTCCAGGCGCAGCACATCGGTGAAGAAGGAGTCGTGCGGGCCCGACGCCGACATGCCGCCTCGCTGGCGGAGCTGCCCGCTGCGGCGAAGCGGCTGCAGGAGGGCGAGCCGGTGCTCCCCACGATCTTCAGCTGAGTTCCGCAGCCGCCCTGCCGGTGTGGCCGGTGCCGTGCTCCTCAGTGTGCCGGTGCACGGCGGCCTCGTTGAGGATGCAGATCACCACCGCGTTCTCCGGCCCCAGCGCGCTGAGCCCGTGCGGGGTCAGCGTGTCGAACTCGGCCGCCTCATCGGCGCCGAGGTGGATCTCCTCCTCGCCGAGCTGGAGCCTGAGCCGTCCGGAGAGCACGTAGAGCCACTCATAGCCGTCGTGGCTGCCGAGCTCGGTGATCGCCGGACGCGGGACGTAGCTGACCTTGTATGTGTGCACCGGAGAGGACTCGGGGGACAGCGGCTGGACGAGCATGCCGTTGTGCTCCCAGGCGTCGCGCTGGACTCGCGGATCGGGACTGGCGCTGACCAGCAGCTCATCCACAGTGATCCCGAGGCTGCGGGTCAGCGGCAGCAGCAGCTCCAGGCTCGCCTGCCGCTTCCCCGATTCCAGGCGGGACAGCGTGCTCGGCGATATTCCAGCGCTGCGCGCCAGACGGTCCAGGGTCCAGCCCCGGGCGCTGCGCGCGGCTCGCAGACGCAGACCCAGCTGGGCGAGTTCTTCCATGGGCACAGTCTGACAAGTTCTTGCCATTTCAGCAAACGATCTTTCAGCACCCCCCGGAGACGCGCATGCTGGAACCATGAACAGCACAGCAGAAGCAGAAGTCTATGACGCGATCATCATCGGTTCCGGTGCCGCCGGCCTCAGCGCCGCCCAGTCTCTGGGACGCGCACTGCGCCGAACCCTCATCCTCGACACCGGGGCGCCGCGCAATCGCTTCGCCGCACAGATGCACAACGTACTCGGTCACGACGGCGTCGCCCCCCGCGAACTCCTCGACGCAGGACTCAAGGAGGCCGCCCGATACGGGGTGGAGCGCGCGGAGGCGGGCGTGCACCGGGTCAGCGAGTCAACACGCGACTCCGGGCCCAGGGAGCTCGTGGTCACCCTGGACTCCGGGGTCCAGCTCTTCGCCCGCAGCGTCATCGCCGCCTCCGGGCTGACCGACGAGCTGCCGGAGGTGCCCGGACTGGCGCAACGCTGGGGAAGCAGCGTGCTGCACTGCCCCTACTGCCACGGCTGGGAGTTTCGCGGACAGTGCCTGGCAGTGCTCGCGAGCACGCCCATGCAGGTTCACCAGGCACAGCTGCTCCGCCAGTGGAGCGATCGTCTCACGTTCTTCAGCGCCGGTGCCGGGGAGCTCTCGCAGGAGACCATCGAACGCCTGCGGGCCCGCGACGTCGTCGTCGAGCCCACTCCGGTGGTGGAGGTCACCGGAGACGGGGGCGCTGTCCAGGCACTGGTGCTGGAGGACGGCCGTCGCGTGTCGGTGGACGCCATCTTCGCCGCCGGCCGGCTGCTGCCGCGCGATCACTATCTCGCGAGTCTGGGCCTGGACCGCGAGGACACTCCGGTGGGGAGCTTCTTGAAGGTCGATGCCACCGGCCAGACCTCACATGAACGCATCTGGGCTGCCGGCAATGTCGCGAGCCCCATGGCAACCGTGCCGACCTCCATGAGCATGGGAAGCTTCGCCGGCGCCGCCGCGAACGCGACCCTGGTCAGCGAGGACTTCGATCTCGCTGTGGCGGGGCAGAACAAGTAGCCTGGAGCCTGTGCGGCAGCGAGCCTCGTGAGCCGCGCAGGCAGACCGCGAACCGCCCGATCAGGAGGACATAGTGGCCCAGGCACTGATCATCGTCGATGTGCAGCAGGACTTCTGCGAGGGCGGCGCCCTGGCAGTGGAGGGCGGTGCCCGCGTGGCAAGTGAGATCAGCGAGTTCCTCGAGGACAGCTACCCGGAGTATGACGCGGTCCTCACCACGCAGGACTGGCACATCGAGCCCGGCGGGCATTTCTCGGAGACCCCCGACTTCTCCACCAGCTGGCCGGTGCACTGTGTGGCCGGCACGCCCGGTGCGGAGCTCCATCCGAATCTGGACACCGAGCACGTGGATGCGCACTTCCTCAAGGGCCTCTACTCCGACGGCTATTCAGGGTTCGAGGGCCTCCAGGGCACCCCGGAGAAGGTCGGCAGCCTCGAAGGTGAGAACGGGACGAAGGTGGAACCGGCGGCAGCCGTGTCAGAGACCTCGCTGGACCTGCATGCCTGGCTCGATGCCAGGGACATCGACGCGGTGACCATCGTGGGCATCGCCACCGATCACTGTGTGCGCGCCACCATCATGGATGCGGTGGAGAACGACTACCGCGTTCGGGTCATCCGTGAACTCACAGTGGGAGTCAGTGAGGACTCCGTGACGGAGGCCTACCGCGAGTTCGACGCCGCAGACGTGGAGGTCCTCAGCCTCGAGGACCTGTGACCTCTCTTCGCCGCTGAGTCAGGGGACTATCTGCGTCCCACGAACCACATCTGGATCTTCTTCAGCCGCTCCTCGAGCTGGGCCTGCGTGGCCTGCCCCACCGCAGGTCCGCCACAGACCTCGCGCAGCCGGGTGTGGATGCTCCCCTGATGCGTGCCCGTCTTCGCCGCATAGGCCGAGACGGACTTGTTCAGCGTCGCGCGCAGGGTCTTGAGCTGACGGTGGTCCACCACCGGCTCGGCAGGTGTGCTGTCCTGGGGCCTGCGGCGCAGCTGGTCCGCCTGGTGCTGGCGCAGCAGCGTGGAGACCTGCTCAGGTTCGAGCAGACCCGGAATGCCGAGGAAGTCCATCTCCTCCTCGGAGCCCATCGCTCCACCCAGGCCGAACTCGCTGCCGTCGAAGAGCACCTTGTCGAAGGCGGCATTCGAGTGCAGCGCCGCGAACTCGCCGCGGTCCATCGCCTCGGAGCCGCGCTCCTCCCGGTTCGCCTCCTCGAGCAGATCATCGTCGAGGTTCTCCTCCGCGTCCTCGGCCGCTGAGCGGGGAACTTCGAGCGCGTGATCACGTTCCTGCTCCATCTCATTGGCCAGGTCGGTGAGCACCGGCACCGAGGGGAGGAAGACCGAGGCCACCTCCGCCTTCTTGCGAAGCCGCACGAAGCGGCCCACCGCCTGGGCGAAGAACAGCGGGGTCGAGGTGGAGGTCGCATAGACGCCCACACAGAGCCGCGGCACGTCGACCCCCTCGGAGACCATCCTGACAGCGACCATCCACAGCTTCGAGGGATCGTCGGAGAACTTCTCGATCTGATTCGAGGCTCCCTTGTCATCGGAGAGCACCACAGTGGTCTTCTGCCCGGTGAGCTCATCGAGCTGGGCGGCATAGGCGCGTGCAGCCTCGTGATCGGTGGCGATGACCAGCCCGCCGGCGTCGTCGATCTTGTCCCGAACCTTGAGCAGGCGCTGGTGCGCAGCCTTGAGCACCGAGGGGATCCACTCGCCTTCCGGGTTCAGCGCGGTGCGCCAGGCGTGGTTGGTGATGTCCTTGGTGGCGGCGGCTCCAAGCTGGGCCTCCATCTCCTCGCCGCTGGAGGTGCGCCAGCGCATGTTCCCGGAATAGGCCATGAAGACCACCGGGCGGACCACCCGGTCCTTCAGCGCCGGACCGTAGTTGTAGGCGTAGTCCGCCTTGGACCGGCGCACCCCGGCACCATCCTCCACGTACTCCACAAAGGGAATCGGAGAAGTGTCGGAGCGGAACGGGGTGCCGGTCAGCGCCAGTCGACGCACGGCGGGATCGAAGGCTTCACGCACGCCATCGCCCCAGGACAGTGCGTCGCCGGCATGGTGGATCTCGTCGAAGATCACCAGCGTGCGGGCGGCCTCGGTCTTGTTCCGGTGCAGCGCAGGCTTGTTCGCCACCTGGGCGTAGGTCACCACCACACCGATGTACTGGCGCCCGTGACGACCGTCGGAGTTCTTGAAGTTGGGATCCAGGGCCAGGCCCACGCGGCCTGCAGCGTCGGCCCACTGCCGCTTCAGATGCTCAGTGGGGGCGACCACGTAGATCCGGTTGACCTCGCCGGACTCGACGAGCAGCTTGGCCACGCGCAGGGCGAAGGTCGTCTTGCCGGCGCCCGGGGTGGCCACGGCGAGGAAATCCTTCGGCCGCTTCTGGATATAGAGGTCCAGGGCCTCCTGCTGCCAATGGCGCAGCGTCCCGGCGGTGCCGTGGGCTGCACGGTGCGGATAGACCGGGGGTAGGGATCTGCCGACATCGGTGCCGACGTCGAAAAGCGTCTCAGACTGCTCCACAGTATTGAAGGTCGGCAGAGATCAGCTGCGGCCGAAGCCGAAGAAGCCACGCTTGCCGCCGGAGTCTCCCCCGGACTTGCCGTCGCCGTCACCGTCGCCGCCGCCCTGCATCTCTTCGTAGATCTCTTTGCACTCGGGGCAGACGGGGAACTTCTTGGGATCACGCGAGGGGGTCCAGACCTTGCCGCACAATGCGACCACGGCGCCTCCCTCCAGGGCTGACTCCATGATCCGGTTCTTGTTCACGTAGTGGGCGAAGCGCTCGTGGTCCCCGGGCTCGGAGAGCTGTTCCTGGTGCTCGCGCTCGATGGTGGCCGCGCCGCCGGGTGCAGGGGCTGAGGACGGATCGGCGGTGTGCATGCCGAAGGTCCGACCCTGGCGGGGGTCATGCGCGTCGAAGCGAGAATCAGCGGGCTGGAATCCGTCGTCATTGGCCATCATGGTCTCCATTCTAGCGAGCCTGAGCGAGCACATCATCCACCGCACGCACTCGGCCCGGCCGGCGAGGTCAGCGCACTCGGCCCGGCGGGGTCAGTACTGCGTGACCTGCTGGAAGAGCTCCGGCTGGGAGCGCTCATAGACCCGCCCGCCCAGGACGACCCCGAGCCAGCACAGCACCAGCCCCTTGATCACAGAGATCACCGCCGGCACCCAGGCCAGCCAGGACAGCTCCGCCAAGAGCCAGATCGCGACCAGGACGATCTCAGGCAGCATCAGCAGCAGCGAGGCGACCATGGTGCCCAGCTGCACCATCATGAGTCGTCCGCTGGACCCGGAGGGCTGACTCAGCGGACCGTCTCCCGGCTTGGGGACCGGATAGGTGAATCGCGCAGAGATGAGACAGGAGAGTCCGGCGGCGCTGAAGAGCATGCCCAGGCTCACACCGACCAGCACGGCGGTCGTGGCCGGTCCGGTGAACATCACAGCCGGCACCAGAGCGGTGAGCGCCGTGGCCGGCAGCGCGAAGGTCATCAGACCCGCGAGGCGTCCCAGTCGATCTGCCACGCCGCTGACACCGGTGGTCACATGCAGCGCGAAGGCTGAGTTGTCGTAGGAGATGTCCGCCGAGATCGCGAAGCCCAGGGTGAAGCCGAAGAAGGGTCCCAGCGCCAGCAGGACCCAGGGGTGGTCGAACTGGGAGTACATGACGATCGCCAGGACCACCAGAGCGGGAAGGATCACCAGTGTGCCCCCGTACCGGGTGTCCTTGAACCAGTAGATGCTGGCTCTTGCTGCGACGGCGCCCCACGGCGTGGCCGGGAAGCGGTCGAACAGACCCAGCCCCTGGGCCGGACGAGCTCCGCTCGAGCGCTGCGCGCCGGGCCGCTCGGTGATCCTCACCAGCCCCGCGCGGATGATGAGCACCGCCGCCCCCACGGTGGCCGCGAGAATGACCAGACGCAGTCCGAACGCGCCCCAGTCCCCCGCTGCCACATCTGCCGGCAGCGCCGCTCCGGCCCCGAGCGGGGTCAGGGCGAGGATGTCGACGACGGTGGGAAGGGCCTCCGCCAGGGAGGAGAAGGCGTTCTCGATTCCGATCACGATGGGATAGACCAGCACCATCACGGTCAGCGCCAGCACGGCGAGGAAGTCACGAGCCCTCCGTCCGCTCAGCCACGCGCTGATCGAGGTCGTCACCGCCTGCGAGACCAGGCTGAAGGTGATCAGCAGCAGCGGAAGCGTGAGCGCGGCCGTGACCGCCGCGGCAGGGTCCCAGCGCCAATGCACGACCTGACCGATCAGCCAGACCAGCGTGAGCACGGCTCCGATGGAGATCAGTCCGGTCAGTGCCGTGCCCAGGATCAGCGCAGACCGCGGGATCCCGTAGGTGATGAACTGGCGCGGGTTCATCGCGGAGTCGCTGCCCGAGATGAAGAGCGGGAAGATCAGCCACAGCAGGAACACGGCGGTGCCCATCAGCACGCTGGCGATCCTGACCGTCTCCGGATCGGCGCTCTCGGCGGCACCCTCGGTGACCTGGAGCACAAAGAGCATCCCGACGATGCCCAGGCCATAGAGTCCCGCGAAGATGGTGCCGAGGATGTGCCAGGCCGACTGGTTGAACGCGTTGAGCGTGAGGTCCTTCTTGAGCCGGATCAGAGATGCAACCACGAGAGCTCCTGGTCTCCACCGTCAAGTCCGACAAGCTCCACGAACCTCGTCTCCAGGTCCACCTCGCCCTGCACCTCGCGCAGCGTGCCCGAATCCAGCAGGCGGCCCTCCGAGATGATGCCGACGTGAGAGCACATGCGCTGGACCAGATCCATCACGTGGCTGGAGAGGATCACCGTCCCGCCGGAGGCGACATAGGACTCCAACAGACCCCGGATCGTGCGCGCGGAGACCGGGTCGACGGCCTCGAAGGGTTCATCCAGCACCAGCAGCTCGGGCGCATGCACCATGGCCGAGGCCAGGGCGATCTTCTTGGTCATGCCCGCCGAGTAGTCCTGCACGAGCTTTCCCGCGGCCTCCTCCAGGCCCAGAACTCGCAGGAGATCGGCGGTGCGTGTCTGGACGGTCTCGCGGTCCATGCCGCGCAGCAGTCCTGCGTAGCTGACCAGCTGGGCCCCGGTGAGCTTGTGGAACAGCATGACCCCGTCGGCGAGCACGCCCATCCGGCGTTTGGCTTCGCGCGGGTGCGCCCAGACGTCGACGCCGACCACCTCGGCGATGCCCGCGTCGGGGCGCATCAGCCCGGTGGCCATGGACAACGTGGTGGTCTTGCCAGCTCCATTGGGACCGACGAAGCCGTAGAAGGAGCCCCGCGGCACGTCAAGATGGAGGTTCTCGACGGCCGGGGTCTGGCCGAATCGTTTCGCCAGCCCCCGCAGCCGCAGGGCCGGGACGTCCGAGCTTGTTGAATCCATGCAGCTGAGCCTACACAGCGGCATCAACGCCCCACGTCAGCCCAGAGGCGTACTTCCGCTCCGGGACCGAAGACCGCGGGCTCAGAACAGGGCGCGGGCCAGCTGTCTGCGTGAGGTCGAGACGCGGGGATCGCTGTCACCGACGATCGAGTAGAGCTCCACGAGGTGGGCGCGGGCCGTCTCCCGGTCATCGCCGAAGTGGGTCTGGATGAAGCGGACCAGCCTGGACAGGCCGTCCTCGACGTGACCACCGAGGATGTCCACGTCCGCGACAGCGATCTGTGCCGAGACGTCATCGGGATGGTCAGCCGCCGCCTGGCGAACGTGTGCCACGTCGACCCCTGAGGTGCGCTGCAGCAGCTTGACCTGAGCGAGACCCAGCTTGGCCTCCTCGTCGTCGGGCTTCTCCTTGATCGCGCGCTCATATGCTCCGGCGGCGCGTTCGTAGTCGCCGGTCTCGAGCGCGTCCTGAGCCTCCTGGTGCAGCGGGGGAAGCTCCGGCTCTGCGGGGGCCTCGGCCGTCGCGCCATCCCGTGCTGCGCGGGAGGACTGCGCGGGCAGCTTCTGCGTCATCCCGTTCTGCGTGGCCATCTGCACCATCTGGGTCACCAGCTGTCCGAGCTGCTCCGTGGGCACCGAGGAGTCGAACTCACCGACCGGACGTCCGCCGATGAAGGCGGTGGCCACTGGCACCTGATCCGCGCTCTGTGCGAGCTCAGGGTGTGCGGAGGAATCGATCTCGGCCAGCAGGACGCGTCCCTGCTGGGCATCGACGAGGTCTTCCAGGGTGGTCTTCATCGTGGCGGAGGCCGCGTCGGCGCCGAAGATCAGCACGATCACAGGTGCCTGCGCGGACAGCTCCACGACCTGCTGGAGCTGCTGTGGCTGCACGGCCACGGCCCAGCTGTCGGCTGCGTTCCCGCCGGCGGGCGCCGCCTGCGAGGTCTGCCCGGACTGAGCCTGTCCCGAGGCGGGGTTGGAGGCGAGGGCAGAGAGATCAACCGCTCCCCTGGTGTCGACTCGTCGAGACTGGGGCTCCTGGGCGGAATCTGTCACTGCAGCTCTCTCCTTGCGCGTCGGCGTCCTTCGTTGCGGTCCTCGGGACCGATCTCCCACAACGGGGATCAGTCGAGGATGTTGACCTCGTTCACAATATCGTGGACTCCGAGCACCACGACCTGCTCACCCTCCTCGGCGGGGATGTGCAGGATCATCGATTCACGGTTGATGATGTCAGTGTCGGCCGTGGTGGACTCGGTCTCTGCCAGCTCAGCACTGACCCCGGAGAGGTTGATCGAGGCCCCGTCCTCCGGACGCAGCTGAGTGGTCGAGTCGAAGCTGCCCACGGCCAGCACCGAGCCGTCGGGAAGCCGCATCGCGGTGGAACCCTCACCGATGAGCGGGCGGGTGTAGGAGATCTCCAGGTCCTCCGCGCTCTCGCGCAGCTCGTCCTGATAGGACTGAAGGTCCTCGATATACGCGTTCTCCTCCACATGCATGCCGAAGTAGTACTCGCTGTTGTTCAGGAAGACCGCCACGCGCTCCATGGCGTGGTTCGCCGCGAAGAGCGCCTCATCATCAGTGGGCTCGATCGACTCGACGCCGCCGTCCTCCGCCGAGATGGCGGGGAACTCGGTGCCGGGGACCATCAGCACGGCCTGGGTGAGCTCATAGTTCTCGCGGGCCGACGCCTGCTCGATGACCAGCACCTGAGGAATCTCCGCCTCGGCCTCCTGGGTGATGACCACGGCCTGGCGAGGGAACTCGGTCCCCGAGGTGACCGCCGCGCTGAGGATCTCCGTCCCGATGGGGTCGGGCATGACGTCCTCATCGAGCTCGTGGTTGCGGTAGGTCAGCTCGCGGACCGTCTCGGCGTTGCCGGAGACGCGGGGAGCGAGAAGCTCGGCGTCGAACTCGGCGTCAGCTTCCTCCGTCCGCTCTGCGATGTCATCGATGATGCTCTGCAGCTGGGACTCCAGCAGCACCGAATATCCGGAATCGGCGCCCTCTTCCGGGTCGACCTCCTCTGCCTCCACCTCGTCACCCTCAGTCTCATCGCCTGCGGCGTCATCTCCTTCTGCCGCGTCACCCTCAGCCGGATCCGACTGCGAGCTCTCCTCAGCGTCGGGCTCCTCCTGCGCGTCGGCGAGGACCACGGCAGGGCTCAACGCCACAGCGAGGGCCGCGGCGGTGGCCACCGAGCGGCTGCGCCAGCTGCGCTGCTGCCCGTCGGCATCTCCGGTGTCGTCTGAGTCAGGGGTCTCGGAAGTGTCGGACGCCTCGGGATCGACCGGCTCGATGGTGCCGGTGGACTCGGGGTCTTCGTCCTCGAGCGCCTCCGGGGTGTAGGTGCTCTCGGTGCTCGAGATCGAGCCCAGGACTCCGGTCAGCTCGTCATCGGCCGGGTCTTCGGAACGCTGATCCGCGGTCATCTCGTCCTCCGTGAGGTCTGCCTGGGAATGCGCGTCCTGACCGTGGGTCAAGTCCGCGTCGGTGCTGTTCACCACGGTGGCACCATGCTCAGGCCTGTTGTGACCGGCGGCCCCCCGCTCCTGGGCGCGATGCTCGCTGGAATCCTGCGCGGCGCCGACGGTTCCGGCGGACGCGGTCGCCGATGCGGCTGCTGAGGAGACGGGTGCTGCGGCCCTCCGCCTGGTCGGCTCGGCCTGCTCATGACGAGCGGTCTTCCGCGAGCGGAGCAGCAGGAAGACGCCCAGAAGGATGATCAGCGCACCGAGGACGATCAGCACAGTTCCCAGCACAGTATCGGGGTCCTCCTCGAGCTCGACGCTGACGCTGCTCGGTGCAGGCTCCTCGCCGTCCCGGAACATCAGCAGGCTCCAGTCGCCGCTGTCATCCGGAGCACTCCAGCCGTAGCGGAGGTCCCCCTCCGTGGTCTCACTCGCGACCCACAGGTCCGAATCGGCGGGGTCCGGCACAGTGGCCTCTCCCTCGATGAACTCCGTCTCGATGGTGGCCTCAGCATCGTCCTGGCCCTCCTGGACCTGGCCGATCCGCACATGTGCGGCGTCCCCGACCCAGGCCTCGATGTCCTGGGTGCGGGCAAGGGCGATGGTGAACTCACCCTCTGCGTCGACGGTGAACTCTTCACGCCCCGCCTCGACGTCGATCAGATCGTCGCTGATCACAGTCAGCGGCGCCTCGTCCACCTCCTGGCTCTGCGCGGTGGGGACCTCGTCGGAGGACCAGACGGTGAGCAGGCCGACACCGAGGCCTGCGAGGAGCAGACCGAGGATGAAGGCGATGATGGAAGCGGGAAAACGCACGGGTGAGAAGTCCTTGATCGAGGAGGCGAGGGTTCAGCAGTCTAGAATACCGAAGATAACGATAAGATCACAGTCTGGGCGTCCGCTGAACGGCGAGGACCGTCGTGTGCGCGTTCCCAGACACCGGGATGGGACAGGGATGGATAGGCTGACAGCGTGAGAGACTCCGAGCAGGACCCTCAGCCGAGAGCACGTCTTCGGGGTCTGGTGCGCCGCTACCGGCTGCCGCGTCTGGGCCGCACCTCCGGGCGACCCGCACGCCGCGCTCCACGCCGCCCCGCCCCTGAGCTGGATCAGTACGGACTTCCACCTGTCGCGACCGGAACCATGGAGAAGGCCGCCTCCTATGCCTCCCGTCCGATCTACACGGGCTTCATGCTGGCACTGGGAGTCGGGCTGGCGCTGCTCGTCTTCTATGTGGCGCAGGCGAATGCGCAGCTGCTGGTGTGGATCGCAGCGGCACTGTTCATCGCCATCGGGCTGGATCCTGTGGTGCGCAGCCTCGAACGCGCCGGCGTCCCGCGCCCCGCCGGGGTCCTGATCACGCTCACGGTCTTCCTCGGTCTCGTCGCGACGGTGATCGCCGATCTCGCGCCCATGGTGGCTGAGCAGACCAGCACCTTCCTGGGCTCGCTGCCCGGCCTGGTCGACGACATCCTGGGGTCTGAGTGGTTCGAACGCGTCGAGGACGACTTCGAGGTCCAGGAGATCATCAACACTGAGGTCAACCGCTTCCTCTCGGATCCGGGGAACCTCACCAACGCCTTGGGCGGACTGTACGGCGTGGGAACCGCGATCCTGACCACCGGACTCGGCGCCCTGGTGGTCTTCGTGCTGGCGATCTACTTCCTGGCCTCGCTGCCCGTCATGACAGCCTGGGGCTACCGGCTGGTCCCCCGCTCCAGCCGTGAGCGGGTCCAGCACCTGGGCGACCGCATCCTGGACGGGGTGGGCCACTACGTGATGGGCCAGGCCTTCGTCGCCGTGCTCAACGGCATCGTGGCCTTCATCGCCATCAGCATCGCCGGCGTGCCCTTCGGCGTGCTCTTCGCCGTGGTGGCTGGCGTGCTGGCGTTCATCCCGCTGGTGGGTCCGGTCACCGGCGGCACGCTGGTGACCCTCGTGGGACTGACCGTGGACTGGCAGACGGCCGCGACCTTCGCCGCGATCTACTTCGTCTACCTGCAGGTGGAGGCCTACCTGGTCTCGCCGCGCATCATGGCTCGTGCCGTCCGGATCCCGGCCGCCGTCGTGGTGATCTCGGTGATCGCTGGGGGCACTCTGCTGGGCGTGCTGGGCGCCCTCATGGCGATACCCACCGCCGCCGCAGTGATGCTGCTGACCCGAGAGGTCCTCATTCGACGCCAGGACGCGCGCTAGCCCGGTCCCAGCCGGTTCGGCCCGCAGTCCCGGCCGCGGGCCGTGATGCCGACGGCGGCCCGCAGTCCCGGCCGCGAGTCCTCGGTCACTCCGAGGCCATCGGCCCTGTCCACGTGGTGGGCAGGTCCGCAGTGACCCCGAGCACCGTGGAGGCGATGTCCTCCAGCACAAGTCTGGAGTAGCGCTCCCCCACCCAGAGGTGCTTGGCACCTTCGACTGCTCGCAGCTGCGCCTGGGACACCGGCGCGAACCGCTGCCGGGCCTCGTCAGGCTTGAGAAAGTCGTCGTGCTCCGGCACGAGCACCCGCAGCGGCCGGCCATCCTCGTTCCAGGCCCGCAGGTCCTCCTCCGAAGCGCGGTGCAGCGGCGGGGAGAGCAGGATGCCGCCCTGGGTGCCCGAGCGCGCCGGCTCTTCGGTGCCGTGTCTGAGCACCAGTTCGGTGCCGAAGGACCACCCCAGCATCCAGCGGTTGGGCAGCTCGCGCTCAACGGCGAAGCGCACCGCTGCGGCGACGTCATGACGCTCATCGATCCCGTCGGAGAACTCGCCCTCCGAGGTTCCGCGCGGTGAGCTGGTGCCGCGGGTGTTGAAGCGCAGCACGGCGATGTCCGCCAGGGCGGGGAGCCGGTAGGCGGCCTTCTTGTAGAGGTGCGAATCCATGAAGCCGCCATGGGTGGGCAGCGGGTGAAACGTCACCAGAGTGGCCTCGGGTCTGACATGCAGGGGCAGCGCCAGCTCGCCGAGGAGGCTGAGTCCGTCCTCGGTCTCCAGCGTGATCTCCTCACGCCGGGCGGGCAGCACGGACTTGGGCCCGAGCTCTTCATCCTGGACTTCGGTGTACTCAAAGCGGTCAGCAGACATGAGTTCAGCCTATCCGCCAGCAGTGGCTGTGCCAGTGGCGGCGCTCGGCGGCGGCGTGCTCATCGCCGAAGATGGAGTCGGCCCGCCAGGCCACCACATGCGCGGTGCCGGCGGAGACGGGCAGGTGACACCCCGGACAGGTGTACTGCTTCTGTGCGGCCGAGGCGGAGATGTGCCGGACGTGGTACTCCCCGTCTCTGCGGCGCACAGTCCCCGTGGCGAAGGCACCCGGACCGAAGACCCCTGCGGAGAGCGGCCTGTGCTCGCGCTGCCACTTCGACCCGCGCCTGCCGGGCCCCTTCGCTGACTTCGCCATGGGTCCATTGTTCCAGGTGATCGCCGCCGACGCGGGCACGATGCGCTCCCCAGTCCATGGAACGGGTAGGATCAGGCACCGTGCGATTGGTGATTGCGACCTGTTCAGTGTCATATTCCGGCCGGCTCAACGCCCATCTGGCCCAGGCGACGCGCCTGCTGATGGTCAAGGCCGACGGCGGCGTGCTCATCCACTCAGACGGCGGGTCCTATAAACCGCTGAACTGGATGTCCCCGCCGGCCACCCTGCGCGTGACCGACCCGGATCCCGAGCAGCGCGAAGCCGGCATCATCGAGGTCTGGACAGTCTCCGCCACCAAGACCGATGACACGCTGAGCATCCTGATCAGCGAGGTCCATGAAGAGGTCTCCCACGACCTCGGCGTGGATCCCGGGCTCGTCAAGGACGGCGTGGAATCCGATCTGCAGCGCCTCCTCGCGGAGCAGATCGAGCTTCTCGGCGCCGGCCACCGACTCATCCGCCGAGAGCATCCCACTCCCATCGGCCCGGTGGACCTTCTCGCGCGCGGGCCCCAGGGCCATGTCGCCGTGGAGCTCAAGCGCCGTGGCGACATCGATGGCGTGGAGCAGCTCACCCGCTATCTGGAGCTGCTGAACCGTGACCCCCTGCTGACACCGGTGCAGGGAGTGTTCGCCGCCCAGCAGATCAAGCCGCAGGCGCGCACCCTCGCGGAGGACCGTGGCATTCGCTGCCTGGTTCTGGACTATGACGCGATGCGCGGCGTCGACGACGCCGACTCCCGGCTCTTCTAGAGAGCCCCAGAACCCGACACCGTCGCCTGTTGCAGACACGAGCGGGCCCCGCCCTCCATGATGGAGATCGGGGCCCGCTCGCATGTGTCGTCAGCTCGTCAGAGCCTCGGCTCAGTCCTCGACGAGCTCGGCATCATCGGCGACGATCGTCACCCGGTCCGAGTCCACGGAGAAGAACCCGCCGTTGACCCTGGCCCTGATGGGAGCGCCCTCGACGGGATCGATGAGCAGCTCCCCCTCCGCCAGCAGCGAGAGCACCGGAGTGTGACCTGGAAGGATTCCCATGTCGCCCTCCACCGTGCGCCCGCGCACTGACTTGGCGGCGCCGGACCAGACCGCGTGGTCGCTGGCGACCACCTGGACGTCGAGTTCAGCCATGATCAGGACCTCTTCTGGATCTCGGCGTAGAGGCGCTCGACATCATCCAGTCCGCCGACGTTGTAGAACGCCTGCTCGGGGACGTGGTCGAGATCGCCGTTGGCGATGGCGTTGAAGCCCTCGATCGTGTCCTTGATCCCCACGGTGGAGCCGTCCACACCGGTGAACTGCTTGGCCGTGTAGGTGTTCTGGGACAGGAACTGCTCGATGCGACGGGCACGGGAGACGACGATCTTGTCCTCTTCGCCGAGCTCATCGATGCCGAGGATCGCGATGATGTCCTGGAGCTCCTTGTTCTTCTGCAGGATCTGCTTGACTCGCGTCGCCGTGTCATAGTGCTCCTGGCCCACATACTGCGGGTCAAGGATGCGCGAGGTCGAGGTCAGCGGATCCACGGCCGGGTACAGACCACGCGAAGCGATCGCACGGGAGAGCTCCGTGGTCGCGTCCAGGTGGGCGAACACGTTCGCCGGCGCCGGGTCCGTGTAGTCATCGGCAGGAACGTAGACAGCCTGCATCGAGGTGATCGAGTGACCGCGAGTCGAGGTGATGCGCTCCTGGAGCACACCCATCTCATCGGCGAGGTTCGGCTGGTAGCCCACGGCCGAGGGCATGCGGCCCAGCAGCGTGGACACCTCGGAGCCTGCCTGGGAGAAGCGGAAGATGTTGTCGATGAACAGCAGCACGTCCTGATTCTGCACATCGCGGAAGTACTCCGCCATGGTCAGCGCGCTCAGCGCCACGCGCAGACGCGTGCCCGGCGGCTCATCCATCTGGCCGAACACGAGCGCGGTGTCCTTGAGGACTCCTGCCTCTTCCATCTCCACCCAGAGGTCGTTGCCCTCACGGGTGCGCTCACCGACACCGGCGAAGACCGAGGTGCCGCCGAAGTTGCGCGCCACACGGGTGATCATCTCCTGGATGAGCACGGTCTTGCCCACGCCGGCACCGCCGAAGAGCCCGATCTTTCCGCCGGAGATGTACGGGGTCAGCAGGTCGATGACCTTGATCCCGGTCTCCAACATCTCGGTGGAGCCCTCCAGGGTCGCGAAGTTCGGAGCCGGACGGTGGATCGGCCAGCGATCCTTGACCTCGAGCTCGGAGATCGGCATGTCCAGGGTCTCGCCCAGGACGTTGAAGATGTGGCCCTTCACGGACTCACCCACGGGCACCGAGATCGCGGAGCCGGTGTCCTGGACCGGGGTCCCGCGCACCAGGCCGTCAGTGGCCTGCAGGGAGATCGCACGGATGAGGTTGTCGCCCAGGTGTGCGGCGGTCTCGAACGTGATCTTGCGCGTCTGACCGCCGAGGGTGACCTCGGTGGTGAGCGCGTTGTACATCGATGGGATGGAGTCGGCGGGGAACTCGATGTCCACGACCGGACCGATCACCCGGGCGATGCGACCAGTCGCACCCGGCTGACCGGTTCCTCCGGAGCTCTGCTCTGTGGTAGTGGCAGTCATCTCTCTCACTTCACTTGATCTTGGATGATGTCAAAACGTCTATTGGCCTGCGGGAGTACACCCGTGGGCTAGCTCGCCGCCAAGGCATCGGCACCCGCGATGAGCTCACTGAGCTCCTGGGTGATCTCTGCCTGGCGAGCGTTGTTGCGCAACAGGGTGTACTTCTTGATGAGGTCGTCGGCGTTGTCGGCCGCAGACTTCATCGCCCGCTGACGTGCCGCGAGCTCGGAGGCCGAGGCTTCGAGCATCGCCGCGAAGATCTTGGACTCGATGTACCGCGGGAGCAGCGCATCGAGCACCTCCTCGGGGTTCGGCTCGAAGTCGTAGAGCGCAGTGGGCTCATGTGCCGCCTCATCGTCCTGCTCCACGAAGGCCAGTGGCAGCAGACGTCGCGCCACGGGCTCCTGCTTCACCATGGACTGGAACTCGGTGTAGACGAGGTAGAGCTCATCCACGCCGTCCTCCTCAGTGGGCTGCAGGAAGCGATCAACCAGCGTGCGGCCGATCTCCTGCGCTCGTTCCACCTCGGGGGCGTCCGTGTTCCCTGTCCATACCTGGTCATACTCCCGCTCGCGGAAGTCGTAGAACGCCTGAGCCTTGCGTCCATAGAGGTAGGGACGGACTTCCTTGCCATCTTCACGCAGACGCTTGGTCAGGGCTTCGCCCCGCTTGAGCACGTTCGTGGAGTAGGCGCCGGCAAGACCGCGGTCGCTGGTGAGGATCAGCACTGCCGCGCGGGTGGGGTTCTCCACCTTCGTGGTCAGCACATGATCGATGTCGTTCTGCGAGGCCACGGCGGAGACCGCGCGAGTGATGGCGTCCGCGTATGGCGAGGCCGCACGCGCACGGCTGCGTGCCTTGCCGATGCGCGAGGTCGCGATCAGCTCCATCGCCTTGAAGATCTTCTTCATCGACGAAGTCGATGCGATCTTCTGACGGTAGACCCGGATCTGGGCTCCCATGCTTGTCCTTCCCTGATGTCGTCCAGCAAGTGATTCCGCTCAGCTGAGGTGACCTCAGCTTCGTGCAGGAATCTCTTCCTGGCTGATCTCGTCGGCGGACATCGCTTCGGTCTGCTCGCTGCCCACGAGGGACTCTGCACCTTCGGCGTGGAACTCCTTCTTGAAAGCCGCCATCGCCTCCTTCAGTGCGCTGACCGTGTCGTCCTCGAGCTTGCCCGAGGCGGCGATGTTGGTCAGCACGTTGGTCTTGCGTCGCAGGTAGTCCAACCAGTCCGTCTCGAAGCGCTTGATGTCTGCGGTCTCGACATCGTCCAGGTGGCCCTGGGAGCCGGTCCAGATCGAGGCGACCTGATCCTCGATCGGGTACGGCGTGTACTGGGCCTGCTTGAGCAGCTCGGTCTGCCGCTCGCCGCGCACCAGCTGCTGGCGGGTGGCGGGATCCAGGTCCGAGGCGAACATCGCGAAGGCCTGCATGTCGCGGTACTGCGCGAGGTCCAGCTTCAGCGTGCCGGAGACCTTCTTCATGGCCTTGACCTGCGCCGCGCCACCCACGCGGGACACCGAGATGCCCACGTCGACTGCCGGACGCTGGTTGGCGTTGAAGAGGTCCGACTGCAGGAAGATCTGCCCGTCGGTGATGGAGATGACGTTGGTCGGAATGTACGCCGAGACGTCGTTCGCCTTGGTCTCGATGAGCGGGAGCCCGGTCATCGATCCCGCGCCGAGCTCATCGGAGAGCTTGGCACAGCGCTCGAGCAGACGGGAGTGGAGGTAGAACACGTCGCCGGGGAACGCTTCGCGTCCCGGTGGCCGACGCAGCAGCAGCGAGACCGCGCGGTAGGCCTCGGCCTGCTTGGAGAGATCATCAAAGACGATCAGCACGTGCTTGCCGCCGTACATCCAGTGCTGGCCGATGGCCGAACCGGCGAACGGTGCCAAGTACTTGTAGCCGGCGGGATCAGACGCCGGGGAGGCCACGATCGTGGTGTACTCCAGCGCGCCGCGCTCTTCGAGGGTCTGCCGCACCGCGGCGATGGTGGACGCCTTCTGGCCCACTGCCACGTAGACGCAGCGGACCTGCTTGGCGACGTCGCCGGACTCCCAGTTCGCCTTCTGGTTCAGGATGGCGTCGATCGCGATGGCGGTCTTGCCGGTCTGGCGGTCCCCGATGATCAGCTGACGCTGACCGCGGCCGATCGGGATCATGGCGTCGATCGCCTTGATGCCGGTCTGCAGCGGCTCATGCACAGACTTGCGCTGCACCACTGAGGGAGCCTGAAGCTCCATCGGACGGCGCCCCTCCGGAGTGATCTCGCCCTTGTCGTCGATGGGCTTGCCCAGCGGGTCGACCACGCGACCCAGGAATTCGTCACCCACGGGCACGGAGAGCACCTCGCCGGTGCCCGTGACTTCCTGGCCCTCTTCGATGCCGGAGAACTCACCGAGGATCACGACGCCGATCTCTCGGGTGTCGAGGTTCTGGGCCAGGCCCAGGGTGCCGTCTTCAAAGCGAAGAAGTTCGTTAGCCATGGTCGAGGGAAGTCCCTCGACTCGAGCGATGCCGTCAGCCGCGGAGATCACACGTCCGACCTCGACGCGCTCGGCGCTTCCGGGGTCGTAGGACGCGGCGAACTCGTTCAAGGCGTTGCGGACGTCGTCGGCGTTGATGGTCAAGTCGGCCATCTGCAGTCCCTGCTCTCCTCAGTCATGGCCGCGGTGTGCGGCCGGGTGGTTCAAAGATTCACGTATATGTGAGCTAGGTCTTCTGTGAAGACTAGCTGGCCAGCTTCCGGTGCAGATCATTGAGCTTGGCGGCGACAGTGCTGTCGACCACCTCGTCGCCCACCTGTACGCGGATTCCGCCGACCACAGCAGGGTCGACGACGACGTCGAGTTTCAGCTCCCGGCCGAAGTAACGGTCGAGGCTGGCCCCGAGTCGCTGCACATAGGCCGGGTCGAGCTCTTTGGCGACGGTGACCTGCGCGATCCAGCGCTGCTGGCGTTCTGCGATCTGTTCGGTGAACCGCTCGACGAGCTGCGTGGGACGGAGCCCGCGCGGTTTCGTCACAGCACGATCGATGAGCAGCCGAGCCTGTGCGCTGACTCCGGGAGTGAGTCGTGCAGCGAGCTGCTGCTTCGAGTCTGCACCGGCCTGGGAATCGGTCAGGGCGCGCTGCACCTCGTGCGAGGAGGCCACGGTCCGACGGAAGTCCAGAAGTGCAGACTCGAGATCCTCCAGTCCGCGGAGTCCCTCGCGCTCGGCCTGGCCCGCCACCACGATCACCGCCATGATCTCGACGGCGTCTCCCAGGTCCCGTTCGCGGCTCCAGCGCCGAGTCACGAGCGCCTCAAGGACCGACGCCGTCGTGCTCTTGACCTGGCTGCCGAAGAGACGGCGGACCATGGCGGCCCGGTCTTCCGGCCTGCGCGACGGATCGGTGAGGCTGCGACGCAGCCCCGCCGAGGAGTCGAGAACGTCCAATGCGGCGAAGAGCTCCTCGGCGACCTCGAGATCGGCCTGAGCCACTGACTCCGCGAGCTCCCGCTGCACTGCTGCGAGGGATTCGGTGGTCACCGCTGCCATTACTGTGCTGCTCCTGTCTGGCCGGCCTGTGCTGACTGATCAGCATCGAGATCGGCCAGGAAGCGATCCACCACGCGCTGGGAGCGGTTGTCGTCCTCGAGTGCCTCGCCCACGATCCGGCTCGCCAGCTGCGTGGCCAGCGTGCCGACCTCAGCCTTGAGCGAGTTCGCGGCCGAGGCGCGCTCGGCGGCGATCTGCTGCTGAGCCTGCTCGGTGATGCGGGCCGCCTCGGCGGCTGCCTTCTCCTTGTGCTCGGCGACGATCTCGGCACCTTCGGCGCGGGCCTCCTCGCGGAGGCGGCTCGCCTCGGCACGTGCCTCGCCCAGGTTCTTCTCGTACTCGGCCTTCATGGCCTCGGCCTCAGCCTTGGCCTTCTCTGCCTCGTTCAAGCCACCTTCGATGGCGTGGATGCGGGCCTGATAAGCCTTCTCGAACGCGGGCGCAATCCATTTCTTGACGACGCCCAGCAGCACCAGGAAGCCCAGTCCCACGACCAGTGCTTCCCAGGGATTGGGAAGCAATGGGTTGGCGTCGCCTTCTGCTGCCTGGATCAGAGATGCACTGATCATGTGTTCACCCTTTTTTCAGTAGTCAGACGATCTCAGAGAGCTCGGAGCACCGAGCCCGTCCCAGAAGAATCGGACCAGCGTCAGAGCACGAAGGCGAAGACGATGGCAAGGATGAAGACCGCCTCTGCGAGTGCGAAGCCGAGGATCGCGATCGGCTGCAGGACGCGCTGCGCCTCTGGCTGCCGTGCCACACCGTTGAGGTAGGCCGAGAAGATCATGCCGATGGCCAGTGCAGCGCCGAAGCCTGCGAGACCCATGCCGACCATGTTCAGTGTGCCGTCCATATGTGTTGCTCACTTTCTGTCTGAGTCCGGCGTGCGTGTCACGCGGACGGTTCAGTGTCAGGCTTTCCGGCATGTGCCGGTCCGCCGCTGCCGCTCGAGATCTCCGGGGAGACATCGAGCCGCCTTGAGGAAATCTGATCAGTGGGCGTCTGCCTCGATCGAGCCCTGGATGTAGATCGCGGTCAGCAGGGCGAAGACGAAGGCCTGCAGGACCATCATCACGAGCTCCAGGAAGTACAGCGGGATGGAGCCGATCAGGATCAGCCCGCCGAGCCCGTAGTCAGCCAGACCGCCCTGCTGGGCGACCAGGAACTCCACTCCGCTGCCGGCGAGCATCACGATGATGTGCCCGGCGAGCATCACGGCCATCAGACGCAGCGAGTGCGTGAGCGGCCGGATGATGAAGTTCGAGAGGAACTCCAGGACCACGAGCAGCGGGAGCAGCCACTTCGGCACGCCCGAGGGCACCGTCATGAGCTTGATGAACTTCGGGCCGTGGGTCTTGAACCCGAGCACGATCCAGGTCGCCCAGATGATGACGGCCAGCGCATAGGCCGGACCGGCGTGCGAGAACGTGGGCAGCTGGAGCCCCGGGACGGCTCCGAAGATGTTGTTCACCAGCACGAAGAAGAAGACGGCGAAGAGCAGAGGAATCCACTGGCGGAAGTGCTTCTCGCCGAGGATGTCGCGACCGAGTGTGTGCCGCACGAACCCGTATCCGGCTTCTGCGATGTACTGTGCGCGTGAGGGGACGATGGACTGCTTCCGGATCGCCCACATGAAGAACCAGGAGATGACGATGACCGAAAGAATGACCATCAGCATGTTCTTGCCGAAGCCGGTCCCCCACTCCGCCATCCAGGGGAAGATCTCTGGGAGGTGCGTCTCGGAGATCGTGGGCGGCTGGAAGCCACCTTCATTGGTGGCCATGAGCGCAAGCGAATGCAACGCTGGTCCTCTCTGCGGTGTCCGTCAGTGGGCTGGTGCCCCGGGCATCGGGAGCCGGATCAACTCCGTCTCGCCTTGAAGTGAACCGCCAGCCTATCGAGAGACTCCCGAACGACCGTTCACAGGCAACTTTCCACCGCAGGTGTCAAAGGACACAGAACTCGGTGGTAAGTCCCCAAGAGCCTATCAGAATTACGGGGTCCGTCACCGCGCACGGGACCCCGGCGCAACAGTCGCGGATCTAGTCTCGACGCCGTGAGGCAGAACGTGTGACCCGCTCGCGCAGGACCTGCTGGGCCGCCGCCCGATTGACTCGCAGGGCTCGCCGGCGCAGCCATGGACCCAGGGTCAGCACCACCGCGGCGCCGAGGCTGAGCACCATGCCCAGCGTGACGATCCACCAGTCGATGAAGTTGAAGGAGACCGCGCCGAAGGCGAAGAGACCGGACCAGAGATAGAGCAGCAGCACTGCCTGCGGGTGGGAGTAGCCGCCGTCGACCAGCTTGTGGTGCAGATGTCCGCGGTCGGGGCTGAAGGGCGAGGCGCCGCGTGCGGTCCGGCGGGCCACGGCCAGGGCCAGGTCCAGCAGCGGCAGCAGGGTCACCGCCAGCGGCAGCAGGATCGGCATGTACGCGGGGACGTTGCGGAAGCGGAAGCCCTCACCCAGCTGCCCGACGTCGGCCGTCACCGCGAGGGCCCCGGCCGCCATGACCAGTCCCAGCAGCATCGCCCCGGTGTCGCCCATGATGATCTTCGAGGGGTAGAAATTATGCGGCAGGAAGCCCAGGCATGACCCGAGGAGCACGGCCATCAGCAGGGTCACCAGGTTGGAGGCGTCGAAGGCATTGATCGAAAGCGTGAGCAGATAGCTGTAGATGAAGAACGCGGCACCGCCCAGGGCGGCGACGCCTGCGGCCAGGCCGTCCAGGCCGTCGATGAAGTTGAAGGCATTGATGGTCAGCACCACCACGAACACGGTGAGGAAGGCCTGCACCCAGGGTCCCCCGACGCCCAGCCAGCCCACCGGCATGACCTCGAGCTGGATCCCATGCAGCACCAGGATCACTGCCGAGCCCACCTGCCCGGCGAGCTTGACCATCCAGGGGATGTCCCAGGCGTCGTCGGCCATGCCGACCACGAGGATCAGCACCATCGCCGCCAGGATGCCGCGCACCGGGGTCAGATCGGCGAAGATGCCCCCGAGATAGGGAATGGTGGAGGCGGCCGCGAGTCCCACCACCATGCCGAGGAACATCGCCACACCGCCCCAGCGTGGCTTGATCTGACTGTGCACATCACGGTCGCGGATCTGCGTGTAGATGCCCAGCTTCATGGCGACCGTGCGGACCAGCGGGGTCAGCAGATAGGTGACCACCATGGAGACGGCGAGGACGGCCAGGAAATAGATCATGAGGGTGAGTCGGACGCCTCTGCGTCGGAGAGGACGCTGGGCTCGATGGCCTGGATCTCAGCCAGCGGGAGCGCACCCGCGCGCACCACACGGGGCGGAGTCACCGTGGCGTCGATGATCGTCGATGCGGCGCTGGCGCTTCGTTCGCCGTCGTCGAGGTAGACAGAGACCGACTCGGCCAGCATCTGCTGAGCCTGGTGGATGGTGGTCGCGGCGTCCATGCCGGTGCGGTTCGCCGAGGACACCGCCAGTGGTCCGGTGGCGTTGAGCAGGTCCAGGGCCAGCTCATCCGCGGGCATGCGCAGCGCGACGGTCCCGTGGGTCTCCCCCAGGTCCCAGTGCAGAGACGGCTGAGCCTGCAGGATGAGTGTCATCGCGCCGGGCCAGAACGCTTCGGCGAGCCTGCGCGCATGATCCGGCACGTCGATGGCCAGCGCGTCCATGACCTCGGCACGTCCGATCAGCACCGGCGGCGGCATCGTGCGGCTGCGTCCCTTGGCCGCGAGCAGCACCGCCACCGCCTGTGGGGAGAACGCATCGGCGCCGATGCCGTACACGGTGTCGGTGGGCAGGACCACGACCTCCCCGCGGGAGAGCGCGTCCTGGGCCTGGGCGATTCCCTGTGCGCGGGATGCGGGGTCCATGCAGTCGACTGTTCGGCTCACGCGCGCCATTCTTCCACGCTCGGTGCCGGTTCCTCGCCAAGGTGCGCGCTTGTCGCCCGGTCCCTCCCGGCGAGGTCCTGGTGGGTGGCGACCCGCTCCAGCGCTGCGTCCGCGCGGCAGTGCTCCGCGAGCACAGGCGCCTGCACCTCGGCATGCTCCAGGATGAACCAGCCTCCCGGCACGAGCAGCCGCTTGGCGGCGGCGATCACGGCGTGGGGCATGCTCAGCCCGTCCGCTCCGCCGCCGTAGAGCGCCAGTTCGGGGTCGTGGACGCGCACCTCCTCCTCCCGCGGGACCATGCCGGCGGGAATGTAGGGGGGATTGGACACGACGACGTCGAAGCTCGACTCCCAGTCTGCGGGCACCTCACGCAGGTCACGCTGATGCAAGGTCACTCCCAGCGGGCGCAGATTCATCTCGGCCCAGGCCGCGGCCTGCGCCGAGAGCTCCACTGCGTGGACCTCAGCGCCCGGATGCTCCGAGGCGATGGCCGCGGCGAGCGCACCGGAACCGGTGCCGAGGTCGATCACGCGCGGCCGCCACTGTGCAGGGCGGCTCTGCGCCACCCGGGCCAGCTGATCGAGAGCCGCCTGGGCGACCTGCTCGGTCTCTGGGCGGGGTATGAAGACCCCCGGTCCCACGCGGAGCTCCAGATGACGGAACGGAGCCAGTCCGGTCAGGTGCTGCAGCGGAACGCGGCTGGCGCGCTCCTCCACCAGGTCGAGGTAGCGAGAGGCATCCCCGGACGAGACGTCGCTGCCGGCGATGGCCATCGCCGCGAGTCTTCCCCGCGGCACGCCCAGCACGTGGGCGGCGAGGATCTCGGCATCCGTCCGCGGACTGGGCACTCCCGCCTCGGTGAGGCGATCGGCACCCGTCTTCAGCAGCACGTCGGCGTGCTGCCCTCCCGGGCGGTGCTTGATCTCTGGAGAGGAATGAGCTCCGGACTCCTGCTGGACCATCTCGCTCAATCCTCGGTGTTGTTCAGCGCGGCGAGCCGCTCCTGCTCGTCGAGCTCGACGCAGGACTGGATCACGGCTTCGAGGTCCCCGTTGATCACGGTGTCGAGGTTGTAGGCCTTATAACCGGTGCGATGATCGGCGATCCGGTTCTCCGGGTAGTTATAGGTGCGGATCCGCTCCGAGCGGTCCATGGTGCGGACCTGAGACTTGCGCACCTGGGCATTGTCCGCGTCGATCTGCTCCTGCTGATGAGCGAGGATGCGGGAGCGCAGCACACGCATCGCCGCCTCCTTGTTCTGCAGCTGCGACTTCTCATTCTGCATGGCCACCACGATCCCGGTCGGAAGGTGGGTGATGCGCACGGCGGAGTCGGTGGTGTTCACGCTCTGTCCGCCGGGCCCGGAGGAGCGGTAGACGTCGATCTTGAGATCGTTCTGTGCGAGTTCGATCTCCTCGGGCTCGTCCACCTCCGGCAGCACCAGCACGCCGGCGGCCGAGGTGTGGATGCGTCCCTGAGACTCCGTCTCGGGAACGCGCTGGACCCGGTGCACCCCGCCTTCGAACTTCAGGTGGGCGTAGACGCCCTGGGCCGGATCATTGGTGGAGGACTTGATCGCCATCTGCACATCCTTGTACCCGCCGGCGTCCGATGTGGTGGAGGAGAGGATCTCGGTCTTCCACCCCTTGGATTCGGCATAGCGGGTGTACATCCTGAGCAGGTCTCCTGCGAAGAGCGCCGCCTCGTCGCCTCCAGCGCCACCCTTGACCTCGATGATGACATTGCGGACGTCGTTCTCATCGCGGGGTATCAGCATGCGCAGCAGCTTGGCCGCAGCGGCCTCCAGCTGCTGGGTCAGGGCCGGGATCTCTGCGGCGAAATCAGAGTCCTCCTCGGCGAGCTCCTGAGTGGTCGCCAGGTCCTCGCTGAGCCGCTTCCAGTTCCGATGAGCCTCGGCAACCCCGTTGAGCTGGGCATACCTTCGGCCCAGACGGCGCGCCAGGGACTGATCGGCGTGCACCTCGGGGTCAGCGAGCTTCTCCTGGAGCTCCGCATGCTCGGCGAGCAGCGTGGAGACGGAGTCGAACATCCGGGCGTTGATCTCTGCGCTCATGGCGGGTTCTCTCTACTTCCGTGACGCCGCGACGACGCGGGCGGTTGCGGACCGGGACGGTACAGGCGAAGCCCGGGGCGAGCTCACGCTCTCCCCGGGCTTCAGCTGTTCAGGCGGCTAGTTGCCCTTGTCTCCGAGCGCGGTCTTGGACGCGAGCATCAGGAACTCAGCATTTGACTGGGTCTCCTTGAGCTTGTTGATCAGCAGCTCAAGACCCTGCTCCTGCTCGAGTCCGGAGAGGACGCGGCGCAGCTTCCACATGATCTTGACCTCCTCCGTCGAGAGGAGATTCTCCTCGCGACGGGTGGAGGACTCGTTGACGTTGACCGCCGGGAAGATGCGCTTGTCCGCCAGACGGCGGGACAGACGCAGCTCCATGTTGCCGGTGCCCTTGAACTCCTCGAAGATGACCTCGTCCATCTTGGACCCGGTCTCCACGAGCGCGGTCGCGAGAATGGTCAGCGAGCCGCCGTTCTCGATGTTGCGGGCCGCACCGAAGAATCGCTTCGGCGGGTAGAGCGCGTTGGCATCCACACCGCCGGAGAGGATTCGGCCTGAGGCCGGAGCCGCGGTGTTGTAGGCACGACCCAGACGCGTCATCGAATCCAGCAGCACGACGACGTCCTTGCCCAGCTCGACCAGACGCTTCGCGCGTTCGATGGCCAGCTCGGCCACTGTGGTGTGGTCGTCAGCGGGGCGGTCGAAGGTCGAGGCGATGACTTCGCCGTCGACCGTGCGCTGCATGTCGGTGACCTCTTCAGGGCGCTCGTCGACCAGGACCATCATGAGGTGAACCTCAGGATTGTTGATCTTGATCGAGCTGGCCAGGGCCTGCAGGATGATCGTCTTGCCCGCCTTGGGCGGGGAGACGATCAGACCGCGCTGACCCTTGCCGATGGGGGCGACCAGATCGATCACGCGGGGCGCGATGTTCTTCGGGTCCCCTTCCAGACGCAGACGGTCCTGAGGATAGAGCGGGACGAGCTTGCTGAACTCGACGCGGTCTTCGTTGGCCTCTGAGGGACGTCCGTTGACTGCATCCAGCTTCACCAGCGCGTTGAACTTGGGACGCTTGTTCGGGTTCTCACCCTCGCGCGGGGCCCGGATGTGGCCGTGGACCGCGTCGCCCTTGCGCAGGTTGTGCCGCTTGACCTGGGCCAGCGAGACATAGACGTCGTTCGGCCCCGGCAGGTAGCCCGAGGTGCGCACGAATGCGTAGTTGTCCAGCACGTCCAGGATGCCTGCCACCGGCACCAGGACGTCGTCCTCGGTGACCTCGGTGTCGTCGATCTCGGGATCGCGTCCGCGCCGACGGCTGTTGCGGTCGCTGCGATCATTGCGGTCGTTGCGATCGTTGCGGTCATTGCGATCGCCCCGGTCATTGCGATCGTTGCGGTTCCGGTTGCGGCGGTTGCGGCGTTCTTCATCCCGGCCGCCGTCAGCGCGGTTGCGCCCGCCATCGTCACCGCGGTTGTTCCGCCCGCCGTCGTCGTTGCGGTTGTTGCGACCGCCGCCGTCGTTGCGGTTGTTGTCACGCCCGCCGTCGTCGTTGCGGTTGTTGCGACCGCCGCCGTCGTTGCGGTTGTTGTCACGTCCGCCTTCGTCGTTGCGGCTGTTGTCACGCCCGCCGTCGTCGCTGCGGCTGTTGTCACGTCCGCCGTCGTCGTTGCGGCTGTTCCGGTTGCTGCCGTCATTGCGGCTGCGGCGGCCGCGGCCCTCGCCGTCGTTGTCCTGGTCCGTGCTGCTGGACTGCTGGGCGTCGGGCTGCTGGGCGTTCTGCTGCTGTGCCTGCTGCTGTGCGGCGTTGTCTTCGCGATTGCGATTGCGCCGGTTGCGATTGCGTCCGCGGGGCTGACCCTCGCTGGAATCCTCGGCTCCGTTGCTGTCGCCACCCTGCTGATCGGCACTGCGATTCTCGGCGACATCGTCACCGCGGCCGTTCTGGGCTCGCCCGTTCTCGGAGCGCGGGTTCTGGGAGTCTGGCGTGTTCTGGGCGTTCCCAGCGTCTTCGGCCTTCTCAGCGTTGTCGACGCTGGTGCCGTTCTGGACAGGTTCGCTCGGCTGGGCGTCCTGCGCAGCGGGCTCGGCCTTGGACCGGCGCCGGTTGCGCTTCGGCGCGGCGGGCTGTTCGGCCCCGCCCTGCTCTTCGGGCTTTCCACCCTTGGTGGACTGGCCGTCACGGCCCTCTGCGGCCGACTGGTCCTGCTTCTTGTCGCGCTCGGCGACGGCGCCACCGCGCTGGTGGGAGGAGATGGCCTCCACCAGAGCAGATTTGCGCATCCGGGAGCTTCCGGTGATGCCCAGCTGGGAGGCGAGTGCCTGCAGCTGGGCGAGCTTCAGACCGGCAAGCCCGGAGCTCTTGGCCTCGGGTGCAGCAGACTCGGCCTTCTCGGCGTCCTGAGTCTGAGTGGTCTCAGCGGTGGTTTCTGTCACGAAGGTTCCTTCCCCCTCGTCAGGCAGGCCCGGCGGATGCGCCGTCCTGCGGTGTCGTCAACGGAGCGTCAGAAGTCCGTTGGATGATGTCTGTTTCTTTCACGCATACAACAGTTGGGGAGTTTTCTTGCATGGTCCTCGTCCCCGTCGGGGAGTGAGATCATCGCGGGGCCGGTGGATCCCTCTCGGTGAGAAGGCAGCGGCCAGCGCGCTCAGGAAAAAGCGCAACTCGCGCGAAAGAACATCGCGGTGATTCCTGCGGAGCCATCATGGTGGTCCTATAGGACAGTATGCGAAGCACACCTCATCGCTGATGTGCCTCCACTGTAGCACCTGACTCTGCGATCGGCAGGATCGTGGGGGTGAACACGTGGCCCCGCGAGTCGGGTCCACCGAGCACAGCGATGTGCTCAGCTGCGGCCCGGGCCTGTTCGTCGCCGGCGGCCAGCACCAGGACCGAAGGTCCAGCTCCAGAGATCACCGCCGGGAACCCGGCGGCGCGCAGAGAGTCCACCAGCGCCATCGATCCGGGGAACGCCGGTCGGCGCTGTTCCTGGTGAAGGGAGTCCTCGGTGGCCTCCAGCAGCAGCTCCGGAGCGCTGGTCAGGGCATGCACGAGCAGCGCCGCGCGGGCAGAGTTGCGGGCGGCGAGGGCATGCTCCACCTGGGCCGGCAGCAGATCACGGGCCACCTGGGTGGACTGTTCGAAGTTTGGGACCGCGACCACAGTGCGCAGCAGAGGATGCGGGGCGAGGCGGGCCGTCTTGAAGACCCCGGGAGCGGGTGCGGCGCGGGCATCTCCTGCCGAGGCCCCTGCGGCGTCACCCTCGCCTCCCGCGCTCAACACACCCGGCATCTGCTGCCAGGAGATCGCGACCCCGCCGCGCAGAGCCGGCACATAGTTGTCCGGGTGGCCTTCGATCCGCGAGCCGATCTGCAGCTTCTCGTCCTCGGTCAGCCCCTCGGGCAGCAGCGCATCGGCGGTCATCACCGCGGATGCCACGGCCGAGGCCGAGGATCCGAGCCCTCGGCTGTGCGGGATGTTGTTCTGCGCCCTGACCCGAAGATCTGGCAGGCTGTAGCCCTTGGCGGTGAGGATCTTCTCGACCAGGGTCACCACCAGGTGCGAAGCATCACGGGGCAGGGTCGCCGCCCCTTCTCCCTCGACGCTGATCTCGATGTTCGCCTCGGCCGCGCGGCGCGGCGAGGCCTCGACGGTGATCTCGTCGTACAGGCCCAGCGCCAGGCCCATGGTGTCGTAGCCGGGGCCGAGATTCGCGGAGGTGGCGGGCACGCGCAGGTGAAACATCACCGGCGCAGACAGCGGATCCAGGAGCCCGCCCTGGCTCGCTCGCCGCTCCGACTCCTCAGCTTCCTCGCCGATCAGGGCCTCCTCCGGCGCCAGCCCCTGACCGAGCCTGTCCAGGCTCTGCCGGCCGGTCCCCGAGCCAGGGCCCGTCGTCGAGCCCGCGCCGGTCATGGGATCCTGTCCGCTCACCGGATCAGAGCCCCAGCTGCCGGGCCACGGTCTCCACGTCCTGCGGGACCATGGTCGGGGTGACATCGGATCCGTCGGCGTTCTTCAGCGCCCAGTCGGGATCCTTGAGCCCATGGCCGGTCACGGTGATCACGATGGTCTTCTCGGCGGGGACCTCGCCGGCGGAGTGCTTCTTGATCAGCCCGGCGACCCCCGCGGCGGAGGCCGGCTCCACGAAGACGCCCTCCTTGGAGGAGAGCCAGCGGTGTGCGTCGAGGATCTCCTCATCGGTGACCGCCTCGATGACGCCGCTGGACTCGTCACGTGCCGCCTCGGCCTTCTCCCAGGACGCGGGGTTCCCGATGCGGATAGCCGTGGCGACCGTCTCCGGCTCCGTGATGGGGTGTCCGTTGACGATCGGAGCTGCACCCGCGGCCTGGAAGCCCCACATGATCGGCGTGCGGCTGGAGACCGGGGCCAGCTCCTCGCCGGACCCTCCGTCATAGGGATTGGTCCAGGGCCGGGAGTACTCCTGGTAGCCCTTCCAGTACGCGGTGATGTTGCCGGCGTTGCCCACCGGGAGCAGGTGATAGTCGGGAGCGTCGCCGAGCGCATCCACCACCTCGAAGGCACCGGTCTTCTGCCCTTCGATGCGGGCGGGATTCACCGAGTTGACCAGGAACACCGGGTAGTTCTCAGAGAGTTTGCGGGCGATGTCGAGGCAGCCGTCAAAGTTGCCGTCCACCTGGATCAGCTCCGCACCGTGGGCCACCGCCTGGGAGAGTTTGCCCATGGCGATCTTCCCGGCCGGCACGAGCACCGCGCAGGTCAGTCCTGCCTGGGTGGCATAGGCGGCCGCCGAGGCCGAGGTGTTTCCGGTCGATGCGCAGACCACAGCCTTGGCGCCCTCGGCCACCGCTGCGGTCATCGCCATGGTCATCCCGCGATCCTTGAAGGACCCGGTGGGATTCATCCCCTCGACCTTGAGGTAGACCGTTCCGGAGACCAGTTCAGACAGCGCCGGTGCGTGGACCAGCGGTGTGCCGCCCTCCCCCAGGGTGATGACCTGCGTGGAGTCATCCACTGGGAGTCGGTCTGCATACTCGCGGATGACTCCGCGCCATTGGTGCGCCACGTGGGATGCTCCTTCGTCTTCATGCTGCTCGTGTCGGATCAGGTGCTCTGTGCGCGCCAGGGCTGAGGAAGACCTGGTCTGGGACGGGCTGGACTACTGTTCGACCTCGACGCGAAGCACCGAGTTCACGGCGCGGACCACGTCGAGTCCCTTGAGCGTGACCACGGTGTCGTGCAGGTCCTTCTCGCGAGCCAGGTGCGTGACGATCTGGACGACGGCGCCACGAACGCGCGCGGCCTCGGTGTCAACCTCGCCGTCGATCGAGACGCTGCCGGGCTGGCGCATGGATTCGATGGAGACGTGATGGTCCGCCAGGACCTGTGCCACCTCTGCGATCACGCCTTCCCGATCCGCGACCTCCATATCGATGTAGTACTGCGTGCGGGCCTCATCCACCGGCAGCGCCCGCACGCTCTCCCACTTGCCATTGGTGTCGGCGGATACTGGATGCGCGGAATCGCCGTGCAGCCGGCGGGCCACGGAGACCACATCGCCCAGGATCGCCGAGGAGGTGGGCAGCCCACCGGCGCCCTGACCGTAGAACATGAGCTCTCCGGCGTTCTCGGCGACCACGAAGACCGCGTTGAAGGCCCCTCGGACGCTCGCCAGCGGATGAGTGCGCGGCAGCAGGGTGGGATGCACGCGCAGGATCGCGCCGTCGTCGTTCTTCTCCACGATGGCGAGCAGCTTGATCACATAGCCGGAGGCGGCGGCGGCCTCGATATCGGCTGCCGAGACGGCGGTGATCCCCTCGCAGTAGACGTCGTCGATGCTGAAGGGCGCGTGGAAGGCCAGTGCCCCGAGGATGGCGGCCTTGGCCGCGGCGTCATGGCCCTCGACGTCGGCCGTCGGATCTGACTCGGCATAGCCCAGGCGCTGGGCCTCGGCCAGGGCGTCGTCGAAGGCGGCGCCGGTGGAGTCCATCTGATCCAGGATGTAGTTGGTCGTGCCGTTGACGATGCCCATCACCTTGGTGATGCGATCGCCGGAGAGCGACTCCTGGATCGGACGCAGGATGGGGATGGCTCCGCCGACGGAGGCCTCGAAGCGCAGCAGCGCTCCGGATTCGGCGGCGAAGCTGCTCAGCTCTCCCCCGCGGACCGCGAGCAGCGCCTTGTTGCCGGTGACCACCGCGGTGCCCGAGCGCAGGGCGCGTTCGATCAGGGCCCCGGCGGGCTCGAGGCCGCCCATGAGCTCGATGATGAGATCTGCCTGGTCCACCAGAGCCTCGGCGTCGGTGGTCAGCAGCTCGCCGGGGATCTTCCAGTCCCGCGGGGCCTGCACGTCGCGGACGGCGATGCCGATCAGCTTGATCGGGGCGCCCACACGGGAGGAGATGAGCTCACGCTCTTCGACCAAGGTGCGAGCAACCTGCGCACCGACATTGCCTGCGCCGAGCAGACCGATCTTCAGCGGCTCGCCGCTGGCCGTCGCGTTGGACATCCTGACCTCAATCTCTTGTACCTGCACGGTTCCCGGCGATGTGCGCGTGCTGTGTCTCAGTCCGCGGCGAAGCCGGTGTCGCGTCCGAGCATGCCCTGCTCGGTCTCCCGGCGGATGAGCACCTGGGAGACGCCGTCTTTGACGGCGACCACCGCTGGGCGAGTCAGGTAGTTGTAGTTGCTCGACAGCGAGTGGCAGTACGCTCCGGTGGCGGGAACGGCAAGGAGATCATCCCGGGCCGTCGCCGTCGGCAAGTATACGTTTCGCACGACGATGTCGCCGGACTCGCAGTGTTTGCCCACGATGCGAGACAGGGCATGCTCCCCGGTGATCCGGCGCGAGGCCAGCACGGCGGAGTACTCGGCGTCGTAGAGCACCCCGCGGGCGTTGTCGCTCATGCCGCCGTCCACTGCCACATAGCGGCGCGAGGTGGTCGAGCCGTCGGGGGCCTCGACCTGCACGTTCTTCTGCACGCCGACCCGGTAGAGGGTCACTCCGGCGGGTCCGACGATCGCCCGGCCAGGCTCGATCGAGATCCGCGGGACGCGCAGTCGGTGCGCGGCGCAGGCCTGTTTCACCGTGGCGGCCAGAGTCTGGGCGATGGCTTCGGGATGTCGCGGCGCATCTGCCTCGGTATAGGCGATGCCGTGGCCCCCGCCCAGGTCCAGCTCGGCCAGTTCGACGCCGTGGGCAGCGCGCAGGCTGGCCAGGAAGCTGATGAGCTTGGTTGCCGCGAGCTCGAATCCGGTCGGTTCGAAGATCTGCGAGCCGATGTGGGCATGCAGGCCGCGGAGTTCGATGCCGGGCAGCTCGAGTGCTCGGGACGCGGCGGTCCATGCCGGGGAGCCCAGGTAGGGGTTGGTCTCTGTCACCGCACCGGACGCGTCGGCCTCCGCTGAGACCTGTGCCGCGGCCTCGGCTCCGCCGGGCACCTCCGCTGCGGCCTCGGCTCCGCCGGGCATCGCGGTGGCCGGGGTGAGCGAGAGGCCGAACTTCTGGTCCTCATGTGCGGTGGCGATGTACTCGTGGGTGGAGGCATGCACCCCGGGGGTCAGCCGCAGCATCACCGGTGCGCGGGTGCCGGCTGCCACAGCCAGGACGGAGATGCGCTCGAGCTCGTCGAGAGAGTCGGCGATGATCCGTCCGATCCCGGCATCGAGTGCGCGCTGGATCTCGGCGTCGGACTTGTTGTTCCCGTGCAGTCCGATGCGCTCGGCCGGCACGCCGCCGGCCAGCGCGAGCGCGAGCTCGCCCCCGGAGGCCGTGTCCACACCCAGCCCCTCCTCGGCGGCCCAGCGGGCGACATGGGTGCTCAGGAAGGCCTTGCCGGCATAGAACACGTCCACGTCGGCCTCGGGGGCGAAGGCTGCCGTGAAGGCTTCCCGGAAGCTCCGCGCCCGGGCGCGGAAGTCAGCCTCGGAGAGCACATAGAGCGGAGTCCCGTACTCTTCGGCGAGGGTCTCGACGTCCACACCTCCGAGGACCAGGCGGCCGACGTCGTCGCGGTGTGCGTCGGCGGGGAGCAGCGCTGCCTCGAGGTCGTCGGTGTCGCGGGGCGGGGTGAGCCAGGCCGGGGCCAGCGGGTGCGCTGGGGAGGGTGTGGCGGTGGACGTGCCGGTGGACGTGCCAGACGGTGTGGCGGGGGGCGTTGCGGGACTGGGGTCGGCAGTCGCGCTCTGATCAGCAGTGATGGCGGCTCACATCCTTTCGGGCGCGGTGACGCCCAGCAGTGCCAGCCCGTTGCGCAGCACCTGTGCCGTGGCATCGTTGAGCCAGAGCCGGGTGCGGTTCAGATCGGTCACCGGGTCCTGCACGCCGTCGGGGCTGATGCTGGGGGCGACCCGGCATACGGCGTACCAGCCGTGGTAGGCGCTGGCCAGGGACTCGAGATAGCGCGCCACCCGATGGGGTTCGCGCAGCTCCGCGGCCGAGGCCACCACCGAGGTGAAGCGTCCCAGCTGGGAGAGCAGCTCCTCCTCGGTCTCGTGGGTGAGCAGTCCCGCTTCGAAGGACTCGCGGTGCACTCCGGCGGCCTCGGCGTTGCGGGCGGCGTTGCGGGAGCGGGCGTGTGCGTACTGGACGTAGAACACCGGATTGTCGTTGGTCCTGGACTGCAGCAGCTCCGGGTCCACGTCGATGGGCGAGTCTGCCGGGAAGCGGGCCAGCGTATAGCGCAGCGCATCGGTGCCCAGCCACTCGATCAGGTCCTTGAGCTCGATGATGTTGCCCGCGCGCTTGGAGAGCTTGGCGCCCTTGATGGACATCAGCTGCCCGATCAGCACCTCGATGTTGTGCTGCGGGTCGTCACCGGCGCAGGCGGCGATGGCCCGCAGCCGCGAGACGTAACCGTGGTGGTCGGCGCCGAGCAGGTAGATCTTCTCGGTGAAGCCACGCTCGCGCTTGGAGAGGTAGTAGGCGGCGTCTGCGGCGAAGTAGGTGGGTTCGCCGTCGGCCTTGAACAGCACCCGGTCCTTGTCATCACCGAAGTCGGTGGTGCGCAGCCAGACGGCGCCGTCACGATCCTCGACGTGGCCCTGCTCGCGCAGGGTCTCGATCGCGGCCGCGACCTTGCCCTCGGAGTGCAGGGCCTGTTCGGAGAAGAAGACGTCGAAGTGGACGCCGAAGGCCTCCAGAGTGTCCTTGATCTGGCCCATCTGCGCCTGGTATCCCAGCTCGCGCACGATCGGCAGCGCCTCGTCCCGGGGCATGTCCTTCACGTCCGGGCGGGCGGTGAGGATCTCCTCGGCGAGCTCGATCACGTAGGCGCCCGGATAGCCGCCGGACGGGACGTCCTCACCGTGGATGCGGGAGAGCACCGAGTGGCCGAAGACGTTCATCTGGTTTCCGGCGTCGTTGACGTAGTACTCGTTGGCGACCTCGGCTCCGGAGGCGCGCAGCAGCCGGCCGATGGCGTCGCCCAGCGCGGCCCAGCGGGTATGTCCGATGTGCAGCGGACCGGTCGGGTTCGCGGAGACGAATTCGACGTTGACCGTGCGCCCGGCCAGCGCCTCGTTGTGCCCGAAGGTGTCCCCGGCCTCCACGATGGTCCGCGCCAGAAGCCCGGCGGCGGCGGCCTCCACCGTGATGTTGATGAACCCGGGGCCGGCGATCTCGATGCGCTCCACCCCGGGCACCTGCTGAAGTCGGTCGCCGAGGATCTCGGCGAACTGGCGCGGGGCCATGCCGGCCTTCTTGGCCAGCTGCAGGGCGATCGCAGTGGACCAATCACCATGCTCACGATTCTTGGGGCGCTCGACGACGACGGTCTCGGGGAGCTCGACGGTCAGCTCACCGGCTTCGACAGCTTGGGCGAGCACGCTCTTGACAACGGCGGAGAGTTCTTCAGGAGTCACCGGAACAGTCTACGGGGTACGTCCATCAGCCTCATTCTCCGTTCGCGCCCGCCGCCGGACATCTGTCGGGCGAGATGCGGTGGTATAACGGCCGCCCAGGGCCTCGATAGCGACGTATCGCGCCCAACAGATGGAGGAACTCAGCCGAGCAGCCCCAGCACTCCGGTGACGCTGAGATAGATCCCCAGTCCAGCCAGGGTCAGTCCGCTGCCCATCTCGATGCGTCCGGTGACCCGCGGGTTCGAGAGCCAGGTGTTCGCCGCATCGACCAGCAGGACGACGCCGATCAGGTAGAGCCACATGCTTGCGGCCACAGTCCCACCCAGCACCCCGATGGCGAAGACCGGGGAGGCGCCCACCGGCGTGAACTGCGGGAAGAGCGCCAGGAAGAACAGGCCCACCTTCGGGTTGGTCATGCAGCTCGCTAGCCCGACGACGAAGGTGGCGCGGAACGTCGTTGCACCACGCCGGGGACGTGCTCCCCCGGCGGAGGATTCATCCGCAGTGAAATCTGAAGTGTCCCGGGCGGTCTCAGGAGCCTGCGCGTCATGCGGGGCACCGACGAGAGCGGGGACGACGGCGGTCCGCGAAGGTGATCTCAGCATGATCCGGGCGCTGCGCATGGCCCGGACTCCGAGGAAGATGACATAGAGCCCGCCGACCAGGCTCAGCAGCTCATAGGCCACCGGGGAGGCCTGGAACAGTGCCGCCAGACCGGTGGCCGCGAGAGCGGCCCAGATCAGAGCCGCCACGGAGGATCCGGTGGCCGCCCCGAGGCCCGCTCGGCGAGAGAGCAGCGCGTTGCGCAGCGCGAGCATGGTGTCCTGGCCGGGCGTGATCGCAAGGATGGCGGAGACGGCGAGCAGACCGAGGTAGCTGGAGAGTGTCACCCATCCATCCTGAGGGCGTGGAAAGATCAGGACAAGCAGATAAACATTGACCTCTGTTCGGTTTTGCCGAACTGAGGCCATACTGGTCACATGTTGAATCCGCATCGTCTTCGCGTGCTCCAGTCGGTCATTGCCACCGGCTCGATCCAGGGCGCCGCCCGGAGTCTGCACTACTCCCCCGCCACCGTGAGTCAGCACATGAACACCCTCAGCCAGGAGACCGGACTGACGCTCTTCGAACGCAGCGGCCGGGGACTCCTTCCGACCCAGGCTGGACTGTCGCTGGCACAGGGCAGCACAGCAGCGCTGCAGGGACTCGACGAGCTGGACCGCCTCGTGGAGAGCATGCGTCACGGGCGGTCGCGACACCTCGTGATCGCCAGCTTCACCTCCGCCGCCAAGGAGTGGCTGCCCCGCGTGGTCGCGACGCTTCGGGCCACGGAGCCGGAGCTGACGGTTCAGATCAGCTTGAACGAGCCATACGCGGAGAAGGCCGGCACCGCGGTGGACATCGACATCCGCAATGAATCCCCGCTGGAGCCCGAGGAGCATTTCACGGGCTACCTGCGCCAGCGGCTCCGGGACGAGGACTTCGCCGTCGTCCTTCCCGCCGGGCACGATCTGGCCGAAGCCGACGTCGTCGAGGTTCACCAGCTCGCTGACCAGATGTGGGTGGATCCCGACATCAAGGACAGTCCCAACTCTCGGATGATCCACACCGCCTGCCAGGCTGCTGGATTCGTGCCCCAGTTCGCAGCTCGGCTGGATGACCACAATGCGGCGCTGGCGCTGGTGGCCGCGGGCCTGGGGGTCACGGTGCTTCCACATCTGGCGCTGCGCAGCCTCCCTCCCGGCACCGTGCTGCGCCCGCTGCGCAACCCCACAGTGCGGCGTCGGATAGTGGCACATGTGAAGCAGGATCGCGCGGCAGACCCGCTGGTGGCCGCAGCCCTGGAGATCCTCCGTGCTGAATCCGCGGAACCGGCGGAATAGATCGGATCAGCCGGACCTGGCGGATCAGCCGGACCTGGCGGTCAGCCGGGTCTGGCGGTCAGCCGGGTCTGGCGATCACCAACCCTTGACCCGCAGCAAGCGCGGACTTAATGTACAACCACATGGTTACACATTTCGAGAAGTCGCCGACCTTCAGTGACGACCAGGTGGACCGGATCTTCCGAGCCCTTGCCGACGCCACTCGAAGGGACATCGTCAGGCGCACGCTGGGAGAAGAAGCAACTGTCTCCGCCCTCGCCGCGCTCTATGAGATGTCCTTCGCCGCCGTGCAGAAACACGTCAGCGTCCTTGAAGCCGCAGATCTGATCACCAAGCGCCAACAGGGGCGCGAACGACTGGTCCGCGGAAACCCCGACACCATTCGAGCAGCCCAGACGCTGCTGGATGACTTCGAGCTCATCTGGCAGGGCCGCATCTCCCGCCTGGACACCCTCTTGGAGGAGGAGCCCAGGTGATCCCCAGCATTGAGCAGCACCGATACGAAGAAGGCGAGACATGCCCATCACCTCAGTCACCAAGGACGCCGATGCGCTGACCATGACCGTGGTCGCCGAATTTCACGCCACAGTCGAGCGGCTGTGGGAGGCCTACGCGGACCCGCGCCAGCTCGAGCAGTTCTGGGGCCCCCCGGAGTGGCCCGCCACGTTCACCCGGCACGACCTGTTTCCCGGAGGACGGTCCCACTATTGGATGACCGGCCCGGACGGCACGCGCTCGGCCGGGTATTGGGAGTTTCTCGCGGTGGACCCAGGCCGCTCTTTCGAGGTCACTGACGGATTCGCGGATGAGCACTGGAGTCCAAGCCCAGAGATGCCGAGCATGCGCATGCGACTGGAATTCGACGAGACAGCCGAAGGCTCACGGCTGACCACCACCACCTGGTTCAACTCCACTGCCGATTACCACCAGCTGATCGAGATGGGCATGGAAGAAGGCATGGCCGCGGCCATGGGACAGATCGACGCCGTGCTGGAGGACCTCTCCTCGTTCGCGGCGGGCAAGGGGGTCCAGACTCAGGTGCTGAGCGACGTTCAGGTACGCATCACGCGCGTCATCCGAGGCACCCCCGAGCAGGTGCGACAGGCCCACCGCGATCCGGACCTGCTGCGACGATGGCTCCTGGGTCCGGAAGGTTGGCGGATGTCTGAGTGCCAGGTGGCGCAACAGGTCGGTGATCCCTACCGCTTCGCCTGGGAGAAGGAGGAGGACGGTTCGGAGGGATTCGCGCTCTACGGCGAGCTCAAGGAGCTGGACGAGCCCTACCGGGAGGTCACCACTGAGTCCATGGAGGGCATTCCCGGGGAACCCACCCTCAACGAACAGACGCTGACACCGGTCGCCGGCGGCACGCTGCTCACCCTGGTGATCACCTACCCCAGCGCCGAGGTGCGCGACATCGTCCTGGGCACCGGAATGACCGAGGGCATGGAGACCAGCTACGCGAGGCTGGAGGAGGTGTTGACCGCCTCCCCGCGCACCTGAGGGATGCACCTATCTGTCCGGCACCTCCCAGCGGATGGACGTCATGTCCACCGGGAAGTGATGCGAGACGCTCGGTGTTGTCAGTGATCGGAGGCACGGGCAGGATGCCCGGCGCCACGGAAGACTGATCGAAGGAGCGTCACATGTCGCACATCACCATCCTGGGTGGAACTGGTTATGCAGGCCGTCACATCGCTGCCGAGGCGGTTTCCCGGGGTCATGACGTGGTCGTGGTGGCCCGCCGCGCCCCGGAGAACCAGCTCGATGGAGTCAGCTGCGTGACCGGAGATGCCACGAACCAGGACTTCCTGGCGGACCTCGTGTCCAAGACCGAAGTGGTCATCTTCACGCTCGCTCCGCGCGGGGACATGCTCGGCAAGGTGGTCCAGGTGGCCCGGAAGCTGATCCCGCTCGCCGCCCAGCACGGCGTGCGACTCGGAGTGCTCGGCGGGGCCGGGTCGCTGAAGGTCTCCGAAGACGGACCGCGGCTGATCGACACAGACGCCTTCCCTGCGGAGTTCAAGCCCGAGTCCACCGAGATGATCGAGGTCCTGGAGGACCTTCGTGCTGCCGAGGACTCGCTTCAATGGTTCTACATCAGCCCCGCAGCGGGCTTCGGCGGATACAACCCCGGGGAGCGCAAAGGTACCTATCGGACTGGTGGGGACATCCTGATCAGCGACGACGACGGCAAGTCTGATCTCTCCGGAGCGGACCTCGGGATCGCATTCGTGGATGAGGTGGAGGAGCCGCAGCACCGGAATGCACGCTTCGCCGTGGCGTACTGACTTACCTGAAGACCTGTCGGCCAGTGCCTCAACGTCCGGCCCCTGCACTGACGGTCGGAAACGGCATGCCATCACAGCACTGGGCTCGGATGTGACTCTCAGCCAGAGGCCCGGTTGGACACGAAAAGGCCCGCATCCCTGTGACGACAGGAATGCGGGCCTTTTCTCGTTCTGTGCCCTCGGCGGGATGACGTTTCTCCGCATCAGATGACCCCCGGGGTTCTGCACGTTCCCGATAGGGTGAGAGTGTGCCATGGCACACCTACCGAGGAGGAAGTCTTGGAAAAGACAGCAGAGATGGGCTCAGTCGAGATCGGCACAGGGGAAGGCGTCTTCGCGACGTTGGTCGCCACGACGGTTGCAGCGCTGGAAGGCGCACTGCGCGAGGCCATGTCGAACGGGGAGGTCTTCACGCTGAGGTTTCAGCAGGAAAAGTCGGGGCTTGTTCGCTCCGCGATCGTCAATGACGCCTCCCAGGTGAACTTCGTCTACAACGCTTCTGACGTGGATGAAGACGTCCTTGCTCAGAGCATGCCCGATTTTGTCGAGACGCTGCGCAACGACCATGAACTGACCGTGGTCGTCCCCCAAGACTGATTCCGGAGGCGCCGCGTGGCTGCCGAAATGGGCGTGCTCCCAGAGGTGGTCAACATCTATGCTCAACACCAGCAGGCGACACACTAGGAGCACCACGCATACCTACGGAGGGCGTCATGAGAATAACCACCATCACAGGAGCCGGCCTGGCGGCGCTGTTGGTGCTCACTGGGTGCGAGGGCAGCGACGATACGACGGATGGTCAGTGTCGACGACGCGTGAATACTGGTCACTTAGCGACGGGTGAATTCTGGACACCCGGACCATGCTAGGAGACATGATCACTGTGGAAGATTGGGCTGAAATCCGTCGGCTACATTTTGCCGAGTCCATGCCGAAGAAGCAGATCGCTGAGAAGCTCGGGGTCTCCCGAACCACTGTCTATAAGGCCTTGGAATCCAGTGGACCTCCGAAGTACCAGCGCGAACCTAAGGGCTCGATCGCCGACGAGTACGTCCCAGAGATCCACAAGCTGCTCAAAGACACTCCCCGGATGCCAGCGACGGTGATCGCTGAACGGATCGGGTGGGAACACTCGATGACGGTGCTCAAAGACAAGGTCCGGGAACTGCGCCCCCTCTACACCGGGGTCGATCCGGCTGACCGATTGGTCCACCGCCCTGGGGAAGCCGCTCAGTTTGATCTATGGTTCCCCGAACCTCAGATCCCGGTCGGTTTCGGACAGACCCGCACCTTGCCGGTGCTGGTGATGACCCTGACGTTCTCGAGATTCCTGACCGCCACGATGCTGCCCTCGCGGCAGTCCGGCGACCTGCTGGCCGGGATGTGGCAGCTGATCAGCGGAGTCGGAGCGGTCTCGAAGTCCTTGATCTGGGACCGTGAAGCTGCGATCGCCCCCAAGGGCAGACCGCTGCCGCCGTTGCAGGCCTTCGCGGGGACCACCGCGACGAAGATGGTGATCGCTCCACCCAGGGACCCGGAGTTCAAGGGCATGACCGAGCGCAACAACGGGTACTTCGAGACCAGCTTCCTGCCCGGCCGATCCTTCGCTTCACCGCAAGATTTCAACACCCAGATCAGCACGTGGATCACTGGCCGGGCCAATCAGCGCATGATCCGCAGCCTCGGGGACAGACCGGTCAACGTCCTGGGCCGAGATCTGGCGGCGATGACCGCGCTACCGCCCTCCCCACCTTCGACAGGTTTCTCGCACCAGGTGCGTCTGGCCCGGGACTACTATCTGCGGATCGATGCGAATGACTACTCGGTGGATCCGCGGTTCATCGGTCGGTTGGTCCAGGTCACCGCGACCTTGGACCGGGTGGTGGCCGTGTGTGACGGTGAGATCGCTGCTGATCACCGGCGGTGCTGGGCCCGAGCCCAGGTGATCACAGACCCGGCTCATGTGGGCACCGCGAAGGCCATGCGGGCTCATTACAACGACACCGTGCGCCACCAGGTGCGCGGGACCAAGGACACTGAGGTGGCCTACCGGCCGCTGAGCGTCTATGACGAGCTTTTCGGACTCACCCACACCACGGTGCCGGCTGATGATCACAGGAGTGCCGCATGAGTGCCACCAGTGGTGAGAAGATCGGCTCGACCCTGGCGCATCTGGTGAAGGTGATGAAGACTCCCACGATCGGCAGGGTCTGGGAAGACCTCGCCGAGATTGCCCGGGAGCAGGGCTGGTCCCACGAGGAATACCTCGCTGCTGTCTTGGAGCGCCAAGTCGCTGATCGAGAGGCCAACGGCACCGCTCTGCGGATCCAGACCGCGAAGTTCCCCGCGATCAAGACCCTCGAGGACTTCAACACCGACTATCAGCCCGGCCTGCGCCGTGACGTGCTGGCTCATCTGCAGAACACGAGCTTCGTGCCCAAGGCAGAGAACGTCATCCTGCTGGGACCCCCAGGGGTGGGTAAGACTCATCTGGGCATCGGGCTAGGAATCAAGGCCTGCCAGGCCGGGTACCCGGCGCTCTTCGACACTGCTGCGGGGTGGGTCAACCGGCTCAGCGACGCGCATCAGCGCCACGGTGGTCTGGATCAGGAGCTCAAAAGGCTTCGCAGGTACCGGCTGTTGATCATTGATGAGCTCGGCTATCTGCCCTTCGATGCTGATGCGGCGAATCTGTTCTTCCAACTGGTCGCTGCCCGCTATGAACAGGGGTCTTTGCTGATCACGAGCAACCTCTCCTTCGGCAGGTGGGGTGAGATCTTCAGCGATGACACCGTCGCGGCGGCGATGATCGATCGGCTGGTCCATCACGCGGAGGTCCTCACCCTCGATGGAGAGTCCTACCGCACACGGAGCCGCCGCGAGCTCATCGAGACCACTACCTCTAGAACCCCGTAAGGAAAACACGGCGTTCAGTTTTTACCCGTCGCTGAGTGTTCAGTTTTCGGCCGTCGTTGACAGTCAGGAGGACGCCACGGAGCAGACCACGGCCCCGCCAGAGACGCCGGAGCCGACGCAGACTGTTCCGGACGTCAGCCCCGAGGAGGAGTCCTTCGAGCCGCCCGTGGATGAGACGGAGGGGTGACGCCTTCGAGGACGTCTGGCGAACGTAGACCCGGCTCAGGTGCGGGGAGCCGGTGCCCGACGAGTCCCGCTGAACTTATCGTTCATTGATCGCGCTTCAGGTCCGATTATATGAAACGGCTGGCGAAACAGCCCCAGAATAGGAAGTAGTTCTGAGGGCTCTGCCATCAGGCACGGAAAAGGCCCGCATCCCTATAGGCATGCGGGCCTTTTCTCTTTCTGTGCCCCCGGCGGGAATCGAACCCACGACTTTTGGTACCGGAAACCAACGCTCTATCCCCTGAGCTACGGAGGCCCGCCAGCTGTGCAATTCAAGGAACCAGGTTCCTCGAGCAACTGACCGATTCAGATTACCAGCACGGCGCCTGTTCCACCTAGCCAGCCACCTAGCCAGTCACTGAGACTGTGTAACTCCAGAGCTCCGCGGACATGCCGACCGGCTTCTTCGGCTGTTCCTCGGAGGCGGAATCACCGGTGCCATGAGACTTCTGGAAGTCCTGGGAGGTGCGCCAGTTCTCGAAGTCCGCCTCCGTCGCCCAGCGCGTGATGACCAGCCAGGTGGTCCGCTCGTCAGTGGGCTTCAGCAGCTCGAACCCTTCGAAGCCTGAGGTGCCCTCCATGGAGTCGCGGCGCGCGGCGAAGCGCTTCCCGAGCTCGTCACCGGAGTTCTCAGGGACAGTGATGGCGTTGATCTTGATGATGCTCATGGACACATCATCTCAAACCTCGGGGGGTCCGTGGCCCTGATCAGAAGAGCGCCGGCTGCGCAGGGGCTGAGGCTGCGGCCATCGTTCCCTGCGAGCTCAGTGGTGAGTTCGGATCATTGCGCTCGCGCCACATCAGATCTGCGGGCTTGTCGAACCCGTGGCGACGACGCGCGGCCCTCGCCGATGCAGCCAGCCACTGCCGGTACTCCTTGGACGCGTACGAGCCACCGTCGTAGATGCGCCGGTACTTGCCCACCAGCCCCGGGTACTCGCGTGCCAGCCACTGCATGAACCATTCGCGAGCGCCGGGGCGCAGATGCAGGGCACCGGTGGTGACATAGCTCGCTCCCGCCTCGGCCAGTGCGGCGTGGAGGGTGTCGATCCGCTCGTCGCCATCGGTGAGCCAGGGCAGGATCGGCATCGCCAGCACCGAGCACTCCAGTCCGGCGTCCGTGATCGACCGGATCAGGTTCAGCCGAGCACGCGGATCCGGTGTCCCGGGCTCGACCTTCTGCTGCAGCTCCGGGTCCATCACGGCCAGGGAGACCGCGACGGAGACCGGCACCTGCCGGGCCGCCTCCTGGAGCAGCGGCAGGTCCCGCTTCAGCAGGGGCCCCTTGGTGAGGATCGAGAACGGGGTTCCGGAATCCGCGAGCGCCCGGATGATCCCGGGCATCAGCTGGTACCGGCCTTCAGCACGCTGGTACGGATCCGTGTTGGTCCCCAGCGCCACGTGCTCCCGCTTCCACGAGGGGCGGTTCAGCTCGGCCCGGAGCACCTCGGCCACATTGGTCTTCACGATGATCTGGGTGTCGAAGTCCCGACCGGAGTCCAGGTCCAGATACTCGTGGGTCTTGCGCGCGAAGCAGTTATGACTCACCACACCATTGGCGATGAAGTCGCCGGTACTGGTCGTGATGTCGATCAGCTTCTTCATGCCGCCGAGCGGTTGGATGCTCGCAATTCGCAGATCATTCGAGGTCTTCAGAGCGCGACCGAGAATATTCAGCGTGCGGTCGATGCTCGGGGCCACGCTATGAAAAGTGCGCCCATGAGCGGCCCGGCCGCGGTATTGTTCCGTCTCACGCGGCGCCTCGTAGTCCTCGGGAGCCATTCCGAGGCCGAACCCCATCAGCCTGTTGTTCTCCGTCAGACAAGGGCGCTGCCCACCTCCGTCAGGCTTCCACACGTACTTCCACCCGCGCTCGGTCAGGAAGCGGTGGTCCCCGCTCGCCACGATCTCGGTGCCGTCGCGCAGAGTCACCCGGAAGGCAGGCTTCTCGGTTCCCCACTTCGCCTGAACCTCAGACTCCACGAAACGGCGGTACTTGCCGTCGAATTCGGTTCCAACGACCCGATCGCCCACGGTCACGTCTCGCAGCAGCCTCTGCCTGCCATCGCCCATCAGGATCAGCGTGTCAGGACTCAGGCAGTACACACACTGGTGGAGGCACCCACGGGTAGGGTTCACCGTCCAGGAGAAGGGCATATTGGACTGGCCTGGCACCTTGTTCAGCGCGGTCTTCGCCGCCACCTCGTGGAAGGTCACGCCCTCGAACTCGGGGGTGCGCACGGAGCGCATCAGCCCCTTGAGCGGAATGAGCGCTGCGCCGTCGCTCTCCTGCACTGCCTGTCCCTGCCATCTCATGCGGCTATTCGAACATAGTTTCGAATGAGTGTCGAGGCTGGCGCGCCGAGGTGTTCCTGCGCCCGGGGCCGGGCTCCGTCTCAGCCCAGGAGCAGCACGCCCAACAGCCCCGTTCCGATCGCCAGCACAGTGCCGGCCGCGCCCAGCAGAAGCGCGGGCCCGCCCTGGCGCAACAGACGGCGCAGGTCCACGGCCGCACCCACACCCACCATGGCGGTGGTCAGCAGCATCGTGGTCACATCTGCGGTGAAGTCCACGGTGGATTCCGAGACGTCCGTGACCGAGCGCAGGATCATCATCGCCAGGAACCCGAGCACGAACAGCGGAATCAGCGGCGGTGACTTCCGAACACCGGCAGGCTCGGCCGTGCGGCGGCGCCTTCCGGCGAGACTGATCCCTGCGACCACCGGGGCCAGCAGCACCACCCGGGCAAGCTTGACGAGCGTCGCCGTCGCCAATGCCACCGCGCCGACCACTCCCCCGGCGGCCACGACCTGGCCCACCTCGTGGACACTGGCGCCGATCCAGACGCCCATCTGCTGCTGACCGAGACCGAGCAGACCGCCCAGGGCGGGCAGGGCCAGCATCGCCGCTGTGCCGTAGAGGGTGACCACTGCGACGGCGGCCGCGGCCGCGGACTGCACCGGGGCGCCGTCGTCGTCCCTGCCGTCGCCTCGATCGATCGCGGCTGCCGCAGCCGCCACTGCGGAGGCTCCGCAGATCGCCGTGCCGGTGGCCAGGAGCATGGTGGTCCCGCGCGAAGCCCCGAACAGCCGGCCCATCCCGAGCATGCCGAAGAAGGTCACCGCCACCGTGATCACCACGATGACCAGCACCTCCCAGCCCAGCCCCCACAGGTCCCCCAGCGCCAGCTGAAGTCCGAGCAGCACGATCCCGGCCCGCAGCAGCTTCTTCCCCGCCCAGCCGAAGCCGTCCTCAGCCCACCAGGGAACCCATCCCAGGCTGCGCAGCGCAATGCCGGCGATCACGGCCACCAGCAGTCCCGAGACGACCGGGGTGAGCTCGGCGATGATCCGGTGTGCGGCGATGGCGATGATCAGCGCGAGGGCGGCGCCCGGGAGGATCTCGGCCGTGCGGCGCCAGAGTCGGGCCAGCCTCGAGAGGAGGGTCGCGGTCAGGGTCTGCAGAGAGGGCACCGGACAAGCATAGGACCCGCCTGCCCTACACTGATCGGGTGCCGAATCACCCGAACGATCGCCCTCTGTCCCCCGCCGCACAGGAATCCTCCCCGCACCCGCTGGCGAATCGGGAATCCTTCGGGTTCAGCGTGGAGGCCCGGATCGACGGGGCGCTGGGACGCACCGGCACGATCCGCACACCCCACGGAGATATCCGCACTCCGGCGTTCATCCCCGTTGCCACCAAGGCCACCATCAAATCGGTCCGGCCGGAGGAGATCCTCGAGGTCGGCGCCCAGGCGACACTGGCGAACGCGTATCACCTGAACCTGCAGCCGGGCACGGATGTGCTGGATGCCGCGGGCGGACTCGGCAGGTTCATGAACTGGCCCAGGCCCACGTTCACCGACTCCGGCGGGTTTCAGGTGATGAGCCTGGGCGCGGGATTCAAGAAGGTCATCACCATGGACGCCTCGGTGGTTCCCGACGACGCCGCAGTCGCCCCGAACAAGGAGCGGCTGGCTCTGGTCGACGACGACGGCGTCACCTTCAAGTCCCATATCGACGGCACCACCCACCGGTTCACCCCGGAGATCTCGATGAAGCTGCAGCACGAGATCGGCGCCGACATCATCTTCGCGTTCGACGAGCTGACCACGTTGTTCAACACCCGCGACTACCAGGAGACCTCTCTGGAGCGGACTCGACTCTGGGCCGAACGCTGCCTGGCCGCCCACCGCGGCCTCACCGAGGAGCGCAGCCACCGCCCCTATCAGGCGCTCTTCGGCGTCCTGCAGGGAGCACAGTATGAGGACCTGCGCCGCAAGGCGGCCCAAGACCTGGGCTCGATGGAGATCGAAGGGCAGAGCTTCGACGGGTTCGGCATCGGCGGCGCGCTGGACAAGGAGAACCTCGGGGTCATCGTGGGCTGGATGTCTGAGGAGCTGCCGGAGAACAAGCCGCGGCACCTTCTGGGCATCTCCGAGCCGGAGGACATGTTCACCGCGATCGAGAACGGTGCGGACACCTTTGACTGCGTCTCCCCCTCCCGGGTGGCGCGCACCGGTCGGGTATACCACCCCGACGGAAGGTTCAACATTCCGCAGGCGCGGTTCAAGAAGGACTTCTCCCCCATCGATGAGGAGTGCAGCTGCTACACGTGCATCAATTACACGCGTGCGTACCTGCATCACCTCTTCAAGGCCAAGGAGATGCTCTACAACACCCTGTGCACCATTCACAACGAGCACTACACGATCAAGCTCGTCGATGACATCAGGGCCAGCATCGAACAGGGCCGCTTCTATGAGTTCCGCGACGCCGTGCTGGGCCGCTACCAGGCAGGGTCCACGGTTTAGCGGTTCAACTGGCGCTGCGGCCGACGTCTGCTGGGGCTGGCCAGAGAGTCCTGTCTAGATGCGACCGGGTGGGTCCGTCTGCGATGCCAGGGCGCTGAGCATCTCCCGCCAGACCATCTTCCAACGGTCCACCTCTTCGGGGGAGCCGAGCTTCGTGTGCCCCACCGCCACGGAGGATCGTCCGCCGGGCTTCTCCGAGATGGTCACCGCCACTCGGGAGCCGTCGGCCAGCGCGGCTCGCCAGTACCGCCAGCGCGGGGTCGAGGAGGTGACGGGCTCCCCCTGGACCGGTACGCCGCCGAAGGCGTCCCGGCCGGCCACCAGCTGGACCCAGGCATCCAGGACCGCATCCATGTCTCCCGGACAGATCTTGGAGAGCGACGCCTGGAACTCCCCGGTGCGGGACTCCCCGGGCCGGCGCAGCCCACGATGCTGCTCATAGGCCACCGCCACGCTCTGGGCCCACCAGCCGGGATTGTCGATGCCGGAGTGCATCTGGTCATAGACGATCCCGACGATCTCGCGGTGCGGCAGCGCGCGCGCCCCGGCGTCGTCGAGGATCTGCACCCACTGCGCCCAGGACCGTCTGGTCGCGCGCTCAATCGCGGCGGTGCTGTGTTTCCTCACCATCCCTCGAGCCTACGCCGCGGGATCGGCGTCGGACAGGGTCAGCACCCCTGGAGCAGGACCTGCTGCGCTGGCGCTCAGCGGGTCCGGGCACTCCTCGGTCGGCGCTCAGCGGGTCGGCGAGGACCCGTCAACCGGCATGTTCGGGAAGTGTTCCCAGAGGTCGCGCATCTTCCGGAACGGGAGATCGTCCTGAAGCTGCTCCAGCTCCTGGACCAGCGCTGGGCGTGCGCCCGCAGCGTTGGCGGCGATCACCAGGTCCTTCGGGAGTGTGGGTGTGGCGGTGTGGTCGAATGCGGTCCTGACCGCTTCGACGAGTTCAACTCGTGTGACAACGTGCATGGTGTTCCTTCCAAGAGGGTTCTGCATGGGGTTCCCGCAGCCCTCGGCGATCGGTCACATCCGTGCTGTGGCCGAACCGCTTGTTCTGCTGCCCGGGGGGTCCGGGAGAAGATGCGGATGGTCGCGCTGAACGGTGCGCAGCCTCCACGGGTCTCTGAACAGCGCCACGGGGGTCCCGTCGCTGCGATAGAGCACTTCACAGTCCTGCCGTTCACGCAGGATCTCGGCGGCCTGCTCGTCGATGTCTCGTGCCACGGAGTACTCCAGCGGCTCGAAGGACACCGAGGCCCCGAAGTCTGATTCCATCCGGGCCGAGACGACTTCGAACTGCATCGGACCCACGGCGCCCAGCACCGGCCGCTGCTGGCCTCGCCGCTCAGAGAAGAAGACCTGGATGACGCCTTCGCGATCCAGCTGTTCGATGCCCTTGCGGAACTGCTTGTGCTTGCTGGCGTCGCCGGTCTTGCCCACCCGGAAGTGCTCCGGGGCGAAGGGCTTGAACGGCGGGAACATCACGCGCTGGCCCGCGTAGAGAGTGTCCCCGGGCCGCAGCGAGGACGCGTTGACCAGACCGACGACGTCGCCGGGCCAGGCGGTGTCCACCGTGGTGCGGTCGCGGCCGAAGACCTGCTGGGAGTACTTGGTGGGGAAGGGCTTCTCGGACTGGGCGTGAGTGGCGACCATCCCACGCTCGAAGACCCCGGAGCAGATGCGCATGAACGCGATGCGGTCGCGGTGGGCCTTGTCCATCCCCGTCTGGACCTTGAAGACATAGCCGCTGAAGTCGGAGGTGATCGGGTGCGGCGACCCTTCCTCGTCGGGACGGTCCTGGGGGTGCGGGCCCTCCTCCATGAGGAAGCGCAGCAGCTCCTCGACGCCGATGTTCTGCACCGCAGAGGCGAAGAACAGCGGAGTGGCCTCCTGAGAGAGGAACGCATCTCGGTCATAGAAGCTGCCGTCGACCTCCAGCAGCGAGGACTCCTCCACGGCGGTCTGCCATTCCACGGGGTACTCGGTCTCGGCGATCTCGGCGGAGAGCGGCTCGGCGAGGACCTTCTTGGCGCCGCCGGGGGCGCGGACGTAGCGGTTCATGCTCATCGCGTCGGGGTGGAGCAGCCCGAGCATGTGTCCGGAGTCGCCGACGGGCCAGTTGCGCGGCATCGACCGCATGCCGGTGCGGGTGAGGATCTCATCCACCAGCTCCAGAGCGGTCTGTCCCGGGCGGTCCCATTTGTTGATCACGGTGATGACCGGCAGGGACCGGGCGCGGCAGACCTCGAAGAGCTTCATGGTCTGCGCCTCCATGCCCTTGGCGGCATCGATCAGCATGATCACGGCGTCCACGGCGGCCAGCACGCGGAAGGTGTCTTCGGAGAAGTCGGCGTGACCAGGGGTGTCCACCAGATTCACGACGGCCTCGCCCACCTTGAACTGCAGGACGGCCGAGCTCACGGAGATCCCGCGGGCCTTCTCCATGTCCATCCAGTCCGAGACGGTGCCCCGGCGTCCTGCTTTGCCGTGGACGGCACCGGCCTCGGTGATCGCGTCCGAGTGCAGCAGCAGGGCCTCACTCAACGTGGACTTGCCCGCATCGGGATGCGAGATCACCGCGATGGTGCGGCGAGACAAGGCCTCCTCTAAGATCTGCTTGGTGTCTGCTTCCATCACACCTCAGACTCTACGCTGACGCAGGGGGAGAGTTGAATCCGCGGCGTGCTGTGAGGGCACCGTCACAGACCACCGTCTCGTCGACCACCGTTCCAGGAGCCAGCCATCAGTTCCCGCCGCATCCCGATGAAACGCTCGCTCCTGTGGTGGTCGGCGGTGCTGGCGGCCGGGCTGCTCTCCGCGATGACGTTTCCTGGTCAGACCGCCGGACTCTCGGTCTTCACCGACCCGCTGATCGCCGAACTGGACATCGACCGGACAGCGATCTCGCTGAGCTACCTCGTGGGCACCCTGATCGGCGCCTCGGCGCAGCCGCTGGTCGGCCGGGCGCTGGATCGCTGGGATGCGCGCGCGGTGATCATGTGCATCGGCGCCGGGTTCGCTCTGATCCTCTTCCTGATCAGCTTCGTCACCGAGACCCTGGGCCTGACCGTCGGGTTCATAGGTGTCCGCATGGCGGGCCAGGGAGCGCTGAGCCTGGCGGCCACCACCGCCGTGGCCCGAGCCGTGACCGAGCGCCGGGGCCTCGCTCTGGGGATCTCCGCAGCCATCGGCTCGGCAGGCATCTCGCTGGCGCCCATCGTCCTGGAGCGGCTCATCTCTGCGGTTGGCGTCCACGCGGCCTGGCGATGGGAGGCCCTGGCGGTGCTTCTGCTGGTGCTGCCCGCCGCAATGCTGGTGAAGTCTGCCCACCGGCGCGAAGCGCCCGGAACCGTGCCCGTGGCCGCGACGGGGTGGACTAGGGCCCAGGCGCGCCGCACCGGCATGTTCTGGGTGATCTGCGCGGCCACATCTTCCACCTCGATGCTGAGCACCGCCCTGGTCTTCCACCAGATCGCCGTCCTGGGTGATCAGGGCCTCTCGCCCCTGGAGGCCGCGGCGAACTTCCTGCCGCAGACCGTCACGGCGCTGCTGAGCACGCTGCTGGTTGGGGCGCTGATCGACCGCACCAATCCGCGGATCTGGCTCGTCGCCTCGATGGCGTTCCTGGCGGCGTCGATGCTGTTCATACCCCTGGCCGCTCCGGGAGTGATGGCGATCCTCTACGGACTGCTGCTGGGCTGTGCCCAGGGGTCCCAGCGCGGCATGGAGGCCGCTTCCATGGTGCGCTACTTCGGAGTGCTGCACATCGGTTCCATCCGTGGACTGTCCGTGTCCCTGAGTCTTGCGGCCTCCGCATTCGGCCCCTACGCGCTGGCGTTCGGCGCGGAGCTGGCCGGCGGCTTCGTGCTGCCGATCATGGTCCTGAGCGTCATTCCGCTCGCTGTCCTGGTGGCCGGTCTGCTCGTGAAGGATCCGCGGGATCCGGAGGACGCCCCCAAGGCCAGGGCGGGCGCCTGAATGCGGGGAGGCCCTCAGCTCGCGCTCGGTGGCATGTCTCCCACCATGTCCGGCGCCCCTGGACGCAGACAACCACGGGGCGGGCCCAGGGACACGACATCAGGACGGTGAGCGACCGGCAGGGGCGGTAGCGTGGAAGGTGGAACACGGTCCCGTCCCCACAGCCGGTGACAGGACCCAGAACTTTCGATCAACAGTCACCGTTCTGACCCCACCTCGAAAGGACGCACCATGAAGACCAGAGCAGCTGTCGCCGTCGCACCGGAGACCGATCTCGAGATCCAAGAGCTGAATCTCGACGAGCCGCGTCCAGATGAGCTCCGCGTGAAGATGATCGCCTCGGGGGTGTGTCACACCGACGCCATCATCCGCGACCAGTGGTACCCGGTGCCGCAGCCGGTGGTCCTCGGCCACGAGGGCGCAGGCATCGTGCAGGAGGTCGGCTCTGCAGTCTCCGGATTCGAGGTGGGCGACAAGGTCGTGATCGGACCGTCATTCTGCAGCGCATGCAAACAGTGCCTCTCGGGTCACCCGATGTACTGCGAGATCTTCTACGAGCGGAACTTCGGCGTGCAGCGCGGCGACGGCTCAACGGCCTTCAGCACAGAAGACGGAGAGTCCGTGGGGTCACACTTCTTCGGCCAGTCCTCCTTCGCCGAGTACACCAACGTTCCCGCGCATGGCGCCGTCAAGGTTCCAGAGGACGCCCCCCTGGAGCTTCTCGGCCCGCTGGGCTGCGGCATCATGACCGGCTCGGGCGCCGTGTTGAACGTGCTCAAGCCCAAGCCGGGCTCGTCGATCATCATCTTCGGCACCGGCGCCGTGGGCATGGCCGGAATGCTGGCCGCCAAGGCCGCCGGCGCGTCCACCATCATCATGGTCGACATCGTCCCCGAGCGTCTTGAGTTCGCCAGAGAGCTGGGCGCGACCCACACCGTCAACTCCAAAGAGACCGACCCGGTCGAGGCGGTCAAGGAGATCACCGGAGGAGGCGCCGAGTACGCCCTGGACACCACCGGCGTCCCCCAGGTCTTCTCGCAGATGACGAAGTCACTGGGGGTGCGGGGACATGGGGCCCTGGTCGGCGCAGCGAAGCTCGGCACCGAGGCACCCTTCGACATCGGCACCCTGCTGGTCTCCGGCATCACCATCACGCTGGTGATCGAAGGAGACGCAGTGCCCAAGGAGTTCATCCCGCGTCTGATCGCGCTGCATCAGGATGGGAGATTCCCCTTCGACAGGCTCACGAAGACCTATCCCTTCGCTGAGATCAACAGGGCCTTCGCGGATTCCGCCGCAGGAACCACGCTGAAGCCGATCATCACCTTCTAGAGCGGTTCACCGAGGGCGGCATTCCACAGTGCGTGGGGTGCCGCCCTCTTGCGTGTGATGGACCGCATCTTCAGAGACATCCCAGCTCAGCTCGTGCCGCAGTCCGGACGCGTCCCGAGGACACATTAGGTATTTAGGTGACGTTTGTATAGGTTATTTCTGCAAGGACACCCTTGCTCGAGATGGTGACCCGGGGCTCTTCCTGCGCCGGGGTACAGCCCTCGTGACCCACTTCTGAAGGAGATCGTTCGTGCGCACCTCAGGTTTCACTCGGCTTCTGGCACTGTCCGCGACGAGTGCCCTCGTCCTCACCGGGTGCGGCGGGGATTCCACGGCCGCCCAGTCGGAGGCCGAGCCGGCCGCCTCCGAGGCCACGGACGAGTTCCCGATCACCGTGGAGCATGCCTTCGGCGAGACCGAGATCACCGAGGCCCCGGAACGCGTGGCGACCGTCGCCTGGGCCAACCACGAGGTTCCGCTGGCCCTGGGCATCGTTCCGGTCGGCATGGCCGAGGCGAACTTCGGCGACGACAACGGTGATGGCGTTCTGCCCTGGGTGGAGGAGCGGCTGGACGAGCTCGACGCCGAGACTCCGGTGCTCTTCGATGAGACCGATGGCATTGACTTTGAAGCAGTGGCAGACACGGACCCGGATGTGATCCTTGCCCCGTATTCCGGTCTGACCCAGGAGGACTACGACACCCTCTCCGAGATCGCGCCCGTGGTGGCCTTCCCCGAATCGGCCTGGGCCACCGAATGGCGCGACGTCATCTCCCTGGGCGCCCAGGGGCTGGGCATGTCCGCAGCCGGTGAGGAGCTGATCGCAGATCTGGAGACCGAGATCGACGAGGCCGTCGCCGAACACCCCAACCTCGAGGGCAAGTCGACCATGTTCCTGACCCACGTGGACACCACCAACCTCAGCGAGGTCAACTTCTACACCTCCCATGACACCCGGACGGCGTTCTTCGAGGACCTCGGCATGACGATGCCGGCGAGCATCGAGGAAGCCTCGGCCGAGACCGGTCAGTTCTCCGGAACCGTCAGCGCTGAAGAGGTCGACACGTTCTCCGACGTGGACATCATCGTCACCTACGGGGACGAGGAGCTCGTCGACATCCTCGAATCCGACGAGCTTCTCTCGCAGATGCCGGCGGTGGCCAACGGGGCGATCGTTCCCCTGCCCAGTGACGGTCCCATCGGCACGGCGTCAAACCCCACCCCGCTGGCCATCTCCTGGGTGCTCGATGATTACCTCGACCTGCTGGACGAAGCAGCAGCGCACTCCGAGTGAGCGCACTGACCGCGGTCGGCACTCGCCGCACCACCTACGAGCACGCCCGTCGCAAGCGGATCTCCTATCTTCTTGCGATCACTGGACTGCTTCTGGTGCTTGCCACAGCGTCGATCGCAGTCGGCGTCAGGACCATCCCGCTGAACGAGGTGCTCGCAGGAATCCAGGGATCGGCAGAGGACCTGGAGCAGGCGGTCATCGACAAGCGGATCGTCAGGACCGTGCTGGCGATCCTGCTCGGTGCGGCGCTGGGGGTTGCGGGGACCGTGATGCAGGGTGTCACCCGCAACCCTCTGGCCGACCCCGGCATTCTCGGGGTGAACATGGGAGCGGCGCTGGCCGTGGTGATCGGCATCGCCTGGTTCGGCATGTACCGACCCGGGAGCTTCGTCTGGGTGGGGATCCTCGGGGCCGGCATGGCCGCGGTGTTCGTCTACGTGGTCGGCTCCCTCGGCCGCGGCGGTGCCACGCCGTTGAAGCTGGCGCTCGCCGGCGCGGCGACCACTGTCGCGTTTTCCTCATTCATCAGCGCTGTCGTGCTGCCCCGCAACGACATCGCCGACGGGGTCCGCTCCTGGCAGATCGGCAACGTCTCCGGCGCGACGACGGACAACGTGCTCACGTTCCTGCCCTTCTTCCTGGCGGGAACTGTCCTGTGCTGGGCCTCGGCCCGTGGACTCAACTCGCTGGCTCTGGGGGACGACCTCGCAGCCGGACTGGGCGAACACGTCATCCTCACGCGCGCGGCGGCCTCGGCCGGGGCGGTCATCCTCTGCGGTGCCGCCACCGCGATGGCGGGGCCCATCGGATTCGTCGGGCTGGTCATACCGCACGTCGTCCGACTGATGGTCGGCGTGGATCACCGCTGGATGATGCCGTTCTCCGCGCTGGGCGGTGCAGCGCTGCTCAGTGCCGCAGACATCCTCGGGCGGGTCGCCGCCCGCCCTGCCGAGATCGACGTCGGGATCATCACCGCGCTGATCGGCGGTCCGTTCTTCATCTACATCGTCCGAAAGCACAGGGTCCGCGAGCTGTGAACCACCTCCCTGCAGACCTCAGCTCCGCGCGCCTCGGCGCTGCGCACGCCAGTGCACAGACCATTAGTGCACAGACCACCAGTGCGCGGGCCATCGCCGCGTCGAGGCGCGTGCGCTCCCGGCGCCGCCTGACGGTGATCCTCGTGCTCAGCCTCCTGGCCCTGACGGTGTATCTGCTCTCCCTCACAGTGGGCCGCACCTTCTACCCGCTGACTGACGTGATCCAGGTGGCGCTGGGTGCCGACGTCGAGGGCGCGAACTTCACCATCGGCACGATCCGCCTGCCGCGGGCCACACTGGCGGTCCTCGTCGGGTTCTGCTTCGGTCTGGCCGGAGTCACCTTCCAGACGATGCTGCGCAACCCGCTGGCGAGCCCCGACATCATCGGCATCAGCTCAGGGGCCAGCGCCGCAGCCGCGATCGCCATCATCTTCTTCTCCGCCAGCGGAGCCACGGTCTCCCTGGTCGCCATCAGCGCAGGCCTGGCCGTCGCGCTGCTCATCTACCTTCTGGCCTACCGCGACGGGGTCTCGGGGACACGTCTGATCCTGATCGGCATCGGCATCACCGCGATGCTGGAGAGCCTCATCGCCTACGCGCTGTCCCAGGCCGCGGAATGGGACCTGCAGGCGGCGATGCGATGGCTCGCCGGAAGTCTCAACGGCGCGAGCTGGGAGGCGACCATCCCCGTCGCCCTGGCGCTGCTGGTGCTCGGGCCGATCCTGCTCGGCCAGGCCAAGAACATCGGAGCGCTCCAGCTCGGTGATGACACCGCCTCCGCCTTGGGCGTGAGGGTGGAGCGGACTCGGCTCTCACTCATCCTCTGCGCCGTGGGGCTGATCGCCTTCGCCACCGCCGCAGCGGGCCCGATCGCCTTCGTCGCCTTCCTCTCGGGTCCCATCGCTGCCCGGCTGATCGGACCCAACGGGTCCCTGCTGCTGCCCTCCGCCCTGGTGGGCACGCTGCTGGTCCTCGTGGCCGATTTCACCGGCCAGTACCTCTTCGGCACCCGCTACCCGGTCGGCGTCGTCACCGGAGTGCTCGGCGCGCCCTATCTGGTCTATCTCATCGTTCGCGCAAATCGCTCCGGAGGCTCCATATGACCGCCGCCCATACCCTCTCAGTGCACTCCCTCACGCTGGGGTACGGGGATCACACAGTCATCGAGGATCTCGACCTGAGTGTCCTGCCCGGCAGGATCACGGCCGTGGTGGGCGCCAATGCCTGCGGCAAATCCACGCTGCTGCGCTCCGTCGCAAGGCTGCTCCGCCCCACGGCCGGGCAGGTTCTTCTTGACGGCAAGCAGGTGCACCATACGCCCGCCCGGGAACTTGCCCGCACGATGGGGCTGCTGCCCCAGTCCCCCATCGCGCCGGACGGCATCACTGTCGCTGACCTTGTCGGTCGTGGACGCCACCCGCACCAGGGCTTCTTCTCTCGCTGGTCCCAGGAGGACGACGCAGCCGTCGCGGAGGCACTGAACGCCACACAGACCGCAGACCTGGCCGAACGCTCCGTGGACGAGCTCTCCGGCGGACAGCGTCAACGCGTCTGGATCGCCATGGCGCTGGCCCAGCAGACGGATGTGCTGCTCCTCGACGAGCCGACGACGTTCCTCGATGTCAGCCATCAGATCGAGGTGCTCGATCTGCTCACAGATCTGAATCGGACGCGGGGAACCACCATCGTCATGGTGCTGCATGATCTCAATCTGGCCGCTCGCTACGCGGACCACATCGCCGCGCTGGTGGAGAAGAACCTCTACGCGCTGGGCACGCCCGAGGATGTGCTCACCACGGAGATGGTGCGCGAGGTGTTCAAGCTGGAGAGCCAGATCATCATCGATCCGATCTCACACAAACCGCTGATGCTGCCCATAGGTCGCCACCACAACTGAGGCTGTGTGCCGCTCAACGGCTCGCAGTGCACACCCAGACTGTGCGGTGGGCCTGGGGTTCCAGCTCCAGGTCCGCAGCTGGTGCAGTCACCAGGTCTTCCAGGGCGGCGCGATCTACTCCCGCCAGGGTCTCCAGATGCTGAAAACGCCTGAGCCACTGCCGCGCATTCTCCCAAGCGGCGAGGGTCACCGGGGCGGTGGTCCTCAGCTGGGTCTTCGTGACGACGAACCCCGCGTCCTCGAGGGTCGTGGTCCAGTCGCGGTGCCGATTCCACCCCTCGGCGTCCGCGGCCGCGTGGCACCGCTGCTCAAGCAGCGCCTGTCTCGGCTCGCTCAGGAAGCTCGGAAGACTCGCAAGTTCGACGACGACGAGGGTCCCGCCCGTCGCCAGCGCCTTTCGTGCATCTGAGAGGAGCTGACCCGGGTCGGCGACATGGTGCAGGGACGAGGAGGCCCAGACCAGGTCGATCCGGCCCGAACTCAGCTCGGGGAAACCCTCATCGAGGTCGGCCGCCACGGCGGTGAAGCCCTCGTCCCGCAGCCGCTGAAGCATCCGTGGGTCATTGTCGACGGCGGTGATGGTGGCCTCGGGGAACCTGTCGCGCAGCAGCCTGCTCCCGGTGCCGGTACCGGCCCCCAGGTCGACGACGACGCGTGCGGAAATCAGGCCGGAGAGGTCCAGCGCCGAGGCCAGTCCCGCGCCGAAGACTTCGGCATCCAGGTCCAGGACACGGGGAAGGTCATGATCGGCAGGCTGGGCGTGAGTGTGGTGATCCATAGACCTACCGTAGAACTCATGAGCGCTATCAGCAGACCGTCTTGCCATATCCGCAAGAACCGGCGCGGGCGGGTCAACCACCGAGAAGATCGGGATGCATCGAGTGGCTAGCGACCTGACGAATCACCTTTCATATATGTGATAGTTGAACGATGGATATTCAATACCGGGTGCCGGCGCTGGCGATTGCTGTGACCGCTCTCCTCGGCATGTCGGGATGCACCGGGCAGGCTGAGAGTTACTCAGACCTGACTCAGGCGGCGGACGGCGAGAAGAGCGTTCCCGACGCGATCCCTGACTCCGCGCGGGGGAATTTCGATGCCGAATCCATCCGCTGGATCGGTGAGCATGAGGGCAGCGAGCTGTGGCTGGGCACTGCCGCGGACAGCCGAGGGGTGTGCCTTCTGCTGTACCCGGATCCCGAGCGTTGGGTCGTCGGCTGCACCGACGGCGCGGTGTTGAGCCTGAATCGGGGCGGTGCCTGGGATTACCACGTGCGCCCGGATGACCACGCGCCTCCGAGCGAGGCCGTGCAGGTCTCTTCGAACGTCTACGTCACCAAGCGTTAGGGCCGGACCCGGGCTTTTCGAACGATGAGGCGAAGCCTGGGGGAGCAATCCCCACACCTTCAGGTTGACGTGACCTTATGCGCTGCACCATAGTGTCACTGTCACCTTAAGGAGTCTGACCCATGACCGCGCCGTCGAACCTGCAGATCGAGCTCGCCGTCAGCACCGTCGTGTTCGCGCTGCGCCCCCACCCCGAGTCGGGCGAGCTCACCCTCTGGCTGCCCCTGGTGCGCCGCATCCGGGAACCCTTCCTCGGTCAGTGGGCCCTGCCCGGCGGCCCGCTGGAACCCGAACAGGACCTGGTCAGCTCCGCCCGCGCCACACTGTTGGACACCACGGGCCTCGCCCCGCGCCACCTGGAGCAGCTCTACGCCTTCGGAGACGTGGACCGCTCCCCGGCCAGCACCCGGGTCGTCTCCATCATCTACTGGGCGCTGGTCCGCGCCGATGAGGATGCCGCCGCCGTGGAGGGGGAGAACCTCGAGTGGTTTCCCGCCGATGACATCACCGAGGAGGCCGGGGTCCTCGCCTTCGATCACGGTGTGATTCTGGCCTACGCCCTGGACCGGCTGCGCGCGAAGGTCACCTACTCCCCCATCGCCCACGCCTTCCTCCCCGAGCAGTTCCCGCTGGCGGAGCTGCGCCGGGTCTATGAGGCCATCCTGAACCGGGCGCTGGACCCCTCGAACTTCCGTCGCCAGATCCTCGCCCAGGGCACGGTCGAGGACACCGGCGAGCGCATGACCGGGACCGCACACCGCCCCCCGCGGCTCTACCGCTCCAATCCGCACCGCACCCGTTACACCCTCACCATCCAGGAGACGCCATGACGGCCTCGGTCCATGACCTGATCACGCTGACCCCCAAGGATTCCTGCAACACCGAGCTGGCCGCCGGTCCCTGGGACTTCGACACGGCCCCCGGCTACGGTCCCGGCTCCTCCCAGACAGATCGAGTCCCGGACCCGGTCTCCCGGCCGGGCCAGCTTCCCGAGCGCTATCAGCTGATGAGTGACACCGAGCTGCACGAGCGGATCGTCGCGGCCAAGGCGACACTCGGCGAGGAACTGGTCATCCTGGGCCACTTCTACCAGCGCGACGAGGTGGTGCAGTACGCGGACTTCGTCGGTGATTCCTTCCAGCTGGCCAAGGCGGCACTGAGCAGACCGGAGGCGAAGACCATCGTGTTCTGCGGCGTCCATTTCATGGCGGAGACCGCGGACATCCTCTCCACCCCGGAACAGGCCGTCATCCTGCCCAACCTCGCCGCCGGCTGCTCCATGGCGGACATGGCGGACGAGTCCTCGGTGGAGACCGCCTGGGAGGAGATCTGCGAGACCTATGGCGTGGACCCGGAGAACGTCACCGAAGATACCGAGGGCAGGCTGCCCATCATTCCGGTGACCTACATGAACTCCTCCGCCGCACTGAAGGCCTTCTGCGGACGCCACGGCGGGATCGTCTGCACCTCCTCGAACGCCTCCACCGTGCTGGAATGGGCCTTCGAGCGCGCCCACCGCGTGCTGTTCTTCCCCGACCAGCACCTGGGGCGCAACACGGCCAAGGCGATGGGGGTGCCCCTGGAACAGATGCCGCTCTGGAACCCCCGCCAGGCACTGGGCGGGAGCACCGCCGAACAGCTTCGCGACGCCAAGGTCCTGCTCTGGCACGGCTTCTGCTCCGTGCACAAGCGTTTCACCGTGGACCAGATCACCCAGGCCCGTGCGAAGAACCCGGAGGTGAAGATCATCGTGCACCCCGAATGCCCGATGGAGGTCGTGGACGCCGCCGACGCGGCCGGCTCCACTGATGCGATCCAGAAGTTCATCGCCGCCTCCTCCCCGGGCGACACCATCGGGATCGGGACCGAGATCAACATGGTCAACCGGCTCGCCGCGCAGCACCCGGACCGGACCATCTTCTGCCTGGACCCGGTGATCTGCCCCTGCTCCACCATGTACCGCGTCCACCCGGGCTATCTCGCCTGGGTGCTGGAAGAGCTGGTCCAGGGCCGCGTGAACAACCAGATCAGCGTGGAATCCGGCGTCGCCGAGCACGCCAAGATCGCCCTGGACCGGATGCTCGCCGCCAAGCCGAAAGCCTGAGAGGACCCTGTGGACGCACAACTCTCCTCCCGCGAGATCGACGCGGTCATCACCTTGGCGCTCGCCGAGGACATCCCCTTCGGCGACCTGACCAGCCTGGCCTTCGTGCCGGCCCAGGCCACGGCTCAGGCTCAGCTGGTGGCCCGAGAGCCCGGAGTCCTGGCCGGGGGCGAGATCTTCGCCCGCACCTTCGCGGCACTGGATGCCGACGTCGTCGTCAGGCTCCAGACCGACGACGGCGCCCGATTCCGTTCCGGAGATGTCCTGGCCCGCGTGCAGGGCCCCGCCCGGGCGATCCTCGGCGCCGAACGCGTGGCACTGAACCTGATCCAGCGACTCTCCGGGGTGGCCACGCTGACCAGTGACCATGTCGCGGCAGTGGCCGGCACCGGCGTGCGAGTCACCGATACCCGCAAGACCACTCCCGGGCTGCGCGCGCTGGAGCGCTACGCAGTGCGGTGCGGGGGTGGGCACAACCACCGGTTCTCCCTCTCGGATGCGGTCATGGCCAAGGACAATCATCTGGCGCTGGTGGGCGACTCACCCCAGGCACTGACGGCAGCGATCCGCGGTGCCCGCGAGCGCCTGCCGCACACCACCCATATCGAGGTGGAGGTGGACCGGGTCGACCAGATCGACGCCGTGCTCACCGGGGGCGCGGACACGATCATGCTGGACAACTTCTCACTGGAGGACCTCCGGCGCGGAGTGGACCTCATCGGCGACAAGGCCCTCATCGAGGCCTCCGGCGGAGTGGACCTGGAGACCATCGGGGCGATCGCTGCCACCGGGGTGGACATCATCAGCGTGGGTGCGCTGACCCACGGCGCCCGCGCACTGGACCTGGGGCTGGACATGGGACTGGATATGGAACTGGATGCGAGCGGCGATAGGGGCCTGGATGTGAGCGGCGATATGGGCGCAGATGCGGGTGGGGACACGAGCGGCGACGCGGCTGGGCTGGAGCTGCCGCGCCCGTGATCTACCTGGACGAGTCCGCCGCCGCCCCGGTCAAGCGCCAGGTGCTCGAGGCGATGTGGCCGCACCTGACCGGTCATGCCAATCCATCCAGCGTCCATGAGCCCGGGGCCGCGGCGTCCCGGGCTCTGGAGTCCGCGCGGGCCGAGGTCGCCATGCATCTCAATGCCCGCCCGGCGGAGATCATCTTCACCTCGGGCGGAACGGAGTCCGACAACGCCGCGCTGAAAGGGATCGCGCTCGCGGATCCCCGCGGCCGGCATGTGTTGATCTCCGCGCTGGAGCACCCTGCGGTCACCGAATCAGCCGCCTGGCTGGGTCGGCTGGGCTACGAGGTGGAGACCGTGCCCGTGGACGAGGACGGTCTCGTCTCCGCTGAGGCGCTCGCAGTCCGACTGCGCGAGGACACCACGTTGGTCTCCGTCGCCTGGGCCAACAACGAGGTGGGCACGGTCCAGGACATCGCCGCGCTGGCGTCCCTCTGCGCAGAGCATCGCGTGCCCTTCCACACCGACGCGGTGCAGGCCGCGGGGACGCTGCCGCTCGATGTGCAGACGCTCGGGGTCAGCGCGATGAGCCTGGCCGGTCACAAGCTCGGCACTCCCAAAGGCATCGGTGCGCTGTACCTGCGCCGTCGGACGCCCTTCGAGCCGCTGATCCACGGGGGCGGGCAGCAGCGGGACCTGCGCTCAGGAAGCGAGAACGTGGCCGGGGCGGTGGGCATGGCGGCCGCGCTGACTCTTGCTGCTGACACCGACGTGGAGGCGCTGGCGCGGCGTCGAGACGAATTCATCGCTGCGGTGGAGTCCCGCGTGCCCCGGGCGCGGCTGACCGGTCATCGGACGCAGCGGCTCGCCGGGCACGCCTCCTTCGTCCTGCCCGGACGCAGCGGCGAATCCACGCTGCTGGACCTCGAGCGTCAGGGGATCTTCTGCTCCTCGGGATCGGCCTGCGCGGCCGGGTCCGGCGAACCCAGCCCCGCGCTGCTGGCCATGGGGTACTCCGCCGAGGTGGCGCAGAGCGCGGTGCGGTTCAGCTTCGGGGCCTCCGTGTCCTCCGGTGACCTCGCCCGGGCAGCGGAATCACTGCCTCTCGGCCCCTGACTTCTGGCACGCAGGAGCGGGCCCGGCGGATCGGCGCTGCGGGCGTAAGGTGATCACGGGCCTGTCCTCTGTCTGGTCGGCAGGCTTGCACCGAGACGATGAAGATTGACGCTTTGAACACTGACACTGCGAATCCCAGGAGCTCCCATGTATGTTCCCGCTGAAGACCGCTACGAGAACGCGGAGTACCGCCGCGTGGGCCGCTCCGGCCTGGTGCTGCCCCCGCTCTCGCTGGGGCTCTGGCACAACTTCGGTGACGACTTCGCCCTGGAGAACCAGCGCGAGATCATCCATATGGCATTCGACCACGGGATCACCCACTTCGATCTCGCCAACAACTATGGACCTCCTGCCGGGTCCGCGGAGATCAACTTCGGGCGGATCCTGCGCGAGGACTTCGCGGGGCTGCGTGACGAGCTGATCATCTCCACCAAGGCCGGATGGGACATGTGGCCAGGGCCCTATGGCGGACCGACCGGCAGCCGCAAGCACCTGCTCGCCAGCCTGGATCAGTCGCTGAACCGGATGGGGCTGGACCACGTGGACATCTTCTACTCCCACCGTCCTAACGCTGATACTCCGCTGGAGGAGACGATGTCCGCCCTGGACACGGCAGTTCGCTCCGGCAAGGCGCGCTACGCCGGCATCTCTTCCTATTCCTCGGAGGACACCCGCAGGGCAGCGGCGATTCTGAAGGATCTCGGCACGCCGCTGCTGATCCACCAGCCCTCCTACTCGATGCTCAACCGCTGGATCGAGACCGAGGGACTGCTCGACGCTGTCGAGGAGGTCGGCGCCGGGGTCATCGGCTTCAGCGCACTGGCCCAGGGGATGCTGACGGACAAGTACCTGGACGGAGTGCCCTCGGACTCACGTGCCGCGACCAAGGGCTCCTTCCGCGAGGACTTCCTCACCGAGGAGAACCTCAAGCACATCCGGGCCCTCAATGACATCGCCGCGGAGCGCGGTCAGAGCCTCGCCCAGATGGCGCTGGCCTGGGCGCTGCGTGACGACCGAGTCAGCTCCCTGGTCATCGGAGCCAGCCGTCCCGAGCAGCTCAAGAGCAATCTGGCGGCGCTGGATCAGCGCAGCTTCTCCCAGGAAGAGCTGGCCGCGATCGATGAGCACGCCGTCGACGGAGGCATCGACATCTGGAGCACTGCACGGGAGAGCACCAGCAGCTGAGGCTGGACCGGTGCTGGCCCGGTTCCGGACCGGCCGGTGGGGCGGGGAGAGTTCCCCGCCCCACCGGTCGACCAGCTGGGCCGGGTGCCCCGATGCAACCTCGAGCCGGATCATGCGATAGACTTTCCTGGTGCTTCCGGCGGTTTCGCTGGGAGGATTTCGGGCTATAGCGCAGCTTGGTAGCGCGTCCGTCTGGGGGACGGAAGGTCGTGGGTTCAAATCCCGCTAGCCCGACCACATCTTCATCTGGAGCAAGGGAAGCAGCCCGGACCACACGGTTCGGGCTGCTTTTCTTTCCGCTCTGCGTTTTACCGGGCCCTCCGAGGAATACCGCCACGACGGTAGGCCCGGTAGAGCACGGAGGGGGAGGTAAAACGCTGGGGTTAGGGTAGCGACCATGACTGATCCCGACGCCACCGCCGCCGAGACCACCAACACTCAGACCTCTGACACCCCCGGCACCCCCTCCCCGCGGTTGCGCACCCGGGTGCCGCTGCGCTGGGGCGATATGGACGCCTATGGGCATATCAACAACGTCGAGGTCATCCGTCTGCTCGAAGAAGCGCGGATCCGAGCCTTCGGAGCACCCGCGAACACCGGATGTCCAGTGGGCGAGCCGCTCTCGCCGCTGTTCAACGAGCTGCCCGAGGGTGCGCAGGCGCTCGTCGTCGAACACCGGGTCCGTTACCTGGCAAGCCTTGAGTATCGTGACGTGCCTGCCGAGATCGACGTCTGGGTGACCAATCTCAAGGGCGCCGGCCTGACCCTGGCCTACGAGGTCCGTGACGGGGTGAACGGCGCGCGCTGTGTGCTCGCCGAGACCCAGCTGGCGTTCCTCGACACACCCACCGGAAGGCTGCTGCGGCTCACAGCAGAGCAGCGAGAACGTGCCGCGAAGTTCCTGGCGGATTCCCCCTTCCGCAGGTGACGACACGCCAGCGAGGTGACGCTCTGCCCGATCGTGACCCGCGTTCCTCCCCGCAAATCCCAGATTCACACCCCAAGCCTGGATACGATCAAACTCATGCTTCCCCGCGAATACCTTCCCCATCGCGGTCAGGAGGCCAGACCCGCCCGGCACAGCTTCAGGTTCCGGGCGCTCGGTCTTGCCACTGCCGCACTGCTGCTGACCTCATGCAGCCCTGCCGTCTTCCAGCCTGCCTCGGTCCAGGCGGAGGGGATCCAGGCCGCCCCTGCCTTCGATGAGGGCCGCCAGACCAGCAGCGAGTCCGACAGCCCTGACGACGACGCCCAGCCCGCCGTCTCCGCCGCGCAGCAGGGCGCCGAAGCCGTTGAGCAGAACGCCGGCACGGCGGCGGAGGCCCCCCTTCCGGCGCTGGCCGCTGAGGTGAAGAATTCCCGGGACGCTCAGCGCGAGGCGGCCGCAGACGGGGTGGCGGCCCTCTCGGAGGCCCGGGAGCGACACCAGGCGCAGCTCGACGCGGAGGCGGAGCAGCTCGCACGGGAACAGGCCGAAGCCGAGGAGGAGGCAGAGCGCGAGCAGCAGCGGCAGGAGGACGCGGCCGAAGAGTCGGCGGAGGAGTCTGCCGAAGACGAGGAGCCGACGCAGCCGGAGACCCCCGCGCAGCCGACTCCTGACCCGGATGAGCCAGCGCCAGAGGGCCCCGATGACTTCCCCACCTTCACCGGTGACCTCGACACCTACCTAGGCGAGCTCGCCGAGTCGCACCCGGGGGACATCTCGATCAGCGTCACCGAGCTCGGCGGCCAGGGCCGCAGCGGGTCCACGGCCGGCAGCGAATCACGGGTCAGCGCCAGCACCTATAAGCTCTTCGTGGCCTACGGCATCCTGGAACGGGTCGAGTCCGGGGAGCTGGACTGGGACGACCCTGTGGACGGGGGACGTGACCGCGAGACCTGCTTCAATGACATGATCACGGTCAGCGACAATCCCTGCGCGGATGTCTTCCGTGATGAGATCGGCTGGCGAGGCCTGCGTGACATCGCCGCGGAGACCGGCGGTCCCACCACAGATTTCATCCCCTCCTACACCCGCACCTCCACCAATGACCTGACCGCGTTCCTCGCCCGTCTCGAGACTGGCTCGCTGAACCTGAGCGCGGAGAGCCGCTCCCGGCTGCTGGGGGCCCTGGAAGGCAACATCTACCGTGCAGGCGTGCCCGCCGGCAGCGCAGGCGCCGTGCTGAACAAGGTCGGCTTCATCCAGGGATACCTCAACGACGCCGCGATCGTTCGGCACCCGCAGGGAACCTACGTGATCTCGATCCTGTCCGACGGCTCGGACTGGGAATCCATCGCCTCGATCACCCGGCAGGTCGAGGCCGCCCTGTACTGAGCGGTCTGCGCCCGGATCAGATTCCTGCGCAGCGCGCGAAAGAGGCCCCGGCGGATGCCGAGGCCTCTTTCCTGTCATCTGGGTCTGCGGTCCCCTATTTGCGCTTGCGCTTCTCGCGCACCCGCATCGAGACCTCGATCGGTGAGCCGGTGAAGTCGAAGGTCTCGCGCAGCCGGCGCGTGATGAATCGGCGGTAGCCCGGGTCCAGGAATCCGGTGGTGAACAGCACGAAGCGCGGGGGCTTCGTGGAAGGCTGGGTGGCGAACAGGATCCGGGGCTGCTTGCCGCCGCGCACCGGGTGCGGGGTCGCCGCGACCAGCTCACCGAGGAAGGCGTTGAGCCGACCGGTGGAGATGCGTCGGCCCCAGCTGGCCAGCGAGGTCTCCAGTGCGGGGGCCAGCTTGTCCTTGTGCCAGCCGGTCAGCGCGGAGACGTTGACCCGTGGGGCCCAGGCGATATGGGCCAGGTCCCGGGAGACCTCACGTTCCAGGTAGTAGCGGCGCTCCTCGTCCATCAGGTCCCACTTGTTGTAGGCGATCACCAGGGCGCGTCCGGAATCCACGGCCATCTGGATGATGCGCACATCCTGCTCAGAGACCGGATCTTCCACCGAGAGCAGGACGACGGCAACCTCAGCCTTGTCCAGCGCACGCTGGGTGCGCAGCATGGCGTAGTACTCAGAGCCGGAGGCCATGTGCTGACGACGACGGATGCCCGCAGTGTCCACGAAGCGCCAGGTCTGCCCACCGAGTTCGATGAACTCATCGACAGGGTCCATGGTGGTCCCGGCCACGGCGTCGACGACCACGCGCTCGGATCCGGCGAGCTTGTTCAGCAGCGAGGACTTGCCCACATTGGGCCGACCGACCAGCGCCACGCGGCGCGGCCCGCCGGTGGGGACCATCCCGCCATGCTCGGCGAACTCGGGCAGCGCCTTCACCGCGGCGTCGAGCAGGTCACCGGTTCCGGTGCCGTGCAGGGCGGAGACCGGGTAGGGCTCTCCGAGGCCGAGGTTCCAGAGTCCGTAGACCTCACTCATGTGCGAGGGGGCGTCGACCTTGTTGGCCACCAGCAGGACCGGTTTCTTCTTGCGCCGCAGCATCCGCACCACGGCCTCATCCACGGCGGTGGCGCCGACCAGACCGTCGACCACGAACACGACGGCGTCTGCCTCGTCCACGGCCATCTCGGCCTGCTCGGCGACGCGCTTGTGCATGCCGCGGGCATCCTGCTCCCAGCCGCCGGTGTCCACCAGGGTGAAGTCCTTGCCGTTCCACTCCGCGTCATAGGAGACGCGGTCCCGGGTCACGCCGGGCACATCTTCGACCACGGCCTCCTTGGAGCGCGTGATGCGGTTGACCAGGGTGGACTTGCCCACGTTCGGGCGTCCGATCACGGCCAGGGCCGGCGGCGCGGCGACGTAGGGCTCGTAGTCCTCATCGTCCTCGTCGTATTCCAGGACGGCGGCGTCCTCTTCGGCCAGCTCGTAGTCCGAGAGCCCGGCACGCAGGGCGCGCGCCCTGGCCTCGGCCTCCTCCTCGGTGATCGCGGCGAGGCGCTCGGCCAGCCGATCGTCCTCCACGGGCGGAACGTATTCCGCGGGCTCGGAGGAATTGTTGTCAGCGTGATTCGCCACGGGATGCTCCTGCAGATGGGGTCGAGAGTGGTTCGGCAGAGACTGCGTGCACGCGCTGGGTCAGCGTGTCCACGGTCTCCTGAAAGGTCAGATCCGAGGAGTCCAGCACGGCGACGCCGTCGGCGGCCTCGGTGAAATTGGATGCGGTGGAGTCGCGGGTGTCACGATCGATCACCTGGCGTCGCAGCGCCTCGGCGGTCTCGGTGCCGCCGAGCTGGAGGCCGCGGCGGCGCAGCCGGGCCTCGGCGGAGGCGGTGAGCAGCACGCGCACCTGCGCATCGGGGGCCACCACGGTGGTGATGTCCCGTCCCTCGGCGACGATGAAGCCGGAGTCGTCGATGATCCGTCGCTGCGCGGCGACCAGCAGCGCACGGGCGGCGCGGTTGGTGGCGACCTCGGAGACGCGCTCCGAGATCCGGGTCTCGCGGACGGCGTCGGTGACGTCGACGGAGCCCACCATGATGACCTGGTGCTCCGGGTCGGTGGAGATCTTCAGCGGCACCTCTTCGACGGCGACGGCTACGGCCTGCTCGTCGTCGAGGTCCACGCCCTGGGCCAGGCAGTACCAGGTGGCGGCGCGGTACATCGCCCCGGTGTCCAGGTAGGCGGCGCCGAGCTGGGTCGCCACGGCGCGGCAGACGCTGGACTTCCCCGAGCCCGAGGGTCCGTCCACCGCAATGATCAGCCGCTGTCCATCACTCACGAGAGCACTACCTTCCATCCAAGATCTGTCATCGCTGCGGCGAGCTCGTCTCGCCGTCCGGGCAGCACGGAGAGCTCCACCATGCCGACCTGGTGGCCGGCGGAGTGCTCCATGCGCATGTCTTCCACGTTGACTCCGACGCGTGCCACGTCGTTGAGCACTGCGGCGATCTGTCCGGGCCGGTCATCGACGATGACGGTGAGCACCGCGAAGGACTGCGGCGGCGCTCCGTGCTTGCCGGGCACGCGCGCCACTCCGGAGTTGCCCTCCGCGATCAGCTGCGCGATGTCCGCCTGCCTGCCGGGGGCCCGCGGGTCCTCCAGCGTGCTGATCAGCCGTTCCACATCCTGCCGCAGTCCGTAGAGGATCTCCACCACCGGGGCGGCGTTGGAGGAGAGGATCTGCACCCAGAGGCCCGGATCGGAGGCCGCGATGCGGGTGACGTCGCGCAGTCCGTTGCCCGCGAGCGCCAGCGCAGAGGTGGGTGCCTGCTGCAGCCGTGAGGCCACCAGCGAGGCGGCGATCTGCGGCAGGTGGGAGATCAGCGCCACGGATTCGTCGTGGCGGGCGGGGTCCATATGGTGCACCGTGGCTCCGAGCCGGCGCCCGACCTCCTCGGCCCAGGCCACCGCCTCGGGGGCCGAGAGCTGGACGCCGGTGGCGGGATCCACGGCGGGGCACACCACCCAGGGCATCGAGGTGAAGAGCTCACCGCGTGCGGCGACGGGACCGGACTTCTCCCGGCCGGCCATGGGGTGGGTGCCCACATACCGGCGCAGATCGGCCTCGGTCAGGGCAGCGTCCTCGTCCCGAACCTGGGCCAGCAGCAGCTGCAGGATCTCCGCCTTGGTGGAGGCGATGTCCAGCACGACGGCGTCCGGGAACCGCAGCAGCGCGGCGGAGACCTCCGCCGCAGTGGCCTCGGGCGGTGCCGCGACGATCACGATCTCGGGCACAGCGGGCCCGCCCGGCCCGGTGTCGGCCTGATCGACGGCGTCCAGGATCCTGCCCGCACCGATGTCAGCGGCGATGGACTCGGCGGTGGCGGAGGGGTCAGAGAGCAGGACCTCGTGGCCGTCGGCGCGCAGACCCAGGCCGATGCTGGTGCCCAGCAGCCCGGTGCCGCGGATGAGCACGGTGGGGGTGCGGCGCACGCTGGCCGGTGGTGCCTTGAGCAGATTCATCGTGGTTCTCCCCCGGCGCCGGGGTCGCTGCTGGTCAGGTCCAGCAGGTGGCCGAGTTCGAAGCGGCCGAGCTCGCGGACGGTGCCCTGCTGCTGGTCTCCGATGGTGAGCTCTCCGATGCCGGTGCGCACCAGGCGCAGCACGGGGTGGCCCACGTGATCGAAGATGCGCCGGACGATCCGGTTGCGCCCCGAGTGCAGCGTGACCTGCAGCATGGTGCGGCTGCCGTCGCTGCCCAGGTGCCGGTAGTCGTCCACTGCGATGGGTCCGTCCTCGAGCTCGATGCCGGCGCGCAGGGTCTTGCCCACGGCCTTGGTCACCGGGCCGGCGACTTCGACCACATAGGTCTTGGGGACCTCGTAGGAGGGGTGGGTGAGCCGGTTGGTGAGCTCGCCGTCGTTGGTGAGCAGCAGCAGACCCTCGGTCTCGGCGTCGAGGCGACCCACGTGGAAGAGCCGGGCGGCGATCATGTCCTCGGTGAGGAAGTCATTGATGGAGGGCCTGCCCTGGGGATCTGACATCGTGGTGACCACACCGGCGGGCTTGTTGAACATCACGTACTGGTGCTCCACGGCGAGGCTGACGCGCACTCCGTCCACGTGGATGGTGACCTGGTCCGGCGTCACCCGGATGCCGGGCTCGATGACGACCTTGCCGTCCACGGCCACTCGTCCCTCGGAGATCAGTGCCTCACAGACCCGACGGGAGGCGACCCCGGCCTGGGCCAGGACCTTCTGCAGCCGGATCCCCTCAGGGTCATGCACGGCGGTGAAGTTCTCCTCGGCCTCGTCACGGCGGGGCTTGGCGCGGCCTGTGCCCGTGGAGATCATCCGTTGGGGATCCTCTGAGGAGAAGGGTCCGCCCGACTGGCCGGCCTTCGGGGTGCGCGCGGCCCGGGCAGCTCGGGGCTCTCGCCGCTGCGAACTGTCCGCATGGCGGTCGGTGCCCGAAGAATTCATGGTCTCCATTCTATCGGGAGTGTCCAATCCTCCGGTCCACTCTCCGCGGCCGCTCAGCCTTCCTCGCCCAGCTCTCCCGCGGCTTCGATCCCCGGCAGGTGCGGGGACAGCTGGGGCAGCTCCTGCACCGAGTTGATCCCCAGCCGTTCCAGCAGGTCCGCGGTGGTCGTGTAGAGCGTGGCGCCGGTCAGCGGATCGGTCCCCGCGGTGTCCACGAGTCCCCGATGGACCAGGGTCCGGACCACCCCGTCCACGTTGACCCCACGGATCGCGGCCACCTGAGAGCGGGCCACGGGCTGCCGGTAGGCGATCACGGCGAGGGTCTCCAGCGCGGCCTGGGAGAGCCGGGTGGTCGCTCCCCCCAGGACGAAGGCGGAGACCTGCTCGGCGTAGTCCGCCCGGGAGTAGTAGCGGTATCCGCCGGCGATCTCCCGCAGCTCGTAGCCGCGCCGGCGCGAGCCCTCGGTGATCCCGTCGATGTCCAGGCGCAGCGCGTCGAGCACGGCGATCACCTGATGCTCGGGGATCTCCAGGGCCACGGCGAGCTCGGCGGCCGGCACGGGCTCCTCGGTGATCATCAGCACCGCCTCCGCAGCGGCGAGAAGGTCCTCGCTGATCGATTCAGTCATCGCTGCTGCGCTCCTTCGTAGGCGTGTCGGGGTGCGCGGGCCCCGGGATCTGCGGCTCACGGCTCAACTCATGATTCGGCTCACGGCTCAACTCATGCTGCGGCTCATGGCTCGACTCATGATTCGGGTCAGGGTTCGGCTCAGGGTTCGACTGCGCGTCGGCCGGCGGCACGCGGGTCTCCCCCGCCTCCCATTCCGCGGCTGCGCGCTCCATGGCCGGAATCTCTCCCGCCGCGGGCCCGGACCAGGTGACCGTGAGCTCGCCCAGGGGTGCCTGTTGTTCGAAGGCCACGTCCCGGTCGCGGTAGAGCTCGAGCAGCCCGAGGAAGCGGACGACGACGACGAGTCGGCTCTGCGCCCCTTGGATGAGTTCGGTGAAGCTGACGGCCCCCGCCTCCCGCAGCATCCGGGTCATCACCGCCATCTCCTCAGCGATGTCCACGCTCTGGGCATGGAGGTGTTCGAACCTGATGTGGTCCGGCTCCATGGCGGGACGGGCGAAGGCTCGCTCGGCGATGGCCCTGAGGTCCTCGGGGGTGGTCTTGAAGACCAGCTCCGGCAGCAGGTCGCTCAGCCCCGGGTGGACGCCGGGCTGCCTGGGGAACCGATCAGCGTGCTGTTGGATCTGCTCGGCGATGTGCCCGGCGATGTGCTTGAACGCGCGGTACTGCAGCAGCCGGGCGAAGAGCAGATCGCGTGCCTCCAGGGCGGCGAAGTCCTCCTCGGACTCGATCTCTCCGCCGGGAAGCAGCTGCGCGGCCTTGAGGTCCAGCAGGGTGGCGGCGATCAGGATGAAGTTCGAGGACTCGTCCAGCGCCCGATGATGGGAGAGTCCTCGCACATAGCTGAGAAACTCGTCGGTGACCGCGGAGAGCGCCACGGCGGTGACGTCCATCTCGCGCTTGGCGATGAGTCCCAGCAGCAGGTCGAAGGGGCCGTCGAAGTTGGCCAGGGACACGGTGAACGCCCCCTGCGCGGCGTCGGTCTCTCGCGCGGGGGCTGGCTCCGGCGCGGGAACCTCGACCGAGTCCGGGTCCGCCACTAAGGCGAACCACCTCGGAGGATCAGCTCGCGGGCCAGCTGGCGGTACGCCTTGGCCCCCTCGTGCTTATGGGCGTAGGCGGTGATGGGCTCGGCGGCGACCGTCGCATCGGGGAACTTCACCGAGCGCTTGATCACGGTCTCGAAGACCTTGTCCCCGAAGGCTTCGACGATGCGGGCGATGACCTCCCGGGCGTGCAGGGTGCGCAGGTCCACCATGGTGACCAGCACGCCGTCGATCTCCAGGTCGGGATTGAGCCGGTCCTGGACCTTCTCGATCGTGTCCACCAGCAGCGCCACGGCGCGCAGCGCGAAATACTCGGCCTCCAGCGGGATGAGGACACCGTGGGCGGCGGTGAGCGCGTTGACCGTGAGCAGTCCCAGGGAGGGCTGGCAGTCGATGATGATGACGTCGTAGTCATTGCGCACCTGGCGCAGCGCCCGGTCCAGGACCTGTTCGCGGGCCACCTCGTTGACGAGCTGGACCTCGGCGGCGGAGAGGTCGATGTTGGCCGGGAGCAGGTCCACGTTCTCCACGTGGGTCGAGACGATCGCGTCGCGGGTCTTGACCTCGCGCTCCATGAGCACGTTGTAGACCGTGGTCTCCAGCTCATGGGGGCTCGTGCCGAACCCTGCGGAGAGGGCGCCCTGGGGGTCGAAGTCCACCATCAGCACGCGGCGACCGTATTCGGCGAGCGCTGCGCCCATGTTGATCGAGGACGTGGTCTTGCCCACCCCGCCCTTCTGGTTGACCATGGCGATCACTCGGGCGGGGCCGTGGCTGCTCAGCGGCGCGGGATCGGCGAACTCGTGCTTGGGACGGCCCGTCGGGCCCATGATCGCGTCACCGTGGATGGTGAAGAGCTCGGTCGGCTGCGCGCTGCTCGACTCGCTCGCTTCCCGGTCAGGCGTTTCGCCCGTCCGGGCACCCGGCTCGCTCACGTGATCCCTCGACTTCCTGAAGCGGACAACAACTTGTCCAGGTTACCCCGACTCACGCGGCAGGCAAGGTGGGGAGCAAGTAGCGCTGGAAGGTTGGCGCGGTGCCCGTGTCACTCGGTCTCCGAGCCTGCGCCGCGGGCTGAGTCGGCACCGGAGTCGCGGAAAGTGCGTCCGGCCAGCGGCACCCGCCAGCCGAGTCGCAGCGAGATCATGCGCAGCGTGAAGACCACCAGAGCGATGCCGGGCCCGGCCCAGAGCAGCGACAGCTCCAGGCTCAGCGCGGTCACGGCCAACACCGCCCCGAGCATGGCGGGCACGGCGTAGACCCCGCGCGGGTTGAAGATCTGCGGGGTCTCGTTGGCCACGACGTCGCGCATCGCGCCTCCGCCCACGGCGGTGGTGATGCCCAGCAGGACGCAGGCGAGTTCGGTGAGTCCTGCCTCCCAGGCGATGACGGTGCCGGTGAGGCAGAACAGCGAGAGCCCGACGGCGTCGAAGACCAGCAGCGTGCGGCGCAGTCGGGTCTCGTGCAGCAGTCCGGTGAGCACCAGCACCACGGCCAGCAGCACCGGCGCGAGGTAGATCGGGTTCTGCAGCGCCAGCGGCGGGCCATAGCCGATCAGCACATCGCGCGCCACGCCGCCGCCCAGCCCCGCCATGGAGGACAGCAGCACCGAGCCGACCACGTCGAAGCCTTTGCGCGCGGCCAGCAGCGCCCCGGAGACGGCGAAGGCGAAGGTGCCGATCAGCTCCACGGCCAGCAGCAGGACGTCCATGCTCTCCCCCTCGTTCCCCGGCCCACGGACGCGGCTGCGCCCGGGGCCTCGACCGGCGCGCAGTCCGGCGACGCCGCGAACAGCCTACCCTCGCGGGCGCGGCCGCCTGCCCCCGGGGCCGCAGCGTCCTGCCCTCACGGGCACAGTCTGCTATCGCTGCGGGCGCAGCACCGGTGTCAGGTCATCGAGCACCGAGGCGTCCTCGATGGTCGACGGGATGCGGGGCTGCTCGCCGTCGGCGATCTGCCGCATGGTCTTGCGCAGGATCTTGCCCGAACGGGTCTTGGGCAGGGCCGAGACCACGGAGACGCTCTTGAAGTCGGCCACGGGCCCGATCATCCGACGCACGAGGTCGGTCAGTTCGGCGCGCAGGGTCTCGGCGTCGTCCTCCCTGCCTGCCTTGAGCACCACGAAGCCAGAGGCGCGCTGGCCCTTGAGCTCATCGGCCAGCCCGATGACGGCGCATTCTGCCACGGCCGGGTGGGAGGCGATCACCGCCTCGATGGCTCCGGCCGAGAGCCGGTGGCCGGACACGTTGATCACGTCATCGGTGCGGCCCATGACGAAGAGGTAGCCGTCCTCATCGAGATAGCCGGAGTCCCCCGTGGCGTAGAAGCCGGGGAAGGCGGAGAGATAGGAGTCGATGAAGCGCTGGTCATCGCCCCACAGCGTGGGCAGGGTGCCGGGTGGCATGGGCAGGCGCAGCGCGATGTTGCCCTCCTGGCCTGCGCGGAGCTCCTCTCCGGCGGGACCCAGGATGGACACGTCATAGCCGACCATGGGCAGCGTGGCGGAGCCCTCTTTGACCGGCAGCGGGTCCAGGCCCACCGGGTTCGCGGCGATCGGCCAGCCGGTCTCGGTCTGCCACCAGTTGTCGATGACCGGGACCTGCAGCGCGTCCCCGATCCAGCGCTGGGTGGCCGGGTCCAGCCTCTCCCCCGCCACGAAGAGGTGCTCCAGCGAGGAGAGGTCATAGTCGCCTGCCAGCGCCGCTTCGGGGTCCGTCTTGCGGATGGCGCGCAGGGCCGTCGGGGCGGTGAACAGGGCCGTGATCCGGTGCTGTTCGACCATCCGCCAGAAGGCGCCGGCGTCGGGGGTACCCACAGGCTTGCCCTCATAGAGCACGGTGGCGGCGCCCACCAGCAGCGGCGCGTAGACGATATAGGAGTGGCCCACCACCCAGCCCACATCGGAGGCCGTGAGCATGATCTGTCCTGGTCCGACGGCGTAGATCGCCTCCATCGACCAGCTCAGCGCGACGGCGGTGCCGCCCTGATCACGCACCACTCCCTTGGGCCGGCCCGTGGTCCCGGAGGTGTAGAGGATGTAGAGCGGATCGGTTGCGCTGACCGTGACCGGCGATGCCGGACTCGCCTGTGCGGTGAGCTGCTCCCAGTCGTGCCACTGAGCCTGCGAGTCATCAGCAACCTCCTGCACGCTGTGGCTGAAGCCGTCACGCTGCTGGACCACCACGCTGCTGACCTTGTGGGTGGCCAGGCGCAGCGCCTCGGCCACAGTGGGGAGGTATTCCACCCGCCGGCTGGGCTCGACGCCGCCAGAGGCCGTGAGCACGACGTCGGGGGCGGCGTCGTCGATGCGCGAGGCGAGCTCCCGGGCGGCGAACCCGCCGAAGACCACCGAGTGCACGGCACCCAGTCGGGCGCAGGCCAGCATCGCGATGGGTGCCTGCGGGATCATCGGCAGGTAGATCACGACCCGATCACCTGCACCGACTCCCAGCCCGGCCAGCATCCCGGCACAGCGTGCCACCTCATCGGTCAGCTCGGCGTAGGTATAGCTTCGAGAGTCCTCGGTGACCGCCGAGTCATAGATCAGCGCGGTCTGCTCTCCACGGCCCGCCTCGAGGTGTCGGTCCAGGCAGTTGTAGCTGAGATTGAGCCGTCCGTCGGGGAACCAGCGGTAGATGGGGGCCGCTGAGTCATCCAGGGCTCGCTGCGGCGCCTGCTCCCAATGCACAGAGGCTGCGGCCTCAAGCCAGAACTCGTCGCGCTGACGCAGCGAACGGTCGTGCAGCTGACGGTAGGTCTGGGAAGTCATGGTGGTGCTCCTGCTCATCGGGTGTGTGCTGAGGCGCTGCCACCAGCGTATGACCTGGGTCACATCAAGTAAAGGCCTCTGTATACATAGAACGCAGATCGGAAGAAGATATTGCAGATTACTCGGCATTCATGCGTGATCTGTATACACTGGGGCTATGCGTGCCAGTGACCGTGCCTATGCGACACTCCGTCAGGAGATCCTCGACGGTGAACTGGAGCCAGGCAGCCTGTTGGGCGAGGTGGAGCAGGCCGAACGGCTCAGCCTCTCCCGCACCCCGCTGCGTGAGGCGCTCTCCCGGCTGATCGCCGACGGCCTCGCTGTGCAGGCCGCCGGCCGTGGGACTGTGGTCAGCTCCATCTCCGCGGAGGATGTGGACCTTCTCTTCGAGCTGCGGCTGCCCCTGGAGGTCCAGTCCGCGCGGCTGGCGGCCGAACGCGGAGACCCGCAGCGGTTCGCGACGCTGGCCGATCGCTTCGCCGCGGCCGAGTCCACGCTGCAGGTGTCTGCGGACTCCCCCGCAGATGCCTCTGCGGGCTCCCCCGCCGCGGCGCCCGATGACACGCAGTATTACGATCTGACCGCAGAGCTCGACGAGGCCCTGTCAAAGGCCGCGGCCAACCCCTACCTGAGCCACGCCCTGCGCAGCATGCGAGCCCATCTGGTGCGCGCCAGGCGGCTCGCCCAGCATGAGCCCGCGCGTCTGCAGGCCTCGGCGCGGGAGCACCGCGAGGTCTGCCTGGCCATCGCCTCGGGAGACCCCGAGACCGCCGGCGCCGCCATGCTGATCCACCTGCGCCGCAGCCATGCCTACATCACCGCCCAGCACGAGCGAAGTTGACGCCTGCCCGACATGAACCGCCCCAGGCTGAACCGCAACAGCCTGAACCCCGTCCGAGAGGAACCACGAGAATGCTCACCCATAACGTCCGGGTCTACCGCAGCGAAGAGAACCTTCCCCGCGAAGACCAGCTCGCCTACAAGATCGCCCGCGTCGCCACCGACTCCGTGGCCGTGGAACCCGAGGTCACCGAGATGGTGATCAACCGCATCATCGACAACGCCTCGGTCGCCGTCGCCTCGCTGAACCGCGGCCCGATCGTCGCCGCACGGGCACAGGCCCTGGACCATCCGATCTCCGCCCATGGCTCGGGCGCCTCCATCTTCGGCATCTCCACGAGGTCCAGTCCGGAATGGGCGGCCTGGGCCAACGGGGTGGCCGTGCGGGAACTGGACTACCACGACACCTTCCTCGCAGCCGAGTACTCCCATCCCGGGGACAACATCCCCGCCGTGCTGGCAGTCGCTCAGCACACCGGCCGCTCAGGGACCGAACTCATCCGCGGCATCGCCACCGGATATGAGATCCAGGTCGACCTGGTCAAGGCGATGTCGCTGCACAAGCACAAGATCGACCACGTCGCACACCTCGGACCCTCCGCCGCCGCAGGGATCGGAACCATGCTCAACCTGGACGCCGAGACCATCTTCCAAGCCGTGGGCCAGGCCCTGCACACCACCACAGCCACCCGGCAGTCACGCAAGGGCGAGATCTCCACCTGGAAGGCCCATGCGCCGGCCTTCGCCGGGAAGATGGCAGTGGAGGCGGTGGACCGGGCGATGCGCGGTCAGACCTCACCGGTGCCCATCTATGAGGGCGAGGACGGAGTGATCGCCTGGATGCTCGACGGACCCGATGCCTCCTACGAGGTGCCGCTGCCGGCCCCGGGCGAGCCCAAGCGCGCCATCCTGGACACCTACACCAAGGAACATTCCGCGGAGTACCAGGCCCAGGCCTGGATCGACCTGGCGCGACGACTCCACCACGCCCACCCGGAGCTCGCCGATTCCAGCCGGGTGAAGTCCGTGGTGATCTACTCCAGTCATCACACCCATTACGTGATCGGCTCCGGCGCGAACGATCCGCAGAAGTATGAGCCCACCGCCTCCCGCGAGACGCTGGATCACTCCATCCCCTACATCTTCACCGTGGCGCTGCAGGACGGCGCCTGGCATCATGTTGACTCCTACGCCCCAGAACGTGCACAGCGTCCGGACACGGTGGACCTGTGGCACAAGGTCACGACCAGGGAGGATCCCGAGTGGACGCGTCGCTACCACTCCACCGACATCGCCGAGAAGGCCTTCGGCGGGTCTGTGGAGATCACCATGCATGACGGTCAGCTGATCAGCGATGAGATCGCCGTCGCCGACGCCCACCCGCTGGGTGCCCGGCCCTTCGCCCGCGAGCAGTACATCGCGAAGTTCCGCACCCTGGCCGAGGGAGTCGTCTCCGCAGGGGAGGCAGACCGTTTCCTCTCCGCCGTCCAGCGCCTGGAGACTCTGCCGGCCGGGGAGCTCGATCAGCTCAACATCCGCGCCGCGGCCGGGGTCATCGATCCCGCCGCCGCCCCGAAGGGACTGTTCTAGACCATGCTCTACTCCTCCACCACGCCCGCGCAGAAGCGCGTGGATCTGCGCGCCATGCTCACCCCCGGGGCGGCGCGCCAGTTCCCGGGCACCTTCACCCCGCTCTCCGCCCCGCTGATCGAGGCGAAGGGCTTCGACGGCATCTACATCTCCGGCGCCGTGCTGGCCAATGAGCTCGGTCTGCCCGACATCGGACTGACCACACTGACCGAGGTCGCCCAGCGGGCCGGCCAGATCGCCCGCGCCACGAACCTCCCCGCGCTGGTCGACGCCGACACCGGCTTCGGCGAACCGATGAACGTGGCCCGCTCCGTCCAGGAGCTCGAGGACGCTGGACTCGCCGGGTGTCACATCGAAGACCAGTTCAACCCTAAGCGCTGCGGTCACCTCGATGGCAAGAACCTGGTCGATCTGCAGACCGCCACGCAGCGGGTGGCGGCGGCCGCCCGCGGCCGTCGGGATGAGAACTTCCTGATCATGGCGCGGACCGACCTGCGCGCCGTCGAGGGCCTGCAGCCCGCGATCGAGCGCGCCAAGGCACTGGTCGACGCCGGGGCCGATGCGATCTTCCCTGAGGCCATGAAGGACCTCAGCGAGTTCGCGGCGGTCTGTGAGGCGGTGGATGTGCCGGTGCTGGCGAACATGACCGAGTTCGGCAAGTCTCCGCTGTTCACCCGCGAGGAGCTGGCCGAAGCCGGGGTGGCGATGGTGATCTACCCGGTGACCTCGCTGCGCTCAGCCATGGGTGCGATCGAGCGCACCCTGGATACGCTGGTCGCCGAGGGCTCCCAGCAGAGTGCGGTTGCCGAGATGATGACACGCGCGCGGCTCTATGAGCTGGTCGACTACGAGGGCTACAACGCCTTCGACACGTCCATCTTCAACTTCGACGTCCCCGATGTGCACAGCAGCTCTTCCTGAACCGCTGGACCCGCAGCACGCCACGCACCGCACAGACGCGGCAACAGACGCCGCAACATGCAGCAACATGCAGCAATGACCGAGGAGGTCCCTGATGACCGAACAGACCAATTCCGAGAAGATCTACAAGGGACTGGCCGGTGTGGTCGCCGACCACACCGCCGTCTCCAAGGTGAACCCTGAGTCGAACTCTCTGCTCTACCGCGGGTACCCGGTCCAGCAGCTCGCCGCCCAGCTCTCCTTCGAGGAGGTGGCGCTGCTGCTCTGGACCGGCGAGCTGCCCACGCAGGAGGAGAAGGACGAGTTCATCGCGCTGGAGCGTTCCCACCGGGCGCTGGACTCTCGGGTCAAGGCGGCGATCGATCTGCTGCCCCTGGATGCGCACCCGATGGACGTGGGACGCACTGCGGTCTCCGTGCTCGGAGCGAACCATCCCCAGTCGGGGGACTCCTCCCCCGAGGTGGAGCTGCGCAAGGCGAAGGAGCTCTTCGCCGCGTTCCCCGCCGTCGTCGCCTATGACCAGCGTCGGCGCAGGAAGCAGGAGGTCGTGGAGCCGCGCGATGATCTGGACTATTCGCAGAACTTCCTCTGGATGACGTTCGGGGAGGAGGCGCCCGAAGAGGTGGTCGACGCCTTCCGGGTCTCGATGGTGCTCTACGCCGAGCACTCCTTCAACGCCTCGACCTTCACCGCCCGCGTGGTGACCTCCACGCTGTCGGACCTGCACTCCGCGGTGACCGCTGCGATCGGTGCCCTGAAGGGACCGCTGCACGGCGGTGCCAACGAGGCGGTGATGCATACCTTCGAGGAGATCGGCATCGACAAGGACGAGACCCGCGAAGAGGCTGCGGCGCGGGCCAAGACCTGGATGGAGCAGGCGCTGGCCGAGAAGCGCAAGGTGATGGGCTTCGGGCACCGCGTGTACAAGTCCGGGGACTCGCGGGTGCCGACCATGAAGCAGGCGCTGGATGCGATGGTCGAGTACTACGGCCGCGGGGAGCTCATGGGTCTCTACGACGGACTCGAGGCCGCCATGGGCGAGGCGAAGAACATCCTGCCCAACCTCGACTACCCGGCCGGCCCGACCTACCACCTGATGGGATTCGACACGGAGATGTTCACTCCGCTGTTCATCGCCGCACGGATCACCGGCTGGACGGCGCACATCCAGGAGCAGCGCGCCGACAACTCGCTGATCCGCCCGCTGAGCGCGTACAGCGGACCGGACGAGCGCAGCCTCTGAGGGTGAACTGCGCTCTCGGGCCTCAGCGGGCCCGCGGATGTGCGGTGGCGTAGCTCTCCTGCAGCGCCTCTGCCGTGACCTTCGTATAGATCTGTGTGGTGGTCACCGAGGCATGGCCCAGCATCTCCTGGACCAGGCGGATTCCAGCGCCGCCTTCGAGCAGGTGCGTCGCGCAGGAATGGCGCAGCGTGTGCGGGGAGACCTCCTGGCCGATCTCCGCGGCCGCGGCATGGGTCTGCAGCACGGTCCAGGCGGACTGCCGGGAGAGCCTGCCGCCGAGCCTGTTCAGGAACAGCGCGGGCGACGGCGCGCGGCGCCCGATGCGAGCGGCCAGGGCCGGTCTGCCGGCGGTGAGATAGTCGTTGATGGCCTGCTGGGCGTAGCGCCCCACCGGGACCATGCGCTGCTTGTCCCCCTTGCCGGTCACCCGGACGATGACCAGCCCGTCCGCGGGCTGGGCGCCTGACGCGGCGGGCTGGGCGCGGAGCTCATGGATGTCATCCACGTCCAGGCTCACCGCCTCGGTGATCCGGGCACCGGTGGCATAGAGGAACTCCAGCAGCGCGCGATCCCTGCGGCCCAGCTCGGTGTCCCGGCTCGGGGCATCCAGGAGCCGCTGAACCTCGTCCACGCTGAGCGCCTTGGGCAGCGACTGGCGCGGCTTGGGCGCGGACACGTGCTTCGCCGGATCATGGGTGGTCCGCCCCTCGCCGGCCCAATAGCGGTGCGCGCCCCGCACGGAGGCCAGCACTCGGGCCATGGACCGCTGGGACAGGGCCGAGCCGCCGTCGTCGCCGGTGCTCAGCCGCTGCAGAAAGTCAGCGATCAGAGACTCATCGATCCCGCGCAGCTCCTCGACCCGCCGGTCGAGCAGGAACGCGCCATAGCGCAGCAGGTCGTTGCGGTAGGAGCTCAGCGTGTTCGCCGCCGAGCCGCGTTCGATGCGCAGATGGGTGAGGTAGTCCTCGATCTCGGCGCCCACAGGCGAGGACGGCACCTCCAGACGGAGCTGGATGTGCCGTTCCCGTGCCTGCTCAGGACCGGCGGACCCGTCCTGGTCAGTCATGACTCAGCCGCGTCCGCCCTGGGCGAGCTGACGGTCCAGCCCTGCGCGGATCAGACCGGCGAAGAGCGGATGCGGGTTCGTGGGCCGGGACTTCAGCTCAGGATGCGCCTGGGTGGAGACGTAGTACGGGTGGACTTCCCGCGGCAGCTCCGCGAACTCCACGAGCGTCCCGTCCGGGGACGTGCCGGAGAAGACCAGCCCGGCCTCGGTGAGCTGCTCGCGATAGGTGTTGTTGACCTCGTAGCGGTGCCGGTGCCGCTCCGAGATCAGCGTGGACCCATAGGTCTCAGCGACCACCGAGCCTTCGATGAGCTTGGCGTCATAGGCGCCCAGGCGCATGGTGCCCCCCAGATCCCCGGCTCCTTCGACGATGGCTTCCTGCTCTGCCATCGTGGCGATCACCGGGTAGCCGGTCTGCGGATCGAACTCGGTGGAGCTCGCCTCGGTCAGGCCCAGCACGTTGCGGGCGTATTCGATGACCATGGTCTGCAGTCCGAGGCACAGGCCCAGGGCCGGGACGGCGTGCTCGCGGGCATGCCGCAGCGCCCCGATCTTGCCGTCGAGTCCGCGCACGCCGAAGCCGCCTGGCACACAGATCGCGTCCACGCCCTCCAGCGCCTTGGCCGCACCTTCTTCGGAGGCGCACAGGTCGGAGGCGACCCAGCGGATCTTGGTCCGGGTGCTGTGGGCGAATCCGCCGGCGCGCAGAGCCTCGGTGACCGAGAGGTAGGCGTCGGGAAGGTCGATGTACTTGCCCACCAGCGCCACTTCAACCTCGTGATCGGGATGGTGCACGGCGTTGACGAGCTTGGACCACTTGGACCAGTCCACGTCCTTGAACTTCAGGTCCAGGGCCTGGACCACATAGGCGTCCATCCCCTGGCGGTGCAGGATCCGCGGAATGTCATAGATGCTCGGGGCGTCGGCGCAGTTGATGACCGCATCCTCGACCACATCGCACATCCGTGAGATCTTGCCGCGGATCTCGGAGGGCAGCTCGCGGTCGCTGCGCAGCACGATGCCGTCGGGCTGGATGCCGATCGAGCGCAGGGCGGCCACCGAGTGCTGGGTGGGTTTGGTCTTCAGCTCCTGGCTGGGGCCGATATAGGGCACCAGGGAGACGTGGAGGAAGAAGACGTTCTGCCGGCCGATGTCCTGGCGGACCTGCCGGGCGGCCTCGAGGAACGGCTGGGACTCGATGTCGCCGACGGTGCCGCCGATCTCGGTGATGATCACATCGGGGGCGTCCTTGCCCTCGGCGGGCAGGCGCATGCGCCGCTTGATCTCGTTGGTGATGTGCGGGATCACCTGGACGGTGTCGCCGAGGTAGTCCCCGCGGCGTTCCTTCTCGATGACGGTGGAATAGATCTGACCGGTGGTCACATTGTTGACGCCGTCGAGGTTCTCGTCGAGGAAGCGCTCGTAGTGTCCGATGTCCAGGTCCGTCTCGGCGCCGTCTTCGGTGACGAAGACCTCGCCGTGCTGGAAGGGGTTCATCGTGCCGGGATCCACGTTGAGATAGGGATCCAGCTTCTGCATGACCACGGAGAGGCCACGGGCCCGGAGCAGATGCCCCAGGGAGGAGGCGGTCAGGCCCTTGCCGAGGGAGGAGACCACACCTCCCGTGACAAAGATCTGTCGACTAGTAGGGAGGCTGTTCTGGTTCCTGGAACTGTTTCTCTGCACCACGGAGTTCGATCCTAACACTGAACGGGAGGTGGATGTAGTGCCATGCCTGTGAGCTACAGCGCAGCGGCTGCGCTGATGAGTTCGCGGGCATGGGCGCGCGCTGATTCGGAGTCCTCCTGGCCGGCGAGCATGCGCGCCAGTTCGCTGACCCGCTGCTCCTCGTTCAGGGGGGTCACGTCAGAGGCGGTGAAGCCGCCGGAGACCGAGCTGTCCTGCACCGAGGACTTGAAGACCCGGATGTGGTTCTGCGCGTAGGCGGCGACCTGCGGCAGGTGGGTCACCACGATGACCTGCCGGTGCTGGGCCAGCATCGCCAGCCGTCGGCCGATCTGCACGGCGGCCTTGCCGCCGACGCCGGCGTCCACCTCGTCGAAGATGAAGGTCTCGGTCTCGGAGCCCTCGGCGAGCACCACCTCCAGCGCGAGCATGACGCGGGAGAGCTCACCGCCTGAGGCTCCCTTGCCCAGCGGCAGCGGATCGGCTCCGGGGTGCGGCGCGAGCAGCATGGCCACGGTGTCGGCGCCGTCGGGCCCGAGCTCCTTGGTCTCGGCGACGTCGATGACCATGCGTGCCTGCGGCATGGCCAGCGCGGCCAGCTCTTCACCGACCGCGGCGCCGAGCTGCTCCCCCGCCTGGAGACGACGACGGCGCAGCTCCTCGGCCTGGGCCCAGAGGTGGGCTCCCAGCTCGCCGATCTCCGCGCTCAGCTCTTCGATCCGGTCCGCATCGGACTGCAGGCTGTGCAGCCGGGCGCGGGCATCCTCGGCCCAGGCCAGCACGGCGTCGATGTCCGGGCCGTAGAGCCGGATGAGTCGTTCCAGGTCTGCGCGGCGCTGGTGGACCTCGGCGAGCCGCTCGGGGCCGGATTCATCGAGGTTCGCCGCATAGATGCCAAGCTCGGAGGCGGCGTCGTTGAGCAGGCTGGAGACCGAGGAGATCTGCTCGGCGATCTGTCCCAGCTCCTGGTCCTGCTCCTGGACCGCGGCCAGCGCCGTGGCGGCGGATTCCACCAGGGCCACGGCGTGCGGGGCATCGTCCAGGACCTCGGCAGCATCGGGGCCGGAGAGGGAGAGCTGCGCGGAGCGGGCGGCCTCGCGCAGGGATTCCACGTTCTCCAGCTTCAGGGACTCCGTCTTCAGCTCCTGGTCCTCACCGGGCAGCGGCTCCACGGCGTCGATCTGCTCCAGGGACTGCTGCAGCTGTTCGGCTTCGCGGCGTCGTTCGCGCTCGTTGGTGGTGATCTCCTCGAGCTCGGCGACCTTGCGCTGGTAGCCGGAGAACTGTTCGCGGTAGGTGCTCAGCGCCTGGGCGAACTCGGCCCCGGCGTGGCGGTCCAGTGCGCGACGCTGCGCGGCGGAGGAGCGCAGCCGCAGCTGGTCGCTCTGACCGTGGACCGTGACCAGGGAGCTGCCGATCTCGCCGAGCAGTGCGATGGGCACGCTGCGGCCGCTCACGTTCGCCCGGCTGCGTCCTTTGCTGCTCAGCGTGCGGCCCAGCAGGATCTCGACCTGGCCGGCCGGGGTCGCTGCGGATGCGGCAGGAGTCTTCTGGGCTGCGGCGCCGTCCGAGGTTTCCAGGATCTCTGGGGCCTCTGGAGCCTCGGGGTTCTCTGGGGCCTTCAGGGGCTCTGGGGTCTCCAGCCAGGCGCCTGCGTCCTGGGCGAGGCTGACGCAGCGGTGGGTGCTGGGCACGGTGATCCCGGCATCAACGGTGGCCTGCGGCGCTCCCGAGCGAATGGCACTGGCCTCAGCACGAGCTCCGAGCAGCAGACCCAGCGCGGTGACCACCATGGTCTTGCCCGCGCCGGTCTCGCCGGTGACCACATTGAGCCCGGCATCGAGTGGCAGCTCCGCGTGTTCGATCACGCCGAGGTCGCTGATGGTGACGTAGTCGATCACCGTTCGACCGCCTCCTCGCTCTGGAATGGCTCGAGGGTCTCGACCTGGTTCGCCGGGTCGACGGGTCCGCGCCACCCGGTGGTGGGCAGGTTGAACTTGTCCACCAGGCGTTCGGAGAACGGGGTCTGATGGACCCGTGCCAGCAGGACAGGCTCAGCCGAGCGTGTCACCTCGACGCGGGAGCCCGGGGGCAGCTCCATGAAGCGACGGCCGTCGCACCAGAGCACGCCCTGCTCCTCCTCACGCTGGAGGACCTCCACGGCCATGATGGAGTCGGGATCGGTCACCAGGGGGCGGGAGAAGAGCGCGTGGGCGGAGATGGGGACCATCACCAGGGCCTGCACCTCAGGCCAGACCACGGGACCGCCCGCGGAGAAGGCATAGGCGGTGGATCCGGTGGGGGTTGCCATGACCACGCCGTCGCAGCCGAAGGCGGAGACGGGTCGGCCGTCGATCTCGATCACCAGGTCGATCATGCGTTCCCGGGACTGCTTCTCGATGCTGGCCTCGTTGAGCGCCCAGCTGCTGCCCACATGACGGCCCGCCTGCCAGACCTGGACGTCCAGCGCCATCCGTCGCTCCACGGTGTAGTTCTGATCCACGACCCACTGCACGGAGGCGTCGAGCTCGGTCCGCTCGGACTCAGCCAGGAAGCCGACATGACCGAGGTTGACTCCCATCAGCGGCAGGCGCTTCGTGCGCACCAGGTCCGCCGCGCGGAGGATGGAGCCGTCTCCGCCGAGGACCATGCCGACCTCGCAGTCGGCCAGCGGCACTTCGTGCTCGGCCACCGCGATGCTCAGTCCCTGCAGCCGGTCACCCAGCACGTGGTTCAGGGCGGTGATGTCGCGCTCGAGCATGACGGGGCGCAGGCCCGCACTGTGGAGTCGCTCCGCCACCGTGACAGCGGCTTCCACGGCGTCACGCCTGCCCGTATGGGCGAGCACCAGGATCTCTCTGGTCATGGAGCCTCCTTCAGTCGAACTCGACCTTGCCCAGCCTATCGCTGATCAGCTGTGCCGCATCCGCGGAGGAGGCTGTGCCGAGCTCGGCGCGGCCCAGCTGGAGGAAGAATTCGGCGTTGCCGTCCTGACCGGTCAGCGTCGAGCGGTGGACCCCGACGAGGCTCAGCTGCTGGGCGGCGGCGGCGTGCAGGACCGATTCCACGGCCTCACGGCGCAGCGCGGGGCTGCTCACCACACCGGTGCGGCCCAGTCGGCCACGACCGATCTCGAACTGGGGCTTGACCATGAGCAGCAGGTCCGTGGCCTGGTGAGTCTGCGCGGCGAGCGCGGGGAGCACCAGGCGCAGGGAGATGAAGGACAGGTCCGCCACGATGAGGTCGAACGGGTCGCCCAGGTCACCACGGCTCAGGTGCCGCAGGTTCAGTCCCTCGTGGTTCTGCACCCGGGGGTCCGCGGCGATGTCCGGGTGCAGCTGACCATGTCCGACGTCGACGGCGACCACCTCGCGGGCTCCGGCATGCAGCAGCACCTGGGTGAACCCTCCGGTGGAGGCGCCCGCGTCCAGGCAGCGGGCACCCTGCACGGTGACCTGGGGGGACGCCGCCAGGGCGCCGACAAGCTTGTGCGCGGCCCGGCTGACCCAGGGGTCCTGCGCGCGGACCTGGAGGTGCTGGGACTCGTCGATCAGCGCGGCGGGCTTGTGCACCGGGGCGCCGTCCACCGTGACCTGGTCCGCGGCGATCAGCTGCGCCGCACGGGTGCGGCTGGGCGCCAGCCCGCGAGCGACGAGCATCTTGTCCAGACGAAGCCTGCTGCCGGCGTCGTTCATGAGGGTTCGTCGGTGGTCTGTCTCAGCCGCTGGCTCAGGTCCTGGACCAGCCCTTCGGAGCGGGTGATCTCGGCTTCGAGCTCCTCGAGACTGAGCGGCGCATTCGTCTCGGCATCGTCGGGCTCGTCCTGATTCATGTGCTCGGGCCCTGCTGCGGGGCCGGATGCTCGGCGGTCCGCACGGGACGGTGAGCTCCGTCGAACAGCGCGCCGAGGTGCTCGATGATCCAGCGGGGCTGGGATTCCGGTTCGGCCTGGGCGGCGGCGGCCTCGGAGTCGATGCCGGTGAGCACCAGCGTGGTGTCGAAGCCCGCCCGGTTGCCTCCGAGAACATCGGTGTCGAGCCGGTCCCCCACCACGAGCGGGTTGGTCAGCTGCAGATACTGGGCGGCCTGGGTGAACATGACCGGTTCCGGCTTGCCAGCGGCACGGGGCCGCTGGCCGGTGGCGCGACCCACAGCTTCGATGAGCGCCCCGTTGCCCGGGGCGATGCCTCGCTCACGGGGAATGCTGAGATCGAGGTTGGTGGCGAACCACTGCGCCCCGGCATTGATGGCGTAGGAGGCTTCTGCGAGATCGGCCCAGCTCAGGGAGGGATCGAAGCCCTGAATCACTGCGTCCGGCGTCTGCACGGACGAACGGACGACGACGAACCCGGCCTGCTCGACCAGCTCACGCAGGTAGTCGCTGCCAGTGACCAGGACGCTGGCACCTGGTGCCACGGACTCCGTCAGCAGAATGATCCCGGCGGGTGCCGAGCCGAAGACCTCCTCGGTCAGCGCCGGGATGCCCAGTGACTGCAGGTGTTCGGCAACCTGCTGCGCTGAACGTGAGGCGTTGTTCGTGACGTAGGCGCGGGGAACCTCCAGACGCACCAGCTCCTCGACGGCCTCGGCGGCGCCGTCGATCGCGGAGGGTCCGGCGTAGAGCACACCGTCGAGGTCGAAGAGCACTCCGTCATAGGAGTGGATCAGACCTGCCGTCATCCACGTCCTCCGTGGCGCCGGTCCTGACTGCGCTCACCGCCGCGTTCACCCGAGCGTCCGAGCACGTCCTTGACCTTGGGCAGTTCAGCCGGCTCATCGTCAAAGTCGAGGATCTCGGGGTCCTCGAAGGCCCCTGACCCCAGCGCGCGCTCTGCAGCGAAGGCCTGCTCGTACCAGCGCTGGGCCTCGTCCTCGCGGCTCGTCGCTTCGAGTGCCGCGGCGTAGGCGGTGAAGAGCCGCGGGGAGAAGCTGAAGGCGCGGTTGATGTCGAGTTCCGGGATCTCCAGCGCAGTGACGGCGGAGGCGTGGTCGCCGAGGTCCGTATAGGCGCCGGAGATGACCATTGCCATCTCGGCCCGCACGGGTCCCTTGAGGTCGGCCGCGTCGGAGGACTCGGCCAGTTCGATCGCCTTCTGTGGACGCTCGAGTCCGCGTTCGCAGTCAGCCTGAACGGGCAGGTGGGTCTGGTCTCCACTGATCCTGCGATACGTGCGCAGCTCGCGCAGCGCCTCGGCGTAGTCCCCCGCGGCGTAGGCGGTCAGGCCCACCGCCTCGCGGACCACCGCAAGTCGTCCTCCGCGACGGGAGGCGGCAAGGGCATGCTCGAAGGCGAGCTGAGGGTCTATGTCCACAAGGCGTCCGGCCATCACGAGGTGGCGGGCCACCCAGGGGCGGTTGGTGTCGTTGAGCGTGCGCAGCTGCAGCAGGGCAGGGCGATCCAGCTCCTTGCCGGTGACATCCTCATCGATCTCGGGAGAACGCGTGCGATCCTCGCTGTTGGACCGGCGCAGGTCGCGCGGATTGCGCGGGGGCCTGGGGCGGTCTCCGCAGGACTCGTCGTACATGGGTGGGGGTTCTCCTTGGATTACGTGCGCAGGGCCCTCTCAGGATACCGCTTCACGATGAGGGACCCTCCTGGCGGTGCGCGGCATTCACGGGCGCTGCGGAGACGACGGAGTCGGTCGGCCGGAGAGGACAGGTGCTGCTGTGCGATGTTCTCCTCGGGCGATTGTGCCCGGATACAGGTGAAGCCCGGTCCCACAAAGGGGACCGGGCTTCAACCCTCTCAACAAAAAGTGTCCGGCGGCGACCTACTCTCCCACACACTCCAGTGTGCAGTACCATCGGCGCAGTGGGCCTTAGCTTCCGGGTTCGGGATGGGACCGGGCGTTTCCCCCACGCTATGACCGCCGTAACTCTAGAACAACACCAGATTCCCACACCACCACAACAACCAACCCAAACAGGGTCCGGTCCTCATGACGGGGTACACGGTGTCGTAAACCTAAACTCACAACAACACTATTCAAAAACAAAACACGTTCTCTTCTGACCCACCACACCACCCCCTGTAAAAGAACAGGGAAATAGTGCAGGGTTGTTGGCAGAGAACCGCCTAGTGGACGCGAACACGCAGTGTTCAATAAACTCATCGAGCACCACTGAGTGTGGTGTAAGTGATCGGCTTATTAGTACCAGTCAGCTTCACGCATTGCTGCGCTTCCACATCTGGCCTATCAACCCAGTAGTCTAGCTGGGAGCCTTCACACCCGAAGGTGACGGAGATCTTATCTTGAAGCCGGCTTCCCACTTAGATGCTTTCAGCGGTTATCCATCCCGAACGTAGCTAATCAGCGGTGCACTTGGCAGTACAACTGACACACCAGAGGTTCGTCCGTCCCGGTCCTCTCGTACTAAGGACAGACCTTCTCAAATCTCCTGCGCGCGCAGCGGATAGGGACCGAACTGTCTCACGACGTTCTAAACCCAGCTCGCGTACCGCTTTAATGGGCGAACAGCCCAACCCTTGGGACCAACTCCAGCCCCAGGATGCGACGAGCCGACATCGAGGTGCCAAACCATGCCGTCGATATGGACTCTTGGGCAGGATCAGCCTGTTATCCCCGAGGTACCTTTTATCCGTTGAGCGACGGCCCTTCCACACGGTGCCGCCGGATCACTAGTCCCAACTTTCGTTCCTGCTCGAGCTGCCGCTCTCACAGTCAAGCTCCCTTGTGCACTTACACTCGACACCTGATTGCCAACCAGGCTGAGGGAACCTTTGGGCGCCTCCGTTACTCTTTAGGAGGCAACCGCCCCAGTTAAACTACCCACCAGGCACTGTCCCTGGACCCGATCAGGGCCCGAAGTTAGATGCCTAACAACACCAGAGTGGTATTTCAACGATGACTCCACAACCACTAGCGTGGCCGCTTCACAGTCTCCCACCTATCCTACACAAGTGATGTCAAACACCAATACCAAGCTATAGTAAAGGTCTCGGGGTCTTTCCGTCCTGCTGCGCGTAACGAGCATCTTTACTCGTAGTGCAATTTCGCCGAGTCCACGGTTGAGACAGCGGGGAAGTCGTTACTCCATTCGTGCAGGTCGGAACTTACCCGACAAGGAATTTCGCTACCTTAGGATGGTTATAGTTACCACCGCCGTTTACTGGGGCTTAAATTCAGAGCTTCGCCACAAGTGGCTAACCCTTCCTCTTAACCTTCCAGCACCGGGCAGGAGTCAGTCCGTATACATCGTCTTACGACTTCGCACGGACCTGTGTTTTTAGTAAACAGTCGCTTCCCCCTGGTCTCTGCGACCACCACCAGCTCACCAAAGCAAGCCTGGATCACCAGGGTGGTCCCCCTTCTCCCGAAGTTACGGGGGTATTTTGCCGAGTTCCTTAACCGTGGTTCTCTCGATCGCCTTAGTATTCTCTACCTGACCACCTGTGTCGGTTATGGGTACGGGCGGTACAAGCCCTCGCGCCGATGCTTTTCTTGGCAGCATAGGATCACTGAATCCCCCACCAAAGTGGGGGCCCATCAAGTCTCACCCTTATAACGAACCCCGGATTTACCTAGGATTCGGGCTACATTCTTAGACCCAGACAACCATCGCTGGGCTCAGCTACCTTCCTGCGTCACACCTGTTAATACGCTTGGCTCCCCGGTTCAGGTCCTGCGCTCCTCGTGCACGTCAGCCCCTCGAAAGGGACCAATCACGCACGATTCGGGCAGTTAGTATCACCAGTTCACCATGGGCGGTCTTATACCGGTACGGGAATATCAACCCGTTGTCCATCGACTACGCCTGTCGGCCTCGCCTTAGGTCCCGACTAACCCAGGGCAGATTAGCTTGACCCTGGAACCCTTAGTCATTCGGCGGACACGTTTCTCACGTGTCTTTCGCTACTCATGCCTGCATTCTCACTCGAACACACTCCACAGACGAGCTTACGCTGCTGCTTCACCGCAGTGTTCGACGCTCCCCTACCCATCCAGTCCTCAAGGGACCAAATGCCACAGTTTCGGTGGTGTGCTTGAGCCCCGCTACATTGTCGGCGCGGAATCACTTGACCAGTGAGCTATTACGCACTCTTTCAAGGATGGCTGCTTCTAAGCCAACCTCCTGGTTGTCTAAGCAACTCCACATCCTTTCCCACTTAGCACACGCTTAGGGACCTTAACTGGTGGTCTGGGCTGTTTCCCTCTCGACCATGAAGCTTATCCCCCACAGTCTCACTGCTGCGCTCTCACTTGACCGGCATTCGGAGTTTAGCTGACGTCAGTAACCTTGTAGGGCCCATCGGCCATCCAGTAGCTCTACCTCCGGCAAGAAACACGCAACGCTGCACCTAAATGCATTTCGGGGAGAACCAGCTATCACGGAGTTTGATTGGCCTTTCACCCCTACCCACAGCTCATCCCCCCAGTTTTCAACCTAGGTGGGTTCGGTCCTCCACGCGCTCTTACACGCGCTTCAACCTGGCCATGGGTAGATCACTCCGCTTCGGGTCTAGACCCAGCGACTCAAACGCCCTATTCAGACTCGCTTTCGCTACGGCTTCCCCACACGGGTTAACCTCGCCACTGAGCACTAACTCGCAGGCTCATTCTTCAAAAGGCACGCCATCACACCCCTATAGGATGCTTTGACGGATTGTAGGCACATGGTTTCAGGTACTATTTCACTCCCCTCCCGGGGTACTTTTCACCATTCCCTCACGGTACTGATTCACTATCGGTTAGTAGGTAGTATTTAGGCTTACCAGGTGGTCCTGGCTGATTCACACAAGATTCCTCGAGCCTCGTGCTACTCGGGATACATCCACAGGCCGGCGGAACGCATTACAACTACGGGACTCACACCCTCTACGGCGAAGGACTCAACCTTCTTCGTCTATACGCCCGCACCTCAACCCTGAGGACTGGTAGATCCTCAACGAGATGTCCCACAACCCCGACCACGCAACCCCTACCAGGTATCACACGCAGCCGGTTTAGCCCCATCCGCTTTCGCTCGCCACTACTCACAGAATCACTACATTGTTTTCTCTTCCTGTCGGTACTGAGATGTTTCACTTCCCGACGTTCCCTCCAACCGGTCTATACATTCAACCGGTGGTCACACACCATCACAGCATGCGGGGTTTCCCCATTCGGAAATCCTGGTATCAACGCTCGGTTATCAACTCCACCAGGCTTATCGCAGATTCCCACGTCCTTCATCGGCTCCTACTACCAAGGCATTCACCATGCGCCCTAAAACACTTACGACCGCCATCACAGTAGCTGCGATGACACTCAGATATAAATGCTCGACAAAAAATTGACACAAAAAACACCAGCCACACCAAAAGTGCGACCAGCATCATTCGAGTACTCTGTTCAAAAGAACAAAAGATGCTCGCGTCCACTATGCAGTTCCCAAACAACAACCCCCACCACCATCACCAACCCCACTGACGGGGGCCGGCTACCTGAAGCCGAGGGCCAGATCCTCGAAACAACCATTGTTGTCTCAGGACCCAACAGTGTGCCAAGCACCATGCACAGATGACACCAGAACCTCTTCCCGACCCGTGTGACCCGCTCAGCGAACTGAGCAGCACAGGCGTACCGGAGGAACCAGTGCCAAGAACATGATGACGATTCATTGATATTCCACCCTTGAGCAAACCACCAGTCACACGAACGGCGACATAAGATGGCGGACCCGACTCGGGTCCTGCTCCTTAGAAAGGAGGTGATCCAGCCGCACCTTCCGGTACGGCTACCTTGTTACGACTTAGTCCCAATCGCGAGTCCCACCTTCGACGGCTCCCCCCACAAGGGTTAGGCCACCGGCTTCGGGTGTTACCCACTTTCGTGACTTGACGGGCGGTGTGTACAAGGCCCGGGAACGTATTCACCGCAGCGTTGCTGATCTGCGATTACTAGCGACTCCAACTTCACGAAGTCGAGTTGCAGACTTCGATCCGAACTGAGACCGGCTTTTAGGGATTAGCTCCACCTCACAGTATCGCAACCCATTGTACCGGCCATTGTAGCATGCGTGAAGCCCAAGACATAAGGGGCATGATGATTTGACGTCGTCCCCACCTTCCTCCGAGTTGACCCCGGCAGTCTCCCATGAGTCCCCACCATGACGTGCTGGCAACATAGGATAGGGGTTGCGCTCGTTGCGGGACTTAACCCAACATCTCACGACACGAGCTGACGACAACCATGCACCACCTGTGAACCAGCCCCGAAGGGAAACTGCATCTCTGCAGCGATCCGGTCCATGTCAAGCCTTGGTAAGGTTCTTCGCGTTGCATCGAATTAATCCGCATGCTCCGCCGCTTGTGCGGGCCCCCGTCAATTCCTTTGAGTTTTAGCCTTGCGGCCGTACTCCCCAGGCGGGGCACTTAATGCGTTAGCTACGGCGCGGAAAACGTGGAATGTCCCCCACACCTAGTGCCCAACGTTTACGGCATGGACTACCAGGGTATCTAATCCTGTTCGCTCCCCATGCTTTCGCTCCTCAGCGTCAGTAACAGCCCAGAGACCTGCCTTCGCCATCGGTGTTCCTCCTGATATCTGCGCATTTCACCGCTACACCAGGAATTCCAGTCTCCCCTACTGCACTCTAGTCTGCCCGTACCCACTGCACACCCGGGGTTGAGCCCCGGGCTTTCACAGCAGACGTGACAAACCGCCTACGAGCTCTTTACGCCCAATAATTCCGGATAACGCTCGCGCCCTACGTATTACCGCGGCTGCTGGCACGTAGTTAGCCGGCGCTTCTTCTGCAGGTACCGTCACTTTCGCTTCTTCCCTGCTGAAAGCGGTTTACAACCCGAAGGCCGTCATCCCGCACGCGGCGTCGCTGCATCAGGCTTTCGCCCATTGTGCAATATTCCCCACTGCTGCCTCCCGTAGGAGTCTGGGCCGTGTCTCAGTCCCAGTGTGGCCGGTCACCCTCTCAGGCCGGCTACCCGTCATCGCCTTGGTGAGCCTTTACCTCACCAACAAGCTGATAGGCCGCGAGTCCATCCAAGACCGATAAATCTTTCCACCAGCACCCCATGCGAGGACTGGTCGTATCCGGTATTAGACCCAGTTTCCCGGGCTTATCCCAGAGTCAAGGGAAGGTTACTCACGTGATACTCACCCGTTCGCCACTAATCCGACCGTGCAAGCACGGTCTTCATCGTTCGACTTGCATGTGTTAAGCACGCCGCCAGCGTTCATCCTGAGCCAGGATCAAACTCTCCATTAAAAAATTAATAAGAGATCGGCATCCACGATCAACAACACAAGAACCAGACCTTGCCAGAAAAACAAGGCCCTCACGATCCCTACGCCATCAACCACGGACACCAGTATGAATCCTTGGCTAAATTTTGCGATCACTACCACGGGGGTGGTAATGTCACAGTTATTAACCAAATAAATAATTTGGTATCAATAAACTTGGCACACTATTGAGTTCTCAAACAACAACCGCTACCGGCACCATCAGGAGTAAATGTTCCCCTGAATCGCTCCGAAGCAACTTTTCAAGCTTACCAACAAGCTTCCGCATCGTCAATTCAGCGTTTCCGCTGTGTTGACCAGATGATTGTCTGCGCTGCGAGCCTTCGCCCTGCTGCGCGGTTCTCAACTCTACGTCCTGGTCATCAGCGAAGTCAACTCGATGTTGACCCCTGCTCATGCCCAGTTCATCGACTGTTCAGAACCCTCCTGGACCGCTCACGATGCTGCCAGCGGCGAGGCCGGCATCAGCATCACGACGATGCCCAGAAGAAGGAAGCTATATGATTTTCAAACTCTGCTCCGGGGCTGCGCGGTCCGCTTCAAGCTTTTCCGCTGCGCCCCATGAGCACGAGACAGAACTTTACACAGGCTCAGCTCGCGGTGCAAACCAGATCGGGTGCGACCTCGGTCACATGCCTCGATGCCTGTGACTTGGGGGTTTTTGCCCCCCGCGGACTCATGATCGGTGGACCAGGGCCAGGTTCTTCTTGCCCCGGCGGATGAGCAGGAACTTCCCGTGCAGCCAGTCAGCCTCGGTCAGCACAGCCTCGCCGTCGGTGATCTTTGCGTTGTTGATGTAGGCCCCGCCGTCCTTGATGGCTCGGCGCGCTTCGCCGTTGGACTTCACCAGTCCGGTGTCGACGAGGAGTCGAACCGCCGTGGCCTCGCTGGCCGGCACGCTCGCGCGGGGCAGTTCGGCTGAGACTGCGTTCAGCGTGGGTTCGTCGATCTCTGCGATCTCGCCCTTGCCGAAGATCGCCTCAGCGGCCTCGATCACCTTGTGCGTCGCCTCTTCCCCGTGCACCAGAGAGGTGACGTCCCAGGCCAGCGCCCGCTGGGCCGCTCGCTTGAACGGTTCCTCCTCCACGGAGCGCGCCAGCTCGGCGATCTCCTCACGGGTGCGGAAGGTGAAGACCTTGAGCCGGTCGATCACATCGGCATCGGACTGGTTGAGCCAGAACTGATAGAAGGCGTAGGGCGAGCACAGCTCGGAGTCCAGCCAGATGGCGTTGCCCTCAGACTTGCCGAACTTCGTGCCGTCCGAATTCGTGATCAGCGGGGTGCCCAGTGCATGGACATGCGCGTTCTCGGCCCGGCGCACCAGCTCGGTGCCGGAGGTCAGGTTCCCCCACTGGTCGGATCCACCGAACTGCAGCGTGCAGCCGTACTGGCGGAACAGCTGCAGATAGTCGAAGCCCTGGAGGATCTGGTAGCTGAACTCGGTGTAGGAGATTCCCTCCTCGGAGTTCAGCCGCTTGGCGACGATGTCCTTCTTGATCATCGTGCCCACGCGGAAGTACTTGCCGATGTCGCGGAGGAACTCGATGGCGCTGACGCCCTGGGTCCAGTCCAGGTTGTTGACCATGGTGGCGCCGCTGTCTCCGTCGAAGGAGATGTAGTGCTTGATCTGGTTCTGCAGGGAGTCGACCCAGCCGGCCACGATCTCAGGGGTGTGCAGGGTGCGTTCACTCGAGGGGCGCGGATCTCCGATGAGTCCGGTGGATCCGCCCACCAGGGCCAGCGGCCGGTGCCCGGCGAGCTGGATGCGCCGCATCGTCAGCAGCTGCACCAGGTGACCCAGGTGCAGCGAAGCCGCAGTGGGATCGAAGCCGCAGTAATAGACCAGCGGATCTCCCGCCAGCGCCTCCTCCAGCGCCCCCTCATCGGTGGAGACGTGAACCAGTCCGCGCCAGTTCAGCTCCTGCCAGAGACTCTCGAAGCTTGCGTCGTTGCGCTGTTCGGCCAGCGCCGGGTTCGTGGATTCGAGGCTCGTCTGCGTCACAGCAGGTACGTTAGCACCAATCATGACCGGCCGGCTGGTTCAGAACCCGGCCGGAAGGTCCCGCGACGCCACCACGTGCAGAGCATGCGTGGGTCGGGTCAGCGCGACATAGAGACTGCCCACCCGCCCGGCCGTCTCCTCGAGGATCTCGGTCGGCTCGATGAGCACCACGGCGTCGAACTCCAGACCCTTCGCCTCGTCGGCGGAGAGGGCAAGGATGTCCTCGGTCAGCGAGCCGGCGCCCCGGCCGACCCGTGAACCGAACTCGGACACCAGTGCGCGCCGGGTCGCCCCGAGCAGGCGCTCCGGGACGATCGCCGCGACGAGTCCCTCCCCCACTCGGTCCTGTTCAGTGCGCACGGCCGCAGCGGCCGCGGCGATGAGGCTCTCGGCGTCGACCTTCTCCACCACGGGTGGGTGCTCCCCCTCGCGGACGCTGCGCAGCGAGGTGGTGGTGAGCCCATTGGCCGCGGCCACGCGTTCGGCCAGCTCCACGATGGTGCCCGGGGTGCGGTAGTTCACGGTGAGCTCCTCCACGCGCATGCGCTCGCCCACGAAGGGCGCCATCGCCTCCTGCCAGCTGGAGGCGGCAGAGGGGGAGGATCCCTGGGCGATGTCGCCGACGATGGTGAAGGACTTCAGCGGGCACCGGCGCATCAGCACGTGCCACTGCATGGGCGAGAGCTCCTGCGCCTCATCGACCACGACATGTCCATAGGTCCAGGTGCGATCGACCTGCGCGCGTTCGGCTGCGGTGAGCCGCGGCCCGGACTCGGTGTTCATGTCCACCACGGCCTGGGCGTCGAGGAAGCCCTCGATCCCCATCTCCTCCAGCTGCGGGGTGGCGTTCTCCACCGCGCGTTGCGCGTTCTCCAGGGACCGGGCCTGCGCCGCCTTCTGCCGCGCGGCCTCCCGACCAGCGGTCACGTCCAGGGCGCCGAGCAGCTCGGCCGCCTCATCGAGCAGCGGAACATCGGAACTGGTGAAGGGGCTGCCCGGCTCGCGCCGGAGCAGCTCACGTTCGGCGGAGCTGAGCTCCGGGGCGACTTCGGCCAGGTACTTCGGCCTGGCGAAGAGATCCTCGAGCAGGTTCTGGGGGCTGCGCGGCATCCAGCACAGGTTCAGCAGCACGCGGACGTCCCGGGCGCTGCGGACATCTTCGAGCAGATAGGACCGGTCAGCCTCATTGCCCTCGGAGCGCTTCTCGATGATGCGCTCGAGCTTCTCGGCGATCTCTTTGACCAGGACCTTCACGAAGGTGGTCCGGGCCTCGTTATAGGGCTTGCCGGTGGCCCGGGCACGTTCCAGGGCGCGGTTGACCATCCTGGGCGTGACGCCCACACGGGTGCCGTCCACGGTGACGTCGCGTACCTCCCCGATGGTGCGCTGCCGGTGGGCCACGGCTGCTCCGATGATCTGGACCCAGTCCAGGCGACCCTTGATCTCCTCGATCCGCGGGTCCTTCTCCTCGCCGCCGCGCACCCCGGGGAAGAGCTCGGAGAGGGAGGACAGCACGACGCCGGTCTCGCCCAGGGAGGGCAGCACCCGGTCGATATAGGACATGAAGGTGGAGTTCGGCCCCACGATCAGCACGCCTGCAGACTTCAGCCGATCGCGGTTGCTGTAGAGCAGGTAGGCGGCGCGGTGCAGCGCCACAGCCGTCTTTCCGGTGCCTGGTCCGCCCTGGACCACCATGACCCCGGGCATCCCGGCACGGATGATCCGATCCTGCTCGGACTGGATGGTCGCGACGATGTCGCCCATCTGTCCGGTGCGCCGCGCGGTCAGCGCGGCGAGCAGGGCGCCGTCGCCATGGTTGTGGCTGCCCTCCTCCAGCATGGAGGCGTCCAGGACGTCGTCCTCCACGCCGTGGACCTCGCGGCGCTTCAGCAGCAGATGGCGACGACGACGCACCCCCTGGCGCTCGAAGGCCGTGGCCTGATAGAATACGCCGGCCTCTGGGGCGCGCCAGTCGAGCATCAGTCGCTGATGGTTCGCCGCAGTCAGTCCGATGCGTCCGATGTAGCGGCACTCGCCGGAGTCATGGTCCAGCCGGCCGAACACCAGGCGGTCATCCACCGCGTTGAGCTGCGCCAGGCGATCTTCATACATCGCGGCGAAGGCATCCCGTTCAGAGGCGTTCTGCATGGTGCCGGTGGAGCCCACACTGCGCACCTTGGCCAGCTGCGCCTCTTTCTCGGCGCGCAGCTCATCGAGCCGGGAGTAGAGCAGACCGACGTACTCGCGCTCCTCCTCGACTCCGGCCTCGAGGCCGGGCACAGGGATGTCATTGTCTTCGGGCATGATCTCGGCCGTGGCCGAGGGGTGTGAGTCACTCATCAAGCAGCGCAGCTCTCCGTCGCGAATTTGCTGACCATCAATCATACCTCTATTCGAGTGAACCGAAGATGACGAGTCCCTCCGGAACTCAGCTGGCCCTCCCGGCTGGCTGCTGATCTTCCCGGGACCCGAGCTCGACTGGAACGTTCTTCCCAGGTCGGTAGGCCGAGACCGAGGCGTCAGCCTCGATCCAGTAGCGCCATAGGTACCGTCTGCTGCCCCCGGTTCCCGAGACCCCGACCCGCGGCCCGCGGCTGACCTGCTCGCTCGGCAGCGCGGCCGCGGGCGGGCTCAGCGTGAAGCGCGCCGGAGAGGGGTCGAGGGCCTCCACGTCGAGTCCGGACCCGGAGTCATCGATGATGTTCAGTGCGGTGGCATCCATGGGCAGGGTGATGCCCAGCCCCTGGCCCAGCCGGCCGGGGCCGGAGAGCAGCTTGGCCCCGGTGTCCCGTCCGCCCCGACGCTCCACGGCAAGATCACGGCCCTCCAGGACCTCCGCGGCGCGCAGCAGGACACCGCCTGCCGTTCCGTCCGCGTCACATGCGAAGTTCAGACAGCGGTGGATCCCGTAGTTGAGGTAGACGTAGGTGTGCCGGGGAGGCCCGAACAGCGAGGAGTTGCGGGCTGTCCTGCCGTTGTAGCTGTGTGCACCCGGGTCCTCGCCCTGGTCCCCATAGGCCTCGACCTCGGTCAGCCGGACGCGCACCGAGCCCTCTGCCGTGCTGACGGTGAGCTCACAGCCCAGCAGCGCAGGCGCCAGCTCGGTGGCGTGGCCGTCGAAGAGGGCATTCAGGCGCGCAGAATCCATCTGCCCATGATGGCAGAAGCGGACCCGGCTCGGGTCTCCGGTTCAGTCCTCGGTCTCGGTCACCGACTGCCAGCTGAAGGCTCACCAGGGCTGACGTAGCCCTGCGCGTGGGCCGCGACATCGTTGACGTATTCCACGGACTGGTTATAGGCGACGACGGCGTCCACCCATCCCTGGTCTGAGCTCAGCTCTCCGCCGCTTTCGCAGAGATATACGGCGGCGGTGAGCGCGGCGTCGTCGAACTGGTGCGGATCCGAGGCGCCGCTTCGGCTGCCGTCCTGGGCGTAGAGCGCCCAGGTTCCCGGGATGAACTGCATGGGCCCGACGGCGCGGTCCCAGTCGGCGTCGCCGTCCAGGCTGCCGCCGTCGGTGTCGGGGATCTCGGCCAGGCCGGGAGCACCATCCAGCGGCACCCCGATGATCCGGGGGGAGACCTGTCCGTCGGATGCCACCTGAGCCTCGCCGTAGGTTCCGTGCTGAGACTCGACCTGACCGATGCCCGCCAGCGTGTTCCAGCCCAGCCCGCAGTCGGGACGGGTCTGCGAGACCAGCAGTGCCGCTCCGGCATAGGCCGCGAGGGCACGCTGCGGGATGCCGGTGCGTTCTGCCACGGTCTCGAGCCACTGCTCGTCGGCGAGACCGGCGCTCGGTGCCCAGTGTTCCCAGGGCGCCGCGGCCTCGGCCGGTTCCGCAGGTTCGGGCAGGCGCTGGTCCGGTGCGCTCGGGTACTCCAGCGCAGGCGCCTCCCGCGGCGCGGAGCAGCCGGCACTCACGAACAGAATCGCCCCGGCCGTGAGGGCCAGGACGGCTCGGCGCCGGCTCATGCGCGCAGCCTCAGCGGGCCCATGTCACAGACGGGCACAAGCCACAGACGGGGCGATCGGCACCGACGGATCAATCGACACCGCTCAGCTGACGGTGTCGGGACCGACATTGCTGCCCGGCGAGGCGAGGAACTCCTCGACCGTCTGCAGCTGCGACTTCAGCTCGGCGAGCTGTTCCGCCACGGCCGAGGGGGCGGTGCCGCCGCGGGAGGATCGCGAGTTCAGCGAACCGAAGGTGGTCAGCACCTCTCGGACGGCAGGGGTCAGCAGTGCTGAGATGCCCGTCAGCTCCTCATCGGTGAGGTCCCAGAGTTCGACGTCGCGGGATTCAGCGACGCGCACCGCCTCACCCGAGAGCTCATGGGCCACCCGGAACGGCACGCCCTGCCGGACGAGCCATTCGGCGATGTCGGTGGCCAGGGCGAAGCCGCGCGGGGCCAGCTCGGCCATCCGGTCCGTGTGGAAGACCAGGGTCGCGATCATCCCGGAGACCGCCGGGAGCAGCAGCTCCAGAGTGTCCACAGCGTCGAAGAGCGGCTCCTTGTCCTCCTGCAGGTCGCGGTTGTACGCCAGCGGCAGACCCTTCAGCGTGGCCAGCAGTCCGGTCAGGTCACCGATGAGCCGACCCGACTTGCCGCGGGCCAGCTCTGCCACATCGGGGTTCTTCTTCTGCGGCATAATCGAGCTGCCGGTGGAGAAGGCGTCATCGAGAGTGACGAATCCTGCCTCTTTGGTGGCCCAGAAGATGATCTCCTCGCTGATCCGCGAGAGGTCCACCCCGATCATCGCGCTGACCCAGGAGAACTCGGCATAGACATCCCGCGCCGCGGTGCCGTCGATGGAGTTCCACGCGGCCTGGTCGAAACCGAGCTCCTCGGCCACCCGCTGCGGGTCCAGGCCCAGCGAGGACCCGGCGAGTGCCCCAGAGCCATACGGCGAGGTGGCCGCCCGCCGATCCCAGTCCATGAGGCGCTGCAGGTCACGCAGCAGCGCCCAGGCATGCGCCAGCAGATGATGGCTCAGCAGCACCGGCTGGGCATGCTGCAGGTGGGTGCGTCCGGGCATGGGGGCGTGCGGGTGCGCCTGAGCCTGAGCGACCAATGATTCGATGGTGCCCAGCACCCCGGCACCGACGACCCTGGCGTGATCGCGCAGGAACATCCGCCCCATGGTCGCGATCTGGTCATTGCGGGAGCGTCCGGCTCGGAGCTTTCCGCCGAGGTCCTCGCCGGCGCGCTGGAGCAGTCCGCGCTCCAGTGCGCCGTGGACATCCTCATCGCTGACCGCGGGCACGAAGGCCCCGGAGAGCACGTCGGCCTCGAGCTGATCAAGGGCTTGGAGCATCCCGCGAAGCTCACCATCATCGAGCAGGCCGGTGCGGTGCAGCACCCGCGCGTGGGCACGAGATCCGGCGATGTCATAGCGGGCGAGCCGGAAGTCGAAATGTGTGGACTTGCTCAGCGCCGCCAGCGCATCGGCGGGGCCTGTGGCGAACCTGCCGCCCCAGAGCGCCCCCTCATTGGTGCCGTGCCGGCCGCTCTGAGAATCCGGGCTCTCCGCATTCACGCTCTCCGGGGTCATGCTCAGCGGTCCAGGCTGCCCAGGCCGGAGAAGTCCGGCTTGCCGTGGATACGCTGCTCGCGCTGGGAGGCCACCTTGGAGGAGAGGCCGAAGATGTCGATGAAGCCGCGGGCGCTGGACTGATCGAAGGCATCGCCGGCGTCATAGGTGGCGAGGTTGAAGTCGTACAGGCTCGTCTCGGAGCGGCGGCCCTGCACGGTGGCGCGGCCGCCGTGCAGCTCCAGGCGAATCTCGCCGGAGACGTACTTCTGCGTCTCGTCGATGAAGCTGTCCAGGTTCCGCTTGAGCGGGGAGAACCACTGGCCGTCATAGACCAGCTCGGTCCAGCGCTGATCCACGGTCTTCTTGAACCGGGCCTGCTCGCGCTCCAGCGTGATGTTCTCCAGCTCGCGGTGCGCAGCGATCAGCGCCATCGCACCGGGGGCCTCGTAGATCTCGCGGGACTTGATCCCGACCAGGCGATCTTCGACGATGTCGATCCGACCGATGCCCTGGGCGCCGGCGCGGCGGTTGAGCTGCTCGATCGCTTCCAGCGCGGTCACGGTCTGACCGTCCAGGGCCACGGGCACGCCCTGATCGAAGGTGATGTTCACGATGTCGGGCGAGGGCGGGAAGGAGGGGTCCTCGGTGTAGTCGTAGACGTCCTTGGTGGGACCGTTCCAGATGTCCTCCAGGAAGCCGGTCTCCACCGCGCGGCCCCACACGTTCTGATCGATCGAGAAGGGGTTCTTCTTCGTCGTCTCGATCGGCAGGCTGTGCTTCTCGGCATATTCGATGGCGAGCTCACGGGTCAGCGCGAGGTCACGGACCGGGGCGATGCACTTGAGCTCTGGACCCAGGGTCTGGATGCCGACCTCGAAGCGGACCTGGTCATTGCCCTTGCCGGTGCAGCCGTGGGCCACAGTGGTGGCCCCGAACTGCTGCGCGGCGGCGACCAGGTGCTTGGTGATCACCGGGCGGGAGATCGCGGAGACCAGCGGGTAGGAGTCCATGTAGAGGCCGTTGGCCTTCAGCGTGGGCATGCAGTACTGGTCGGCGAACTCGTCGCGGGCGTCTGCGACATAGGCCTCCACGGCGCCGCAGTCCAGCGCGCGCTGGCGCACGGTCTCCAGCGACTCACCGCCCTGTCCCACATCGACAGCGACGGCGACGACCTCCTGGCCGGTGGCTTCGGCGATCCAGCCGATCGCCACAGAGGTGTCGAGGCCGCCGGAATAGGCGAGAACAATACGATCAGTCACAGCGGGTCTCCTTGAAGAACGGAATCTTGGCTCGGGAACACTCTACATAATTATTCGAAGGTCTGCATAAACTCGGGTTCAGTGAGTCCGCCTCCCGCTCAGGCTATCGGTACCATGACGCGACGAAGGCGTTCTCGGGACCCTCTCGGCACGGGCTCCGATAGACTTGCGGCCATGTCACAAGACTCCCGCCCCTCGGCCGATGCCCCGGAGAACCAGCCGCCCGCCGACGGCGGCACCCCTGAGCTCACCGCGGAACAGATGGAGTTTCTCGCCTCGATGTTCGACGTCGCCCGCTCCGGCAGGACCCAGGAGCTGCTGGACCTGGTGGACCGCGGCGTGCCGGTGAACCTCAGCAACGACAAGGGTGACTCGCTGCTCATCCTCGCGGTCTACAACGATCATACGGAGCTGGCCGAGGGCCTGCTCGCCCGCGGCGCCGATGTTCACCGGATCAACGATCGCGGCCAGACGGCGCTCGGCTGTGCGGTGTTCCGGCAGAACGAGGAGGCGACCAGAGCGCTCCTGGCAGCGGGCTCGGATCCCCACCTGGGACGGCAGAGTGCCTATGCGGTGGCCGAGATCTTCAGCCTCGACTCGATGCGCGCGATCCTGGACGCACACCAGAGCTGAACTAGCTGCGACCCTCGGCGAAGCCGGTGAACCGATCGGCCACGGCCGCTCCCCCGGTCGGGCTCGTGGTGACCACCATGATCGTGTCATCGCCGGCGATGCAGCCCAGCACCTCGTGCAGCCCGGCGTGATCCACTGCGCTGGCCAGGAACTGCGCCGCTCCCGGCGGGGTGCGCAGGATGACCAGATTCGCGCTGGGCTCCGCGGAGACCAGCAGATCCTTGCACAGCGCGATCAGGCGCGCCGTCATCATCGCTTCGGTCTGATCCGCCTGCAGCTCGCGATCGTGGCCGTCCGAGGGCACCGCGTAGATCAGCGAACCCTGCGCCCCGCGCACCCGCGCCGCACCGATCTCTTCGAGGTCCCGGGAGAGCGTGCCCTGGGTGACCGTGACGCCGGCGTCCGCCAGGCGCTGTGCGAGCTCAGCCTGGGAGCGCACCGAGGATCGGGAGATCAGCTCGCGGATCTGCGCGTGGCGGGCAGTCTTCGTGGTCGGCGTCACCTCAGCGCACCGCCGCTCGGACAAGCCGCTCGGTCTCGGCATCGGCCAGCCCGGACTCCACCAGCAGCCAGGCCATCAGCGCCTTCTGCGCATGCAGCCGGTTCTCCGCCTCGTCCCAGACCACGGACTGCGGCCCGTCGATCACCTCGGCGCTGATCTCCACCCCGCGGTAGGCGGGCAGGCAGTGCAGGACGACGGCGCCCGGCGCGGCCTGCGCCATCGCCGCCGCGTCGACGCGATAGTCGCCGAAGCGGGTCAGCCGCTGCTCCTTCTGCTCCTCCTGGCCCATGGAGATCCAGGTGTCGGTGGCCACCACATCGGCTCCGCGAAGCGCCTCCGCCGGATCCGTGGTGACCAGCACTGCGCCGCCGGTGAGCGCGGCGCGCCCACGGGCGGCCTCGATGATCCCTGGTTCCGGCAGGCTGCCTTCCGGCCCGGCGATCCGGACATCCATGCCGGCGTTGGCCCCGGCCAGGAGATAGGAGTTGGCCATGTTGTTCGCCGCATCGCCCAGGTAGGCCAGCGAGCGGCCCGTCGTGGAGCCCAGGTGTTCCCGCACGGTGAGCAGGTCGGCCAGCAGCTGACAGGGGTGGTAGTCGTCCGAGAGCGCGTTGATCACCGGGACGCCGCTGTGCTCGGCCATCTCCTCCAGGCCCGAGTGCGCATAGGTGCGCCAGATGATCAGGCTGACCATCCGCTCGAGCACTCGGGCGGTGTCCGCGATGGACTCCTTGTGACCGAGCTGGGACTCCCCGGGATTGACCACCAGTGGAGCACCCCCCAGGGCCGAGATTCCCGCAGCGAAGGAGAACCGGGTGCGCGTGGAGGTCTTGTCGAAGAACACGGCCGCCGTCTGCGGACCGGCCAGTGCCCTTATCGCATAGGGATCGGCCTTCAGATGACCGGCGAGGGTCAGCACCTGGTCGAGCTCGGCGGGGCTGAGGTCGAGGTCGGTGAGGAAATGGCGGACGGTCATGAGGTGCTCCTGCGGTGGATCTCGGGAAGGGCGTCGATGAAGCGCTGGATCTGTTCGATGGTGGTGATCAGCGGAGGGGCCAGCCGCAGCGTGTGCGGACCGGTGGCGTTGATGATGAAGCCGGCCTCCAGCGCCGCGGCGACCATGGCGGGAGCGGGCGCGGCGGACGGTCCGCCGGCGCTGGGGGCCTCCCCGGGGGCGCCGCTGAGGCTGGGGGCGATGTCGATGCCGATGAGCAGCCCGTGCGCGCGGACCTCTGCCACGAAGTCCAGCTCCTCGAGCTCCTGCTGGGCATGGGCGCTGACCCGGCGGACCTGGGAGAGCAGGTCACCGGCCTCGATGGCGTCCAGCGTGGCGAGTGCGGCGGCGGTGGCGGCGGGGTTGCCGCCGAAGGTGGTGCCGTGCTGGCCCGGGCTCAGCAGGGAGCTGGCGTGTTCGCCGAAGGTCAGCATGGCGCCGATGGGGAATCCCCCGCCGAGGCCCTTTGCCAGCGTCATCGCATCGGGGATCACCGCGTCTGTCTCGGCCGGGGCTGAGGCGAACCACGCGCCGGTGCGGCCGATGCCGGACTGGACCTCGTCGAAGATCAGCAGCGCACCGGCGGCCCGGGTGATCTCACGAGCCTGCTCGAGGTAGCCGTCCGGGTGGCCGTGGACCCCGGCTTCACCCTGGATGGGTTCGATGATGACGGCTGCCACGGTCTCATCCACGGCGGCGCGCAGGGCGGCGGCATCGCCGGCCGGCACCCACTCCACCCCCTGCGGCAGGGGCTCGAAGGGTTCCCGATAGCTGGGTTTGTGGGTCATCGCCAGGGCGCCCATGGTCCGGCCGTGGAAGCCGTTCTCCAGGGCGATGATCCTGGAGCGGGAGGTCCCGCCGTGGCGGCGCGCCAGTTTGAAGGCGGCCTCGTTGGCCTCGGTTCCCGAGTTGGTGAAGAAGACCTTGGAGCCCGACGGCGCCTGGGCCAGCGTGAGCAGCTTCTCCGCCAGAGCGATCTGGGGCGGGCTGGTGAAGAAGTTGGAGATATGACCCAGCGTGCTCAGCTGGGAGGAGACCGCGCTGGTGATCAGCGGGTGGGCGTGGCCCAGTGCGTTGACGGCGATGCCGCCGAGCAGGTCGAGGTACTCGCGGCCGTCAGCATCCCAGACGGTTGCGCCAGATCCGCGCACCAGCACCCGCTGCGGGGTGCCGAACACTCCGAGCAGCGAGTCGCTGTAGCGGGCCAGCAGCTCGTCCCCGGAGTCCCCGGTCCCGGCGGCTGTGTTCTGCCTGCTCATGCGTCCTCCTCATCGGGCACGATCTGCGTTCCCACGCCTTCGGTGGTGACGATCTCCAGCAGCATCGAGTGCGGGGCGCGTCCATCCACCACGTGGGCTCGCGGCACGCCGGACTCGACGGCCTTCAGGGCCGCGGTCATTTTGGGGATCATGCCTGATTCCAGGCTGGGCAGCATGGCGCGCAGGTCCGTGGCGCTCAGTGAGGAGATCAGGGAGGACTTGTCCGGCCAGTTCGCATAGAGACCCTCCACGTCGGTGAGCATCACGAGCTTCGCGGCGCCCAGCGCGGAGGCGACGGCGGCGGCGGCAAGGTCCGCGTTGACGTTGAGCACCTCGCCGGTGGGCTGGGCACCGGGCTCGGCCGAGTCGAACTCGGGCGCGATCGTGGAGATCACGGGGATGCGTCCGGCGGCGAGGATGTCCTTGATCGCTTCGGGGTTGACGCCGCTGACCTCTCCGACCAGGCCGAGGTCCACGGTCTCGCCGTCGATCTCCACGCTGGTCCGGGTCGCCTGCAGCAGGGCGGCGTCCTCGCCGGAGAGTCCCACGGCGTAGGGCCCATGACTGTTGATCAGCCCGATGAGCTGGCGACCGACCTGACCCGTGAGCACCATGCGGACCACATCCATGGCCTCGGGCGTGGTCACCCGCTGACCGGCGCGGAACTCTGATTCGATGCCCAGCGTCTCCAGCATCGCGTTGATCTGTGGCCCTCCGCCATGGACGACCACCGGATTGACGCCCACATGGCGCAGGAAGACGACGTCCTCGGCGAAGGCGCGGCGCAGCTCATCGTTGACCATGGCGTTGCCGCCGTATTTGATCACGATGGTCTCACCGGCGAACTTCTGGATCCAGGGCAGGGCCTCGACCAGGACGGCGGCCTTGTCCCCGGCTGAGCCGAGGCTCCCGGCGTCGCGGGGCTTCAGAGTGGAGGTCATCGGTGTCCTCGGGTGGCTGGACTGGGTGGACGGGGTGAAGCTGGAGGGCCTGGCGGCGGTGCGCTGATCAGGTCGAGTAGGCGGAGTTCTCATGCACATAGTCGTGGGTGAGATCGTTGGTCAGGATCGTCGCCTCGGCACCGCCGGACTTCAGGTCGATGACCACCTTGACGTGGCGTCCGCTGAGATCCACCAGGGAGCGCTCGTCCCCGATCCCGCCGGCCCGGCAGACCCAGACTCCGTTGACCGCGACATCGATGGTGCTCGGATCGAAGTCCACATCGGTCGTCCCCACGGCGGAGAGGATCCGACCCCAGTTGGGGTCCTGCCCGAAGATCGCGGTCTTGAAGAGGTTCGACCGAGCCACCGAGCGGCTCGCGGTCTCAGCCTGCTCCTCGGTGGCGGCGTTGACGGTGCTGATGGCGATCTCGTGATGGGCGCCCTCGGCGTCGGCGATGAGCTGCGCGGCGAGATCCTGACACACCTGGTTCAGCGCGGCCTGAAACTCCGCAAGGTCCACTCCGGAGGGATCAGCCTGGGGGTGTGCTCCCGAGGCCATGGCGATGACGGTGTCATTGGTGGACATGCAGCCATCGGAGTCCGCCCGGTTGAAGCTCAGCCGCACGGCTTCGCGCAGCGCGGCATCAAGATCAGCCTGCGCGATGACGGCGTCGGTGGTCACCACGGAGAGCATGGTCGCCATTCCCGGGGCGAGCATGCCGGCACCCTTGGCCATGCCTCCGACGGTGAACTCGGCTCCGGAGGCGCTGGAGATCTTCATCACCGAGTCGGTGGTCATGATCGCCTGGGCCGCACGCTGTCCGGCGGCGTCGTCCGGGTTCAGCTCCGTCACGGCGGAGGCCACACCGCCGAGCAGGGCGGGCATGTCCAGGCGCTCCCCGATGAGTCCTGTGGAGCAGACCAGCACGTCCCCGGCGGAGACCTCGGCGCCGGTGGCCTGGAGCTTCTCGGCCACGTACTCGGCGGTCTGGTGCGTGTCGGCGAAGCCCGGCGCCCCGGTGCAGGCATTGGCACCCCCGGAGTTCAGCACCACGGCGTCGGCGCGGCCGTCGGAGATGACCTGCTGGGACCACAGCACCGGTGCCGCCGCCACCCGATTGGTGGTGAACACTGCGGCGGCGTGCTTGTCCGGACCGTGGTTGAGCACCAGGGCCACATCACGGGGCCGGGCTCCGTCGGGAGCGGCAGACTTCAGCCCGGCGGCGACGCCGGCGGCGGTGAATCCTTCAGCGGCGGTGACACTCATGGCGTGACTCCCAACAGGTTGAGTCCCGTGGTCTCGTCCAGACCCAGGGCGATGTTCATCGATTGCACGGCTCCGCCAGCAGTGCCTTTGGTCAGGTTGTCCGCGGCGGAGACGATGACGGCCCGGCCCGCGTGCGCGTCGACGGCCAGCTGCATGGTCACGTGATTGGATCCGATGACCTGTTTGGTGCTCGGCCACTGACCCTCGGGGAGCAGATGCACGAAGGCCTCGGCGTCGTACTGCTGCCGATAGGCGTCCCGCAGCTGCGCCTCCGTGGTCCCGGGGGCGAGCTTGGCGGTGGAGGTCGCCAGGATCCCGCGGGACATCGGGGCCAGGGTCGGGGTGAAGGAGATCTGCACCGGAACACCTGCGGCGGTGCTGAGTCCCTGCTCGATCTCCGGTGTATGCCGGTGCACGCCCCCGACCCCATAGGGGCTCATGCCGCCGATGACCTCGGCGCTGAGCAGGTGGGGCTTGAGCGCCTTGCCCGCCCCGGAGGTTCCGGTGGCGGCCACGATGACGATGTCATCCGGCTGCACCAGGCCGCTCCCCAGCGCCGGGGCCAGGCCGAGCATGATGGTGGTCGGATAACATCCGGGCACGGCGATCCTGCGGGCACCTGCGAGCCTGGCCCGCTGGCCCGGCAGCTCGGGCAGCCCATAGGGCCAGGCGCCCTGATGGGCGGAGCCGTAGAACTGTTCCCAGGCGGAGGCCGATTCCAGCCTGTGGTCAGCGGCGGCATCGATGACGATGGTGTCCTCACCCAGCTGGGCCGCGATCTCTCCTGAGGCCCCGTGTGGCAGCGCGAGGAACACGACGTCGTGTCCCGCGAGGTTCTCCGCCGTGGTCTCGGTCAGCACGCGATCGGCCAGCGGGATCAGCTGAGGCTGGAGCGAGCCCAGCCTTTCCCCGGCGCTGGAATGCGCGGTGACTGCGCCGATCTCCACCTCAGGGTGGCCCGCCAGCAGCCGCAGGACTTCTCCCCCGGCATAGCCCGAGGCTCCAGAGACAGCGATCTTATAGGTCATGGTCAGCAGTCTAAGCGGATATATGCGTCTTATCCAATATTTATGCATTGCGCTGGCCCGGAGACTTCGTCGGTGCGGGTCCGTGTTGGGTACGCTTGCCGCCATGAATGAACAGAGCGTTTTCCCAGAGGATCTGCCGGACAGAGCACGAGTGGTGCACGCCGCGCAGGCAGGGGGTCCCGAGGTGCTCGTCGCGACGGAGTCGGCTCTGCCGGAGCCGGGCCCCCACCAGGTGCTGGTCGAGACCGCCGCCGTGGGCGTCAACTTCATCGAGACCTACCAGCGCAGCGGCGTCTATCCGACGCAGTACCCGTTCACCCCTGGCACCGAGGCCTCCGGACGGGTCCTCGCCGTGGGCGAGGCAGTGGAGAGTCTCTCCCCGGGCCAGCGCGTGACCACGATGGAGGCCGACACCGGCACCTACGCCTCCCACTTCCTGGTGGACGCGGGGAAGGCCATGCCGGTCCCCGACGAGGTGACCGACGAACAGGCCGCGGCGCTGCCGCTGCAGGGCATCACCGCCCACTATCTGATGAACTCCACCTACCGGGTCTCCCCCGGCGAGACCGTTCTGACCCACGCGGGCGCCGGCGGGGTCGGGCAGCTGCTGACCCAGCTGCTCAAGGCCAAGGGAGCGCGGGTCATCACCACCTGCTCCACCGAGGAGAAGGCGCAGATCGCCCAGGCTGCGGGCGCCGACTATGTGCTCGGCTACGAGAACTTCGCCGATCGGGTCCGCGAGATCACCAAGGGCGAAGGTGTGGCCGCGGTCTTCGACGGCGTGGGAAGGGACACCTATCTCGGCTCCCTGGACTCCCTGGCGATCCGGGGAACCTTCGTGCTCTTCGGCGGCGCCTCCGGGCAGGTCCCCCCGCTGGATCCCCAGGATCTGAACCGGCGCGGAGGCCTCTACCTCACCCGCCCTGCCACACACTGGTACCTGCGCAATGCCGAAGAGCGCTCCTGGCGCTACGCGGAGCTCTTCGACTCGCTCACGAAGGGTGATCTGAAGCTCAGCATCGGCGCCGCCTACCCGCTGGACGAGGCGGGGCGCGCCCACGATGACCTGGAGAACCGGCGCACCACCGGCAAGCTGGTGCTCACGGCCTGAGTCTGCTGCCGCCACGACTCAGAAGCTCCGGCTGGTGCAGCTCGGCCCCGATCCTCTCGCGAGGACCGGGGCCGAGCTGCATCTGATGCTGAATCTCGCGCTGCAGACTAGCGCTGCACGGCGCCGTGACGCTCGCTCGCCAGGGCCACCGCCGAGGCGCGGGCCTCAGAGGCCTCCTCAGCGGTGAGCGTGCGGTCCTCCGCTCGGAAGCGCAGGGCATAGGCCAGGGACTTATGACCCGTCTCGATGTGCTCCCCCGCGTAGACGTCGAAGAGCTCGATCCCCTCCAACAGAGGTCCAGCGCCTTCGGCCAGTGTCGCTTCCAGCGTCGCCGCCGGCAGCGTCTGTGCCACGATCAATGAGACGTCCTGGGTGGTGGGCGGGAAGGTCGAGAACGCCGCGGCGCTGACCTGCTCCGGTGCGGCGGAGATCAGCGCGGAGAGGTCCAGCTCCATCACTGAGGTGCGGGCAGGAAGATCCAGCTCCTCGATCACCTTCGGGTGCAGCTCACCGGCGTGGCCCACGCGGGTCCCGCTCAGGCGCAGCTCAGCAGTGCGACCGGGATGGAAGGCCTGATGGCGGCCCTGGACGACCTCCAGCTGAACCCGCAGCAGGTCAGCGACCTTCTCTGCGGCGTCGATGGCGTCAGCCCAGTCTCGACGTCGTCCTGCCGCACCTGGCAGCTCCGCCGGCTCGGAGCCGCAGAGGACCGCAGCGATGTGCAGCGGCTGATCCGGAATGCCTGCATCCAGATCAGCCAGCACGTCCTCGCCGGGATGGGCGCCGAGCCCAGGGATCGTCGCGGATCCCAGCTGCGCCTTGGGCAGGAAGACCATCCCGGCCTCGAAGAGCGCGAGGTCGGTGAACCCGCGGGAGACGTTGCGGCGCAGCGCCTCCAGCAGACCCGGCAGCACCGTGGTCCGCAGCGTGGACTGTTGGCTGGCGATGGGGTTCGCCAGCCGGAGCATCGGCAGCGGCGCCTCCGTCTCCTCAGGACGTCCGAAGCGGGCATTGGCCGTCTCGGAGTAGAACGGATAGCTCAGCACCTCGGTGAACCCGGCAGCGGCCAGGCCTGAATAGACGCTGCGGCGCCGCTGTTGGGAGAAGGAGAACCCCCGGCCTGCGGGGGGCACGGGCAGCCTGGACGGGATCTGGTCATAGCCGACGAGCCGGGCGATCTCCTCCACCAGGGCGGCGGGGATGGTCAGATCGGGGCGCCAGCTGGGCGGGGTGACCAGCAGCTGGTCCCCGGACTGGGTCACCTCGGCCCCGATCGCGATCAGTGTCTGCTGGATCTGCTCCTCGGTGTAGGACACCCCGGTGAGCTTCTCCGGCAGCGCCGGCTCAAGCAGGATCGGCTCCGGCAGGACCGGTGCTCCGGCATCGCTGAGCTCGCCCGCGTCGGTGCCGCCTGCGAGTTCGACCAGCAGGTCCACCACCCGCTGCGCCGCAAGGGGAGCCAGCAGCGGGTCCACTCCGCGTTCGAAACGCTTGGAGGCCTCTGAGGGGAGCTTGTGCCGGCGTTTGCTGCGGCTGACGCTGATCGGGTCGAAATGCGCCGCCTCCACGATCACCGCAGAGGTGGTGTCATCCACCTCGGTCCGCGCACCACCCATGACTCCGGCGATGCCGACGGGCCCGGCCTGGTCGGCGATCACCAGGTCCTCGACGTGCAGGCTGCGTTCCTTCTCATCCAGAGTGACGAGCTTCTCGCCTGCCGCGGCGCGGCGGACCTGGATGCCGCCGTCGAGCTTGGCAGCGTCGTAGCAGTGGTTGGGCTGGCCCAGTTCCAGCATCACGTAGTTGGACACGTCCACCGCGATGCTGATCGAACGCATCCCGGCCAGGCGCAGCCGGGAGGCCATCCACGGCGGGGTCGGTGCCTGCGGGTCGATGCCGGTGACCTTGCGGGTGACGAAGCGGCTGCAGCCCTGGACCCCATAGATGGGGTCCTGGTCATTGAGCGTGATCTCGAGGCCGGGCCCGGCGGCGGCGTCGGTCTGGATCTGCTCCGCCGGATCGATGAAGGGCGTGCCGGTGGCGTGGGAGTACTCCCGAGCGATCCCGCGCAGGGAGAACGCGTAGCCGCGGTCCGGAGTCACGTTGATCTCCGCCGCCGAGTCATAGAGTCCCAGCAGCTCCATCGCGTCGGTGCCGGGCTCGGGGTCCAGTCCGAGCGTGGAGAGCACCAGGATGCCGTCGTGGTCCTCGCCGATGCCCAGCTCACGCACGGAGGCGATCATGCCGGCGGAGACGTGGCCATAGGTCTTGCGCGCGGCGATGCGGAAATCACGGGGAAGCACCGCGCCGGGCAGGGTGACGACGACCTTGTCCCCGACCTCGAAGTTGTGGGCGCCGCAGACGATCCCCTGCACTCCGGACGGGTCGATCCCCTCGTGGGTCAGCGTCTGCGACTCTCCCTCGGGGACCACGCGGACCTGGCACCAGTTGATGGTCTTGCCGTTGGACTGCGGCTCGGGGATCTTCTCCAGCACCTCGCCGACGACGATCGGACCAGCGAGCTCATCAGTGGGGCGGTGGACGTCCTCCTCCTCGAGCCCGACCTTGACCAGCTCAGCCATGAGGTCCTCAGCGGTGGCCTCGGCGGGGAACTGGGTGTATTCACGAATCCAAGTCAGCGGAATGCGCATGTCTCAGACCTCCATTCCGAAGTGCTGGCTGAAGCGGATGTCGCCCTCGATCATGTCGCGCATATCGGGCACGCCGTTGCGGAACATCAGCGTGCGCTCGATCCCCATCCCGAAGGCGAAGCCGGTGTGCTCCTCAGGGTCCACGCCGGCGGCGCGCAGCACGGCCGGGTTGATCATCCCGCAGCCTCCCCACTCGACCCAGCGCGGGCCGCCCTTGGCCTCGGGGTGCCAGACGTCGAGCTCCGCGGACGGCTCGGTGAAGGGGAAGTAGCTCGGGCGCAGCCGGATCGCGGCCGCCTCGCCGAACATCTGCCGGGCGAAATGTTCCAATGTGCCCTTCAGATCCGCCATGGTCAGGCCCTTGTCCACGGCCAGACCCTCGAACTGGTGGAAGACCGGGGTGTGGGTGGCGTCGAGCTCATCGGTGCGGAACGTCTTGCCGGGGCAGAGCACATAGACCGGCAGCTCGCGGGTGAGCAGGGAACGGATCTGCACCGGAGAGGTGTGGGTGCGCAGCACCAGATGTGCCTCGGTGGGCTCCACGAAGAAGGTGTCCTGCATCTCCCGGGAGGGATGATCAGGGGCGATGTTCAGGGCGTCGAAGTTGAACCACTCGGATTCCACCTCGGGGCCTTCGGCGATCTCCCAGCCCATGGCGATGAAGACGTCGGAGACACGTTCCTGCAGCACGGAGAGCGGGTGCCGCGCACCGAGGGGACGACGGCGGCCGGCCGCGGTGACGTCCACCGTCTCCTCCACCAGGATCCGCTCGGCGTCTTCGACCTCGAGCACCTCGGTGCGCGCGGCGAGCGCCTTCTGGATCTTCCCGCGAGCGCCGCCGAGGAGCTTGCCTGCGGCGGCCTTCTCGGTCTTGTCCAGCGTGCCGATCTGCCGGTTCGCGAGCACGATCGGAGCCTTGTCACCGGTGTGGGCTAGGCGGGCGACTTTGAGCTCTTCGAGGTCCTGCGCCGCGGCGAAGGCGGCGATGGCCTGTTCGACACTGGCCTCGACGGCGGACTCGTCCAGGGGGTGCGGTGTTTCAGGCGTGGACATTCTGCTCCCGTGTGAGGTGACTAGAAACGATCTGGCTCAGTTTATGCGGGTCACTGATAGGAGACGAACCACGGCTTGGGGTCGACGTCGTAGGTCTGCTCCGAGGTGAAGGTCGGGGAATCCTCGTCATAGAAGTTCTTCCAGCCGAGCCAGATGTCCTCGCTGAGACCCTCCTGCAGGGCCTCGTAGGTCTCCAGCTTCAGATCCGGCGAGCCGTGCCCGTCCGCGTGCAGCACGATCGCGAGCTCCTCGTGGGACGTGTCCACATCTTCGCGGTTCTGGATCATGGTGTGCTTGAACTGGTGCAGGAGCAGCATCTTCTGCGGCAGCTCGTGCTCGGCCGTGAGCTCGGCCAGCCAGTCGGAGACCTCATTGATCTCTTCCGCCGTGACGGTGCCGATCTGCTGCATGTGCCGCTGTCCCTCGCTGAGCCGCCACTCCGAATCCAGGGCCAGCCCGACATGGGGCTGGGCCAGAAGATCCTCATACAGCTCCGCCTGCTCCAGGAACGTGGCGAGTCCGGGCTGCAGGTCCAGCACGACGTAGATGTCCTCCTCGGCGGCGAGCTCCACCCAGGGTTCGATGACCTCAGGATCCAGCGCGTTGGAGTAGTCGCCATCGGGACCTGGATCACCGGTGGCGACGGAGGTGATGATCTCGAAGGCCGGCTGGACCGGCTCCTCGGAGTGCTTCTGGTACTGCTCTGCGTAGAACTTCACCCGCTCAGCGGTGTCTTCCGCCTCCGCCTCACCGAGGACTCCCAGGGCGGGGATGCCCGGGGAGCCATAGGCGGCGAGAAAACGACGGTCAGGGAAGAGCGTGTCCCCTCCACCGGGAAGCTCCAGCGGTTCCTCTTCGGCCTGGTCTTCGGAGGGCTGCTCTCCGGGTTCCTCAGACTGCTCATCCTCCGTGTCCGGAGCCTCCGCAGACTCCTCTTCCTGAGCACCCTCACCTGCAGAACTCTCACCCGAACTCTCACCGGAGGCGGCGCTTCCTGAGGCCTCCGCTGTGGCACCTGCAGAGTCCGGCTCGGAGTCGGAATCCTCCGCTCCGCAGGCTGGCAGGGTCAGGGCAAGCATCAGGGCACCCAGTGTGATCCCCGGGCGCAGCTTCTGGGCGGCGGCAGCTGTTGTCTCCATGAGGCTCACGCTACCGGTCCATCGCAGAGAAGGCAGGTTCGACGCTTCGGCCCGTCGGTGGGTCTCTGCGGCCGACGGAACCGATAGTTTTGTCGGCATGGTGGACCACTCATATGACGCGGCTCCCGGAGGGGCGCAGCGAGCGCTGCTCGTTCCACGGGACCTGCCGGGACCCAGCGGCGGTCTCACCTACAACCAGCGGGTGCTCGAGGCCTGGCGCAAGACCGGAATCGAGGTCGCCGAGGTGCCCGTGCCGGGAAGCTGGCCCTGCCCGAGCACTGCGGACCGTCGCGCGCTGGCCCGGGCGCTGGACGGCAGTCCTCGGGTGCTCGTCGATGGGATCATCGCCTCCGCGGCTCCAGCCGAGCTCGCCCAGGCAGCCGCGGCCGGCACCGAGGTCGCCGTGCTGGTGCATCTTCCGCTGCCCGCCGAGTCCGGACTCAGCCTCCCGGAGCAGGCGCGCCTGGCCGCGAGCGAGCGTGCCGCGGTGCATGCGGCGCACGTCGTCGTCGCCACCAGCGGCTGGGCCCGGGATGACCTGCAGGCACGGTACGGACTGCGCAGGGTCTCCGTGGCAGAGCCCGGGGTCGACGCTGCACCTCTGGCCACCGGCAGCTCCCCGCGGCGGCTGCTCTTCCTGGGAGCGCTGACTCCCCGGAAGGGCCCACTCCTGCTGCTGCAGGTGCTGCGGGAGCTCACCGACCATCCGTGGACCGCCGTGATCGCTGGACCCGACGGTCCCGATCCCAGCTACGCCGAGGAGGTCCGTGCCGCGGCGGCTGGATTCCCCGCGGGACAGGTCGCCGTCCCGGGCCCGCTGGCCGGTCAGATGCTGGAGGAGCTCTGGCAGAGCACCGATCTGCTTGTGCTGCCCTCCGTGGCCGAGACCTACGGCATGGTGGTGACCGAGGCGCTCGCCCACGGCATTCCCGTGCTCGTCGGCGCGGGCACCGGAGCTGAGGAGGCGCTGGTCGGTGTGGCCCCCGCGTCCCGAGCGTCGCTCGCCACCCCCGGAGCCGCGCTGGATCCAGGGGCTGCGGAGGCCTGGGTCCAGACGCTGCGGCGCTGGTTCGAAGATGACACTCTTCGTCGCCGCTGGCAGACGGCCGCCGGAATGCACCGGGCTAGACTGCGGTCATGGTCACAAGCAGCGCAGGATCTCAGCACGGAGCTCCATTGGTGACTCGCCCGGTGCCTGCCGACTGGCTCGACGAGCGACGCCGAGCGGACCACCGTGCCCGCGAGAAGGCCGCACCGCTGATCGACGCACTGACCGAGACGCTGCGCGGGCTCACCGCAGTCGACGACGCCGCGTCGGTCAGGGTGATCGACGTGGGGGCCGGCACCGGATCGAACCAGGCGTGGCTGGCCCCGCGGCTCCACCTGTCCCAGCGCTGGACGCTGTTGGACCATGATGCCGATCTGTTGGACGTAGCATCGCAGACTCCTGCCGATTCCGAGGTCCGGGAGACGGTTCGGGTGCTGGGCACCGTCGACGACCTCCCGGGCCTGACCTCCGGCGAGGAGGTCCAGCTGGTGACCTGTTCGGCGCTGCTGGACCTGCTCTCGCTTGCCGAGGCCGAAGTCCTGGCCGACGCGATAGCTGGCCCGCGCGCAGGACGAGATGTCGCTGCCCTGCTGAGCCTGAGCGTGACCGGCGCGGTGGAGATCCACCCCGCCCACGAATCTGACGCCGTCATCTCCCAGGCCTTCGACGCTCACCAGCGCCGCGGAGACCTGCTCGGACCCGACGCCGCGGGCATCGTCGCCGAGCTGCTGCGCGAGCGCGGAGCTCAGGTGAGCGTCGGTGAGACCGACTGGCTGCTGGACACCTCCGATGCCGCGCTCATCACGCGCTATCTGAGCGATCGGGCCGATGTGGCCGTGGAGAACGATCCTTCCCTGGCCTCGACCGCGGCGGCCTGGCTGCAGGTCCGCCAGCAGCAGCTCGCAACAGGGGACCTGCAGGTCAGAGTCGGACATGTCGACCTGCTCGCGCTGCCGGCACGCTCCCAGGAGCCGTGATCCCGGCCCTGCCGGTGCTTTCTCGGCATGAACTCATCGAACCTGCGTTCTGACAGTTTTCTCACAGGTTTCACGCCTCGAACATAGCTTCGAGTGTCGGCTCAAGACACTTGCAGGCGCGTAGAATAGGTGTTCTAATGGCCTTGCGCGATGGGAAGCGCGATGCGCGCAGAGGCCCTCCTCACTGCTTCTGCGCGCATCTCCCCATTCGACGCCTCCACCGTTGCGGGTTCAGACGCTGACGTCCCGAAGGATCTGTTCCACGATCGGTCGATCCGCGGGGATCCACGCGTAATCCAGCAGCCGCGGCGTCACCGGCACCCAGTCCACGCGATCATGATCCTGCAGCGGGAACGGCTCGCCGTCGACCAGCTCTCCACGGAAGAGCCGCATCGCCGTCGTCTCCTTCAGCCACCACCCAGATTCTGGAGAGAAGCTCGCGTGACCGCCTCCGACGATCTCTTCATGCAGAACGACGGAGACACCGAGCTCCTCGAGCAGCTCCCGGTGCAGGCCCTCGTGCAGGGTCTCCCCCGGTTCAAGCTTCCCCCCGGGGAACTCCCACATCCCCGCCACAGACTCCGGCGAGGTGCGACGGGCGATGAACAGCTCAGCCTCCAGCCCGGGTCGGCGGCGCAGCAGAGCGACGGCGACGACGATCTTGGTGTGCTGGGTGCTGGTCCGGCTCTCCATGGACCCCAAGCCTAGGCGGAGGCCTCCACCACGGCCTTCAGGCGCGCGATGGACCGGGCCAGCATGGCGGCGCTCGTGGACCTGGCCCGCGCGACGCGCTGCTCATCATGCAGCTGGGACCAGTCGTAGGTGTGGGTCACCTCAGTGGCGCCGTCCTCGGTGGACGCGAGGGACCAGCGCCAGAGATGACCCGCGGGGGCCTCTCCCAGGGATGCGGGCCTCCACGCGATGAGCTGGCCCTCACGGAACTCCACCACGTGGTTCTCCCGCACCTTGCCGTTGGTCAGCTCCATGCGGAAGACGTCGCCGACCCCGGACACGCGCTGCCCCGGCTCCGCCGCAGCGAGGTTGTCATTGCCGTCGACCTCCACCTGCAGAGCAGGGTCCGCGAGAAACTCAAAGACCACGGTCGGAATCGCCCTGATCACATCCCGGGCGCAGACCACGCGTGCGCAGTGCTCGGGATCGTAGGAGAGATCCTCTGCGCCGTTCTCGCCGTACTTGGCCGCATGCGCAGGTGTCACAGGATCCATGACGCTGTCCTCGATTCTCCGATGAAGTCTTGGAGTCTCAGCCTACGCCGCTGCTCCCCTGACGGGTCCAGATGACGTGAGAGTCCTCACTTCCCGCGCCGGGCAGGGAACGGCCGCGGCGGCGCGGCTATAGGCTGACGCTCATGTCCGGATCCGAGAATGTCCCTCCCTGGCCAGAGGACACCACCATCCCGCACTCTCCGGCGGAGGACGTCTTCGGCGTGCTGATCGGCACCTTCCTCGCCTCCCTGGGTCTCTATGTGCTCCAGCAGTCCGAGGCCGTGACCGGCGGCACCGCAGGCCTGGCGCTGCTGCTGACCTTCGCCACCCCGCTGAACTTCTCCGCGCTGTTCCTGCTGGTGAATCTGCCCTTCTTCGCCCTGGCGGTCTGGAAGAAGGGCTGGACCTTCACGCTGAAGACTGTGGCGGCCGTGGCGATCGTCTCCGGCTATGCCCTGCTGCACGGACCGATGCTGTCGCTGCCCGAGCTCAACCCGCTCTACGGCGTGCCCGCCGGGAACATCCTGATCGGCATGGGGCTGCTCGCGATCTTCCGGCACGGGGCGAGCCTGGGCGGGTTCAACATCGTGGCCCTGGTGGCACAGGAGCGGCTGGGACTGCGCGCAGGATACGTGCAGATGACCCTGGACGTGGCGGTCATCGCGCTCGCGCTGACCGTCGTCTCGCCGCTGAACGTGCTCTACTCCGCATTGGGCGCGGTGCTGCTGAACCTCGTGCTGGCGCTGAACCATCGTCCGGAGCGTTACCGCGCCTAGGGCAGCCGGTGTCCGGCGGCGCGGATGAGTTCGTACCATTCCCTGCGGGAGAGCCGGACCTGCGCGCCAGCCGCCGCCTCCTCCACCCGGGCGCCCTGCGTGGTGCCCAGAACCACCTGGATATCCGCCGGATGGCGGGTCAGCCAGGCGGTGGCGATGCCCGTGGGCGTCACCGAGTGCTTCTCGGCCAGACGGGACAGCACCGCATTGAGCTCGGGGTACTCCGGGTGGTCGATGAAGACCCCGCGCGGTGACTGGTAGGGGGACCAGGCCTGAAGCGTGATGCCCTGGCGTCGGCAGTATTCCACGAGGTCAGCACCCGCCGGCATGACCGCCTGCGCCTGACCGAGCGTGTTGGTCTGCATCCCCTCGCTGAAGAGCGGAGCATGGACGATGGAGAGCTGGACCTGGTTCACCACCAGCGGCTGCTCGACCGCTGTGCGGAGCAGCTCGATCTGCCCCACGGTGTGGTTCGAGACGCCGAAGTGACGCACCTTCCCGGAACCCTGGAGGGCGTCAAAGGCGCGCGCGACCTCCTCGGGCTCCACCAGCGGATCCGGCCGGTGCAGGAGCAGGATGTCCAGGTAGTCCGTCTGCAGTGCTCGCAGGGACTCCTCCACTTCTTCCATGATGTGCTCGGCGGAGAAGTCATAGGAGGGACCGTCTCGGATGATGCCGACCTTTGATTGGATCAGCACCTGTTCACGTTCCGCGCCGGAGAGCCGGACGGCCTCCGCGAAGCGTCGCTCGCAGTGGTGCGGACCGTCGCCGTAGATGTCGGCGTGATCGAAGAGGTCGACACCAGCCTCCCGGGCTCGCCGGTAGAGCTCACGGATCTGGTCATCGGTCTTGTCGTTGATCCGCATCAGTCCCAGCACCAGCTGGGAGGCGGACAGTCCGGCGGCGGGCAGCTGGATGCTCTTCATGCCTGCAGACTACTCAGCGGACCCTGGCACGCGACAGCGGCTGAGATCAGACGCCTCCCCGCGTGTCGCCGATCAGCGGGTGGCGTCGATGAGGATCTTGCCGTTGGAGCCCGACTGGTTGGCCTCCATCGCGGCTCCGGCCTCCTCGAGCGGGAAGACGCGGTCCACATCCACGCGCAGCGTGTCTGCGGCGACCTTCTCGAGCAGCCTGCGCAGGCGGGTCCCGTCAGGGCGGACCCAGAGCCAGCGGCCGCCGTGCTCCAGGACCGAAGGATCGGCCACGGAGACGTGCCGGCCGCCCTCGGCCAGCACTGCCAGCGTGTCTTCCAGGACCCCGCCGACGAAGTCGGCCACAGCGGTGACTCCCTCCGGAGCCTCAGAGCGGACCCGGTCGGCGAGGCCCTCCCCGTAGGTCAGCGGTGTCACCCCGAGCTCGCGCAGCTTCGCATGGTTCTTCTCCGAAGCGGTTCCCAGGACTGTGGCGCCGCGTTCCACCGCGAGCTGGGCTGCGAGGTGACCTACGCCGCCAGATGCTGCATGGATGAGCAGCGTGTCCTCGGAGGTGAGCTCGAGGGCCTCCAGAGCACGCTGGGCGGTCAGTCCGGTCAGCGGAAGCCCCGCGGCAGAGTCGAAGTCCACGCCGTCCGGGATTCGGGCCACCGAGTCGGCCGGAACCGCGACGTATTCCGCATAGGTGCCGCCATGGATGAACTCTTTGCGGGCGTAGGAGGCCACGCGGTCTCCCACGGAGAACTCCGGAACGTCGGGCCCGGTCTGTTCGACCACTCCGGAGACGTCCCACCCCGGGATGGCGGGGAAGACGATATCGATGAGGGGGTCCAGACCGCCGGACATGACTTTCCAGTCCACCGGATTGACCGAGGCGCGCTGGATCTTGATCAGCACGGCGCCGGGGCCCACCTTGGGCAGTTCAAGCTCGGTCATCTCGAGGGTGTGTGGTTCGCCGTATTCGGAGTAGGTCATTGCACGCATACCTGTGGCAACCCCAGCAGGAGCGGAATCTATTCCTCCTCGGCCCCGTGTCCCGCTGCTGCCTGCGTCTGCTCCGGCTGCTCACCGTTCCTGATCCGTGCACCGGTCGCAGATCAGGTTGACCAAATTGATACCTCCCCCAAGGTGTGAACCAGAATCTTCATTCCCTAGGCTGAGAAGTGTCCACGCAAAAACGTAGACGAGAGGAAGTCGATGACCATGGCACATCCCGACGACCGACACGGCAATGACGAAACCGCACAAGACACCCGCCTCGACCGGGACCATGAAGTGCGCTCCGCTGATCGCCAGACGCCCCCGCCCGCGGGGACGGCTTCGGCCAGTCGAACTCCAGCCCGGACCACCGAACGCGATCGGTCCGAGCGACTCGAGACCCGCGAGGACCACCCCACGCAGGACTCCTTCGTCGGGGTCGACCGCGGCCCCCGCACCCCCAACGCCTCGTGGGGTGCCATCTTCGCTGGCACCGTCACGTTCCTCGCTGTCCTGCTGGTCTTCGGGGTCATCAGCGCAGCCCTGGGCCTCTCCGAGGTGGACGGTGCCGCTGTGGGCATCTGGAGCGTGGTCGCCATCCTGCTCTCGCTGGCCGCCGGAGGATTCGTCGCCGGCGCCCTGGCCGTGCGAGCCGGGCTGCTCCACGGACTGGTGACCTGGGCGACCTCGCTGGTCGGCGTGACGCTCTTGATCGGCTGGCTCGGTGCCGGCGTCCTCGGCGCTGCCGGAGGAGCACTGGGACAGGCCGCAGAGGCCGCGGATGTTGATCCAGCAGTCCTCCAGGAAGAGGCTGGAGAAGTCGAAGACGACGCTGCGGACGTCGCAGATGAGGCGCAGGAGACCGCCGAAGATGTCCAGGATGATGCGGCCGCTGGCGCCTGGTGGACAGCTGCCGGTCTGATCATCGGAGCCGCCGTGGCGGCCTTCGCCGGTGTTGCCGGCGCACGAACCGCACACACACGTGAGACTGAGGTCCACGCGGACACTGCACGTCGCACCACCCGTTGATCACGCGTTCGTCTCCGATGCTGAGGCGTGACCAGCACCGCTCGCTGCGTGAGGGCGGGGTCTCTGCGCAGAGACCCCGCCCTTCCCGCGTGCCTTCCCGCGTGCGCGGCCTGGATTCACCGTCCTCGCCGCGTAGGATCACCCCATGATTCAGCTCAACTCAGGAACCCAGATGCCGGAGATCGGCTTCGGCACCGGCAAGACCAGCACCGAGGCCGTGGTCCATGCGCTCGGCGCCGGGTACCGGCTCTTGGACACCGCACAGATGTACGGCAACGAGGCCGAGGTCGGCGAGGCCGTCCGGCGCTCCGGCGTCCCCCGAGAGGACGTCTTCGTCACGACCAAGCTCAACAACGGCAACCACGCCCCCGCCGCGGTGCACGAGACCTTCGAGACCTCGCTCGAGACCCTCGGATTCGACTACGTGGACCTGTTCCTCATCCACTGGCCCATGCCGATGTTGGACATCGACTACGTGGACACCTGGAAGGCCATGCTGGAGCTGGCCGAGTCCGGGCGGGCGCGCGCCGTCGGCGTCTCCAACTTCCAGCCTGCACACCTGCAGCGGCTGATCGACTCCACCGGAGCGGCGCCAGCAGTGAACCAGATCGAGATGCACCCCTATTTCCCCAATGACGAGGTGCGCACCTACTGCCAGGAGAGGGACATCGCGGTCCAGGCGTGGAGCCCGCTGGCACGCACGGACCAGTTCGGTGAGCCCGTCCTCGCCGAGATCGCCCAGCGGCACGGCGTCACCCCCGCCCAGGTGATGCTGCGCTGGCACCTGCAGCGTGGGGTCGTGGCGATCCCGAAGAGCAACAGCGCAGAACGCATGGCGAAGAACCGCGACATCTACGGATTCGAGCTTCAGCCACAGGAGATGACCGCGATCGCAGCCCTGGACAAGGGCGAGGAGGGGCGCCGCGGAGGGCACCCGGAGAGCTTCACCGGGTAGGTCCCTCCCAGCCGGTCCAACTCGGTCCAGACCGGCCCGGTCGTGGCCCCTGTCTTCTGCTGCAGAACCGGGAGTACAGTCAGCGCATCGGGACCACGTTCCAGGGTGGAGGACGTTCGCATGCGGACCTTTGGCGTTGAAGAAGAGCTCCTGCTGATCGATGCCACCGAGCTGGAGCCGCTGCGCCTGGGCTGGCAGGTCGCCGAGTATCACAGCGCCCCGCTCGAGTCCGGACATCAGCTCGCCACGGAGCTGCAGCAGGAGCAGCTCGAGGTCGTGAACCCGCCACAGCGGACTCTGCAGGAACAGCTTCACGCGATCCGGGAAGGCCGTGCGTGGGCCGACGCTTCAGCCGCCGAGTTCGGGGGACGCGTCGCCGCCCTCGCCACGGCCCCGGGGCACGTGACTCCCCACCTGGTGCCGAACCAGCGCTACCAGCGGATCGCCGCCTGGACAGGGATGACAGCTCTGCAGCAGCTCACCGGTGGACTCCACGTCCATGTGCACGTGGAGTCCCGGGCCGAGGCGGTCGCGGTGCTGGACCGGATCCGCGTCTGGCTGCCCACTCTGCTGGCGCTGAGCTGCAACTCCCCCTTCTGGGATGGCACCGACACAGCGTTCCAGAGCTACCGGCACCAGACCTGGAGCAGGTGGCCCAACACCGGGCCGACGGACGTGTTCGGAACCACCGAGCGCTACGATCGACAGCGCCAGTCGCTGCTCGATTCGCGCGTTCCGCTGGATGCGGCAATGCTCTACTTCGATGCACGGCTCTGTGAGCGCCACTCCACAGTGGAGATCCGGGTCTGCGACGTCTGCATGTTCGCCGAGCATGCGGCTGCACTGGCCGCCATGGCGCGCGCACTGGTGGAGACGGCCGCGCGCCAGTGGCGAGCGGGGGTCCCGCCGCTGGAGGTGGACACAGCCGTTCTGCGCGCATGGACCTGGCGCGCCAGCCGCTGCGGTGTCGAGAGCACCCTGGTCGACCCCTTCACCGCCGTCCCGGCGGCGGCCGGGGAGGTGGTCGGAGCGCTGCTCGACACGCTCGACCCGGTGCTTCGCGAGTACGGGGAGGCCACGCAGGTCCAGGCCACGGTCTGCGACATCCTGCGCAGCGGGACAGGCGCGCGCCACCAGCGCGAGGCATACCGTCGGGCCGGGGATCCCCGCGACGTGGTCGACGCGGCGCTGCACGCCACGCATGAGGCGCACGGCGAGCGCACTCCGATGAACGTCCTGGGCGACTGAGGTCAGTCCTCCACGGCGGAGGAGACGGCAGTCAGCGCCTGAGCGTCCTCGGCCGAGAGCTGGAGGCGGGCGCCTGCCAACAGCGCCGGGAGCTGCTCCGGAGTCCGGGCACTGGCGATGGGCGCAGTCACCTGGTCTCGAGTGCGCAGCCAGGCCAGGGCCACGGTGGGCATCGCGACCTCGAGCCGGGAGGCGATCGCGTCCAGGGTCTCGAGCACTCTCAGCTTCTGCTCCGAGAGGTGCTTCCCTGCCATTCCGGCACGAGCGGCCCCCTCCAGGTCCGTTCGGTTCCGGTACTTCCCGGTGAGAAAGCCGGAGGCCAGGGAGAAGTAGGGCATCACGGCGAGGTCTTCGGCCCGAGCGATCTCGCTCAGTCCGGATTCATAGTCCCCGCGATGCACCAGGTTGTAGTGCGGCTGCAGAGCCACCGGCAGCGTATAGCCCTCCCGCCGGGCGATCTCGAACCACTGCCGGACACGGTCGGCGCTGTAGTTGGAGACTCCGACGGCGCGGATCCTGCCGGCGGTGATGAGCTCCTCGAAGGCCCCCACGGTCTCCTCCAGCGGGGTCTGCTCGTCGTCGAAGTGGGCGTAGTAGAGGTCGATGTGGTCCGTGCCCAGCCGCCGCAGCGTGGCCTCGGCGGCGGCCGCCACGTTCTTCGGCGCCAGTCCTTTGAACTCGGGATGCTGGCTGACCTTGGTGGCCAGGACGACGTCGTCTCGGTTGCCTCGGGCCGCCAGCCACTGCCCGATGATGGTCTCGGACTCTCCCCCGCTGTTGCCCTCGACCCAGGCTGAATAGCTGTCGGCGGTGTCGATGAGGCTGCCGCCCGCGCCGGTGAAGGAGTCGAGCACCTCGAAGGAGACCTCCCGGCTGCTGGTCCAGCCGAAGGTGTTTCCGCCCAGACACAGTTCCAGGGCGCTGCTGGTTCCGAAGCGGCTGCTGTTTCCGAAAGTCGTCATGAAACTGATCCTATGTGTAGACCCGGGGCCCCGCGGAGTGTGTCATTCCACTGCGGCTAGAGGAGCAGGTTCACCGCGCCGAGAGCGGTCAGCCCCAGGACCAGACGCTCGAACAGGCGCTGCGATATCCCTCCGGCGATCCACCGTCCGATGAATGCTGCGACCACGACGAGCGGCACCAGCACCGCCACAATGCTCAGGGTGTGCAGGTTCAGCAGTCCCAGGCCGATCTGGAAGGGAACCTTCACCAGGTTCACCACGAAGAAGAAGTACGCGGCGGTGCCGAGGAAGGTCTTCACGTCCAGTCGCATCGCGAGCAGATACATGCTCATCACGGGGCCTCCAGCGTTCGCCACCATGGTGGTGAACCCGCCCAGCCAGCCGAACCCACGGCCGGCGAGGCGACTCGGCTTCCCCGCTTCGGACGGGCGCGCTGGATGACCGGACGGTGGCGAGGAGCTGAGCTCCGGCGCCCGAGACTGGCGACGACGGCGCAGCAGCGTGAACACCAGCAGACCCAGCAGGATCGCGCCGATCACCCGCCGGACGGCCCCGTCCGAGGCGACCCCGAGAAACACCGTTCCGACCGCGACGCCCAGCAGCACCGGCCAGATCAGCCGACGCAGGATCGCCCAGTCCACGGTGCGCCGGTACATCCAGACCGCGAAGAGATCCCCGACCAGGAGCAGGACCAGCAGCGCCGCAGTGGACTCCCTGGCGGGCAGAGCCATAGCGAAGAGGACCACGGCGAGGGTGCCGCCGCCGGGGAGCGCCGTCTTGGAGAGTCCCACCACGAGTGCACCCAGTCCGAGCAGCACCCAGCTGAGCGCATCCAGTTCGACCATCCGCACAGCCTATAGACTCCGCGCATGGTTGATTTCGAAGAGGCCGACCACCTCCCGCGGCTCGCCGGGCTGCAGAGCACCTTCACGGACCTGTTGAGGACGACTGATCCGTCCGTGCCGGTGCCGGGCTGCGGGGACTGGACCGTGCGCGAGCTGACCGAGCACCTGGGCTCGGTGCACCTTTGGGCGGCGAGGAAGGTGGGCGGGGCAGAGGTTGCGACGCCTCCGCCGCCCGCGGACCTGGACGATCGGGAGAGTCTGGCCTGGACCTATGCGGTCCGAGCCGAACTGCTGCAGAACACATTCGCGGAGGTGCCGGCGGATCACCCGTGCGAGACCATGCAGGGCCAGGGAGCGGCGTCGTTCTGGCACCGCCGTCAGGCCCACGAGACCCTCATCCACCTCTGGGACCTCTGCCAGGCGGTGGGAGCACCGATGCCGCCGCAGGACCCCTCGGTCTGGGCGGACTGCGTGGACGAAGTGGTGCAGGTGATGCACCCGCGACAGATCAGCAAGGGCCGTGCGGAACCCCCGGAGGATGGGATCGCGCTGGTCGCCGAGGACGCCGACCGGCGCTGGGAGATCTCTGGGCGGGCCAGCGCCGCACCCGCAGCGGATGTGAGCGGATCGGCCCGTGAGCTGGCGCTGCTGCTGTGGGGACGGCGAAGCCTGGATGATCTGAGCCTGAGCGGGGACCGGACCACCGTGGAAGCCGCGCTCGCGGGACCGATCACGCCTTGATCCTGGAGAGTGGAGAGTGCATGTCATGGTGACACCCCTGGTGAGCGAGAGCGCCATCACCGCGAGCCTGTTCTTCGCCATCGGATACGGAAGGACCCCGAGCAGTCAGGGTCCCGCGCTGCCCGAGGAGCTGCGTGAGACCGTCGCCGCCCGGCTCGGCGAGCAGGGATCCGGCGACAGTCTGGCGCAGGCACTGGACGCTGTCCGGGCCGGGCGCGAGGCAGTGCAGAACGACGCGACGCTGACGATCTCGGTGCAGCGCTATGAGCAGCACCGCAGTCAGTTCCTCGCCGAACACGCCACCACCGGCGGGAAGGGAAAGAATGTCTGGCCGGTGGGGTCCACGACGATCCTCAAACGTGCTGGCGGCTCCTGGAACAGCGCGCTGGCATCTGCGGGGCTGGCGGTCTCCAGCAGGGAACGAGCGGCCGGCTTCGGCAGGGCGCGGTTCACCACGGAGCAGTTCCAGGCCGCGATCCGCGACTTCGCTCTGGCGGCGGCCCGAGAAGGCTCCAGCACCAGCTATCGGAACTACACCGAGTGGCGGAAGCAGAGCCAGGAACACGGACGCATGGATCTGCCCTCGGGGCCCAGTATCCGCAACAGCTACGGCAGTTGGAGCGCCGCCCTGCAGAGCGTCTCCGATCAGTCCAGCACCGTTCGGTCCAGCACGGGAGGCGAAGAACCGGGCCGGGAGTCAGGCGGATAGCAGACTGGCCGCGGTCCGGGCCGCGCGGTCACCGGAGACCAGGGCTCCCTGGATGGAGCCGTTCTCGCGGTGGTCCCCGGCCACGAGGATCCGGTCGGCGATCCGCTGGGGGCCGCGTCCCACCGTTCCCGGGGGCATCGCCGGCAGCGTGTGCGGGACCACGTGGTGGATCAGCATCTCCCAGTCCGTGGTGGAGGTCTGGTACAGCCGCTCGAGGTCGCGACGCACCGCCGATTCCTCTGCCAGCCCATCGGGACGATCCAGCAGCGTCGTGGCCTGGATCAGGTGCTGTCCCTGCGGCGAGTACGAGGGGGCGGCCTGTGAGACCACGGCGGTGTTCCAGATCGGACCGGCCGGGCCTCCGCCCGGCTTCGAGGCGTCGAGCATCAGGAACGGCCCGGGCCGCGGCAGCTTCGGAGCGCGGAACCACCACGTGGTCAGACCGTGGGCCTCCGGCGCAGGCTGGCCGGTGAGCCCACCGGCGAGCTCGGTCAGGTGCTGGACTCCGACAGCGAGGACGACGGCGCGTCCGTGAACTCTGCCCGCGTCGGTCGTGACCTCCACGCCCCTGGAGCTCGGGCGCAGGTCTCGAGCGCGGGTGTTCAGTCGCACAGGATCAGCGAGCGAGGCTGCCATCTGCTCCGGCATCGCCTGCATGCCCTCGCGGGGCAGTCCGGGGACTCCCAGGGCGAAGCTGCGGACCAGCATCCGCACATAGGCCGCAGAGTTCCCACCCGTGCTGTCGGCCAGGACTCCGGCCAGGAAGGTGTCGAGCACGTCCCGGCGCAGCCGCCCGGTCAGCCCTGCGGAGTCCAACGAGGCGCGCAGGGTCTGATCTCCGGGCCCGGTGGCACGCTCGCGGGAGGGGCCTGCGGCGCCCAGGGTGGGGCCGATCCAGCGCGCGAGCGCCAGCAGATCCGCGGCCGGGGTGTGTCTGCTGCGCAGGGTGGACAGGGTGTGCTGGGGGTGGCGCAGCGGATGGGCGAGCGTGGTCGTGGTGTCTCCGTCACGGACCACCGCGCCGGCGCCGAAGCGCTGGAGTCCCAGTGCCGGGACATCGATCCACTTCCGCACCGCCGGGTACGCGGGGTTGAGCACCTGAAACCCGCGGTCACAGCGGAAGCCGTCGACGAGATCGGTGCGCACCCGTCCCCCGACGGCGTCTCCGGCTTCCAGCACCGTGACGTCGTGGCCCTCTCGCTGCAGGCGGCGGGCGGCCTGCAGGCCCGCGAGGCCCGCGCCGATCACGATGACGTCGGTGTCCATGAGGCTCCGTCCGGTGAGGTGATTCTCAGTCTAGGCGGATGCCGCGACCCGCGCTCTTGGGCGCCCTGCGGTCCCGGTCGAAGCGCCCGAAGAAGGTGAGGAACAGCCCCGCGCAGAGGGCCCCCAGCCCACCGGCCGCCATGTCTGCAATCGTGTCGGTGTAGTTGACGTTGATCCCTTCAGCCACATACACGAAGCCGAACCACTCCACCATTTCCCAGACGGCGCTCAGCGCCAGTCCGAAGGTGGTGGTCAGCACGATTCCAAGTGTCGTGGCGACCTGGCCCGACCGCGGCTCAGGCACCACCTGGATGCGGCCGAGCAGAAGGCAGAGCGCCGCCGCGAGGACACCGGTGCAGACGAAATGGACCGCCAGGTCCCACCCGGGGACGCTCTCGTAGAGACCCCAGACGTTGCTCCAGGCCGCGATGAGCAGTGTGACGGCGAGGGTGATGTCTGCACCGGCGCGTGTTCCCAGGAAGCGTGGGGCGAACACGCCGGGGAGCACGAACGCCAGAACGCCGGCGTCTGTGAGGTCGAAGAACACGGCCGCGAGCACGACGCTGAACACACCGAACGCCCGGAGAGCGTCGGCCAGCACCTCAGCCAGGCCCTGGGGAGGGCGCAGGAAGTTCTCGATCATGGCGAAGCCCCTTCCTCGGGGAGAACGATCACGGCGTGGACCGGCAGGTGGTCAGAGGCCCATCCTGCACCGTGACGCTGCGTGTTGACGGCGGCCCGGGTCACCCGGACGCCCGGCGTGGTCAGGATCCTGTCGATGCGGGGGCGATCTCGGCGCGGCGTCCGGTAGTTCGCAAAGGTTCCCCACTCCTGACTGTCGTGCCGCTCCGCCGTGGCCCGGGTGTCGGCGAGCGCCTCCCCGGCGACCAGGGCACGGTATGCCGCGGTCCCGGCGTGGGTGTTCAGATCAGCGGTGAGCACCGCTGGGAGCGGGCCAGCGGCGGCCAGGTCTCTGATCGCCTGTGCTGAAGCCAGGCGTGATCGGCTGGAGAGATGATCGAGGTGAGTGTTCAGGGCGAGGAAGCTCGCCGAGGTCTCACGATCGCGGAACCTGGCAGAGACCAGGACGCGCGGAATCACGTTCCCCCAGGATCTCGAGCCCGGCCGATCCGGGGTCTCGGAAAGTGCCGACTGCTCCCACCCGAGCAGCTCGAGCCGGTCAGCGTCGTAGAAGATCGGGCAGCCTTCTCCCCCGCCCCCAGCGCTCCTCCCGTGTCCGATGTACTGATAGGACGCCCCGAGTGATGCGCAGATGAACCGGGACTGATCCTCCAGTGCTTCCTGAGCTCCGAGCAGGGTGGGGCGCTCGGCGCGCAGAAGGGCCCGGAGCCCGGGAGCACGTTGGTTCCAGCGATCCGCGGCGCGTGGATGGAACCGTCCCGTCCGCCGACGGATGTTCCAGCTCATGACATGCAGTGCTGGCGGCTTGACCGGCCCGGTCAGCGGGACGTTATTCGGCCCGGTCAGCGGGACGTTATTCGGCCCGGTCAGCGGGACGTTATTCGGCCCGGTCAGCGGGACGTTGCTTGGGAGATTCGAGGCGCCTGAGCCCGCACGCGCTTCAGGGACGGTCATCGCTGCGACCTTCCGCTGCGGAGGAGATCTCCCGGCGCTGCTGACGAGCTCGGCGCCACCGGTATGGCGGGAAGTCTTCGGGCCAGTGAACCGCCACGGTGCGGAAGCCTCGCGCCATACGTCGCCGGAACGCCCGCGCATCGCTGAAGGGACGCATCGAGATGCCCATCGGCTCCCCCCGCACGTAGCCGAGACGGTGACGTTCCCCGAGGTGGAAGGAGAGATCGAGATCGTCGTGCACCTCCGGGTCGTCGCGATGGACATCAGCGCGGATCTCTTCCCAGGCCTGCCGCCGCATGGCGAGGTTGGAGCCGAACAGGGGGCGATGCCCCAGCGCGGAGGCACAGAAGCAGGTGTAGGAGTGAAGGTAGAGCGCCGCGAGTGGACGTCGGAGCAGAACAGGGCCGTCGATGAACCGTGCGGGCCCGGTCAGTGCGGACACCTCCGGACGGTCCTCGAACGCTGCGACCACGTCGTGGATCCAGGAAGCCGCAGGCACACAGTCGGCGTCGAGTCGCAGGATCAGATCTCCTGAGGCCGCGTCGTATCCGCGTGCGCTCGCGGCAGGTATTCCTGGCTGCAGGCACTCGATCACTGTGGCCCCGGCGGCTCGGGCGATCGAAGCCGAAGAATCCGAAGACGCGTTGTCCACGACGACGATCTCCTCGGCCGGGCGGGTCTGCGCCTTCAGGGCGGAGAGGCATGCGGCGAGCTCCTCGGCGTCGTCCTTGACCGGGATCACCACTGACACGGTGACCAGCTGGGGATCACGGTTCGCATCTTCGCGCTTGTCGGTTCTCATATCCGCCTCGACCGGTGTTGGTCTGCTGCCATCGCCGCCTGTATCATGAAGTCGCAGAATCTGTTCGGCTGTTGTTGGACAAATCTACGCCGTATGAGCCCGCCACGCGCGACACCAGGCTGGGAGGATGCGCACTGGATAGGATGGCAGTGAATCGCCGCTGATGTCCGAACATCCACCTCCCGCGCTGATGACGAGGTTCCACGATGGCCCTTCATGCCCTCTCCCGTCAGGCCCCTGCGCTCGGCGCGACCGCACTGCTGCGGCAGCGCTGGAGCGAGGTGACGTTCCTGCACTGGCGGGTGGATCCCAGCGTCGTCGAACCGTTCATGCCTGAAGGCTGTTCGCCGGACGTGTTGGACGGGAGCTCCTGGGTGGGACTCATCGGGTTCCAGATGTCCGAGAGCTCCTTCTTCGGCGGGCCCGCCATCCCCTGGCTCGGGGACTTCCCCGAGGTCAACGTGCGGCTTTACTCCATCGATGGGCAGGGTCGCCGCGGGGTGGTCTTTCGCAGCCTGGAGGCCTCGCACCTCATCCCGGTCCTGATCGCTCGGGCGACGTTCGGCCTGCGGTATCAGTGGGCGTCCATGGAGATCCGCCAGGACGACGGCGAGGTCGAGTACACCACCCGTCGGCACGGCCGCCGAGAGGCCGCTTCCACCATTCGCGTACGTCCGGGCGCTGACGCCGCGGCCAATGGTGCGCTGGAGCAGGATCCTGTGGCTGGATTTCTGACGGCACGCTGGGGCTTCCATCAGAGACATCTGGGGCGCACCATCTATTGCAGGAACAGCCACGAGCCCTGGCCGCTGCAGCACGCGGAGCTGATCCACCTGGAGGACGGGCTGCTCGCCGCGGCGGGATTCAATGGACTCGCCGGGCGGGTGCCGGATTCTGTTCTCTACGCGCCCGCAGTCACGACGGTCTTCGCCGCACCGCAGCGGGTGCATCGGCGGGTTTAGACGACGAGCAGGGATGGACGTCGGGCGGGTCCAGGCGACGGGCAGGTCCAGACGACACGGGGAAGCGGGTGTGCAATGCGGTTGTTTCTGGCCACTGCTGGATCACGAGGCGATGTGGAACCTTTCGTCGCGCTCGCGAAGCGTGCCCTCCGGGCGGGTCACGAGGTTCGTCTGGTCGTTCCTGATCATTCCGGGGTCGACCTCCACGGTCTCGACGTCGTCAGCTTGGGCGTTGACTACACCGCGCTGATCGAACAGCAGGGCGTCTCTGTCGTGGCGGCGCTTCGCTCGTATCGTTCGGTCATCAAGCCGCTCATGCGCGCCGTGATCATCGAGTCAGCCCGCGCCGCATGGGACTATCAGCCCGATGTCCTGCTGGCTCACCCGAAGATCCTCTCGGCGCCGCTGGCGGCGGACGCCCTCTCCATTCCGTACGTGCAGGTCGAGATCGTCCCTGTGGTGACACCGACGCGCGCATTCCCTGCCGCCGGGACCGTGAACCGGGATCTCGGTCGCTTCAACACGCTGACCTACCGACTGGCAAGTGGCGGGGAGAGGATGTTCCGCCGTGACCTGAAGGACGTGTCCTCGATGATCGGCGGATCCGGCGGAGAGCCAGCTCCGCCGGCGGCCACGCTCATGCCCATCAGTCCAGCCCTGCTGGATCGTCCCCATGATTGGGACAGCACCGTGCACCTGACCGGCCCGTGGAGGGTGGGCGGATCGGAGACCGTCTCCGCTGAGGTGTCGGAGTTCATGGCTGGTGGTGACTTCGTCTACGCCGGATTCGGCTCGATGGCGTCAGGCGACCCCGCCGCCCGTGCACGCGAGGTGATCGGCGGAATTCGGGGGGCCGGCGCTCGAGCACTCATCGCGGAGGGGCTCGGCGGGCTCCAGGTCCCTCCGGAGCTCCGCGGCGAAGATGTCCTGGTCACCGGTTCGGTCGCGCATGACGCGGTGCTGCCGAATGCGAGGGCCGCAGTGCATCACGGGGGCATCGGCACCGTCCATGCCGCGACCGCCGCGGGTGTCGTCTCGGTCCTCGTGCCGTTCATCGGGGATCAGCCGTTCTGGGGTGCCAGGCTCCGCGAGCGTGGCCTCGCTCCGGCGCCGGTGCCACAGCGGAAGCTCACCGCACACCGGCTCAGCAGGGCGCTGGTCGAGACAGAGGAGTTTCGTCCGGCCGTCCAGGCCGCCGCGCGCGCCATGGAGAGCGAGGACGGCCCAGGCACTGCGCTTCAGGTGCTGGAGACACTCAGGTGAGCTGACGGTCTTCCGCCCTCGCAGTGCGGCACACTGATGGAGTGGAGAATCTGCGCATATCCCCGGGGCCCGGGGCGCCCCACGGCCTGATCATTCCGGCTGGAGAGCTGCACGAGCAGTTCTCGCATGCCTCGGGACCGGGCGGCCAGGGCGTCAACACCACCGATTCCCGCGTCCAGCTCAGCCTGGATCTGGGAACGACGACGGCGCTCACCGAGGTCCAGCGCAGACTCGCATTGGACCGCCTGGCTCCCCGGCTCAGCGGCAGCGTGCTCACGATCAGCGCCGCAGAGCATCGCTCGCAGCGGCGGAATCGCACCGCCGCCCGTGAACGACTCGCCGAGCTGCTCCGCGAGGCCGTCGCTCCTGCGATCATCCGACGCCCCACTCGGCGCACCCGTGGTTCTCACCGTCGGCGTCTTGCCGGGAAGCGCGAACGGGCTGAGATCAAGCAGAACCGACGGCGTCCCGGCCTCGACTGAGACCCGCGTACAGTCGAGGCAGGAGCCGCCCCTGGTTCTCTCACGATGGGAATATCGATGTCCAGCACCACCTCGGCCGCTCCAGCGGCACCCGCACACCTCGCTGTTTCCGCCGATACTCTGGACGGACGCTCCCCCAGCCTGCTCACCCTGGGTCTGCTCGCCGGCTCCTCGATGGAGAACGAGCGACGACTGCCGATTCACCCGCACCACCTGGACCAGATCGACCCGGACCTGCGCGCCCAGATGGTCGTGGAGCGCGGCTACGGCGATGATTTCCAGCTAGAGCCCGATTACGTCGAGTCACGCGTGGGACGAGTCGCGGAACGCTCCGAGGTGATCGAAGCCGCCGACGTGCTGCTCCTGCCCAAGCCACAGGCAGCTGACGTGGCAGCGATCCCTCAGGGCAGGACCCTGTGGGGATGGCCCCATTGTGTCCAGGACAGCGGGCTGACACAGACCGCGATCGAGAATCGACTCACGCTCATCGCGTTCGAGGCGATGAACCACTGGACCCCCCGAGGCGATTTCAACCTGCACGTGTTCCACAAGAACAACGAGCTTGCCGGCTACTGCTCCGTGCTGCATGCCCTGAGCCTGACCGGCTCGACCGGTGACTACGGGCCTCGGCTCAGCGCAGTGGTCATCGGCTTCGGCGCGACGGCTCGAGGCGCTGTGACCGCGCTGAAGGCACAGGGCATCCACGACATCCAAGTCCTCACACAGCGCGGCGCGACGGCGGTCGGCTCCCCGATCCACACCGCACACATCACTCAGCTCAAGACCCGCGAGGGACAGCCACACCTCAGCGAGGTCCTCACCTCCGCTGGCGAGGTCCTGCTCCCGGAGTTCCTGGCCTCGCACGACATCGTCGTCAACTGCACCCTCCAGGACGTCTCGGCACCGCTGACCTACCTGACGACCGAGAACCTGGAGCTCTTCGCCCCCGGAAGCCTGATCATCGATGTCTCCTGTGACGAAGGGATGGGCTTCGAATGGGCCAAGCCCACCACGTTCGAGGACCCGATGTTCACCGTCGGCAGTGAGGTCAACTACTACGCGGTCGACCACAGCCCGTCATACCTCTGGAACTCCGCCACGTGGGAGGTGAGCGCTGCGCTCATCCCGTTCCTGCGCACAGTCATGGAGGGACAGGCCGCATGGACGGAGAGTCCGATCATCTCCCGGGCCATCGAGATCCAGGATGGCGTGATCCAGAACCCGGACATCCTGAGTTTCCAGGACCGTGAGCCGGTGTATCCGCACGCGCTGAGCGTGAGTGCTCCCACGGGCTGAACAATTGATCACGAGCGCTAGTATCCACATGTGCGCACAGAACTTTTAAGCTCTCCGGCCCGTCCGGCAGCCCTGCTCGTCACCTGGACCTGTCTGCTGGCACTTTTCGCGGGAATCGCACCCGCAGCACAGGCCGTGTTGAATGTTCCGTTCGACCTGGTATCCCTCGTGATGTTCGCACCCGCGTTGGCATGCGTGGCAGCGCTTCTTCGTCCCGACTGGCTGCCGGCAGCGTGGGAGTCCGTCGACTGGTTGAAAGTCCTGCGTTCGACGGCGCTGGCCTGCATCGCGGTCGTTGGCTTCGTCGGGACCCTCGCCCTGCTGCTGGGGCGCTGGCCGAGTTGGCCTCCCGGCCCCGCAGCTGCGCCTCTGGTCGTGTTTCTCGTCCTCCAGACTGCCGGAGTGCTGGCCGAAGAAATCGGGTGGCGAGGTCTCGTGCAACGGTGCGGCGAACGGTTCGCGAAGCCGGTGGTGGTCTCCGTCATCGCGGGATTCATCTTTGGCGCGACCCATCTCGGCTACTGGTCCCTGGGCCTTCTGCCAGTGTTGACGTTCGCCGTCACGGCGATGTTGATGAGCGTGACCATCACGACGATCTACGTGGGCTCCCTGTGGCAGCGCATGGTTCCGGCCGTCACCGTGCACCTCGGAGTCAATCTCGGACTGGGAGCCCTTGCACTCCAGGACGAGCCGCTCGCGACGGCGCCCGCCTCACTGGCCGCTGCGGCCATCATGCTGGCCATCACACTGAGCACGAGAGCTTTCATACGACAGCACCCGATGGAGACCGTGAAAGTTCACCGCGGGTGATCGGTCCTTGCTCGCCCGAGCCAGTTGCGGCGACGCCGTGTAGGTGGCGGTGCGGACATGTCGCTCGGGAGCCGGCCTGGGACCGCACTCGAGGCTCAGTCGACCACAGAACGAACGATCTCAGCGATGCGCTTCTCGGTGTGCTCGTCCACGGTCTCGAAGTACCACGCGGCCGGCATCAGCGCCCCGTCCACTCCCCCTGCGGGTCGGAAGGCAGGCTTTTCGGTGATTGCGAGGTTCAGGCGTTCGTCGTTGCGCAGCGTCACGAGCGCGGGCGTGCTCGCGGACTTCGCGTAGGCGGGCATTCCGTACCAGATCCGCGGTTTCAGGGTCGGAGCCGCCGTCACGATGATGTCGTGCACTCGGCGCACAACGGAGCGGCGCGGCTCTTCCATCTTCGAGATCTTGTCGATCACCTGCGAGAGGTTCTTCTCGTCCTTGGACAACATGTCACGTCCTTTCGTCAGCCGATGTCGGGCACCGGCGGAATGAAGTTGGCGCATCAGTGCGCCGCACCCCATCCGGACATGTCCTGAAGTCCTCAGGCCTCTCCGCAATGATTCACGCGATATTCACGTGGAAGCGCAGTCAGTGGCGCGTGCCACCACGAACAGAATACCCGGCATGGAGACGGGCGTCACGGCAATATTGCAGATTCCGTGACGCGTTGAAGCGGAACTCCACCACGTTCTGCCGTCGAACAACGTCACGATGGCAGGTCCCCTCTAGACTTCGAGACTGGTTCTCGCCGCCAGCGGATGACGACCTCAGGTCGGCTCGTCCGGTGGGGTTCCTTCCGTGAGGTCCGACTTGAGGCCGTTCAATCTGGCCTGACGCTCCTCCTGTATCTTGTTCGCTTTGGCCAGCAGGCTCTCTTCGCGTCGATCCCGCAACCTGCTCCCTAATCCTCTAGCTGCATTGGCTACGTTGACTCGTGCTGATTCCGCGCGAGAGCCAGCGTCCCCGAGCAGTCCCCTCGCCGCGATCCCCCAGGAAACCGACTCAAGCAGGTTCACCTCGATGAGTTCAAGATCCACGTGTTCGGCGAAATGCGTGACGCTCTGGTTGACGCTGTTGGCGCCGCGATCGACCCGTTGTGCGCTGAACGGATTGGCGACCCTGTCGAGGTTCGATAACTCTCCAGAGTCACGGACCGATGCCGTGATCGCCTCGAGGCTCCGACTGATCTTGTGCGTGCGGTCGGCACGAGCCATCCTTATCCCCTGTCGGTGAGCCTCTAGATGGAACGGCTCATCCTCGGCCACACGAGCAAGTTCGATGACGTACTGTCGATCTTGAAGCGCAATCGACCTGGCCAGCACCCCAAGCCAGAATGGAGCGTCGTCCCGGGCGCTATCAAGTGCCTGAGCCGACTTATCGGTGTTGCCTACTTGCTTCTTGACAGATTCTGCAAGCGAATCGAGCTGAGCGACGGCTTCAGCCTGAATCGTCTGTAATGCCAATGAGTTGGCCTGGACCTTGGACCACGCGATTCCGGAGACTGTCCCTACTTCCGCATAGAGGATGCGTGCCTCGTCAATCGCAAGGGTCACTCCGCCAAGTTGACCCAGCACCTCAACCTTGCGTTGCTTGAGCAACTGATCGAGCTTGGCGTCCATCGTCGCCAAGTACTCCCCGATCTCATCCAACGCGACCTCCAGTGCCGCCTGCGTCGCCAATGCAGAGAGCACCGCTGGTGCAGCCGGTGTCAGCAGCGCAGCTTGCTCGAACTTGAGGTGTTTAAGGATCTGTCCGTTGCTGCGGCGCACAACACCTGCCGAGGGATTCACCACTCCCGCTTTTTCTGCGAACTCTGCAGACTCCTTCGTGAGCTTCACCCACCGCCCGCTTGTCGGCTGCAGACCAGAACTGGCCCCGAGAGCTTTGCCTAATCCGGCGAGAGTCTGCTTCTTCAACCTCCGCGCATTCAGTTCGGAATTCTCGTCATAGAACGACAAGAACTCGTCCGGCCCTAATAGGAGAAAACCGTCGTCGTTTTCCAGGATGGCGATAGTTTCTGCAGTCATGACCTGATTGTGCCAGAACTGATCGCCGGGAGTTCCAATTCTTCGCTGAATCCCGGGCACTGCCGGGGTGCGGCCGGCTCAGACGCACGTCGCGACTGAATGAACACCCCTGATCGGTGGCCGGATCAGTCTTCTCTGCGGGCTATCACTCAACGCCACTGAACTCGAAATCGATTTCGACATCCTTATCGATTCCTTGGATGACGCCGGTATAAAAAACGCGTGCTTGGTCTTGAAGAAGGTCGCTGTTGGAGCTGATCTGTTCTGCCATCTCATCCTCGCCCAAGATCTCAGTGATCTTGGAGGCAGTGTCGATCTCCGGCGTCACCCAACTCAACACCCCGTTGTCATCGATCGCTGTCTTGAAGTCCACGTCGTCGTGGCCGATGAACATGAACTCCGGTACGGACACCAGATATTGGTTCTCGCCCGTCTCCTCGATCGAGACTTCATTGCCTTCGATGCCAAGCTTCGCGCGATAGGTGTACTGCAGAAACTGTGTACGCCCGGTGCCAGGCAGGTCCTGCCCGAACAGTGTGCTGGAGCTCTTCTCCTCGGTGAGGCCCTGCGTGCTCGTGCTGAGGAGCACGATCTGCTCCTGACGCTCTACAGCCGTGATGATCCTTGTATCGCGAGAGTCGGTGGCTGCGCCGAACAACGAGTTCTTCGCAACAGAACCCAGCGGGACCAGAAGCACGATCACCACAACCGCCAGAAGCACCCCCAGGCCCGACAGAAGTAATCGCTTCATGCGTCACACCGACTTTCTCGTAGAGGTGGGCCGCGGCCCACGGCACCGAATTCAGCAAGACATGGACCGAGACTCGTGGCACCAATGCTACTGCTCTGATCTTCGGCAGCTCAGACATCGAATCGGAACTCCATCACGGTGCGTCGCCGAAGAGAGCCTGCTTCACCACGACAGGCCCGACACGGCGGATAGTTTGAGCCGTCACTTGTAACGAGGGGCGTGCCCTGTGCGGTCATCCCGCCTCGTCCGAGTCGCTAGGCTGGCTGGATGGCGACAGTTATTCTCGTGCGGCACGGCCGCACCACGGCGAACGCCTCTGGGCTGCTGGCCGGCAGGGCCGCCGGTGTCGGGCTGGACCAGGTCGGGCGCGATCAAGCGGGGCGGACCGCAGACCGGCTCGCGGCCGTCCCCCTGGTCGCAGTGGTCTCGAGCCCCCTTGAACGGTGCCAGCAGACCGCCCAGCACATTCTCGACCGCCAGGCGGCAACGCCCCCAGCGCCGGTCGATCTCGATCTCACCGAATGCGACTACGGCCAGTGGCAGGGCCGCAAGCTCACTGATCTCACGGCCGAGGACCTGTGGCCGCTGGTGCAGTCACAACCATCCTCCGTCGTCTTTCCCGACGGCGAGTCAATGGCCGCGATGCAGGCTCGGTCGGTGGCGGCGGTTCGTCGTCACGACGCAGCTGTCGAAGCCGAGCATGGACCCGAGGCCGTGTGGGCTGCGGTCAGCCATGGTGACATCATCAAGTCGATACTCGCCGACGCGCTCGGCATGCACCTGGACCTGTTCCAGCGCATCAACGTGGGCCCGGCCTCCGTATCGATCGTGCGCTACGGAGGCAGCCGGCCGAGCGTCTACGCGACCAACACCGACGCGGGTGATCTTTCGTGGCTCTCCAAGGGCCTCGGATCTGGCGATGCGCCGGTGGGCGGCGGCGCAGGGGGCACGGCTCCATGAATCGCAAGCGCCTAGAATACTGACATGCCTACACGTGTTCACGAGTTTGACTGGCCTGACCGTGCCGTCGTCGGCACCATTGGCCCTCCGGGGGCGCGCACGTTCTACCTGCAGGTGCGCTCAGGGACGCGGCTGGTGAGCATCGCCCTCGAGAAGCAGCAGTCGGCTCTGCTCGCGGAGAAGATCGATGAGATCCTCGACCAGCTCATCACCGTCGAGGGCAATCCGTTCAGCGTTCCCACGAGCACTCCCGTGGAACTTGTCGACAATGACCAGCTCGAGGCCGTCGAGGAGAGTTTCCGCACCGGCGTCATGAGTCTGGGGTGGGACCCCACCACCGCCCAGGTGGTGATAGAGGCTCACCCCATCACGGATGGTGATGCCGATGAGGACTACGAATCCCCTGATGACGACAGCGCTGAGGAGACCGAGGTGCTGCGGGTGCGAATGCCAGTAGGCACCGCACGTGCGTTCGCCAAACGCACCCTCGAGATCGTGGGCGCCGGTCGCCCGGCGTGCCCGCTGTGCGGTTACCCCATGGACGCCGACGGACATACCTGCACCCTTCCTGAGGGCTGATGTCGTCGACAGACCTGGTGACCGCGGAACTGACGCTCACGGGTCGCATCAGGACGGCGTCCAACGCTACATTTCTCGGCACCATCGGCGAGGTGGCCGTCGTCTATAAGCCGATAGCCGGGGAAAGTCCGCTGTGGGACTTTCCCGACGGAACCCTGGCGCACCGGGAGGTGGCCGCGTACCTGGTCTCACAGACCCTCGGCTGGGGCGTGGTGCCGCAGACCTGGCTGCGCGATGGACCCCTGGGTGAAGGAATGGTCCAGCGCTGGCAGGAACAGGACCCCGAGCAGAGCGGGGTCGACCTGGTAGCGACGGACCAGGTGCCGGAGGCGGGTTGGAAGCAGGTTCTCGAAGGCCAAGACCAGGACGGACGGATGGTCGCCCTGATCCACGAAGACACGCCAGCGCTGCGGCGCATGGCGGTGTTCGACCTGGTGGTCAACAATGCTGACCGCAAAGGCGACCACATTCTCGCCATGACCGACGGTAACCGGCACGGCGTGGACCATGGGCTCACCTTCCACCGTGACCATAAGCTGCGCACGGTCCTCTGGGGATGGCTGGGGAATGCTCTGACCGACGAGGAATGTGATGGCATCGATCGTGTCAGCGAAGGACTGCACGGTGACCTGGGCCGAGACCTGGCGGAGTTGCTCAGCGTCGAGGAAATAGCAGCGCTCGCTGCTCGTTGCGCTGAGTTGCGTTTGGCAGGACAGTTTCCGGCTCCCGCCGGTGGGATGCCCGCAGTGCCCTGGCCGCTGTTCTGAGCTCTCGGACCACGGACCCACATCGAGACAGGTGACCTACTCCCGCATTGGTGGCTGCGCGGAGGTGGCAGGGCGCTCGAGCGTGCGCACCCGGATGCAAGCAACCGATCCCACAGCCAGCACGAGACTCAAGATGCCGTCCCACAGCACAAGATCGCCTGCGCCGGGCGTCCCCAGTCCGATCGCGAGACCAACTACTACTAGAGCGATCTTGCTGCTCAGAGCTATGACCCACAGCGCCAGCAGCTGGGGACGGGCGGCGAGCAAGACGAAGAGCGCTGCCCACGTGATCAGCCCGACGCAGCGCCACAACTCGGAGACGAGCGCCTCCGTCGGGGTGGACGGCACGGCAGCGGCAGCGGCCACAGCTGCGACAACAGCGAGCACGGCCGCCACGATCCCGGCTGTTCGGGAGATCAGGAGGAGAAGACGCATGCTGCAAGTGTCGACTGCCGAGGTGAACAATAGGTCGCACGCCTCACGCTGACTCAAGTTCTACAGACCCCGGTGCAACCCGGAATACTGCGTTGTAGCAGGTGCCATAGACGCCACATTTTAGGCCGACGAATAGGGTATTCCGGTGTTTCCAGCAACAAGTCGGGAAGTGCCCGCCCACCGCGCGGGTCAGACGTTGAAGCGGAACTCCACCACGTTACGTCACCGGATGACCTCTGCGGTTAGAGGACTGGTCAGGGCACCAGGCCTCGCGAACTAATGATGGTCTGTGATCGGGTTTTTGGGGTGGCGGGGCGCTTCAGCGATAGGAGAGGAATGCACTCCCCGGTGCCGGTCCAGTCTCTGCTGTGGAAGACTGCCGGCATGGAGGCTCCAACGCGCGACCACGACCTCGTCCTCTTTGGTGCGACCGGCTTTGTCGGGGAACTGATCGCTGAATACCTTGCGCACCACGCTCCACCGGATCTGCGAGTGGGACTCGCGGGGAGGTCGAGGGTAAAGCTCGAAGCCGTACGGTCCAGACTGCCCGTCGCCGCCCACGACTGGGCCATTATTGAGGCCGATACGGAGCGCCCTGACTCGCTCGAGGCAATGGCCACGGGCACCAGAGTTCTCTTCACCACGGTGGGTCCCTACGCGAAATATGGGCTGTCGGTTGTCGAGGCGTGCGCCCGCGCCGGCACACACTACGGAGACCTGACGGGAGAGGTGTCCTTCGTCCGTGAAGCCATCGACCGTTGGGATGCCCTTGCGAGGACTACAGGTGCACGGATCGTCCATGCGTGCGGCTACGACTCCGTCCCGTCGGACCTCGGGGTGCTCCTCCTGCACCAGGCCGCGCAGGCTGATGGCGCGGGCGGACTGACCGAGGTGCAACTCGTTGCCAGGGCGAAGGGCGGTTTCAGCGGCGGCACCATCGAGTCCATGCGTGGGCAGCTCGATGGTATCCGGACGAACCCTGTGCTGCGGTCGCTTGCGGGCGATCCCTACTCCCTCAGTCCAGGCCGGGCGGCGGAGCCCGCGACCCGGCAGCCTCCGGATCTGGGGTGGGTCGGCCGTTCGGATGACGGCGCGTGGGCCGCGCCCTTCATCATGGCGTCGGCGAATACGCGGATCGTACGACGCAGCAATGCCCTGCAGGGTTGGGTCTACGGTAGGTCCCTGCGGTACGGCGAAGTGATGGGTATGGGGCGAGGGCCTGTCGGCGCCGTCACCGCCGGGGCGACGGCGCTTGGCCTGCGGCTGTTCGGAACCGCACTGGCTCTACCCTCAACGAGGAAATTACTGGACCGTGTCCTTCCGTCGCCCGGTGCGGGCCCGAGCGAGGCCGCGCGGCGCTCAGGCTGGTTCCATTCCCAGGTGACTGCTTCCACGGAGAGCGGCCAGCGCTATCGTGCCATCGCAGCCGGGCCCGGCGATCCGGGATACGCCGCCACCGCCGTGATGGCCGGGGAGACAGCGCTCTCACTTGCCCTCGACGGCGACCGTCTGCCGCCCGCCACAGGATCGCTGACCCCGGCAACCGCCCTCGGCAACATTCTGGTTGAGCGGCTGCGCGAGGCAGGCCATACCTATGAAGTCACGTCCCTCACCTGACGCCGGAAGTGAGGCACTGGTCGTGCTTAACGATCGGAAAGAGATGAATTCTGTGGTCAGGGGCTCGTACTAGACGTTGAACCGGAACTCCACCACGTCGCCGTCCTTCATGATGTATTCCTTGCCCTCGATGCGCACCTTGCCGGCAGCCTTGGCATCGGCCATGGATCCGGCGGCCACCAGGTCATCGAAGTTGACGATCTCGGCCTTGATGAAGCCGCGCTGGAAGTCGGTGTGGATCACTCCGGCTGCCTCGGGCGCCGTCGCACCTTGGTTGACCGTCCAGGCGCGAGTCTCTTTGGGGCCAGCGGTGAGGTAGGTCTGCAGCCCGAGCGTGGAGAAGCCGACACGGGCCAGCTGGTCCATGCCGGACTCTTCCTGACCGTTGAGCTCGAGCATCTCGCGGGCCTCCTCCTCGGAGAGCTCCACCAGATCAGCCTCGAGCTTGGCATCGAGGAACACGGCGTCGGCCGGGGCGACCAGCTCGGCAAGCTCGGCCTGCTTCTCGGCGGAGTTCAGCACTGCCTCATCGGCGTTGAACACGTAGATGAAGGGCTTGGCCGTGAGCAGGTTCAGCTGTCCAAGGTGCTCCATGTCCAGCTTGTCCTTGGTGATGGAGCTGAAGATCGTGTCTCCGCGCTCCAGCGTCTTCTGCGCGTTGAGGTAGGCATCCAGGGTGGCCTGCTCGGCCTTGCGCCCCTTGACCTGCTTCTCCAACTTCGGGATCGCGTTCTCCATGGTCTGGAGGTCCGCCAGGATCAGCTCAGTGTTGATGGTCTCCATGTCCGAGGTGGGATCCACCTTGCCGTCCACGTGGATGACGTTCTCGTCCTCGAACACGCGGACCACTTGGGCGATCGCATGGGCCTCGCGGATGGTCGCCAGGAACTGGTTGCCGAGACCCTCACCTTCGGAGGCACCCTTGACGATCCCGGCGATGTCCACGAAGGAGACCGTGGCGGGGAGGATCTTCTGCGAACCGAAGATCTTCGCGAGCGCGTCCAGCCGCTCGTCGGGGAGGTTGACGATGCCCACGTTCGGCTCGATCGTGGCGAACGGATAGTTCGCCGCCAAGATCGACTGACGAGTCAGCGCATTAAAGAGGGTCGACTTGCCCACATTGGGCAGTCCCACGATTCCGATAGTCAAAGCCACGGTCACCTAATCTACCGTCCCGACCTCCCGGGGGCGATTCGCGCCAGACTTCCACAGCGATTCGCACCTGCATTTCGCGCTCACGACCGACTCTTCCCGCGCTCGGAAGGGACTTATACACTGAGAATCTCAACACGCTCTGGACGGATTCTGACGCAGATTCAGGAGATTCGGGTCACACTGACCACCCTCTGGTGCAACGTATGACGGCGACACGTGTCTAAGATGCCTGAGGTTAACCACGGAATCAACACTGATACATAAGCGAACTGACACAGCACTGGAAGGAACACAACTTCATGGCATCGGCCACGCATGACGTCTCCAGCGACGTCCCCAGCGAGGCCCAGGGGAACGGCTCCGGCAGCACCCCTGCGCGCTCAAAGGTCAACCTGCCGGTCTTCATCGGCTCCGCAGTGATCATCATCGCCTTCACCCTGTGGGCCTGGCTTGCACCAGACACCGCTTACACCATCCTCGAGAGCGTCTTCCTCTGGATCGGCGCCAACCTCGGCTGGTACTACATCCTCACCGCCGGCATCGTGGTGCTCTTCGTCCTGATCGTGGCGTTCTCCCGCGTGGGCCGGACCAAGATGGGACCAGACCACTCCACGCCCAAGTACAACCTCTTCACCTGGACGGCGATGCTCTTCGCCGCCGGCATCGGCGTGGACCTGATGTTCTTCGCCATCTCCGGCCCCGCCACCAACCTCACCACGGCTCCCGGCAATGAAACAGGATCCGCCGGAGCCACCGAGATGGCTGTGCTGTGGACCCTCTTCCACTACGGCATCCCCGGCTGGGCCATGTACGCGCTGATGGGCATGGCCTTCGGCCTCTTCGCCTACCGCTACCACCTGCCGCTGAGCATCCGCAGCGCCCTCTACCCGATCATCGGCAAGCGCGCCCAGGGCGCCACCGGTGACGGCATCGAGATCGCCGCGGTCATCGGCACCATCTTCGGCATCGCCACCAGCCTCGGCATCGGCGTGGTCTTCCTGAACTACGGGCTCGAATGGCTCTTCGGCATCGAGCAGGGCACCGGGGCGCAGATCGGCCTGATCGTGCTCGCCGTGATCGTCGTGATCTTCTCGTCGGTCTCCGGCGTGGACAAGGGCATCCGTCGGCTGGCGGAGCTCAACGTCATCTTCGCCATCGTCCTGCTGCTCTATGTGCTGATCGCCGGCGAGACCACCTTCCTGCTCAACGCCCTGGTCAAGAACGTCGGCGACTTCGCCGCGTTCTTCCCCTCGATGCTGCTGGACACCTTCGCCTATGACCCGCCAGAGGGCCAGTGGCTGGAGTGGTGGACACTGTTCTTCTGGGCCTGGTGGATCGCCTGGGCCCCTTTCGTCGGCCTGTTCCTGGCCCGCATCTCCCGCGGCCGCACGCTGCGCCAGTTCGTCGTCGGCACCCTGATCATCCCGTTCGGCTTCATCCTGCTGTGGATCTCGATCTTCGGCAACGGTGCGATCTGGGAGTTCCTCAGCGGCAACACCGAGTTCATCACCGCCGCCGTGGAGAGCCCGGAGGCCAGCTACTACCTGCTGCTGGAGCAGTATCCGGGAGCCACCTTCACCATCGGCCTCTCCGTCATCACCGGTCTGCTGTTCTACATCACCTCCGCCGACTCCGGCGCCCTGGTGATGGCGAACTTCACCTCCAAGTCGCTCAGTGCCTCCGACGACGGCGCCCCCTGGCTGCGGGTCTTCTGGGCCCTGGCCACGGGCGCACTCACCCTGGCGGTGCTCATGCTCGACGGCGTCTACACCCTGCAGATGGCCACGGTGATCATCGGACTGCCATTCTCCGTGGTGATGTACCTGCTGATGGTTGGTGTCTGGAAAGCACTGCGCATGGAACGCTATAACCGGGACTCCCGTGAAGCGACCCTCCCCTGGATGGCCTCCGCGCAGAGCGGCGAGTCCGGCGAACGTGGGGGCATCAGCTGGCGCCGTCGCCTCGCCCGGGGCATGCACTTCCCCTCTGCCAAGCAGGCCACCGAGTTCGTCGAGACCGTGGCCGCGCCCGCGGTGGAGGATGTCGCCGCGGAGCTGCGTGACCAGGGAGCCGATGTCAGCTGCGAAAGGGGCCTGGTTCCCGATACGCAGATCCCCCACGTGGACCTGCATGTGTACTTCGGAGATCAGACCGAGTTCAAATACCAGGTCTACCCCGTGGCCTACTCGGTCCCGAGCTTCGCGCGCAGCATGCGCCCGACCGAGGAGACCTACTACCGTGTGGAGACGTTCTCCGCCACGGGTTCGGAGGGTCACGACCTCATGGGCTACACCCGTGAGCAGGTCATCGCCGATGTCCTGGACTCCTACGAGCGTCACCTCACGTTCCTGACCATGAGCGAGGCGGGCGGCCAGTCCGCCTCCCTGCACACAGACAGCAACATCCCGGATGATTGGGACCATGACCGCACCCACGGAAGCTGAGGATCACCTATGAGCACAGCAGAGCAGGTCTCCACGCTGTTCATCGACGGACGCTGGGTTCCGGCCCAGTCCGGCGAGACACGCACCATCCATTGCCCGGCGGACGGCTCGGAGGTCGGCGTGATCTCCGAGGCCGGCGAGGCGGACACCATCGCCGCCATCGCCGCTGCCCGCAGGGCCTTTGACTCCCATGTCTGGGCCGACACCCCCGCTTCCGAACGCGGTGCCTTCGTGACCGCGGTGGCGGATGCCATCGAGGAGCGCAAGGACGAGTTCGCCCGCGCCGAGGCGCTGGACACCGGAAAACGGTTCGTCGAGGCGCAGATCGACATGGACGACATCATCGCCTGCTACCGGCACTTCGGGAAGCTGGCCGACGCCGAGTCCGGCCGCCTGGTCGACGCCGGGGACCCGACGGTCCTCTCACGGGTGGTCTACGAGCCCATCGGCGTCTGCGCCATGATCACCCCCTGGAACTACCCGCTGCTGCAGGCCGCCTGGAAGATGGCACCTGCTCTGGCGGCGGGGAACAGCTTCATCTTCAAGCCCGCAGAGCTGACCCCGCACACCGGCATGCTGATCATGGACGTCTACGACTCCCTGGGCCTGCCCGCCGGTGTGGCGAACCTGATCACCGGGCCCGGAGCCACTGCCGGCGCGCCGCTGTCCACACACCCGGACGTGGACATGGTCTCCTTCACCGGCGGTGTGGTCACCGGGCGCAAGATCGGGGCGAATGCGGCAGAGACCGTGAAGAAGGTGGCGCTGGAGCTCGGCGGCAAGAACCCGAACGTGGTCTTCGCCGACGCCGACTTCGACGCTGCCGTGGACAACGCGCTCAACGCCGGCTTCGTCGATTCCGGGCTGGTCTGCTCCGCAGGCACCCGGCTGATCATCGAAGAGTCGATCAAAGAGAAGTTCGTCACCGAGCTGGTGCGCCGTGCGGAGAACATCCGCATGGGCGGACCTTTCGATGAGTCCGCGGAGACCGGCCCGCTGATCTCGGAGGATCACCGCCAGAAGGTCTACGACTACACCCAGCGCGGCATCGAAGAGGGCGCCACCCTGCGCACCGGACACCACTTCGGCGGCGAGGAACACCGCAACGGGTACTTCTACGCCCCCACCATCCTCGACGACGTCAAGCGCGGCATGTCCGTGGTCGTGGAGGAGGGCTTCGGCCCGGTCATCACCGTGGAGACCTTCACCACCGAGGCCGAGGCCATCGAGACCGCCAACGACACGATCTACGGCCTGGCCGGCGCCGTGTGGACCTCCAACCGCGGGACGGCCCACCGGGTCTCCTCACGGCTGCGCCACGGCACCATCTGGATCAACGACTACCACCCCTACCTGCCACAGGCAGAATGGGGCGGCTTCAAGCAGTCCGGAGTCGGCCGCGAGCTGGGCCACATGGGCCTGGACGAGTACCGCGAGTCCAAGCACATCTACGAGAACACCGAGCCCGCCGTCACCGGCTGGTTCAGCATGCCGGAGAAATAAGGAGACCCCCGTGGAGAACACCACTTTCGACTACGTCGTGATCGGCGGCGGCTCGGGCGGCGCCGCCGTCGCAGCACGCCTGTCCGAGAACCCCGATGTCAGCGTGGCGCTGCTGGAGGCCGGCCCCACCGATGCGGACAAGCCGGAGGTCCTGCAGCTGAACCGCTGGATGGAGCTGCTGGAGTCCGGATTCGACTGGGACTACCCCATCGAGCCGCAGGAGAACGGCAATTCGCATATGCGCCATGCCCGCGCCAAGGTGCTCGGCGGCTGCTCTTCACACAACTCCTGCATCGCCTTCTGGGCGCTGCAGGAGGACATGGATGAGTGGGAGTCCATGGGGGCCGAGGGCTGGAACGCGGAGACGACCTATCCGCTGTTCAAGCGCCTGGAGACCAACGACGCCCCCGGGGACCACCATGGCCGCAGCGGCCCGGTGAACCTGATGACCATCCCGCCGCATGATCCCTGCGGGGTGGCCCTGCTGGACGCCTGCGAACAGACGGGCATTCCGCGGGTGCAGTTCAACACCGGTGAGACGGTGCTCAAGGGCGCGAACTTCTTCCAGATCAACCGTCAGGAGGACGGGACTCGGGCGTCGTCGTCGGTCTCCTACCTGCACCCGATCCTGGATCGGCCGAACCTGAGCGTGCTGACCGACCACTGGGTGCGCGAGATCGTCTTCGACGGCGACCGCGCCGCAGGGGTCGACGTCGTGGACAACGCCTTCGGGCGGTCTCGCCGGCTCCATGTGAACAAGGAGATCGTGCTCTCCGCCGGGGCCATCGATTCGCCCAAGCTGCTGATGCTCTCCGGGATCGGCCCAACGCAGCACCTGGCTGAGCACGGAATCGAGACCCTCGTGGACTCCCCCGGCGTGGGTGAACACCTGCAGGACCACCCGGAGGCCGTCATCGCCTGGGACGCGAAGCAGCCCATGATCGAGGACTCCTACCAGTGGTGGGAGATCGGGATCTTCGCGCCGACGCGCGAGGGCCTGGACCGTCCGGACCTGATGATGCACTACGGATCGGTGCCCTTCGACATGCACACTCTGCGCCAGGGGTACCCGACCTCGGGCAACACGTTCTGTCTGACGCCCAACGTCACCCACGCCCGCTCGCGAGGCACCGTGCGGCTGCGTTCGCGCGACTACCGGGACAAGCCGCGGGTCGATCCTCGGTACTTCACCGACCCCGAGGGTCATGACATGCGCGTGGCGGTGGAGGGCGTGAAGCTGGCCCGCGAGATCGTCGCGCAGCCCGCCATGGCGGAATGGGCCGGAGACGAGCTCTACCCCGGCAAGGAGGTTCAGACCGATGAGGAGCTGGCTGACTTCATCTCCCGGACCCACAACACCGTCTATCACCCGGCCGGCTCTGTGCGGATGGGCGCCGATGACGATGCCATGTCACCGGTGGACTCTCGCCTGCGGGTCAAGGGCGTCAAGGGCCTGCGCGTGGCTGACGCCTCGGTGATGCCGGAGCTGACGACGGTTAATCCGAACATCACCACGATGATGATCGGTGAGCGCTGCGCGGACCTGATCAAGGCGGACAACGCCTAGGGCCCGCTGCTCAGCGCCGCACCGTCATCGAGTGGGCGATTTTCGCGAGTCTTCCTCCCTCCCGGGGTGCGAAATCCACGAAGATCGCCCACTCGATTTTTTGTTCGGGGCGAGAAGCGTTCAGATCGCGGTGGTGTCCGTGGCCGGGTTCAGCAGCTCCGGGGAGAGGTTGATCAGCCGCAGCCGCGCGTGATCGGCGATCTGCGCATCGGTCAGCTCGCGGATGGCGCGGGCCTCGGCGTCGTCGTCATGGTCCTCGTCCAGACCCGAATTGGGCAGCGAGGAGGACACTGAGCCCGAGGTCAGCGGGATATCAATGACCGTGACCGCGGCGGGGGTCAGCGGGATGAACTGCCTGCGGTCGAGCAGGCCGAGTCCTTCGAAGAGCACGCGCAGCGCGGCGCCGTGCGAGACGACGACGGCCGTGCGCACCTCGAAGCTCAGATCGGCCGAGGCGGTGGGCGCGATCTCCGCCGTGGCGCGGACGATCTCGCTGAAGGTGCCGGTCATCCGAGTCTGCAGGGCGGCGTGGCTCTCCCCGGCGCCGGGGGTGTAGCTTCCGGCGCGCCAGCCCCCGAAGTTCTCCGGCTCGGCGTCACGGATCTGCGCGGCGAAGGCTCCTTCCCACTCCCCCAGGTTCTGCTCGCGCAGCTCGTCCCAGATCCTGGGGGTCAGCTCCAGATCGAACTCGGCGAAGGTCTGCTGGGTCCGCACCAGACTCGAGACATGCGCCTGGCCCGGGTTCTGCGCGCGGACGAACGCACCGGTGGTGCGGGCCTGCAGGACTCCGGACTCAGCCAGCGGGATGTCCGAATGTCCCTGCAGGCGGTGGGTCTTGTTCCACTCGGTCTCGCCGTGGCGGACCAGCAGGATTCGGATCATCGGGGCTCCTAGAATTTCTCGCGTCAGGTGTTCTCGCGCAACACTATGTCAGTGCTCGGTGGCATGCTGGATCACATGACCCTCGTGTACTTCATCAGCGGACTTCTCCTCGGCGTCCTCGGCAGCTGGCTGGTGGTCTATCTGCTGCGCCGCGGCACCGACGACGCCGGCCAGCTGCGGGTGCAGCTGCAGAGCGCACAGCAGGAGCTCGCGTCGAGCCAGGCCGATCTCGCAGCCACGCAGCAGGAGCTCGCCACCGCCCAGGGCCGGCTCTGGGAGCTGGAGCGTCGTCGCGAGGAGGACGCCGATGCCGCCCGAGAGCGCGAGACCCTCGTGGAGATGCTCCATCCGGTGCGCCAAGGGGTGACCGAGATGCACCGGAGGGTTCAGGAGATGGAGACCGAGCGAGCCTCCCAGCATTCACGGCTGAGCCAGCAGCTGGTCTCCGCCGCCGAGACCGATGCCCGGATCATCGAGTCCACGCAGGCGCTGCTCGGAAGTCTGCATTCGACCTCCGCGCGCGGGCACTGGGGCGAGGTGCAGCTGCGCCGGGTCGTCGAGGCGGCCGGAATGATTCCCCACGTGGACTTCACCGAACAGCACAGCGCACGCGGCGCAGAGGGGCAGCTGCTGATCCCCGACATGATCGTGCATCTGCCCGGCGGGCGCCAGCTGGTCCTGGACGCCAAGGCCCCGCTGAACGCGACCAACCCGGAGCTGCAGGCCAAGGCGCTGCGCTCCCGCGTGGACGAGCTCGCCAAGAAGCGATACTGGGAGGCCGTGGACCTCTCCCCCGACGTGGTGTTCTGCTTCGTGCCGGCGGAGTCGCTGCTCTCCACTGCGATGGAGGCGGACCCCGATCTGCTCGACGACGCGCTGTCCAAGGGCGTCACCCTGGTCTCACCGGCCTCGCTGCTGGCCTCGCTGAAGGCGGTCTCCGCCGCATGGCGGCAGGAGCGGCTGGCGCAGAACATCCGCGAGGTGGTGGAGCACTCCCGGGACCTCTACCGCCGACTCGCGAAGATGAGCGAGCACCTGGCCCGCACCGGGGACCGGCTGCGGCAGGCGGTCACCGCCTACAACGGACTGATCGGCAATATCGAGCGTCAGGTGCTGCCCAAGGTGGAGGCGATGAGCAGGCTGGAGGTCGGCGAACCTACGGCCAAGTCCGCCGAGGGCCTGCTCGAGGACCTCGGCGAGACGCTCAGCGCCACGGCGGTGACCAGCGAGGTCAACCCGCTGGGGCCCCGGCTGGAGGCCGAACGGTCCGCCGCACACCCCTCCGATCTCTAGATGCTGAGCCCGAAGACCCAGAGCAGGATCGTCATGGTCACGATGGTGATGCAGATGACTCCGGCCACGTTCAGCCAGATGCCGCCCTTGATCATCTGCCCGATCGTGACGTAGCCCGAACCGTAGGCGATCGCGTTCGGCGGGGTCGCCACCGGCAGCATGAAGGCGCAGGTCGCGGCCAGCGCCACCGGCGCGGCCAGGATCAGCGGGTCCACCCCGGTGCCCATCGCCACTCCGGAGGCCACGGGCAGGAAGGTCGCCGCCGTCGCCGTGTTGGAGGTCATCTCGGTCAGCACCAGGATGCCGACCGCTGCGACGAGGACCAGCACCCAGACCGGGATCCCGGAGAGGCCCTCCACCTGTTCGCCGAGCCAGGTGGACAGCCCGGAATCGCCGAACTGACCGGAGAGAGCCAGACCGCCGCCGAAGAGCAGCAGCACGCCCCAGGGCAGCTTCGCGGCATACTCCCAGTCGAGCAGGCGAACACCCTTGGCGGCACCGCCGGGGAGCAGGAACAGCAGCAGTCCCACGACCATGGCGATGCCCGCGTCAGAGATGAAGGGGTCCTCCATGTCCAACAGGTTGGTGGAGATCAGTGGGATGAACACCCAGGACAGCGCCGCGAGGACGAAGATGATGAGCACGCGCAGCTCACCGGCGGACATCGGGCCCAGCTTGCGCAGCTCGTCGCGGATCAGATCGCCGCCGCCGGGAATGTCATCGATCTCGGGCTTGAACAGCACTCGGGTCAGCAGCACCCAGGTGATCACGAGCATGACGAGCGAGATCGGGACGCCGACCAGCATCCATTGTCCGAAGCCGATCGTGACGTCGTGGTTCTCGGCCATATGTCCGACCAGCAGCGCATTCGGCGGGGTGCCGATGATGGTCCCCAGCGAGCCGACCGAGGCGGCGTAGGCGATGCCGAGCATCAGTGCCGTCCCGAAGTTGGACTTCAGCGCGGTGTTCGTCTCCTCCTCGCCAGCCTCCTTGGCGGTCTCCGGGTCCTCACCCTTGACGATCTTGTCCACCAGCATCAGCACCGAGACACCGATGGGCAGCATCATCACGGCAGTGGCTGTGTTGGAGACCCACATGGAGAGGAAGCCGGTGGCGATCATGAATCCAGCGATCAGGTTCACCGGCTTCGAGCCCATGGCTCGCAGGGTCAGCAGGGCGATCCTGCGGTGCAGATTCCATCGCTGCATGGCCAGGGCGAGCATGAAGCCGCCCATGAACAGGAAGATGATGTTGTTGCCGTAGCTGGCACCGACGTCGTCGACCGAGACGCCACCCACGGCCTCCTCGCCGGCACCGAAGTCTCCTGCAGGGACCAGCAGCGGGAAGATGATCAGCGGCAGCAGCGCAGTGGCCGGGATCGGAATCGCTTCGGTCATCCACCACACGCCCATCAGCACGGCGGTGGCGGCGGTCAGCCGGGGCCAGACCTCGAGGTCGCCGGGCATCACCAGATACACCAGCAGCGCGAGGATCACCCCTCCGAAGAGGCCGATGAGGCGGCGCATCAGCGCGGGCCGCTCAAGCCCTTCAGCGCGAGCGCCCACAGAGAGCTCTTCACCCTCAGCCTTGGACTGCTCGCGGGGGTCATACTTCTTCAGATGGTCGCCCGAAACACGGGAACGCGGAGGCGTCATTGCCGGAACTCCTGCTGGTCGTGGACAGGTGTGCGCTATCTCGTGACAGGGCCCACAGATTCTACGCGGGCCGTCAGGTCCTTGTCACCTGATCAGCGCCCATTACGTTGGGCCAGCTCATCCATCGTCCGCGAGGCCAGTTGCATTCAACGACGTCGTGGCTGAGTACAACTAGTCCCGGGGAAGGACGACGGCGGACAGCAGGGTCGCGGCCCCCGCGAGGCCGAGGACCATCAGCACAGTTCCCGGCCAGCCCGCGAGATGCAGCGCGGTTCCCCCGAGGTAGCCGAAGAGCGAGGATCCGCCGTAGTAGCCCAGGTTGTACAGCGATGCCGACTGGGCCCGGCCGGCCGTGGCGGCGGCACCGACCCATCCCGAGGCCACCGCATGGGCGGCGAAGAACCCGGCGGTGAGAACCACGGTGCCCAGGACGATGGCGGCCAGATGCGGGATGAGCGTGAGACCCACGCCGAGCATCATGACCAGGTTTCCGGCGAGCAGCACCGGCTTGCGCGAGTGGCGCGCCGCCAGCCGGCCCGCCCGCGGGGAGGACCAGGTGCCTGCCAGATAGGCGAGGAAGACGAAGGAGGCGATCCACAGCGGGACGGAGAAGGGCGGGCCCGCCAGATGGAACCCCAGGAAGTTGTACATCGCCACGAATCCGCCCATGGTCAGGAATCCCTGCAGGTACAGGGTCCACAGCATCGGTGAACGCAGATTGCCGGTCAGCGAGCGGAGCGCCTCGCCCGGCCGGGAACGGCCCGGCGTGAAGTTCTGCGCCGTGGGCGCCAGGCGCAGGAAGATCAGCACGCAGACCACCGCGATGACCGTCACGGTGAGCATCCCGGTCTTCCAGCCGAGCTGCTCCCCCACCGGAGCGGCCACGATGCGCCCGGTCAGCCCGCCCAGGGAGGTCCCTGAGATATAGGTGCCCGCGGCGGCCACGGCGATCTTCGGGCTGACCTCCTCATTGAGGTAGGCCACTGCGAGCGCCGGCACTCCGCCGAGCATGAACCCTTCGATGAAGCGCATGACCAGGCCCAGCTCGAAGCCCAGTTCGGTGGAGAGTCCGGGCATGAGCACCGCGAGCCCGCCGAAGACGCAGGCCAGGCTGATGGCCCAGACCATGGCCGGCTTCCGGCCGTGGGCGTCTCCGATGAAGGACCAGGGGATCACCCCCAGCGCCAGCCCCAACGTGGCGGCGGAGATCATCAGCGCGGCACGGTCGGCCGAGATCTCCTGCTCCGAGGCGATGAGCGGAAGCAGTCCCTGTGGGGAGTAGAGCTGGGCGAAGGTGGCCACACCGATGAAGAACAGCGCGATCAGCAGGCGCCTGCTGTGTGCGCTGCGCTCGGTCACCCCAGCACCTCCAGTGCACCGCGGATGATGGCGCCGGTGCCGCCGAGCCCGGCAAGTGCCATGGCAAGCGTGCGCGTCGCCGCGACGGAGACGCGCTTCGCCAGCTGCGTGCCCAGAAGGATCCCCAGGATGACGGTCGCCACGATGATCGGAAACAGCCAGCTCAGCGGCGGACCCGCCTGACCGTTGACGTCCACGGAGCCCATCAGCAGCTTGGTGATCACCGAGACCGCGCCCATGGTCATGAAGATGGGCTGCAGCGTGGCGGCGAAGCTGCGCTGGTCCCAGCGGGAGAGCCGCGAGTAGATGACCATGACGGGGGCGGCCACGCCGGAGGCGGTGTTGAAGAAGCCTCCCAGCATCCCGGCGAGGATTCCGGCTCCGCGACCGGTGAGATGCGGCAGCCGGGGAAGGGCCACCGTGACCAGCAGCGCGAAGACGACGATGGCTCCCACGATGATGGACAGCCAGCCCGCGCTGAGCTGTCCGACCACCCAGGCCCCGGGGATGGCCCCGAGCACCGAGGCCGGCATGATCAGCCAGTAATGGCGCCAGCTGACCTGGGACCAGACGGCGATCATGATCAGGCAGCCGGAGACGAAGGTGGTCATGTTCGTGACCAGCACACCGAAGGCGGGCCCGAGGAGGATCGAGAGCACGGGGGCGACCACCAGGCCGACGCCGGTGCCGGAGACTCGCTGCAGGATCGTGCCGAGGAGCACCGCCGCGGCGATCACCGCCGTCATGCCCAGCACCGTCATGAGCTCATCGTATTCCAGCCCAGGTCATGCTCGCTGCCGACCGCCGCACGGGCGGAACCGTGCTGGTGAGCCTGGGCTGGTGAGCCCGTGCTGGTGAGCCTGGACTCAGGAGGTGGAGCAGGCGTTGTGCCTGCGGCCTCCGCGGCCGACATCTTCGTGGCCGGCCTGCGTGAGTGCCTTGCGGATCTCCTTGGGCAGCGAGAACACGATGTCCTCTTCTGCGGTGACGATCTCTTCGACCTCGCCGTAGCCGTATTCGGCGAGCAGCCGCAGCACGTCGTCGACCAGGACCTCGGGCACCGAGGCACCGGAGGTCACGCCGATGGTCGCGGCGTCCTGGAACCAGGCCTCGTCCACCTGGTTGGCGTAGTCCACGCGCTCAGCGCGGGCAGCGCCGTATTCCTTGGCGACCTCTTTGAGCCGCACGGAGTTCGAGGAGTTCTCGGAGCCCACCACGATGACCAGGTCAGAGTTCGGCGCGACCTTCTTGATCGCGGCCTGCCGGTTGGACGTGGCGTAGCAGATGTCATCCGAGGGCGGGTCCTGCAGCTTGGGGAAGCGCTCGCGCAGCTTCTGCACGGTCTCCATGGTCTCGTCCACCGACAGCGTGGTCTGCGAGAGCCAGATGAGCTGATCCGGGTTGCGCACCTGCAGATCATCGACCTCCCAGGGGCCGTTGACGATCGTGGTGTTGTCCGGAGCCTCGCCGTAGGTGCCCTCGACCTCCTCGTGGCCTTCGTGGCCGATCAGCAGGATCTCGAAGTCGTCCCGCGCGAAACGCACGGCCTCGCGGTGGACCTTGGTGACCAGCGGGCAGGTCGCGTCGATGGTCTGCAGATTCCGGTCATCTGCCATCTGCTTCACGGCCGGGGAGACGCCGTGCGCCGAGAAGACCACCAGCGCGCCCTCGGGCACCTGATCGGCCTCCTCCACGAAGATGACGCCCTTCTCCTGCAGGGTCTCCACCACGTGCCGGTTGTGCACGATCTCTTTGCGCACGTAGACCGGCGCGCCATAGGTCTCCAGCGCCTTCTCCACCGCGACGACGGCGCGGTCCACCCCGGCGCAGTAGCCGCGCGGGGCCGCCAGCAGAACTTTGCGGGGACCCTCGAAGGTTGATGCCGCGGCCACTTCCTCGGGGCTGCGGCGCCTGCGGGGCACCATCGGCATGGGGACCGCGATGTGCTGTCGCCGGGCCGGAGCGCTGGGGGCGGTGGCGGTGGAAGTCATGCCCCAAGTCTACCGGCGGGCGCCTCGCCCGGTCACACTGCGGACCGGCGGCACGTCACACAGACTCGCGCCGGGCACCCGACCTGCGAGGCTGCTGTGGACTGTGCGCGGCGACACTGCCGAGCAGGCCCAGGACCACGGCGGCGCCCGCCGCTCCGCTGAACACCCACCAGGCCGGCTGCGCCCACTCGGTGAACCGCTGCTGCACGTGATCCACCAGCGACTGGGAGGACTCATCGGGCATGGCTCCGAACTCCGGAGAGGCCACCGTCAGCGCGATCCACAGGCCGAGGCCCAGGGCGAGCAGACCGCCGAGCGTCAATGCCAGCCAGCGGCTTCGGCCCGGGCCCAGCAGCAGCCCCACCACCACGAGGAATCCCGACAGCGCCGCGAGCACCAGCCAGTGCTCGCTCACTGCAGCCAGCAGAGCCCAGGTATAGGGGTCTGCTCCTTCCTCCAGCGTGGCTTCGACATCCACGACCACCTCCGGCGCGAGAAACTCGAAGCTCGAGGTGTCCAGGAAGGGCAGCCAGCCCAGTGCGGAGTCGAGACCCTCGCGCAGCGGCCCGGTCATCGCCTCGGTCATGGGGCCCAGGTCCACGGCGAGATCCAGATCGCTGGCCCGGCCCGTGGTCCCCTCCGCGAAGACCCCTTCGAGCTGCGCGGTGTAATCCCCACGGGTCTCCTGCAGCGTCTCGTCCCATGCCGCCGCAGTGCGTTCGTTCTCCAGCATCGATGCCACGATCGAATCCACGGTGGAGTCTGCGCGGTCTCCGAGCAGGCTCGAGACCGCACTCGGCAGCTCGGAGTCCATCCGATTGAGCAGCTCGGCCGAGACGATCCGGCTGAAGGCGTCCTGCTCCGGCAGGTCTCCGGCGATCTGGCGGATGGGCTCTTCTTCGCGCAGGAGCTGGTTGATCTGGAACCCGGCCAGGGAGGACGCCGCCAGCAGGGCGGCGAGCAGCAGCGAGGTCACGCTGAGGACCTGACGCATGGGGTGGCTCCTTCAGACGTGTCGCAGCGGTGGCATAGGCTGTAGAGCACCCTACAGAACCTTCCCGGAGTCACCGTCGAGGGGACGATTCTTCGATGAGCAGGAGCAGCGCATGAGCCAGCCGGCACAGGCCCAGGACACCTCCGCCGAGACGCCCTGGCCGCTGAGCACCTATTCCAGCAAGCTCAAGGCGCATATCGAGATGGCGCCCCCCACCTGGGTGGAGGGCCAGCTGGTGGAGTTCAACCTGCGCAACGGCAACGCCTGGATGACCCTGCGGGATCTGGAACAGGAGGTCTCCTTCTCCACCGTCGCCTGGCGCACGGTGGCGGGCGGGCTCAATGGGACGGTCTCGCCGGGCTCACGCGTGGTGGCTCTGGTCAAGCCCAATCTCTACGAGAAGTCCGGTCGACTCTCCCTGGTGGCCCAGCAGATGAAGCCGGTCGGACTCGGGGATCTGCTGGCCCGGATCGAACAGCTCAAACAGCGGCTCGCCGATGAGGGACTCTTCCGCATCGACCTGAAGAAGCCCCTGCCGGTGCTCCCCGCGCGGATCGGGCTGATCACCGGTCGCAATTCCGATGCCAAGAAGGACATCCTGCGCAACACCCATGCCCGCTGGGCCGCTGCGCAGTTCGAGATTCGCGAGGTGGCCACGCAGGGACCGACGGCACCGTCGGAGGTGGCCGCGGCGCTGGCCGAACTCGACGAGGACCCATCGGTGGAGGTGATCGTCATCGCCCGCGGCGGCGGCGCACTGGAGGAGGTCGTGCTCCCCTTCTCCGATGAGCGGCTGATCCGCGCCGTGGCCGCGGCTCGGACCCCCGTGGTCTCGGCCATCGGACACGAGGCTGACCGCCCGCTGCTCGACGAGGTCGCCGATATGCGCGCCTCCACCCCGACCGGGGCCGCCAAGCTGCTGGTCGTCGATGAGGCCCAGGAGCGGGAGAGCCTCAGTCACGCGCGGGAACGCATGTCGGGCGGCGTAGAACGTCTGATCCGGAGGGAGAGCGACTGGCTGCAGGCGATCCGGACTCGCCCCGTGCTGGCCCAGCCTCAGGACATGATCACCGGACGCGCCCAGGAGCTGATCGCCCTGCGGCGACGCTCGCTCTTCGGCATGGAGACGGCGGTGCGGCGCGGCATGGACTGGGTCGCGCAGACCCGCGCCCGGGTGCGCTCACTGTCCCCGCAGTCCACACTGGACCGCGGCTATGCGGTGGTCCAGGCGGAGCGCGGAGCGGGCTGGGAGGTGCTGCGCGAGGCCGGCACCGTGTCCGGCGGCGACCGGTTGAGCATCATGGTCGCCTCCGGAGAGCTGACCGCCCGCGCCGAGGAGATCTACCCCAAAGACCGCAGAGCCGCTCAGGCCGAGAACCGAAAGGCAGCACTATGACCGAAGATGCCAGCACCGGCACCGCCGCGACCTCTGAGACCACCGAGTTCAGCACCGCCCGGACCGAGGACATCGAGACCATGAGCTATGAACGTGCTCGGGAGGAGCTCGTCTCCGTGGTGACCAAGCTCGAGACCGGCGGCGCCCCGCTGGAGGAGTCACTGGCGCTGTGGCAGCGCGGAGAGGCCCTCGCCGACCGCTGTGAGCGCTGGCTGGACGGCGCGAGGACCCGTCTCGAGGAGGTCCGCGCCGAGCTGACGGAACAGAGCTAGGCGTGCTCAGCAGAGGCAGATCAGTCGGTCTGAGAAGCCGCTGATCGTATGGCTTCGGCGAGGTCGCGGGGACGGCTCCACATCGGCCAATGCCCCGTCGGCAGGTCGATCACCTCAAGGTGCTCGAGGTTCGCGACTTCGGCAAACATGGGGTGGCCTGTTCGGGCGAGCTCCAGCACCTGCGCGCTTGGAATCGAGCAGCACACCAGAGTGGTCGGGACCTCGCGGCGGGCCTCGTTCGTGAGCTCGACCGGCTGACGCAGCACGGGGCCGGGCTCAGGGACGGACCGGGCCCGAAAACGCTCGAGGACCGCTGCGCTCAGGCCTTCGAGGCTCGCCTGCTGTGCGAGGACGTCGAAGGCCGGCAGGGGAAGCTCCTCCACCTCCTCCGGGAGGTCTGGTGCGAAGGCGCTTCCCGTCGTCACGGGGCCGGAGTCGACCCACACGACTCTTCGGACAAGCTCAGGGTGCCGGTCAAGGACAAGGCTGACGGGGGCGTTCGCCCCGCTGTGAGCGACGATGCTCACGGGCCGATCCTCAGAGATCCCGGCCCGGGTGATGACGTCCAGGACCGCCCCGGCCTGATCGTCGAGAGTCTTCGCCGCACGCTCAGGATCGCTCCCGTCCAGACCGGGCAGAGTCATCGCGATGGCACGGACGCGCTCGGCGTCCAGGTGTTCAAGGACTTCATCCCAGGCCCAGGCGCCCAGCCAGTGGCCGGCGATGAGAATGACGGTCGGAGTGCTCTCAATAGTTGTCATGTCACCATCTTCGGAGGCGCCGCGGGCAGCAGTATGTCACTATTTATGTCATGAATCTGCTGCGTGCTGAACAGTGATGTGTGGCGAACAGTGAAGCGAACAGAACGACTCCACGCCCTCTCCGAGACCCTGCGCCGCAACGGGTCCCGGGGCTGCTCCGCCGAGCGGCTGGCGAGTCAGTTCGGGGTGTCCGTGCGCACCGTCAAACGAGATCTCGCTGCACTGGAGAACAGCGGGGCGCCTCTCTGGTCGCGACCAGGCCCGGGCGGCGGCTACGGCTTGGCCGCAGGCGCGTCCCTGCCACCTGTCAACCTGTCTCCGGCTCAGGCCGTGGCGCTCATGGCAGCGGTCTCCGCTGCGCCCGATGCCCCCTACGCCGATCTGGCGGCGACCGGCATCCAGAAGATCCTGGGCGTCCTCGATCCCAGGACCCGTGCGAGAGCCGAGGAGCTGGCCGGCCGCGTCTGGGTCAACACGGCTCCCCCTCCCTCTCGCACCATCACCTCAGCGCTGGAGGAGGCGATGGCCGAGCAGCGAGTGATCCGTATTCGCTACACATCGGGAGACGGGACCACGACCACGCGCGACATCGAACCGGTGCTGTTCGCCTCCACGAACGGCCAGTGGCACCTGGTCGGGTGGTGCCGACTGCGCGAGGCGATGCGCTGGTTCACCGTCTCGCGCATCGAGCGGGCCAGCGTGACCAAGACCCCCTGTGGCGGCCATACCGTCGGCGAGGTCGGAGAACCCCCGGCCAACGCCAGACCGGTGCACGGTCGAAGCGGGTGAGTCACTCGATGAACCGCTGCGGTCGGTACAGCTAGGCGCGGACAGCGGCGTCCCGGTACTCGGCGAGGAACTCCGCGATCCCGCCGATCGCGTGCTCGAGATCCTCCACGCTCGGCAGGGTGACCAGGCGGAAGTGGTTGTCATCGATCCAGTTGAACGCACGGCCGTGGGAGACCAGGATCTTCTGCTGGCGCAGCAGCTCGATGACGAACTTCTCATCGTCCTCGATCGGGTAGATCTCTGGATCGAGCCTGGGGAACAGGTACAGCGCGCCGTCGGCCTGGTGGACGTCGACCCCTTCGATCTCCCGCAGGAGCCGATAGGCCGTTTCGCGCTGCTCGAAGAGGCGCCCACCCGGGTCGATCAGGTCCTCGATGGACTGGTGGCCGCCGAGCGCGGCCTGGATGGCGTGCTGGGCCGGAACATTGGCGCACATGCGCATGTTCATCAGCAGGGTGAGTCCCTCGAGATAGTTCTTGGCCCGGTACGTGGGTCCCGAGACGTAGATCCAGCCCGAACGGAATCCGGCCACGCGCCAGGTCTTGGAGAGACCCGAGAAGGTGATCGTGAAGACATCATCGGAGAGCGTGCAGGCGTTGACCATCTCGGCGCCGTCGAAGGTGATGTTCTCGTAGATCTCATCCGAGAGCAGCATCAGGTTGTGTCGGCGGCAGATGTCCACCATCGCTTCGAGGATCTCCCGCGGGTACACGGCACCGGTCGGGTTGTTCGGATTGATGATCACCAGCGCCTTGGTCCGATCGGTGACCTTGGATTCGATCTCCTCCGGGTCCGGCCACCAGCTGTTGTCCTCGTCGCAGATGTAGTGCACCGCACGGCCACCGGCCAGAGTGGTTGCTCCGGTCCACAGCGGGTAGTCCGGGGCGGGGATGAGCACCTCGTCGCCGGGGGCCAGCATGGCCTGGAGCACCATCGAGATCAGCTCGGAGACCCCGTTGCCCAGGTAGATGTCGGAAGGGTCGGCGTCCGTCATTCCGCGGGCCTGGTAGTACTGGGCCACTGCGATCCGCGCCGAGTAGATTCCCTGCGAGTCAGAGTAGCCCTGCGCATCGGCGAGGTTGCTGATCATCGCCATCCGGATGGAGTCCGGCGCCTCGAAGCCGAAGGGGGCCGGGTTGCCGATGTTCAGCCGCGTGATCGCGTGCCCCTCGCGCTCCAGCCGGGCGGCCTCCTGGGCGATCGGCCCGCGCACGTCATACCTGACGTCCTGGAGCTTGGGCGACTGGGTGAAGTCTTCGAATTCCTGCATCCTGAGGTTGCGCACTGTTCTATCCTGCACCTTTCCGGGTGGGAGAGCCCCTACTGTTTCATATGCTGAACGTCTGACACGGCCAGCGGTCAGCTGCGCGCGAAGGCGTCGCGGTAGGCGCCGAGGAAGTCGGCGATGCCGGCGATCGCCTCTTCGAGCTCCTCCACCGGTGGCAGCGAGACCAGGCGGAAGTGGTTGTCGTCGATCCAATTGAACGCACGTCCGTGGGAGACCAGGATCTTCTGCTGACGCAGCAGCTCCATCACGAAGGCCTCGTCGTTCTTGATCGGGTAGATCTTCGGATCGAGCCTGGGGAACAGGTACAGCGCGCCGTCGGCCTGGTGGACGTCCACCCCTTCAATCTCGGAGAGCAGCTTGTGGGCGACATTGCGCTGCTCGTAGATCCTGCCGCCGGGACGGATGAACTCCTCGACTGACTGGTAGCCGCCGAGTGCGGTCTGGATGGCGTGCTGGGCCGGAACATTGGGGCACATGCGCAGATTCGACATCAGGTTCAAGCCCTCGATGTAGTTCTTGGCCCGGTGCTTCGGGCCCGACATGTACAGCCACCCGGAACGGAATCCGGCCACGCGCCAGGTCTTGGAGAGACCCGAGAAGGTGATCGTGAAGACGTCATCGGCCAGGGTGCAGGCGTTGATCATCTCGGCGTCGTCGAAGGTGATCTTCTCGTAGATCTCATCCGAGAGCAGCATCAGATTGTGTCGGCGGCAGATGTCCACCATCGCTTCGAGGATCTCCCGCGGGTAGACCGCGCCGGTCGGGTTGTTCGGGTTGATGATGACCAGAGCCTTGGTGCGGTCGGTGATCTTGGATTCGATCTCCTCCGGGTCCGGCCACCAGTGATTGTCCTCATCACAGATGTAATGCACGGCGCGACCGCTGCACAGCGTGGTGATGCCCGTCCACAGCGGGTAGTCCGGGGCGGGGATGAGCACCTCGTCACCCGGGTTGATCAGCGCCTGCAGCACCATGGTGATCAGCTCGGAGACGCCGTTGCCCAGGATCACGTCCGAGACCTCGGCGTCACGCATGCCGCGGGACTGGTAGTACTGCGCCACCGCGGTGCGGGCTGAGTAGATGCCCTGTGACTCTGAGTAGCCCTGTGAGGTGGGCAGGTTCTTGATCATGTCCACGAGGATCGCGTCCGGCGCGTCGAAGCCGAACGGCGCCATGTTGCCGATGTTCAGCTTCGTGATCCGATGTCCGGCACGTTCAAGCCGGGCGGCCTCCACCGCGATGGGGCCACGCACGTCGTAGCGGACGTTGCGGAGCTTCTGAGCCTGGGTGAAGTCCTCGAATTCCTCCATGAACAGATTGTGCCCTATGCGCGACCGCAGGGCGGGAGATGACGCTCGGAGAGTCGATCCGCTTCGGCGTCCGTCTCACGGACCCTTGCCACCGAGGAGCATATATAGCTCAATGGAGGGGACTGAAGAACGGAGCATCTGTGGAACCCGTGATCAGTGTCAGCGGTCTCACGAAGAGATACGGATCCCACACCGCCGTCGACGATCTGTCCTTCGACGTCGATGAGGGGTCGACCTTCGCCTTCCTCGGCACCAACGGTGCCGGGAAGTCCACCACCATCAGCTGTCTGACCACCTTGAAACGGCCCACCTCCGGCGAGGTCTCGGTGCTGGGACACCGGGTCGGGCACAGCGATCGCCGCATCCGCCGATCCATCGGTGTCGTCTTCCAGGACTCGCTGCTGGACCCGATCCTCTCCGTGCGGGAGAACCTGCTCATCCGCGGAAGTCTGTATGGGATGAGCAGCGCCGCTGCGAGGCGACGGATGGGAGAACTCTCCGAGGTGCTCGAGGTCGAAGAGTTCCTCGACCAGCGCTACGGCAGTCTCTCCGGAGGACAGCGGCGTCGGGCTGACATCGTGCGGGCTCTGCTGCATGATCCGAAGCTGTTGTTCCTGGACGAGCCCACCACCGGCCTGGATCCTGATTCCAGAGAGCGAGTCTGGGACACGGTGACGGAGCTCCAACGCTCCCTGGGGCTGACAATCTTCCTCACCACGCACTACATGGAGGAGACCGAGCGGGCGGACCAGGTCTTCATCATCGATCACGGTCGCATCGTCGCGTCCGGAACACCCAGCCGGCTGCGTGCCGAGCACAGTCGTGACGAGCTGCGGCTCACCCTGAACTCCTGCGAGGCGTTCGACACCGCGTTCAGCCATGCTGCCGTGCCCCGGGGCGCCGAGAGATCGCTCGCGGTGGAGGACTGGCGAGAGGCGATGCAGATCCTGAAGCGCTTCGAGCCGGACATCTCCGACTTCGAATTCCGCCACGGAACGATGGACGACGTGTTCCTGAACATCACCCGAGGGGGACCTCCCGCGTGATCTACCACCTGACCCGGCGCAACCTGCTCATCTTCTTCCGCGACCCGGCCGCCATCTTCTTCTCCCTGGTGGCAGCGATCATCCTCTTCGTGCTCTACATGGCCTTCCTCTCGACCATGCAGGTGGAGGCGCTGGGGACGAACGTGCCCCAGGCAGAGCCGGAGAGCATCGACGCCTTCGTGAACAGCTGGGTGCTGGGGAACATCGCCATGATCACCACGATGACGACCAGCCTCTCAGCCCTGGCCGTCTTCGTCGAAGACCGCGCCACAGATCGGTTCCGAGACTTTCTGGTCACTCCGCTGAGCCGCTTCGATGTGATCGCCGGATATCTGCTCGGGGCCTTCATCATCTCTGCCTCACTGAGCACTGTCGTGCTGGTGCTGAGTCAGCTCTACATGTGGATCGGCGACGGCGTCGTGCTCAGCCCGGCTGACATGGCACGGTCGCTGGGCTACGTGATCGGCTTCTGTCTGCTCTTCTCCGCGATATGGAGCTTCGTCGTCACGTTCATCCGGTCTCACCCGGTCTTCATGTCCGTGGGGACCATCGTCGGCACCGCGGGAGGCTTCCTGGCAGCGGCTTATGTCACCGTCAGCACGCTGCCCGGCGCAGTCGTCACGTTCATCAACGTCCTGCCCATCAACCAGGCCGCGACCCTCATGCGCGTGCCCTACACCCGAGAGACGGTGAACACGCTCACCGACGGAGACCCGCAGGGCGTCGAGACCATCTACGCGGCATACGGAATGGTGCCGCACATCGGTGACGTGGAGGTCTCCGAGGGGATCATCTGGCTGGTGTTCCTGGTGCTCTTCGTCGGGTTTCTGCTCCTCGGAACGAGCCGGATCGGTCGGCGTCTGGGCTGAGCTGCTCAGCCCCAGTCCTCGGGCTCCGCGATGAACCCCTCCTGGACCAGCCAGTACTCGGCGGCCTCCTGTGGGCTGAGTCCCTGTTCGCCGGCGGTGAGCCGGCGCAGGGTGACCAGGGCGTCGTCGTCCAGAGCCTGGGCCAGCTCGGTCGTCACATCGGGCACCTCCTCGGCCACCTCGGTGGAGACCACCGGGACGAACTGCTCCTGCGGGAAGGCTCGCTCAGCGTCCGCCAGCGCCACGAGCGCCTGCTCCTCGATGCTGGGATGGGACGCGGTGAGGATCGCCGCATCCAGTTCTGCGGTGATGACGTCGCGGACCAAATCCTCCTCCCCGGCCACCGAGATCGCCGCCGGTTCGCAGTCGTAGACCTCGGCCAGCAGCGGAGCGGGATCGGGCAGGTCCGGGCGCACCCCGATCCGCAGCTCATCGCAGGCGTCGGCGAACTCGGGCGCATCCACTTCACCGGCGGTGGGGAGCTCCAGCTCCTCCGCAGTGACCGAGGTGATGACCAGGGCGCTCTCCAGCACTGCGGCCGAAGGCTCCAGCAGCTCCGAACCCTGCTGCAGGCCACCGGCGATGAGTGCCAGCAGATCCGCTGAGCTGGGCTGATCAAGTTCGGCCCAGCCTTCCTGGTCCAGCTGCTGCGCGAGCGCCATGGTGCGTCCGATCACCAGATCGGCCTCGCCGTCATCGACCATCTCCCCCGGCTCCCGATCACGCGGCTCGACCACGGTGGGCGAGTCCCGCGAGGTCAGTGCCAGCGCGTAGACATTGGCGATGGTCTGGTCCAGCTCATGCTCCCCCACCTCGATCGTCCAGGCACGCTCTGCGGCGCTGCCCGTGGGCTCCTCCGCAGCCGGCGGAGGGGAGCAGCCCACCACGGCGAGAGCGGCCGCCGCGGCGATGGCGGTCAGCCCCGGGACGCGGCGGACACGCCGAGGCGCACGGGGGCTGGAAGTCATAGCCGCCATTCTACGATGACGCAGGATCAGGGATACTCTGGTGCAGATGACGAGTCCGCTGATACCGCGTCTGACGGCTCTGCTCCAGGCCGCCGGTGGGACAGCCCTGTCCGCACAGGATGCCCGCGGCTGGCTGGATCTGGCCTACGAGGGCGCCTACGGCGAGCGGTACCGCAGCGCCGCCGAGGCGGCCCAGGCCGGTCTGCTCTCACCCGGAGGGCAGGAGCCGGAGAATCAGCTCATGCTGCTGCGCCTGCTCGCCGGGGTCCACGAGATGCGCGGAGACTCCGACGCCGCCGCCCCCTTCTGCGCCCAGCGCATCGACCTCCTGCGCCGGCTCGGCCGCTTCCGCCAGGCGCGGGTGGAGGAGGAGCTCGGGGCCATGCTGCTGCGCGAGCCAGACCGGGTGGAGGGCGAGATCCTGTCCCGCGTCGCCGAAGACCTGCGTGCCGAGGATGAGCCCTCAGGGTCCGCTTCCGCGGAGCTGGCCGATGTGCTCTCCTCGCTGGCGGTGCGGCGGCTCCAGGACGAGGGACCCGAGGCCACGCTGCCGCTGGTCCGGGAGACCTGCGAGATCCTGGAGCAGCTTGATCATCCGGAGGCGCTTGCCGGTGCCCGGATGTTCCTCGCCCACGCGCTGCTGCTCTGCGGGGAGCCGCAGGAGTCACTCAGCACCGCCGAACTCGTGCTCGCCGCGCCGACCAACCGCGCAGTCCGCGGGGCGATGGCCATGCTCAAGGCCACCATCCACCATCACGAGGACCGCAATGCACAGGCCATCGAGGCCGCGCTGACCTCGGTGGAGCTCTACGCCGCCGCCCAGGTCCGCAAGGGCGCCGCCTCTGCCGCCGCTCTGCTGGCCGGTCTGACCAGCGAAGAGGACGACGGCGAGGCCTCCGTGCTCGCCTGGCGGATCGCCGTCCAGCAGGCAGAGCTCGGGGAGTTCAGCGAATCCCGTCTGCTCAGCCTGGCACTCGGGCAGCAGCTTCTGGAGCTCGAGGACCATGCCGAGGCCGAGAAGGTCCTCGATGCGCTCTCCGTGCGACTGGCCGGAACCGCCGAGGATCGTTCCACCCGCGCGCGGGCGCTGATGGGTCTCGGCCATGCCGTCACGCAGCTCAAGCGCCCAGTCGAGGCCATGTCGCACTGGAACGAGGCCGCCGAGCTGTTCCTCGAGGTGGACGAATCCGAAGAGGCGGCCCGCGCACACCTCGCCGCCGGGGCCCTGGCGGCATCGCTGGAACGCCTGGATCTGGCCCGGAGCCACTACGAACAGGGGCTGGGATTGGTCGAGCGGACCGAGGACATGGATCCGCTGGTCCTGCTGCAGGCGCTGCATTCCCTGGGACACCTGCTCACCCGCGCCGAGGATCAGACCGGCATCGATCACCTGGACCGCGCGCTGGCCCTGGCGACGGAGCATGGAACCACCTGGCAGCGGGCCGACATCACCGATTCACTCGCCCGGGGCTGGACCGCACTGGGTGAGGGCTCCAAGGCCGTGGCCGCCGGATTGGAGGCCGCCGATCTCTTCGCCGAGGCCGGGGACGAGGACGCGGCCGGGGACTCCGAGGTCTTCGCGGCCAAGGTGCTGCTGGAGATGGGACGCGCCGATGAGGCCGAGACCATCTTCCGGATGTCCACTGACGAGCGGGAGGCGAGCCCCTCGCTCATGGCGGACGCCCTGGAGGGGCAGATCCAGGCGCTGATGCATCAGGGCAAGGCAGAGGCGGCCGCGGATCTGCGCCGGAAGTTGACCCGGCTCAAGCGGCGCATGCGAAGCTGACCTGCTAGAGCTCGGGCCAGACGGGCAGATCCGGACTCGGCGCCCGAAGTCCCACCACTGCCTCCGCACAGGCCAGCCGGTGTTCGGCATTCCCGTGCCAGGCCGGGCTGCGGGTGTCCCGAGCTCCCGCCACCAGTGACAGCGCCACCGAGGCGGTGCGCACTCGCAGCGCCCGCGGATCCACAGTGGCCGCAAAACCCGTGGCAAAACGTCGGAAGGCGGCGGGCACATGGACGTAGCGGGAATCCACAGCAGGCAGGACCGCCATGTGCCCGAGGAAACAGGCGAGGTCATCCACACGATGTCCGGGGCCGAGCGAATCCACGTCGAGCAGCGCAGAGACCTGGCCCTGGTGCATGAGCAGATTGGCCTCGTAGAAGTCTCCGTGGGTGGGAACCACCGGGCCGCGGTCAGTCTGTGGGAGCGCCGCGCTGATATGCGCCGCCAAGGCCCGGATTCGGGTGGTCTCCCCCGGGAGCGCCGAGGCGGCAGCCGTTGCGTAGGCCGAGAGCCTATCGGTCCAGGCCTCCCGCGAGGGAAGAGCCATGACCTTCGTCGGCAGCCGCTCGAGCAGGTCGATGAACTGCTCCGGCAGCGTCGCGGCGGCCCCGTCGGCGAGGAAGTACTCGGCCAGGGACTCCCCCGGACCCTCGCGCAGCGCGACCACATCACTCACGGGCTCCCGGACCGGCACCGCGGTGGGCACTCCCGCATCGAGCAGGAGCCGGTGACGAGTATGGAGCTGATCGGCCCTTCGGGCACGCAGAACCTTGAGGAAGAGGCGGGTGCCGTCGTCGAACTGTGCAGCGATGACGGCCCGCCGCAGCGGCCGGTAGCTGATGGTCTCGAGGCTGAGAAGGTCACGGCCCTCTCCCCAGACGCTGCGGACCGAGCCGGGGTCGGAGGCGATGCGCAGCCCGGGCAGAGCCGGGTCCAGCGGGTGCTGCCAGATGGAGAGCCTGCCATAGGGGCTGTGCGACTGCACCACCCCGTCGGCATCGGCGGACACTGGCTCGGTGGTCATGCCCACGTAGAGCTCATCGACGTGGTCGGAGGTCTCGGCGTAGGACCCTGCCAGTCCGCCGCGGGGCAGGACCGGACGTCCGGTGGCGACCCGGTAGATCCCGGTGACGCCCGCCCCCGGCCGATGCTGCAGGGATTCGAGGTGCACGCTGGTGGCATAGACCCCGGTGTGCTGGATGGCCTCCGCCACCGGCGAATGGGCGTCATAGGACTCCATGAAGGCCAGCTGCCTCGCCTCCAGCTCTGCACCGGTCATGCCGTGGGACATCAGGCGCGCCGGCGCTTGAGCACTTCGTCCAGGTTCAGCGAATCCTCCCGCACGGTCGTCTCCTCGACCGGCGCGGGGGCTTCGACGAATCGTTGCTGGGTGAGCTTGACCTCGCTCTTGGGCGTGGGGATCTGCACCTCCAGCGGGGCTGGCTCCAGACGCTGGGCCTTGTCCAGGTCGAGATACTTGGGACGGGGCACCGCACGCGGCTGCCAGGGCCCGACAGGTTCCGCCGCGGCGCCCAGCACGGGCTCGGACTCGGCGTGCTCGCCGCTGAACGTGCGTTCGAGGCTGACGGGCAGTCCATCCTCATCGATCTGCTGCAGCGAGTCGGGCCCTCCGGCGCCGCGAGCATCCGAGCTCAGCGCGTCGAAGAGTCCGCGGTTGGCCTGGACTTCCCACGCCTGGGCCTGAGGCGGATTCATGGCTTCTTCGATGGCAGACTGCACGCGCTGCCGCCGGGCGCTGCGCCGACGCACCACAGCCATGCCGCGCAGGGTGAGCAGACACAGCAGGAAGACCCCGCCGGCGGCCAGGGGGATCGCGACCGGCAGCGCCGTCAACGGCGCGAGCACCCCGGTGGCGACGGCGGCCAGCAGGGCCAGCACGCCGAGGAGCGCCACCGCAGTGCGACCCCAGTGCATATGGAACCCCTGGGTCGGTCGGACTGCGGGGCCAGCGTCGGCGGTCGGTTCAGCACCCGTGGTCGATTCCGTGCCGGAGACCGGTGCAGGGGCCGAGATCGGTTCGACGCCGGACTGCGGCGCCGGCACGGCAGCGGGACCGGAAGACTCAGGGCTGCCGGAAGATTCAGCGCGGCCGGAAGACTCTGGGCTGCGGGATGATTCGGTGTTCGCGGACATGAAGGCCCCTTGGTGTGTGTGGGAGCCGGCGGCGGTGCTCGTGGCGGTCTCGGCGGAGACCGGTGCCGGGGCGGCGTAGCTGCTGGCCTGGCGCTGTCCGCGCAGGATCAGGGTGCCCAGAAAGAGCGCCGCGATCAGCGCGATCAGCGCGGAGGAGGGGATGGGCAGACCTTCCACTGCGGAGAGGAACGCGCTCTCGGTGTGTTCCATGCCCAGCATCTCCAGCCCCCTGCCCTGTATGAAGTACAGGCTGAGCCTATCCGACGCCGGATTGTGATCCGCGGCAACGCGCCACGAGTCCTTCACCTATCTCTTCCTCGGTCAGCGCGAAGCTGCGATGGTCGCGCCAGTCGCCGTCGATGTGCAGGTAGCGCAGACGCAGGCCTTCTTCGCGGAAGCCGAGCTTCTCCACCACGCGCAGGCTTGCGGTGTTCTCCGGCCGGATCGTGATCTCCACCCGGTGCAGTCCGCGTCTGAAGAAGAGGTGATCCACGGCCAGCGCCACCGCCAGGGTCATGATGCCGCGTCCGGCGTGGTGCTCGTCCAGCCAGTAGCCCAGCGAGGTGCTCCGCGCCGACCCACCGATGATGGGTCCCACGGTGAGCTGTCCGACCAGTCGGGGCTGTTCACCCTGAGCGGTGAACCAGATGAGCCAGGGAAGATGCGTGCCTGCCTGGGCGCCCCGGGAGAGGGTCCGCGTCATCTCCTTGAACCCGGCGGACGAATTCCGCGGGGCCGGGTCCTCCGGGGTGGTCGCATCCCAGGGAGCGAGCCATTCGGTGTTGATGACCCGCAGCGCCATGAAGCGGTGCTCGTCTGCCATGCGCAGCGGGCGCAGCTCGACGAGGTCTCCGTCCAGCTCCGCGGCGGGACGTGCGGAGAAGTCCTGGCCTCGGCCGGTGACCAGTCTCATCGCTGCATCGCAAATCGCAGTGTGTCCAAACCGATCATTCCCAGCTCCAATATTTCTGTGTGAAAGGCACGCAGATCGAACTGCTCCCCTGCGGCCTGCGCCGCCTGTTCATGCTCGGCCCGGATCTGCGCGAACACACGCTGACCGACTTTATACGACGGCGCCTGGCCCGGCCAGCCGAGATAGCGGGTGAACTCGAAGTCAAGCTGCGCCGCGGAGATGGGCAGATGAGCTCGAAGGAACTCTCTGCCCTGCTCAGGGGTCCACACCTGAGCGCCCCATTCCTCCGGAGCCTGGAACCCGCAGTGGACCCCGATGTCGAAGATCACACGGGCGGCGCGCATCCGCTGCATGTCGTACATGCCCATCAGGTCACCGGGATCCGTGAGGAATCCGAGTTCTGCCATGAGTTCTTCGGCGTAGAGCGCCCAGCCCTCGGCGAAGCCCGAGACAAAGCTGCCGTGGCGTCGCCAGGAGTTCAGCCGGTCCTTCACCAGGGTCGCTGTGGCGATCTGCAGATGATGGCCGGGGACCCCTTCGTGATAGACGGTGGTGGTCTCGGTCCAGGTGGTGAAGCTGTCGTCCTCCGGCGGGACGGACCACCACATTCTGCCCGGCCGGGAGAAGTCGTCGCTGGGTCCGGTGTAGTAGACGCCCCCGTCCTGGGTGGGGGCGATCATGCACTCGAGGGTGTCCATCGGGGCCGGGATGTCGAAATGGACGTCCTTGAGCGCGGCGAGCGCCTCGTCGGAGAGACGCTGCATCCACTCCTGCAGCGCCTGTGTCCCGGTCAGCTGACGAGCGGGGTCGGCGTTGAGGATCTGCTTGGCCTCCTCGATCGATGCCCCGGGCCGGATGGCGGCGGCGACGGTCTCCTGCGCGGCGACGATCCGGGCCAGCTCCTGGAGACCCCAGCGGTAGGTCTCCTCGAGGTCGAGTTCGGTGCCGGTGAAGTACCGGCTCGCGAGTCGATAGTGCTCGGCCCCGACGGCGTCCGCTTCGGGCGCCTGCGGCAGCAGCTCGCGCTCGAGGCGCTGGGCAAGCAGCCGGTACGCGTCCTGCGCGGCCGAGGCGCCGGCGGCCACGGCTGCCTGGGTCGCCGCGCTGACCCCTGCGGTCCGGGCGCCGAGCAGGTAGCCGGAGAGCGCGCCGTCGTGCTGGGCGTAGCTTCTGCACTGCTGCGCCACCGCGTTCACCTGGCGGCGGGCGGGCACGTGTCCGCGTCGGGCGGAGTCCTGCAGCGACTCCCAGTAGCCCTGCAGCGCGGCGGGCAGGTTGCTCAGCCGTCCCGCGAGGTGTCCGAAGTCGGTCTCGGTCTCGGCAGGCATGAGCTCCAGCACCATGCGCACGCTCTGCGGAACTGAGGCCAGGTTGTTCAGCTCGGTGCGCCCGGTCTCGTGCAGGGCGATGTCCAGTCCGATGCGTTCGGCCATGGCATGCAGCGTCACCTCGTCCGTGGCGTCCGCCGGCTGGAGCTCTTCGAGCTGCTCCAGGGCGTCGTGCTGCATCCGCGCGAGCGCCTCACGTCCGGCCGGCGAGTAGTCCGCATATTGCGTCTCTGCTCCCGGCCTGCCGAGCACGGTGGCCTCTTCGGGGTCCAGCGCGAGCAGCCGCTCGTGGTAGTCCTCGGCGAAGGCGTCCACTGCGGTCGGGGTGCGAGCTGGGTCAGAGCTCGGGGCTGCGCCGGGGCGCGACGGGCGGGCGGGGCTGCCCCCGCGTGGACTTCTGGGCATGCGCGCTTCAGTCTTCGGAATCGGTGACGTGGAGGTGCAGGCGGCGCGCGGCCTCCGAGATCGACCCGGTCAGGGAGGGATAGACGGTGAAGGTGGTGGCGACGTCATCGACATGCAGCTTGTGCGTGACCGCCAGGGCCAGCGGGAAGATCAGCTCAGAGGCGCGCGGCGCAACCACCACCGCGCCGATCACCGTGCCGGATCCCTTGCGCGAGAAGATCTTCACGAAGCCTTCGCGAATGTTCATCATCTTTGCCCGGGCGTTGGTGGCCAGATCCAGCTTGACCACGTCGGCCTGATACCTGCCCGAGTCCACCTGTTCCTGGGTGACGCCGACGGTGGCGATCTCCGGGGAGGTGAAGACGTTGGAGGCGACCTGGTGCAGCTTCAGCGGCTTCACCGGCTCGCCCTGCATATGGGCGACGGCGACCCGGCCCTGCATCGCGGCCACGGAGGCCAGCGGCATCACCCCGGTGCAGTCACCGGCGGCGTAGACATTGTTGGCTGTGGTCCGGGAGACGGTGTCCACCATGATGTGACCGGATTCGGAGATCTCGACCCCGCACTCTTCGAGTCCGATGCCGGCGGTGTTGGGAATGCCGCCCACTGCCATCAGACAGTGCGATCCCTTCAGGGTCTCGCCGTTGGTCAGCGAGACCTCCACTCCGTCTTCGGTGCGCTGCACCGATTCGGCGCGGGTCAGCGAGGCGACATGGACTCCCACGCGTTCGAAGGAGTTCTCCAGGACCTTGGCGGCGTCGGAGTCCTCACCGGGGAGGACCTGCTCGCGGGAGGAGACCAGCGTGACCTCTGCTCCGAGACGGCGATAGCCGGAGGCGAACTCGGCACCGGTGACGCCCGAGCCGACCACGATCATGTGCTCGGGAACCTCGGTGAGGTTGTAGGCCTGGGTCCAGTTGAAGATGCGTTCGCCGTCGGGCTTGGCGGAGCTGAGCTCGCGGGGATGCGCGCCGGTGGCCACGATGACGGCGTCGGCGGCGATGACCTCGCCCTGTTCTGCGCCGCTGGTGACCTCGATGCTGTGCGGGGGCAGGATCCTGCCACGGCCGATGACCACGCGCACCCCGTAGGACTCCAGGGTGGACTGGATGTCCGCCGACTGGCTGTGCGCCAGCTTGAGCAGACGCTCGTTGACCTTGGAGAAGTCCGCCCAGGCATGGGTCTCATCGCCGTTGCGCTCCCCGAACCGCACTCCGAAGTCGGTGGAGAGGTTGACCCGGCGCATGGCGTCCGCCGTCGCGATCAGGGTCTTCGAGGGAACGACGTCAGTCAGCACGGCCGAGCCGCCCATCCCCTTCTCCTCCACGATGGTGACCTCGGCACCGGCATCTGCGGCGACCATGGCGGCTTCGTATCCGCCGGGCCCGCCTCCCAGGATGGCGATGCGGTCAGGGGCGAAGCGGCTGTGCGCGTTGATGGAAGTCACGCTCCCATTCTGCCCAGATACCCGTCCAATGTCATACGACGCCGGGCCGCATGTCCCCTCGGCAGCTCCCAGCCCCTCTCTGCTGGGGGCACATCTCGCCAGCTCACCCCACCCGGATGTCGGCCTCAGACGGTAGATTGACCCCGTGAGCGATGACATATCCCAGACCCAGCCCGCTGCCCAACCAGGTGTCGACTCCGGTGACCGGCCCACCGGACAAACCAGCGTCCAGTCCACAGCCCGGACCCCAGGACAGACCGGTGAGCATCTGGTCGCGCACCCTGAGCTGACACCCACGAATGATCCGACGGCCCCGGGCAGTCTCCTCGCCGAGGAGGCCGCACGAGCACTGTTGGAGCAGGCCGGAGTGGACTCCATCGATCTCGCCTGCACGCTGGGCTCCGGATGGGGTGACGCGGCGGCGCAGCTCGGCGAACCGGTGGCCGAGGTGAACGCCGAGGACATCCCAGGCTTCCACCCCTCGGGGGTCTCCGGTCACAGCGGGACCCTCACGGTGATCCGCACCTCCGCAGGCGCGCATGTGCTGGTCATCGGTGCCCGCACCCACTACTACGAGGGCCGCGGCGTCGACGCCGTCGCCCACGGGGTGCGGACCGCGGCGGCAGCCGGAGCGAGGACCATGGTGCTGACCAACGGCTGCGGCGGACTGAACCCACAGTGGGCTCCCGGGACTCCGGTGCTGATCTCCGACCACCTGAACCTGACCGGCACCTCCTCACTGCGCGGCGCCCACTTCGTGGACATGACCGATCTCTACTCCTCACGGCTGCGCGCGCTCGCCCGGGAGATCGACCCCGGGCTGGGCGAGGGCGTCTACGCACAGTTCCCCGGCCCGCACTACGAGACCCCTGCGGAGGTGGCGATGGCTGGAACCCTCGGCGCCGATCTGGTCGGCATGTCCACCGCGCTGGAGGCCATCGCGGCCCGCGCGGCAGGCATGGAGGTCTTCGGGATCTCTCTGGTGACGAACCAGGCCGCCGGGATCTCCCCCGAGCCGCTGAGCCACCAGGAGGTGCTCCAGGCCGGTCGCGAGGCGGGCCCGCGGATCTCCGCGCTGCTGGCCAAAGTCATCTCACGGATCCTCAGCCCGTGAGCTCCGTGGGCGCGCCGCGTCCCTGAGTTCGGGCACCCCTGCGAATCACTGCGGATCACCCGCGAATCACTGAGTCAACCTCTTCAGATGGAGCAGAACATCATGACCGAGAAGCTGATCGCCGACGTCCGCCGCTGGATCAACGATGACCCCGATGCTGCGACGCGCACCGCGGTGGAGCAGCTGCTCCAGCGCGCCGAGGACTCCGACGCCGCCGCCCAGGATGAGCTGCAGCGGCTGTTCTCCGGACGGCTCGCCTTCGGCACCGCCGGACTGCGCGCCGAGCTCGGCCCCGGTCCGCTGCGGATGAATCGGCTCGTGGTCCGTCAGACCGCGGCCGGAATGCTCAGCTACGCGGAGGAGAAGCTCACGCAGGCCAGAGGCCAGGCGGACAACCCACAGGACGCGCTCCAGGGCCCTCGCAGGATCGTGATCGGCTTCGACGCCCGCCACCAGTCCGATGAGTTCGCCGCCGACACCGCTGAGATCTTCTCGGCCGCCGGCTGGGAGGTCCATCTCTTCGACCGCCCGGGACCCACTCCCCTGCTGGCCCGCCAGGTGCTGGTGCTCGACGCCGAGATCGGCGTGATGGTCACGGCCAGCCACAACCCGCCCCAGGACAACGGCTATAAGGTCTACCTCGGCGGAGAGCTCTCCCGGTTCCTCGAACCCGATGGTCTCGGCGTGGGTGCGCAGATCGTGCCCCCGGTGGATCGCGAGATCGCCGCCCGCATCGCTGAGCTGGTGGAGTCCGCAGACGCCCGCCAGGCCGCGCAGGACACCTCCGGGGTGCACCGGATCACCGATGAGGCTCGCCGCAGCTACGAGGCCGAGGCCCTGGAGCTGCTGGACACCGAGACCTACCCGCAGCGCGATCTGCACGTGGTCTACACCGCGATGCACGGGGTCGGCGGAGAGATGGTTGCCTCGCTGCTGCGCGCCGCCGGATTCACCGTGACGCCGGTGGCCGAGCAGCACAAGCCGGACCCCGACTTCCCCACGGCGGCCTTCCCCAACCCGGAGGAGCCCGGGGCGCTGGACCTGGCGCTGAAGACCGCCGAGGCCGAGGATGCGGATCTGGTGCTGGCCAATGACCCGGATGCTGATCGCCTCTCCGCGGCGGTCTATGACGAGCGCACCGAGGCCTGGCGTCAGCTCTCCGGCGATGAGATCGGCGCCCTGCTGGGACGCCATCTGCTCGAACGCGGTCCGCTGCGCCCGCAGGTGCTGAACTCCCCCACGCCCACTCGCACCGAGGCGCCCGACGCCGCGCCCGTGCTCGCGAACTCCATCGTCTCCTCCCGGCTGCTCGAGCGGCTGTGCCAGGTGCGCGGGATCGGCCATGCCGCCACCCTGACCGGATTCAAATGGCTGGCCCGCGTGCAGAACATGAGCTTCGGCTACGAAGAGGCCATCGGCTTCAACGTGGACCCCGCACACGTCAAGGACAAGGACGGCGTCTCCGCGGCGCTGATCTTCGCCGAGATGACCGCATCGCTGAAGGCACGGGGCGTCAGCCTGATCGCCGCCCTGGACGAGATCGCCGCGGAGGCCGGGGTCTTCGTCACCGGGCAGGTCACCATCCGGGTCAGTGACCTCTCCGAGCTGGGCAAGGTCACCGCGGCCCTGCGCACCGAGCCTCCGCTGGAGATCGCCGGCTCCTCCGTGGTGCAGTCCCTGGATCTGACCCAGGACCCGCTGCCCGGGTCCGAGCTGAGCGAGGCCACCAAGACCGACGCGCTGATCTACCTGACCGAGGCGGGCGACCGCGTGATCGTGCGACCCTCCGGCACCGAGCCCAAGGTCAAGTGCTACCTCGAAGCGGTGGCCGACACCCCCGGCCTCGACGCCTCCACGGAAGTCATCACCGAGGCACGCGCCAAGGCCTCGCACCGCCTCGATGAGCTGCGCAAATCCATGGAGAGCATCCTGGGCTGAGTGCTCTTCAGCCCGCCGACGAGATCCGACCCCTGACTTTGAGGAACACCGTTATGACCCAGACCCTCTCCCCCTCCGAGATGGCGCCGCTGATCGATCACACGGCATTGAAGCCGGACACCGACGAGGCGACCATCCGGCGTCTCGTCACCGAGGCGAAGGCCCGCTCCTTCGCGGCCGTCTGCATCAACCCGCGCTGGGTGTCCCTGGTCGCCGCCGAGCTCGACGGCAGCACCGTGAAGACCTGCACGGTGGTCGGATTCCCGCTGGGCGCCACCACCACTGCCTCGAAGCTCGCCGAAACGGTGGAGGCGGTGCAGCTCGGTGCCGAGGAGGTGGACATGGTCGTGGACATCGCGGCAGCCAACGCTGGGGACAAGGAGTATGTCGAAGCCCAGATCCGCGCACTGGCCGATGCCGCCCACGCCGGGGGCGCGATCCTCAAGGTCATCCTGGAGACCGTGCTGCTCAGCGAGGATGCCAAGGCGCTTGTCTGCCGCGCCGCCGAGGCCGCCGGAGCAGACTTCGTGAAGACCTCCACCGGTTTCGCCGGCGGTGGTGCCACCGTTGCGGACATCGCGCTGATGCACTCGCTGGTGGGCGGTCGGCTGGGGATCAAGGCCTCCGGCGGAGTGCGCAGCTATGACGACGCCGCGGCCATGGTCGCGGCGGGCGCCACGCGCATCGGGGCGAGCTCGGGTCTTGATATCGTGGGCCATAGAGATTCCAGCACATCCGGTGCCGCCGACAGCTACTGACACAGCCTGCGGCGCAGTCCGCATCGCATCCTAAGGGGAGCACATGATCAGCAACGGCAAGGTCAAGGCCTATTCGGGCCAGGGCAACTTCGTGGGGAACTTCATGGCGTTCCTGCTCGTCTTCCTCATGCTGGTGGGTTCCATCGTCGCGTTGAACTTCTGGGATCTGGACCAGGTCTGGGTTCCCGGACTGACCTTCATCGTGCTCTACTGCGGCGCCTTCCTGGTCTCCAAGGAGATCATCGGTCGCTCGGACTCCCTGGCGCAGCAGGACCTCCACGGCGAGCACGGTGAGCCGCTGGACGCCATGGCCTCCCGCGCCACCTCGTCCCGCGAGTCGGCGGCGGAGCCGCACGTCCGCTGAGGTCCGCCGTCGTTCGGGGACTGACCTGACTCTCATGCCCACTCCGGCCGTCTCTGCCCCCCGCGGCCGGAACCGCGGCATCGATCTGCTGCGCGTGATCTCGGTGGCCGCTGTGGTCATCGGACACGCCTGGCCGGGCATGCCCGGTGAGGCGTACCTGCAGATCTGGCGGATGCCGCTGTTCTTCTTCCTCGCCGGCTTCTTCTTCTCCACCTCGCGCACGTTCACCGGGGAGCTGAAGATCCGCACCCGCAGCCTCGCGCTGCCCTACCTGGTCTGGCTGCTGCTGCTCAGCGCTGCGGTGATCGCGATGGAGCACAGCCGGTGGCCCTTCGAGCCGGGCACCGTCACCGGGGCGGTGATCGGCGGGGCCCGGACAGACATGCCCTTCCTGGCCTTCTGGTTCATCTCCGTGCTGTTCTTCGCGGCGCTGCTGCTGCGTGCGGTGCTCGCCCTCCCCTGGTGGACGGGCGTGCTGGTCAGCCTGGCTGGACTGACGCTGGCTCAGCTGCCGGACTCCGCGATGGCGTACACCCCGCTGGGCATCGGTCTGGCACCTGCCTGCATGGCGTTCATGTTCGCCGGACATTGGTTCGGACGGTTCATGCGCACACCGCGGGGCCATTCGCTGCCGGCGAAGCCGCTGCTCGGGCTTCTCTGCCTGATCCTCGGATTCGGCGGCGTGATCGCCGGGGCGAAGCCGATGAACATCAAGTGGTCAGGCTTCGGGACATACCTGCTCTCCCCCGCGCTGGCGCTGCTGATCAGCATCGGGCTGGTGCTGCTCTTCTCCACGGTGGTCCATGTCCTGCTGGGCGGGGCCCGCCCCGGCCGCTCTGAACAGCCCGGCCGCTCTGAACAGCTCGGGCACCCGGAGCAGCCCGGCCGCCTCGGCGATGTCTCCTTGCCGAGGGAGCCCTCGCGGTGGAGTCGCGGCGTCGGCGTCGTCATCGCGGAACTGGTGCGCACCGCGACCCTGGTCGTGTTCCTGCACCCGATCGTGCTCTACCTGCTGCTGCGCCTCGTCGAGCTGGAGAACCCGCCGCTGCGCACGGCGGTGACCCTGCTGCTCTGCTGGAGCATCGGCGTGCTGGTGAACCGCACGCCGCTGGCGCTGCCGCTGAACGGGATCACCCGGCCGGCGACCCCGCGTCCGGGGACTGACCCGGGGGCGGATCAGAGCGGCGGGAAGATCGCCTCGAAGACCTGATTCAGCCAGCTCAGCAGCTCCCCGTCGGTGAGCTCCACCCCGGTGATCCCGCTGGTCTTGGGCTTGGGGATCAGCACCTGCTTCATCGAGGCCTTGTGCTGGCTTCCTGGATACATCCGCTCCATGCGCATCTGCTTGGACTCGGCCAGCTCCACCACCGGCCCGAACCGGATGAAGGGGCCCTGGGTGCCGACGTCGTGGATGCCGGCTCCGCGGGCACGGTTGCGGAAGCGGGCCACCTCCACGATGTTGGTGACCGGCTCGGGCAGGTCGCCGTAGCGGTCCTGCCACTCGGTGACGACCTCGGCGATCTTCTCCTCGGTGTCAGCCGCGGCCAGCTTGCGGTAGCCCTCCAGACGCAGCCGCTCACCGGGGACGTAGTCGTGGGGCAGGTGGGCGTTGATGGGCAGCTCGATTTTGACCTCGGTGAAGGTCTCCTCCTCGTCTCCGCGGTAGTCGGCCACGGCCTCACCGACCAGGCGCAGGTAGAGGTCGAAGCCGACCCCGGCGATGTGCCCAGACTGCTCCCCGCCGAGCATGTTGCCGGCCCCGCGGATCTCCAGGTCCTTCATGGCCAGCTGCAGACCGGCGCCGAGCTCGTTGTTCGCCGCCACCGCGCGCAGCCGCTCCAGGGCCACCTCGCCCAGCGGCTTCTCCGCCGGGTAGAGGAAATAGGCGTAGGCGCGCTCCCGGGAGCGGCCCACGCGTCCGCGCAGCTGGTGCAGCTGGGAGAGCCCGTAGGTCGAGGCGCGGTCCACGATCAGCGTGTTGGCGTTGGAGATGTCCAGGCCGGTCTCGATGATCGTGGTGGAGACCAGCACGTCGAAGCGCTTCTCCCAGAAGTCCTGGATGATCTGCTCCAGCCGGGACTCGCTCATCTGACCGTGGGCGACCTCCACGCGCGCCTCGGGGACCAGTTCACGGACCCGGGCCGCGGTCGCATCGATGGAGGAGACCCGGTTGTGCACGAAGAACACCTGCCCCTCGCGCATGAGCTCGCGGCGGATCGCGGCGGAGACCTGCTTATCGGTGTAGGGCCCCACGAAGGTCAGCACCGGGTGCCGCTCCTCCGGCGGGGTGGCCAGCGTGGAGGTCTCCCGGATCCCGGCCATGGACATCTCCAGGGTGCGCGGGATGGGCGTGGCCGACATGGCCAGCACATCCACGTTGGTGCGCATCTTCTTGAGCTGCTCCTTGTGCTCCACGCCGAAGCGCTGCTCCTCGTCGATGATCACCAGACCCAGATCGTGGAAGTCGACCTCCTTGGAGAGCAGCCGGTGGGTGCCGATCACGATGTCGACGCTGCCTTCGCGCAGTCCGGCCAGGGTCTCCTTGGACTCCTTGGCGGTCTGGAACCTCGACAGCGGGGCGACCCTGACCGGAAAGCCGGCATAGCGTTCGGTGAACGTCTCGTAGTGCTGGGAGACCAGCAGCGTGGTGGGCACCAGCACGGCGACCTGTTTGCCGTCCTGGACCGCCTTGAAGGCGGCTCGGATCGCGATCTCGGTCTTGCCGTAGCCCACATCGCCGGAGATCAGCCGGTCCATCGGGATCTCGCGCTGCATGTCCGCCTTGACCTCATCGCTGGCGGTCAGCTGATCCGGGGTCTCCGCATAGGGGAAGGCGTCCTCGAGCTCGCCCTGCCAGGGGGTGTCGGGGCCGAAGGCATGCCCGCGTGAGGCCATGCGCGCGGCGTAGAGCCTGATCAGTTCGCCGGCGATCTCCTTGACGGCCTTCTTGGCCTTGCGCTTGGTCTGGGACCAGTCGCTGCCGCCCATCTTGGACAGCGACGGCGCCTCCCCGCCCACGTACTGCGAGACCTGGTCGAGCTGATCCGTGGGCACCATGAGCCGGTCCTTCGCGCCGCCGCGCTTGGAGGCCGCGTATTCCAGGACCAGGTATTCGCGGATGCCGGCGGTGCCGGCCTTGATCGCCTGCGGGGACCCGACCTTGCGCTGGATGAGCTCCACGAACTGGCCGATGCCGTGCTGCTCGTGGACCACGTAGTCCCCGGGATTGAGCGCCAGCGGATCCACCACATGACGACGCCGGCGGGCGGGCACCTTGCGGGCGGAGCCGGCATCCTGGCGGATGGAGCGTCCGAGCATCTCGGATTCGGTCAGCAGCGCCAGCTGCAGCGGATCCACCGCGAAGCCCTCGGAGACGTTCGCCGTGGAGATGGTGATCCGTCCCGGCGCGGGAGCCTCGTCCAGGGTGTCCACCCGGACGCAGGGCACATCGTGCTCGGTGAGCAGCTCGTGGACCCGCTGGGCGGAGCCGGCTGCGGCGGTGGTGACCACCACCGTCCAGTTCGCCTTCGCGCGCTCGGCGAGGAAGGTCATCACATCTTCGACGCTGCCGCGGTAGCCGATCGGCTCGCGGGAGTCGATGGAGACGATGTCGGCGTCCTGTTCGAGCTCCTCGTCCAGGCCCAGCGAGGTCATCGACCACCAGCCGGCGCCGTGGTCCAGGGAGGCTTCGCGGGTCTCGGCCAGACTCGCGAAGGCGCCGGCGGCCAGGCCCTGCTGCTCGCTGCCGATCTGGGCTCCGCTGACATCCAGGGGCGCGGCCGCGCCGTCCGGGGCTGCGGACCATGCGGCGGCGAGGAACTCCTCATTGGTGGCGGAGAGATCATGGGCACGGCCGCGGGTCTTCTCGGGCTCGATGACCACGGTCAGCGATCCCGCGGGCAGCTGGGAGACGAAGGGCACCATCTCCGGGACCAGGACCGGCGCGAGGGACTCCATGCCCTCGGCGGCGATGCCCTCGGCGAGCTTGGTGAGCAGGTCCGCGGCGTGCGGCATCTGCGCGATGAGCTCCTTGGCGCGGGCCTTCACATCCTCGGTGATGAGCAGCTCGCGACAGGGCGCGGCGTCGAGCACCTCCGGGTGTGCTGTGGACTCGCCGTCCAGGGAACGCTGATCGGCCACGGCGAACCAGCGCATCTGCTCGACCTCGTCGCCGAAGAACTCGATGCGCGCCGGGTGCGGCTCGGTGGGTGGGAACACGTCCAGGATGCCGCCGCGGACGGCGAACTCTCCGCGCCGGGTGACCATGTCCACGCGGGAGTAGGCGGCGTCGGCCAGGTCGGCCACGGTCTGGTCGAAGTCGGCGAACTCCCCGACCTGCAGTCTGACCGGGGTGAGGTCCCCCAGCCCCTTCACCAGTGGCTGCACCACGGCACGGACCGGGGCGACGACGACGTCGAGCGCTCCTCCGGTCTGTTCCGGGTGCGCCAGCCGGCGCAGCACTCCGAGGCGCCTGCCCACAGTGTCCGAGCGCGGAGAGAGCCGCTCGTGCGGCAGGGTCTCCCAGGAGGGGAAGTGGGCCACGGCGGCCTCGGGCGCGTAGGCGGCCAGCGAGGTGGCCAGCTCATCGGCCTCGCGGTCCGTGGCCGTGACGGCCAGCAGCGTCCCGGTCTCGCTGGTGCCGCGCAGCTTGGCGGCGATCTCAGCGATCAGCGCGGGCCGCAGCCCGGTGGTCGAGGAGATCTGCAGCTCCTCGGTGCGCTCCGGGGCCGGGTGCGCGGCGGCCGAGGCCACCCGCTTATAGGAGGGGTTCGCCGTCAGTGCCGTGCGCAGACCAGAAAGAGCCATGGGAGAGTGACGCCTCGTTTCGCATACAGATCGATGCAGGAGCTTCAGTGACGCACGAGATCAGTCGTGCCGGATGATCAGTCGGGCACGAGATCAGTCGTGCTGGAGATCGGGCCTCACACAGGATACTCGCTGTTCCCGACTCAGGGCTCCCCTGCCCGGGCCGCTCGGCGGCTGCGCAGCACACCGACCTCATAGCCCACCAGCGCCGCCAGCCACAGCGCGGTGATCGGGAGCACGAACCACAGCATCGCCGAGCTGAAGGGCTCCAGCGCGGCATGCCCCGAGGCGTAGAGCACCAGGTAGACCACATAGGCGCTGTAGGAGATCACCAGCGCCAGGCCCTCCCAGCGGCCGATCGACGCGGCGGTGAAGGCCAGCGGGAGCAGCACCAGGGCCGCGGCGACCATGACCGGGAGATCGAAGTTCGCCGCGGCGGAGGCCACCTCGATGCCATCGCCGGAGATGATCGCGGTGAGTCCGAGGACGGCGCCGATGTTGAAGATGTTGCTGCCCACCAGATTGCCCACGGCCATGTCCCGCTCCCCGCGGAGCGCGGCGATGACGCTGGTCGCGAGCTCGGGAAGCGAGGTCCCGATGGCCACGATGGTCAGCCCGATGATCAGGTCGCTGACCCCGAGGACCATGGCGATGCTGGTGGACGCACTGACCAGCATCTGTGCCCCGATGACCAGCAGCACCACTCCCCCGACGACCAGGGCAAGGTCGATCAGCGTGGCGCGAACCCGGGAGGTGCGCCGTGCTTTGGTCAGCTGACGCGGGCCGTGCAGGATCGCCGCTTCGACGTCGAGCTCGTGCTTCTCCTCCTGCGCCGCTTCGGCCGCGCGTTCGCCGCGGGTCGCTCGGCGGGCGAGGACGACGGTGACCACCAGGTAGGCGATCAGCAGCCCGACCAGCACGACGCCGTCCACTGTGCTGATGCCGCCGTCGAGCGCCATGATCAGGGCGAGGATCGAGAACCCGATCATGATCGGTATGTCTGCCTTGATCAGCTGCACCTTGACCACCAGCGCGCCGAAGATGGCGGTGAGGCCCATGACGAAGAGGATGTTGGCGATGTTGCTGCCCACGACATTGCCCACCGCCAGGCCCGGGGAGCCGCTCAGCGCAGCTCCCATGCTCACGGCGAGCTCGGGGGCCGAGGTCGCGGAGGAGACGACCGTCAGTCCGATGATCAGCGAGGAGAGCCCCACGGTCTTGCCCAGCGAAGCTGCGCCGCGCACCAGGGCCTCCCCGCCGGCGACGAGCAGGACGAGGCCGCCGAGCAGCAGGAGAACAGTCAGAATGGTCACTGCGGCAACTTTACAATGGGAAGGTTCCGCAAGCGACGTCGGCGCCCATGCGCCGGTGATCCGAGCATGAGATCCCACCACCAGGATCTGGACCTACGAAGGAGACCATCCGTGGCACTTGAAACCGAACTCGTGATCGAGCACAACGTGCAGAGCATCATCGAGGCCTACGCCGACCGAGACTTCAACGAGCACCTGTCCAAGAAGGTCGGCGCGAAGCTGCTGAGCTTCGAGGTCAACGGGCCCCTGGACGGCGCCTTCGAGATCGTGACGGAACAGTCGATGCCCGCGGACAAGCTTCCCGAGATCGCGAAGAAGGTCATCAAGGGGGAGGTCAGCGTGCATGTGACGCACTCCTGGAGCGCCCCGGACGCGAGCGGGTCCCGCCGCGCGGACACGGCGGTGAAGATCGCCTCGGCCCCGGTCTCGGCCGACTCAGCGCAGAACCTGCACGCACGGGGAGATCAGGAGACCCTGTCCACCGTGCGCGGCGAGGTCAACGTCAACATTCCGCTGATCGGCAAGAAGATCAAGGCCGCTGCGGAGCCGTACATGCGCAAGTTCGTGGATCTGCAGGCGCGCGAGGTCAGCGCCTGGATCTCCCGCCGGGCCTGAGCACCTGCCACAGGCGGGGCCCAGCATCGGCTGCGCCCCGCTTGTGCTCAGTGCAGTCTGTCGGCGAGGATCTCCCGGGCCACCAGTTCCGGGACGTTCTCTGGGAGCCAGTGGTCCGCATCCAGTTCCACGAAGCGATACTTCGCCTGCACATACGATTCCGTCAGCTCGGCGGCGCGCCGTCCCAGGGCCTGGTCTCCGTTGCCCCACACGTAGGTGGTCGGCACTGTCACCATCCGACGGCGCGAGCCGCGGTCATCCGGCAGTCCCATCCCGCGGTACCAGTTGAGCGCTCCGGTGAGTCGGCCGTCGATCGCCATGAACTCTCCGTACGCGATCGCTGAGGACTCGTTCAGTCCCATCCTGCGCAGCAGGGTGGTGAGTCGCCGGCGCAGCAGGGCCTCCGGCAGCCACGGCAGCTGGAACACCAGCACGTAGAAGGAACGCAGCAGCTGCGCCGAGGACCAGAGCGAACGCACCAGTGCACTGGGATGTGGCGTCGAGAGCACCGTGAGCCGACTCAGCCGCTCCGGAGCGGCGAGCGCCAGCTGCCAGGCAAGTGCCCCGCCCCAGTCATGGCCGACGAGGTGGACGCGCTCGGTCCCCGCCGCGTCGAGCAGTGCCGAGACATCGCGCTGGTGCTCCACGGCGCGATAGCTCCGCCGGCGCCGCGGACGGGCACCGTCCGAGTACCCGCGCAGGTCCGGTGCCAGGGTGCGCAGCCCGGCAGCGTTGAGGATTCCCGCCACGTCGTCGAATCCATGCCGGTTCGCCGGGAACCCATGCAGCAGCACGACCGTGGGTCCGTCCAATGGACCGCTGTCGGACACGTCGAAGGTGAGTCCGGCCCGGGAGAAGCTGCTGATGCGGTCACGGGTCTGCGGCTGCGTGTATGTCATCACGTGTGATCTCCGGCCGCCGCAGTGCCACGGGTGTCACAGGTGCCGCGGCTGTCGCAGGTGCCGCGGGTGTCGCATACCGCCATGATCTGCCTCCAAGTGGATCGATCTCGACCTGGAACGCCAAGCGTCAGGGACCGGAGCGGCCGAGTCTGGGCTCCGCCCTGACCTTCAGCCTTCTCGCTGCGGCCCCGCGCGTCAACAGCTCGCCGCGGACCTGTGAGGCAGCTCCCTGCGGGGTGCACGCCTGCGGCCGGTGCGTGTCTATGACTGGTGCACGGCGTTCTGCGCCGCCGGCAGTCCTTCGGCGATCAGCAGCTCCACCGCGTCGGCCAGCCTCCCGATGAACAGCGGGAGCTCCTTCTGCTCGGTGGTGCTGAACTTCTGCAGCACGTAGTCAGCACTGTCCATGCGCCCGGGGGGCCGGCCGACTCCGGCGCGCACGCGCAGGTAGTCGCGGTCTCCGCCGAGGTGGGTGGTGATGGACTTCAGTCCGTTGTGCCCGCCTTCGGAGCCGCCGCGCTTGAGCTTGGCCCGGCCGAAGTCCAGGTCGAGCTCGTCGTGGACCACGATCAGGTTCTCGGTGGGCACGGAGAAATAGTCCATGAGACCGCGCACGGGTTTCCCGGAGAGGTTCATGTATCCCTCGGAGATCGCGAAGACGACTTTCGGGCCGCCGGGGCCCAGCCGGGCCGCGACGGCCTTGGCTCCGACCTTGGTGCGTGTGTAGCTCGCGTCCATGCGGTCGAGGAGCTCATCGAGCACCATGTGCCCGATATTGTGCCGGGTATGACGATAGCGGGACCCGGGGTTGCCGAGTCCCGCTATCAACCAAGTCTCTGAAGCCATGCTTCGAGCCTAGTGGAGGTTCAGAGTCGTCCTGCTCAGGACTCGTTGCCCTCGGAGTTCTCCTCGGAATCGGACTCGCCCTCGGCGGTCTCGCCCTCGGCAGCCCCGCCTTCGGTGGTCTCTTCCTCGTCGCCCAGGTCCTGCGCGGTGGGCTCGTGGATGGAGACGATCGGGGACTCCAGGTCAGTCAGAGCCAGGGTGACGCCCTTGGGCAGCTGGATGTGCTCCGGAAGCGCGTTCTCGTCGCGGTCGGTGATGTCCACGGTGACGTGCTCGGGCAGGTGGGTGGCCTCAGCCTCGACCGAGACGGTGGCCTGCTCCAGGATCCACTCGAAGCCGACGGCGGGCTCGCCGGTGACCTCGACGTAGACGTCCACGACGACCTTCTCGCCGCGGCGCACGGTCAGCAGGTCCATGTGATCGATGGTGCGCTTGATGATGTCGCGCTGGATGGCCTTGGGGATCACCAGCTGCTCGGTGCCCTCGATGTCCAGGGTGATCAGTGCGTTGGGGTTGCGCACGGCCAGGTGGGTCTGGTGACCGGGCAGGATCACGTGGATGGGGTCTTCGCCGTGTCCGTAGACCACTGCGGGGATCTTGTCATCGCGACGGGCCTTGCGGGCTGCGCCCTTGCCGAATTCGGTCCGCTTTGTCGCGGGAATGACGATCTTGTCAGCCATGATGTTGTCCTTCGTTGGTTGGATGCGTAATGATCCAGGCCAACGACAAGTGAAATTCAGGCTCTCCGCGCCGTGGCGGATATGAGGTCCTGCAGTTCGCCTCGTCGATCACGGGGCTGACCTCTGCGGAGAAATCCGCCGACGTCGCCCCCTCGCCTGGGCACAGCTGTCAACTATACCAGCCGGCTCAGCCCTTGTAGTCGGGCAGGGTCAGCGGGAAGTCCAGACGCTCGGCGAGCTGATCGGGCGTCATCCCGTAGGCCTCGCGCAGCGTGACCTTCGGGCCGTCCGGCCCCTGTTCGATGAGGAAGACGCCGTGGTCGGTGTAGACCCGGCTCACACAGGCCAGACCGGTGAGCGGGTAGCTGCAGTCCGGCACGATCTTGGGCGATCCGTCCTTGGCGAAGAGGGACATCATCACGAAGACCTCTTTGGCGCCGATGGCCAGATCCATGGCGCCGCCCACGGCGGGAATGGCGTCGGGCGCGCCGGTGGACCAGTTCGCCAGGTCACCGGAGGCGGAGACCTGGAAGGCGCCGAGCACGCAGACATCGAGGTGTCCTCCGCGCATCATGGCGAAGGAGTCGGCGTGGTGGAAGTAGCTGGCGCCGGGGAGCTCGGTCACCGGGATCTTGCCGGCGTTGATGAGCTCCTCGTCGATGTCCTCGCCATGGGCCTGCGGGCCCATGCCCAGCATCCCGTTCTCGGTGTGGAGGGTGATCTTCTTCTCTGCGCTGAGGTGGTCGGAGACCTTGGTGGGCTGACCGATGCCGAGGTTCACATAGGATCCCGGCGCGATGTCGGCGGCGACGAGCCGCGCGAGGTCCTCGCGGTCCAGGGTCTTGGTCTCGGAGGAGTTCTGGCTGCTCATGATTCCTTCGCTTCCTGGCTCGTCTCGGCAGGCTGGGCTGCACCCTGTCCGAGGGCGGTGACGGTGTTCACGTAGATCCCGGGGGTGACCACGTTCTCCGGGTCCAGCGCACCCGCGGGGACCCGCTCCTGCACCTGGACCACGGTGTGGGCGGCGGCGGCCGCCATGACCGGGCCGAAGTTCCGGGCGGTCTTGCGATAGGTGAGGTTGCCGGCGTCGTCGGCCCTGAGTGCCTTGATCAGTGCCACGTCGCCGCGGATCGGATGCTCCAGCACGTAGTGCCGGCCCTCGATCTCCCTGGTCTCCTTGCCCTCGGCGAGGCTGGTGCCGTAGCCGGTGGGGGTGAAGAAGGCCCCGATGCCGGCACCGGCGGCGCGCAGCCGTTCGGCGAGGTTGCCCTGCGGGACGAGCTCGAGCTCGAGCTCCCCGGCGCGGTAGGCCGCGTCGAAGTGCCAGGAGTCTGACTGCCGCGGGAAGGAGCAGATGACCTTGCGCACCCGGCGCTCCTTGATCAGCAGCGCCAGTCCGCGATCGCCCTGTCCCGCGTTGTTGCTCACCACGGTGAGCTCGGTGGTGCCGGATTCCAGGAGCGCGTCGATGAGCTCCATGGGCTGGCCGGCGTTGCCGAAGCCGCCGAGCAGGACGGTGGAGCCGTCCTTCACGCTGGCCACCGCCTCGGCGGCGGTGTCTACAAATTCAGTCATGGGTCCATTCCTCAGGTTCTGTGAGTCTCACCAGCGGGAAGCTGGGTCGGGTGACGCTGCGCGGCATGGGGTTCAGTTGGCGTTCTCCAGGACGACGGCGAGGCCCTGGCCCACGCCGATGCACAGCGTGGCCACACCCCAGCGTTCACCGCTGAGCTCCATGCGCTTCGCCAGGGTGGCCAGCACACGGGTCCCGGAGGCCCCCAGCGGATGACCGATCGCGATCGCCCCGCCCCAGGCGTTGACGATCTCAGGATCGATGTCCCAGGCATCCAGGCAGGCCAGGGACTGAGCCGCGAAGGCCTCGTTGAGCTCCACCGCACCGACCTCGCCCCAACCGATCCCGGCGCGCGCCAGCGCCTTGTTGCTGGCCTCCACCGGGGCATAGCCGAAGTACTGCGGCTCATTCGCCGCCGCGGCCCAACCAGCGATGCGCACCTGCGGGCTCAACCCGAGCTGCTCACCGCCGGCGGCCGAGCCGAGCCAGACCGCAGAGGCGCCGTCGTTCATCGGGGAGGCATTGCCCGCAGTCACCGTGCCGTTCTCGGAGCGGAACACGGTCCGCAGCCCGGCGAGCTTCTCGGCAGTGGCTCCGGGACGGATGGTCTCGTCGCGGTCCAGGTCCACTCCGGGCACGTTCACCGTGAGCTCGTCGAAGCGGCCCTCCTCCCAGGCGCGGGCGGCCAGCTCATGGGAGCGTGCGGCGAAGGCATCCTGTCGTTCGCGATCGATGCCGTGGCGCTCGCGCAGCTGCTCGGTGGCCTCCCCCAGCGAAACGGTCCATTCGGACGGCATGCGCTCATTGATCAGCCGCCAGCCCAGCGTGGAGTTGGCGAGCTCGAGATTGGCCATCGGGAAGGGCCGCTCGGTCTTGGGCAGCACCCACGGAGCCCGGGACATGGACTCGACCCCGCCGGCGAGGATCACCTCGGTCTCACCCAGGGCGATCTGCCGGGCGCCGGAGATCGCCGCGTCCAGGGAAGACCCGCAGAGCCGGTTGATCGTGGTCGCAGGCACGCTCACCGGCAGCTTCGCCAGCAGCCAGGCCATGCGCGCAACGTTGCGATTCTCCTCGCCGGCGCCGTTGGCGTTGCCGAAGATGACCTCTCCGACGATCTCCCCGGCATTCTCGGGGCTGAGCCCCGGGGCCTGCTCCACAAGAGTGGAGATGACGAGCTCCGCGAGGTCATCGGGCCGCTGTCCGGAGAGCGCGCCGCCGACCTTGCCGAAGGGGGTGCGTACGCCCTGATAGACGAAGACGTCCTGCATATGAGCTCCCAGCATCTGATCGTGTGAACACTGTGATGTTCGCTATGCAAACATCTGTGCGCTATGTACACCGATCATAGTCCGCCGGAGAGAGTTTTTCCAGAGCGCCAGGAGTCTTCTAGAGACCCTGAGGAACGGTGAGCCGGGCGACGTCGTCACCCAGGGAGCGGATCAGGTCCTCCACGGCGGAGGCGCAGCGCAGCAGGTGCGGCAGCGTGCGCTCCACCGATTCGGCGGCGCTCTCCTTGCCCGCGGAGATGGAGGTGTTCAGCGAGAGCACGATCCTCCCGGTGCTGTCCCGCGCCGGCACTGCCACTGACCGCAGCCCCTCCTCCAGCTCTTCATCCACCACTGCGTAGCCGTCCCTGCGGACCTGGGTGATGATCTGCCGCAGCTGGACCGGATCGGTCACGGTGCGGTCGGTGAAGGCGGTGCGGGACGTCGCCTGCAGCCGATCCTCGAGCGTCCGATCATCCAGCGCGGAGAGCAGCACCCGTCCCATGGAGGTCACGAAGGCCGGCAGCTTGGTGCCCAGGGCGAGGTCGATGCGCATGATGCGCCGGGTATGCACGCGGCAGACATACATCACCTCGTCATCGACCAGCAGGGCGGCCGAACAGGACTCGGCCAGCTTTCCGGAGAGCTCGCCGAGGGAAGGCTGCAGCAGCTCATGCCAGCCCCTCCCCGACCAGTACCCCTGGCCCAGACCCAGCACCTTCGGGGTCAGCTCGAAGAAGCGCCCATCGGTGTAGGCATAGCCCTCATGGACCAGAGTCAGCAGCATCCTCCTGGCGGTGGCCCGGCTGACGTCGCTGCGGCGGGCCACATCGGAGAGGGTGAGCTTCGGCTCCACGGCGGAGAAGGACTCCAGGACCTTGAGCCCGGTGGACAGCGAACGCACGAACTCATTGCGACTGACGGCCGGCGGGCCCGGCTGATCCTGATCCATGAGCCGATCCTACCGACCCACTCCCGCGGCCCCCGTTCGCTCGAGGGATCGCTGAAGGTGCACCAGCCATGGGCGAGGAATGTAATGTTTGGTACATTGCGATCATGCGCACCTCTATCGCGACTGTCTGCCTCTCCGGAACCCTCACCGACAAGCTCCACGCCTGTGCGGACGCCGGCTTCGACGGAGTGGAGATCATGGATGCGGACCTGACTGTCTCCTATGAATCCCCCGAGGAGATCCGCGCGCTGTGCCGGCGCCTCGGGCTCAGCATCGACCTCTTCCAGCCCTTCCGCGACTTCGAAGGCGTGTCCGAGGAGCTGCTCGCGGAGAACCTGCACCGCGCCGAGGCGAAGTTCGCGCTGATGAACCGGCTCGGGGCGGAGACCATCCTGGTGTGCAGCAATGCCGGGACTGCGACCATCGACGACGACGCCACCGCCGCCGCCCAGCTCGGCAGACTCGCGGACCTCGCCGCCGAATATGGGATCCGCATCGCCTATGAGGCGCTGGCCTGGGGACGCTACGTCAACGATTACCGGCACGCCTGGCGGCTGGTCCAGATGGCGGACCGGCCGAATCTCGGCACCTGCCTGGACAGCTTCCACATCCTGGCGCGCGGACATGACCCGGCTGAGATCGAGGACATCGACGGCGAGAAGATCTTCTTCCTCCAGCTCGCCGATGCTCCCCAGCTGGACATGGACGTGCTCTCCTGGAGCCGGCATCACCGGCTCTTCCCGGGCGAGGGCTCCTTCGATCTGAGCAGCTTCCTGACCCATGTGCTCAAGGCCGGATACACCGGTCCGCTCTCGCTGGAGGTCTTCAACGACACCTTCCGCCAGACAGATGTCACCGGCACGGCGGCCCACGCCCGGCGGTCGCTGACCTGGCTGGCCGACCGCGCCTCGGCGGCCAATGACTGGAGCACCGATCGGCTCCCGGCGGCACAGACCCCGCGCAGCGTGGACTTCGTGGAGATCACCGGCAGCGACCTGGGCCAGGCCGACGAGACGCTGAACCAGCTCGGCTTCACCTTCCGCGGCAAGCACCGCACCAAGCAGGTCAGACTCTGGACCATGGGCTCCACCCGGATCATCCTCAACGAGCAGAGCCAGCAGCCCGAACCGCATCTCTCTGCGATCGGCCTGCTGGTCGACGACGCCGGGCAGGCCCTCGCCCGCGGAGCCGCCCTGGGCGCCCCGGTCGTCTTCCGGCGCACCTACGCCGGAGACCACGAACTCAAGGCCCTCGGGGCCCCGGACGGCACGGTGATCTATTGGAACGACGCACCGGCGGAGGACACCTGGGTCAGCGAGTTCCATGGCGGCCAGCCGGCGGTGGACTCTTCCCACGCCGTGGATCACATCAACCTCTCCTACCGCTGGCACGAGTTCGAAGAGACCGTGCTCTTCTTCCACAGCGTGCTGGGTCTGGACGCGCAGGCTCCGGAGAACGTGCCCAGTCCGCAGGGACTGGTGCGCAGCCAGGTGATGCGCACGCACGACGGCACGGTCCGGCTTCCGTTGAACCTGGCCCCACCCACGGCCCCCCTGCCTCCGCGACACATCGCCGTGACCTGCACCGACATCGTCGGACTGGCCCAGAGTGCGCATGAACGAGGGCTGCACTTCCTGAGGATCCCGGAGAACTACTACGCGGACGTCCAGGCCCGCTTCGGCCTGGGGGCCGAGCACCTGGCCACGCTCAGGGAGCTCAACCTGCTCTACGACCGCGATGAGGCGGGCGAGTTCATCCACTTCTACACGCCGAGCATCGGCGGACTGTTCATCGAGATGGTCCAGCGCGTGGGGACCTACGACGGCTACGGCGCCGCCAATGCGCCGGTTCGCCTGGCCGCACAGCGCCGCCGGCCCCATCCGCACCCCACCTCACGCTGAGCGGCGAATCCCCCCCACCTCACGCTGAGGGAGGGATCCCCGAGCAGTTGAGGCGGTTTTCAGGCCCAGATGCCCCGAAGATCCGCCGCTCAGCGGTGCAGGGGTGCTCAACCCTCGCAACCAGTGACTGAAGTGTGGTGTTATTCCCCCACACGCGCAGCCGCCGTCGGCGGTCCATCTGGGAAAGTGGGTCTCCGATGAGTCCAGAGGTAGTCGGGTTCGCGATTGTGCTGCTGGCAGCAGTGATGCTTCTGGGCAAGTACGTCCGCGTCAAAGTCTCGTTCATCCAGAAACTCCTGCTGCCCAGCGCGATCATCGCGGGGTTCATCGGACTTCTCCTCGGGCCGCAGGTCATCGGGCGGCTCGGCGAGCCCCTCGGCTGGGCCTGGCTGGAGGACGGCGGGCTGCTCACCAGTGGGATCGTGGAGGTCTGGGCCGAGCTGCCTGGCCTGCTGATCTCGGTGGTCTTCGCCACCCTCTTTCTGGGATCACGGATCCCCTCCCCGGTCAGGGTGGCCAAACTGGTCGGCCCGCAGCTCTCCATCGGGGTGGCCTATGGCTCTGGCCAGTACGTGGTCGGCATCGTGCTGGGGCTGCTGGTGCTCTCCCCGCTGCTCGGCGTCGATCCCGTCTTCGGCGCGCTGATCGAGATCGCCTTCGAGGGTGGCCACGGCACTGCGGCCGGCATGCAGCCGGCCTTCGAGGACATGGGCATGCCTGAAGCCACCGACCTTGCCCTGGCGATCGCCACCGTGGGCCTCGTCTTCGGGATCGTCATCGGCATCTCAGTCATCAACTGGGGAGTGCGCACCGGGCGAACTCGCGTGATCAAGAGCATCTCCCAGCAGTCGAAGGCCGAGCTGCGCGGGCTCTACAGCGACGACGAGCGAGTCTCCACCGGCCGGATGACCTCTCGGCCAGGTTCGATCGAGCCGCTGACCCTGCACGTGGCCGTGGTCGGGCTCGCCATCATCATCGGATGGCTCATCCTGGAAGGGCTGGTCTGGGTCGAGGATCAGCTGTGGGGGCAGCCCGGGTCGCCCTGGTCGGAGGAGGGACTCACCCTGCTGGGCTATGTGTACTGACCGGGGACGTTGGTTAACTCTGTGTGATCCGCTGATCTGAACCCTGGCACAAAGAGAGCCTCCTGCGGTGGAGTGGAACTGCCTAAGTATCCGCTCACGCACAGGAGGCTCCCATGTCCCACGCTAACGCTGCTCTGACTCCGCGTCACCGCCTGAAGGTCGCCCAGCTGGTCATCGATCGAGGCGTCCCGATCTCCGAAGTCGCGGCACGGTTTCAATGCGCCTGGCCGACCGTGAAGCGCTGGGCGGACCGGTACGCAGCCGGGGAGCCGATGGCCGATCGCTCCAGCCGTCCAGACCGCATGCCGGCAAAGACCCCGCCTGCGGTGACGAAGCGGATCGTGTCGCTGCGGCTTCGTAAGCGGGTCGGTCCGGTCCAGCTCGCCGCCGCGACCGGGGTCGCTCCCTCGACCGCTCACCGGGTGCTGACTCGGTGCGGGCTGCATCGGCTCGCCCATGTGGACCGGGCCACCGGTGAGCCCGTTCGCCGCTACGAACACGCTGCACCCGGGGATCTGCTCCACGTAGATGTCAAGAAGCTCGGCAACATCCCCGACGGCGGCGGCTGGCGCTTCGTAGGTCGCTCCCAGGGTGGACGGAACCGGGCCGCGACCCTGGGAAAGCCGAAGAATCAGTATCGCAACCCCAAAATGGGGTACGCCTTCGTGCATACGGTGATCGATGACCACTCCCGGGTGGCCTACGCCGAGGTCCACGATGACGAGACCGCCGCCACGGCCACCGCGGTGCTGAAACGGGCCGTGACGTGGTTCGCCGAGCGCGGGGTCACCACCCGAAGGGTTCTCTCAGACAACGGTTCGGCCTACGTCTCACACCTGTGGCGAGACACATGTATCGAACTCGGCATCCGGCACTGCCGGACTCGGCCTCGCCGGCCACAGACCAACGGCAAGATCGAACGATTCCATCGCACCCTGGCTGATGGGTGGGGTTATGCGCGTTGTTATACCAGCGAGACACAGCGCCGGGATGACCTTGCGGGATGGCTCCACGAATATAATCATCACCGGCCCCACACCGCCTGCGGGAACAAGGCTCCCATCACCAGATTGATTAACCTGTCAGGTCAGTACAGCTATGTCCCGCTCTTTCCGCTGGCGATGATCGGCGGAGTGATCATCCAGGTCGTCCTGGACCGCACCGGCAACACCCGGCTGGTGGATCACGAGACCATGAAGCGCATTCAGGGACTCTCGCTGGACATCCTGATCGTGGCCGCACTGGCGACGATCTCGCTGGACGTCATCGCCAGCTACTGGGAGACCTTCCTGATCCTCTCCATCGCCGGGATCCTGTTCTGCACCACCATGCTGGTGGTCCTCACCCCGCGCATCATCCCGGAGTTCTGGCTGGAGCGAGGCATCGCTGACTTCGGCCAGTCGATGGGAGTCACGGCCACCGGACTGGTCCTGCTGCGGGTGGCCGATCCGAACGACGAATCTCCCGCGCTGGAGGCGTTCGGCTATAAGCAGCTGTTCTTCGAGCCGTTCTTCGGCGGCGGGCTGGTCACCGCCCTGTCTGTCCCGCTCATGGTCGCCACCGGCAGCGTCTACATCGTTCTGGTGCCGATGATCGTGCTGTTCATCGGCTCCCTGGTGCTGGGCAGGATCTACTTCAAAGGTGTGCGCTCCGGCCGCTGGTCGGGCCCACCCGCGAAGGTCGACGAGGATCCAGAGCGGTCCGCCCCGCGTTGAGGGGCGGATTCTCCGACCAGTTGGCTGGGTTCTCGGGGTCAGGTGTCACGAGAATCCGCCGCTCAGCCTTGTTGTGGCCGGCCGTAGCTCTCCAGGAGGCGCAGCCAGATCTCGCTCACGGTGGGGAAGGCCGGGACCGCGTGCCAGAGTCGGCCGATCGGCACCTCGGCGGTGACCGCGATCGTGGCCGCCTGCAGCAGTTCGCCGACGCCGGAGCCGACGAAGGTCATGCCCAGGATGACCTGCCGGTCCTCGTCGACCACCATGCGTGCGGTCCCGGCGTAGGCCTCGGCCTTCAGCGCGGTGCCGGCGACGTCGCCCAGCTCGTAGTCCACCACGCGGATGGTGTGGCCCGCCTCCCGGGCGGCCTGGGCGGTGAGCCCCACCGAGGCGACCTCGGGGTCGCTGAAGACCACCTGCGGCACGGCGGCATGATCCGCCGTGGCGACATGGGCGCCCCAGGGCTGATCCTGCACCGGCGCGCCCTTGGCCCGCGCCACGATCACATCCCCGGCCGCGCGGGCCTGATACTTGCCCTGGTGGGTGAGCAGGACCCGGTGGGTCACGTCCCCCACGGCGTAGAGCCAGTCGAACCCGTGGACCAGCATGGTGTCGTCGGTGTCGATCCAGGTCCCCGGCTCCAGGCCGATGGTCTCCAGACCCAGGTCATCGGTGCGCGGTGAGCGCCCGGTTGCGGCCAGCACCTCCTGCGTCAGGACAGCATCCCCCGCAGAGGTCTCGATCCGCACCCCGTCAGCCGTGCGGGAGACCCGTTCTGGAGACGTGTTCAGCCGCAGCGTGACGCCCTGGTCCTGAAGGGCCCTGCCCACGAGTTCACCCGCGAAGGGCTCCATACCGCCGAGCAGTCCGCTGCGGGCCAGGAGGGTGACCTGCGAGCCGAGCGCGGCGTAGGCGCTGGCCATCTCCGTGGCCACGACTCCGCCGCCGATGATCGCCAGGCTTGCCGGGATGGCGTGGGCGCTGGTGGCCTCACGGCTGGTCCAGGGCTGAGCCTGCCGCAGGCCCTCGATCGGGGCGATCACCGGGACCGAGCCGGTCGCGATGGTCACGGCATGCCGCGCGGTGAGCGTGGTCTGCTCCCCCGCGGAGGAGGTGACGGTGACCTGCCTGGGAGCGGTGATCCGACCATGGCCGCGGATCAGGCTGATCCCGGCGCCGTCGAGCCACTGTTCCTGCCCGTCATCCTTCCAGCCGCTGGTGAAGGAATCACGGCGGGCCAGCACAGCCTCGACGTCGAGCACTCCGGTCACGGCCTCCGCGGCTCCCGGCATCTGACGGGCATTGCGCAGCACCTGCGGGGAACGCAGCAGCGCCTTCGAGGGAATGCATGCCCAGTAGGAGCATTCCCCGCCCACCAGCTCAGCCTCCACGACCACCGCGCTCAGACCGCCCTGGGCCGCCCCGTTCGCGGCATTCTCACCCACGGCTCCCCCGCCGATCACGATGACGTCGAACTCCGTGCCCTGCGGACGCTGCTGCTCAACCGTGTCGCCTGTGTCGGCTGTTTCGGCCGTGTCGGCCGTGTTGCCGGTGGCGCCTGTGTCGGTCTGGGGTTCCATAGCTGCTCCTGTGAGTCGGTCGAGTGAGTCGGTCGAGTGAGACGGTCGCGCCTGGATGCCTGTCCGGTGCAACATGCGGGACCGTGCAAAAGCTTCCCCACAGCCGCAGACAGGCGGGTTCTGCCGCTGGGAGAGTGAGCTTTGACACCTAATGTACGAACCGGTACGTTTGTTCTAGTCGTTGTGGCGCACGCCACTATTTCGTGATCAAAGGAACCCCGTGATCAACACCAGGAAACCCCTGAGTCGCCGAGTGGTGGACCTGCTCACGCGCATCGAGCTCGGCTTCGCCGGCGTGATGCTTCTCGTGATCCTCGTCCTCGTCTTCACCCAGGCCGCCCAGCGCTACACCCCCTTCGAGGGCATTGCCTGGACCGGTGAGATCTCCCGCTTCGGCCTGGCCTGGATGACCTTCTCCGTGGCCGGTGTGCTCATCACCCTGCGCGGACACATCGCCCTCGAAGTGGTGGACACCCTCCCGGCGCCGCGGCTCATCCGCACCGTGCAGGTGGGATCGCTGCTCATCGTCGCCGTGATCGCCATCGGCCTGACCAACGAGGCCTGGGGCCTGGTCCAGACCCAGGGAGCCCTGCGCTCCCCCGTGCTGGGCATGTCCATGGCGCTGGTCTACATCCCGGTGCTCACCGGAATGGTCAGCACGGTCATCCGATCACTGGTCGCCGCGTGGATGATCGCCAAGCACGGCCCCATCATGCCCCTTGCTGAACTGCAGGCCGCTGAACTGAAGCCCGACACCACGGAGGACAACTCGTGACTCTCATTCTCCTGGGCGTCGCGATCGCCCTCCTGCTCCTGCTCCGGGTGCCGGTCGCCTTCGCGTTCCTCGGACCTTCCCTGGTCTACATGCTGCTCGACGGCCAGTCCTCCGGCACGAGCCTGCGCCAGGTCACCAACGCGGTGCAGAGCTTCCCGCTGCTGGCCGTGCCGCTGTTCGTCTTCCTCGGCACGCTCGCCAACCACGCAGGCCTCGCCGACCGGCTCTTCCGCTTCGCCATGGCCTCCCTGGCCAAGATCCGCGGCAACCTCGGCTATGTCACCGTCGGCGCCAGCGTCGGCTTCTCCTGGATGAGCGGCTCGGCCGTGGCCGATGCGGCCGCGCTGGGCAAGGTGCAGATCCCTGCCATGCTGCGCAATGGTTACACCCGCCGCTTCGCCACCGGACTCTCCGCCGCGTCCTCACTGATCGCCCCGGTGATGCCGCCCAGCATCCCGGCAGTCATCTACGCCGGCCTCGCCGCGGCCTCCACCGGTGCGCTCTTCGCCGCCTCCGTGGTGCCGGCGCTGCTGATGGCCCTCGGGCTCTGCGTGGTGGTCTGGATCCTGGTCCGCCGCAACCCGAACCTCAAGGCCGGCCGCTTCGACCGCCGGGAGCTGCTCGAGTCCACCAAGGGCGTCCTGCTTCCGGCCGTGACTCCGGTGATCATCCTGGGCGGCATCCTCGGCGGACTGTTCACCCCCACGGAAGCGGCCGCCGTCGCCGTCTTCTGGGTCCTGCTGATCGCGCTGATCCAGCGCTCGCTGTCCTGGAAGGGCTTCCTCGCAGCGGTCCGCGAGACCGCGATCACCACCGGTGCGATCATGCTGATCGTGGCCTCCGCCGCTCTGCTCGGACACATCATGGCGCTGGAGCGGCTGCCTCAGCTGCTCACCGAGACGCTGCTGGGCCTGACCGAGAGCCCGCTGGTCTTCCTGCTGCTGGTCGCACTGCTGATGCTCATCCTGGGCACGGTCATCGACGCCACCGCCATCCTGGTGCTCGTGGTGCCGATCCTGCTGCCCATCGCGCTGCAGTACCAGATCGACCCGATCGTGCTCGGCGTGGTGCTGATCATCTCGCTGATGATCGGCCTGCTCACCCCGCCGGTGGGCACGGCGCTGTTCGTGACCGCCTCGGTCTCCGAGACCCGCGTGGGAGAGGTCTTCAAGGGAGCCCTGCCGTTCGCGATGCCGGCGGTGATCGTGCTCCTGCTCGTGATCATCTTCCCCGACGCGCTGATGTTCTTCCCGGAGGTGCTCGGACTGTGAGAAGCACCGACACCGGACGCAGCATCCTCGCCGGGCTGATCGGCCACGGCGTGGGACCCTCGCTGACTCCGCCCATGCATGAGCTCGAAGGCTCCCGGCACGGGATGCGCTACATCTACCGCAGCATCGAGTTCGCCGGCGGCCAGGACAGCGACCAAGAGCTCGGGCAGCTGCTGCAGATGGCCCGACGCCTGGGCTTCAACGGGTTGAACATCACCTTCCCGGCGAAGCAGTCCGTCCTGCCGCTGCTCGATGACCTGGCCCCCTCCGCCGCCATGATCGGCGCGGTCAACACCGTCGTGTTCGGCGACGACGGCGGCACGCTCGGCCACAACACCGATGTCACCGGCTTCCAGGCCTGCATCGACGACGGCCTGGGCGAAACCGCCTGCGGAGACGTGGTGCTGGTCGGCTCCGGCGGCGCCGGCTCGGCCGTGGCGCATGCGCTGGTCATGCGCGGGGTCACGAGTCTGAGCCTGGTGGACGTGGACCTCGACAAGAGCGCCTCCCTGATTCACAGCCTGCACACCACGCATGGCTTCACCGCTGAGCAGGCTCAACCCGAGCACCTGCCCCAGCTCATGGAACGTGCCGACGGCGTGGTCAACGCCACTCCCTTCGGCATGGCGCATCACCCCGGCTCGCCCTTCGACACCGACCTGCTGCAGCCGCAGCACTGGGTGGCCGATGTGGTCTACCGACCGGTGGACACGGTGCTGCTCCGCGCAGCCGAGGAACGTGGCTGCCGCACCGTCTCGGGGCTCGGCATGGCCATGCACCAGGCCGCCGACGCCTTCGAGATCTTCACCGGCGAGACCGCGGACCGCCGGGCCATGCTCGATGACCTCAATGCCCTGATCGAAGCTGAATCACCACACCCGCGTGCAGCGTTGCACCGATGAAAGGAACACCCATCATGTCCAAGCGATACAACACCCTGAGCAAGGCCGCAGTCCTCGCGGCACTTCCCATCCTGGGCCTCACCGCCTGCGGCGGAGGCGACGAGGAGGCCAGCGGTGACGGCGGCGGTGGCGGCGAGTCTGTGGAGCTGACCCTGGCGCACAGCTACAACGATGATCAGCCCCAGGCCCGCTGCGGCGCCGATGTGATCAAGGAAGAGGTCGAGGCCGCCGACGTCGGACTCACCATCGAGATCTACGGCTCCAGCCAGCTCGGCGGCGACGCCGACCGGATCGCCTCGGTGGCCTCCGGCGACGTGGACATCGACATCCAGGGCGCCTCGGCCCTGGGCGCGGTCTACGAGCCGATCAGCGTGCTCGACGCCGCCTACGCCTTCGACGACGCCGATCACCTCGCCCGCTTCATGGAGAGCGAGGAGGGACAGCAGGTCGTCGACGACTTCGCCGAGTCCGCCGGCATCCAGACCCTCGGCGCCTGGTCCGCAGGCGCTCGCCACTTCACCTCGAACGAGCCCATCAGCTCCCCCGAGGATCTGTCGGGCATGCAGATCCGCTTCCCCGGGTCACCGCAGTTCCTGATGAACGCCGAGGCCATGGGTGCCGACGCGGTGGAGGTCGCCTATGAGGAGCTCTACCTGTCGCTGCAGCAGGGTGCTGTGGACGGCCAGGAGAACCCGATCACCAACATCGAGTCGGAGAACCTCAACGAGGTCCAGGACTACCTCAACCTCAGCTCGCACCAGCTGAACACCAACCTGGTGATCATGTCGGAGCGGTGGAACGAGCTCGACGAGGACCAGCAGGAGGCGCTGAACAGCGCCGTGGAATCCGCCGTGACCGAGGTGACCGACTGCGTCGCCACCGACGAGGAGGAGACTCTGGCCGAATGGCGCGACGGCGGTGAGTGGGAGGTCAACGACGATGTCGACGTCGAGGCATTCCAGGAGCAGACCGTGGCCAACCTCGAAGAGGCCCTCGAGGGTGACTCGCTGGCGACCTTCGAGGCCATCCGCTCCACCAGCGAGTGATCTGACCCCATGTCCAGCATGATCCCCACGCTGACCGGAGAGGTGCCCGGCGCCGAGCTGGGCACCACTCTGGTGCACGAACATCTGATCGTCAGCGACCCGCAGCTGGATCGCGACCTCCCCCACCCCGAGTGGGACGAGGCCGCCGTCATGGCCAGGGCCGAGACGCAGCTGCAGGGACTGGCAGAGCTGGGCGTGGACACGATCGTGGACCTCACCGTCCCCGGTCTGGGACGAGACGTGCGGCGGGTCGCTGAGCTGGCCCGCCGCACCTCGGTCCGCATCCTGGTGTCCACCGGCTGGTACACCAGCGACGTGCTGCCACACTTCTTCCGGCTCAACGGGCCCGGCCGCCTGGTGGAGGGTCCCGATCCGCTGGTGGAGCTGTTTCTCCGCGACATTCAGCAGGGCATCGCCGGCACCGACCTGCGCGCAGCCATGCTGAAGGTCTGTTCGGACCGTGCCGGCATCACCACGGACGTGGCCCACGTCTTCACCGCCGCCGCACACGCCCACCGGAGCACCGGCGTCCCGATCACCACACACTCCGATCCTGCCTCCCGCGGCGGGCTGGACCAGCAGCGTCTGCTGGGCGAGCTCGGCGTCGATCTGGAACGGGTGGTCATCGGGCACAGCGGAGATTCCACAGACCTGAGCTACCTGCGCGAACTCGCCGACGCGGGATCCTTCCTGGGCTTCGACCGCTTCGGGATGAGCCACACCGGCTCCGACGAGGATCGGATCCGCATGCTGCTGGCGCTGCTGGAGCTCGGCTACCAGGACAGGCTTCTGCTCTCCCACGACGCCGCGGTGTTCAGCCGCATCACTCCTCCCTCCTGGCGCGCCGCTCATGCACCACAGTGGAGCATGGACCATCTGCACCGGCGGATCCTGCCGAGGCTGCGCGCCCTGGGTGTCGATGCTGCGCTGGAGCACCAGCTGCTGGTGGAGAACCCAAGACGCCTCCTGACAGGGGCATGAGACCGCAGAGCCTGGCTGAGGGGGTATCTGATACTCTCGCGGCGAACCCAGAGGAGAATACTGTGACCCAGACGCCGCCCCGTCAGCGCGACGCCGTGCGCACCCGCGCCGAGGTGCTCGCCGTGGCCACAGAGGTCTTCGCCGATGACGGATACTCCGGGGCCCGCATCGATGAGATCGCCCGCCGCACGCGCACCACGAAGCGGATGATCTACTACTATTTCGGCGGCAAGGAACAGCTCTATCTCGCTGTCCTGGACAACGCGTATCGCGGAATCCGCAAGGCGGAGCAGACGCTGGAAGTCGATGAGCTGAATCCGATCGATGCGCTGCGCCAGCTCGCCGAGCTCACCTACGAGCACCACCTGCGGAACACTGCCTTCATCCGGCTGGTCTCGATCGAGAACATCCACCGCGGCCAGTACATCCGCAAGCTGGAATCACTCAGCGATCTGGGCAGGCCGGCGGTGACGATCCTCGACGGCATCATCGTCCAGGGCAAGAAGCAGGGCGTCTTCCGCGACGAGGTCAACGCGCTGGACCTGCACCTGCTGATCAGCTCCTACTGCGTCTTCCAGGTCGCCAACCGCTACACGTTCAGCTACCTCTTCGACCCGGACTTCACCACGGAGCCGCGCCAGGACCGGATGCGGCGCTTCATCGGCGACGTCGTCGTCTCCTGGGCCACCCGGCCGTAACGCTGCCCTCTGTCGCGCCCCTCAGGCGTGGCCGTCGAAGAGGGAGGTCACCGAGCCGTCGGTGAAGACCTCCTTGATCGCCCGCGCAAGGATCGGGGCGATCGAGAGCACCGTGAGAGCTTCGAAGCGCTTCTCCTCGGGGATCGGCAGGGTGTTGGTCACCACGATCTCCCGCGCACCGCAGTTCGCGAGGCGTTCGGAGGCCGGCTCGGAGAGCACGGCGTGCGTGGCGGCGATGATGACGTCCTTCGCGCCGGCGTCCTTGAGCACCTTCACGGCGCCGGAGATGGTGCCGCCGGTGTCGATCATGTCGTCGATGAGCACACAGGTGCGTCCCTCCACATGACCGACGACCTGCTTGGATGCGGCCTTGTTCGGCTGGGTGACGTCGCGGGTCTTGTGCACGAAGGCCAGCGGAGCCCCGCCCAGACGCTCGGCCCACTGCTCGGCGACACGGACACGTCCGGTGTCCGGGGAGACCACGGTGATCTCATCCTCGGTGACCCGGCTGCGGATGTGCTCGGCCAGCAGCGGCACCGCGAAGAGATGGTCCACGGGTCCGTCGAAGAAGCCCTGGATCTGCGCGGTGTGCAGGTCCACGCTCATGATCCGGTCCGCGCCGGCCGCCTTATAGAGGTCGGCCACCAGTCGGGCGGAGATCGGCTCACGGCCGCGGCCCTTCTTGTCCTGGCGGGCGTAGGGGTAGAACGGGGAGACCACGGTGATCCGTTTGGCGGAGGCTCGCTTCATCGAGTCCACCATGATGAGCTGCTCCATGAGCCAGTTGTTCAGCGGCGCCGGATGGGACTGCAGCAGGAAGATGTCCTTGCCGCGGACCGATTCGGAGGAGCGGACGTAGAGCTCCCCGTTGGCGAAGTCGTAGGCGCTCATCGGCAGCAGCTCGGTGCCGAGCTCCTCGGCGATCTCTGCTGCCAGCTCCGGGTGTGCCCGCCCGGAGGCCAGTACCAGGGTCTTTTCCCCGCTCAGCCTGATTTCGTCCATGGGTGTTCTTGCCTCTCGCCGGCGTTGCTGGTGGGTTCGTGCCTGGTGAAACGTTAGTCGGAGTTCTTGGTGTTCTGCTGGGCGTGCGCGCTCCGCCCGTCGGACTCCCCAGCGTCGCCGGCCCGGGCGTCACTGGCCCGGGCGGCGTCGGCCGCTGAGGATCCGGGCCGCTTGGCCTGCACCCAGCCCTCGGCGTTCCGCTGCGGAGCGATCGACAGCGCGAGGGCCCCTGCCGGCACGTCCTTGCGCACCACGGCGCCGGCTCCGGTGTAGGCGCCGTCACCGACCGCCACCGGGGCGACGAAGACGGTGTTGGAGCTGGTGCGGACGTGGGAGCCGATGACGGTCCGGTGCTTGTTCTCGCCGTCGTAGTTGGCGGTGATGTTGCCGCAGCCGATGTTGGTGAACTCGCCGATCGTGGCGTCCCCGGCGTAGCCCAGGTGGCTCAGCTTGCTGCCGCGGCCGATCTCGACGTTCTTGGTCTCGTAGAACGCGCCGATCTTGCCCTCTTCGCCCAGGACGGTGCCGGGGCGCAGGTAGGTGAACGGTCCCGCGCTGGCCCCGTCGCCGATCTGCGCGCCCGAGCCGTGGACCCGGGTGACCGTGGCGGCCTTGCCGACGATCACATCGGTCAGCGTGGTGTCCGGGCCGACAACGGCATCGCGGCCGATGTGGGTGGCCCCGTGGAGCTGGGTGCCCGGGAGGATCGTGGTGTCCTCCTCCAGGGTCACAGTGGAGTCGATCCAGGTCGTGGCCGGGTCGATGACCGTGGTGCCGGCGCGCATGGCCCGCTCCACATTGCGCCGGTTCAGCTCGGCGCCCAGCGCCTGCAGCTGCACCCGATCATTGGCGCCCTCCACCTGCCAGCGGTCCTCGGTCACCACGGCGGAGACCCTGCCGCCCTCGGCGCGGGCGATGGAGAGGACATCGGTGAGGTACATCTCGCCCTGCGCGTTCTCGGTGGTGACCTGGGCCAGCGCGCGGTTGAGCACTGCGGCGTCGAAGGCGTAGATCCCGGAGTTGATCTCGGTGATGCTGCGCTGCTCGTCGGTGGCGTCCTTGTGCTCCACGATCCCGAGCACGTCCTGCGGGTTGTCCCGGCTGCGCAGGATGCGGCCGTAGCCCGCGGCGTCGGACAGCACGGCGGAGAGCACGGTGACGGCATGGCCGCCGGCCTCGTGGGTGCTCACCAGCTCGGCGAGCATCGGCGAGGTCAGCAGCGGCACGTCACCATAGGTGACGACGACGGTGCCGGTCTCGGCGGGAGCACCCGCGGCGGTGAGCGCCTGCAGTCCGGCCTGCACGGCGCGTCCGGTGCCGGGGACCTCGTCCTGATCGGCGATGACGGCCGCGGGCTCGAGCTGGCTGATGTGGGCGGCCACCTTCTCGCGCTGGTGGCGCACGACGGCGACCAGATGGTGCGGGTCCAGGCCCTTCGCCGCGGCCAGCGCATGCCCGATCATCGAGACGCCTCCCATGGGATGCATGATCTTCGGCGTGGCCGACTTCATCCGGGTCCCGGCGCCTGCGGCGAGGACGATCACCGCGGTCGGACGCGCGGCGCTCCCGGGCGCAGCGCTCTCGGCTGCCGGGTGCGGGGATGGGATGTGCTGCTCTGCCTGGGGCATGGTCACGAAGGCTGCTCCTCGAAGCGGTTCTTGGACCCCTCCGGTGTGGATGGGCCCGGCTGTACAGATGAGTGCCGTTCCGCCTCTAGGATTCGAACCTAGACTGCACAGCTCCAAAGGCTGGCGTGCTGCCATTACACCAAGGCGGAGTGCGACGTCCGGGGCCTCGGTGCTCGGACGTCCAAGCACAACAGTTCCCGGCCACGCGCTGGTCCATCTTCGCATGCGCGCACTCACGAGATGAAACCACAGGTGACCCTCCGATGGAACTGGCGCCCGAACCGGGGCATTACCCTGGATGGGTGGCACATCTTCTCGGGGCCGAAGCCCTACACCTTGAATTCCCCACCCGCACTGTCTTCGATTCGGTGACGATCGGCGTCAATGAAGGCGACCGGGTCGGCGTCGTCGGTCGCAACGGCGACGGCAAATCTTCTCTGCTGGGCATGCTCACCGGACGCCTGGAACCCGACTCGGGGAAGGTGACCCGGCGCAAAGGCGTGCAGTTCGGCGTGCTGGACCAGTCCGATGACCTTGATCTCGACCACACTGTGGGCTACTCGATCGTCGGTGACGCGGACGACCACGAGTGGGCCTCGGACCCGAAGATCCGCGACGTCATCTCCGGGCTGGTCAGCGACATCCCTTGGGAGGCCCGGATCTCGGAGCTCTCCGGCGGTCAGCGCCGCCGCGTGGCCCTGGCAAAGCTGCTGGTCGGCGAATGGGACATCATCGCCCTGGACGAGCCCACCAACCACCTGGACGTCCAGGGCATCTCCTGGCTGGCGAACCACCTGAACCGCCGCTGGCCGCGCACCTCCGGCGGGCTGCTCGTGGTCACTCACGATCGCTGGTTCCTCGACGAGATCAGCACCACCACCTGGGAGGTCCACGACCGGGTCGTGGAGCCCTTCGACGGCGGCTACGCGGCCTATGTGCTCCAGCGCGTGGAGCGTGACCGCCAGTCCGCGGCCGTGGAGGCCAAGCGGCAGAACCTGATGAAGAAGGAGCTGGCCTGGCTGCGCCGCGGCGCGCCCGCACGCAGCACGAAGCCGAAGTTCCGCATCGACGCCGCCAATGAGCTGATCGCCGATGTCCCTCCTCCGCGCAATCCCATCGAGCTGAAGAAGATGGCCACCGCCCGGCTGGGCAAGGACGTGGTCGACGTCCTGGACGTGTCCATCGGCTTCGGCGAGAAGCAGATCCTCAACGATGTCACCTGGCGGATCGCGCCGGGAGAGCGCACCGGCATCCTGGGGGCGAACGGCGCGGGCAAGTCCACGCTACTGAACCTCATCGCCGGGAAGCTGGAACCCGACGCCGGCCGGGTAAAGCGGGGCAAGACCGTGCGCCTGGCCACCCTGGACCAGCAGTTCTCCCAGCTGGCCGACATCGAGGGTGATCGCGTGCGCGAGGTGCTCGCCCGGGAGAAGACCCAGGTGGTCGTCGACGGCAAGGAGCACACCCCGGCCCAGCTGCTGGAGCGCCTCGGCTTCTCCACGGCACACCTCTCCGCCCGCGTCGGCGAGCTCTCCGGCGGACAGCGACGGCGGCTGCAGCTGCTGCTCGTGCTGCTCACCGAACCCAATGTGATGATCCTCGATGAGCCCACCAACGATCTCGACATCGACATGCTCGCCGCCATGGAGGACCTGCTGGACTCCTGGCCGGGCACGCTGCTGGTCGTCTCCCACGACCGGTACCTGCTGGAGCGGGTGACCGATCAGCAGTACGCGATCCTCGACGGCAAGTTCCGCCATGTCCCCGGCGGCGTGGAGGAGTATCTGCGGCTGACCTCCGGCGGCGCCGATGCTGACGCCAAGGGCTCCGGGAAGGGTTCCGGCAAGGGCGGGAAATCGGCCGCCGCCGCCGCGAAGAAGTCCTTCCCCGCTCCGGCAGGCCTCTCCAGCGCCGAGGAGCGCGAACTGCGCAAGGAGGTCGGCGCGCTGGAGCGCAAGATGCAGAAGCTGACCACGCAGATCGAGAAGAAGCAGCGCCAGATGGCCGATCATGACCCGACCGACTCGGAGGGTCTGGGCAAGCTCAGCGCGGACGTGCAGCGGCTGCAGGGCGACAACGCCAAGCTCGAGGAGCGCTGGGTGGAGCTCTACGAGCAGGTGAGCTAGCCGGAGGCGGCGTTCAGCTGGGGCTTGAGCCGGGTCCGCACGGCGACCCCGGCGCAGAGCACCACGGCCACACCGCCCAGGACTGTGGCCCAGGTCAGCCCCTCTCCGAGCAGGAGTGCGGCCCAGAGCAGACTCAGCACCGGCTGGATCAGCTGAACCTGGCTGACCTGTGCCATCGGGCCGATGGCGAGTCCGCGGTACCAGGCGAAGAATCCCAGGAACATGCTGATCACGGCCAGATATCCGAAGGCCGCCCAATGGATGGGGCTGCCCTGCGGGGGCTGCTCAGCGATGGACACCAGGGTCAGCACGATCATGACCGGCGCGGCCAGCACCAGCGCCCAGGAGATGGTCTGCCAGGCGCCCAGCTCACGGGAGAGCAGTCCTCCCTCGGCGTAGCCGAAGGCGGCCGCGACGACGGCGGCGAAGAGCAGTCCGTCCGAAAGCGTCACCCCGGTGATGCCCCCGCCCTCGACGGCGGCGAAGCCCACCGCGACGACGGCGCCCAGCAGGGCCATCGCCCAGAACATCGTGGACGGTCGCTCCCGGCCACGGACGACGGCGACCACAGCGGTGGCTGCGGGCAGCACCGCGATCACCACGGCACCGTGGCTGGCCGGCGCGGTGGTCAGCGCATAGGAGGTCAGCAGCGGGAATCCCGCCACGATCCCACCGGCCACCACGGCGAGCCGGGCCCACTGCCGCCGGCGGGGAAACCTCTGCCGGGTCAGCGCCAGCGCCAGCGTGGCCAGGAGTGCGGCCACCACGGCGCGGCCGGAGCCGATGAACAGCGGGGAGAAGGACTCCACGGCCACGCGGGTGAAGGGCACCGTGAAGGAGAAGGCGAGGACGCCGAGGGCGCCCCAGAGGAGACCCGCCGGGCGCGGCGTCGTCGGGTTCTTGGACGCGGTCACTGTCTGTGTCGTATCGATGACGTCACTCTATGCCCAGCGGTGCCGGCTCAGTGGTGGGCCTTCGGCCGTGCCGGCTCAGTGGTGAGCCGTCGGTGGTGCCGGCTCAGTGGTGGTCGCGGCCGTTCTCCCGGCCGTTGACCAGGCGCGCTCCGTGGGCGGGGCCGGTGACCGGGATCGCCCAGACCTCGGTCCGCTCCTCCAGGCTGGTGGCGAGCTGGTGCGCCGACTCCGCGTCCCGGGCCAGGAACACCACAGTCGGACCGGAGCCGGAGACCATCCCCTGCAGGGCCCCTTCGATCATGCCGATGTCCATCATGTCCTCGAGCGTGGGCAGCTTCGCCACGGCCGGGGCCTGAAGGTCATTGGCCATGAGGGAGGCGACCAGCTCGGCGTCGGCCGCACACACGGCCCGCACCAGGTCCGGGTCCAGGTCCGGCTCTTCTGCCGTGATGCCCGCTGCGGCGCGCATCTCGTCGAGCTTGGCGTAGATGCTGGGGGTGGAGAGCCCGGTGTTGGCCGGAACGATGACCAGGTGCAGCTCTCCGCGGGTGAGCAGTGGGGAGAGCTCGTCCCCCACGCCTTGACCCACGGCGGCGCCGCCGAGCATGGCGAAGGGCACATCGGCTCCGAGCTCGGCGCCGATCTCGGCCAGCTGCTCCTTGGAGAGGCCGGCCTCCCACAGCGCGGAGCAGGCCACCAGAGCAGCCGCGGCATCCGCGGAGCCCCCGCCCATGCCCCCGGCCACCGGGACGTTCTTGGTGATGGTCAGATCCACACCATCAGTGATGCCCAGGCGTTCGCGCAGCTTCGACGCCGCCCGGTGCACCAGATTGCGCTCGTCCAGCGGGATGGCGGCGGTCACCAGCTCGCCGGTCTCCGGATCCTGCGTCTGGACCTCGGTGAAGGCCGAGCGCTCGGACAAGCTGACCGTGATCGCGCTGTCCTCGCGCCGGGCGGCTGTGACCTCCTCGTAGAGGGAGACCGCCAGGTACAGCGTGGCGACATCGTGATAGCCGTCCTCGCGCAGCGGGCCCACGCGCAGGCTGACGTTGATCTTGCCGGGGGCCGCAGCCGTGACATGTCCGAAGAATTCACTGTCGCGCATATCTCGACCCTACTGCTCCCCACTGACATGCGGGTCTGCATCAACGGGGGTGTCCCGCAGGGCGGCGGCGATGCCGGTGTAGGCCGAGATGTCCAGGGTCTCCCCGCGGGCCGAGGGGTCCACCCCGGCGGCGCGGAGCACGGTCTCGGCATGTGTCGCGGAGCCGGCGATGCCGGCCAGGCAGGCACGCAGGGTCTTGCGGCGCTGGGCGAAGGCGGCGTCGATCACCGCGAAGACCTCCTCACGGGTGACCTCCTCCGAGGCCACGGGACGCCGGTCGAAGCGGACCAGCCCGGAGGAGATCCGCGGCGCCGGCCAGAACACGCGCGTGCCGACCACTCCGGCCTTGCGCATCCGCGTGTCCCAGGCGGCCTTCACACTGGGCACACCGTAGATCTTCGAGCCGGGTCCCGCGACCAGCCGGTCCGCGACCTCGTCCTGCACCATGACCAGGCCCTTCTGCAGCGAGGGCAGGATCTGCAGCAGGTGCAGCACGACGGGCACGGCGACGTTGTAGGGCAGGTTCGCCACCAGCACCTCGGGCCCGTTGCCGTCACCGATCCCGGCGAAGGACTCAGGAGTGAGCTTCAGCGCGTCCTGTTCCATCACACGCAGGTTCTCGGCGAGATCCGGGCGGAACTGTCGCACCGTCTCGGCCAGCTGTCCAGCGAGCTTGGGGTCGATCTCCACGGCGCTGACCAGCGCGGACTCGTCGAGCAGACCCAGGGTGAGGGAGCCCAGCCCGGGCCCGACCTCGAGGACGTGCTCGGTGCCGTCGAGATCGGCCAGCCCGACGATCCGGCGGATGGTGTTGGGGTCGATCACGAAGTTCTGGCCCCACTGCTTGGTGGGGCGCACGCCGAGCTGATCGGCCAGGGCGCGGATATGGGACGCGGAGAGCAGCTGCGCCGGCGCGGGGCGATCGTTCATGTCCAGCTCCCGTAGGCCTGGGTGGTGTTGAACATGACCTGCTGGCACAGCGATTCCAGCCGGGCCTCGCGCACCTCGGCCATCAGCCGCAGCGTCTGCGGGATCAGATAGGGCGCGTTGGGCTGTCCACGGTAGGGGTGTGGGGTCAGGAAGGGAGTGTCGGTCTCGACGAGGATCAGCTGCGGATCTGCGACCGCGAGCGCCTCGCGCAGGTGCTTCGCGTTCTTGAAGGTGACGGTGCCGGCGAAGGACATGTACCAGCCGTTGACGTTGCAGATGCGGGCCAGCTCGGCGTCCCCGGAGAAGCAGTGGAAGACGACGGCGCGCGGGAGGGCGGGCGCGTCGTCGAGGACCTGCACCACCTCGGCATGGGCGTCACGATCGTGGATCTGCATGGCGAGGCCGGTCTCGACGGCGAGCGCGATGTGATCTTCGAAGCTGCGTCTCTGCGCGGCGACTCCCTCCTCCCCGGTGCGGAAGAAGTCCAGTCCGGTCTCGCCGATGGCGACCACCTGCTCGTCGCGGGCCAGCTCGGTGATGCGGGCGAAGGCGGAGTCGTACTCCCCGCGGGCGGCGAGCTCCGGGGCGTCGTTCGGGTGCAGCGCCACAGCGGCCTTCAGCCGCGGATCCTTCCCGGCGGCGTCCACGGAGAACGCCGAGGAGTCCACGTCATAGCCCACGCACAGCGCGCCGACCACGCCCACGGCCTGGGCGGCGTCCAGCGCCTGCTCCACGGTGACGCTGACCTCGCCGTCGCGGAAGTCGAGGTGGGCGTGATTGTCGATGACGGGCACCGGCAGGGCCTCTGGGGCCGGCGGGTACTGCAGGCGCCGCTTCTTCCCGGACTTCTCCTCGGCCTGATCCCGCGCGGGCCCGGAGGGTGCATCTCTCCCGGCGGCCCCCGCGGAGGGCGTGCCGGCGCTGGGAGCCGAGCGGGCGGCGTCGTCGTCCTTCTCGGGGGGCGCCGGACGATAGGCGCACGGAATCTCTCCGGCCACCACGGACGGGCTGGACTCGGCACCTGTAGGGCTTCGCTGCTCTTCACTCACGGTGACCAACTGTATCGCCCCACCCCCTCCCCCACGTCCCCCCATCGATTGGGCGGAAAACGGCGGAATGATCGCTCCAACGGGCAGGCGGGTTCTAGTGGTGGTTGCAACAGCCTGAGATTCAGGAGCTGCCAGTGCCATCACCACAGCACTCCCGGCCCAAGATCGGGCAGGGATACCCGCCCTGGTTCAAAGATCAGGTCCTCGACCAGCTGAACCGGAACCCGAACCTCACCCGGGTCGCCCGAGAAACCGGGATCAGCCGGGAAATGCTGCGACTCTGGGCCAAGGCCGCAGGAGTGGACCGCAGCCGGGCCCGGGGCGGCCCGAAGCATCCGGGCAAGAACGAGTTCCACCGGCAGCGACTCCAAGGCGTCAGCATTGCTGAAGCCGCAGTCGCTGCCGGGGCCGCGGAGTCCTCGGCGCGGAAATGGGATCGTGAATACAACACGAGGCCAAAGCGCTCTAAGACGGTGATGAGAGTTGCTGCTGACCACGCCCCCGAAGAGAAGGTCTGCGACAGGTTCCTATCTCTGCCGGAACGCGAGAAGATCCTGGATCTGAGGAACCATGGATGTTCTGCCGCCCAGATCGCACGGGAACTGGGCCGGGCCCGCTCCACGATCACCAGGGAGCTGGCCCGCAACAGCGGCCGCGATCACCGCTACCTGCCCTACGGGGCGCACCGGGCCGCCTCTGAACGCAGGGCCCGACCCAAGGCGTCCAAATTGGTGGCAGAGACCCAACTGCGCCGGTGGGTGCAGCAGAAGCTGTTGCTGCGGTGGTCTCCTGCCCAGATCAGTAAGAGACTGGTGGAGGATTTCCCCCAGGATCAGGAGATGAGGGTGAGCCACGAGACGCTCTACCAGGCGCTGTACTTCCAGGCCCGAGGCGGACTGAAGAAGGAAGTCCAAGCCGCTCTGCGCACCGGAAGGGCCCGGCGCAAACCTCAGGGCCAGCAGCGCCGACCCCGGGTCCTCGGTGACGAGATGATCATGATCTCAGAGCGTCCTGCGCAGATCGAGGACCGAGCGGTGCCCGGTCACTGGGAGGGTGATCTGATCATGGGAGCGTCGAATCGTTCTGCGATCGCGACCCTGGTGGAGCGGCGCACCCGGTTCACGATGCTCTGCCACCTTCCGCAGGGTCATAACGCTGCCGCGGTCGCCGACGCGTTGACCGAGCGGATGAAGTCTCTGCCGGGGCACCTGCGGGGTTCACTGACCTGGGATCAGGGCTCAGAGATGGCCGCGCATCAGCAGGTCAGCGTGGCTGCGGATCTTGCGATCTATTTCTGCGACCCGGCCTCGCCCTGGCAGCGCGGGACCAACGAGAACACCAACGGGCTGCTGCGTCAGTTCTTCCCGAAGGGCTCAGATCTCTCAGCGCACGGGCCTGAGGACCTCGAACATGTGGCGGGGCTGCTCAACGGACGACCGAGGATGACCCTGCAGTGGCGGACCCCAGCAGAAGCGATGAGAGACTTACTCACCACCAGTTAGAACACCCGTTTGTTGCAACGACTGCTTGAATCCGCCGCACCTGGAACACCGCATCGCGCCCAACAGATGCGCCGGACGAGCGATGTCCTCACGGAGGGGGCGTTTTCAGGCCTGTGGAGAACCTGAGCAGCCTCGTCGTTCTCGTCGAGAATGGGCTCATGAGACGGCCCCAGGAGCTCCCGCGTGATCTCCGCGGGGGCCCGTTCGGACACGAGGCGCTCACACGTGCCGGTCTTCCCCGAGATCGAGTTCGGCGACAGGATGTCAGCCCGGTCTCCTGGGGCGTCCACGTCCATCGGCTCGCCGTGCCAGACGCGACCGAGCAGCAGCTGCTGCAACGCGCGCTGATCCTCGCGCAGAGGCTGCCGGAGTGCTGGATCTCGCACACCACGGCCGCACAGATCCACCGCTGGTCACTCCCCCGACGCGTGGAGCAGGAAGGCACTGTTCACCTCTCGCAGCCCGCCGGCACGACTCACCGGATCAGGAGACCGGACGTGACCAGTCATCGTCTGCGCATCCGTCCGGAGGACCTCGAGGAATTCCACGGCGCGAACGTCACGACGCCGGTTCGAACCTGGCTGGACCTGGCCACCCTGCTCAGCCTGGACGAACTCGTGATCATCGGCGATCACCTGGTCCGCCGTCCCTATCCCACCTATGAGGGGAGGCGCCTGCCGTTCGCCACTCCCGAGGACCTCCAGGATCTGGTGGACACCATGCGCGGAGCGCCCGGCAGGCGGCGCGCGATGTCGGCCTCGAAGCTGGTGCGCGTGGGGTCGGACTCCGCGAAGGAGACGAAGCTGCGGCTCGCGCTGGTGCGGGCTGGCCTCCCCGAGCCCTCCCTGCAGGTTCCCGCGCGTCCGGACAGGCGACGCTCCCCCTGCGCGGACATGGGATATCCGGAGCTGAAGATCGCTGTGGAGTACGACGGCGCCACGCACTTCACCGCTGAACAGGCCCGCCATGACCAGCGGCGGGACAACCTCTTCATCAGCGCCGGTTGGATGGTCCTCCACTTCAACGCCGAGGACAGCGCGGAGGGGTTCAGCTCAGCTGTTCAGCAGGTCGCGGAGGCCATCGCGCGGCGCACTCGATCGTGAAGGGGGCGCCTTCCCGTGGTCTGCCCCATCTGTTGGGCGCAATGCGTCGGAATAACCCGGCTCGGCCGGCGCCATTCCACCGTATTGCGCCCAACAGACGGTGGGGAGCTCAGTTCGTGTAGACCGAATCGATGACGCCCTCGAAGTCGGCGAGGACCTTGTGCCGCTGCAGCTTCATCGAGGCGGTCATATGCCCGGAGTACTCGGAGAGTTCGACGTCGAGCAGCTCGAACTTGCGGATGGACTCTGCGCGCGAGACCCGCCGGTTGGCGGCCTCCACGGAGAGTCCGATCTCCTGGCGCACCTTGGGGTGCTTCGCGGCGTCGATCAGCGAGAGCTGCCGGTGCCCGTTGGTCCTGCACCAGTCGGCCACGGCGTCGGCGTCCAGGGTGATCAGCGCGGCGACGTAGGGGCGGTTGTCCCCGATCACGACGACCTGCGCCACCAGCGGGTTGGTGCGGATGACCTCTTCCAGCGCCAAGGGGTAGACGTTCTTGCCCCCGGCGGTCACGATGATGTCCTTCTTCCGCCCGGTCAGTGTCAGGAAGCCGTCCTCGTCCAGCCTCCCGAGGTCACCGGTGCGGAAGAAGCCGTCCGCGGTGAAGGACTCTGCGGTGGCAGCGGCATCGCCGTGGTACCCGTCGAAGACCACCGGTCCCTTCAGGAGCACCTCGCCGTCCTCGGCGATCCGGACGGTGTTGCCCGGCACGGGGATGCCCACGGTGCCGATGCGGGTGGTCCCGGGAATGTTCAAGGTGATGGGGGCGGTGGACTCGGTGAGGCCGTAGCCCTCTTGGACCGGCAGCCCGATCCCGGTGAAGAAGTGCGCGATCTCGGAGTTCAGCGCAGAGGCCCCGCAGATCATGTAGCGCACGCTGCCGCCCAGCCGGGCGTGGAGCTTGGCGTAGACCAACTTGGCGAACACGGCTCGCCGCGCACGCAGACGCACCGAGGGGCCGGGGCCGGCTCCGGTGTCCGCGTCCTGGACCGCCTTCGAATAGGCGATCGCAGTCTCCCGGGCGGTCTCGAAGATCTTGCCCCTGCCTTCGGCGCGGGCCCTGGCCGAGGCTCCGGCGTAGACCTTCTCGAACACGCGCGGGACAGCGAGCAGCCAGATGGGCCGGAAGCTGGCCAGGTCATCGAGCAGCGCGGCGGGGTCCGAGGAATGGGCGACCTGGACACCGCGGTGCAGACACATGAGTTGCACGGCGCGGGCGAGCACGTGCGCCAGGGGCAGGAACAGCAGCGTGCGGGACTCGTCCTTGCCGAGGATCTCCTCGGCGAAGGGGAGGATGTTCGCGGCACCCTCGGCCAGGTTTCGGTGGGTGATGCGCGCGCCTTTGGGCTCCCCGGTGGTGCCGGAGGTGTAGACCAGTGTGGCGACGTCATCCAGCGTGGCGCGGGAGCGAGCGGCCTCGAGCTGCTCGTCGGAGATCTTCTCCCCCGCGGCGGTGAGATCGTCGAGCTGGCGCAGCTCTCCGATGGGCAGCGTGGAGGGGCGGGCGCCGTCGAGCTTGGCCGCGGCGGTGCGCAGGCAGTCCTGCAGCTTCGGGCTTCCTGCGAGCGCAAGCTTCACGTCGGCCTCTTTGAGCAGCGCGTTGACCTGGTGCGGGGAGCTCGTCTCGTAGACCGGCACGGAGATCGCGCCGGCGAACCATATCGCCTGATCCACCACGGCCCAGCTGTAGCTGGTGGGGGCCATCACGGCCACGCGATCCTCGGGCTCGATCCCCAGCGCGATCAGTCCCTTGGCGACGCCGCGGACCTGGTCCACGAAGCTGGTGATGGAGACATCCACCCACCCGCCGGTGCCGTTGGGCACCGCGTACACCGGCTGCCCTGGCCGGGCTGCCAGAAGCTCCAGCACCCCGTCGGTCGCATTGGTCTGCGGATCCAGCTGCGCGACCTGCTGGGTCGCGGCCTCACGGATCCGGTCGGTGGTGCTGATCTGGACCGGCTGTTCGCCGCCCCGGCTGTCCTCGGTCATGGCCCCGCCTGCTCATCGATTCTCCTGCGGTGGAGTCCCTCATCCGCTGTGCCGCTCATTCTACTGTTCAAATGGACTTTTCGGTGCGCCTGCGGGCCAGGGCCGCGTCATAGATGTCACTGGCAGGCAGGGAGTGCGCCGCGCCCAGCTCCTTGGCCGCGGTCTTGAGCTTTGTGCCCTCGGCGACCTTCTGCAGCACGACGTCGGCCAGTTCCGTCAGGCTCGGCGCTTCGGCCCCCGTTCCGGCGGCTGAGGCGCCGCCGAGCACGAGGACCATCTCACCGCGCAGGCGGCGTTCCGCGGCTTGGGCGGCCAATTCTCCGAGGCCCCCGCGCAGCACCTCCTCGTAGCGCTTGGTCAGCTCACGAGCCAGGGCGGCTGGGCGGTCCTCGCCCAGAGCGGCGGCGAATTCGGCCAATGTCGCCGCGACCCGGTGGGGGGATTCGAAGAGGACCGTGGTCCATTCCTCTCCGGCCAGGCGGGTGAGCAGCTTCTTGCGCTCCCCCGCCTTGCGCGGGACGAATCCGGCGAAGGTGAAGCGGTCCGTGGGCAGCCCGGACAGGGCGAGCGCCGTGGTCACCGCGGAGGCTCCTGGGGCGACGGTGACCCCCACGCCGGAGGCGATCGCCGCCTCCACCAGGCGGAAGCCGGGATCGGAGACCGAGGGCATCCCCGCGTCGGAGACCACCAGGATGTGGGTGCCGGTGGTGGCCTGGGCGACCAGCTCCTCGGCGCGGGAGGCCTCGTTATGTTCATGCAGGCTGACCAGCCGGGCGTGGGTCTCCACACCCAGCGCGCGGGCCAGGTGGCGAGCGGTGCGGGTGTCCTCGGCGGCGATGACCTCGGCGCTGGCCAGCAGCCGCTTCAATCGATCGGTGGCGTCGCCGAGATTGCCGATGGGGGTGGCGGCCAGGACGATCGGGGTGTCCCAGAGAGTGGAGGCACCGGCGCTCTGGAGGGTGGCCTCCTGCGCGGGCTGCTCCTCGAGGGTGTCCTCGGAGGCTTCATCGAAGGTGTCCTCGAGAGTGTCATCGGATCCGTCTGCTTCGCCTGAGTCCATGACACGCCTGCTTCTGATCGGTGATCGGCTTGCGCCAAGTAGCATACCCATAGTGACCCCCGCCGAGCCTGCCCGCAGCATCCCGGTCCCCGCCGGGAAGTCTGCCGGGCGCGCCGAGGCCCAGGCGCAGACCGGCACTCCGAACCACGATGAACGCGGCAGCGCTGCGCCAGGTGGAGCTGCGTCGGGTGGAGCTGCGCAGGAGACGGATGAAGCTGCGCTGGAGAGGATGCAGCGCCGGCTGGGTGCGGAGCGTTACCGCCCCGGGGTCTGGGGCTGGGTCCTGCCGGTGCTGATCACCGTCCTCGCCGGGATCCTGCGGCTGCGCGATCTCTCCACCCCGCATCTGCTCATGTTCGATGAGACCTACTACGCCAAGGACGCCTACGCCCTGCTGAGCGCCGGGTACGAGCTGGTCTGGCCCGAGGACGCGGATGAAGCATGGCTGGCCGGGGACGCACAGCCCACCGAGGAGGGCGCCTATGTGGTGCACCCCCCGCTGGGCAAATGGCTGATCGCGATCGGCCTGCGGGTCTTCGGACATGATTCGGCGTTCGGCTGGCGCGTGTCTGCGGCGGTGGCCGGGACGCTGGCGGTGCTGCTGGTCGCGCTGATCGCCCAGCGGATCTTCCGCTCGGTGTTCCTCGGGGTGATCGCAGGGTCGCTGACCGCCATCGAGGGGCATCACCTGGTGATGAGCCGAGTCGCCCTGCTGGACATCTTCATGATGTTCTTCGTCCTGGCTGCCTTCGGCGCCCTGCTGGCCGACAGATACAGCGGACGACGGCGACTGGCCGCCTGGGTGGCCACTGGCGAGTCACCAATGGGGCCGGACAGCAGCCGGGTGCGCGGCGGGCCATGGCTGGGGCTGCGACCCTGGAGGCTGCTCGCCGCGGTGCTGCTCGGCGCGGCCGTGGCGGTGAAGCTCTCCGCCCTGGCGTTCCTCGTGGTCTTCGGCATCATGGTCATCCTCTGGGACCTCCAGGCCCGGCGAGCCGCCGGCGTCGAACGGTGGTTCCGGACTGGACTGCTCCGCGATGCACTGCCGGCGGTGGCCACCGTGCTGCCGCTGGCGGGGGTCACCTATCTCGCCAGCTGGTCGGGGTGGCTGCTCTCGCGGGACGGGTGGGGCCGGACCTGGCACCTGAGCAACCCGGCGGAGGGCCTGGCGCAGCTGGTGCCTGGCCCGATCCGTTCACTGTGGAACTACCACGTCTCCGCCGCAGACTTTCATCAGGGTCTGAGCAGCGGGCATGAATATGCGTCCTCCCCCTGGACCTGGCCTTTCATGGGCCGCCCAGTGTCCATGCACTACGACTCGATCGCCGCCGGCGAGGTCTATGCGCAGACCGGGGAGACCTGCGGTGCGCAGAAGTGCTCTTCGGCAGTGCTCGACCTGGCGAATCCGCTGATCTGGTGGACCGGACTGGTCGCCGTCCTCATCGTGCTTGCGCTCTGGGTCGGACGTCGCGACTGGCGCTATGGGGCCATCCTCTCCGGCTTCGTCGCCGGACTGCTCGTCTGGCTGCTCTTCCCCGACCGGACCATGTTCTTCTTCTACACGATCAGCTATCACCCCTTCCTGATATTCGCGATCACCGCGATGGCGGCACTGGTGCTGCGCATCGGCACCGGACCGCAGCGTCGAGACGGCTTCATCCGCAGCCGCGGCGCGATCATCGCCGCCCGGCAGCGCAATACGGTGATCGTGCTGTGCTTCGTGCTCCTGTGCGTGGCGGTCTCGGTGTTCTTCCTGCCGCTGTGGACCGCGGAGATGATCCCCCATGGGGAATGGCGGATGCGTATCTGGATTGATTCCTGGCTGTGAACCAGCAGTGATCCGCCGTTTCCAGCGGTGACCACAGTCGGTCGGCGCATAAGCTGGGACCATCCGAACCACCCGGAAAGGAACGTCCCGAGCATGCTCCACACAGTCGCACCCCTGCCCTCACGGACCCTCGCGGCGGAAGGGCGCCGCTGGTCCGTCGAGCGCGCCTGGCCCGCTGACGGCGAGCCCGGGGTGCTCATGGTGGAGGTGGCCGCCGTTCCGGAAGGCCACGCGGTCCCCGCCGAGGGGGAACCGAGGGGCCCCGAAGTCGCTGGGGGCACGGGCTCGCGGACCGATCGGACCGCGGCCGGGACACCTCTGTCCCGCCGGGCTCGACGGGCGGGCCGCTTCTGGGTTCAGGCCCCCACCGAGTCGGATCCTCCCGCCGAGCACCTGGAGCTCTTCGCCGCCGGCACCGACCCCGACATGCCCGCCCTGGAGAAGGTGGCTCGCGGCGGAATCGTGATCGCTCACGAGCCGGGTCGCCGCGCGGTGGTGCGGCACAGCTCGGGGACTTCCAGTGGTCACGCCGAGAGCGCCGGACGTGCGAACCGCCCCGGCAGCGCAGACCGTGCAGACGAGACCTACACCGTGGTGATGCCCCTGGACCGGGCGCAGACGCTGCGCGAAGGGATGCAGCACGCCCAGGCGTTCTCGGGTCCCTTCCGGCTCCCCCGGACCATCGCCGAGGACGAGTCCAGCGCCACCTTCCAGGCGCTGCCCGGAATCTCGCTGCACCGTCCAGAGCGCTTCGCGCCGCAGGAGTGGGAGGCGGCCTGGGACCAGGTCCTCGAGGCGTGGTCCACGGCGATCCAGCATCCCGGCGAGCTCCCGGAGAGCACGCCGGTGCACGATGCTCCCGCCGAAGTCCGCCGGCTCCAGCGCTGGGAGGAGAAGACCCGTCCCTACATCATGGGCGCCGATCTCTTCGAAGAAGCGGTGGAGGCAACGTGCGAGGCGCTGCGGAAGCTGCCGAGGGGGCGGCTGATCCCTGCCCACCGGGAACTGCGTGACGAGGACCTGCTGTGGTCACCCGATCTCGGACCCGGGCTGCTGAAGGTCTCCTCCGCCGGCCGGGCCGACCCTGCGCTGGACCTGGGTTCGCTGCGCGCCTGCGCCCGCTGGAACGAACTCCGCGGACTCTGGGAAGCAGAGCAGCGCGCAGTGGTCTCGCGGCTGATCAACGACACCGCCTACCGGAACGGGGTCTCTGACCATGCGCTGCGCACCTACGAACACAGCGCCCTGCTGCGCCTGAGCTGTCAGTACACGTTCTCTCCGAGTCTGGCCGACGCCGCGGAACACCTGCGCGCGGAGCTGGTCCAGGCCCAAGAGCGACGATGAGGGTTCTGCCGTGACAGACGAGCCCATGCCGGTCCAGGAGGCCAAGGCTGCGGTCCGACGGAGGCTGCGCGCCCAGCGTCGGAAGCTCAGCGTGGATGACCTCACCACCCGTGGTGAGTCCCTGGCCGCTGTTCTGCGTGAAGTGGTGCCTGCGGGTTCCGCCGTGACCGGCTACCTGCCGATGCCGGGGGAACCTGATCTGCGCCCCTTTCTCCGTCAGCAGCGGCGCGGCGGCGGCGAGGTGTACCTTCCCGTGGCGGCTGACCCGCGGCGACGCGAGCTGCAGTGGGTGGCCTGGAATGAGGACACTGTCCTGAAGCGGCATGAGGTCCTTCCCCTGGACGAGCCTGTCGGGGACAGGATCAGCACCACGGAGCTGCTCATACGTCACCCGGGCCTGACCGTCCTGGTTCCGGGGCTGGCTGTGGACGCCGACGGCGCGCGGCTGGGCCAGGGAGGCGGCTTCTATGACTCCACCTTCGGCCCGGGTGCACCCAGCATGACCGCTGGCGGCGCCCGGGTGGGTGGTGGCGTTGTCGGGCATCCCGCTCACCTTTCGCCGCGCTTCTTGGCAGTGGTCCATGCTGAAGAGGTCTTCGAACGTGCGGCCTTCCCGGTGGAGTCCCATGACCTGCGAGTGCACGGGATCGTCACCGAACGCGGCGCGATGACCGTGAGCCCCCTATAATCGACTGGCAGCAATCACGCACGTCGCCGGGTGGACCCTCTGCCCGGCAGCGCCCTTCGCCTCTGAGGAACTCGATGCCCACTTACGCCTATGCCTGCAAGGACTGCAGCCACGCCTTCGACATCGTGCAGAAGTTCAGCGAGGACTCGCTGACCGTGTGCCCGGAGTGCCAGGGCACGCTGCGGAAGAAGTTCGGCTCGGTCGGTGTCTCCTTCAAGGGCTCCGGCTTCTACCGCACAGACTCCCGCGCGGCAGCCACAGCAGGCGCAGAGTCCTCCAAGGGCTCTGGCTCGGAAGGCTCCTCGCCCGCCTCCAGCGGCTCCTCCGACTCCTCGGGATCGTCACCGTCCTCCGAGCCGAGCAAGGCAGCCTCCAGCGCGGGCTCTTCGGGCTCCGGGGCCTCAGGCGCCGGTTCGTCAAGCTCGGGATCGTCCAGCTCGGGATCGTCGACTTCACGGTCGTCGAGTTCATCGAGTTCCTCCCGCTGAGGCTTCGCCCGGGTTCGACCCGGAACCTCCCGCTCCGCGCAGGCTGAGGTGCAGCCTCCCCTCGTGAGTGGCCTGTGCGATGGACTCCGCGGCGGCGAGATCCACGGCCAGGATGACCACGCTTCCGGCCTCTCCCCCGCTCGGCAGCCAGTTCTCCGACTCGTCCTGTGGCGTCCACAGCACCGGCACTTCACGGGCCACCGGCTCGGAGTGTGAGCCTCGTTCCGGGGAGTCCGAGGAGACGAGGACATCGACGCGCTGACCTGGAGTGAGCAGACCGACCATGGCGGGATCGGCGGGACGCACCGGCACGGCCACCGTGCCAGGGTCCTGCCCCGCCAGCAGACCCGGACCGACGAGCTGGTTCGGATGGATCAGCGCACCAGCGGGCAGGGGCACGGCGACCTGCTGTCCCACCACCTGCTCCAACTCAGCGCTGTAGCCACGGGGCACTGCGGCGACATCCACTGCGATCTCCTCCACCATTCCCGGGACCAGCCGTTCTCCCGCCGCGACATCGGTGCTGACTCGAAGCGCCGAGGCCGTCTCGAGCTCACCCTCACCGGCCGTCATCAGGGCAGCAGCTGCAGCGCCCAATCCCAGCAGCACCGCCAGCGGAATCCGGAACCGTCGCAGCAGACCCGGCAGCGCGGAGCCACTCAGACGCCGGTTGACCCGTGGAGGTCTGCCCCGTCGCGGACCGCGAGACCCGCGACGACGCTTCCGGGGCCTCAGCGGTGTCGGGGAATTCGGCAGCGTCGGGGCAGGCCGAGACTGGGTCAGATGACGAGGGTGGCTGAGCTGAGGAGACTGAACCGATGGATCATCTTCAGTCCCACGGTGCGGCGCAGACGGCTGGGAGAGCTGGGTGGCGCGACGCGACTGAGTCGGACCTTGAGCCGGAGTCGGTCGCCGTGCCCGGCGCGGGCGTTCGGGGATGAAGGGCCCGGAGGATTCCTTCGCTGAGGGAAGCGTGCGCATGAGACCAGGATGCGCGCGGCGGATCCCGCCGAACCGGGCCGGCCCAGGACTGTGGAGAATGCCACCCCTGCGGATGCATGCCGCGTCTCTGGGGAAGAGCGTACCGGCGCGCCCAGGCCAGGAGGGTTACCAGTGCGGCGGGCGCTGACTGAGCAGCCACTCCTCATGTTCGCTGAGCCCGGGCCTCTGCCCGGATTTCTTCCCTGGCCCGTTCCCTGTCCTCTGACTCGCGGTCTGGCCTGGGTGAGTTGCCGACTGGGGATCGGCTCCCGGTTCGCCGTCCGGATCAGGCCGCTCCCCGGATCTGGCAGCATCAGCATCCGCGTCAGGTTCGCTGAAGGGATCGGAGAAGTTCGACTCGACCTCGTGAGACTGTCCGGAGGTCGGCGGGGCAACCACACGGCGTCGTCCCCTGCGTCCGGTGCCAGCCGCGCCCCCGGCAGCCCCGGCGTCCCCCGAGTCCGCTATTCCTTCCATGCCCCGCGCTCCCGCGGCGAGAGCCACTTCTTGGACTTGCGGTGGGAGTCCTCATCCTCGATGTCGGCGGCGCCGCCGAACCGGATGCCCTCGCCGCGGGCCTCCTGCTCGCGCGCCCGTCGACCGCGCGGGGTGATCCCGGCGGTGTGCACGGTGATGCGTCCCGATTCGGCGAACTCGGGTCCGGAGGCCAGGCCCACCTGTTCGGCCACAGCCTCGGTGCACCGCACCGGATTGGAGAACACCTCGATGGTCCATAGGGCCATATAGCTCCAGCCCAGGTGCTCGAAGGCTGTGGGGCGCTGCCGCGAGCGCTCCCGGACTGACATCGCCCCGTAGCTCTTGGTGCCGTCAGAGACCATCGCAACCGGCACCATCTGCGTGTCCGGGGTCGCCTTCCGCGAACAGGCGGCGAGGTCCAGGGTTCCGCGGAACCCGTCTTCCACGCGGCCGCCGCGGGCACGGATCCGGTCCACCAGGTCCAGCACCAGCGGATCGGTCAGCTGCGCGGACGCCGTGGGGTTGGTGTCCCCCTCGAGTCCGAGCCTGACCAGGTCATAGACATCGCGAGCGCCCTCGGTCAGCGCCGGTCGGTCCATGTCCGCGCTGGAGAGCGAGGTCACGACGCGCAGGTGCTCTCGGGCCCGGGTCACCGCGATCGCGAAGTATTCGCGGCCGCGCGGCTCGGAGAGCTCCCCGAAGCGGGTCGCGGCCTCGCCCTTCACGGAGCGGCCGAAGCCCAGGCTGAAGATCACGTCGTCACGGACCAGGCCCGCGGCGCGCTCCACCGGGGTCACCACGAAGCCCTCACCGTGGGCTCCCTCGGCGAAGAAGGGCTTGGCCCAGGCGTGGTTGGCGAGGTTGAGCCGGATCGCGTCGGCCACCCGGCGAGCGTGCCATTCCGAGCCCGTGATCACCGCAAGTGAGGCGCTGCGTCGGGACCTGACATGTTCGAAGACCATGTCCACCACGCGGTTGACCTCACCGGTGGGAGATTCCACGGCGTCACGGTATCCCGCCGGCACCCCGGCCACCTGCTCTACGGTGAAGCGGCGGTTCTGTCCGGTCAGCTGGGCGGCGTCGGGAAGCCGGGTGAGCTCCCCGTCGTAGAGCGCGGAGGAGAGCAGTCCGGTCAGCTCCTGGTCCACCCCGCGGTGGACCTGGCGCAGCGGGTAGAGCGGCAGCACCGCAGAGAGCTCCGCATAGATCGAGGCGGGGCGGTGCTGCTCGGTCTCCCGCGCCACCGGATCGGCGGAGACGTGGAACGGCGTGGGCGAACCCGCCACCGGATCGCCGAAGGCCACAACCTGCCCCGCCCGGGTGATCGCGTTCAGCGCAGTGGGCACGGCCAGGGATTCGGCGTCGAGCAGGATCACGGCGTCGGCCCGGTAGTCGGCGGGGAACTGTTCCCCCAGCCCCAGCGGAGAGGTGGTCCAGATCGGCACCAGCGGCTGGGTCAGCTTCGGGTTGATCGCTTCCAGGGACTCGATCGTGGGGGCGGCATCGCGCAGCAGCTCGCGCAGGCTGCCCGCCGCCTGCGGGTGGGCCTCCACGGCGGACTTCCAGCGCACGGACAGGGCGTGGCCCAGCCGCTGGGCGCTGGACTCGATGTGCCCGGCGTCGGCCTCGCGGAAGGTGGACTCGATGCTGCGCAGGTTCTCCCCGGTGGTCATCGCCAGGTAGTCGTCTCCGGAGATCATCGCCTCCAGCGCGGACTGCCACCAGGAGAGCTCGAGCTCATCGGCGACCACGTTCGCGCTGACCCCGCGGGCGGCGAAGTCCTCCATGAGATCCCGGAAGCCCTGCTCCCGCAGCTGTTCGCCCAGCAGGGTGCGCTCGGGCAGCGTCTCCAGCGGCTTCTCGTCGCCGGCGAGGGTCTCCACGGTGTCGAGCAGCTTCTCGATCGGCATATCAGCGAGCGGTCCGGCCTCGAGGACCTCATCCAGGCGCTGCAGCCGGCCCTGGACCTCGCCGAAGGTGTCGGTCAGCCGGTCCACCCGATGGGGCACCTTGGGCGCGGAGCCGGAGATGGACCATTCGGCCCACTCCTCACGCTCACTCTGCACCTCGATCAGCGAGGTGTGCAGGTCCCCGATGGCCACGCTGGGGCGCACGTACTCCTTGGCCACCCGGCGCAGCCGCGAGCGCGTCACCGAGGTCATCTCCACGTTGTTCTGCCGGCGCCACCAGCCCGGGGCGGTGGCGGCGATCAGATCATCGACGGGACGGGCATAGACGTCGTGGCTGAACTTGCCCAGGGACTCCTGCACGCGCTGGAACAGCAGCACCTGCCGGTTCCAGTCGCTGAAGGTCTCCCCCGGGGCGATTCCGGCGGCCTGACAGGCCGAGCGCATCATCCGGCTCAGCTGCGGCAGCTCATCGCGCAGCTGGACGACCAGGGTCATCGCGTCCCGGGTCTCCTGCCGGTTGGACAGCCGGGCGTTGTACCAGGGGCTGTCACGGGTCTCGGCGGAGAAGGCGCCCAGTTCGGCGGCGCGCCTGAGCTTCACGGTGATCTGGGTGCGGTCCACGGTGTTGTCCAGCACCGAGCGCTTGAGCCGGACAGCGGTCGACGGCGCGGGGTTCAGGCTGGTCAGCGCGGCCAGTGCCTGCATGGCCTGGTAGGGCGAGCAGTCCCAGCGGCGGCGCACGTTGTGCAGCGACTTCACGTGGTTCACGAGCTGATGGCGGGAGGTCTTGAGTCTGGTGTGCAGGGCGGTCAGCCGAGGGGGCTCGGCACGCTCGGCGCGGCGGATCGCGCGGATGAGCTGTTCGCGGATCTCCTCCGGGGTGGACGCGGCGGAGATGTTCCCGGCCAGGGTCCCCAGGTGCACCTCGGAGAGGCGTTCCTTGAACTGCTCCAGGGTGGCGGTGCGCTCGGCGAGGACCAGGACGCGTTTGCCCTGCCAGGCCAGGCCGGCGGCGGCGTTGATCGCGGTCTGGGTCTGACCGGTTCCGGCGGGGGCGGAGACCACTGCGGACTGTCCGGCGAGGATGGCGTCCAGGGAGGCCTGCTGGTAGGGATCAGCATCTGCCACGAGGCGTTCATCGCGCGGCTCGCGCTCATCCACCGGCGGCAGGTCCATCAGGGTGCGCACGGCGCGGGTCTGACCCAGCTGTGTGGAGCTGGCCATGGCATGGATGACCGGGTGATCCAGCTCGAGTCCGGTGGGGTCTCCCAGGAAGGTCAGGTCCGCGAAGGTGGACACGTAGAGCTGGCGCCACACCTGTACGGACTCCAGGGAGGGGACCTCAGCGGCGATCCGGGCCAGCATGTCTGCCGGTCGGTTCGGATCAAAGCGGGCCGTGACGTAGCCGGTGTTGTGGAACTCCTCAGCGTCCAGGTGGGTGCGGTGCCGAGCGGCGAGGTGCCGGATCAGGGCGGGGTTCAGCCGGGCGGGTGCGCTGAACTGGATCTCGAAGTCTCCGCTGCCGTCCTCGCGGGGACGCAGCGTGATCGGCACCAGCATCACCGGGGCGGTGAAGTCCTCGGTGAACCGCTCCCCGGAGGGCCCGCTGCCGGCGTCCTCGGTCCAGCTGGCCACGCCGGCGGCCAGGAACCCCACGTCGATCCCGCGCTCTTCAGACATCTCGCGGATCTTCGCGCGGATCCCCTGAGCGGCCTGCTTGCCGACGTTGAAGGCGGAAGGGTCATTGAGCAGCGTGGAGAGCCGTGTCTTGCGACCGGCCATCAGCTGCATCATCCCGGAGGAGTTCGCGTCGGTGAGGTCGATGGCGTTGTGCTGACTGGGCGCGAAGCGCAGCATGGTGTCGTTCTCAGTGCCCGAGCCCACGGATTCCAGCCAGGCCGCCACGGGATCGCGACCCTCTGCGCCAGTGCCACCCGGCTCCTCCGGCGAACCGGCAGAGTCGGCGGACGCTGGCGAACCGGCAGAGTCGGCGGACTCGCCGGAACTCGCCGAGGCAGACGAAACTGGGGACTCCGTGGAGGAAGCGGATTTCGTGGAGGCGGCGGTGCTGGCCGGGGCGTCGTCGTCGGAGGTGTCTGGGCGCTGCTGCTCGACCGCGGGTTCCGCAGCCTCATTCTCGGACGGCAGGTCCAATTCCTCAGCGGCTGGTTCTTTGCTCACAGACGACCTTCCAACAATCCCCACTCCGGGACGAACTCACGCTCGGGCCCGGCCCCTCGCCTCCGCAGGAGGTTCGAGGGTCGCCGATAATTACATGCAGTGAAGTCTAATGAGTACGGCGGCGCAAGCGGCAGGTGGGTTCACCCTGACCTTGAAGCCGTGTCGCGACGACCTAGCGAGCGCTGTTCGCCGCTCGTTCCCGCGCACGGATCTGATTGCGCTCGTCCTGAGCGGCCCACCGCAGGGCGAGGATGACTGCCAGTGCAAGCACTGGGATCTCGCCCAGGGCCCAGGAGACGGCTCCGCCCATCTGCTGGTCGGCGACCATACCGGCCCAGTGCGGTGACGCGGTGCTGAAATGGTCAGCCGCCAGTGGGGCGCCGGAGCTGAGCAGGAAGAGCCCGAAGGCGGTGTGAAACACCGTGGAAGGCAGCAGCAGTGCAAGTCGCAGCGGATGCGGTGGGCGAAGCGGACCTGGGTCCAGCCCGATCATCGCGTTGGTGAACAGGTAACCGATGAGGGTGAAGTGGACGATCATGACCACGTGCGCCACGTGGCTGCGCAGTGCGAGTTCGAAGAGCGGCGAGAAGTAGAACACCGCCATCGCCACGACCACGTGAAGCGCAGCGACGACCGGATGCGCGAGGAACTGTGCCCAGCGCGCGTGCAGCGCTGCCAGGAGCAGCTCACGCGGACCTGCCGTCCCGTCTGTGCGGCGGGGCAGGGCACGCAGCCCCAGTGAGACCGGAGCAGACAGCGCCAGGGGGATCGGGAGCACGGAGAGCAGGATCATGTGCTGCAGCATGTGCACGCTGAACACGGACTCTCCGTAGACGCCGGGCCCGCCGTTGGTCACCCAGACCAGCACAGCCATGGCGATGAGCCAGCTCGCGGTCCTTCCGGCAGGCCAGGCATCTCCTCGGCGGCGCAGTCGGCGAACCCAGGACACATAGACCCATGTGCCAGCACCTGCCAGAAGCAGGAACAGCGGGTCGATCTGCCACTGGGTCAGGAGACCGGTGAACCACGGATCCGGCAGCGCGAGCAGCTCGGCGTTCTCAGCGAGGTTCGACTGCGGGACGGGCGGTGGGGTGGTGCCCAGGGTGACAGACACCCCCATCACAGCCGCCATGATCAGCACCTCGACGACGATCAGTCGCCGAAACGGTCCGCTGTGACCCCCGTCGGCGTGTGCCAAGGCCGGCAGGGTCACGCGTCGGTGCCACCACCCGGCGATCCCTAGCAGGAGGAACGCCCCGAGCTTGACCAGGATCAGCTGTCCCCAGAGCGTGGAGACGAGCTCCACCGGGTCGGTCACACGGATCAGCAGGCTGCACGCGCCGGAGAGCACCACCATGGCGACCGCCCAGCCTGCGATCGTGGAGAACCGTCCGGCAGCGCTCACCAGGTTCTCTCCCGTGCGGCTCGTGGAGACGAACAGCACGATGAGCCCACCGGCCCACCAACCAAGGCCCACAAGATGCAGCCACATCGCGGAGACCGCCAGGTCGTGGTTCCCGGCGCTGCCGGAGTGGCCCAGTCCAGCGATCGGGATGAGTGCCAGGATCGCGGCCGCCGCAGCCCATCGGGCCCCGGCCGGAGTCGAACTGAGCACGGCCAGGACAGCGGTCAGCGTCGCGAGCATGACTGCCCATGCCAGCAGCGATCCCAGCTCGATTCCCACCACGAAACCGACGAGCAGCTCGAGGTATCCGGGGCCCGCGATCGGCGTCCCCATCATGGATGCATGAGCCAGCAGCAGGTACAGCGTCTGTGCCAGTGCCCAGCAGAGGGCTGCTGCGGCACTGATCGCCGCAGCACGGTGCCAGGCCTGCGTGTTGGGGGCCAGCACAGCACCACAGAGAGTCAACCCGCCCAGAGCGACCATGCCCGAGAGTCGGACGATCAGCGTGGTCACGGGGAGCCCCCAGCGGACGAACGCTCCGGGATCCACCAGTGCCTGCGGGACGGCAGCTCCGTTCAGCACGGCGCCCGCGAGTGTCACGAGCAGGGCCACCAGGGAAGCAGCACCCAGCAGCGTCGGTGCACTCAGACCGCCCCTGGAGCCGCCTCTGGATCCGGTCAGGGACCGGGCCCAGGGGCGCGGCCGCGAGGACGCCAGCTTCTCGGGACTGGTCTCCGATGCCTTTCTCGCGTTGACGCTCATCCCGCCACGTCCTCGACGACTGGGATCCGGGTGTGCATCCCCTGGGCCTCGTGCCCGGTCAGTGTGCACACCAGGTGCAGCTCCTCCCCCTCGACGGCGAATATCTCCATCTCATAGGTCTCTCCCGGGTCGAGGGCGGGCGTGGCCCAGCTGCCCTGCTCCCCGTGGATGACCACGTCGTGGCTGGTGCCGCCGGTGTTCGTCACGCGAACATCGACCGGACCAGCCAGCACCGTGATGCCGCCGGTCTCCACGCTCCACTCGGTCAGGCCGAGCAGCAGCTCCGACGTCGCCGGCGCGGACGTGGCCGCAGCGCTGGCAGAAGCGGTGCCGGCGAGGGCCTCAGCGGGCTCAGCCTGCCCGCAGGAGGCGGTCAGCAGCAGGAGGAGACCCAGTCCAGCGCCGAGGGGGCCGCGCGGCGTCGTCCCGGTCATGGCAGCGGGTCCCGGAGGATCTGGCCCTGTTCCTGAAGCTCGGTGATCTGCTCCACGGCAGGGTTCTCGGGGTCGAGTTCGGCGAACTGGGCGAGCAGCCGCGCGGATCTCTCGGGCTGTTCTTCGCGCAGCAAGGCGCCCAGCAGCAGCAGACTGGGCGCGTGTGCCTCGTCGACCGCGAGTGTCTCCTCCAAGACGGCGACCGCTTCGTCGACCTGCTCGTCGCGGACCAGCGCGAACGCGTAGCGGTAGCGCAGATCCGGATCCATGGGCTGCAGCCGAACCGCGGCCGCATACTCCTGTGCCGCCGCGGCCGTGTCGCCGGACTGCTCCAGGGCACCCGCCAGAGCGAGCCTGCGCGGGGTGTCCCCCGGCGAGTCCTGAACGGCGGCCCGCAGCACCGCAACGGTGTCTGCCGAGCCGGTGTCCTCTGCGTGACCTGCCGTGGCGGTGGGGCGGGGGGCCGTCTCCGCCGTGGTGCTGACCCAGACCGCGGCCATGACGGCGACCGTGACAGCTGCCAGCAGCGGCACCAGCCAGCGCCGGGAACGTGCCTGGCCCCGAAGCCCGACGACCACGGTCGCCGCGGTCAGGACGAGTGGGAACCCCCACAGCAGCCATCCGTAGCCGCGCCGCGGAGGCTCCAGCAGCACCTCGTCGCCGTACCGCTCGGCGAACCAGGAGCGGACCTCCTCGGGGGAACGGCCCTGCTCCAACTGGTCCCGCACGGTCTGGCGCATCGCGTCGGAGAGCAGCGCCGCTGAATCGGCGATGCTCTCTCCGGCACAGGTGGGACAGCGCAGGCTCTGCGAGACCTCGCGCGCAGTCTGCTCCGGCGTCTCGGGACCCTGTCGGACCGCCGCGGAGACCAGCGATGCGACGGCGAAGATCACCACCGCAGCCACGATCAGCCAGCGCAGGAGTCGCTTCACGGTCGGTCCTCCTCGGCTTCGGGAACTCCGCGGACCAGCGGCTCCACCGTGGACTCCACCCAGGCCTGGTCCACCGCGCCGAAGACGTGATCCACGATGTGTCCCTGACGGTCGACGACGAAGGTCTGCGGCATCCCGAGCACGCCCCATTCCACGGCGAGCGTGCCGTCGGGATCAACGATGCTGGGGAACGGGACACCGGTCTCCTCCACCAGTCGCGCGGCAGACTCTGGCCGGTCACGGACATTGATCCCCATGACCTGGAACCCTTCATCCTGCAGGGACTCCTGTGCCGCGGCGAGCACCGGCATCTCATCCCGGCACGGGGCACACCACGACGCCCAGGTGTTCACCACGATGACATCACCGGCATGGTCGGAGATGTCACGCAGCTGACCGTCAAGATCCGCTCCCACCAGCGGGGGCGCCTCGCGGGGGCCCTCGGGCTCGCTCTGACAGCCCGCCAGCAGCAGCGCGGCCGCGGCGAGCGCCAGCGTGGGCAGGAATCCCCGGCGGGTCATCGGGTTCCCTGCGACACGATCCGGACCTCGCTGGTCTCCGGGGCCGGTCCTGACCGGCGGTGCGCGGAGCTGCGCCGACGGCGCGGCCATCCCGCGATCAGGGCACCGAGGATCATCAGGGCGGCGGAGCTCCAGATCCAGCCCACCAGCGGGGTCACCGCCAGCCGGAGCGTGACCAGCCCCTCCTCCTCGTCCAGGTCCAGGAGCGTCACATAGACGTCACGCAGCGGCTCGGTGCGGATCTCCGGTGCTGCCAGCATCGTGCGTTCGGTCTCGTACCAGCGCAGCTCTGGTTCCACCGTGCTGAGGAAGTCGCGTCCTTCGCCGAGCGCGACCGTCGCCCGCGCCACGCTGCGGCGCCCCTCCTCCTCCCCCTCCAGTCCCAGGACGGTGGCCGTCGTCGTCCCTGCCGTCACGGTGCCGCCGACCGGGACGGTCTCCTGGCTCACGGTCCCCAGGCCGCCTCCCAGCACGGCCACCGCAGCGATCGCCATGCCGGTGTGAGCCACCCATGCCCCGACGGCGTGCCTGTCACGTCCACGCCGTGTGCCGCCGACCGCCAGCAGGCTCGCTGCGGCGAAGCCTGCGATCCCGGCGCCCACGGCCAGCCACACGTCAGTGAAGAGGAGCGCGACGACGCCGAGGACCAGGGCACCGGCGAGCAGGGGCAGGAACGCGCGGCGCCCCAGGGCGGCCCAGCTTGTGCCGCGCAGCGGAACCCAGGGGCCCAGCGCCATGGCCACCAGCAGGACGAGTGCCAGCGGGGCGAGCGTGCGGTGGTACCAGGGCGGACCCACCGAGAGCCGCTCCCCGGTGACTGCTTCCAAGACGGTCGGCAGCAGTGTCCCCACGAGCACCACCAGCATGATCAGGACCAGCAGGGTCCGGTTCAGCCGCAAGAGGTTCGGCCGCGACAGGAGCGGCGAGGTCGAGACCTCGGCGAGGCTCCGCCGCCGCCGGTGCAGCGGCACCAGCCAGGCCGCCGAGGCGAGCAGGACGATGACCAGCAGGGTCGGCCCGAGCGAGGAGGTGGTGAACGCGTGGATGCTCTCCACCACGCCCGAGCGGGTGATGAAGGTTGCCAGCAGCACCAGCACGAAGCTGGCTCCCGCGAGCGCGGCGGCCCAGATCCGCCAGCTTCCCGTCCGGGCGCGGGGCGCGACCGTGTGCAGCAGCGCAGTGGCGGTCAGCCAGGGCAGCAGCGAGGCGTTCTCCACCGGATCCCAGGCCCAGTACCCGCCCCAGCCCAGCACCGCGTAGGACCACCAGCCGCCGAGGACTATCCCGGCCGTCATGAGCATCCAGGACACGAGCGTCCAGCGGTGGAGCCGGTCCGCCCACCGCGCGTCCATCTCCCCGCAGACGAGTCCGCTGAGCGCCAGGGCGTAGGGCACCGCCAGGGCGAGAAATCCGCCGTAGAGCAGCGGCGGGTGGATGCCCATTGCGACGTGGTCCTGGAGCAGCGGGCTGGGCCGCGCGGTGATCGCCGCCTCGGGCACTGCGAAGGGCGAGGCCATCAGGGCCACGACGGCGAAGGCCGCCACGAGCAGGCCCAGCACGAGACCGGTCACGGCGTGTCCGCGGGTCGGTTCGGGGTGCCCCGATCTCCAGGGGCGCAGAGCCACCATCGCCACCATCGAGAGGATCAGCAGCCAGAGCAGCAGCGAGCCTTCCAGCGCGGACCACAGTGCCGTGACGCGGTAATAGATGGGGAGCTCTGGGCCGGCGACCATGGCGACGTAGTTCAGCGCGGTGTCATGCCGCAGCAGCGCCGTCTCGACGAGGACCACGGCGGCCGACGTCGCGGCGAAGGCGACCACGGCCCCCCAGTGACCGGCAACCTGCAGCGTCTGTGGCCGCCACCCTGCCGGGCTGCCTCGGAGGATCCCTGCCCAGGCCGCTGCCCCGACCAGGGAGGCCGCCAAGACCAGAGCCAGCAGCACCGTGCCGAGACCGGTCATGGTTCCTGAGCCTCCGGTGCTCGGTATTCGTTGGAATGGCGCAGCACGATCGTCTCGGCGTCGATCGTGCCGTCCGGCCGCAGGATGCCGTCTATGACTGCGCCCTCCCCTTCCCGCACCACATCCGGGAACCGTCCCGGGTACCTCACGGCGACGTCCCGCGCTCCATCTGTCACGACCATTCTCGAGCCGCCGGGCGACTCCACGAGCGAACCCGTGACCACCATTCCCCCGAGTCGTATCCCGTCCCCGCCCTGGACGGCGCCCTCCTGCACGGTCTCTTCGAGTTCGCTCGGGGTCCGGTAGTAGGAGATTCCGTCCTCAGCCGCCGAGAGACCCAGGGCGACCACTCCGGCGCAGGCCGCGACCAGCACACCGAGCCGGATGGCGCGGGGCCGTCGCTCGCCGGAGGAGGGTTCCTGTGCCATCAGCGCACCCGGTCCTGCTCGGCGCGCTGAGCCGCAGCCGTCTCGTCCCGGGGCTCGGACGCTGAGCCCGAGGAGCCCAGGGAGCCCGGGGAGCCCGGGGAGCCCGGGGTTGACGCCCCCGTCGACGCGCCCGTCGTCGGGGCAGCCTGCGCCCAGCTGGCAGTGGCAGCCCGCTGGTTCACCGCCCAGACCGTGAGGAGGGAGAAGGTGAGCATGGACGCGCCCAGGGCGAGGAGCATGAGCAGCTCCATCGGCGGGTCCAGGCTCGGGGCGAGGATGGTCGGCGGCTGATGCAGAGTGCGCCACCAGAGCACCGAGAAATGCACCAGGGGCACTGTGAGGAAACCGGCGGCGCCGATCGCCGCGTGGGCCTGCCGACCTCGCCGGCCGTGTGCGAGTCCACCAGCTGCGAGGTAGGCGACATATACCAGGCCCATGACGACGGTGCTGGTGACCCGGGCGTCCCAGGCCCACCAGGTCCCCCAGGTCAGCGCCCCCCAGATGCTCCCTGTGACCAAGGTGAACCCAGTCAGCAACACGCCGATCTCGGCCGCGGCACGGGCTTCCTCGAGGTGGGCGTCGTCTCTGCGAAACAGCTGCCGGATGCTGAGCGCCGTCACCATGGTGAAGCACAGGTAGGCGCTCCACGCCGCGGGCACGTGGAGGTACATCAGCCGCTGTGCCTGACCTTGGACGGCGTCCGGCGGCGCGAGCACCGCCGCGAGCGGGAGCGTGAGCAGTCCCGCGAGAAGCCCGGCGGCGAGCAGCCGGCGCCGCGCCGGACTCATTGGTCGTAGAGGAAGGCGGCGATGTCGCGGGCGTCCTGTTCGGTGACCCCCATGTTCGGCATGGCGGTCCCAGGCTGGATCTCCTGCGGTGTCTGTATCCATCGGATGAGCTCCTCGGGACGGTTGGGCAGTTGTCCGGCGATGTAGAGCTCCTCGCCGAAGTCGGTCAGGTCAGGGCCGAAAGAGCTGGCCACGCTGTCCACGTCGTCGATGACGTGGCAGGAGGCGCAGCCATATTCGAGGATGGCCGCCCGGCCGGCCTCTGGGTCGCCCCCTGGCACCGGTCTGGGTTCGGCCTCCTCTGCGGTGCCGCACGCGGACAGCACCGCGGTCCCGGCGAGCGCGAGAATCATCGCTGCGGTGCGTGCCAACGGGCTCTCACAGGTCATCAGCAGACCTCCATCACGAGGGGCATGGCTCCGATGAGGACGATTCCGTAGGCGAAGAACACGGCCAGGATCGCTCCGGTCAGGGCCAGGAAGCGCAGGAGCGACGCTTGGGCGTCTCGGACTGCTCGATAGTCGCGGACGCTCACGACGCCGCTTCCTGCTGTGACCACCAGCAGCACGGTGTTGATCGCGAGCAGGGTGGCCAGCAGCGCAGTGCCCGGGACGGGAGCCCCTGCGGTGATCGCGGCGGTGCAGGTGAAGTCCTGGACCAGCCAGGACAGTCCCAGCGAGGCGGTCCAGGCGACGGGTGGAACAAGCAGCGGCATGACAGCTCGCCAGGTGCCGCGCGCCGTGGCATCTGGCTGGTGGACTGCTGCTGCGGCGCGTGCCATATCAGATCACCACCCGGGGCATGAGATCTGTGGCGGCCCAGCTCATCGCCCAGCCGAGCAGGACCGCGAGCCACATGATCGAGGCGTTCTGCAGCACCAGGGCGGGTCGCAGGTCGCGCGTCTGCCGCAGCCGCGCGATGACCGCGGCGACGGTGGCGCCGAGGGCGAACAGCACCGCCAGAGCCTGAATGGCCAGCAGGAGCATCACGGAGGAGTTGTACGCGTGAACGGTCGGGTCCAGGCCCGCGCCGAACCAGATGGCCCCAAGCAGCACCAGCGCGATCACTCCTGCGATGGTCGATGCCAGCGCAGCCGTCAGGTGTGTTCCGCGGGCGCCGGTGGCGGTGTGCTCCTCGGGGACGCACCGGGCGGCCCCCCATCGCGTGGCGGCGAAGCCTGCACCGGCGGCCACGCCCACCCCGAGGGTCAGCACCGGTGCGTCCAGCGTCTGTGTGGTCCAGCTCCCGGAATTGACCTGCAGGAACAGGGCGCTGAGCACGATCGTCGCCACGCCCACCAGGAGCACTGCGACAGCGCACCACGCGGCCCACCAGCCGATGGCCCGGGACCCTCGGGCCTCCACGGGGAATCCTCCGATCGGAGCCGTCTCTGTCTCGTTGTTGTCGGTCTCGACCCGGTAGGACCACCCGATGAAGCCGGCAACCATGACTGCGGCACCCACGGCGCTGATCCAATACACCTCGGTGAGCAGACTCAGGACGATCACGAGGATGCCTGCGGCGGGGACCGCCGGCCAATAGGTCGGTTCTGCCAGCCGCAGGGTCCCCTGCGGCTCGGCAGAGAGGACGCTGGTCAGTGGCGTGGCGCGGAAGGTGGCGGGCTGGCGGTCAAATGCCTCGTGCATCGCGCGCTGGGAGCGGGACATCGGCTCGCCGGAACTCCACTGCGGATGCCGGTCGGTCACGACGGGGATCGTGGGCCAGTTCGAGGAGGAGGGAGGAGAATCCGTGGCCCACTCGAGCGTGTCGCCTCCCCACGGGTCGCGGGGCGCCTGCGGACCGCGCCTCCACGCGTACACCAGAGCAGCCGTGAAGATGAGGACGCCGAGGGCCAGCACGAATGCGCCGATGGTCGAGAGCAGGTTCACGACCTCGACGCCCATATAGGTGTCGTAGGTGTACACCCGGCGGGGCATGCCCCACAGACCGGCGAGATGCATGGGGAAGAACGTGATGTGGAAGCCGAGGAAGATCAGCCAGAAGCTGACATGCCCGGCCACCGGGTTGGCCATGCGTCCGGTGAACTTCGGCCACCAGTGGTAGAGGGCCGCGAAGATGGGGAAGAGCAGACCTCCGATGATGACGTAGTGGAAGTGGGCCACCACGAAGTAGCTGTCGTGCACCTGGGAGTCGAAGGCCGCCGAGGCCACCATGACTCCGGTGATGCCTCCGGCCACGAAGGTCACGATGAACGCCAGTGCGAACATCATCGGCACGGTGAACCGGGGTCTGCCGAGCCACAGCGTGGCGATCCAGGCGAAGATCTGGATCCCGCTGGCCAGTGAGATGGACATGCTCGCAGCGGTGAAGAAGGTCAGCGTCAGCGGCGGCAGTCCGGTGACGTACATATGGTGCACCCACAGGCCGAGGCTCATGATCGCCGTCGTGATGACAGCGACCACCACGAAGGGGTAGGCGGCCAGCCGCTGGTTCGCGTGGACCGGGATGACATGGCTGATGATCGCCGCTCCCGGGAGAAACATGACATAGACCTCCGGGTGGCCGAAGATCCAGAACAGATGCTGCCACAGCAGCGGGTCCCCACCGGCGTCTGGGTCGAAGAACGCAGTGCCGACGGTGCGGTCGAGCTCGAGCAGCACCGAGGCGACGATCAGCGGAACAAAGGCCACGATGATCAGGACAGCGACCGAGAGCATCGTCCAGGCGAAGACCGGCATCTTCTCCAGGGACATCCCCGGCGCCCGGGTCTTGAGCACGGCCACGATGATCTCGATGGCGGCTCCCACGGCCGCGATCTCCGCCAGGGTCAGCCCGAAGAGCCAGATGTCCATCGACTTGTCTGCGAATTCCGGGCCACTGAGCGGCACATAGGCGAACCAGCCTGTGTCCGGCACCATGCCGACGAGGAAGCTGCTGTAGAGCAGGATGCCGCCGCCGAGATAGCACCAGTAGTTGAAGGCGTTATACCGCGGGAAGGGCATGTCTCGCGCACCCACCTGCAGAGGGAGAAGATAGGTCCCCAGACCCTCGAGGAACGGGATCGCGAAGAGGAACATCATCGTCGTGCCGTGCATCGTGAACAGCTCGTTGTAGCTCTCCGCGCTGAGAAAATCGTTGTCCGACTGAGCCAGCTGGGTCCGGAGCAGCAGTGCTTCAAGCCCGCCGACGAGGAAGAATATAAAGGCGGTCACCATGTACCGCTGTCCCACGACTTTGTGCTGGACACTCGTGAACACGCCTTTGAGGCGCGGGTGCGCGTCGTAGACCCGCTCGTCCATGACTGCCGTCTCGTGGGCCATGAGCTACTCCAGACTTTCCAGATAGGCCAGCAGCGCCTGCAGCTCTTCGCCGCCCAGATCGGTTCCGGGCATCTCGTTGCCCGGCTTGATGGCCTGCGGATCGACGACCCATGCGGCGAGATTTCCCGGGTTGTTGGGCAGCGTCCCCGCGGCCAGGGTCTCCCTGCTGGCCAGGTGGGTCAGGTCTGGTCCGGCGCGTCCCTGGGCCTCGGTTCCTGCGATGGTGTGGCAGTAGACGCAGGAGGAAGACATGAACACCTCGCGGCCCTGCGCGACCACGTCCTCGTCCTGCTGGTCCGGAGTGTCCTCCGCGTCGATCGTGTCGGGGTCGTCCCCGGGGGCCGGTGGTTCGACAGCGGGCTCCCCCTGAGCCTGGAGCCAGCTCTCGAACTCCTGCGGCTCATGGGCCACCACGACCAGGCGCATCAGGGCATGCTGCGTTCCGCAGTACTCGGCGCACTGTCCCCAATACGTTCCTGGCTCGTCGGTCTCCAGCCACATGCTGGTGCTGCGTCCGGGGGTCATGTCCATCTTCCCGCCGAGCTCCGGCACCCAGACGCTGTGCACCACATCGGTGGAGCCCAGCTCCAGACGCACCCGCTCCCCCGTCGGAATGTGAATCTCATTGGCGGTGATGACTCCGTGTTCCGGGTACTCGACCTCCCACCAGTATTGATGTCCGGTCACGGTGATGGTGCTGCCAGCGACCTCCTGGCCGGGATCCGTCTTCTGCAGCACCCACACGGACTGGGCCATGATTCCCACCAGGATGGCGGCGGGGATGACCGCCCCCGCCAGAGCCACGAAGAGGACCACCCGTCGTCCTTCCGCCTCGCGCCGACGTCGTCGGATCAGCGTGGCGATCGTCATGCCCACCACGATCGCCCACACCGCAGCGCCCACCCAGAGCATCGTCTGCCAGTGCATGTCGATCGTCTCTGCGTCGGGGCTCATGGGATTCAGCGCCGATTGGCGCTCCGTGGCGCGAGCGCATCCTCCCAGCGCCAGGGCCACGCCGAGGATGGGAAGCAACAGGGCTGTCCGTGTCAGTGTCTTCACGGCTGAACCACCTGAATCGTTCCCACCAGCGGGTCCCCGTCCTGATGACGACCCTCGTAGTAGTACTCCCCTTCGAGCTCCACGACGTGGGCGAAGGCCTCCCCCTCGCGAAGACGCCCGGAGTCGAAAGGCTCGGCACCTTCGGGGATCGCCTGCTGATCAGGCAACAGGTCCCCGCCGCTGGAGATCGCGTGAGCTTGTGCGGAGACGTTCGTCCAGCGCACTTCTGTCCCCGGGGCGACGACGAGGGTCGCGGGTTCGAAGCCGGCGTCGGTGACCTCGACGACAGCGACTCCGGGACCGCCTGGGCTGGCACAGGCGACGGCACATGTCGCAGCGAGCGTCACCGCGAGCACGCCTGCGGCGCTTCTTCCGCCGATCCCGTGTCGCTGCATCCCGCCCTCCTCCCTCTCCTGATCCGCGCGGTCTACGCCAGCAGTTCTGCCGGAGCGTTGAAATATCGGTCTCGGATCGCCTCCGCCGTGCGCAGCGCAAGCGCCCCGGCTGTTCCGGTGGGGTTGGCTCCCGGATTCTGCGGATACAGCGCCGCCCCGGTGACGAACACGTTGGGGGTGTCCCAGACCTGTCCGTAGCTGTTGGTCACGCTGTTGCCCGGATCCGTGCCCATGATCGCCCCACCGGTGGGGTGGGTGCTCTGGTACTGGTCGATGCGGTAGACCCCGAGATCTCGGTCCACCTGCAGTTCGTCGGCGTCCATCGCCCTGACGATCTCTTCACACTTGCCGGAGATGAATCGATGCATGTTGCGTTCGTTCTCGCGGAAGTCGAAGGTGATGCGCAGCATGGGCCGCCCCCAGTGGTCCCGGTACTTCGGGTCCAGGTCGGCAAAGTTTCCCGCGTAGGCCGGGCTGTCTCCCTCGTAGTTGATCTCCCCCACGCCGTCCCATGACTCCTGCAGCATGGACTTCCACTCAGCGCCCCACTCGCGCCCGGTGAAGCCAGCCAGGAGCCCGTTGATGGAACTGACCGGCTCCCGCTGACCGGCCACGGGCTGGATGCGGGCTCCACCGAGGAAGTCCAGGTCGCTGTGGTCAAAGTTGTCCCCGTTGTAGTCATAGACCTGAGCGTTGGTGCAGCCGTTGCCGGTGAACTGGTTGAACCGGCGTCCCCGCCACAGCCCCCGGACCGGAGACTTGTTGATCTGGTAGGTGTAGTTGCGCCCCACCATGCCGCGGTCGTTGCCGATTCCCTCAGGGTGCGCGGAGCTGCGTGCGAGCAGCAGATGCCGAATGTTCTCCAGGGTGAAGGCTGAGCAGATCACCACGTCTGCGGGCTGGAAGTGCTCCCGCCCGCGGGCATCGATATAGCGCACCCCGGTCGCCTGGCCGTCATCGCCGGTTTCGATCTCCAGGACGACGCTCTCGGTGCGCACCTCGTAGCGCCCTGTGGCCAGCGCGGGCGGCAACCAGGTGGTCAGCGGACTGGACTTCGCGCCCACCTCACATCCGTAGCGCGTGCAGAAACCACAGTAGAGGCACCCGGCGCGCACGTTTCCGTAAGGGTCGGTATAACCCTGGGAGAGGATGCCGGACGGTGTGGGAAAGGGATGAAGACCCAGGTCGCGGGAACCCTCCATGAAGAGCTCGCCCAGCGCTGTGCGCGCAAGCGGAGGGTTCGGATAGGGACGCTGCCGAGGTCCTTCAAAGGGATTGCCTCCGGGAAGAATGCGCCCTGCGAGGTTGCCGGCCTGTCCTGAGACTCCGATGTCGTACTCAAAGGCGTCGTAATACGGTTCGAGATCGGCATAGTCGATCGGCCAGTCCTGGACCGTCATCTCCTCCGGGATGCGGTCCGCACCATAGCGTTCGGTGTTGACGCTCTTGTAGTTGAAATCATCCGGCAGAAACCTCCAGGTGAGAGCGGTCCAGTGCACCATGGCACCGCCGAGCCCCTGCCCTGGGTTGAACGTTCCGAACTGACGCATCGGCAAGGACGGCGCGTCCGCGTTGGGCCGCCACGTCCATGAAGATCGCGAGATGTCCTGCATCATCGCAAACCGGTTGTTGAATCGCAGGGCGTCGTGGTTGTGCGCGAAATCGGGGTATGTCCACTGAGAGGGGCCCTGCTCGATGGAGACCATGCGGTGACTGGTCTCGGGAAGGAGCTGGGCAGCCAGGATCGACGCTGTCATTCCTCCGCCGACGGTGACCACGTCGACCCGGTCGTGAGTTTTCATGAGCCTCCCTCAGTGGCTGTGGACGCCGTTGCGCGGCTGTTCCATGGCTCCGCGGCCGCCACCGGCGCGGTCTGGATTCATCGGCGTGAGTCCCTCCATCGATGTCGGCTGCTTATCGGTGCCGTACAACATCTCGCGTGGCGAGTACGAGCGCTGAGCTCCTGGCCAACCGATCATCGTCCAACCGACGAGGCCGCGGTTCCCTCCGTAGACCGGGTCGGAGAACATGCCTTCGATCGTGTCCAGACGGACGGTGTCGAAGAACGCTCCCGGATCCGCGTCGCGAAAGACGGTCTCCGCCTGGTCCATCTCCGCGCTCGAAGGAGCGTTCCCGCCGTTCTCCCCGCTGCCGCCGTTGCCCCCCGAGCCTCCACCGACGTTCGACGTACCCTCACCGCCCTCGCTGCGTTGCTGCACCGCGTCAAGCACCATGAGCAGCGCGTCCTGGGCATCTTCATCCAGGTCTGCGAACAGCGAGCCGGACCGGGTCTGCGCCAGCCGGTCCACCCCTGCCAGCCCAGCACGGTAGAACTCCTGCGGGGTCAGCTCGGACTGGAATCCGTAGCGGTACAGCTGCTCCTCAGCAACGGGCACGGTGTTCCTGTTCGTCTGCGGCTCGTCGCCCTCATACCCCTCGGCGAAAGGGCCCTCGCGGTACGTCGGCTCGGCGAACGCCTCGAACATCTCCAGCTTGCGGTCGATGAATATCGGCACGCCTGCTTGAACTGCGCCTGGGTCCTCGTCGTCGCCGGGGATGATCCGCGCGACCATCGCCTGTACGGTTCTGGACTCCTCCTCGGAGAAGAACACGAACTCGTCCGCGTTCTCCACGCCGGAAGGCGGCAGCGGTCCACGGTCTGGGTCGAGCAGGCTGCTCTCTTGCGGGGTCTCGTGTTCTGCCCTGGACGAGCAGCCGATGAGCGCCAGGCCCCCGACGACGGTAGAAGCGCTCAGCATCGACCGGCGAGATATCGTCGCCCCGAGAAATGTCGGTTCGCGCTTCTCAGCCATAGGTTGTGCTCCCCACGTGACTCCGGGGCTCACCCTCCATCGAGCCCCCAGCGTGATGCCTCTTATGGGAACAGACAGTACGTCAGTCGTTTGGAAAATAACAGAGCGAAAGCGGAGAAGATCCGGAAAACTACTGCGCTTCAAGCGCTGGACGTGGATGATCAGATGGAGCAGATTCCGCGGAATCCTGCGGTTCGGGAAACTACAAAGAATGGCTTGGGCCACTCGTCCGCAGAGTCGGAGAAGAAAGGCCTCCGAGCCAGTGTCGCGGCTCTCGTCACCGCACACCGGCCCGGAGGCCTTCTTCATGTCCCTGAACTGTTCAGGAAGGTGTCCTCAGTGTCCTCACCGCCGGACGGCACGGTTCCTTGCGGTGTCGTCCCGAGTGAGACGAGGCAGGAACGACAGGGCGATCATCGTCACGCCCAGGAACAGGTGCAGCCAGTCATCGGCGCTGTTGAGCGGAACGAAGTTCGCTGTCGACTCCTTGTCGATGAAGAGGCCGTAGAGCCAGAGGAGCAGGTAGACAGCACCGCCCCAGAGCAGGTAGCTCCGCGCGGCGGAGCCGGTGCGGGCCAGGAGGACCCCTGCGATGCCGTACAGCAGGTGCACGATGTTATGCAGGATCGAGACCTGGAAGATGCCGAGCAGCATGGCTTCTGAATGATGGCCGGCGAACTGCATGGTGTCATAGCTGCTGGTCAGTCCCGGTATGAATCCAGCCACCCCGACAACGAGGAAGACGGCGCCGTAGATCAGCGCGGCCAGTTGGACCGGGGACCGATGGGCTCGAGAGCGTTCTGCGGGGGCAGGTGAAGAAGTCATGATCTTTCCTTTCCGCGGTACGTCGATCTGGGTAAATCTGAGCAGAATGTGCGAACAGAATGCCGGGACGTCTCGTTCCGGTCCAGGCCGTCGGATGGTCCCGGCAGGAGATCAGTCGTAGGAGATGAGTTCGACCAGCTTGCCGATTCGCTCCTCCGGCATGGACCGAGCGATGTCGGCCTGGCTGACCATGCCCACCAGGTCGTGGCCGTCGATGACCGGAAGCCGCCGCACCTGGTGGTTCGTCATCGTCGCGATGGCCTCCTCGACGGTGTCGTCGGCGCCGATGGTCGCAGGCTTTCCCTGCGCCAGCTGGCCTGCGTTGACCTGGCGCGGGTCAGTGCCAACCGCCAGGCACTTCAGGACGATGTCGCGATCGGTGATGACGCCCTTGAGCCGGTTGTCCTCGCCGCAGATGGGCAGCGCCCCGACGTCCAGCTCCTTCATCTTCTTGGCTGCTTCTTCCAAGCTCTGGTTCTCACCGATGCATTCAGCGCCGGGGGTCATGATCTCTCGTGCTTTAGCCATGAGGTGCTCCCTTCGTAGAGTTGGGGATCTGAGTCAGCGTGGGTCCTCGGAGTCGATGACGGGCCGGTCGGGTTCATGGGCCACTTCCCGCGGGCCAAGTGGACGGTCTTCGGGGTAGACAGGCTCATCATCGCCGTCGGGCTGTATCGGGGCGGTGGCGGGGTCGATGGTCGGATCGTCGGCCGAGTCCCAGGCCAGAGCGTCTGCCGCGGCGCTCGACGGCGGCCCGTGACCGATCGTTCCGCGCCAGGCGCCAGTCGCGCGACCCTCGGATTCGATGAACTCCTTGAACCGTTCCAGGTCTTTCTCGGCCCGGTTCTTCACCAGGTTCAGCTTGTCGCCGGCCTTCTCGACCCAGTCAGCAGGCTCGTACTCCAGAACCAGGTTGACCCGGGTGCGTTGATCCCCTTCGGCGCTGAACGTGACCTCGCCGGTGTTGGTCGCACCCTCAGTGGCGGTCCACGCGATCTTGCTGTCCGGGACCTGTTCGACGATGTCTGCTTCCCACTGGCGGCGGACTCCGCCGATCTCGGCGACCCATTCCAGGCGCTTCTCGCTCAGCTGCCGGACGCTGGCCACACCGCCCATGAAGCGGGGAAACTCTTCGAACTGGGTCCACTGGTCATACGCCGTGCTCAGCGGAACCTCAACAACAACAGCCTCTTCAACTCTGGTACTCAATGACGTCTCCTCCCGTGGGGGTCAGTCCTTGTTTCACGGCGGCTACTGCCGTGCTGCGCCCGACTCTACCTTTCCCGGCAGGAATCGCAACAGGGTCAGCGCTCAGCCTCTGGTGACGTTTTTCTCGTGACCTCTCTGGGTGATCCGTTCCCCGTGGCGGCGGCAGCGACCCGCTCCCACAGGCTTAGAAGACGAAGTGGATCAGCACGCCGATCGCGAAGGCGGATATCGCCAGTCCCGCCAGCCCGAACTCCACCAGGATCCCCAGGCCCATGGCCCGCAGCGCGTGCAGACTCGCGGTGCCGGCGGCGCGCCAGTCGCGGTCGCGGCGGACATATTCGGCCCCGAAGAGCCCTGCGGCGAAGCCGATGAACAGACCCAGCGGCGGGAGCAGGAACAGGCCCGCGATGGCGGCGGCGATCCCGATCAGGATCGGGCCGCGGGGGATCTGCTGGCGGTGCAGGCTCCGGCCGGTCAGCACGGTGGAGCCGCTCCATCCTGCGATGGCCAGGATCATGCCGATCACCGCAGCGATCCAGGGCACCGGTCCGCCGAGCAGGAACGCCCAGACCGGCAGGGTCAGGATGATCAGCAGAGATCCCGGCAGCACGGGCAGGACGACGCCGAGCGCACCGGCGATCAGCAGCAGACCAGCGATGACGGTGGCGACGGCCTCAGTGGCGGTGGAATCGAGCATGAGTCTTCCGACTCACTCCCATTCGATGGTGCCTGGCGGCTTGGAGGTGACGTCCAGGGTGACCCGGTTGACCTCTTCGACCTCGTTGGTGATCCGGTTGGAGATCTTCGCGAGCAGGTCGTAGGGCAGCCGGGACCAGTCGGCGGTCATGGCGTCCTCGGAGGAGACCGGACGCAGCACGATCGGATGCCCGTAGGTGCGGCCGTCGCCCTGGACGCCCACGGAGCGGACATCGGCGAGCAGCACGACCGGCATCTGCCAGACCTCCTGGTCCAGACCGGAGGCGGTGAGCTCCTCGCGGGCGATCGCGTCGGCCTTGCGCAGGATCCGCAGCCGGTCCTCGGAGACCGAGCCGATGATCCGGATGCCCAGGCCGGGTCCGGGGAACGGCTGACGCTGGACGATCTCGGCGGGCAGGCCGAGCTCGGCACCGACGGCGCGGACCTCGTCCTTGAACAGCGCGCGCAGCGGCTCGACCAGCTTGAAGATCATGTCCTCGGGCAGGCCGCCGACGTTGTGGTGGGACTTGATGTTCGCCGCACCCTCGCCGCCGCCGGATTCGACCACGTCCGGGTACAGGGTGCCCTGGACCAGGAACTCGACCTTGGCGCCGTCGGCCGCTGCCTCTTCCAGGACTGCCTTCTCGGCCCCCTCGAAGGCGCGGATGAACTCCCGACCGATGATCTTGCGCTTGGTCTCGGGATCGGTGACGCCCTCCAGCGCGGAGAGGAAGCGCTCGCGCTCATCGGCCACGTAGAGCTTGGCGCCGGTGGCGGCGACGAAATCACGCTCCACCTGCTCGGCCTCGCCTTCGCGCAGGAGGCCGTGGTCGACGAACACGCAGGTGAGCTGGTCCCCGATGGCCTTCTGCACCAGGGCTGCGGCCACGGCGGAGTCCACCCCGCCGGAGAGTCCGCAGATCACGCGGGAGTCTCCGACCTGGGCGCGGATCGCGGCGACCTGCTCCTCGACGATGTTGCCTGTGGTCCACTCGGGCGTCAGACCTGCGCCGTTGTAGAGGAAGTTCTCGATGACCATCTGGCCCTGGGGCGAGTGGCGGACCTCGGGGTGCCACTGCACCCCGTAGAGCTTGCGATGCTCATCGGCGAAGGCCGCCACCGGCGCGCCCTCGGAGGAGGCGAGCACCTGGAATCCTTCGGGGGCCTGCTGCACGGAGTCGCTGTGCGACATCCACGTGGACTGGACCTGATCGGTGCCGGTGAGCAGCGAGTGCGGCGCGTTGACGCTGCGCACCTCGGTCTTTCCGTATTCGCGATCGCCGGTGCGGGCCACCTCCCCGCCGAGGCTGTGCGCCATGGCCTGGAATCCGTAGCAGATGCCCATCACGGGGATGCCGGCCTCGAAGAGCTCGGTCTCCACCTCGGGGGCGCCCTCGGCGTAGACCGAGGAGGGGCCGCCGGAGAGGATCACCGCGGAGGGGTTGCGCGAGATGATCTCGGAGGCGGGCAGCGTGTGCGGGACGACCTCGGAGTAGACCCGCGCCTCGCGCACCCGGCGGGCGATGAGCTGGGCGTACTGCGCGCCGTAATCGACCACGAGCACGGTCTGCGCCTCGGAGTTCGACCGCTCGACGGCGGGGACGGCGGAGTGTTCGGATGCAGGCTGAGAAGTCACCTTCCCATCCTAGCGGTCAGCGTGTGCCGGGCGTCTCGGGCATCCCGCGCATCGCGGATCCCCCTGGGACGCCCATCGATTGGGCGCAATACGTCGCTATGAGCGCCTCCGGACGCCGCTATTCCACCGCATCTCGCCCAAGAGATGTAGGGCACGACGTGGGGCATGGGGCACGGGCGTAGGACGCGGGGTGTGGGGCGTCGGGAAGCGTGGGAGCCCGAACGGGGGTCCTCCGCGCCGGGCGCGGCCTATGATGCGTGCATGACTCACCGGGACACGCAGCCGCAGCGACGGAGCCAGCGGGCGGAGGTGCAGCGGCGCACGCTGATCGTCGTGGTGTGCAGCCAGATCCTGGGCGGCGCCGGCCTGGCAGCGGGGGTCACCGTGGGGGCGCTGCTGGCCCAGGACATGCTGGGCTCGGCGGGCCTGGCCGGGCTGCCGATCGCGCTGTTCACGCTGGGCTCCGCGCTGGCGGCGTTCACAGTGGGTCGGCTCACCCAGCGCTGGGGACGTCGGATCGGGCTCGGCATCGGGTTCACCGCCGGCGGGCTGGGGGCCATCGGCGTGGTGGTCGCGGCAGTGGCGGACCAGGTGCCGCTGCTGTTCCTCGCACTCTTCATCTATGGCGCCGGCACCGCCACGAATCTGCAGGCCCGCTATGCCGGCACCGACCTCGCCCCGGAAGCTCGACGCGGCACGGCGATCAGCATCGCCATGGTCGCCACCACCCTCGGCGCGGTGGCGGGCCCGAACCTGGTGGAGCCGCTCGGGGATCTCGCGCGGAGCCTCGGGATACCGGCGCTGGCGGGACCGTTCCTGCTCGCCGCGGTGGCGTACCTCGCGGCCGGGCTGATCCTGTTCGTCTTCCTGCGTCCGGACCCGTTCCTGCTCGCGCGGGAGCTCGCCGCCGCAGACGACGACGCCCCGGTCACGTCCGCCGAACCCCCAGCCCCCGTAGATGCCTCGGTGATTGCCCCGGCCACCACCCCAGTCGTCACCGCCGAGGCTCCCTCCCCCGCAGACCCAGGCGCCCCCGCGCCGAAGCCGGAGACGGGCGCCTACATCGGCGCGACCGTCATGGTGCTCACTCAGATCGCCATGGTCGCGATCATGACCATGACACCGATCCACATGCTCGCGCACGGCCACGGGCTCGGCGCAGTGGGACTGGTGATCAGTCTGCACGTGGGCGCCATGTGGCTGCCCTCCCTGGTCACCGGGGTGCTGGTGGACCGGCTCGGCCGGATCCCGATGAGCATCGCGGCGGCCGTGATCCTGCTGGCCGCCGGGGCGGTGGGCGCCGTCGCACCGGGGGACTCCCTGGGGCTGCTCATCCTGGCGCTGGTGCTGCTGGGAGTCGGCTGGAACGTGGGACTCATCGCCGGCACGGCGCTGGTCGTGGACTCCACTGTCCCGGAAAACCGTCCGCGCACCCAGGGCAGCATCGATGTGCTGATCGCCCTGGCCGGAGCCGGCGGCGGCGCGATGTCCGGGATGGTCGTGGCCGCCACGAGCTTCGCGCACCTCTCGCTGGGCGGCGGGCTGCTCGCCCTGCTGCTGATTCCGGTGCTGTTCTGGGCGCACCGCTCGCGCAGCCTCCCGGCCAGCACCACTCAGTAGCGGCGCACGGCCTCGGGGTTCGCCTCCATGTCGACGCGCACCTCGCGGGCGATCTTGCGCTCCACCACGAAGCTCAGGAACGGCACCACGCCGCCGAGCACGATCGTGACCAGCCGGCCGACCTTCCAGTTCATCAGGTACCAGAGGCGGAACCCGGCGATGATGTAGATGACGTAGATCCAGCCGTGGATCACCGCGGTCCAGTAGGAGATCCCGGTGCCGTCCACCACGGATTCCTTCGGGTAGAAGCCCAGCGTGTTCTCCGTGCCCTCGGCGGTGGTGCCCCCGGCGTAGAGCTCGTAGCCGAAGCCGTAGTCCATGATCATCTTCGCCACGAGGATCAGCAGCATGATGCCGGTGACGAAGGCGAAGACCTTGTAGAAGGTCAACGACCCCTGGATCTGCTGGGCGGTCCCGGCGAAGCGGCGCTGCTTGGGCCGCGGGGGCGCGGGAGGGATGTCATCAGCCGTGTGCGGGCCGGTCGTGGGAGATTCACTCATGCGTGGTCAGTCTTTCGTTCGGTTCTGCTCTCGCAGCGCGAGCTGCTCGGCCCGCCACTGCTCCTGCCATTCGCGGTCCAGCCGCGCTTCCTCGAGCTGCTTCTCGTGGTCATCCTTGACCAGGCGCCACCACAGGTAGAAGGCGAACCCGGCGAAGACCACCCATTCCACGCCGTAGAAGAGGTTCAGCCAGTTGACGCCTGAGGCTTCGGGCTGGGGTCCGACCGCCACCGGTTCAAGGCCCGAGGACGACGACGCCGCCCCCACCTCTTCTCCCCCGGCGTCGAGGACCTGGAAGGCCACCACGAAGCCGGAGTATCCCGGCTGATCCCAGACGTTGATCAGCTCTGCCGGGGAGAGGGTCGGGAGCACCTGCATCCCGGCGGCGTCAGGTTCCCTCGGGCCGGGCCCAGGCGCCTCAGGCGGCAGCAGTCGACCCTGGATCTCAAGCGTCTCCCCCGCGGGCAGCGCGTCCGCCTCAGCAGGATCGGCCACCCAGCCGCGCACCACAGGGATGATGTTGTCCCCCGGGGCGTCCTCGGGGCGGAACGCGCCGACAACCCAGTAGCCGGAGTCCCCGTTCTGCAGGCGCTCATCGATGAGCACCTGGGTGTCCGCGAGGAACTCTCCGCGGAAGTCGACGATCCGGTCCGCCTCAGCCACGCTCATCGCCTGTTCGGGCTCGTGGACCTCGGTCAGCGGCACGGCGGTCTCGGTGATGTCCTCTGTGGGAACCGGTTCGGTCTCGGACTGGCTGAACTGCCAGGCGCTCAGCACCACGAAGACGGTGGCCAGAACCAGCGCGAGGACTAGAGTTCCGATCCATTTGGGCTGCAGGGCGGTCTTGAGCACCCACCAAGGATACGCGCCGAGCGTGGGGCAGGAGCGCCGTCGTCGTGATATTTCTACAAACGGTAGAAAAACCCGCGAAACGTATGACTTTCACCGACGATTTATCCCTGAACGCCACCTGGTGCCATGATGGCCACATGATGCGCCTCGATCACGTCTCGTATGCAGTCGGCCCCGACGGAATGGAATCCACGGTGGAGCGGATCACCGATGCGCTGGGCGTGGAGCGCGTCCGCGGCGGCATCCACCCCCGCTTCGGCACCCGCAACGCGATCATCCCGCTGGCCAACCGCCAGTACCTGGAGATCGTGGAGGTGCTGGACCATCCCAGCGCGGACAAGGCCCCCTTCGGCCAGGCCGTGCGCAACCGCTCCCAGGTGGGCGGCGGCTGGATGGGCTGGTGCGTGAGCGTCGATGACCTCTCCCCCTTCGAGGAGCGGCTCGGCCGCAAGGCGGTGCCGGGCAACCGCAAGTTCCCCGACGGCCAGGAGCTGACCTGGCAGCAGATCGGGATCAAGGGACTCATCGCTGATCCCCAGGTCCCCTACCTGCTGCGCTGGAACGAGGGCACCGACGGACTGCACCCCTCCCAGGCCTATCCCCCGCAGGCACAGCTGACCAAGCTCAGCATCGCCGGCTCCCCCAAGCGGGTCACCGAGTGGCTGGCCTGCCCGAATGTGGATCCCTTCGAGGACGTTGATGTCGAATGGATCGCCCCCTCGGGCACGCCGGGCATCATGACCGTGACCTTCCGCGGCCCCAAGGGCGATGTCACCATCTGAGCAGATGATCTCCGGACCGCCGCAGATCACTCCGGGCAGCTTCGGCGGAACGTGCGCTAAGGTGACACCAGAATCCGATAAGTTCATCCGGGAAACAAGATGAGAAATCTCGAATCTGTGCGGGTGGACATGTCACCTCGAGGAGCAGCGTGATCAGAGCGGTCTTGCCTCATGCGCTGAGCGTGCTGACGGTCGGTGCCCGCGCGATCTACGCGGTCATGAAGCTGCTGCCCGTGCAGAAGAAGGTCATCCTGATCACCCGCGAGCCGCGGCAGATCTCCGCGGACTTCCAGCTGCTGCAGGAGTCGCTGAAGCGCAAACATCCCGGACACCGTGTGCTGGTGATCAAGCACAACAAGCTCAGCCCCAGCTATCTGGGCCGCGCGCTGCGCGAGATGTACCACCTGGCCACCTGCGACGGCTGCCTGGTGGACGGCTACATCATCCCGGTGAGCATCCTCAATCACCGCAAGGACCTGCGGATCGGTCAGATCTGGCACGCGCTGGGCGCTATCAAGAAGTTCGGCCACCTGGCCTCGGGCCGCCGCGAGGGCCTGACGCCCCGGGTGGCGGAGTCCATGCGCATGCATGAGAACTACTCGTTCATCTGCGCCTCCGGCAGCGTCACCGCCGAGACCTACGCACAGGCCTTCGGGGTCCCGCCGGAGATGGTCCAGCCGCTGGGCATGCCTCGGGTGGACTATCTGCTCGACGACGCCGGCCACGCCGCCCGCCGGAACAAGATCCTGCAGCGCCACCCCTGGCTGACCCATGGCAAGACCGTGATCTATGTGCCCACCTTCCGCCGCGGACAGCAGGTCGCGTATCAGGAGCTTGCCGCAGCCTTCGACGGCGAGCTCGGCAACCTCGTGATGCTGCCGCACCCGGCCGACCGGACCCCCGTGCCGGAGTCCAACGGGGTCATCGTCGGCACAGGCGACTTCGGGGTGCTCGACTGGCTCAGCGTGGCCGATGTTGTCATCACCGACTATTCAGCGATCACCTACGAGGCCACCCTGCGCGACATTCCCCTGGTGTTCTGGCCCTATGACATGGACTACTACCTCAAGGCGCGCGGACTCGCCCTGGACTACCTCGCAGAGATCCCTGGTCCGATCGCCGGCTCGGCGGCGGAGGCCGTGACCACTGCGCTGGAGCTGGACAGCACGGACTACAACGGATTCCGCTCCCGCCACCTGGACTTCGTCACCAATCCCGACGGTTCGCTGCCGCTGGAGAACCCCCGGTGCGCCGACCGGATCGTCGACGCCCTGGAGCTCTCCTAGCGAGCGCCCCGTGGTCTCGGAGAAACTTCAGGCGGGGATCAGTCCCCGGGCCATTCACCGGTGAGCCGCTGGAACACCCATGCTCCGCCTCGATCCACGAGCGCCTTGGCGAAGGCGAAGATGGCCCCCTGAATGGCGGCGGCCAGGAGCACCTCCCCGAGATTGAACTCGGACTGCAGAGCCTTGGGCGCGTCCTTTCCGTCGTTCTTCGAGCCCAGTTTCCAGACCTTCTTGAACACTGCCCCGGCGATCGCGCCGCTGATCAGGCTGTTGAGCAGCCCGATGGGGCGGTAGAGCGCCTTGGCAGCCGTGTTGCTGGATTCGTTCTTGGCCATCATTGCTTCCTTCCCTCGCCATGCTGGAAAAATGCCGGAAAACTCAGGAATCAGGTCACCGTCGGTCCGAAACGATCACGAGGACGGCAGCCACCGCGCACAGAGCCGAGACGATGATCCAGCCGTTCCTGTTCGGTCTGCCCCGCTCGTCCAGGACGAAATCTCTGGCGTGCCTGGTATAGGCGGCGACCTGATCCTGCGCCTCATGGGCCTGTTCGAGCACCCGTTCCTTGGTCTCGTCGATCTGGTCCCGCGCCTGAGACTTGACGTCGAGCTTCTCGGCCAGCGCACCGACGGTCTCACCGAGATCGCGACGCGTACGTTCGAGGTCAGCCTCGATCTCCTCCAGCGAGGCGTCCTTCGCAGGCTCGGGCCGAGCCGTGGACGGGCTCTCACGGGCCTGACGCGGTGCCTGGCGGTCTTCGGGATTAGGCGTTGTCATGGTGGCTGTGCTCCTTGACCTCGGCAACGTCGCGGTTGACGTTGGTGATTGTCCGTTCAGGGGCCGGCGAAAGGTCCTCGACCTTCTTCTTGCCCAGGAGCGCCGCGATTCCGGCAGCGATGAACAGGACCACTGTGACGATCAGCGCGGCGGCCCACGCCGGCAGGATCACTGCCAGTCCGAGGATCGCTGTGGCGATGAGGGCACCAAATCCGAACCAGGCAAGGATTCCGCCGGCTCCGAAGAATCCGGCTCCGATCCCGCCCTGTTTGGCCTTCGCGGTCAGCTCAGCCTGGGCGAGCTTCAGCTCGTCCCGGACCAGCCGTGAGGACTGCTCCGACAGTCGAGTCATCAACTCGGCGACGGACGGTTCCGACGATCTTGCTGGGTGACTCACGAGATGCACCTCTCATATCGAATCGATGGATGAGGCCGTCGCCGCGATCGGCGGAGCCGACGCTGCGGCGACAGTCCTCCCGGTAGACGGGCCCGGCGCGGCAGAGGTCCCGTGTGGAGAATCTCTGCCGCGCCGGACGGGCATGTCGCCTATTCCTTCTTCAGCTTGTCCTGAACAGCCCCTGCGGTCTTCTCGACCGCATTGGGCAGCTCGGTCGTGCCGTAGAAACGGGAATCAGGGTGGGTGGGAGGCGGCATCGGCACACCCTCCATCGGCGTCTCTACGTAGCTGAACTCCCCGAGCCCGTCCGGGCTCGGTCCCGAAGCCCAAGGACCCTCCGCCATGGATGCGCCGTCGGAGAAGTTGATCGCCTGGTAGGAGAACTCCCGGTGCTCCTTCTTGATCGGGAAGTTGCTCGGCACCGGCAGCTCCTCGATCTTCTGCTCCTGCAGCTCCCGGGCGGCGGCCAGCCACTGGTTCTGATGATGCGTGTCTCGGGCCAGCAGGAAGGACAGCAGATCCCGCACACCGGGATCGTCGGTCTGGTGATAAAGCCGCGCGACCTGGATCCGGCCCTGCATCTCCGCATTGATGTTCGAGGTGAAATCAGCCAGCAGGTTTCCGCTGGCGGTCACATAGCCGGCGTTCCACGGGTTGCCGTTGCTGTCCACCGGACGCGCCCCGGCGCCGGCGACGATCGCGTCCTGGACATCCATGCCCCCGACCACGGCGGCCACCGTCGGATCGTTCTGGACGGCCTCATCGGTGATCCCATGCGGCGCCTTCTCCAGCAGCTGGGCGACCATGGTGGCGAGCATCTCTACGTGGCCGAACTCCTCGGCGGCGGTGGAGAAGAGCAGGTCACGGTATTTTCCGGGGATGTGGGCGTTCCAGGCCTGGAAGCTGTACTGCATGGCCACGGTGATCTCGCCGTACTGACCGCCGATGACCTCTTGGAGCTTGCGCGCGTAGACCGCGTCGGGCTTCTCCGGGGTGGCGTTGTACTGAAGTGCTTGTTTATGCAGAAACATGTTTCCTCCGGATCAATGACGGATGGGGTGTCATAGTAAACACTCGTGCTCCAACGTGGGGACCCCTGGGGGCCGCGCTCAGCTGCCTCGGACCTCGTCGGCCGAGGACTTCGCGGAGTCGGTGACCGAGCTCTTCTGGGACTGGCCCTCCGACTTCACGTTCTCTGCGCCCTCAGCGGCCGATTCCTGGACCCGCTGCGCAGACTCCTTGGCTGGCTCCTTGAGCTCCTGGGCCATCGACTGTGCCTGGCCCTTCGCGTCCTCGACCAGAGGCTGAGCGCGGTCTTCGAGCTTCGCCGCGGCCTGCTTCTCCGGGTCGGAGGCCGGCAGCAGGGAGGCCGCGAGCCACCCCGCACCCAGTGCGATGACCCCGGCGGCCAGCGGGTTGCCCTGCGCCTTGCGCTTGGCCTCATGCGGGGCCCGCTGGGCGGCGTCGGTCGCGTCGTGCGCGGCCGAACGCACGGAATCACCGGCCTCGGAGGCACGGTCAGAAAGCTGCGTCTTCGTCTCGTCTGCTGAACCCATCACTTGGTCCTTCCATCCGCCCACAGTGCTGCGAACCTTGTCGGTCTGGCGCTGTGCCGCCTTCGAGGGCGACACCTTGTCCGCCACGGCATCGACGTCGAGAGAGAGGCTGCTGCGGGTGCGCTCGATATCTGCACGGATCTCATCGGGATTCTGCTGTGTCATCGTGATTCCTTCGCGGGTTTGAGAGCGTCGGGAACTTCCTTGAGGGTCTCCGTGGTCTGCGGCGCCCCTTCGACTTCATCGAGATTCTTCTTGCCGAGCCACGCCAGCACTCCCGCGATGATCGCCCAGATCACTGCGACGATCACGGCGGACCAGGCGTTCCCGAGAGCGGTGTCGCCCAGGGCGGCCCAGAGGGCGATGGAGAGGAAGAGCAGGACGAAGTGACCGGCGACCCCGGCACCGCCGAACATGCCGGCGCCCTTTCCTGCGTCCTTCGCCGTCTTGCTCAGCTCTGCCTTGGCCAGCGCGATCTCTTGCCGGATGAGTGTCGAGAGGTCATGGCTGACCTGGGACATCAGGGAGCCGAGGGATTCTTCCTCGGCCTTGCGCTCGGGCTCGGTGGGAGGAGGGACGCTGCTCATCGGCCACCACCGCCGGCATACGGATCAGTGCTCTCGGTGTACCCCGGAGTGGTGCTGCTCGGGCCCGTCTCATAGGCGGGAGCGCCGTGGCTCTCGGTTCCGGACACCGGCGCAGGAGCGGCCGGTGCAGCGGGGGCGGCAGCCGCGCCTGCGGAACCTGCCGCGGAGCGGGTTCCGCTGTTGCTGGAACCACTGTTGCCCGGCGCATTGTTGCCGGAATCACTGTTGCCAGCACCACCGTTGCCGGACGTGCTGTTGCCGGACGTGCTGTTGCCGGAGCTGCCTGACTTCTGTGACCGGCTCTGACCTCCGCCATAGGCGTGGTTCTGCTGCACGCCGCGGGTCAGTCGACCGGCGGCGAAGCCGACACCGGCTGCGATCGCGAGGAATGCGACGGGACGCCGGCGTGCGAAACGCTGCACCTCGTCGAGCACCTCACGGGGATCGTGATCCTCGAGCCAGGTAGCGGTGGCATCGGCACGGGAACCGAGCTGGTCGGCGAGGTCCTTGGCGTAACCGGCTTCGGGCTTCTCTCCGCGAGCCATCCGGCCGACGTCGTCGCTGAAGCTTCGAACGGTCTCAGCGGCGCGATCCAGCTGATCCGAAGCCTGGGACTCGAGCATCGAGGAGGCCTCTCCGCCCAGGCGCTTCGCCTCGCGGACCACGTCATCCTTGACATCGGCGGCCTCACTGGCGGCCGTGTCCTTGACAGCCCTGCCGGCTTCCTGCGCGTCACCGGCGACGTCCTGGGCGGCGCCCTTGGCCTGATCACCCTTGCCCTGGTCACTCTTGTCCGGGGAGCCTGACTCCGCGGAATGGCGGGCCGAGTACCCCGGCTGTCCGGAACCCGGCTGGGGTGCCGGCGGCTGGGGTGCAGGGGGGCCGGTGTTGACGGAGGTCACCGGCTCGGTCATCGGCGAGGCTGGATCAGCCTTCGGAGGGACGGGGGCGCCGGGGGTCGCATTCCCGGTCTGCTCAGGGGTGGGGTGCCGCGGCGGCGTGTTGTGTGACTCTGTCATGACTGCCTTTCATAGAAATCTTCGGCACTGACAGGGGCTGAGACCCTGTGCAGTCTGACGCTAAAATCGTTGTCTGACATTTTCCTGATCATCCCTCCAACATTTCCTTGGAGGTCGGTGGACCGGACGTGAACTGTTCTGTCCACCGGCTCAGCGTCGACGGGGGCGGCCTCTGCGCTCGGCCACCTCAGCGCGATTGGCATGGCGGGGCAGAAAGGACAGGGCGATCATGGTCACGCCCAGCACCAGGTGGAGCCAGTCATCGGCGCTGTTCAGGGGCACGAAGTTCGCCGCTGAGTCCTTGTCGATGAAGAGTCCATAGAGCCACAGCAGCAGGTAGACTGCACCGCCCCAGCGCAGGAAGACGCGTGCAGCTCCCCCGGTGCGGGCCATGATCACGCCGAGCACCCCGTAGAGCAGGTGCACGATGTTGTGCAGGATCGAGACCTGGAAGATCCCCAGCAGCATCGCTTCAGAGTGATGTCCGATGAACTGCATGGTGTCGTACCCGGTGGTCACCCCAGGGATGAATCCTGCGACGCCTACCAGGAGGAACACCACTGCGTAGAGCAGCGCTGCAAGTTGGACGGGGGACTTCCGGCTTCGTGTGCGGTCGGGGTGGGTGTCTGATGTCGTCATCATTTCCTCTTCCGTAGTGGATTCATGCTCGTTCATGCAGGGGACGGGGACGCCGGCGGGGACTGGTCGCCGACCAGACCGAGCGCGTCGAAGACGGAGGCTCGTTCTTCCAGGCACCAGGCGAAGACGTCATCCGGGTAGAGGATCCCCACCGGCTGGAAGTCATCGACCACGAGCAGCGGCTTGGCCTCGGCGTCGCGGTAGCGTCCCAGGACCGTCTCGAGGGAGTCGGTGGGGGTGAGGGAATCTTCAACCGACTGGGCCAGACAGGCGCAGCGCCTGCGCTTCCACCGCTCGGGATCCTCGGCAGCCTCCGACGCGAGGTCAGACTCGGAGATCAGTCCCAGTGGCTGATGCGAGAGCCCGAGCAGCAGTGCGGCGGTGTTGGTTCCGCTGACCAGGCGCGCTGCGTCCTCCAGGGACCGGGTGACGGAGATTGTGCGTTCGATCGATGACATCAGCTGATCCACCGTGGTCGTGCTCGCCCGCGCGCCGTCGGGCGCAGAGGTGGCCGAGGGGGTGGTGGTGCGAGATGAGGTGAGCTCCATGGGTATCCCTTGTATTTCAGAAACAAGGCCCGTTGCTTGAGCTGAGACGAGAGTACCTCATCGAGGCAGAGATTGGCAGACCGGGTTCACGTTCCGCCGGTTGGCCCCCAGAGGCGGACTGTAGGGTGGTCAGCAATGGACACCATCCTGGAACCCCGAGATCTTTCGGCAGAGCTGACCCAGCTCCTGCTGGAAGACCATGACATCTCCGACGTGCTCAAGACCGTGGCTGAGCTGGCCGCGCAGCAGCTCTCCACCGATCGGGAGGTGCTCTGCGGCATCATCCTCAAGCGGGCCAAGCGCAACACCGTGGTGGCCACCAGCTCCGCCGAGGCGCAGCAGATGGATGAGCATCAGGCCGGCTTCGACGAGGGGCCATGCCTGGAGGCCCAGAAGACCAGCAGGGTCATCAGCGTCCCCGATGTCCGCAACGAAGGACGGTGGCCCCAGTACATGACAGAGGTGCGCGACCACGGGCTCCGCAGCATCCTCGCCGTGCCGCTGACCATCGACGCCACCTCCACGGCGGCGATGAACTTCTACGCCCACGAGACTGAGGCGTTCCACGAGGCCGAGATCGACACGGCGAAGCGATACACCGAGGTGGCGTCTCAGATGGTCGCCATCGCGCTGCGCATGGCCAGGTACGCCGACGACGCCGAAGATCGTCGCATCGCCATGGAGTCCCGGACCGTGATCGACCTGGCGGTGGGCATCATCATGGGCCAGAACCGATGCAGCCAGCAGCAGGCCGTGGAGATCCTCAAGACCGCCTCGAACAACCGCAACATCAAACTGCGTGACCTGGCCGAACAGATCACCACTGCCGTGGGCCAGGATGCGCCCACCACCAGCTTCGAACCCTAGGCAGTTCTGGGGGTCAGTTCGTCGGGTAGTGCCCGCGCTCGGAGATCTCGAAGCCGTTGCCGCTGAGCGCGTTGTAGCAGGAGACGCGATCATCCAGGGAGACGCAGGCCATGAAGCCGTCGCTGGCCGCCTGATCCACGCCGAGGGTCTCATAGTCCTCCTCCTGCACCGGGTTCCCGCAGTCCAGCTGCGCCGCGGCGTCCACCTGCATCAGGTAGGTGGTGCCCTCATCGCAGCCCGCGGGGGCGACGTAGTCGTGCTCATAGGCGGTGCAGCGCAGGCCGCCGTCGAACTCGCAGGCGATGTTGCCGTCGGGGGTGACGAAGGAGGACATGTTCTCCGCCCCGCCGATCGGGATCGAGCGGTTCACCCAATCGGTGCCCGCGGTCTCCATGGTCTCGGTGGCGGCCTCGACCTCAGCGCCGCTGCGTGCGCCCTGGAAGACCGAGGCGGCGTAGACGGAGGAACACTCGGACTGCAGCTCCCCGAAGGTCTCCTCCACCAGCTGGGCGTCCTCCTCGGTGAGGGCATCGCTCTCGGCGCCGAGCGTGAGGTAGTCGCTGACCACGGAGGCGTCTCCCGAGGGAGACTGACAGCTCGTGTCGGCCGCGAGTGAGGTGACGGCGGCGCGCGCATCCTCGAGCGCCTCCTCGTTCTCCTGCGAGGTCTCCTCAGCGGTGGGCTCTTCGGCGGCGGTCTCTTCCGGCGTGGGCTCTTCCTCTTCGGGAGTCGCCTCCTCAGAGGTGACCGGCGCGGGTTCGGCCAGCGGCTCGTCCTCGTCCCCCAGGGTGGTGAACATCAGCGCACCGATGCCCAGGAGAACGACGACGGCCAGGGCCACTCCGGTGAGCACCTTGGCCCGAGAACCCTCAGGCCTGGGCGCGGACTGTGTGCGTGGCTCGACGACCGGCTCCTCAGCCTGCCCGCCCGGGTGGACAGGGTAGGCCGCCGGATACGCGGCCGGATACGACGCCGGGTATCCAGGATCAGCTGCCACTGCTGCGGGCTCCGGGTCAACAGGTGCGGCATGAACAGGGTCGGGCGCGGGAGCCGGGGGCTCGGCAGGCGCCGGGTTCACCGGGTAGTCGTAGGATTCCTGGTCCCGCACGGGAACTGACTCCGGCTCCGCTGCAGTCCCGGATGCAGGCTCAGGGTCGGACTCAGGCGCAGAGTCAGACTCGGGCCCGGTCTCAGAATCAGGCTCAGACTCAGGCGCGGTTTCGGACGCAGCGGCCGCGGCGGCGGGCACGCCGAGGATCTCGGGCTCCTGGTGCTGGTGAGCACGGGCCACGTGCCGGGGCACCGTGGGCTGCTCCAGAGACTCCCCCTCCTCCGCAGCCGGCTGGGCGGGAAGGTTCTCCGTCTCGTCCTGGTGGGCCGGGATGTCGGCGGTGCGCGGGTCCCACATCTGGTGCAGCGGATCGGAGTCCGCAGGGGCGGCGACGTCGTCCGCCGGGGACGCGACGTCAGGCCGCTGTGCGATGGCGGCGTTGATGGCGGGGTCTCCGAGCTGGCCGAGCGCGTCCACGAGCTCTGGGTATGCCCCTGGGTTCGCCGCGACGGCGGGGCGAAGCTGGGCATGGTGTTCGGCGATCCAGTGCAGCATCTCCCAGTCGGTGCGGGGGTCTGAGGCAAGTGCTGCCAGATCATCTGGGTCAGGGGTGTTGGTGCTCACCGTCCCCAGCATACGTCGAGGTTCGTCTGCGAAGCCAAGGCGGAAGCCGGGGCAGCGGCCGTCGCCTGCGCGGAAAAGCTCACTCCCTGCACGCGGAGATCCTCAAGTCCTTCTTGAAACCTGGAGTTTCCCTGGGCTTGTTAGTATGCGCAGGATGGGTATAACAGCTCCGGACCAGATTCGTCCGGCGGCGCGCTGACAGGTTAGGGGAAATGACGCGGATATGAAGCGCATTCTCACGTACGGCACCTTTGATCTCCTCCACTGGGGTCATATCAACCTGCTCAAACGCGCCCGCGCGCAGGGCGACTACCTCGTCGTCGGCGCCAGCACCGACGAGTTCAACACCGCCAAAGGCGCACGTCGGCCCAGCTACCACCAGTTCGAGGTCCGCAAGACCATGCTCGAAGCCGTCCGCTACGTGGACCTGGTCATCCCCGAGGAGAGCTGGGAGCAGAAGATCGAGGACATCCGCCGTTTCCACATCGACACCGTCGTGATGGGTGACAACTGGAAGGGCTCCGAACGCTTCGAACACCTGCGCAGCTTCTGCGACGTGGTGTTCCTGCCGCGGACCCCCGGGTTCTCCACCTCGCAGATCCGCCGGGACCTCCTGGTCGACGCCGTGGGCCGCCCCGCTGAGGTCACGGTCGTCGACGACTCCCGCATGGTCTCGCACTGATCGTGGACCTCCCAGCCCCGAAAGGTCGCTGAGCGATGCGCCGCGTCCTGACCTACGGCACCTACGATCTCCTGCACTGGGGCCATATCCGCCTGCTCCAGCGCGCCAAGGACCTGGGCGACTACCTCATCGTGGGGCTGAGCACCGATGAGTTCAATGAGCTCAAGCCCGGGAAGAAGCCCAGCTACCACTCCTATGAAGTGCGCAAGATGATGCTGGAGTCCATCCGGTTCGTGGACATGGTCGTCCCGGAGACCACCTGGACCCAGAAGGTCGACGATGTCCGGGACCTGGACATCGACATGGTGGTGATGGGCAGCGACTGGGAGGGCTCCCCCCGGTTCGAACACCTGCGTGATCACTGCGAACTGCTCTACCTGCCGCGCACCGAGGGCACCTCAACCAGCCAGATCCGCCGCGACCTGCTCTTCGAAGCGATCCAGTACAAGGCCGAGGCTGAGGCTGAGGAACAGGGCCACCAGCGTCAGGAGACGGCCCGGTTCGCCCCGATTCGCGAGGATCAACCGCACTTCCCCCCGCCGCCCTCCCGCCGCTGGTAGCCCGACTCGAAGACGTCTGCACAATGCTGAGCGGTTGCAGAGCCGCTTGCCCCTTCGACTACTCCAGCTGGGTGAGCACCTCCGGGGAGAGGTTGAACATGCGCAGCTTCGCATAGGCCAGGATCTGCTCATCGGTCAATCCCCGAATCCGCTCGGCTTCCTGCTCCGGGGTCTGCGAATCATCGAGCCCGCCCTTGGGCAGGGAGCTGCTCAGCGGCCCGCCATGCAGCGGCACGTCGATCACGCTGATCGCCCCGGCCGTCACCGAGATCACCCGGGTCCGGTCGATCAGTCCCAGCGCCTCCAGCAGCGCCTTGATCGAGGTGCCATGGGAGACGACGACGGCGGTGCGCAGCGGGTGCTTCTCATCCGCTGACTGCGTGGCCGGGACGTCCGCGGCGGCACGGACGATCCGGAAGAACGCAGCCATCAGCCGCTCCACGAGGGCCTCCGGGGCTTCTCCGCCGGGAGGGGTCCCCTCCCCTGACTTCCACGCCTTATACAGCTCCGGATGCTGCTCCTTCGCCTGGGCGGTCTTCATGCCCTCCCAGTCCCCGAGGTTCTGCTCCGCGAGATCCGCCATGACCTCCGGCGCGTGGTCCAGCCCGAACTCGGCGTAGGTCTGCGCTGTCCGCTCCAACGTGGAGACGTAGCCCTGGGACGGGTTCTGCGAGCGCACGTAGCGCCCGGCGGCCCGGGCCTGGGCGCGGCCGGTCTCGGCGAGGTCGATCGAGGACTGCCCCTGGAGACGGTGGGTCTTGTTCCACTCCGTCTCGCCATGGCGGACCAGCAGGATTCGAATCACGGTGTCATGTCACTTTCAGTGAGAGCTCGTCAGTGCAGTCCGGAGCTGTGTTCGAGCCGGTCGATGTACTCGGCCTCTGGCAGATCCAGCACCTCTGCGGCGACGCCCTGCGGCACCACGATCCCGGTGGCGCAGAACGCCTGCATCAGCCGCCGCTCGAAGACCAGGTCATGGACCATCACGATGTCGTTCAGCGGAGAATGCGGACCGAAGCCGCTGTGCGTGCGGTACCCCGGCGGGTAGCTGCGCTCTCCGGCGTAGAAGTCCGCGCCGAACAGTGCGATCTCCGCCGGGGCGAACTGCAGCAGGTCATAGACCATGCGCTGCAGTCCCAGCGAGGTCCCACGGAAGTAGAGCCCGAACTCGCTGCGGGTGAAGCGCAGCCACTCGGGCTGCTCCTCTACCAGTGTGGCGTAGAAGGGCCGCGCGACGGCGAGCTTCAGGTCCCCGGCCTCGGCAGCCGCTCCGGCGTCCTCCCACATGGCACCCAGGTCGCGGCCGTTGTAATAGGCGATGTCGGTCCGGGTGCCGCTGCGCCTGGCCTCGGCCGGTGAGACGGGGCCGCGAGCCCGGGTACGCACCACCACGTCGTAGGAGTCGATGAGCTCCCCGAGGTCCTCCTCGGTGGCGGCGGGTCCGACCACGGCGACCCGCCTGTCCTGGACCAGACTCAACATCGCGTCATCACCGGGCAGCGGGAACTCGGTCCGGCGGGCAGCTGCGTGGGCCTGCAGCGCAGACGCATCGCCGGCCATCAGTGCGACGTCGGCGCGCAGCTTGGCCAGCTGGAGTCTGGTCAGTGCGGTCGCCGCGTCCACCGGCGGGCGCTCTGCCGCTGCCGCGGCCTTCTGCAGCTGCCCCAGCTGGGCGTAGGCCCCGAGCAGGTGCTTGAACCAGAGCGGGGATTCCAGGGGGATTCCACCCAGCTCCTTGACCCGGTTCCGCGCCATGGCATCGCGCAGCGCGGCTGCCACGCGGAACCGGCGCAGGAACTGCATCCGGACGATCAGCACCTCGAGCAGCAGCTGGTGCAGCCGGTGTGCCTGCTCCGCCACGGCGTCCAGTGCCGCCTCCGCCGCAGTGATGGCATCGGGCGAGGGGTCCTGGGCGAAGATCGACTCCACCCGCGACCAGAACAAGGGGTCCGCGAGCGGGCTGCGGCCGGGCTTGAGCTGCGCGGCCCCGGACCAGATCAGCGGCCAGTCGAAGCTGGACCGGGCCCCTGCGTTGATGATCCCCTCCACCGCCCGAAGATCATTCGGGTTCAGCTCGAGCGCCTGCTGGTAGAGCTCCAGGGCCTGCTCGAACCGGGCGATATAGGGCTTCCGGCAGGCGGCGGCGAGCGCGACCAGCTTGGCCGGAGTCGGGTCCGCAGTCACGGCAGATTCCATGAGGTCGAGTCCGCGCGAGGTGTCCCCCGCGGCGAAGAGAACGCGTCCCAGTCTCCACTGGTTCTTCGCGCTGGAGGGGTCTTCGGTGAAACAAGCCTCGGCCACCGCCAGCTCCTGAAGTGAACTGAGCGGACCAGAGACCAGTCCTGCGATCGGATCGTAGACCAGCCCCCGCTCCCCGGCGCAGTTCCCGGCCTCCACAGCGTCGCGGAGCATCTGCGCCAGCAGGCCACGGTAAGAGCCAGATTCCTCGTCCTGACCGGTCGGCTGGATCCTCCCGGCGGCGCCGAGCACGGCTCGGCGTCCACCGGGCAGCAATGAGGCGCGGCGCGCCCCATATTTGATCATGGCAGCTGCGGCGATCTTCACCCGCAGTCCATGCAGACTCAGCGCCATGAGCTCACGCGGTCCGGGTGGTCAGCGCCGAAGAGGTCTCCAGGCGCTGGATGTACTGCTCCTCGGTGAGTGCGAGGACCTCTCCGGCCACACCCTTCGCATCGAGCACTCCGCTGACGGCCATGGCCTTGGTGAGCCGGTGCTCGAAGGCAAGATCGTGGGCGAGCACCACTTCGTTGACGATCGAGTAGGGGCCCATCTGCTGGTCCTTCACCGGGCGGTAGCCCTTGCCGAAGGCCTTCTGTCCGCTGAAGAAGTCGATGTTGAACAGGCTGACCTGCTCCGGGTGGAACTGCAGCACGTCGTAGAGGATCCTCCCGATCCCCATCGGTGGCCCGTGGAAGCCCAGCGAGTAGTCGTGGCTGTAGAAGCGCAGCCAGTCCGGCAGGTCCTCCCCCGCCGAGGCCATGCTCAGCCCGCGTCCGATCACCATCTGCAGCCGGCCTGCCTCCACGGCGGCGGAGGCCTCGTCGCGGAAGTCGTCGATGTCGCGTCCGGAGAAGTAGGCGATGTCGGTGCGGCTGCCGAGCCGCGCGCGCTGCTCCTCGTCGAACTCGGTCATCAGCCGGGGCCGGATGACCACGTCGTAGCTGTCGATCAGCTCGCCGAGCCGGTCGCCGGTATCGGCGGGCCCGACGACGGCGATCCGCTGGTCCCGGATCAGCCGTTCCATCTGGGGCTCTCCCGGCAGAGGCACCTCGGCCCGGCGCTGCGCGGAGTAGTCCTGGTAGGGCTTGAGGTTGCCGCGGATCAGGTGGGTGTCGGCGGACATCTTGAGCAGCCGCTGGCGGTCCACCTCCTGGTAGGGCGTCCAGGGCATGGGGTCGATGAGCTTCAGCGCCTCGTCCTCGCGGCCGAGGTAGATCAGCGCGGAGAGCAGCTTCTGCCGGTGTCGGGTGTGGCCGGCGGAGCTGGTGCCCAGCCAGGTCACCGTGCGCTGGGCGAGCTCGCGGCGCAGCGCGAAGGAGCTCTGCATCCGCTGCAGGAACTGCAGCCGGTAGACGATCAGCGAGGTGGCCGGCCAGGACAGGCGCAGACCCACGCCGCGCGCAGCCTCCAGGGCGGCGAGTGCCTCGTCGATCTCCTGCTCCGCGGGGGCGGCGGTGAAGAGCTGGCTCAGGCTGCGCGCCAGGTCCAGCTTCGCGGAGATGTTGCGGCCGCGGGAGGATTCGAAGAGCTCGGCGCTGCGCCAGAGACGCGGCCAGTCCTGGTCGGCGCGGCAGCCCATGATGATCACCCCGCGGAAGGCGGTGGGGCTGGTGGGCTTGAGCTGCAGCGCCTTCTCGTAGGCGTCCAGCGAGCGGTCATAGTCTGCGATGTGTGGCTTGCGGTAGGCCGAGCCCAGGTCCGTCCACCAGGTGGCGCGGTTCTCCTTGACCAGGGCGCGCTCCATGAGGTCCAGACCCACGGCCGCGTCGCCGTGTTCGAACTCCAGCTGTCCCCGCTCATGGAGCACGAAGGCGTTCTCCGGGGCGAGCGGCTCTGCCTGCGCCAGGGCTTCCCGGGCCTCCTCGGTGCGCGGGAGCGGGCCCTCGACCAGGCCGGCCACCGGGTCGTGGACGATGTGTCCGCCGGTGGCGCGCAGCAGGGAGCGGGCGAGTGCGATCCAGCGCAGAGGGTCCTCGGGTTCCAGCTGGACTGCACGCCGGCGCATGCTCAACGCGGCGTCGTAGTGCTTGAGCTTGAAGTACTGCGAGGCGAGACGCTCGAGCTTGTCCGCGTCCTGGGCGGAGTCGATGTCCAACCGGGCCAGCAGGGCGGAGGCGCCGCGCGGGTTGGCCTCGAGCAGGACGGTGGCGGCCTTGTCCTGGAAGCTTCCCAGTTTGGAGCGTTCCCCGGTCATCGCCGCTTCGAGCTGGGACGGACCGATGCCTCCGGTGGCCATGACCGCCCGGGCCAGTACAGAGTCGATTCCGGGGATGGCGGTGGCAGCGCCGACAGTGCGCCTGCCCAGTTCAGCGGCGAGGACTAGTGGTTTCAGCATCGGGAGCGAGTCTACTCAGAGCAGGCTGACTCCGCGGTGGGACCGCGCCAGCGCCATGTCCTCAAGCAGCTGGAACTGTTCGGGCCAATCGATGTCCAGGACCGCGTTCTCGGGCAGCTCGTACATCTTAGGGGTGGTGCCGACCCGGTCACCGACCTCACGCATGCGCTGGAACGGGATGAAGTAGGCACCGTGGTTGATCTCGTAGAGGGGTTTGATGTCCTGGCTGCGGGGCCATCTCTCCTGGCTCGGGTCATAGTTGTACGGCCCGTTCTCATCCCAGAGGAAGGTCTGCAGCTTGGTCACAGTCAGCAGGCTGTCGTGACCGGCGCTGGCGGCCTCGCGCCAGGCGCGGATCAGCTCGCGGAAGTACTCGGCTCGCAGGAGCGGGTGAGTCACATGGGTCATACACATCGTCCCGTGATTCTCCAGGGTCGCGACGTAGTTGATGAACTGACTCATGGGCGTGGAGGACCGGCCCAGCTCGTCGGGGCGTTCCAGCGGGATGAAGCGGCTGCCTCCGGTGGTCTTGGCGAAGTCTTCGGTCACGCTGAGCACCAGCGGATCGTTGGAGGAGACGATGATCTTGTCGATCTCCTCCACCAGGGCCAGCTGCTGCAGCTTGAGCTGCAGGAGCCCTCCCGGGATCTCCGCGAAGGGCTTGGTGTTCTTCTGCGGGACCCGCTCGCTGCCGGCGCGGGCGGGGATCACCACAGTGATCGGGTCGACGGCGTCTGCTGAAGTCTGCTCTGAGCTGCTCACAGCCGTCGAGTCTACCCATTCGGCGTCGCGCACCAGGGGTATGGCATATTGTCTTCAGACCCTCCCGGCCCCCAGAAACAGGGAAGACACTCTTGTTCGGCACACTCCGCAGGCTTCGCCCGTACCAGCGCTCTCGCCCCTCCCCCTCTCGGATCCGCGCTGATGCCGGTGCGCCGCTGGTCACCGTGGGGATCACCAGCCACAACGATGCAGAGAAGATCTCCCGCTGCCTGGAGAGCGTCGCGGCGCAGACGCTCGGGGCTGAGCACATCGAGGTGCTCGTGGTGGACGATGGTTCCAAGGACAAGACCTTCGCGGCCGCCCGCGAGCACGAACACAAGGCCTCCTGGGCAGGCTTCGCCGTCAGGCAGCACCGAGCCTCGGGCAGCCCGTCCAAGGGCCGCAACACAATCATGGATGAAGCCGCGGGCGAGTTCGTGTTCTTCGTCGATGCCGACGACTACCTGGGACCCGAGGCGCTGCAGGCGATGACCCAGGCCGCTAAGAAACGGGGCGCGGACATTGTGGTGGGCCGCTATGTGGGGGTGAACCGCTCGGCACCGAACGTGCTGGAGCCCCGTGAACCTGCCGCGGCCCGGGACTACCACTCGGGATGGCTGAACAGCCTGCATGTGCAGAAGCTGTTTCGCACCGCGTTCATCCGCGGCCTCGACTACCGGTTCAACGAGTCCCTGATCTACGCGAGTGATCACCCGTTCATGATCAGCGCCTTCCTCCACGCGGAACGGGTAGCGATGGTCGAGGACGTGGACTGCTACTTCCTCACCATGGATTCGCCCGAGGCGGAGACCACGTCAACCAAGAGCCGGGTGAACGTCTCGCGCGCGGAGATCCCGGCCAAGAAACAGCTGCAGTTCCTCCACGACTGCTTCGGCATCTTGGCCCTGGGACGCGGCCAGGGCGGCCGGACCAGCACCCGTGCCGGGAAGATGCGCGCCGACTACTGGAACCGCCTGCTGAAGCTCCACCTCCCGATGCTGCTGCTGCGCAAGGACGACGACGCCGCCATCGTTGAACTGGCTCAGCAGGCGCTGGGCATGGCCGAGCTCTACGGCGCCCAGACGCAGCGCTCGCGGCTCACCGACGGCGCGCAGATGATGCTAGACACCCTGCGCGAGGCCACAGCCGAGGATGCGGCCGACGGCGGGAAGCTCACCGCTGCGGCCCAGCGGGTGCGTACTGATGTCCGCGGAACGGCGTAGAAGGGGCTGGTAGAGAGATCAAGGAAGCTCTCTCAGCCGGCTGCACTTCGCGTCGGTGTGCGTTTGTCTCGGACGTGAACGACCTGGTTCACCCGCCTGACCTCGAACAGCCCGATTGACTCGATGAGGTCGCTGAGCTTTCGATATCCGTAGTTGCGGGGATCGAGCGATGCCTGGTTGCCGATCTGGTTTCCCACGGCGGCCAGATGCGCCCAGCCGTCATCACCCGTCGCGGCCTCAACAGCGTTGCGCATCAAGAGCACGAGCCGGGCGTCACCACGCAGCTTCGTTGCAGCGGTGTCTGTCTCCGGCGCTGCCTCAGGACTTGCTGTAGGTGGCCCCAGGCCCTCGACATAGACGAACAGGGAACAGGCGTTGACGAACGGTTCCGGGGTCTTCCTCTGACCGAAGCCGTAGACCTTCAGACCGTCCGCCAGTATGCGCATCACCAGCGGCGTGAAATCTGCGTCGCTGGACACGAGAGCGAAGGCATCGACGGAACCGGCGCGGAGAAGATCCATCGCGTCGATGACCATCGCCATGTCCGCGGCGTTCTTGCCCGTGCTGTAGGCGAACTGCTGCATAGGTCTGATCGCGTAGGGATGCAGGGCCGCCTCCCACTGCTGCAGCCGGGGACTCTTCCAGTCCCCGTAAGCTCGCCGAACATTGGCTACGCCGTGGCGAGCCACTTCGGCCAAGACGACATCGACTTTGGATGCCGGCGCATTGTCGGCATCGATGAGCAACGCGATACGCGTCTCTTCAGGCTTCACCTGTTGAGCATGCCGTCGTCCTCGGGTGCGGTCAACTCGCGCCCGAGGTCAGCACCCGACGCACCTGTGGCAAGGACTTCAGGTCCACCGCCTCTATCGGCGCGCCTCGCTGCGAACTTCGGCGCGCAGGCGGGCGATCTCATCCTCCAGATGCTGGCGCTGGTCTTCGAACCCCGCCAGTGTGCGTGCCTCACTGGCTCGCAGCCGAGCCTCCGTGGCATCGAGGGTCCGGTTGATCTGGACCGTGCGCTCATCGATGCGCCGGAACATCGCTGTGGTGCGGGCGGGCTTGACGCTGCGCTCCAGGTCCAAAAGTCGCCTACGGACCCCTGAGGCCGTGTGGGTCATGGCTGCCAGGGTGAGGATCACCAGCGCCGAGAAGAGCCCGAAGCTCACCAAGCCTGCCGCAGCGGCGAAGACCCACAGCTGCATCAGCACGGTGACCAGCGTGACCCCCAGGGCCAGGATATAGACGGCGATCAGTGCCAGCTGCTGTTGAGAGAGTCCGCGAGTCATAGGGTCAGTGTCTCCTGATTGAGTGAGGTCATGGCCTGATTTGCCAACTGACCGATGAAGTCTGAGTAACCGGGCGAGGTATGCTGCCGCGCGAACGCCGCGCCACGTTCGGCCTGCGCGGCGAAGAGTTCATCCTCGGCGCTGTACCGCTGGATCGATGCCTGTACCGTGGCGGCGTCCGCGTAGACCGCCGCCGATCCGTAGACCGGTTCGAAAGCCACCGGGAGGATCACGACGGTGCCGGCGGCCATCGCTTCGAGGACGGCTCGCTCGGGCTTGCTGGGCGGGGTCTGGGCGTAGTGCACGAAGAAGTCCACGGCTCGGTAGAAGCGCGGGCGGGAAGTCTGTCCGGGCTCGAAGACCACCCAGTTCGCGGGGAGGTGTCGGACACCGAGGGCTCGCTGCGCTGCTCCCGGGTCGCCATAGAGGCGGACGTCGGTCTCACCGTCGGCCGGCCAGCGAGCCAGCGTCTCAGCGCTCTGGGCGGGCCAGTCGTCCCGCGTGACGCCAGCCCAGCGGCCTAGGACCGGTCGACGGGCGGAGAGCGAGCGCCGCCGCGGAGTTGTCGCCTGCGGCTCGAAGGGGCTGGTGTGGATCAGCCCGCTGAGGTCCTCCGGCGGGATCAGCTCCGCCAGCGACCCGTGGATGGATTCCGTAGCAGCCATCCACCGAGGGCGGCGACCGAAGTACGCCTCCGCGTGCCGGGTGCACTCCCCCGGGAGGTAGCTCACCACGGAACGCGCGTCACGTGGGGGCTCTTCGGCCGTCACCACCACCTGCTCGGGGGTGAAGGCGGCGGCCCCGGCGGGCATGAACTGCAACAGCTCGGGGCTGCGCACCAGCAATATCCCGACTTGGTGAAAGTCTTCGTCGGCGAGGACCAGCTGGACATGACCGGAAGAGATGAGCGCCTCGATCGGCGCGCAGTGTGTTCTGGCGTATTGGGCAAGGTGAAGCGCATTGTCCAGGTGCAGGACGCCCACGCGATATCCAGCGTGCAGCAGTTGGTCGATCTCTTCGAGTGCGCTGATCTGGGTGGGGCCGTATTCGCACCAGTCTGCGGCGATGACCACATCAAGCTTTGGACCGACTTCAGGGGCTTGGGTGAAGCGCGCCGGAACATGTAGCGGGGCTTCGACGCAGTCGGTGAGCCGCAGCTGTTCAGGAGTGGCGCGTGAGTGCCAGTCTTTATAGGAGCTCCAGAAGGCTCGCCTGGCGGGGTGCTGCCAGCCGGGGCGGAAGTCGGCGCGGGAGAGAGAGTCCGGAAGAATCCGCATGAAGATCAGCGGTTCCTTGATCTGACCGACTGGCCGATGCATATAGGCGGCCAGTCGGTTGCGCAGCTCGTTGTCGGCGGCTTTCCGGGCCGGAAGGTAGCCACCAAGCTCCCGGAGCAGATGCGCGGGCGCCATGAGCGTCGGCGCACTGGGGATGTAAGGCAGGTAGCCGCGACGGATGCGCACCAGATCCTCGGTCATGTTCACCGTGTAGACCTGGTTGCCCGGCTGGTCCGGGTGCCGGAGGAGGTCCTTGACCTGCCTTTCGATGCGCTGCGGGTGGGACCAGTCGTCGGCGTCCTGGCCTGTGATGAACTCTCCACGGGCCTGCGCGATCCCGACATTGCGGGCGGCGTAGGTCCCGCCATTCGTGCTCAGCCGGATCACCCGGACTCTCTCATCCAGTTTCTCGAGCTCGTCGAGGATTGGAGTGAACTCTGCGGACGAGGCATCATCGAGGATCAGCAGCTCGAGATTCTGCCAGGTCTGTTCCAGGATGGACCGTGCCGACTGCAGGACGTCCTCCCGCTCAGGCTCGAATGCAGTCATGATCACGGTGACCAGCGGATCGGTCGGTTCTTCCCCCACGCTTGGAGTCTCAGACATTACGGGGTCGTACGTGAGCCGGTTGAAGGGAATCCCGTTGCCGGGGCGCAGCGTCACGGGGCTGAGACCATAGTCTTCAAACTGCCTGTTGAAACGTTCCAGCCACCTCTCCTGCGAGAGACCGTGGCTGCCGCGGATGAAGGGGCTGCGAGAGTCTGTGACCAGATAGTCGAAGTGGAAGGACCGCACCTGAGGGTGGCGGACAAAGAGCTCCTCGAGCTCCGGGAAGCGCTGCTGTTCAAAGAGCAGCTCGACTTCGAGCTTCAGGAGTCGACGCCGGTTCTGCACGACCTCGGTGGGTTGCCGGTTTACCAGCTTGAGAGCTGCTGAGGCTAATTCGGTGTCAGTGGGTTCAGTGTTCTGCAGCGCGCACACTCCGGCGAGGCGGGCGAGCCATTCCAGGTCCAGTGAGTAACTGGAGACCCTGGCCGCGAGAACCTGCTGGACCAGCTCGGCGTAGCTCATGGTGCCATGAGAGGCTCCGGAAGCTAGGATCTCGCGCATGTGCACCGAGGCGCCTCGGAGAGCGGTGTTCTCGAACTCGGTGATGCGCTCGGCTCCTCGAGACGCGTATCCCTGGATCATTCGAGCCCGCCAGAGGTCCTCGGTGGTGCTCATCTGTGCCCTTTCATACGCTGCCCGGCATCTGAGATGCGTCCCGGAGCACTCTACGCGGTCCAATCGACGGGGAGTCCATTTCACCGGTCGGAGGGCCTCTCCGTGGCCGTCTGGCCCCTGGGCGGCGCGACTACACGTCTCGGACTCCGTAAGCACTGACAAGCATCGTCAGCGCGGGACTCCAGACCAGCAGACACAGCTCATACGGTTTCAACTTCCTCCTCCCTTCAGGGAAGATGATTCGAAAGCGTCAGTTCACAGAGGAGCATCCATGGTTGAATCCGCAGCCCACGAGCCAACCGTGGAGTATATCCCCGCAGATCCTGCGTCCATCGCGACGCAGACAGACTACTCACACCTTCGGTTCAGCCGCGGCTATGTCCTGCATGCATCCGGCATGGAACCTGATGTTCCTGCGTTCTGGAAGACCCTGACATTCGCAGGGATGACCTTCCGATGGGACCCTCGGGTGGGCGCTGCCATGGTTTCGGACGGAGAGACTGAAGTGCTCATATGCGGCCACGGTCTCGATCCCAATCTGGGGACCACGGACCTTGGTGAGATCGCCAGAGGACTGCACTCGGAACTGCAACATTCTCGCCGACGATATCTCAACGTGCTGGAAGAGATGTTCGGCCAGTACGTCGTGATCGATCACCACCAGGGCGCCGTGCGTGCCCAGACTGATGCCATCGCCTCTCGCTCGCTCTTCCATGACAGACCGGGAACAATCATCGCCTCCCATGTGAACCTGGTGGGGCGGACGCTGGACCGAGGACCAAGCATCTACGTCAAGTGGGTCGGACGCACCAACACGAACGACTTTCCTGGGCGGACCACAGAGTTCGACGACGTCTGGCTGTTGACCCCGAATACCGAGCTGACGCTCGGCCGCGGCACCATCCGCCGGATAGGACCACTGCCGTACGAGCCTCTCACCGTCACCGAGGCAGCAAACCAGATGATCCCGATTCTGAAGACGCAGGTGGAGGTACTGAAACGGAGTGGCCGCACCATCGTGGTCTCTGCCAGCGCCGGGGTGGATTCCCGCACCTCGCTGGCAGCATTTGCTCACCCGCGGGACACCGATGACGTCCAGACGTTCACTTACACCAAAGCAGCGGGTTCAGGACGGCAGAGCGCAGAGCTGAACAGAGACAAGCTCGCCGCCCAGATGTCAGCCGACCTCGGACTGACCCACCAGATGTTCGATCTTAATACCGCCGCGCGACCGCCCGCGGCCTTTGTGGACACGCTCAAGGAACTCAGCTCCAGGCGCTCGAACACGGTGATCTCCTGGGTCTACCACTCGCACCTACCCCATGACTCTCTCCATATCCGCGGTCAGATCAACGGTGTAGGCAAATGGCACTTCGCTCAACGGCTGCACTACGCCGAAACCATGGAGATCTCCGCACGACGGATGGCGAGCCTGACTAAACGAGGGAAAGACGTGAAGCTCCCACTGGACGATCCCTGGTGGCAACTCGGGGAACGTGGGTTCCAGGAGTACATCAAGACGACCAAACTCAGATCAGTGCCTGCCGGGTACCGCATGACAGACCTGTTCATCTGGGAGCACCGCGTGGCGAACTGGAACCATGCCCACATCGTGGAATCAGATGTCACCTTTGACACCTACCAGTTGTTTGGTTCGCGAAAAATGATCCGACTCATGCTTTCAGTGCCGGAAATTGATCGTGTTCAGTTGTCCCTCTTTCGAAAGATCATCGAGGACATGGAACCGAGATTGCTGGAGTACCCCCTGAACGGCAAGACTTGGGATCCTGCGACCTACGAGCTTCCCCTCAGTGCCTACCAGCAGGGCTCCTTGGCCCCGACGGCAGACGTCAGCAGTCTGAACCAACGGATCGCAGCCGCCAACGGAAAGCTCAAGTGGCGCCGAGAAGAGATCGCGCGTCTGCGGAAAGAACTTGAGTCTGCTCGTCGTGAGGTGGATCAGCTGCGATCCAAATCTGAGGAACCCAGTCATGACGGGACGTGAGGCACCTCAGGAGTCGAAGCTGAACCCCTGAGCGGCCACGCCCGTCCACGGCCGCCTGCTGTCCTGGTCCACGCCAAGCCGCCTGGCCTCTGAGCGAATGAACTTCCGCGTCCGCTCCTCTGTCCCGAACAGGAGCAACCGTCCTCCGTCACTGCCAGTCTCACAACGTCCAGAGACACCGGCGCGGCGGGCGGCGAGGTGCAACGCACTTTTCTCTGCACCCGAGAATCCGTCCCTGCGGGTCAGGCTGTAGGAAACTCTCACGGGGTACGCGTGAGCTGGAACCTTCTTCACGAGCACCTCGTCCGCCGATGCACTACGCAGGGGTGCGAGAAGCTGCTCGAGGTTCAGCGCAAGCTTCTGCGTGAGAGGTGCGTCGTTCCTCTTGGATGAAGGGAAGAACACGTCCAGGATATCGCGGGGGGCGTCTTGGCCTTCGCCTTCCCACGGGTACATATTGATCTCGATCTCTGGCCTCGAGTTCATCTCAATGACCCTAAAACTGTCCTCCACGGGCGTTCTGTTCTTATCAAAGAGAATGTCCACGCCTGCAATGGCTAGTCCGGGCACCGCGGCCACGGCTTGCACGGCGGCGTCCTTGACGGCGGCCGGCAGCTCATGAGTCTTGTCGATGCTGTCCCCACCCTGGCTCGCGTTGGCTTTGCCACGTAGTGGTACCTCTACACCCGAAGCCGGAGTATGACTCAGACTGAATCCCTGACGTTGGAGGAACTGGTCCACCTCACGGTCCCGTTTGATCAGCTTCTTACACAGGTAGGGGTTTTCTAAGCGGACGGAGTTCTTCATGTCGATCAGTTCTTGAATCGTGCTGACTCCGTCACCGACCACGTTGGCTGGTCGGCGCAGACAAGCCGCAGCGACCCGGTCGCCTACTACTAGGACACGATAGTCTTCGCCCGCGAAATGGCTCTCCAGGACCAGTTTCTCTCCGGGCTTGCAACGCGAAACGAGATACCGGAAGGTATCGACCAGGTCCTCACGTGTACGCAGGTTTGTGAACACGTCACGTCCCATGCTGCCGCGGAGCGGCTTCAGCACCAAGGGGAAGCCTGCTCTGGCAGCACGAGACAGCAGCTCACCTTCTACGCCGGCGTTGAAAGGGTCCAGCACGAAACTCACTGGCACTGGCACCCCCGCCGCGTGGAGACGCGAGTTTGTAGAGTGCTTATTCTGCTCGATCTTGATCGCCGCACGAGTCGTCAGCGACGGACGAGTCTTGTCGAATCGGATTCGAGTAGTTCCGTCGGACAGTTCATATCTCCGCAGTTGGCTGTCGAAGAACCTGACCCTGAGACCCCTGCGCCAGGCTTCCAGCGCAATGGTGTAACCCGCAAGACGAGTCCCGAATGCCTCGCGGACGACATCAGCTTCGAAATGCGACGGCCATGACGACGACAAATGATCTCTCCTATGGTGGGCAGACGTGCGTAGCGCCGCTACTTCAGAGCTCGGCAACGACAACCCCGACCGTACCGCAACGGGACGGACCGAGAATATGCCGCGACAGGGTCAGCGCCAGATGCCCCGAGTGTCGATGACAGTTGCGTCCCCGAGCTGCGTTGACGGTACTGCTTTGAACACGTCGTGATCCACCAGCAGTACGAGCACGTCCGCCTGTTCAAGTGCCTGGTTTAGGTTTGTCAGGCTGACATTGCCGAAGCTCTGCAACGAGCGTGGCAGCTCTCCGACGTGGGGCTCCACGGCGAGGATCTCGGCGTTCGGCGCCCGCTGGGCCAGCTGCTCGGCGATGCGCAGGGCGGGAGATTCACGCAGGTCATCGATGTTGGCCTTGAAGGCGAGTCCCAGCAGCGCGACGGTCGGTGAATCACCCGCGGCCTCCATCGCCTGCTCGATGCGGCCCAGCACCCATTCGGGCTTGGCATCGTTGGTCTGTCGGGCGGTGCGGATCAGGTTGGCCTGCTCCGGGGCGGCGTCGACGATGAACCAGGGATCCACCGCGATGCAGTGTCCGCCCACGCCGGGACCGGGCTGGAGGATGTTCACCCGCGGGTGGTGATTGGCCAGCTCGATGACCTCCCACACGTCAATGCCAAGTTTGTGGCTGATGATGGAGAGCTCGTTGGCGAAGGCGATGTTGACATCTCGGAAGCTGTTCTCGGTGAGCTTGGCCATTTCCGCGGTGCGGGCATCGGTGAGCAGAAACTCGCCCTTGCAGAACGCTGAATAGAGATCCCGGGCCGCTTCGGCTGCTTCGCGGGTCAGTCCACCGATGATCCGGTCATTGGTGATCATCTCTTCCATGATCTTGCCTGGAAGCACCCGTTCGGGGCAGTGCGCGACCAGCAGGTCGGAGTCATCCAGTTCTGGATTCTCTCGAAGAATGACATCGCGCATAAATTCGGTTGCTCCTGGAGGAGACGTGGACTCCAGAATGATGAGCTCCCCGCCTTCGAGCACCTTCGCAACATTCTTGGCGGCTGCCTCGATGTAGGAGAGGTCCGCGGAGTGCGTGTCGGTGAACGGCGTCGGCACAGCGACGATGTAAGCATCTGCCTTTGGCGTAGCGGTCTGGGCACTCAGCTGACCTGAAGCAACTGCGCGTTCGAGCACCTCTCGCAGACCCGGCTCGACGAAGGGAACCTCTCCCCGATTGACTGCGTCCACAGTTCGCTGATCTATGTCTACGCCAACCGTGCTGACGCCGTGGTCGGCAAAAATCGCCGCCGTAGGCAGACCGATGTATCCGAGCCCAACTACCCCGACGACGGGGAAACTAACTACCAAAACCGCACCTGGCCTATCCTCCGCATGACTGATCTGACACAACTACAAGTACCCAGACTATCCTCACATCCCCATGCCGGTCTGTTTGGGCGGTGCCTGCGCGGCACGAGATGCCGGCGGGGCGGGACGCATGCTCTATGTTCATCTTTCAGGCAATCGGAACAGTCGGTTCCGATTCAAAGAGGATGCCCTCGCATCTCGTTTCCCGTGGTCGCTCCCCCGCCCGGCCTAGGTCAATTTGAGGTGCCCCACGATGCGTCGAACGTCTCACAAGAACGTCAGGATTCAGCCGCGTTAAACTCCGTCACGATCGTCGTTTGGTCAACGAAGCTGCCTTTTCCTAGAACGGACCACGCCGGCTCCAGAACCCTGTCCTCGCGCGACCTCCATCCTCGTAGCGGGTTCTCCCTCCCCTTCACCACCTCGAATTCGATAGGTGCCGTTCGCGAACTCATGGTCATTAAGCGTTCACCCTGGTGTCCGAGCTCGATCTCGCCATTTCGTCTGGCCTCAAGGTCCAGGGCGCCGTCGAAGTTCCACGTGATGTTGTACTCGTGCTCTCCACCGTCCTCAGCGTCGACGAGGTCTGTTACAACGAGGCCAGCACGTTCTCCTACGCGGAGCTCGATCGTCCTACGATGACTCCACGCGCCGTGGTCCACAAAAGCTTCCATCACAAAGCGGGAGCCTTCTCGTACGGCGCGACACAGCGCTGAACCGTACGGTGCGCGACGTCGGTCATGATTCTGTCCATCTAGAGCCACAGTGTTGTGTGCGAAGACCGACTCGACGTACTGGCGCTCGACCGAGTCGTAGTAGTAGCCCTCTTTGCGAAGCGGCGAGCTCTTAGGCAGCTGAGGTCCATACCCATACCTTCCTCCGTCCACCAAAACTTCTATTCCCCTGTGCCACCAGACGAGCGACAGATCATCACAATGCTTATGTGCCCTAGAATGGAAACCCGCAGAAAGAGCTAAATAGGAACTGGAATCTAGCTGGTCTACCGAATCAGGCTGGGGAGACCGAATTATCGCGTAACCGGTGTCAGGAAGAACGAATAATTCGTCAGGGTTCGACTCGCCCTGGCGGCCGTTCGTGACGATGAATTTCGTTCTTTCGCTTTTTGCCGTCGACTTTGCACTTGTCACCTTTCGTGCGGGAGAGTCTCCGAACTGCAAAATCTTCCCGTTGGGCTGCACGAACCAGCCCAAAGCCTCCGAAGCCCGCTCCACACGGCGGAGTACATCTGGAGAAGTCACGAAACCTTGGTCTGTAGCTTGTTGGAACGAACCCAGCAACATGCGGTGATAGTCCGGAGAATGTTCCGCATGGCCCCCATCAGGGAGGAACTGTTGTTGAGCCATACCCTCCATACGCTTCATCCCCTGGAGGTGAAGGGAAGTCATGCCGGGAAGGCAGAGCATCGATCGGGCGAGGACGATTTGCCCCATGGCCGCATAGAATCCATGATTATTTCGTGAGACGAAGGACTCATCCGCTTCATGAGTGTCTCGGTGCGAAAGTGCAAGGGCGAAAAGCGGGCGCAACGCTTCGGCTCGGAACCCGGCCCTCGAGGCCAGGACAAGCAGTCCCGCTAATCTGGGCGACCTCAGAGATAACGCCATGTCGTACCATTCCATGAACCCCGGCTCATCGGCTGGCAGAACGGCGTTCGTCCAGGAGACTGCGACGTCGACGGCCCACTCGAGGTAGTGTTGCTGTCCGCTACTCAGATACTCCCTAACGGCTGGATCCAGAAACTCCCAGGTATGTAACTTGAAGTTCCAAGTTCTGTCGTCTGGCGCGACCTCTCGCCACGCGGTCTCTGTAGAGATGGGGACAACATTGAAGTCCTCGAATTTCCAGCCAAAGTCAATCACTTCGCGGACATCCTGGCTGCCAGATTTGAAGTATTGCGTCAGATCGTCGGCAGGCTCGTTCTTTAAAGCAGCCGCCCAGCGCCCCGCGTCGCGAATCGATACGCCCGACAGGTGACAAACGGATTTCTCACGCATTCGCTAATTCCTCATAAATGCGTGAATAAGCAGATGCGTTCGCGGCCCATGAACGGTGCTCCCGAACCCATTTCGCCCCTCGCAATCCGATAGTTTTTCTTAGGTCCGGATTGTCAACTAGGTCGCGAAGAACAATACTTAGATCGAGATCATCGCCGGCTCGGAAGAGTCTCGCGGCACCCCCGCTGTCAGCAGCAATTTCCGCAAGGGCGGACACGTCAGACATTACGACCGCCCGCCCAGTGGCAAAGGCTTCGAACGGCTTCAATGGTGTTACGAGTTCCGTAACCCTCGAGCGTCGACGAGGAACAACGAATATATCAATCGCGCGATAATATTCGGCAACCCGATCATGCGGTATTCGTCCCGTGAAAACGATATTCTCAACGCCTGCGCCTTCGGCGTACTTCTTGAGTTTATTGAGATGCATCCCGTCACCAACAAGCAACAAGCGGACGTTTTCACGATCTCTAGACAGTCTATTGAACCCGTCGATAAGCGTTTCCACACCTTCATACTCAACCATCGAAGAGATGTAACCCACGACTACAGACTCTGCGGGTATTCCCAAGGTCTCGCGAAGACCTGAGTCCTCACCGTGAACGGGGAAGTCTTCACCGTCCACGGCATTGCGGACGAGATGTACCCGATCAGGCGTGATGCTCCCGTCCGGGCTCTCACCTAGGATGAAGTTCTTCATTGTTTCGGCAAGTGTTACGACCCGGTCCGCTCTCTCACGGACTCGCCGCTCGGTATCGCGTCGCAGTTTATACAGGTCAGGCACCCCGTACATGCTGAACACCCGGTCGATGTCTTCCCAGCCCTGGGCCTTTCCCACGCGCGAAATCCACGTCTCTTCCCAGAAACCGCGAGATTCGTATACCACGGGGATACCCGCAGCTGTGCCGATGTGTGTAGCAAGTACTCCATTAGTGAAGTCCGAATGTGCATGAATCACACTGGGACGCACCCGCTTGACCAGCTCAAGAAGCTCGTCAGCGTTGCGCTGCATCCAGGCGCCCTTTAATGTGTCCTGGGTTGGAGCTCCGCCGAACATTACAGTGGGCACGCCATCAACGTCATGCTCGATGGTTTCAGTAAGGCCGCCCTCGTGGTTCCCCGCTACCTGCACGGCAACTACGGACTGAATTCCGGCCCGGCGGAGCGCATCAACGGTGTGCTTGGTGCGAACTGTGTAACCAGTCTGCTTCTCCGGCATTGCTTTCCCCACCATATGGATTACCGGGCCGGATGTGGTATGACAATCACTGTGCTCAAGCTCGGCAAGTTGCGCCCACGGGTCCCTATGAAACTCAAACTCGGACCGCAATTTCGACGCAACGAGAGCGTCTTTTTCATTCTCGCCTCGGCGCTGTAACTGGTCAATGCAAGCTAGCGCGTGAACTATGTACCCAGCTCTCTTGCCGTGCCAGAACAGGACTCGAAGCCGGGTAGTCGGCAGATCTTCGTAGAGATCAAAGTGTTCAACGATGACCTTGGCGTCGAGCATCCGCCTATCGTCGATGAGCGGTCCTGCGACATGAAGGGCGTCTTCCCGGGTCATTAAGGCGTCTAGGGGCACCTTCGCATAGAGCGCTTGGCGTAGGGGCATCAGGACGTTCAGACCGGCGGCAACTGTCCTGCTGGAAGATGGGCCTCGAGTCGTCATCTCAGGAAGTATGTGGAGACCGGGATCTTGGGTATCGCGCATCGGACTGGGATTGAACTCCAGATTCCGGACTGTGAATGAGCCAGAACCAGTCATCCTCAGCGAAACTACGAGCGCCGTGTGCTCGTCTTCAGGCACGTACAGCAGACGTTCGCCATTCTCGACCAGCATGCGAGAGTGTTGTATTCCCTCACGACCATAGGCATGGATAGCCACCTGGACCTTTATGCCACCGGATCTGACGCCGTTCAGATGAACCGAGTACGCTCTGACTGCCCCGACAGGCACTCCCCGCCCATCGCTCAGACGCTTCAGATCTGCGGAAGTCGCATTGAGTATCGCGTGGGACGTATGCTTGTGCGTTTTGTCAATACTCAGTTGGCCAAGGTTGTTGTACCCGACGGAGGTCCCGCGAGAGTTCCCCAAGTACCACTGGTTACCCCAGTTTGCACTTCCAACGAAACCGGGAACGGGGAAATTGAGCGTTTCAGACATGCAGCTGAGGCCTCCTTGAGACGGTCGAGGACGGAGTCAAACGTTTCCCCGTTTCCGCTCCTGCGTGGCCCAACTCATGCGGGAGATCTCGGCACGCAAGCTTGTGCGCGTGACACAAGGACTCCATGTACTCCTTGAGCGGTGTGAAGTCGTACGTCCCGCAGTCGAAGTGCTTCATCGATGTCTTCCTAGCCCTCATTCTGCTTCACCTCTACGCCTAGGTCGGTCAGGCGCCTGAGATACGCCTCCGGAGTACATTCCTGGTCAATGAACCGCACCGCGCGCTGCTGCTGCTCAGCGTAACGTTGCGAATCCCATAGCCCGTTGACGACCTGGTCGACCTGGTTCGGTTCCGAGTAGACCGCAGCATCCTTGAACACTGGCTCGAAGTGCCGTGGTAGTACGCAGACCACCCCGTAGCTCATCGCCTCGAGGATGGCCATTCCGAAAGCTTCGAGCCAACCATCGCTGTGGAAGTACACGAAGAAGTCAAGCTTCTCGGACAGGTACTCTTCCACGCTGATCTCGTTGAAGGCGTATACCTCCCAGGAGGGTGGGTTCCGCGAGAGGAAGCCCCTCTGTACCGGGACCTTCGCTCCACCGAGTATGCAGACATTCGTGGAACCGTCGGAAGGGTAGACCTGTTTGAAGACCCTGCGGTCAGATGGCCACTTCGCTGCATCGTCGCGGGCATGACGTCCAATAGTCGGCCGACCCTCTCGGAATCGGTTCTGTGTCGCCTGATCCTTGAGTTCGATGATGCCCTTCCAGGAGAAGCCGGTCAGATCTGATGCTGGCATCAACGGAGCGATCATGGCGCCGATCTGTTCACTCTGCGGCGCCCAGAGCGGCCGCACACCGAAGAGCCCCTCGATGTTGCGTGTGACAACCCCGATGTCGTAGCTGCGCCGTTCACCGCTCGGTTCGAACGGCGGGTGGTTCGAGACGATGACGGCTTTCTTGGGCTTGAGTCCGGCGGGTACATCCGGCACGACCTGCACGGCAGTCGGCCACCGCACAACGAGGAGGTCGGTCTCAGCCGCGGTTTCCAGGGCGAGGCGATCCACCTGTCCCGTGAGCACCAACTCATCGATCTTGCGGCTGAACTGTCGCTTGGACGCTGAAGGGATGAGTCCGTTCTGGAACGGGATAACCCCAACGCGGAGGCCGGCGTCGAGGCAGACCGAGATCTCGTTGAAGAGCGAGGTGGAGTTGCCGGCGAGAAAGCCGAACTCTGAGGCGAAGACCACGTCATACTGGGCAGGCCCTTCCGAGCGAGCACCCGGCAGGTAAGCCGACGGGGCGACGAAGCGACGTTCCCCGGGAGCTTTCGGCATGTACGGGGACTCATCGGTTTCCCGTATCTCGCGATGCCAGCGTTTATAGCCGCGCAGATAGGCTCGGCGTTCTGGCGCGAGGTATCCCACGCCCATGTCGTCGCGAGTGAGGTTCGCTCCGTCCATCAGCGCGAAGGCCAGGGGCGCCCGCGTGATCGGTTCCACGGTGATCCCGTAGTAATTCTCTATGCGGCTCTTGAACTCCGAGTCCCCGGACTTGCGGACGGTGTCCCAGTAGCCCAGATCCGTCAGCACCGGGTCACGCCGGAACATGAGGGAGGCCATAGAGGGGTAATAGACCCGTCCCGTGGCTGAACGCAGCATGAGACGGAGCTGCTCGTCCACACGGACCCAGTTGGTCATATTCGCTACGCGTTCCGGTACCACCTGGAAGTCACGGACCTGCAGCTCGATCTGCTGAGGATGGTGCCAATCGTCTTTGTCCGCCACGGTGATCAGATCGCCCGTAGCAAGATCCAGCGCCTCGTTGCGCACCGAGTAGGAGCCACGGTTGACCTCATTGAGCACCAGCCGAATGCGGTGATCACGCGCAGCAAGGTCCTGCAGCTGCTGTCGGTATGGAGTGGGATGCCCCTCGGTGTCCTGTACCGGTGAGCAGTCGTCAACCATGATGATCTCGAGCTTGCGCCAGGTCTGCCGCAGGAGAGAGTCCACTGCCGCATTGGTGGCGGCGCTGGGTTCGTAGATCGGCATGATCACGGTTACCAAGGGCGCGTCCGGATCCTCAGCCGCTGGAGGCAGCTCCGTGGTGACGTTATAGAAGCTGATGTGACCGTCCTGCATAGAGATCGGGGCAACCCCGTCTTCGTCGAGCAGCTCATTGAAGCCCGCCAGCCAGGCATCGGAGTAACTCGAGATGCCGGTCACGTGGGGGTTGACCGCGTTGAGCGCCAACAGGTTCTGCGAATAGTCGTGTTCGGCATCGGGATCTTCTGCTGTGAGGACGTGCGCCGACTCCTCGAACTCGCCGCGCCACCGGAGAAGATCGCCGTAGAAGGCGCGATCAGCGCCCGTGATGTCCTCGACCCCGTGCCACGCTTCAATCATGGAGAAGAGAGTCAGCGCGTCCAGCTGGTCCGTTTCATCTCTGGGAGAGGCAAAGAGGAACCGAGCCATGGCCAGCACGCCGGACTTCCAGTGCTCCTCGCTGAGCATGTCCCCGGCTGCGTCCCGAAAGAGGCGCGCGCGGTAGGACTCGAGGACCCCGTGCAGCTGATCGAAGTCGTAGCGGCCCTTTGAAGCGGCGTAGGCCAGCACGTCACGGGCGCCACCGTTGCGGTTGCGGATTGCGTTGGTGGTGAACCATTGGAGGCGACCAGGATTGGCGCGCAGCTCGTGGACCCAGTACCAGATGGCGCCGCGGGCCGGTTCGAGCGTCGCACCGACGCTCTGCTTCTGGGCGGCGATCGCATTCTCCAGCTGCTCCAGACTGATGGCGGCGCGAGAGTGCTTGTACGTTCCGAGGAAGGACTCGACGAAGTTCTTGCGTCCCGCTTCGCGAGCGTTCACGACGAGCTCGAGCGCGTGGGATGAAGTGGAGGCCTGGAGCGCCTGGGCGAGCAGGAAATGGTTCGTCGCGTAAAAGGAACGATCTTCCCAGAGCACCCGTTCCCCGCGGCTGTGAAGAGCCACTAGCCGCAGGTGAGTGTCACGGCGCACCAGGACCGTTGCGGGCAGAGCGAGAGCATAGCCAGCGTGCCGGACGCCATGCTGCAGCTTCGCGTGCTTGTTCTTCAGCGTGGCAGAAGTCCGCTGAACCTCCGTCTCCACCGTCCCGATGATCTCCAGGAGGACCAACTCCACAGGGAAATCAAGTCCAGCGGTGTGGAACGCCCAGCCGGTGAACATGCCGCCATCGAGAACTGTCTCGGAGAGCAGGAACTTCCCTACCGCGTCCGGGACGATGGTCTCGGGGAGCCCGGCTGGCCTGCGGCCGGTGGCGTCTCCCAGGCGGAGGTCGTAGGTGCTGCCGAGCTCCGCGTCCGGAGCGCAGAGCGGAATGGAGCCGGAGAACCTTCCCTCAAGTGGGATCTCACCGGCGTACCGCTGGGTCCCCTCGGCCTCAGGGTCGCCCTCCGGAGGTTCCGTCAGGGCCGTCAAGATCACTTCGGCCTCGCCCAAGCGAAGGACAAGCCGCCGGTGCTGGATCTCTCCCGTCAGGGTGACGGACGCGTAGCATTCCGTCAGCGCGACGTGGGCCACGTTGATTTCGGGACGAACCCGAGCCGCCTTGCGCCAGGTAGACGAAGTATCGGGGGCATCGTGCTGCAGGCGCTGTGCTTCCCGAGCCGCGGCGTCGCTGTATTCTGCGGCGAGCGTGAGCGTCTGGTCCAGTACAGGCACAACCGCACCCGGCTCGCCACCTGCGAAGATCTGAACGCGGTGCTGCTGGCCATCGAAGAAGTCTGAGGGAATCTGCGTGGCATACATATACCCGACGGGAGCGTCGAACTTCAGCGATCCACGCTTCCAGGGGAGAGCGCGCCTGTTGGTCTTCGCCTCGTCGATGACCCTGCCGTCCACCATGACGCGGACGTAGGCCGGCTCGTTCTCGGAACTTGTCCACCCAGCAATCTGGCCGTGCGGTGTCACCATGCATTCGGCACTCAACTCGTCCGCGCCGGTGAGCCTGCAGTCTTTGGTAGTCATCCGCTTCTCGGTGAGGACCTGTCCGGACCCGCGGTGAGTCAGCGTGACGTCGTGCTCCTCGCCGGTCCAGAATCGCGGTGGCAATGTGTCGAGAAAGCCAACATTCCGCGTGCTGAACTCCTCCGGCGAGAGCTCGTCACGAAAGATGTCACAGGTCAGAACGGAGACGGGCTCCCCGTTGACCACAAGATCCAGAACCGCGTTCCCCTGGTCAGACTCGGGGTCATAAACCCAGCCGCTGATTCGATGGGCCTGGTAGTTGACAATCTTGAACTTCATAGACCTGCGATCTCGTGAGGTGCCAGGGTGGCGTGACAGCCACGAATCAGGCTACCAAACGCTCTCTCGACTCCGAGACTGCCCCGAGCGCGCCACGCCACCCGGACGACTCCGCCCGCTATCCTGGGATGCATGTCCTCTCGCGATGCACCGGCAACGCCCGCCAGCTGGTCCACGTCCCCGACCCACCAGTTCATTCAAGAGGTGGTTGAGCCGCAGCGAGAGAACTTCAATACCTACTCTGAGGTCTTGACCACCCGGGGCATCTTGCTCACAGACGCGAAGAAGCGGCGGAAGGTCGCGGCGACGAAACTGTCGCCCCCGGATGCCGTTCCCTCATATCGCCTGACTCACGCGGGCCATCTCATCGGCGGCATCGACGGCAAGTACACGACTGCAGTCAGTCAACAAGCCCGTCTCGCGACGCTGGACCGGGGAACCCTCCGCGAGTATCTGGCTGCCTCACACTTGCCCGTTCGCGCCGCCCAGACCTTCTTGGACTCTCGCCGGGAGGAAGGCCGCCGATTCGCACTGTCTGCTCCGAACGCCGTGTCCCTCAGGCCTGTTTCTCGACGAGCCCGCCCTCCGTTCCCAGTAGAGATTCACGACGTCAACGCCAATTTTTCTTCCGCCTGGGAGAGCATCGTCGCTGCCTGCAACACTCTGCGGACTGTGGAGCGTCAGATCGCGATCGAACATGTCTTGCCAGGCGTCAGCCTGAGGTTCTTCGTCGTCGGTGAGCGCGCCATCGCTGCAGTCGCCCGCGTTCCCTTCTACGTGGTCGGAGACGGCATCTCAAGCACTCGAGAATTGGTCGACGCGGAAATGACTCGACGCGGACGGTGTGCCTACCTCAAGAAGCGCTCCAGACGCCCCGTCGGGTCTCCTTCGACCCCTGGGGACATCGGTGATGACGCGGTTCCCCCGAAGAAGGAACTTGTAGTTCTCGCGCCAGAGACACAACCTGGGACGTTCATCAGCGTCGACGTGCGCGACATCGTTGATGACAGCCTCGTACAGCTCGCGCTCGACGCCATGTGGGCCTTCCCTGGGTTGACGGCTACGGCAGTAGACATCTCTTCACCCTCCATACACGGCCGAGAAGGCGCAACGGTCACCGACGTGAACCCGGGGTCCGATATTTCTGAATTCCTCTACCCGGCATATGGTGCCCCGCGCAAGGTTGGACTAGCCGTTCTCGACCACATGATCGCTGCAGCGGGACGCTAGTCCTGGTCAGTACTTGTGGTGCTCGCTGGCGGTGATCTGTTTCTGCGATGACCCGACGTGCAGCTGTGCTTTGCGGACAGCATCCACGTACTCGACGAAGGCATCTGTCTCCAGGTCCACTGCCACCGCGTCGAAATGGGCCCATTCCGTGTTGCCGAGCTTGACGTGTTTCTCGACCATCCCAGCGCCAGCCGCAACTGCCAACGCTGAGGCCATCCAGCCAAAATCGTGGCTCGAGTAGCCGGGTACGATGCGCGGGCCGCCTACGGCTTCCTGCTGGGCCGCGAGCCTCGCGTAGTGGCGCACGACTCCGATATTGGTGTGTTCATCAGGAGTGGGGTACGCGGAGTTGCAGTGGAGCAGGTAGAGAGTGTCCTGTTTCGTGAAGGTGGCCAGCAGCCAGTCTTCGTACGCCTTGTCGGTCATTCCCGTGGAGATCACCAGAGAACCGGTGTAATTCTGGGCCACGTATTCCAGATACTCCCGCTTCTCCGAGATGGTCGAAGGAAGCTTGATGAGTGGCGCATCGAGCTCCATCATGAACTCAAAGGACGGTTTGTCGAGGACAGACGCGAACCACTTGATGCCAAGTTCCTTCGTCAGCTCGTCGAGGTAGGAGAAGCCATCGGCGTCGAGCTCCAACTGCCGGCGATAGTCACCGAAGGTTGACCCGAACGGTGACTTATACGGCTGCGCAAGCTGTTCCGGCGTGTAGAAGGTGTCAATGTCCCGCTTCTGGACCTTGACCCAGTCAGCACCAGCGGCGTGAGCCGCGCGAACCAGCTTCTCCAGACGCCCGAGATCTCCGAAGTGGTTGGTGGTGATCTCCGCTGTCACCTCAACAACCGGCATCTCCGTCGGTTCCGCGGTTCCTGCTTCGACCGGGGCCGCCTCGGAGACCTCAATGCGGTGCAACTGGTTGAGCTGCTCAACGGTGAGCGCCGAGAAGTCCCGGACACCGACCTGCTGGACGTCGAGATTCGAGTCCTGCAGCGCGTAGAGGGCATTGCGCAGGATGAATTCCTGCATCTGGATGCCGGCACTGCGGGTGCTGCTCAGATCAGGACGGAACTCTGTCGTCGCCTTCTTCGACGTCCCTGTCTCCGGAGTGAAGTCGAAGCCGACCATGTAGACGGTCTGGGTGCGGCCGCGATGGTCGGCGATGGTCCTGGCGAGTTCCAGCGCAGTGAGGAACATCGCCTCTTCGATGGCGATGTCCTCGCGATTCTGGAATCGCAGCATGACCATGTCTTCGGCATCGTTGCTCAACGGCTCGAAGGGAAGGTGGACCACTGTTTTGCCCGGGACTGTGAAGTCCACCGAGGTCACGTATGCCTCGGCGTGGAGGCCACTGTCGATCAGGGAATCCACCACCCACTCCTCGTGAAAGATGGTGACGTCAGTGGGATGGATCCGCTCGGCGTCATTGACGCCGATCACCACGCTGTCGGTGAAGACCCGAGAATCTACATCGTCGGCAGAGGGTCCCTTACCGAGGATGACGATCGTATCGGTGGAGTACCTCGACGCGGTATCGCGTGCCAGGTTCGAGATAGCGTCCATCGTAGGGATGGTCATCGACAATAACCTCACAGTTGTGTTCGAGGGCGAGCTGGAGACCTGCGAGCAGGTCCCAGGAGTATGCACCGACAGGATTGATGAAGCGCGCGAAACGTCCCGTCACCACGCCATACAGATTGTAGACAGCTGCGCCCATCACCCGAGACTGTGGTGTGGCCGCAAGATCTCTGGCGAGGACATCCGTGATCCCGGAGGAGAACGCTGTGACGCGCGAATGCGCGTAGGTCACGTGGTCTCCGGTGATCAGACGGCGACCTAATTCAGGGAGCGCGATCATGCTTCCTACATGGGCACCCTCGTGGAAGATCGAGACGGCAGTCCCCCACTCGGGAAGGGTGGAAGCGAAGTTCTCGGTCCCATCTATGGGATCGACGACGGCGACCCAGCCTGAGGGGACTTCATCCCAGCCGGCGCGATCCTCCTCGCCTACGAACGTGAGCTCCTGAAAGTGGGCACGAAGCAGAACCTCTGCTTCAGTCTGGACCAGCTGATCTGCGGCCGTCACCGGAGTGTCGTCTGCCTTGAGCGTCACATCTGCGCGAAGGGCGTTCAATTTCGGCAACAGCGCGATGAGCAGACCATGAGTCGCTTCGAGAGCGGTTCGTGCCTGCCGGGCCGGGCTGAGAGTTTCGTCCATGACCGCCGAGTCTATCGCCCGACCGTAGGGCCGCGGTGATCCGGGAGGCACGCTATCGCGTATCCGTGTAGGTTTGAGGGAATCTTCGCCAATATACGACCTTTCGGGAAAACCCATGGAACTTGCCCTTGCTTCCCCGGAGTCAGATCTGACCGCGGTCAATGCTCGATTCGTGAAAGACCACCTTGTCTCGCGGTGGAAAGACTTCGAAGACTCTGCGGAGTACGTCCATGCGTCAGAGCGGATACGTCGAGTTGCCGCATCCCGAGGGTTGGAGGTCATCCAGGGACCCGGGGTCTCTCTGTTCCTCCAAGGAGATGAGTGCGTCGGCGGACTGGTCGGAACGCAGCCATCGATATCGACCGGACTGGCCACTAAGATCTGCGCCTCGAAGGGGCTCACCAAAGAGCTTCTGCTTCGAGCCGGCCTGCCCACGCCTGCGTTCCGGCTCATCAGTCGGAACAATATCGAGTCTGCCCGGGAGTACGTGAGGAGTCGACCCAAGGACGCACTGGTGGTCAAGCCCCTCGACGGCAACCAGGGCAAGGGGATCACCACTGGACTACGAACTCCATCGGCACTCGACGCAGCGTGGGAAAGGGCAAAGAACGCCACGAAAGCGGAGATGATCCTCATTGAGGACGAGGTAGCAGGAGTCGACGTTCGCGTATCAGTTGTGAATGGGGTCGCCATTGCAGCTGCTGCGCGAATCCCTCCCTTCGTGGTCGGGAACGGAACCGCTACGTTGGCGGAATTGACTGCCGAGCTGCTCACCGCGCGAACCCGGCATTCCTACTTGCGTCGATTGAAGCTTCTCCCCGACCCAGAATATCTACGCCGAGCCACGGCGAGCCAGGAAACGGTTCTCCTGCCGAATCAGGTGCAGTTCCTCAACGGAACGGCCAACCTCTCCCAAGGGGGTGTTCCCGTGGACATCACTGACACTATTCCCGCGGAGATCCTCCGACTTGCGGAGAGAGTGACGAAAGCCATTCCTGAGCTCGGGTACGCCGGTGTGGATGTCCTCATGCCAGACGTCACGTCCACTGCGGGAGCCATGGTGATCGAAGTCAACACCAGCGCCAACCCGCTGGTTCACGATCTGCCCGTGTTCGGTCAGTGCCGTCATGTCTGTGACGCGATGGTCGGTGAAATCATCCGACGGGCACAACCTTAGACGGGTCGGAGAGCGGCTGGGCATTGTGAGCCACCGCGCGCTGCTCACACCAGCGCGGTGAGGATCGAGGGCCAGCCCCATCCCGACGTGAAGAAGTGGGGCACGAGCACCAGCACCGTGGGGACTACCGAGAACAGCGCCGTGGTCGCCACTGTCGCGAGGACGACTCCCCACCGGACCCGGAGGCCTCCGAAGAGCAGGCCACGGAAGAACGTCTCCTTCCACTTCGGGGTCAGGTCGGCGATGGCGATGAACGCGAGGACCACGAGCATCGGGTTGATCCTGACGACACAGGAGTCCAAAGGAGCTCCCGGCCTAGCCGTTGGCCTGTCGGTGCGCGCGTAGGTCACCAGCTGTGCGGTCAGCACAGCAATGATCACCACCCCCCAGAACAGATGCAGCAGCCGCGCGAAGCCGCCGGCCACCCAGGGACAACCCTGAACGCCGGATCACCAGCCTCAGCGCCGCCAGGAGCAGCACGGCCAGGGGCAGCACAGAGTGGATGATCACCGCCGGCACGATGGCGGGGACCGCCAGCTGATCAGGCCCCTGTGGGATGAACAGCAGCCCGAGCGTCCCGCTGAAGACCACGATGGTGATCCCGATGATGCACGGTGCTCCACAGCGTGAACAGCATCGAGGGTGGCGGTGAGTCGCTCCATGCGAGATCCCCTCAGGGATGGTCACTGACCGATTCTGGGCTCGTTCATACGCATCCACCCTAGGGCGCATCCCGCCAGGCCAGTGAACCTTCGTTGGGGCTCCTGCAACACCTTCCGCGGAAGTTCAGTGCCTAACTAACGTTGCCCAGCGAGGTCCCTTGTAATTATGCAATCTCAGTCTTCAAGCAATGACAGAAAATCGTCAAGTTCCGTGTCAAGAATCAACACGACGGCTCAGGGACCGTGGTCGACATGAGTGTCTTGTCAATGAACACGGGAACGCCTTCGACAGGGTACCGGGCTCCCCTCAACTAGTGGGCTAGTATGCTTCGGGGATAGCTTGGTGCGAAGCTGCCCAAGCCTGGCACCGCAAGAGGGGGCGTCATCCGTATAGCGGCGGTAGTTCACAACGATGTCGAGCACGATGCACGAGTCTTGAAGGGTGCTGCGTCGTTGAGGGCGCAAGGCCATGATGTGCGACTCTTCGGACTCGCTTCGGACAAAACGAAGGAATTTACCCTTTCCAACGGGGTGCCAGTCCATCTTCAACACCGAGATCTCACCGACGCCAAGGCGCGTATTCAGCGCGAGGGGCTGCCCAGGGGTCGGGAGAGCTCCATCTGGACTTCGTTTCGAATCCAAGGGGAGACCCTCTTCGAGAGTGTCGAGGCGACCTTCGACCCGGAGATCGTGCACATTCACGATCACCTGGCCTTCTCCGCGGCAGGGAAGTATAAGGAAGCATTCGGCTGTCCGATCATCTGGGACGCCCACGAGATCTATGAGGATCTTGCGAGCATCGAAGAGGTCCGCGCTACCGTTAACTCACGGATCATCCAGGATAACGTCCAGCATGTTGATGGTTTTATCACGTTGAACCAGAGCATCGCCGACTTCTACCACGCAAGGTACCCAGAACTCCCCAAAGCCGTGTTGTTGCCGAATGCCGTCGAACGTGTGGCACAGACAAGCTACGACGGCCGTCTCCACGAGAAAGCGGGCCTCGCGGCAGATCAGAAGATTCTTCTCTTTCAGGGCGGGTATTCGCCACACCGCGGAATCCCCGCGCTGCTCGAAGCGTCAAAAGAACTCGACGACAGCTGGTCTATGGTCTTCATGGGGTGGGGCAAGCTCGAGGAGGACATCCGAGGGTACGTCGATGCCAAGTCGGACCGTCCCGTGGGCCGTGCCCGCGTCGCGATGGTCCCCGGCACCCCGCACGACGAATTACTGAAGTGGACCGCTGGCGCCACCCTCGGCACGATCCCCTACGAGAACACGGGGCTCAATCACCTGTACTGCTCTCCGAACAAGCTCTGGGAATACCCTTCCGCCGGGGTGCCGATTTTGGCTACCGATATGCCCGAGATGAAGAAGAAGATCGATGAATACGGCATCGGATTGACGGTCGACCGGGCGCTCGACCCGACGGAGATCGCCGTCGCCGTCAACCGGTTGTCGAATTTGGACCTCGGGTTGATGCGGCGGAACTGCGCCACGTATGCGGTCGCAGAGAGCTGGCACAACTATGAGGGCCGCCTGACGGGCCTCCATACCCGTCTGGGCAAGGCCTACGGGAAAGTAAGGACTCCGTGGCCCGAGCAAGCGCGGGACATCATACTTCGACTGTTCAGACGCAAGTGACGTAGATGCCGGGATAGAGTTCGCCCTGGCGGAGGAGTGGGGCCAGCTCTCCACCTAAACCCCAACGTTGTGGACGGGCTGGCCTCTCGAGTGCCACGGTCCGTAAACTCAGCGAGGCGGCAGAGCCTGTTGAGCGGCGTGAATTCAATCAAAGCCTGTGAGATGTGGGAACCGAGCTTCCGGTGGTTCCCCGAGGGTATCGCGACGGTCGAGCACAGCGCTACCGAAGGAGCCAAAACGGTATGCAGACCCGTAGGACGCAGCACTGGGATGAATGGGATCGTTGTTCACGCTCGGCGTTTCAATGGAGAACGCGTAAGGCCCGGGGTAAGCCGGGGGGAATTGGGAGACAAGCAAAGTGAATGAGAACACCGAGTACATGACCAACGAGGCCGAGCTGGGTTTTCCACCTCTGCAGTCTTCGCGCAGAGCGGTATGGACGTACTACAGGATCGAGTTCCTTGCGGACGGCTACCCGGGGCGCAGAACGGAGGGGGAGCTCTTTGCCCACCCGATCTATGGTCCATACGTGATCGCGGACTACGTGCACCAGTACAAGACGACCAAGGACCAAGTTTACCTCGACGCTGCATGCAGAGTAGCCGAGGCCGCCATCGCCCGCATGGAGCCCCTGGGGGACGGCCTGGCGTTCATCTACAGCCAGGACAAGGCGAAGGTCTCCAGTAAGAAGGGTGTCTGGTACAGCGGACTCACGCAGGCCCGCTACATCGACGTCTTCAACAAACTGCTCTCGCAGCCTGGCACCGCCCGTTTCCGTGAGGCGCTCTCGGGCATCCTGGCCAGCCTCTCCGTCCCCGTTGAGGCCGGCGGAATCGCTGCGTCCACTAGCAACGGAGGCCTCATCATCGAGGAGTACCCCTCACTCGCCCCGGACTGCACACTGAACGGATGGACGACTGCCACTTGCATCCTCCTCGATTACGCGAAAACCCATGATGACGAGTATGCATGGGATTTGTTTCACCGCTCGGTGAGCGGCCTTGAAAGTCTTATCCCGCTCTACGACGTCCCCGAATACGCAACCTCCCGGTACAAGCTCAAAGGGTCCGCGTCCATAAGCTTGCAGCCTTTTGGCACGGAACTGATCGTGAACAGTGTGCAGGTGAACATGCCCGGCGCAGGGACGTTCGACGCCAACTCGGACGTCGACCCTGGCGGGGCAGCGCTGGCGCTCGGTCCGCGCAAGGTCAACGAAGGGGACAGGAAGCCTTTCAAGGTAGATCTCAGCCGACAAACCTTCCCCAAACCGAATACCGTCCTGTTTACGGTGGAGTCACACAGCGAAGGTACCGTGCAAGGCTTCATCGGAGACAACGTGTACAACCCGTTAACGGGGTTCCTACGGCCCGCGGTCGACAACTATCTCGGCACCTTTCCGGTGCAGGAAGGAACCAACGTCATCGAGGTCTCCATCCCGTGGACCGAAGCAGAGCTCATTGCCTATCCGACGAACTTCGGAAAATCCATTGCGGGCCGCCAGTTCAATCAGTACCACTGGATCCATGTCGACACGCTCTCGAAAATCGTTGACGAGACTGGCAGCGACCTCCTTCGGTACTACCGCGACCGGTGGCAGCGCTTCCCGAATAGGTGGGGGAGCATCACGGAATATCAGGACGAGCGGATCACGCTCGAGCGGTTCGATCCGAAGAAGCATAAGTAGGGATACCTGCATTCATGGCGAAGATCTCCGCGGCGGAGAGTACCGTCGCGCCGAAGATTTCCGTCGGGGGGTGGTGGTGCGCCATCGAGTTGATGCGTCGTTTGATGCTGGGGTCCCATGGGGACAGGGTCCCCCAGGCGCCGGCGTAGGCATCTGTGCGGCCGCGCCGAGGGGAGTCCTTCCCATCTCCGGGAAGCCACCGGAGAGTGACGACGCCCTCGCTGTTGGACATGTAATGCCGGCGGAATGACAGCGCGACCGTGCTTAGCAGCCTGTCTGGGACGAGTCTGCTGTCAAAGGCTTTCCACTCTGTCAGGGCTCGTACGCGCATCGTAGCGTGTGAGCTGTCCTCACCTCGCGGTACGGCAGGGACACTCCGTTCGGCCATCGGTTCGTCTCGAGTCACTCCGGAGAAGATTTCGCTGGTGACAGGATAGTAGAACCACGGATGCCGTAACGCCCCGGACCGATAGGCCTCGATCTCGCTGAGGAACCTTCGAGTGAGCGAGGCCCCGTGATTGTGCAGGCTCTTGTCGCCCAGGCGACGGCCGAGGATCAGGAAGGCAGTCGCCGCGTCGACAACGTGGTTGTGTGGTAGCTCGAGGCCGAGCCGCCTGCCGGGGAAGTCTACGGGCGTGATGTACCAAGCCTGACCGGAACGGGTGCGAATTTCGTCGTCATGGAAGAGTAGAGCCCGTTTCCCGGCGGCGAGCAGCTCGCCAGGAGTGATAGTAACGTCTATTGCGTTCGATCCTGCGGACTCGAGTTCTTGGGTGACGCACAACAGGGACCGGACGATCATCCCGGTGTGGACAAAGTGGGCGGCCATCTGGGGCTCTAGAGAGTATTCCCCCGGGATCAGTGAGGTGAGATCGACGGGAGCGGGCAAGCCTCGCACTTGGACCGAGAAGCTGGCGCTGAGCCGTCCCAAGACGTCGGGCAAGTAGTTGTGCTCCTTCGGGAGCAAAGAGACAACGGGGGACGACCAGGTACGGCCACCCTCACGGACAGCCCGGACAATAGCCGTGGTCTCGCTAGGACGTTCGATAATCACGCGGTCAGCAACAGCCTGTATGCGGATCGGTGTGCCGCCGATCGCCCCGACTCTCGCCGTTCCCGCGGTGTAGCGGGAGCCTGCGGACCAAACCGGTCCGCTACATCCCCGCCAGTTCACCAGGCCTAATGCTTCGTCAGTACGCTCAACCATGTGCCGCGCCCAGGTAACGGCTTGTTGCAGGTGCAGCGGGTCGCGGGTCACGCGCCAGGTCAGGCACGCTGCGCGGACGAGCAGAGACATGTCCCAGGCGAAGTGCCCGTTCTCATTAGACCGGTACCCGGGGTTGCACTCAATATCCCCACCCGCCACCTCGAGCCCGCGGCGCGTGATCTGGTCGTAAGCGTCCCGGATATCGGCGGTCCTATGGCTGATCGGCTCAACCGTGTCGAACGATATGGAGTCGTGGTTCATCGCTCTCTTTCGACGGTCGCACCGGGTTGCAGTCGTCCGTTCAGGTGACCGGTGGGGCGAGCTTATCGCACCGAGGGGCCGCAGGGATGCGTCCTAGACCACACCGCACAGTCGTGTTCCTCGTCCCGAATGCACTCAGTTCAAGGTCACATCAGGCACTCCAGTCTATTTCGGGGACCTCCGCTCCCCGGGGCAACGAGGATGCACTGGGAACACCAACGGACTGCTTCGCCAAGACCGATACGCTTCGGCCCGGGGCTTGGACGTCTTCGGAGTAGCTCTTCGGCAACAGAGTCTGTTCTCCGCATTCCTCAGCGGCCATGTAGTCAACCGAGCTTCCTGAAGAATCGAGTCTCCGGTCAGATAGGCTGGGGCCATGCGTATTCTTAGTGTGGTCGGTGCCCGGCCTCAGTTTGTGAAGTTGGCTCCAATAGCATCGGCCATGAAAGGAGAAGCTGAGCATCTCATCGCCCACACGGGTCAGCACTATGATGAACTGATGTCGGACGTTTTTTTCCGAGACCTCGGCATACCCGCACCGGATTTCAATCTTGAGGTTGGATCGGGAGCGCATGGTCGACAAACAGGGACGATGCTGACTGGGCTCGAAGAAGTATTCGGGCAGGTGAATCCTGATTGGGTCCTGGTTTACGGTGATACCAACTCGACTCTCGCAGCAGCACTTGCGGCGGTCAAGATGCATATTCCGGTCGCTCATCTCGAGGCCGGACTTCGGTCATTTAATCGACGGATGCCAGAAGAGCACAACAGAGTTTTGACCGACCACGCAGCCGACCTTCTTCTAGCACCCACTGAAGTTGCGATGACACATCTAGCGTCCGAAGGTCTTGCAGACCGTAGTGTGCTTGTAGGTGATGTCATGACGGACGTGCTTTTCCTGACGCGCAGCAAGGGCGACTACGAACCAGGACCGCCCACAGGACTCGAACCCGGCGCATACTACGTGGGGACCATCCACCGACCGGACAACACGGACGACCCTGGACGCCTTGGAGCTATCCTCACTGAGCTGTCTCAGCTCGATAAACCTGTCCTACTCCTCGCTCATCCAAGACTACGCGCTTGCGCGGAACAGCACGGCATCCGATTGGATGCTGGGGCTCTGCTGCCAATATCGCCGCTGGCCTACCCTCAACTGATCAACGCGGTTCAACACTCAGCAGGCGTGGTGACGGATTCTGGAGGGCTGCAAAAGGAGGCGTTTCTCCTGCGCGTTCCCTGCACCACGGTGCGCCCAGAAACTGAGTGGGTAGAAACAGTAGACTTAGGCTGGAATGTTCTCGTATCGGAAGACCTAAGCCAGTTGCGCGCCGCAGTCACCAGGCCGCAACCTGTTCCCACGGCTGCAGCGCCGTACGGGTCAGGACAAGCAGCGCAACGCGTCGTTACGGCTCTCCTACAGGGAGCGAGAACGGGACGTAGGGAGTGAGCTTCGCCTACTCAGTAGGCAACGATTGGAGCCCGAGCGAAACTTGCGGTTCCACCCCCGACCACCACGTAGGCGGAAGTCAGGGACGTGCGGTACGTGGCCGATCAACGAGTCGAGGAATCTGTGAGATCAACCAATGGGGAACTTCGTGACATGGCGGTTGCACAAGTTCAGAAGTCCAACACGTTTGACCAGTATTTTCCGGGATCGGTGCGTCTCGTCGCCGATGATATGAAGCTACGTCGGTCTCCAGTCGAGCGACGTTCCCTCCTAGAATCTGAAACGGGCCCCATGGACAGTTCATCGCCACAGTTGCGCGGAGTAACCCCTGTCCCGTTAGGCATGACTCAGTTCCGAGCCGAGCGTCTCCCGCTAGATGCGACACTAGCCGTTGGAGGACGCGTGGAGTTCAAACCATTCCGTGGCAACAAGCATCGTGCACTTGGTTTGGTGGCTGTCCTGGTAACCGTTCGTCGGAACCGAAAGCCCCATCATGCTTGAGACGAAACACGGACAGGCCCCCGCTAGAAGGAAGCGTGTCGTTGTTGTGGCTATGAAGCCGCAGATTCGAGGGCGCATACGACGCAACATCATTACGTTCCTTGAGATGGGCACCGAGGTCATCATCGTTAACTCGCGACCCCGTGACGATTTCCTCGTCGGGCTAGAGCATCCGAATCTCCGTGTGGAATTCCTAGATCCGAAGTCTCTTTCCGTTAGGTATACCAACTGGGTTACTATTCAGAATCGAGAAAGACGCGCAAGATGGGATGCAGAGAAAGCAGCGTCAGTCCTGCGAAGATCCCAAAAAGCAAACCGCCCAAGGATTGCACACTCGGCCCCCTCGGTGCTCCAACCACTCGTCGAAGTGCTTACGTCTAAGCGCGCCGTTCGCACGGGCCGCTTCTTTCTGCGTACCTGGAGACGCACGCGCAGGCGGTTCATCCGCACGGGGCGTGCACTCAGGAAACTTCGCGACACGCGGGCACGCGCTCTTTTCCGAGTGTTTCACCGGATCAACAGGTTCGTCGAGTTCTGGAATCTGTCTGCACGTTACGTACAAGGACTGTCGCCCGATCTCGTGGTCAGCTCGGACCTCCCGGGACTCGTCGGGGCAAACATTGCAGCTACGCGCCTACGGCGTCCTCACCTGCACGACTGTCACGAGTTGTATCTGGAAAGCACGTCGTTCAAGGGATACGAGAAGCGACTGCTTCAACCTATCGAAGCTCTGTTCATGCGTCGAGCAGACAGCGTCGTCGTTGTGAACCAGTCCATCCGGGACGTCTACCGGGATCGCTACGGAGTGGAGGGGACGGTGCTGCGGAACTGCGGGCCTGCCGTTCCACAAGATACCTTGGACAGCCCTGTGGACATCCACCAACTGCTTGACCTCCCGCGCGGTGCGTCGATTGTGCTTTACCAAGGTGGTCTTGCACAGGGGCGAGGACTTGACGTCCTTGTCGCGGCTTCGGCCGACTTCCCCGAAGGCGCACATACGGTCCTTGTGGGGAGCGGCCGCGAACGGGAGTCACTGGGGAGACAGGTCGAAGAATTAGGCCTCGTAGACCGTGTGCACTTCATTCCAGCCGTGTTGCCGCACGAACTCGCGGGATACACGGCCGCAGCAGCAGTCGGGGTTATTCCTTATCAGCCAGTGTCGACCAACAACTTCCTGGCCCTGCCTAACAAGGTTTTCGAGTACACCGGCGCGGGAATCCCATTCGTGGCGTCTGATCTGCCGGAATTGCGGCGCATCGCACGAGACGAGGGGTGCGCAGCGGTCTACGACCCCTTTGACCCTCAGGGGTTAGCTGCCGCCGTGACAAAGATTCTCACTCCTTCGGATCGCGAGATGTACCGGCGCGCGGCTGCGGAATTTGGGCGCTGTAACACATGGGAACGCGAGAGACTGATCCTGATTTCTGAAGCCGAGCGCATTGCAGGCACACTCGCAACCGCCACCAAGGACGCCTGACCGTCGCAGAGAGCTCAATTTGAGGATAAGTATCGGGCGATTACGGACACTGTATGTCCTGGGGGTCGTGCCCCCTCTACGATAGGGCCCTGTGGCGCCACCTAGCCGAAACCCGTCTCCCGAGACCACCCAAGGGATAAGGAATAGACCCTCGTCCGACCTGCTGTATTAGACGGTATGTAGCAGCTCCTTGCGGTCTGCGAGGGGTTGCGGGCCTGGGCCTCACTCACAGGGATTGGTGGGTTACCGAACAAGACACTGTGGAAGGTTACATCTGACTGACTGGCAAGTCCCCGTGCCGCGAGAGGCACCGTGCGAGTGAAAGGCGATGATCGACAGTGAACGTCAACTTTTGCGTGGCCGCGCTCTCGCAGCGCGGGCGCAACCTCCTGCCGGCGATCTGGGAAGAAGCGCTCCGCCGAGGCGGGGAAGCGTACGACACAACGAACGGCGCCAGCCTCGTGACCGAAGACCGAGCGGTGTTCAACGCCCGAGCGGCCGACGGGATCTGGAAGGCGCCGACCTGGATTGAGTCCGATGGCGATGTACTCGCGCTCTCCCAACCACCGGTCTCGTACGTCGAGGAAGTCGCGGAGGAAGCGTGGACCGAGTGGACGTTGCGCACGCTACGGGATGACGCTGGTCGGCGGTCGGTGCACCCCGGATACTTTGGAATCCAACTGAGCCGCGACGGTAGTCTCGAAGCCTGGAACGACCTCTTCGGCTTCGGCCGCAGCTACTACGTCCACAATGACGATTTCGTGGTGGTCGGCAACCAGATCGCCATGGTTTCGCTGTTCTGCTCCGAGCCGCTCACGGTCGACGAGTACGGTTGTGACGTCCAAGCCCAAATCGGCTTCTGGCCGGAGAACAACTCCCCGATGGAACAGATCACCCGCCTCGGTGCCGCCGAAGTCGTCTCCGTTAGCGCCGATGGAGTGGCTCACCGGCGTACCTACTCCTCCCCCAAGGAATGGTTCGGGTACCGTGAGGTCGAGCCCGACTTTCAGGCCGTCGCCGATTCCTTGCGGCTGTCCGCCTCGAACTGTGGTGCGATCGCGGTGGAGCCTCCCGCGGTCCACTTGTCTGGCGGACAGGACTCACGGGTGACCGCCGCCGCTTGGATCGCAGGCGGCAAACCGGCCCGTGTCATCACCAACGGGACGTTGCCAGGCGAGGTTGCCATCGCGCAGCAACTGATGGACGCTCTCGACGAGAAGATCTCGCTCGAGGACCGCGGGATCACGTACAAGATCAAGGAGTCGAACGTCGCGGAGTACGCTGAGTTCTCCATGGAGGACCGCCTACGGACCGCGATGCTGATGTGGGATGGCGACTTCGCGACGGGTAACCTCAAGGGCCCCGTTCGCATGCCCCCTAGGCGCGGCCGCCTCACGATCGGCGGTGCCAATGGCGAGGTAATGCATGGAATCCACTACGCGACCGAGGCAACGCTGGAAGCGGTTAGGAAGCTCAGTCATCCTGTTGACAAGCTCTTCAAACAATTTCCGGGACGCTACAATACCGCCGAGTCCAGGCCGAACGCCGTGGCGTATCTCGAGCGGTGCAAGCAGTTCACGATAGACATGGGGCACACTGACGCGACCGCTCTGAACGTGTTCCAAATGACATCGAAATACCGCCGGTGGATCAACAACCAGATGGGTGCCGCGTATTTCATCCTGCTCCTCAACCCCGTCTTCGTCCGGACCAGCTTGGATCTCACGCCCGAGCAGCGCGTCGACCGGCTGATGCAACGCAAGCTCGCCGGGGCGCTGATCCCCAGCTGGGAGGATATCCCCTACTACAAGTCGACGCTCGCGGAGTCGACAACGATCAACAAGGCCAAGGCGAACCGAAGCTGGGAGACTGCGCCCGGTTACATGGAGCACCTACTGCAGGACCGTTCGCGCTGGAAGCGATACTTCGATCCGGCGAAGATGCACGAGCTTGAGGAAGCCGTGTACATGGGGGAAGGGCACCGGGGCCACGAGACAATCCTGCACCACGCCTACACGCTGGATGCCATCCCCGACCACGTCGCCCACCTCGAGCACATGCGTCGGGCACTCTGGGCTCGTGTCTCTTGATCTGGCCTGACTGCGCCAGGCAAAGGTAACGGAGCGTCGAATCATCCTGGGTCGCGTTTGGTGGAGCCATCGGCCGCAGTACGCACAGCGACTACCACTAGGGCGCGCCAGGACAGGTTCGTCTTCGTCGTCGCGGCCGCGAGAGATCAGGTAATGCCAAATCTGCCGAGCTACCCGCCTGAGTTCATGGGAAAGATCCTCGAACCAAGCAAGGATCAGTGCCGGGTGTTTCCAAGGGGGCTTGAAAGGGTCGAGTGCGTGGAATGATGTGCCAACTGGTCTGCGCAACTCGAACCGGTAGGCGTCTTGAGCCCCGGTACAGACGTCTCCGCCGGTGTAGATAGTGCCGCAGCACAGCAACAGCATGGAGAGTCTGCGCGGGACGCGCATCGAACCCGGCCGACGGTTCTCTCTGGCCCGTCGAAGGAAGAGAGATAGCCACGTCTCGTCCGGGTGGAGCAGCGGGGCCGGGTGAGCGGCGAGGCCCCCGATAAATGTCGGCTGGCCCGGGTACGGGGTTTCTTGTCCGGTAGCCACGGATTTCTCTCGATGAAGCCCCGAACACAACTCCTCGCAGACTGGGAAGAGCTATTCCGTCCCGTCTAGCGGTAGGCTTAGTTTCTGGAGCCAGGAGCCGCATCGCCCACCTACTTAGAAAAGGTCATTCCACCGTGAAGATAGCTGTCATTGCCCTGGGAAAGATCGGCCTACCACTGGCGGCCCAGTTCGCATCGAAGGGCCATGAAGTGATGGGGGTTGACGTTAACCCCCAGGTCGTCGAATTCGTGAACAATGGCGTAGAGCCGTTCCCCGGCGAGGTCCACCTTCAGCAAAAATTGTCAGAACTGGTCCCCGCGGGCAAGCTGCGGGCCACGACAGACTATGCGGAAGCCGTGCCCGACGCTGATGTGGTTGTGCTAGTCGTCCCGCTTTTCGTTGACAGTGACGCCAAGCCAGACTTTGGTTGGATGGATAGCGCAACAACAGAACTCGCAAAGCACCTGACACCTGGGACGCTCGTCTCTTATGAAACCACGCTCCCTGTCGGGACCACCCGCACGCGGTGGAAGCCGATGCTCGAGGAAGGGTCCGGTCTCCTGGAGGGGAAGGACTTCCATCTAGTCTTCTCACCAGAGAGAGTTCTGACCGGCCGGGTCTTCGAAGACCTGCGTAAGTACCCCAAACTTGTAGGCGGACTGTCAGAGACTGGTACCAAGAGTGCTATCGATTTTTACGAGTCTGTGCTGGATTTCGATGACAGGCCCGACCTTCCCCGAGGTAACGGCGTGTGGGACCTAGGGTCTGCTGAAGCGTCTGAGCTGACCAAACTGGCCGAGACCACCTACCGAGACGTGAACATCGGGCTCGCCAACCAGTTCGCCACTTTCGCGTCCACAGTCGGCATCGACATCTACCAGGTTATTGAAGCGTCCAACTCGCAGCCCTATAGCCATATTCACCAGCCAGGAATCGCAGTCGGTGGCCATTGCATTCCTGTCTACCCGCGCCTTTACCTCTGGAATGATCCTTCCGCCACCGTTGTCCGCGCCGCACGCGAGGCGAACGCCGGTATGCCCGAGTACACCGTGGGCCTGCTTGAAGGCGCTTACGGAGACTTGAGCGGTGCCGTTGTCGTCGTTCTCGGTGCCGCCTACCGTGGCGGAGTTAAGGAGACCGCTTTTTCCGGCGTCTTCGCAACGGTAGATGCGCTGAAGAAGCGAAGTGCGACAGTGTTGGTTCACGACCCGATGTATTCGGACGAAGAACTCAGTGCACTTGGTTTCGTTCCCTACCATCGGGGCGAGCCCGTGGATGCTGCCGTCATCCAGGCCAACCATTCCGAGTACGCCGAACTCACGGCGAAAGACCTTCCGGGTGTGCGGGTCTTGATCGACGGACGTCGCGTGAGTAGTGCGGAAAAATGGGATGGCGTGACGTACCGCGTGATCGGCAGAGCCTGACCGCTGCGGAAACAGGAGACACTATGACTTATATCGCGGATAGCGCCGACGTTTCTGAGCGCGCAACCCTCGGCGAGGGGACCAAGGTTTGGCATCTGGCACAGGTTCGAGAAGACGCCGTCCTGGGTGCGCATTGCATAGTTGGCCGCGGCGCGTATATCGGCACCGGGGTGTCAATGGGGGAAAACTCTAAGGTGCAGAACTACGCACTGGTGTACGAACCTGCCCGGTTAGGCGAGGGAGTGTTCATTGGTCCGGCAGTTGTCCTGACCAATGACACTTACCCCCGCTCTATTTCGCCGGATGGGTCTCTAAAAAGTGCCAACGATTGGACCCCCGTCGGTGTCACTATCGAAGACGGAGCATCTGTGGGAGCGCGAGCTGTCTGCGTAGCGCCAGTGACCATCGGTGCGTGGGCAACTGTCGCAGCCGGTGCAGTGGTGACCAAAGACGTACCGCCGTTCGCACTAGTTGCGGGGGTCCCCGCACGACGGCTTGGCTGGGTGGGCAAGGCTGGACAGCCGCTTTTCGAACGAGATGGGCTGTGGCACTGCCCGGAAACTGGCGAGAAATACAGTGAGAACGAAGAAGCTTTGAAACCGATAGAGGGACAGAAATGAGCACAGGTTTTATCCCAGCAGCGAAGCCCCTCGTCGGCGACGAGGAGCGCGCCGCCGTCGACGCAGTGCTGGTTTCCGGAATGCTGGCCCAGGGAGCGGAAGTTTCCAGTTTTGAGAAGGAGTTCTCGGAAGTTCTCCTAGATGGTCGCTCTTCCGTAGCCGTCAACTCTGGAACATCAGGTCTGCACCTCGGCTTGCTCGCCGCCGGTGTCGGTCCTGGAGATGAAGTCATAGTCCCCTCCTTCACCTTCGCGGCAACGGCGAACTCAGTCGCCCTCACCGGTGCCACCCCCGTATTTGCCGACATTGAACTTGAACACTATTGCCTCGATCTAGATCATGTGGAGTCCCTGATCACGGACGCGACCAAGGGCATCATGCCGGTTCACCTCTACGGTCATCCGGCGAACATCGCAGCTTTCCGACGTCTCGCAGACCGTCGGGACATTAAACTGTTTGAGGACGCTGCGCAGGCCCATGGTGCCGCTCTGGATGGTCAGCGTGTGGGGACATTTGGTGACTTCGCCATGTTTTCGCTCTATCCAACTAAGAACATGACGTCCGGCGAGGGTGGGATGGTCTCGACCGGAGACCCTGTCATTGAAAGAAACCTCCGTCTTTTGCGAAATCAAGGCATGGAACGGCAGTACGAGAACGAACTAGTGGGCTTTAATGCGCGTATGACCGACCTGCACGCGGCTATCGGACGTGTGCAGTTGGGCAAGATCAAGGGTTGGACGGCGCAACGGCAATCAAACGCAGCTTTCTTGACAGCAAACATCCAGGGCGTGCGTACACCCGCAACTGCGCAGGGCGCAGAGCATGTCTTCCACCAGTACACCGTTCGTGTCGACGAAGACCGTGACGGGTTTGCTGCCGCGCTCAAGAAGGAGTACCAGATCGGCAGTGGTGTGTACTACCCCATACCTAACCATCGACTACCGTCCTTCAAACGAGTCGAAGACCTCCCAAACACTGAGATTGCCTCACGAGAGGTGCTATCCCTTCCTGTTCATCCCTCCCTCACCGGTGGTGACCTGGAGCGGATTGTGGTCGCTGTGAACCAACTCGCCGGGGCGGGGGCCTAGATGGCTTTATTGCGCGTGGGCCTTATCGGTCTGGGAATGATGGGACGACATCACGCTCGGGTAATCCGTGAACTCGAGGGTGTGCAGTTGGTCGCCGTTGCTGACGCTTTTGGTGACCCTCATGGGACGGCCGGTGACCTGCCACTTTGCAGGTCAGTGGACGAGTTGATCGCCGAAGGCATCGACATGGCAGTTTGCGCCGTACCTACCGGCCTGCATGAGGAAGTTGGCATTGCCCTTGCTGAAGCCGGAATTCACACGATGGTCGAAAAACCAATCGCCTCAACGATCCAAGGGGGACAGAGGTTGGCGCAGGCCTTCGAGGATGCGGGGTTGGTGGGAGCTGTGGGCCACATCGAGCGCTTTAACCCCGCATTGCAGTCTCTCCGCTCACGGATTGAAAGTGATGACTTAGGCGACGTCTATCAGATCTCGACACGCCGCCAGGGCCCGTTCCCATCTCGCATCGCCGACGTTGGTGTGGTCAAGGACCTCGGTACGCATGACATAGACCTGACGGCGTGGCTCGCCCAATCGCCCTACGCGTCAGTCTCGGCCAGGACGAGCATCCGGTCGGGGCGTCCACATGAGGACATGGTCTCGGCCTCGTGCCAGCTTTCGAATGGTCTGATAACTTCACACCTCGTCAATTGGTTGTCTCCCATTAAAGAGCGACTGACTGTGGTCACGGGTGAAAAGGGGGCATTCGTCGCCGATACCCTGACGGCTGACCTGACGTTCTACGAAAACGGCACCATCAATACGGAGTGGGAAGCTATCTCAAACTTCCGTGGAGTCACCGAAGGCGACGTCACCCGTCTCGCACTGACAAAGCGTGAGCCTCTGAAGGTTGAGCATGAAGCGTTCCGTGACGCCGTTCTCGGTAAACGAAGCACAGTCGTCACCATGCGCGAAGGCTTGAACACACTGCGTGTGGCCGAAGCGATGCTCGAGTCCGCCCAGTCGGGAGCAGCAGTGGACGTGCGCGCATAACCCTAGAGATCAAGCGAGCATTCTTGCCACAGCCGACCAGGTGTTGACAGTTGCGGCAATGACTGACCTTCTGCCGTCTCTGGTCAACGTCGCGAGTGCGGACCAGGCCCGACGTCGTATGAGCCCCTGCAGGATGGCGCGGCGCAGTTCGAGGCCGAACCCGCCTCACAGAATAGAGCTCCCCCTCCCATGGTGGGGCCGCCTCAACTGGACGGCCGCGCTTTCCAGCGACCCCCCGCGGCTTACACCAGCGCGGTGAGGATCGTCGCCGAGGCGATGCAGTTGATCGTCACGTGCAACGCCAGCGGGCCCCAGAGGTTGCGGTGGAAGATACGCAGCAGGGCCAGGCCCAGCCCGAGGGTGAAGAAGTAGGGCACCAGAACCAGCACGGCGTGCACCACTGAGAACAGCGCCGTAGTGACCGCCACCGCCAGGACGACTCCCCACCGGGCCCGGATGCCTCCGAAGAGCAGGCCGCGGAAGAACATCTCTTCCCAGAGCGGGGTCAGTACGGCGATGGCGATGAACGCCAGAACTGCCAGCACAGGGTTGATTCCCACGGCGAAGTCCCCCATGGACCCTCCAGCTTCGCTGTTGGCCCCATCGGTCAGCGCGGCGGTCACCAGCTGTGCGGTGAGCGCCGCGATGATCACCACCGGCACCTGCCAGAGCAGATGCAGCAGCCGCCAGGAGGGCCGGACGAACCCCACGGCCCGCCAGGAAGAGTCCGAGCGCCGGATCAGTCGCCCTAGGGCAGCCAGGACCACCACGGAGTGGACGATCACCGCCAGCACGATCGCCGGGACCGCGAGCTGATCGGGCTCCTCGGGGATGAACAGCAGTCCGAGCGTCCCGCCGAAGACCACGGCGGTGATCCCGATGATCCACAGCGCGGCGCGCAGGGCCAGCTTCAACGAGGGCGCCTGGTCCCCCACTGCCGGCGCACCGGCCGCCGTGGTGGTCACCGGCTGTTCGCCCTGGTCACCACACGGTTAGCGAGCAGCACCGCGGGGTCCACCAGCGGGCGCGGGGACTCCGCGGCGGTCAGAGCCAGCGGAATCTCAGTGCAGGCCGCGACGATCACGTCGGCGCCTTGTTCCACCAGGGACTGCGCCACCCGCACCAGTGAGGCGCGCAGCTCCGACCCTAAGTTCCCGGCCTTCACGGCGTAGATGGCTTCCATGACCGTGTGCTGGTCCGCCGGCTCCGGCACGATCGGTTCCACTCCGTACTCGGCGAGGCTGCGCTGGTAGAGCCCGGCGGTGAGCGTCGCGTCGGTGGCGAGCAGGCCGGCGGCCTTCACATAGGGAAGCGCGCTGAGGTGCTCTGCGGTCACGTCGATCATGGAGATGTACTCGAGGTCCACCTGCTCGCGGACTCGCGGCAGGAACGCATGGGTCCCGTTGCAGGCGGCCACGTAGAAGGCCGCGCCGGCGTCTTTGAGCTGCTGTGCACCCTCCACGAGCTTCGGCGTGGGGTCCTCCCCGTGACCGGCGATCGCCTGAGAGCGGTCGGGCACGGTGGGATCGGCCCAGATCATCACCCGCAGGTGCTGCTGGTCCGTGGCGGCGGGGGTGGCCGCGATCAGCTTGGAATAGAAGTCCACGGTGGCGGCAGGACCCATGCCGCCCAGGATCCCGATGAGGGGACCCTGGGCGGAGGGGTCTGCGGCAGCGTTGTCACTGGTCATCAGCGTTGAGTGTACTCGGGGCACCCAGTGGAGCAGGCGCCGTCGTACCTACGAGGGTCTCAGCCCACCGCGGTGGTGGTCTGATCCCGATCGCGGTCACGTCCGCGCTTGCGGCCGCGATCCTGGTCTCGGGTGCGGGTCGGCTCGTCGTGGTAGTCGCCGTTGCCCTGGTTCAGCTCATCGACCAGCTTCGCCTTGCGGCGCTCGTGCACCTCGGCCAGGCGTGCCGCCCTCCGTGCCCGGCGGCGCTTGGTCGGCCAGGTGGCGATGAGCAGGATCACCGAGAACAGCACCGCCAGGGCCACCACGGCGATTCCGGCGTCGATCCAGAACTGCTCGGGGTAGAGCTGGATCAGCGTGGAGTCGGCCGGGAAGGTCCAGGTGCCGTCGGAGAAGAAGATCCGGTGGAACTCGGCGAAGAAGAACTGCCAGTCGATGATCGCCAGCACGGCGACGATGATGATGATGCCCAAGGTCACCCAGGCACCGGCGAAGAGGCCGCGGGCCACTCCCCCGGGGCGCCAGGCGCGCAGCAGCAGCGCCAGAATCAGGGTGATGATCAGCAGGGCCAGGCCGATAAGCATGGCCCAGAGGACCACGAACTTCACGTCCACCATGTGCGAGACCTCGGCCTCGGTGAACAGCGGCTCTCCGCCCGGGGCCAGCTCGGCCAGGTAGCGGGAGTTCGCGAGGTTGGTCAGGAAGTCGGTCCCGTAGGAGCCGTAGACCATCCGGTCGCCCTCATCCATGCTGTACGCGCCCTCGGGGATCCACGGGCGGTTGTACGCCACCCAGAGGAACAGCGGGGAGGCGACCAGCCGCACGGCGGCGACCAGCAGCAGGATCGGGGTGAAGATCGCGATCAGCACCTGGAAGAAGCGGGAGACTCCGCGCTTGGAGCGGGAGACCTCCTCATCCAGGTCCTCATTGGTGATGGACTCGTCCGAGCCGTAGACGGCGTGGGACGGGCTGGCGGCGTGCCGGCGGGAATGATCCACGGAGCCCACACCTGCGGCCGCGCCGGCACCTGCAGCTGTTCCGGTTGCGGCACCTGCGCCGGCACCGGCAGCGGCAGCGGCTCCGGACACTGCGGTGGCGCCGCCGCCAGTGGCGGTGGAGACCACGGCGGTGTCCTGGTCATCAGAGGCGGCTTCGTTCCGGTCCCGACGGCGCTGCTCGCGGCGGCTGAGCTCCGCGGCGTTCTCCGTGGGCTGGCGCGTGTCGGCCGGATCGTTCGTCGCCGAGGTGGGGCCCGGCGTGTTCCGTGACGCATCAGCGGGAGCGCCGGAGGTCCGGCCCGCACCTGCAGCGGTTCCGCCAGCGACGGGGGTCCCTGCCGCGGCTGCTCCGGTGAAGGTGGTGGTGTCCTCGATGGAGCGTGGCTCTCGAGTGGTGCGCACATCATCCAGGGACCGCGTGGCGTTGGGGCTCTCCGCGGCAGTGTCCTGCGGGGCGCGCTGGGCCGGGATGTTCTGTGTGGCGTCGTCGTCGTTGGCCTGATCGTGGCGTCCCGGCGCGGCCTGCTGCTCGCGGGCGGCGGGGATCGCCTGGGTGGCCTGATCGTCGCTGCGCTGATCCGCCGGGGCGGGGGCACTCTGCTGGGCAGGGCGCTGCTCGCGCTCGGCGCTCAGCGTGTCCTCGGGGAAATCAGGCTCTTCGGAGGCAAAGGCTCCGTAGTCCAGGCCTGATTCAAAATCGTCGTTGTCATCGGCGGGCCTGCCGGCCTCGTTCCGTTCGGAATTCGCGCTCATATCTGCCTCTCCACGCATTACTGACTCTAGTCAACAGTATGAGCGCGCTGGCCTCAATGTTGGGAGGAAGCCCGGAGAGTCGGACACGGGCGTGGCGGCGCTGCGGGCGCGGCCGTCGGATCCGGACATCGTGACAGCAGAAGCCCATATCTCATGGACAGGCGCTCCGGTAACATCAGTCCGATGCCCATCGAAGATTCTGCGGAAGCGGAAAGACTCAAGGACGTGCCGAGCGTGCTTCGCCGCTCGGTCGATCTGCTGCGGTGCTTCGATGTCGATGCCGACACTCTCTCAGTGAGCGAGCTGGTGGAGCGCTCTGGTCTGCCCCGCTCGAGTGTGCACCGGTTGGCGATGGACCTCGTGACTCTGGGGTTTCTCACGAGGTCCAGTCGGGCTCGCTACTCCATTGGCGCCCTGATGTTCGAGCTGGGCCACGTCTCGCTCATCCACTCAAGACTTCGCACCTTGGCACAGGTCCACATGACGCGTCTCTACGATGCGAGTGGGGAGAACGTCTTTCTCGGCGTCTTGTCCTCTGACCTTCCCGAATTCGCGGCCATGCTCAACGTCGGCCAGGTGCGGGGACCTCGATCAGTCACTACGAGCGAACGCGAGGGAGCTCGGTCACCCCTGCTCTCCACAGCTCTCGGACGCGCACTTGTCTCCGTCCAGTCTGACGAGTGGGTGGAAGGGTTTCTACAGAAGGCGAAGCGAGACGCTGCGGCCGACCTGGCGAATGCTGAGGACCCTGCCGACGCCATCCAGTTTGTACGCGAGAACGGGTACGCCAAGATCTTCTCCGAAACAACGGTGTCTCTGGCGACCCCCATTCCCTCAAGCGACTCGGCCCCCAATGCCGCGCTGGGCATCGTCGCGGCGCGCGAACGGTGGGATGAGCACCGCCTGGTGCCCCTGCTCAAGACCACTGCTCTCGCCGTAGCGAAGAACATCGCCCGCAAATAGCTTTCGGCGTGACTCTGCTCACACTGCGGAACAAGGCTGGTCGGATCGCGAACGCTAGTACGACAAACCCGCACAGCTCCCTCAACTGCCGCTTTAGGCCTGCCCTGTGTGACTAGCGTGCTCCTTACGGACCTGATCCAGCGCCCCAAGGACGTTCCTCAATCTGCGGGTCACGGACGCGCTGCCCTAGCCCTAGGCCGGTCCATACTGCGCACGCCACCGTGGGCGTGCGCCGAGAGAACGGATCACCCATGACCGAGAACAACGTCGTTCCACCGCGTCGATCCATGCGACGCAGGCTTCCACTGCTCGCATTGCCGGCAGTGCTCGTCCTGTCAGCCTGTGGAGGCGGAGGAACCACCAGCGCCGATGCCGAAACCGGTGCCGGGCAGGATCTCGAAGGCGAGTGCGGTTCAGTTCCCACCGTCGCACCGAATGACCCTGATGGAGTCATCCCGGACTTGCCGGAGAAAATCCAGACCGCATTCAACGGATGGCCGGAAACTATTGAGGCCAGTGCCTGGATGGACCTCGAATCAAAGATTGCCGAAGGGCCGATCACCGTCGGCTACCTGCAGCAGGACTCCGGCAGCCCGGTGGCGGCGGCGCTCTCTGAAGAGATCAATGCCCAGTTCGAGGACTCGAAGTCCAGTGGAGAGGTCGAGAAGCTGCTCGTCGAGACACCCGGCGGCACAGGTGGGCAGCTGACAGCAGCTGACCAGGTGCGCGCGTTCGAGCAGCTCGTCAGCAAGGGAGCGGACATCATCATTGCGCAGCCGCTTTCCGGCGAAGCTCTCGTCGGCGCAGTCAACAGTGCCGGGGAAAAAGGCATCCCCACTGTGACCTTCACGGGACACGTCGCATCGCCCTACGCCATAAACATCACCCCGAACAACTTTGACGCCGTGGCGCAGGCAGTGGCCAAGGGCGCGGAGATGATCGGGGGCGAAGGCAACGCCATGGTCGTCCAGGGCGTCGAGGGCATGACAGTCAGCACGGCCTCGGTCGACACGGCTGGGGAAGTACTTGCACTGTGCCCAGACATCACGCTTGTGGGCACCCCAGCAGGTGATTTCAACGACGCGGCAGCCAAAACTTCGGTCGTGAGCTTCCTCGCCTCCCACCCTGAGGACATCGACCTTGTTTACCAGGTCGCTTCGATGGGCGCCGGCGTCTTCGCTGGCTTTGAGGACGCCGGCCGCGATGACATGCCCGTCGTTGTCGACAACCTTCCCACCGCGGCCTCGCTTGCCTGGTGGGATCAGAAACGGCCGGACGGGTACGAGGGACTGGCTCTTGCGGGAACCGGCGCCCAGTTCGGTGAGGCGCTCTGGGACGTTGCCATCCGCACAATGAACGGTGAGAAGCCGCAGATCAATCAGATCGCGCTGCAGCAGCCTTACATCACGGCAGAGAACGTCGATGAATTCCTGGTGCCGGACGAAGGCGTGACCAGTGCAGCCGAAACCCAGACCGTCGGTTCCCTCCTCGACCCCGAGTACCTCGACGGGTACTTCTCGAACCCCGGAGAGTAAGCATGGCTACGAACGCAACGGCGGGCGGCACAGTGATGCCGCCCGCCTCGGCGGACACCGCCACAGTAATACTCAAAGTTGAGAACCTGACCAAGCGGTTCGGTCCCACTGTCGCCCTGCGTGACGCGTCGATCGAGATTCGTGCGGGTGAGATCCATGCCCTTGTCGGAGAGAACGGTTCCGGCAAATCCACCCTCGTGAAGATCCTCAGCGGCGTTCATACTCCCAACGAGGGCTCGATCACGATCGACGGGAAGGTGCATTCGCGTCTACCTTCACCTCGGGCATCGCAGGCGGCTGGCATCTTCACGGTATTCCAAGAGGTCCTCAGCGCACCCAACCGAAGTGTGCTGGAGAACCTCTGGCTGGGCGTCGACGGGGTTCTCAGAAGCCGAATCTCACACAACGAAAAAGTGACCCGCGCCCGGGCGATCCTCCAGGAGCTGCTCGAAACCCCGCCTTCACTCGACACGCTGGTCGAGGACCTCTCATTGAGTGATCGACAGGTCTGCAGCATCGCGCGCGCCATGTTGCGCAACCCACGCATCCTGATCCTCGATGAGGCCACCTCCGCTCTCGATTTCGACAGCCGCACGCGGCTGTTCGACGTCGTGCGCCGACTTCGCAGCACGGGCGTGGGCATCATCCTGATCACTCACCGCATGGACGAGATCGAAGAGATCGGCGACCAGATCACGGTGCTTCGTTCAGGCGCGACCGTCGGCACGGTCAGCGGTCACGCCTGGACGACCAAACAGCTCGTGGAGATGATGACCGGCGGCGAACACCTGACGCAGCCAACGGCAAGGGCAGAGTCGCGCGTCCGACCGGTCGACGCGCCAGTGCTGCTGCGCACCGAGGAACTGGTGCTGAGTCCCGGCAAAGCCCCTGTCTCCATAGCGATTCGTGCGGGAGAACTTATTGGACTCGCCGGACTTGAAGGCCAGGGTCAAGACACCTTCCTCAAAGCACTTGCGGGCTTGCATCCGGCTCCAGGCCGAGTCCTCAGAGTTCATGACGACGCGGAGACACCGATCACGAGTCATGACCAGGCGCACGCGCAGAGAATCGCCTATGTACCCCGTGAACGACGCGGTGAATCGTTGTACGAGTGGATGTCGATTCTCGACAACTTCGTCGCGCCTACGATCGCCAAGGATGCGGTCCGGGGGTTCATCCGGCCGGAACGCACCTCGAAGCGGTTTGCGAAGTATATCGATCTGCTGCATATCAAGCTTGGTCGATCATCAGACGCGATCGCCACGCTGAGTGGAGGGAATCAGCAGAAGGTCATCATTGCCCGCTGGCTCGCCACCGAGCCACGAGTGCTGCTGCTCAACGATCCAACCCGCGGCATCGACATCAACGCGAAACGCGATCTCTATCGACTGCTCGCTCAGTTGACCTCCGAGGGACTCGCCGTTGTCATGCTCTCGACCGAAGTCGATGAACACATCGAGCTCATGGATCGCGTTTTGGTCTTCAGCGAGCATGCCTGCTCGAACGAGCTTGATCGCAGCAGCCTGACGCGGGAGTCGCTCGTGGCGAGCTTCTTCGGAAAGGAGGCGACCGATGTCTCAACGCATTGAGGTTCGCACGCCAACTTCCCACGCAGCGGGAAACGATGTCTGGGCTCGGGTTCAAGGCTTCCTGCGCCGCTACCCTGCAGCGCTGGCTCTGGTGCTGGCAGCCGTCATGCTCGTGGTGAGCTTCGCGATACAGCCAAATCTCAACCCAGGTCAGCAGTTCGCTTCATTCGCACCGATCGCCCTGGCCGCAATGGCAACGGCCTCGTCAGTGCTTGGTGGAGGAATCGACTTGTCGATCAGCCCGCAGATGACGCTGTCGTCGATCCTTCTGGTCGGCTATCTGACACCTGCCGGACTCGGCGGCTACGAATCGATCTGGATTCTGCTCATCATCGGCGGCATCGTCGGAGGCTTGAACGGCCTCATCATCGTCCTGCTGCGGCTGCCTGCCATGGTTGTGACGCTGGCGATGATGTTCATCATCACAGGCCTCAACCTTCGACTCGCGCCCCGGCCTGTCATTCTCTTTGACGGTTGGGTCATGAATCTTGCGACGTCGGTGTGGATCATCCCCGGGGGCCTGCTGACGATCGGTATCCCGCTCGTGCTGTGGTTATGTCTCTCGAAAACAGCTTTCGGTCGCAACCTGTACGCCGTTGGCGGTAGTGACGCTACTTCATTTTCATCAGGAATAAACGTCCCATTGATACAGATCATGTCGTACGTGGTCGGCGGAATCATTGCCGCTATTGGTGGCTTCGCCCTGACGGGCCTTGTGAGTTCGGTAGACGCAAGCGCCTCCAGCGCCTACATCATCGGTGCGATCACCGCAGTCGCGCTGGGCGGGGTCAGCCTGGGCGGTGGCCGTGGCGGCATGATCGGTGCGATCGCAGGGGCTGCGGTCATATTCCTCGTGCAGAACATGCTGACGATCTTCGGCGTCTCGCAGGTCTGGCTGAACCTTGTCTACGGCGCGCTGCTGCTCTTCGCGATCGTCGCGACTGCGGTGTCTAGTGCCCCAGCGAAGGAGAAGAAATCATGACCATGACGGCGGAAGCTGCTACTGAGTCTGTGCAAGCAGAACCCAACGACTCGCGTCGGAACCGGGGTGCGCTCGACGCGCTCATCCGGCTGCAGTCACGTTTCCCCGTGATACAGCTGCTCATCGCTCTGTTCGCGTTTCTCCTGGGCGCGCTCACTCTGAACGGGTTCGCATCGGCCAACAGCATCAAGACCGTGCTCATCTTGTCCGCCCTGGTGGCGCTGGCCGGAGTCGGGCAGACACTGGTGGTCCTCATCGGCGGCATCGACATGTCGGTCGCAAACTTCCTTGTGGTGGGGGCCGTCATGGTCACCCAGCTCACGGGAACCTACAACATCTCGTTCATCGTCGCGGTCGCCATCCTGATCCCGAGCACCCTCATCCTCGGCGGATTCGTGGGGTGGTTGTGCCACAAATTCAAGATCTCACCACTCGTCGCGACGCTGGCCATGGGCACATTCGCGATCGGCCTCATGCAGATTCAGACCTCGGGCATGATCGCGGGCAGCGTGCCGGAATGGTTAGGCGGCCTCACTTCGACGCAGTCCACCACGTTGGGGCTGCCTTTCCCACCGATCCTTGTGATCTGGGCATTGGTGACCCTTGTCATGGCCGTATTCATCCACCGGACCGTAGCTGGGCGCCGACTGCAGATGACTGGCGCGAATGCGCGCGCAGCACAGTACTCACTCATCAAAGTGCGCCGGATCTGGATAGTCGTCTTCGCGTTCAGCGCCATGCTCGCGGCGATGGCCGGTATTGCGCTCGCAGCATTCTCCGGCACCGTCACCACGTCGATCGGCGGTCCCTACCTGTTCCAGAGCCTCGCGGCGGTCATCATCGGTGGCACCGCTATGGGCGGGCCGGGCGACTACACCCGCACCGTGGTAGGCGCCGTCATGCTCACCGTCATCACAACGGTGTTGATCGGCCATGGGCTCGGCGAGGGCGACCAACAGATCTTCTCAGGACTCATCATCATCATCGCCATGGTCATCTACGGCCGCGGTCGGAAGCTCAGCGATCGCGTCTAGGCGCGGACACAAAGACAGAAATCGATCGTGTGAATTACGAAAGGAACAGCATCATGAATAATGCGGACCCCATCGAGAACTGGCAAGTCTCCCATCTCATCGCTCAGACAAGCGACTCGCTTCTCGAACTCTTCAGCGAGCTGGCACCACCCACTGCTGGCGAACTGGTCGGCGAGTACGCGGGAGTAGACCACTTCGGTCGCACCGAGGAGTCCTTCGCGGCCTCGCTCAGCCGAGTCCAGGGGGGCAACGGCTGGACTTGGCTCGGCAAAGCTTTCCCTGGCACAGAGGGTGGCGACTCCGTCGGCTACAACCGTGTGATCAATGATGACCGCAACGTCGCTCGTCGAGATCGCTTCACCATCTTCTTCGGGACCTCACCGGTTGACACACAGCCAACGCTGTTTCTGAAGTACAGCGATTTTGACAACCCTGCGGGGAATATGGGCCTGCTCGATGAGGTCCGTAAGGTGAATGACCGCCTGTTCATCGGAACGGGACGCCCAGGTGAAGGCACCGGGGACGTTTCGTTCTTCTTCCTGGTCGGTCCGGCAACGCCCTTCGTGGGTGTAGACGATCCGAACAGCGAAATGCTCGTTGCTGCCGGGAATGTCTCCTGATGCGGGCCGCTCTTGTAGCGAGCCCAGGAAACGGGTTCCTCATCGAGGACGCACAGCTGGACGCACCGGCTAGTCACGAGATCATCGTCGATGTGAAAGCAAGTGGTCTCTGCCATAGCGACATCGGCATCGCGGAGGAAGGCCTCGGTTTCCAGATGCCCATCCTTCTCGGCCACGAAGTCGCGGGAGTCGTCGCCGAGGTCGGGGCTGATGTCCGGAATGTTGCCGTCGGAGACCGCATCGTCGTCTGTATGGTGGCGGGCTGCGGGCGCTGCGTGCAATGCCGCAGAGGCCTACCGTTCCGCTGCAAGGAAGTCTCCTCGCTCGAGCGTGGAGCAGGCGAGGCTCCACGCATCACACGCGGCGGAGAGACAGTGACCCAGTTCATGGGAGTCGGGGGCTTCGCTGAGAAAGTCCTCATTCACGAGAACCTTGCGATACCGATCGCTGATGACATTCCCTTCGACATCGCCTGCCTGCTGGGCTGTGGCGTCCTCACCGGCGCGGGTGCGGCCATCAACACGGCTGGTGTACGCCCGGGCGACACAGTGGCGGTCATCGGTTGCGGCGGCGTCGGCCTGAACACCATCCAAGGTGCCCGCCTTGCCGGTGCCTCAAGAGTGATCGCCGTCGACCTGCAGCCGGCCAAGCTGGAACTCGCGCGAAAGTTCGGCGCCACCGACGTGGTGAACTCGGGTGAATCTGATCCCGTGCAGGCCGTCAATGAGCTGACAGGCGGCGGGGTCGACTACTCGTTTGAGGTCGTTGGTTTGAAACCAACAGCGGAACAGGCCGTACGCATGCTCAGCGTCGGGGGCACGGCCCTCTTCATCGGTGTGCAACGGCCCGACACCAAACTCGACCTCGATGTCTTCACTGACGTGATCTGGCCGCAGCGCCGGATGCTCGGCGTCTCGATGGGGTCAGCAAACCCGCACGTAGACATCCCCATGTTTGCCGACCTGTACCGACAGGGCCGTTTTGAGCTGGATGCCCTCGTGTCCGAACGCATCTCGCTTGACGACATTGAAGCGGCGTATGGGCGGGTGGCGGGAGGCTCCGTTGCCCGCGCCGTCATCACGTCCTTCTGAGTCAATCGGGCTCCCGATCGGGGTTTCACCCATCGGGAGCCCGGTTTGTCCCATGGCATGGGAGTTTCCGCAGCGCATGAACTCCACTCGTGGAAGAGTGTGATCAGTATCACCGTCAACTCTGACAGTGTGTGCGAGAAAGCAGAATCATGGAAACGATTAAATACGCGAAGCCACGCAGATCATCGAGCGTGGTGGAGCATTTTGTCGCCTCCATCGAGGCATTCAACAACATCATGAGTCGCAGTCTTGTGCCCATCACAGTCTCGAGCAGACGCTCACAATTCTCTGGTCGAATCCGGATGGCTGAGAGCGAAGGTGTGTCCTGCTTCGATATCACCGCGACTGACCACGTTGCGCAGCGGACCGATGAGGATATCCATGCAACAGAGCCAGGCGACTTTTACAAGTTGTGCATGGTGCTCGCCAACTCTTGCACGGTCATGCAAGACGGACGAGAAGCCACGCTGCAGGCGGGCGACCTGTGCATCTACGACACGACGCGGCCCTACACACTCGTGAGTTCACAGGACACACACATGGTCGTACTCATGTTTCCGCGAACATTGCTTCCGATTCCACCGAGCTCGGTGTGCGGGGTCACCGCGGTGCGGCTGGAAGGGAGCCAAGGATTTCGGCCGATCGTGTCGGCAATTCTGTCGTCAATCATCGAGAACCTCGAGCAGTTCGCAACACCCACCGGACATCGCCTGGCCTACAACGTGGTGGATGTCGTCTCAACGATGCTCGCTGACGCTATCCAGACAGAGACAACTGCAGGGAGCTCTGACGCCCTCATGCCAAAGTTGTGCGAGTACATCGAAAACCACTTGGCAGACCCCGGTCTTTCGCTCACCGAAGTGGCTATCGCCCACTACGTGTCGACGCGGCACGTGCAGGCGCAGTTCCAGCGCAAGAACACCACCATCACGGCGTGGATCCGTGAGCGTCGGCTCGAAATGTGCCGTAGGGACCTTTCTGACCCCATGTTTGCTGATCACTCAGTGTCAGAGATTGCAGCGAGGTGGGGGTTTATCGAACCTTCCTATTTCAGCAAAGTGTTCAAGGCGACATTCGGCTGTAAACCCACCTCATTTCGCGGAGACTACTCTGCTGCCGCCTGATTGCGCGTCTTATCTCAATCGAACCCGTGACAGACAATTATCAACTTACCGAGACAGGATTTACAGTGGTTAAAGCACTCATACTTGACGAAGTCGGGGGTCAATTCCGGACCGCTGATGTAGACTTTTCCGCCCCGATCGGGCGCGAGATACTGGTTGACGTCAAAGCCAGCGGGCTCTGCCAGAGTGATCGGACCGCGAGCAGCATGGGGGGCTTTCCGCTCCCGGCTGTCTTAGGTCACGAAGTCTCTGGCCTCGTCGCGGCGGTCGGACCCGACGTTCAGGGAATGGCTGTGGGAGACCACGTCGTGGCATGCCTCCAATCCCATTGCGGCACCTGCACGCACTGTATGGCCGGTGACATCAATATGTGCACGAATCCAGAGTTTGTGCGGCGCGCCGACAGTGAGCCGCCTCGCGTCACGCTCGAGGGGGAACCGGTCACGGCACTCGTAGATCTCGGCGGGTTCGCCGAGCAGGTTCTCGTCCACGAGAACAACCTTGTGCGTCTCGATCAGTCCATCCCCCATGAAATCGCGTGTGTGCTCGGATGCGGCATCCTGGCGGGTGCAGGTGCAGTGCTCAACGCGGCAAAGGTCCATGAGGGCGCCACAGTGGCGGTCTACGGATGCGGCGGTTTAGGTCTTGCCGCCATTCAGGCGGCAGTACTCGCGGGAGCTTCACAGATCATTGCCGTCGATGTCACCGGTGACAAGCTGGCGTCGGCCCTCGAGATCGGCGCCACGGACACCATCAACTCCGCCGAGACAGATCCGGTTGCATCAATCCGTGAACTGGTCGGCGGCGCTGATTTCGTCTTCGACTTCGTCGGTCGGGCTGAAGTGACGAAGCAGGCCTACGAATCGGTCGGACGCGCCGGCGAACTCTGCATCATCGGTCTGACCAAACCGGGGGCCACGTTGGAGATCGCCATAGACGCACAGGCGGTGTGGAATCAGGTACGAATCCGCCCGGTCTTCAACGGTTCGACGAATTTCCTTCGAGACGTCCCAAAGTTCGTCGGTCTCTACCATGAGGGTCGTTTCAACCTCGACAATGTCGTCTCCAGGACAATCTCCCTCGAAGAAGTGAACGACGCCTACGCCTCGATGCATGACCATGTCGGCCGGACCGTGGTGACCTTCCCCTAGCTCCCCACAACCCGCGTCACGCCGCTCTGCTGACGTTGCTCGGGTACCGACGCCCCTGCATACGCAGACACCGATCCAGCTTACGTACACGCCCATCAGCATCCTCAAGGGTTCTAAGGAGCCAACCGTGACGATAACTTCTGAAATCAACGCTTTTTCCATGACAGAGCTTCTGGGGGCGATCCAGCCGTCCGAAGGCGGGCGGGAGATCAGGGACCCGGCAACCGGGGAGGTCGTCGGCAGAGTCGCCGAACCCACCCTTGCAGACCTGGGCACCGCCGTGAGCATCGCTCGCAGTGCCCAGCGAGAATGGGCTGCCCGCAGCGATACCGCGCGCAGCGATGTGCTCCAGCGGGCTGCGGATGCTGTGGAGGCCAGCGCCGAAGCATTGGCGGAGCTGCTCTCACGTGAGCAGGGCAAGCCGCTGAACGGACCGAACGCAAGGTTCGAGGCCGGGGCCTGCGCGGCCTGGCTGCGGACCACCGCGGCACTCGAGTTGGGACCGGAGGTCCTGGTCGAGGAAGAGGGTACGCATGCCGAACTGCACTACCGTCCGCTGGGCGTGGTGGGCGCCATCGGTCCGTGGAACTGGCCGATGATGATCAGCATCTGGCAGCTCGCGCCGGCACTGCGCATGGGTAACACCGTGGTGCTGAAGCCTTCGGAATACACCCCATTGTCCGTGCTGGCGCTGACTCATGTGCTGAACACGGTGTTGCCCCCGGGTGTGCTCCAGGTGGTGCCGGGCGGCCGAGCCGTGGGCGAAGCTCTCACGGAACACCCGGATATCGCCAAGGTGATGTTCACCGGATCGACCGCAACGGGCAAGGCGATCATCCGTTCCTCAGCCGACACGGTGAAGCGGCTGACCCTGGAGCTGGGCGGCAACGACGCCGGGATCGTGCTGCCGGACGCCGACATCCATGCGGTGGCTGAAGATCTGTTCTGGGGCGCCTTCATCAACACCGGTCAGACCTGCGCGGCTCTCAAGCGCCTATACGTCCATGAGGACATCTACGACGACGTGTGCGCCGCGCTGGTAGAGGTTGCGTCGAAGATGCCGATGGGAGTGGGCCTGGACGAGACCAATGTACTGGGCCCGCTCCAGAACCAGGCGCAGTTCGACATCGTCTCAGGCCTGGTACAGGCGGCGAAGGACGCAGGGGCGAGGATCCTCCTGGGAGGGAACCCCGTGGCCAGCCAACCCGGCTACTTCTACCCGACGACCCTGGTAGCCGATATCGACAATGACAATCCACTGGTAGCCCAGGAACAGTTCGGTCCCGCGCTGCCGATCATCAAGTTCTCCACGCTCGATGAGGCCGTAGAGATGGCCAACGGGCTGGACGTGGGCCTAGGCGCTTCGGTCTGGTCCTCCGACGCGGACCGGGCCCGTGAGGTCGCCGCCCGGATCGAGGCCGGCACCGTCTGGATCAACAAGCATGGTGCCATCGACCCGCGCATCCCGTTCGGAGGAGCCAAGCAGTCCGGCTACGGCCTCGAGTTCGGAGTCGAGGGCCTCAAACAACTCGGCACGCCTCAAGTCATCACCAGCTAGACCCTGCAGAACCCGAGGTCGTCTTCAGTTCCTCGACTACGCATTTCTTCGGAGAGCGACCTAGCTTTCCTTCACCCAATGTAAAGGATCATCATGACTGCCATTGACACCGAGCGGGGCACCGCCCTGGAACTGTCCCAGTGGGACGGGAAGATCTACACCGACGCCTGGACCGAGGGTTCAGCCGGGACGGTTCAGGTGACCGAGCCCGCCACCGGCACCGTCCTCGGCACCGTGGGGATGGCCTCGAACCAGGACGCGATGGCCGCCGCCACCCGCGCCGCGCAGGCCCAGAAGGCGTGGGCGGCCACTAAGCCGGAGGAACGAGCAGCGATCCTGCGCCGAGCGGGGGACTTCTTCGAGACCCACGCCGTCGAGCTCGGCGAGTGGGTCCAGCGTGAAACCGGGGCGATCGCAGCCAAGGCCGGACTGGAGACGCACGTGGCCGCCAACGAGTGCTTCGATGCCGCTGCCCTGCCCCATCACCCGGCAGGAGACGTGCTTGCCTCCGATGCCGAGCACTGGTCCTTCGCCCGCCGGATTCCGGCCGGGGTGGTCGCGGTGATCTCCCCGTTCAACTTCCCACTGATCCTGTCGATCCGCTCCGTCGCCCCGGCCCTGGCCCTGGGCAACGCCGTGATCCTCAAGCCGGATCCACGCACCCCGGTCTCCGGCGGAGTGATGATCATGCGCGCCTTCGAACAGGCAGGGCTGCCCGCCGGGGTCCTGCAGCTGATCCCCGGGGGCGCCGAAACCGGAGCAGCCCTTACCGAGGCCCCCGAGGTGCGCGTCGTGTCCTTCACCGGGTCCACCGCGGCTGGGCGGAAGGTCGGCGAGGCCGCCGGGCGCAACCTCAAGCGTGCCCACCTCGAACTGGGCGGCAACAACGCCCTCGTGGTCCTGCCGGGTGCCGACGTGGCTAAGGCCGCCTCTGCCGGCGCCTTCGGATCCTTTCTCCACCAGGGACAGATCTGCATGACCGCCGGCCGCCATCTGGTCCATGAGTCCCTCAAAGACGAGTACGTGGCGGCCCTGCGGGAGAAGGCCGCGCACCTGCCTGTGGGAGATCCGATGACGGGACAGGTCGCCCTGGGCCCCATCATCGACGAGGGCCAGCGGGACAACATCGACCGGCTCGTTCAGGCGGCCAAAGATGCCGGGGCGGTCATCGAGGCCGGCGGCACCTATGACAATCTCTTCTACTCGCCGACCGTGCTTACAGGCCTGGACAGGGACAACCCGGCATGGGCCGAAGAGATCTTCGGCCCTGTCGCCCCGGTCATGAGCTTCGCCACCCTCGAGGAGGCTGCCGAGATCATCAACCACTCCGAATATGGACTCTCCGTGGGAATTCTCGGTGAGGTCGGCCAAGCCATGAAACTGGCTGACCAGGTCCACTCCGGCAAGGTCCATATCAACGAACAGACCGTCGCCGACGAGTCCAACGCCCCGTTCGGCGGCGTCGGCGCTTCCGGCACCGGAGCACGTTTCGGCGGCTACGCGGCGAACATCGAAGCCTTTACCGAGACTCAGTGGCTCACCATGCGACCCGACATCGCACCGTACCCCTTCTAGGCCGAACTGTGAGTTGAACCCGTGATGGCTGCGACCGAGAGAACCCTCTCAGTCGCGGCCATCGCTGCGTCCGGTTCATTCAGCCAGACAGCAATCTCGGACTGGAGGAGGCGGGGATTCTCGCGCCGGATTTCACCCGGGGCCTGGCGATCGCCGTCCGGCTCGTCACGACCTGGAGCTGGGGAGGCCGCCGAAGTTGTTCAGCTGGTGGGCGTGCCCCTTTCCGGTGTCGAGATCCACGCCTTCGCTGACACTCGGCAGATGAGCCGCGAAGCTGCCTGAGTGATCACCGGCTGACGCGCTTCTTCCGCTACACCGCAACGGCGTCGTCCGCACTCCTGATGCGGCAGGAGTGACCGGGTCGCGCCGCCCACGAGCGAGCGGCAACCGCAAGCGCATCAAGGCCACCGGACGGCTCCTCGCTGAGTTTCGCGTGGGCGCCGAGCTCGAATCAAGGCGGAGGGCATGCGTCTGGCCCGATCCCGCGTTCGACACGCTGCGCGGTCGCCAACCGACTCCTCTACGTGTCGATCGGTCCCCCACAGGCGAGCCTTCGCCTCGGCCTCCGCGCCACCGGCTCGGCGCCATTGACGCAGCCGGACTCCACGGAGGCCCAGGAGGACCAAGGGAGGCGCGTCACCACGGTTTGCTCGGACGCCCCGCCTGCGTCCCGTGTCTGCACCCAGTTGATAGGCGCTCCCGTGCACCCACGGACAACGCTGAACAAAACCTGACAGTTTCTTGGGCACTGCGTGGACAAGCGGCGAACCGCCCCTTACACTCAGGTTGTCGCAAGTTTGCGTTATGAGCATTCTTGTTCGTTCAGCAAGCTTGTCTGATCTGCATGATTATCAGCCCGGCAAAACTGTCCTGCAGACGGCGACGGCATCACCTGCACCAGAGCACCAAGCCACGCCTCCAGTCCGGACCCGGACAGGAGTCCCCTCCCGAGTGGAACCGAGTCCGGCCCTGCCGGCTCCTCGGCACGAGCCTCCTGGCACACCCGGACGAGAGAAAGCAGCACCATGCGCACCTCTGTGAAGACAGTCACCGTCGGTTCCCTCCTGGCCGCCTCCATGTTCATCACGCCCGCGGCCCTGGCAGCCGAGAGCACCGCGACCGCTACGGTCACCGGTGGATCACTGTCCGCGTCCGCCGAGGACGTTGCGCTGGCGGCAGTCACCACTTCGCACGCCGCCCAGACCACTTCCGGCACCGTGAACCTCGCAGTCGATGACTCCACCGGCACCGGAGACGGTTGGAGCGTGACCCAGGTGGTCTCGGACTTCGGATACACCGACGGCGGCAACGCTGGCGACGCCATCGCAGCAGAGCACTTCGTCGTGTCCTCGGTAGGAACTGTCTCCGCGCTCGCCGGTGCCGATGGCGCCGAGACGGTCGACGTGGGTACGGCAGGCAGCCTAGGGACCGAGCGTACGGTGCTCTCCGCTGCCGCGGAGAACGGTGAAGGGTCCTACACCGTCCCCCTGAGCGTGGATTTGAACATCCCTGAAGGTAGCCGCGCCGGCGCCTACGCGGCAGTTCTCACGACCACGACCGCCGCCACCCCCGCCCTCTGAACCGAGACGACCCACGCATAGCGTGAGCTGACGGCACCGCCCGCCGTGCCACGGCGGCTTGCAAGCACGAATCAGTCCGGGGCCGATCCTGCTTGGATCGGCCCCGGACCTGACACGAAGGGGCACAGGGATGGGTCACTCTGGTGAGAGACGCGCATCGGCCGTGCTGGCAGTGAGCATCATCCTCGCGGCGCTCCACCCAGGGCCGGTCTCAGCCTCCACCGCAGCGGAACTGGAGGATCTCTGGCTCCCGACCGTCCCCTTCTCCCACGACGCCCAGACCATCTCAGGACGGATAATCCTCACCACTGTCGATGCGACCGACTCGCTCTCCGTCGAGTACACGGGTTGGAAGGTCTCGATCCAAGCTGCTGGTCTTGACTACGGCGGGCGCCACGACGGCACCGGCATCCCTCCCGGGAACCTGACACTCACCTCCATCGAAGCACCGGTGGCCACCGATCAGAGCAGCGAAGCTCTGGATCCCCAAGCGCGACCCAGAGCACCCTCGACCTTCGCCGCCGGGTCCTTGAACACGGCGCGGATCGTGCTCCAGGCCGGCCCTGGAGGGGCCGGAGGTTCATACGCGCAGGGGTTGCTCGTCTCGCTGACCCTGCCACCCGGCGCACGCACCGGCACGTACACCGGGACGATCACGACCACTGTCAGCCCTGATCTCGACACCGCTTCGGGGCCGACGGTGGAGGCGCCAACCGCACCCGAACCGGACTCTGAGCCCACGGCGGTTGTGGAGCCGGACCCGACAGCCGCACAGGACCCTGAGGCTGACATCACCGTGACGCCGCCTCCCGAACCTGAATCCGCCGTGTCGCCACCTGCCGAGACGAGCGCGACTCCTGAACCTGAACCTGAACCTCAGTCCAGTCCTGAGCCGGGAACCACCAGCACCTCTTCTGTCCCCTGAGTCTTTGAAGGATGTCCTCTCCCGTGTCACACCACCTCCGCTCGAGTCTGACCCCGCTGCTGCTGACGGCCGGACTGATCCTGGTCCCCGCCTCCTCAGCCACCGCCGCTGCAGCGGAGACTGCTGAGCCGGTCAACCTCAGTCTCCAACCCGTAGACCACCCCGGCTCGTACTTCGCCCTCACCATGGAGCCTGGCGAGAGCCAGACCCTCACCTTCGCTCAGGCCAACCACGGGGAATCCGACCTGGACGCGAGCATCTACCCCGCCGATGCATACAGCCTCGTCAACGGGGGCTTCGGCGCAAAGGAGGACGGCGCGGACACCACTGGGACCACCACCTGGCTCGACTCCGCGGCACAGGAGGTGACACTCCCCGCGGGCGACACACAGGAGAGCACGCTGACCCTGACCGTCCCGCCGGAGACGGAACCGGGCCAGTACATCACCAGCCTGGTCCTGCAGAACGCCGAGCCCGTGGCGGGTTCCGGGGACGTCGCCCTGAACCAGACCGTGCGGCAGGCGATGCCCATCACCATTGAGGTCCCGGGAGAACTCACTCCCGCCTTCGAGTTCGGCGAAGCCGGCCACCAGCACGCCGCGGGCCGTTCAGTGGTCGACCTGGAGCTCACGAACACAGGCAACGAGCACCTGGAACCGGCGGGGGACTTCACGATCCGAGACGACAGCGGGGAGATCGTCTCCGAGGCCGAGGTCACCATGGGTGATGTCATCGCCGGCACCCAGACCACTGCGGAGATGCCCCTGGAAGGTGCCCTCCAGGTCGGTGACTACACGCTCAGCGGCTCCATGACCGACGAGCCGAGCGGCGTCAGCGCCGCTGCTGTGGATCTGCCCTTCTCCGTGGAGAAAGCTGAGGAGAGCATCGCCGTCGATTCGCAGCAGGACGCACTGCCCGGCATCGACCAGGACGCGCTCCCTGGAAACTTGGTCTACATCCTCGGCGGCGCGGTGCTCGTCCTGCTCGGCCTCGTCGTCTACCTGATCCTGCGTACCCGGAAAGCGGGCGCTTCCCGCTGAACGGTGGGCCTCAGAGCAGGTCGCCGAGCGTACAGGTCGGCAACGCGATCCAGCCCTCCCGTTCCGCGCGCTCCTGATGCTCAGAGAGCGGCAGGTGGTATCGGCCCACTGCGGCGGCGCGGGCGGCAAGGGCCGCGATGACTGCGTCAAAGGCGTCGGAGGACTCCTCCATGAGCTGCGCATGCGTGCCGAGATCCAACCAGGGGGCCTCCCGCCGCATCTGCCGGAGAAGCGAGCGGCGCACCTGAGGGTCTGTTCGATATCCCTTGCTCTCCCAGCGCCACATCCGCAGTGTGGCACCGGGGTAGACCTCCACCACGGCGCCCCCGCGTCCTGAGCGGTCGATGACTCGGCCACTGGCGGCGAGCCTGCCGAGCAGACCGGCGCAGCGCATCGCTGTCAGGCCCAATCGGTCGGTGGACACGCTGAGCGGCCATCGACCGGTCAGCTGGTGAACATGCCGGTCGGTCGCCCGGAAGGCGAGCGTGCGTCGCCAGTCGATCCCGCCGTCGACGGCCCGCGGATGGGCGAGGTTGGCGTGATCGGTCACGAACGCGACGAACTCATCGGGCCATCCGAACGCGCAGTCCACGCCGATCTTGGCGACCTCGGCGGTGGCCTCGGTGATGATCGGATCATCGGCGTGGAGACTCAGCTGTTGAAGGCAGGCAGAGTCCGGGCTCCACTCGATGACGGCCAGGGCCGTCCGCCTGCTCTCGGCAGCAAGATCAATCCCGGCGGTGCGCGTAGTGTCCTGACTCATCGTCAGGACACTACGCGACCGGCCTACGGGGTGGGGGTGCCCCCGTTGGCGTTGAGGGTGTCGCCGGTGACATAGCTGGACTCGGGCGAGGCCAGGAACACGAAGGCGGGTGCCATCTCCACGGGCTGCCCCGGACGTCCCAGCGGCGAGTTGTGGCCGAACTCCGGCAGCTTCTCCTTCGGCTGACCGTCGCTGGGCTGGATGACCGTCCAGATCGGTCCCGGCGCCACGGCGTTGACCCGGATGCCGCGGGGGGCGAGCTGCTGGGCCAGGCCCTTGGTGAAGTTGTTGATCGCAGCCTTGGTCGCCGCGTAGTCCAGCAGCATCGGGTTGGGCTGGTAGGCCTGGACCGAGGTGGAGTTCACGATGGTCGAGCCCGGGCCCATGTGCTTCAGCGCCGCCCGGGACAGCGTGTACATGGACTTGATGTTGATCTGGAAGGCCTCATCGACCTGCTCGTCGGTGAGCTCTTCGAGGGAGTCGTTGACGATCTGCTTGCCGGCGTTGTTGACCAGGATGTCGAGCCCGCCCAGCTTCTCGGCTGCGGAATCGACCACGCTCTCGCGGTAGGCCTTGTCCATCAGGTCTCCGGGAAGGGCGACGGCGGTGCGCCCGGCGTCCTCGATGGCGCTGATCACGCGCTCGGCGTCCTTGCCCTCGGCTGGGAGGTAGGAGATGGCCACGTCCGCACCCTCACGGGCGAAGGCGATGGCCACAGCGGCACCGATGCCCGAATCCCCGCCGGTCACCAGGGCCTTGCGCCCCTGCAGACGGCCCAGGCCCCGGTAGGACTCAAGTCCGATGTCCGGGATCGGGTCGGCGTCGGTCTCAAGACCCGGCTCGGGCTGATCCTGCTTCGGCGGGGAGATCTTCTGGTGGCGCGTGGTCGGATCATCAAAGGCCAGCTGGGTGCCCTGGAATTCGCGGGGATCGGGGAACGAAGCGGAAGTCGATTCATTGCTCATGAGTTCAACTCTAGATCGATCCCTGCCCTGCTCACAAGGCCCCTGGCCAGGACCGTCAGTGCTTCACGGCATGTGACCGGGTGGAAGCCTGCGGCGACGCGGCTGAGAGCACCACACCGACGCAGCTCGACGGACGAGGACTTCAGGAACCGGGGTTTTTCACTGCTCGACCGAGAGCAATAATCCCCAGGACCTGGCTGTCTGGCGGCAGAGAGGGAAAGAGCGTCGCCGAGAGTAATGAGAGTTCCTCATCACGAAATCCGGCGATCAGCACGGCCCCAAGGCCCAGTTCAGCTGCGGCGAGGTAGGTGTTCTGACTGATGTGACCGGCTTCCAGCAACGCATATCTCTCACCGCGTCGTCCCAGTGGTGGTTGCTCAGCAAAATGATCATTGAGTGTCTCGACCTGAGCAGTAATGAGCAGGAACACCGAGGCTCTCGCGCTCCAGTTCTGATCTACCAATGTCGCAGAGGCGACTTCGTTGCGATGATCCCCCACCGTTTCGCATACGAGCGCATCAGTACCCGGTAGATAGACGTAGCTCCCCGGTCTTAGGTTCTCGACACCACCCGCGACAATTCCGACTGAGAGGAGACTCAAACTGTGAGCCGAGGGCACTACGGAGCCTCTATCTGTCCGGAGTCCGACGGCGGCTCGCAGCAGGTGAGCCAGTTCGGTCATCTGGATGCCCGCTTCAGCGAAAGTACGAGTGCTCCGCCGCTTCTCGAGAAGCTCGGTCAACGGCGTCACTGTTGCTCCGGGCAGTGCCAGTTGCTTGTTCTGGGACATGCCCCAACCCTCTCATCGACTGAGAACGGCTGCGTCTGCGCTGCAACCTCACCTACCCGCGGCACTATGGTCTAGCGTGCATCACGATAGTACAGCGATTGCTGTACTGTTTAGTCGTGGACACTGTGACTTTGACTCATGCGACCTCCTTGTCTCGGATCGGGTACGCCCTTGCCGATGGCACGCGCACTCGGATCCTTCTCGCGCTCCGGGAGGGCCCCGCTCAACCTGGCGCACTGGCCGAGCAGTTGGGCGTCTCCAAACAGGTGATGTCCAACCAGCTGGCCTGCTTGCGCGGGTGCGACCTGGTGAAAGCGCGCGCCAAGGGGCGCAGCGCCTGGTATGAACTTGCCGACCCGCAGATCGCTTCCACGCTCGGACTTCTGCTGAAGCTCGCGGTGGCCGTGGACCCCGCCTGCTGCACACCAGGAGGGTGCACGTGCCGATGACTAATAGCTTTCTAGAATCACAGCCCTCGGCCACTCGGCAGAAAGTACTGCATCGACGGGTGCGATGGATCGTGGCGGGAACGATCACCTACAACGTCATCGAAGCCGTCATCGCCCTGATCGCTGGCACCATCGCCTCGTCGACAGCACTGATCGCTTTCGGACTGGATTCGATCGTGGAGGTGCTCTCGGCTGCAGCAGTGGCGTGGCAGTTCGCGGCCTCTGACCCGCAACGCCGCGAGCGGGTAGCGATGCGGCTGATCGCTACCTCGTTCTTCGGGCTTGCCGCCTTGGTCTCCGTCGATGCAATCCGAACCCTCACCGGCGCGGAGGAGGCCGAGCATTCCACAGTGGGCATCATCCTGGCCGCCGTGAGCGTAGCGGTAATGCCGGCGCTGTCCTGGTTTGAACGGCGGACCGGGCGGGAACTGGGGTCGGCTTCCACGGTGGCTGATTCTCACCAGACTCTGCTGTGCAGTTACCTCTCTGGGGTCCTTCTGGTGGGATTGCTGCTCAACAGCGCCTTGGGGTGGAGCTGGGCAGATCCCATCGCGGCTCTCATCATCGCGGTTGTGGCGATGAAGGAAGGTGTCGAGGCGTGGCGGGGAGAAGCGTGTTGCATTCCGGCCCACCTCCTGACCAAGGACTCCGCCGAAGAGGACCCGTCGAATACACCGGCCCGCGCCTCGGCTGAACGGGCAGGATGTACGTGCTGTCACCGTTGATGAGCGGTAGCGATGGAAGAACCGTGGATGATCACACCGGCCCTGAGCCGCGAGACGGTGTTCCCCGTTGGAGACGTGCACAGCGCCACAGGTTCAAGCAGCCGACTCCTCGAGTAAATCAACGACACCCTCTAGTTGTTGTGGGGCATGAGGTTCTTGCCACGGGTGCGTCGCCCTTAGAGCCATGCCAAGGTACTCGTGGCTCCCAACGAATCGAGCCCGCCCACTACTGGGTCGACCTGGGCGTCAGGCTGTCAGCTCCACTGCGCCGGCGTCGTACTTGCCGAGGTCCCCGGTGACGCCCGCGCGGTGGGCTCGCCCGCCGAGGACCAGGGTGTAGGTCCAGTAGGCGGCGAGCACCGCGGCGCCGATCCCGATCCGCGCCCAGTGCGGCAGGTCCGAGGGGGTGACGAAGCCTTCCACCACCCCAGAGATCAGCAGCACCAGCACCAGACCGAAGGCCACGGTGATCAGCTTGCGGCCTTCGGCGGCGAGCGCGGCGGAGCGGCGCATCTGTCCAGGGGCCACCACCCATGCCCAGAAGATCCGCAGCCCGGCGGCTCCGGCGATGAAGATCGCAGTCATCTCCATGAGTCCGTGCGGAAGGATGTAGAGCCAGAAGGTGGACGCCTCGCCCTGTTCGGCCATGATCCCGGCGGCCATGCCCAGACCCTGAGCGTTGAGGAACAGCACGAGGGGCACGAAGACCCCGCTGATCCCGAAGGCCACCTCCTGGGCGGCGATCCAGGCGTTGTTGGTCCACACCTGGGCCGCGAAGCTGGAGTTCGGGTGCTCCGAGTAGTAGTTGACGAACTCGGTGCCGGCATAGGCCTGCCGCTCCCCCTCCGGGATCAGCAGGTCGATCTGTGGATGGTTCACCGTCCACAGCGCGAAGCCCACCGCCACCGCGATGAACGCCACTCCGAGGATCACGGTGAGCCAGCGGATCCGGTAGAAGGCCACGGGCAGGGTCTGGGTGAAGAAGTAGGCGCTGGAGACGAAGACGTTCTGCCCCGCCCCGGTCAGGTGTGCCCGGGCTCGACCCAGCGGCGCGGAGAGGGAGGGCACCACCGGGGAGTCCGGCTCGGCGGCGCGGATCATGGACAGGTGCGTGGAGGTCCGCTCGTAGAGGCGCAGCATCTCATCGGCCTCGGGCGCGGTGAGCCGCCGACGGGAGGCGAGCGCTGAGAGCCGGTCCCATTCGTGCTGATGCACGGCGATGAACGCGTCGATATCCACGGGATGAGACTACCGCGACGGAGGATCTGCCTGACCTGCGGTCCCACGCCTGTCCCACCGCTGCCCTGCCGCCTGCTCCACTCTTGCGACGGCTGGCCCGGCAGACGTAGCGTGCTTTTCATGGATACTCCACTGCGCGCCGTCGCTCTGAACTGCACACTGAAGCCCTCCCCCGGTGAATCAAGCACCGATGTCATCACCGACCAGCTCCTCGCCGAGCTGACGACCCATGGCGTCACGGGGGAGACCATCCGCGTGGTGGACTACGACGTCAAACCCGGCGTGGAAGCCGACATGGGCCACGGTGACCAGTGGCCGGAGCTTCGCGAACGCATCCTGGCCGCCGACATCCTGGTGTTCGGCACCCCGACCTGGGTGGGTCATATGTCCAGCGTGGCGCAGCGAGTGCTGGAGCGCCTGGACGCTGAACTCTCCGAGACCGACGATCAGGGCCGGCCGATCATGTTCGGCAAGGTCGCGATCGTCGCCGTGGTGGGCAATGAGGACGGAGCCCACAAGATCATCGCCGACACGTTCCAGGGGCTCAACGACATCGGATACACCATCCCAGCCCAGGGCGGGACCTACTGGAACCACGAGGCGATGAACCCCAAGGACTATAAGGACCTCGACGAGACTCCCTCAGCGGTGGCCGCGACGAACAAGACCGCCGCCGCCAACGCCGTGCACCTGGCCCGCCAGCTGACCCAGGCGCAGTACCCGGGCAGCTGACCCCAACAGTCGGGCTTGGGGGTTTCACAGGTGGTCCGTGCTGTGCAAGCATGCGGAGATGACTACATCTGAGGAACTCGCCCAGCGCCTGCTCGATCTCCACCACCGGCCGAACCCCGTCATCCTCCCCACGGTGTGGGACGTCTGGTCCGCAGAGGCCTGCGCCTCCCTGGGCTTCAAGGCCCTGACCATCGGCAGCCACCCGGTGGCGGACTCCCTCGGTGAGGCCGACGGGGAGGCCATGAACCTCGAGGATGTGCTGGGCGTGGTCCGGCGCATCACCGCGGTGCTGGACATCCCGGTGTCCGTGGACCTCGAGTCCGGCTACGACACCCCGGCCGGGGAGCTCGTGCGCCGAACCCTGGACGCCGGCGCGGTGGGCATCAACATCGAGGACACGGTCCACTCCATGGACTCGATGCGCTCACCGCAGGAGCACGCCGACTACATCTCCCAGCTGCGCGCCGCCGCCGATGCCATCGGCACACACCTGGTCATCAACGGCCGCACCGACGCCTTCACCACGGATGAGCAGCCGGAGACCCAGCTGGAGGACGCGCTGACCCGGATGCGCCTGCTCGAGGAGGCCGGAGCCGATGTGCTCTACCCCGTGAAGGTGCCCTCCCTGGACTACCTGGAACGGATCCTGCGCGAGGTGAAGACCCCCGTGAACGTGACCGCCCACCCGGTCAACGGGGCGGTCCCCGACGGGCTGAGCCTGCAGGAGGTCTCGCGCCTGGGAGTCAAGCGCGTCTCCTTCGGCCCGCTGCTGCAGCGCAGCCTCACCGACGCCATGGGTGAGATCCTGCGCCCCTGGACGCCAGCCTCCTAGACAACGGACTCTCTCCTCCTGCTCGCGGATTCCGCGCGCACTGCTCTACTCAGCTGACGCTCGGACCAGTAATCTGGGAAGAGACGTCACAGCCCGCCGCGGCGGGACCGACGAGCAGGAGGTATGAGATGCCGCTGAACGCAGCTCAGAAGCTCATCCACTCCCACCTGGTCAGTGGGACCCCCGAACCGGGCCACGAGATCGGCCTGACCATCGACCAGACCCTCACCCAGGACGCCACCGGGACCATGGTGATGCTGGAGCTCGAGTCGCTCGGCCTGGACCACATCAAGACCGAACTCTCCGTCCAGTATGTCGATCACAATCTGCTCCAGACCGACGAGAAGAACTCCGAAGACCACCTGTTCCTGCAGTCAGCGGCCCAGCGGTATGGGCTCTGGTTCTCCAAGGCGGGCAACGGGGTCTCCCACCCCGTCCACCAGGCTCATTTCGGCAGGCCCGGGGCCACCATGATCGGGTCCGACTCGCACACCTGCGCCGCCGGGGCGCTCGGAATGCTGGCCATCGGGGTCGGAGGTCTGGAGATCGCCATGGCCATGGCCGGCGACCCGCTCTACGTCGAGATGCCGCAGATCTGGGGTGTCGAGCTCACCGGTGAGCTGCCCGACTGGGTCTCGGCCAAAGATGTCATCCTCGAACTGCTGCGCCGCCACGACGTCAAGGGCGGAGTCGGCAGGATCATCGAATACCACGGAGAGGGACTCAGACACCTCACCGCCATGGATCGCCACGTCATCGCGAACATGGGCGCAGAGCTCGGGGCCACCACCACGGTCTTCCCAGCTGATGACGCCGTCCATGACTACCTGCGCGCCGTCGGTCGTGCCGATGACTTCACCGAGCTGCTCGCGGACGAGGGCGCGAGCTACGACGTCGAGGAGCAGATCGACCTGGCGAGCCTGGAGCCGCTCATCGCCAAACCCTCCTCGCCCGGCAATGTGCTGCCGGTGCGCGAGGTGGCCGGGGAAAGGGTGCACCAGGTGGTCGTGGGGTCCTCAGCCAACCCGGGTCTGCGCGATTTCGCCGTGGTCGCTGAGATTCTGCGCGACAGGCAGACCGATGACGGAGTCTCCCTGGACATCAACCCCACCTCACGGGAGATCCTCCAGGACCTCACCCGGGGCGGCTGGATCTTCGAGCTGATCCGCTCGGGGGCCCGCGTCCACCAGTCCGGCTGCCTGGGCTGCATCGGCATGGGCCAGGCGCCCGCCGTGGGTCGCAACAGCCTGCGCACCATGCCGCGCAACTTCCCCGGTCGATCTGGCACGGACGAGGACTCCGTGTGGCTGTGCTCCCCCGAGACCGCGGCCGCGGCAGCGCTGACCGGGCGCATCACCGATCCGCGCGATCTGGACATGGCCTATCCCGCACCGGAGCTGCCGGAGAAGTTCAGCGTCAATGATCAGATGCTGCTGCCCCCGTTGGACGAGTCCGAGGCCCGCGAGGTGGAGCTCGTCAAGGGCACCAACATCAAGTCCCTGCCCACCTTTGATCCGCTGCCCGAAGACATCGAGCTTCCGGTGCTGCTGACTGTCGGGGACAACATCTCCACCGATGAGATCATGCCTGCAGGCTCACGGGTCCTGCCCTTCCGCAGCAACATTCCGAAGATCGCCGAATTCGTCTATATCCAGGTCGATGACACCTACCCCACCCGGGCCGCAGAGAGCGACGGCGGGCACGCCATCGTCGGCGGGGAGAACTATGGCCAGGGATCCTCCCGCGAGCACGCGGTGATCGCCCCGCGCCACCTCGGCCTGCGGCTCGTGGTGGCCAAGTCCTTCGCCCGCATCCACTGGCAGAACCTGGCCAACTTCGGGGTGCTCCCGCTGGAGTTCGTCGATCCCGCGGCTGCCGAGCAGATCAGCCAGGGCGATGTGCTGTCCTTCTCCGGACTGCACCAGGCCCTGCGCTCTGGAGACACGGTCACGGCCCGGATCGGGGATGAGCCGATCGAGCTGCGTCATCGCCTGTCGGACCGGCAGGTTGAGATGGTCGTGGCCGGGGGCCGGATACCCTATCGCGCCGCCCAGGCGGAGGAAGTCGCCCATGCCGGCACTCAGGACAGTGACATTCCCGAGGAGACGGCGAAGCCCGCCCAGCCCGAAGGCTGAGTCGGAGGGACTCTTCACAGACCGTTGCGCCGCGCGGGGAGCGGCTCCTGGTCAGGGATGAGAGCCACGTGCTCGATGAGCTGCTCGATCTGCACCAGCGGGGCCGCCTGGGCGATGTCTGCGCTGCTGAGCATCCCGCTGACCATGGCGCCGTCCAGGACCGGAAGATGCTGGACCTGATGGATCGCCATCTCCGCCATGGCCTTCTCGATCCGGTCATTGATCCCGATGGTGGGCGCGTCGGGATCCATCAGGTCCTTGGCCTTCATCGACCGGGCAAGGTCCCCCAGAGAGCGGGATGCGCGGAGGATGTCACGGCGGGCCACGACGCCCAGGAACGTCCCCGCCGCGTCAGCCAGCGGCAGAGCTTCCGTCCTCGCCTCGCTCATCGCGAGGGCTGCTTCTTCCAGAGTGCTGTCCACGTCCAGGCATGGCGCACCGCAGCTCATGATCTCAGCGACGCTCGTCATGACGGGTGACCTCCCCCGGCTGTGCCGAGACCTGCGGCCTCCGCGGGGGCGGGTGCCTGACTCGGCACGGCTTCTGTCGGCGGGGAGACGGAGCGAACGGTGCCGCTCGGAAGAATGCGCTTCAATGGGTAACCCTTGAAAGTAGAATCAAGAGCCCACTGCTTGAGCTGCGCGCTCAGCGTACCTCAAGCAGCTGCCCCACCGCAGGTGAGCCCCCACCAGCCTGGTCCCACACCAGCTAGGCTTGGCGCGTGCGCAATGTGATCACCGGTGAGGGAGTCGAGCTGGAGCTCCCCGCTGCTTCGCTCATCACCCGGGCGGCCTCGCTGATCGTGGACCTGATCGTGTACTGGATCGGCCTGATCGTCTTCGTGATCCTCTCCGGACTGGCCGCCGGCGCCGCCCTGTCGGACCCGGCGCTGGAGGCCGCGGTGACATTGGGCGGAGCAGTGCTCTGCCTGGTGCTGATCCCGATGACCGTGGAGACGCTCTCCCGCGGCCGCTCGGTGGGGCGGCTGATCTTCGGCACCCGAGTGGTGCGCGACGACGGCGGCGCGATCCGTCTGCGGCATGCCTCCATCCGCGCGCTGGTCGGCTTCGGGGAGATCTACCTGACCCTCGGCATGGTCCCGCTGTTCGCCGGGATGTTCAGCCGGCGCGCCAAACGGCTCGGCGATATGGTCGCCGGCACCTATGTGATCCGGGTCCGCCAGCCCGCTGTGAAGCCGATGATGCTGCCGGTCCCACCGCAGCTGACCTCCTGGACCCAGATCGCGGATCTGGGCCGGATCCCGGACCCGGTGGCCGCCCGCGCGTCACGGTTCCTGCGCACGGTGCAGGAGTCCCCGAAGGGACACAACCCCCAGGCCCTGGAGCACACGGCGAACCGGCTGGCCAATGAGGTGGCCGACCATGTGGCTCCCCCGGCGCCGTCGTCCTCTGCCACGGAGTTCCTGATCGCGGTGATGGCCGAGCGCCGCAACCGCGAGTACCGGCGTCTGCGCATCCAGGCCGAGCGCCAGCACCGTCTGGGACAGCGGCTGCACAGGCTCCCCTACGCCTGAACCACGTGTTTGCTTCAGCCGGGGGTGGCGTCAAGATGCAGAATGCGCAGCGTGTCCGGAGCCAACCATGGCGCATGGACGCCGACCGTCTGCAACACCCGACCGGAGAGAACAGCGCCCTGCTCCTCGGGCCACCAGGGGGGTCGGCGGAATCCATGCGGGGCGGCCCCGGGGGTCACGTCCTGCACTCGGTAGCTGAACTCAGGTTCCAGCCCGCGCAGACGCAGTCGACCTATGGGTTCCACATCGGGAAGCGCAGCGCCGATGATGGCGAACAGTGCCTCCCTGCGATCAGCCCGGACCACACCATGCATCTGCAGGGCGGGATCGACGGCGTCCAGCCGGATGACTCTTCCGGTGTGGAGCAGGCGACGGTGGTCCTTGTGGAAGGAGACCCACTCGAGGAGCTCGGTGCTCTCCTGCTCATCCGCCTGGGTGAGATCCCACTCGATCCCGAGATGTCCCCACACAGCGGTGCCGGCACGGAAGTGCAGGGTGTGCGTGCGCCCGGTGGAGTGCGAGACACCCGAGGCGACGTGTGCGCCCATCAGCTCCGGCGGGATCAGCTGCTGGGTCCATCGATGCATCTGCTGCCGCTCGAACGGGTCGATGTCGTCTGAGGTCCATACCCGATCGGCATGTTCGAGCACGCCCAGGTCCACGCGGGCGCCCCCGGAGGAACAGGACTCGATCTCCAGATCTGGATGTCCCTCCTTCAGCTCAGCCATCAGTCGATAGGCGGCGAGGGTCTGAGCGTGCACCCCGGGGCGTCCGTCAGGGCGAGTACCTGCTTCCAGCAGGTCGCGGTTGTGGTCCCATTTGATGTAGGCGACCGGGTATTCCTCGAGCAGGGCCACCATCTGGTCGCGGACATGGGCGTAGGCCTCCGGCACGCCGAGGTTCAGTACCTGTTGACTGCGAGCCTCGGTCGGCAGGCGGTCCCCGGGGGCCATGATCCATTCAGGATGGGCGCGCGCCACGGCTGAGTCGGGGTTGACCATCTCAGGCTCGAACCACAGCCCGAACTCCATGCCAAGGCCGGTGACGTGATCGATCAGGGGAGAGAGTCCCTCGGGCCACACATCCGCAGAGACCACCCAGTCCCCCAGCCCGGCAGTGTCGTCGCGACGATCCCCGAACCACCCATCGTCGAGGACATAGCGCTCCACGCCGACGGCGGCGGCTCGGTCGGCCAGAGCGGCCAGCTTCTCAAGGCGGTGGTCGAAGTACACCGCCTCCCATACGTTCAGCGTCACCGGCCTGGGACGGACCGGATGGTGGGGGCGCGACCGAAGCCAGTCATGGAACCGGGCGGCCTGCTCATCGAGTCCCCGTCCGTATGCGCCGTACAACCACGGGGTCGTATAGCTCTGGCCCCGGGCGAGGGACACCTCACCCGGCAGCAGCAGCTCAGAGCCGCCCAGAACCTGCTGCCCGTCGAAGAGCCGCTCCGCCCAGGTGCGATGGTTCCCGGAGAACCCGGTGTGCAATCCCCAGACCTCACCCTCGGCGAATCCGAAGCCTGGTTCTCCGACGGTGAGCACATGCGCGGCGTCCGCGCCGGTGCGGCCCTTGCGACCCTCCCTCAGATGCGTCCCGACGGTCAGCTCACGGCGCTGCGGAACGCGCTCCTTGCCCCAGTGGCCGGCGAAGTCGAGAATCTCTCGGGCCTGAGCGGGCAGCGGCAGGACCAGCCCCAGCTCCTGAACGCGGTAGCGCCTCGAGGCGGTGTTCGTCAGCGTGGCGCGTCCTCGCAGCAGCCCCGACCGCGTGAGCTCCAGTTCGATCGCCAGGCGCAGGCTCGATGCAGGATCCTCCGCCGTGACGAACAGAGTGCCCGCACCGACGCTCGTCAGGGTGGAATCGGTGACGCCTTCCTGAGGGTCCACGGCTTCCAGGGGCTCCAGGGGCTCCAGGGGCTCCAGATGAACCTCGGTGATCTTGAAGAGCGGAGTCCACGCGGTGCTGTCGCGATCTCCCACAAGTCCGGGACGACCGCTCCAGCCCGCGTGCGGGCTCGCCATGACGTCCAGGCGCACCGGAAGGTCCTGCCCGTTGCCCGTGCGGTGGGGCACCGCGACCGCGACGAGCGACGCGGCTTCTGCGGCCTTCAGCCCGGGCAGGGCTGCGCCCCAGTGCACGATCCAGGGCAGCGACGCGCTGGAGATGTCGAGAAGGACCGAGACCCCGGCAGAGCACAGGTGGATCCTGCAGGTCTGCGTCGGATCGAGTCTGATCCGCGGTTCCTCGGTCACAGCGGCCACCTCTGTTCCTGGATGCTGGTTCGGGCTCGGCTCAGAGACTCAGAGACGCAGAGACTCAGTGACTCAGTGACTCAGGGGACTTCTCGCAGGACGGCCACCCCGCGGGCGGCGAGCGTCTTCGAGCCCTGATCCGCCCCGATCAGGTCGTGGCCCTCAAACTCTGAGATGTCCAAGACCTCGTCGGTTCGGTTGATGATGAAGAGAAAGTCCCCGGCGTCGCCGGTTCTCCGGGTGATCTCGATCCGACCGCGCAATGAAGCCGGCACTTCGGCGACCACCTCGGTGTGCCGCAGGAGCTCGCGCAGAATCGAGGAACGGCCCATGGTGTCGAGCTGGGTGGAGACGTAGGCGGCGGAGCCCGAGCCGTGCTCGCGCCGAGTGATGGCGGCTCGCCCATCGAGGTCGCCGCCACGATAGCGGCGCAAGACCACGACGTCGTCCGCGACGTCGACCGGTTCACTCCAGAGTCGGCCGGTGCTTCCATCATCAAGCGTGACCGACTCGTCCCGGAGCAGGGGGGAGAACTCCTCGACCCTGATCCCGAGCAGTTCGCGCAATGCCCCGGGATAGCCGCCCAACCAGACCCGGTCGTCCTGATCCACGGTGCCGGAGAAGAACGTGGTGACCAGATGTCCGCCTGACGCCACGTACTGCTCCAGACGCTTCTGCAGAGCCGCCGGCACCATGTGCAGCACGGGTGCGATGACCATGTCATAGCCGCTGAAGTCCTGACGGGACTGGACCACATCGGCCCGGACGCCGGTGTCCAGCAGAGCCAGCCACCACCCGAAGAGCTCTGGCCGGTAGCGCAGGTCTTCAGTGGGGTGCGAGTCCAGCTCGCTGGTCCACCACGACTCCCAGTCCATCAGCAGGGCGACCTGCGCCGGCCTCCGCCGACTCCCGGCGACCGGGTCGAGCCGACGCAGGGTCTGGCCGAGCTTCACCACGCTGCGGTAGAGCCTGCTGTCCTCACCGGCGTGGGGAACCATGGCGGAGTGATACTTCTCTGCTCCGCCGGCTGACTGCCGCCACTGGAAATAGCAGACCGCGTCCGCACCGTGGGCCACATGGGCGAGAGAATCTCGCTGCAGCTCGCCTGAGCGCTTGGGACGGTTGATCGGCTGCCAGTTGACCGCCGAGGTGGAGTGCTCCATCAGGAACCACGGTTCTCCCTGCGCCAGACCCGAGGTGATGGCGGCGGAGAAGGACAGCTCCTCCTGGGAGTTCTCCACCGGGAGGCGGTAATGGTCATTGGCGACGAAGTCGAGCTCCTCGGCCCAATCGGCGAAGTTCATGCCCTTGGTCTCCCCCACCACCATGAAGTTCGTGGTGACGGGAACCTCAGGAGTGAGCCCCCGCAGCACGTCGCGCTCGGCGATGAAATGCTGCTTGAGCGCGTTCGAGCTGAACCGGTGAAAGTCCAGCTGCTGGGCGGGATTGGGGAACGCTGCCGCCGTGCGCGGCGGCAGGATCTGATCGAAGTCCTGGTAGCGCTGTGACCAGAAGTCGGTCGACCAGGCGCGATTCAGCTCCTCCACCGTCCCATAGCGGCGGTGCAGCCAGACTCGGAAGGCCCGGGCGGCGTCGTCGGAATAGTCATAGAGGTTGTGACAGCCCAGCTCGTTGTTGACGTGCCATGCCACCAAGGCCGGGTGGCCCCCGTATCGCTCGGCGAGGGTGCGCACCAGAGTCAGGGCGTGTTCCCGGAACACCGGCGACGTGGGCCTCCAATGCTGACGCCCTCCCGGGGAGAGAACCGTTCCGTTCTCGGTCACCGGAAGAATCTCAGGGTGCTGGGCAGCGAGCCAGGCAGGGGGCGAGGCGGTCGCTGTGGCGAGATCCGCACCGATTCCAGCCTTCGCCAGCAGGTCCATGAGCTCGTCCAGCCAGGCGAAGTCCCAGCGATCCTCGGCCGGCTGCAGCCGCGCCCAGGAGAAGATGGCGATGGAGACGACGTCGACATCGGCCTGTTTCATCAGGCGCATGTCTTCGTCCCACACCTCGCGCGGCCATTGTTCCGGGTTGTAGTCCGCCCCGAATGAGATTCGCCGTGGGTTCCCCGCCCGCGCGGATGTCGGATGTCGGTACAGCCATTCAGGAGTCGACTGGGCCACAGAGGTTTCCTTTCAGGGACGGGGCGGCGGCGCGTCTGAACACCAGCTGCGCCGTTGGAGGGGTTCGAGGTCGGCGCTATTCGGCGATGTCGAATCCCTGGTCGCGGCCGTAGGCTTCGAGATCGTCCTCCCAGTCGCTGAGACCTTCCTCCAAGGTGGCCTGACCTTCGTAGGCCTGTCCGACGGTGTCGTTGAAGACGCTGTGGGCATAGCCCTGGAAAGGCAGATACTCCCATCCTTCGGCGACGTTCTGAGCGGATTCGGAGAGGACCTGGTTGATCTGCTGGCCGCCGAAGTACTCGTACTCGCGATTGATGAAATCATCCGACTGGAGGTCCTCCAGCGTCGCGGGGAAGGCTCCAGCGTCCAGGCGTTCCTGCACTCCGTCACCGACCCCGGCGAACTCCATGAACTCGTACGCCAGTTCTGCGTTCTCGGCACCCTCGGGGATGGCGAGGGAGCTGCCGCCCTGTTCGGCGGTCTGGGAGTCTCCGGCCTCCCACTGCGGCAGCGGGGCCACCCGCCAGGAGCCTTCACCGTCGGGAACAGCTGATTCCAGGTTCGCTGGCATCCAGGCGCCGATGGTGAGGCTGGCGATGCTGCCATCGCCCAGTGCCTGATACCACTCGTCGGTCCAGCCGGCCACCGGCATGATCAGCTCGTCATCGATGAATGGCTGCCAGTACTCGGCCCATTGTGCGGTGCCCTCGTCCTCGGTGAGATTGACCGTCACATCAGTGCCCTCAGTGCTGAACGGCGTCCCTCCGGCCTGCCAGACCATCGTGGTCACCTGTCCCGCATCGCCCTGATCGCTGGTGATGTAGACATCGTCATCCGCCTCGCGGAACTGCCGCGCCGCCTCCTCGTATTCCTCCCACGTCTCCGGCACCTCGACTCCGTGTTCGTCGAAGACATCCTCGTTGTAGAAGAGCGCGATGGGTCCGGAGTCCATCGGGATGCCGTAGATCCCCTCGCCGCCGAAGGTCACCGAGCCCCAGGGACCGTCCGTGAAGGTGTCCTCGGCGTACTCGTCTGCACCGAATTCTGAGAGATCCATCAGGGACTCCCCCAGGATGTACTGCGGGATGGCGAAGTACTCGACCTGGGCCACATCGGGAAGTCCGGATCCGGCGCGCATGGCGTTCTGCAGGTTCGTATAGTGCTCGTCTCCGGTTCCCACGTTGACGAGATCAACGGTGACCCCTTCATTCTCTGCTTCAAAGGCCTCGGCAACCTGTTCAAGGGTGGGCTCCCAGGCCCAGACGGTGATGGTGCCACCCTCCTCCAATGCGGCGTCTGTCTCTGTCGTCTCCTCGGAGCCTCCGCATGCGGACAGTGCCAGTGCAGAGATTGCGAAGGCAGCGGTGCCGGTGCAGGTTCTCCCCGTGAGCTGTTTCATGATGTCGTCCCTTTCAAGAGAGTGTTCGCGATTACTCTTTGGTGCTTCCGAGTGAGAGCCCGCTCTGCCAGTACCGCTGCAGCAGCAGGAAGACCACGATCAACGGAATGATCGTCAACAGTGCCCCGGTGATGACCAGATGGAATATGGCTTCGCCGCCGATGGTCGACGCCTGTCGGTTCCAGGCGGTGAGCCCCAGCGTCAGTGGATAGAGGTTCTCGTTGCGGAGCATGATCAGCGGCAGGAAGTAGTTGTTCCAGGTGGCCACCATGTTGAACAGCGCCACGGTCACGATGCCCGGTTTGAGCAGCGGCAGGCAGACCTGCAGGAAGAGCCTGAGCTCGTTGGCCCCATCGATCCGTGCGGCTTCCATGAGGTCCCGCGGGATCGAATCGGCACAGAAGATCCACATCAGGTAGAGGCCGAAGGGTGAGATCAGCGTCGGGATGATCACCGCCCAGGGAGTGTTTGTCAGGCCCATCTCGCTGAACATCAGGAAGGTCGGCACGGCCAGCGCGGTGCCGGGAACCGCGACAGCGCCGATGACCACGGCGAAGACCGCCGGCTTGCCCACGAAATCAAACTTGGCCAGCGCGTATCCGCCCAGCACGGCCAGGATGGTGGCTCCCCCAGCCCCGGCGATCACGTAGAGCATCGTGTTGGACAGCCAGCGCAGGAAGATTCCGTCGTCGTAGGTCAGGGTCTCCACCACGTTGTCGACCAACGAGAAGTCATCGGCGAACCACAGGCCGAAGCTGGACAGAAGCGACTGCTGGCTCTTGGTGGCATTGATGACGAGCCAGATGAGCGGCACCACCGAGTAGACCACCATCAGACCGATGAGCACGGTCAGGAGTCTGCTCTTGGCGGGCCGCAGCACGCTCGGCGGCGTCTTGGGCCTGCGCGTGGAGCGCAGGGTGATCAGTCCCCCGCTCATGACTGCCCGTCCTTCCGTATGCCGCGGAGCTGAACGGCGTACGCGATGATCATCGTGATGACACCCATGATGATCGCCACCGCGGCCGCATAGTTGTACTGCCCGCCGGAGAAGGAGAGGCTGTAGGCGTAGAGATTCGGTGTGAACGACGAGGTGATCGCGTTCGGCGCCAGGGTCTGCAGGATGCTGGGCTCGTTGAAGAGCTGGAAGCTGCCGATGATCGAGAAGATCGCGGCCACGACCATGGCCCCGCGGATGGCTGGCAGCTTGATGTGCGCGATGACGCGGAGCTGGCTGGCACCGTCGATGGCGGCCGCCTCATACAGGGACGGGGAGATCACCCGAAGCGCCGCGTAGAAGATGATCATGTTGTATCCGACGAACTCCCAGGTCACGATGTTCGCGATGGAGGCAAGGATCAGATCCGGGGACAGCGGGTCGGGGAGATTCACGCCGAGGCTGTCGTTGATGTTGCCCACCAGCCCGAACCGGGTGCCGTACATGAAGCCCCACATCAGCGTGGCGACCACTGCGGGAACGGCATAGGGCAGGAAGATCGAGAGCCGGAAGAAGCTGCTTCCGTAGAGGCGACCGCTGTCCAGGGCGAGAGCTGCCAGCAGGGAGAGGAACAGCATGATGGGGACCTGCACCGCCAGAAAGAGGCTCACGCGCGTCAGGCCCGCCCAGAAGTTTCCGTCCTGGGCGGCCACCAGATAGTTGTCCAGTCCTACGAAGACCGATCCGCCGATGAGCTGGTCTCGAAACAGGCTCAGGTAGATCGCGTAGATGATCGGTGCGATGAACACCAGCAAGAAGACGATCATGAAGGGGGCCAGGAAGGCCCATCCCGTTGAGGACCCGGCGGCTCCCGCCCGCCGTCGACGGCGCACAGCAGGATCCGCCGCAACTGCTGGTGAAACTACTGTCATAGCCCGCCCCTCACGCTGCACTCCCGCGATGTTTGCGTAAACATAGCACGCTATGATGTACGTCACAATGGTTGGTATTGGGAGTCTGCACGGTCAGGTATACCATCGTCACCACGATCGACAGGAGCCCGGCCATGCCACCGCTGAACACTCCGCAGGTCGGGAGACGTGTCTCCATGGCAGATGTCGCAGCGCATGCGGGGGTCTCGTCACAGACCGTCTCCCGAGTGTCCAATGATGCTTCGAACGTCAGCGGACCCACGCGTGACAAGGTCCTGCAGTCGATGCGCGATCTCGGGTACCGGCCGAACAGCGCCGCTCGCGCCCTCAAGCGCGGACACTTTCGCACGCTGGGGATCATCGCCTTCACGATGACTACCTACGGGAACGTCCGGACCATCGACGCGATCGCCCAGGCGGCGGCCGATGTGGGGTACGCGACCACACTCCTGCCGGTGCGCACCCCCACTCAGCGCAGCGTTCACCGGGCGTTCGGGCGACTTGAGGAGCTTGCCGCCGACGCGGTGATCGTGATCATGGAGACCAATCTCCGCGACTCGGACCACTTGGTTCTTCCTCCCGGGGTGCCGGTAGTCATCGTTGACGCGGACCATGGAGCCGGCACCTACGGCATTGATGCAGACCAGGTCGCGGGGGCACGCAAGGCCACAGAGCACCTGCTCGGTCTCGGACACAACACCGTGTGGCACATCGCTGGGCCCCTGGTCTCGCATGCCGCGCGCAGGCGGGAGGAAGCCTGGAGGGCGAGTCTCGAGCTCGCAGGTCGAACCGTTCCCCCGGTGGTCCGCGGGGATTGGACAGCCCGCTCCGGCTATGAAGCTGGGCTGCGGCTTCCGGCGGACACCGAGTGCACAGCTGTGTTCTGCGCCAACGATCAGATGGCACTGGGTCTGTATCGTGCGCTGCGTCAGGCCGGGCGACGCGTGCCCGAGGACGTCAGCGTCGTCGGTTTCGACAACATCGGTGACGCAGACGCCTTCGACCCGCCTCTGACGACGATCGACCAGGATTTCGAGGAGCTCGGGCGGGAGTGCGTCGAAGAAGTGATGGAGCAGCTTCGGGACCCCGCCACGCCGAGCCGACGGCCCGTGGTGCGCACTCGACTGGTGGTGCGGGAGAGCACGGCGGCACCTGTGTGACCCGGGTCCGTCACCCCGGAGGACCGGACGCCCCGACGCCGCTCATCCTTCCCCTGGTGCAATTCATTGAACGACAAAGTAGTGTAGCCCCAGAAACAAATGCTTTTTATGATACCGATCACATGAGATTGTCCGACCAGGTCAATCGAAGTATGGGAGAGGATGAAAATCATGACGCAGCACAGTGACGATACCCAGCATCACGGCCACGAGTCGCAGAACGGCCACGACTCCAAACAGTCCCACCACCAGATGAAGATGTATCTGCGCTTCGGTGCCATGATCCTCACCGGGATGGTGGTGATGTACGGCCTCATGTTCGTCAGCACCTGGGAGTGGAGCCACGTGCGCCTCAGCGAGAGCCGCATGATCATGGCGCTGACCATGGGTGGCGCCATGGGACTGGTGATGTTCGCGTGGATGATGAACATGTACAAGAACACCAAGGCCAACATCGCAGTGGTCGTCATCAGCGTGCTGCTGCTCGGCACTGGTGTCGTCCTGGACCGCAGCCAGGTCACGGTGCAGGACACCGCGTACATGAAGTCGATGATCCCCCACCATTCGATGGCCATCACCCGTTCAGAGCGTGCCAACTTCGACGACGTCCGGGTCTGCGAGCTCGCCGTCGCGATCAGTGAGGCCCAACGGCGAGAGATCGCGGAGATGGACTGGCTGATCGAGGACATCAACAGCAACGGCGCCGCCACCACCGTCGAGGATGCAGAGGCTCGTCCGGTCCCCGAATACGACGACACCGCCGACCTTGAATGCCCCACCGACTGATCTGCCCGGCGGAATGCACTCAGCCTCTCAAAGGGCTCTGTTCAGGAACTTTCGGAGGTCAGCGAGTAGCCTGTGCGACATGCTGGAGACGCACTCAGGACTGTCACACAGATGAAGACCGCGCCGCCAGAGGCCTGCTCAGAAGGTGATCCTCGGTTCACGAACTGGTCCGGGAGCGTGTCCTTCACCGCGCGCAAGCTCCTCCGGCCGCGCGACGAGGCCGCAGTGGCGGGGCTTGTGCGCAGCACGGTCCAGACGGGCGGGGTGCTGCGCCCCGTCGGCTCCGGGCACTCCTCCACCCCCCTGATGGCCACCGAGAACGTCCTCGTCTCCCTGGACGACATGAGCGGCCTCCTCGGCCATGACTCCGAGGCCGGACTGGCGACAGTGCTCCCCGGCACTGGTCTCGAGGATCTGGGGGCGCAGCTGGACGACGTCGGACTGGCGCTGAAGAACTTCGGAGACGTCAACTATCAGACGATCGCCGGGGCCATCGGCACGGGGACCCACGGCACGGGCGAAGACCTGGGGAACCTCTCATCGGCACTTGTCGGCGGACGGATGGTGACAGGCACCGGCGAGGTGCTGTCCTTCGGCGTCGACGCCGGGGAGGCCCCGGACTCAGAGCTGACCCGAGCCGTCCAGGTCTCGCTCGGCGCGCTGGGGATCCTGACCTCGCTCACGCTCCGGGTGCGCCCGGCCTACCATCTGCACCGACTCTACGTGATGACACATATCGACTGGGTGCTGGAGCATTTCGACGAATACGCCGCCGCCTACCGGCACGTGGACTTCTACTGGTACCCGCGCAGCGACCTGGCGCAGATCCGCATCCTTGACGAGCCCGGCAAGCTGGATGGCATCGATCTGCCCGGCCAGGTGAAGCGCGAAGAGACCGGACCCTCCTACAAGATCATTCCCAATCACCGCGACCTGCGCTTCGATGAGATGGAATACATGCTGCCCCGAGAGTCCGGCCTCGCCGCCTTCCGCGAGGCACGGGAACGCATCAAGGAACGCCACAGGGCGAAGGTCGGCTGGCGAGTCCTGGTCCGCACCATAGCCCCGGACCAGGCGATGCTCTCCAACGCCCGGGAGCGGCCCACCATGACGATCGCTCTGCTGCAGAACGCGGAGCTCGAGCACCGCGCATACTTCGAGGATATGGAACCACTGATGCTCCGTTACGGAGGCCGCCCACACTGGGGCAAGAAGCACACCCGCACGGCCGAACACCTGAGTCAGATGTACCCGGAATGGGATCGGTTTCGCGAGCTCCGCCAGGAACTGGACCCGCAGGGGATCTACCTCAATGACCACCTGCGCACGATCCTCGGCGAGGAAGGACACTCATGAGTCACGACACCGCGCTGGGCAGGACGAGCTGGGCCTTCGCCGCCGGGTTCATGCCCGAGGACTCCACCGGGCATGAACCTGAGTTCACCAGCCGGGACGAGCTGTGCCTGCTCAACATGACCTCATCAGACGCCTGCGCCGAGGTCACCGTGTACCACCCGGACCGGGACCCGGTGGGTCCTTACACGGTCGAGGTTCCCGCCGACCGGGTGCGGCATGTCCGGATCAACGATCTCATCGATCCCCAGGCCGTCCCGCTCGGCGTCGCCTATGGGCTGCGAGTCGAGACCGATGTCCCGCTCGCGATCCAGCTGAGGCACCTTGACACCCGGCAGGCCGAACTGGGCGTCGCCATCAGCTCCGGAGTCTCCGGGGGCAGATGAACATGTCCCGCGAGCACAAGCCAGTCACCGAAGAAGGGACACCATGACCGTGGAACCGATCTCTCCGACGCAGAACCCGCTCCCCCGAGCCACTGTGGGGGAAACCCTGCAGGCGCTCCGCGACATCCAGCTGCCGATGGTCGCCAAGGGCCCCATCATTCGGCGGCCGAAGCTTGTGGCCGCCTCCGAACGCTTCGACCTCGACGGCCGCGGCGTGCGCAGGGCACAGACCCTCGCGGACAAATATGGCCGCGGTCCACTGATGTTGAACATCCCGGGTCGCCCGATGGCACTGATCCTCCACCCGGAAGATGTCCACCGGGTCCTGGATGACTCTCCAGAACCCTTCGCCACGGCCGAGACGCTCAAGCGCCACGCGCTCAAACACCTTGAACCCAAGGTCGCGCTGATCTCCCACGGCACGGAACGCACCCAGCGCCGCCGTCTCAATGAGGTGACCCTGGAACACGGCAGTCCCATCCACCAGATGGCGGACGCCTTCATGCCCGTGGTGGAGCAGGAGGCCAAGGTGCTGCTGGATCAGGTGGGTGCGGACGGGGGAATCCTCGAATACAAGCCGTTCCTCGACGCCTGGTTCCGGATCGTCAGGCGCGTGGTCCTCGGAGACTCTGCTCGGGAGAACACTGAGCTGACCGCCCTGACCGAGAAGCTGCGGGCCGATGGGAACTGGGCGTTCCTGAAACCGGTGGACAGAAAAGGGCGTGCCGCGCTGCTGGATCAGATGCAGGCGGCACTGGACCGTGCCGAGCCCGGCAGTCTGGCGGCCTTCATGTCTCAGCGGCCCCAGGGAAGCGAAGCCGAGCCGGCGCAGCAGATCCCGCAGTGGCTCTTCGCCTTCGACCCGGCGGGGATGGCGACCTTCCGTGCGCTGGCCCTGCTGGCCAGCCATCCCGCCCGCCTCGAGGCCGTCAGGCACCAGATCACCGAGGAGGCGAGCGAGGCCACGCCGCTGCTGGGACGACTCCGCGCCACGGTCCTGGAGTCCCTGCGACTCTGGCCCACCACGCCGATGATCCTGCGCGAGACCACCACCGATGTGGAGTTCAGCCACGGGGTGATGCCGGCAGGCACCTCGGTGCTGGTCTTCGCGCCCTTCTTCCACCGTGACGACCGCCAGCTGGATTTCGCCCACCATTTCGCGCCAGAGCTCTGGGAGCATCCCCGAACACGGGAGGACTGGCCGCTGGTGCCCTTCAGCGCCGGTCCCGGTCTCTGCCCGGGACGACACCTGGTGCTGCTGCTGACCTCCAAGTTCATGGCCGAGATCCTCAACCAGGCGGAGATCGAGCTGGAATCTCACACGCTCGATCCCCAGGGGCTGCCATCCCTGCTCAACAACTTCGGGCTGCGCTTCCGGCTGAGCTGACGTCGCTTGCCGGGATGACCAACTCGGCGCGCTGGGAGACTTGAGGATCAAGTTGGCGAAGGGCACGCTGAACATCCTCAGGGCCCCGCCAGCAGGTAGATGACGAAGATCCAGGCAGGCACGGCGAGGAACCCCACGAAGGCGCTCATCACGGCGAGGCCGTAGCTCCGCCCCCACCAGGCCAGTGCGGCTGCGGTGAGGCCACATGCAAACGGCGCGCCCAACAGCCAGAAGCTGCTGGGCGCGCCGTCGTCGTTGAAGTCCACCAGCAGTGCCGGGGACACCACGGCCAGGCCCAGGAATACCAGGGCGGCGGTGACCCTCAGGCGCTGCATGGGGATCAGTAGCGGTAGTGCTCCGGCTTGAACGGGCCGGCCACATCCAGACCGAGGTAGTCGGCCTGCTCCTTGGACAGCTCGGTGAGCTTCGCCCCGAGCGCCTCCAGGTGCAGTCGGGCGACCTTCTCATCCAGGATCTTCGGCAGCACGTAGACGTCGGTCTCGTAGCGGTCCTCGCCCGTGTAGTCCGGGGCGGTCTTGGTGAAGAGCTCGATCTGGGCGATGGTCTGGTTCGCGAAGGAGGAGCTCATCACGAAGCTGGGGTGCCCGGTGGCGTTGCCCAGGTTCAGCAGACGTCCCTCGGAGAGCATGATGATGGAGTGGCCCTCCGCGCGGGACTCCTCGGCCGGGAACACCCATTCGTGCACCTGCGGTTTGATCTCGACCTTCTTCACGCCTGGGATCGCGGCCAGGCCGGCGATGTCCACCTCGTTGTCGAAGTGTCCGACGTTGCCCACGATCGCCTTGTTTTTCATCTTCTGCATAGCCTCGGCGGAGATGATGTCCCTGCCGCCGGTGGTGGTGACGAAGATGTCGCCGATCTCCAGCACGTCTTCCAGGCGGGCCACCTGGTAGCCGTCCATGGCGGCCTGCAGCGCGTTGATCGGGTCGATCTCGGTGATGATGACCCGGGAGCCCTGGCCGCGCAGCGCCTCTGCGGCACCCTTGCCCACATCGCCGTAGCCGCAGATCACCGACACCTTGCCGCCGATGAGCACATCGGTGGCGCGCATGATGCCGTCGGGCAGCGAGTGGCGCACGCCGTACTTGTTGTCGAACTTGGACTTGGTGACCGAATCGTTGACGTTGATCGCGGGGAAGAGCAGCTTGCCTTCGCGAGCGAACTGGTACAGACGGTTCACGCCCGTGGTGGTCTCCTCGGTGACCCCACGCAGGTTCTTCGCGATCCCGGTCCAGCGCTGCGGGTTCTCCTCAAGCGACTTCCGCAGGGTGGCCAACACATAGGTGTACTCCTCGGGATCCGAGTCCTGGGCCGAGGGCACGGCCCCGGCGGCCTCGAACTCGACGCCCTTGTGCACCAGCATGGTGGCATCGGCGCCGTCGTCGAGGATCATGTTGGCACCGACCGTGGGGTCCTCATCCACACCCGGCCAGGCGAAGATCTGGCTGGCGGTCCACCAGTACTCCTCGAGCGTCTCGTTCTTCCAGGCGAAGACCGGGACGCCCTGCGGGTCCTCGGGGGTTCCATGAGGACCCACGACGACGGCGGCGGCCGCCTCATCCTGGGTGGAGAAGATGTTGCAGGAGGCCCAGCGCACCTCGGCACCGAGCGCGACCAGGGTCTCGATCAGCACGGCGGTCTGCACGGTCATGTGCAGCGACCCGGCGATGCGGGCCCCGGCCAGGGGCTGGGAGTCGCCGTACTCCGCGCGCAGGGACATCAGTCCGGGCATCTCATGCTCGGCCAGGCGGATCTGGTGGCGGCCGGCCTCGTGCAGGGAGATGTCCGCGATGCGGTGATCAAAGCTCATAGGTATAGGAGTCCTTCTGCTGTCTCGGATGAGTCTGGGAAAAGTCGTGGTGGCCGCGGCGAATGTCAGCGAGGCGCGAGCAGTTTGGGCACGCCGCGCTCGATCGCATAGCGCAGGGTCTCGTCACTGGTGGAGACGAGGTGATCCCCGTCCTGGCGCAGCGAGCTGCCACTGACCGGGCAGCGCAGGATCTTCAGCAGACCGACGGAGAGGGCGACGGCGGGGCGTTCCGTTCCGGGACGCGGCGTGGCGGATGTGCTGGCACTGGGCATGTGGCCAAGCCTACCGCGCAGGGCAGAACAGAGGGCCGGCGTCGTCATCCGAGGACACCGGCCCTGCTGTTCTGCGCTCAGCCTGAACCGGCCTGATCCAGATGTCCGGTCAGTGACCGGCGCCGAGCTTGCCTGCCATGCGGCCATGCAGATCCAGGCTGGCGGCGTTGAGTCCGGAGATCTCCACCCGCTTGCCGTATTTGGCGTACTTCTCGGTGATCGCGTCCAGAGAGGCCACCGTTGAGGCGTCCCAGACGTGGGAGTTGTACATGTCGATCACCACGTGATCGGGATCCTCGGCATAGTTGAACTGGGTGTAGAGATCGTTCGAGGAGGCGAAGAAGAGTTCGCCGATCACCTCATACTTGGCGATCTCCTCACCGAAGTGCTGCTCGATCCGGCGCTCGACCGTGGCCAGGTGCGCCACGCGGCGGGCGAAGAGCACGAAGGCGGTCAGCACGCCAAGGCCAACACCGATGGCCAGGTTATGGGTCCAGACCGTGGCGATGACCGTGACCAGCATGACCGTGGTCTCAGACTTGGGCATCATCTTCAGCGTGGAGGGCTTGATGCTGTGCCAGTCGAAGGTCGCGATGGAGACGAAGATCATGACCGCGACCAGGGCGGCCATCGGGATCATCGCGACGATGTCACCCAGAGCCACGGCCAGGATGAGCACGAAGATTCCGGCCAGGAAGGTGGAGATCCGGGTGCGGGCACCGGAGGCCTTCACGTTGATCATGGTCTGACCGACCATGGCGCAGCCGCCCATCCCGCCGAAGAAGCCGGTGATGATGTTCGCCACGCCCTGACCCCAGGACTCGCGGACCTTGCCGGAGCGGGTGTCGGTGACGTCATCGACGAGCTTGGCGGTCATCAGCGATTCCAGTAGCCCGACGGCGGCCATGCCCAGTGCGAAGGGCGCGATGATCTGGAAGGTCTCCAGGGTGAAGGGGACGTCCGGCACGAACAGTGAAGGAATGGACTGTGGCAGCTCACCCTTGTCCCCGACCGTGGGCACGTTCAGTGCGAAGACCACGCCCAGCACAGTCAGCAGCACGATCGCCACCAGCGGCGGCGGGACCACGGTGGTGATCCGCGGCAGCAGGTAGATGACCACCAGGCCCAGAGCGACCAGCGGGTAGACCAGCCAGGGAACGCCGATCAGATCGGGGAACTGGGAGGTGAAGATCAGGATGGCCAGGGCGTTGACGAAGCCGACCATGACCGAGCGCGGAATGAAACGCATCACCTTGGCCACTCCGACCACGCCCATCAGGACCTGGAAGACGCCGGCCAGGATCACTGCGGCGATGAAATAGTCGATGCCGTGGCTCTCTACCAGCGGGGCGATCACCAGTGCGGTGGCCGCGGTGGCGGCGGAGATCATAGCCGGACGTCCGCCGAGGAAGGCGATGGAGACGGCCATGGTGAAGGAGGCGAAGAGCCCGTAGCGGGGGTCCACGCCGGCGATCAGCGAGAACGCGATGGCCTCGGGGATCAGCGCGAGCGCCACGACCAGCCCCGCCAGGACCTCGGTCTTGAGCAGGCGCGGGGACTTGAGGGTGCGAAGAACAGACTGCCGTTCCTCGGGAGTCAGCTCCTCGGCGACGGCCGTGGGCGAGTGTGCCATGAGGCTCCGTTCAATGTTGTGGACACGCCAGTGCCCAGGGATGTTCGTACGACGTGACTGTGCGCGGCGCTGCGCGGAAGAGGAGGAGGAAACCGGTGAGTGAACCTCAAACCGGCCACCGCCAAGACCCTACCCTGACGTTAGGGAAGGGTTCGAGTTATGTGTTCAAGATCTCACACCCGGGGGTCTGCAGCACGCCGGACGCTCAATCGCTGATCTGCTCGCTGGGCTGCTCGGTGAGCTGTCCCCGAAGCTGCTCGGTGAGCAGATCCGCCTGGCGCAGGTAGGCGGCGAGCTTCTCACGCTCCCGGACAACGTGCTCCAGCGCGGTCTGGGCCTTCACACGCTGCTCGGCGTCGAGCGCATCGAGCTCCAGCAGCGCGACCACCTCGGAGAGCTCCTCCAGGCTGAAGCCCAGCGGTTTGAGGTACTTGATCCGCATCAGCCGCTGTTGGTCGGCTTCGCTGTAGAGGCGGAACCCACCTTCGGTGCGTCCGCTTGCGGGCAGCAGGCCGACGTCGCCGTAGTGGCGGATGGTGCGCAGGGACAGGCCGGTGCGCTCGGCGAGTTCACCGATATGCATCGCATCTGCGTGTGGAGCTGTTCCCACGTGACCTCCCGGTGTCATTGGCACGTCACTCTATCAACGCCCGCCGGGCTGGTGATCGCCGCCAATATGGGGCGACGATCAGCCGTCGATCAGGCGCAGGTGTCCGCGGGAGATCCCCGAGCCTCCTGCTCGAGCTGGAGGCGCCATGCGCTCACGATTGGACCGGGTGGGAAGCTCCAGCTCGTCTTCTCTGCGGCCCTCACTCTGCGACGCCTGGGTCTGCGCCTCCGGCCGCCCGGCCTGGCTCTGGGCGCGCGCTGCGGCGCGGACCTGCGGGGATTCCCGGACGGCATCGGCCAGGGCGAGCAGGTCATCGACCTGCTGCGGCGCACCGGGAAGGTTCAACCGCAGGACCTCCCAGCCGCGGGGCGGGGTGACCGAGGCGGCGTGACGGTCGCAGAGATCGTAGGTATGCGGCTCCGCATAGACGCTCAGCGGGCCCACCACCACGGTGGAGTCCTTATAGGAATAAGTCAGCGTGGCGGCGGCGGGCCGCTCACAGCTGCTTCTGGTGCATCGACGGGAGGAATCCACGAGACCTCACCCTAGCAACCAGGTCCTCGCGCGGGCATCAGGCGCGGCGCGGCGGGGCCGACCGAAGCTGCTCGGTGAGCGCACTTCGGGTTCACCTCTGCACCTGCTCGCGCTGGGGAACCTGACGTAAGGTGAGGGTCAGCCAAGGCGCGCATGCCACCCAAGACCTTCCCGAGGGCGGAGAGGGCTGCGTCGTTCAAGGAGTCGGCCACGATGCAGGGAGGCCACATGTCGGAGAATCTGACGGGTGAAGTGATGCACATCGGTGAGCTCGCCGAGCGCACCGGTCTCTCCTTGCGCACCATCCGCCATTACGGCGACATCGGTCTGCTGCCAGCGAGCAGTCGCACCGAGGGTGGGTTTCGTGTCTACACCGAGGCCGACCTGGCCCGACTCCGGCGCATCAACTACCTCAAGCCGCTGGGCTTCAGCCTCGAGGAGATCTCCGAAGTAGTGGGACTGCTGGACCTGGAATCTCTGACTCCGGCTCAGCGCGAGCAGGCCGAAGCAGCTCTGCAGCGGGTCACCACGGAACGCCGGAAGCTCGCCTCCTACCTGACCCAGGCTGAGCACATCGTCGAAGACCTCCAGAGCAAGCTCTCCGACTGAGACCTTCGTCACACATCTTGTAACTCTACCCTTACGTAAGAGTAAAGTTGGCGTAGACCGCGCAATCCTGAACCGCTCGGCCTCCTCATTCTTCTAGCGCGCGTTGTTGCGCGCACACTCGCAGACCTTGAACCCGGGCATCACCGTGCCCACAACGCCGAACGGAGATTCATGGCCGCCTCCACTGTCGCGCCCTCTGCAGAAATGACCCCGGAAGAACGCCAGTCAGTTCTTCGCACCCTGAAATCCCCCCGCCTGCTCAAGACCGAGATCCTGGCAGGACTCGTCGTCGCCCTGGCCCTGATCCCCGAGGCCATCGCGTTCTCGCTGATCGCCGGCGTGGACCCCCGCATCGGGCTCTTCGCCTCCTTCACCATGGCCGTCTCCATCGCCTTCCTCGGCGGGCGACCAGCCATGATCTCCGCCGCCACCGCGGCCACCGCCCTGGTGATCGCCCCGCTGGTGGAGAGCCACGGGCTCGACTACTTCATCGCCGCAGTGATCCTGGCCGGCGTCTTCCAGGTGATCCTGGGTGTCACCGGAGTCGCGAAGGTGATGCGCTTCATCCCGCGCTCGGTCATGGTCGGCTTCGTCAACGCCCTGGCCATTCTGATCTTCACCTCCCAGTTCCCCGATCTCATCGATGTGCCCTGGCTGGTCTACCCGCTGGTCGCTCTGGGCCTGGTGGTCATCTACCTGCTGCCGCGGATCACGAGGATCGTGCCGGCCCCGCTGGTCTCGATCGTGCTGCTGACCGTGCTCGCCGTGGTCTTCGCGTTCAACGTGCCCACGGTCGGGGACAAGGGCGAGCTGCCACAGGCGATCCCGTCCCTGTTCATCCCGGATGTCCCGTTGACCCTGGAGACCTTCCAGATCATCGCCCCGTATGCCCTTGGCATGGCAGCCGTAGGACTGCTCGAGTCCCTGATGACCGCCAAGCTGGTCGATGACGTCACCGACACCCGCTCCGGCAAGGTCCGTGAGTCCTGGGGACAGGGCGTGGCGAACGTGATCAGCGGTTTCTTCGGCGGGATGGGCGGCTGCGCCATGGTCGGGCAGACCATGATCAACGTGAAGGCCTCCGGTGCCCGCACCAGGATCTCCACCTTCTGCGCTGGGATCTTCGTGCTGGTGCTCGCCGTCGCCCTGGGCGACATCGTGGCAATGATTCCGATGGCTTCCCTGGTGGCCGTGATGATCTTCGTGGCGGTCGCAACCTTCGACTGGCACAGCATCAAGCCCTCCACGCTGAAGATGATGCCCAAGTCCGAGACCACGGTCATGCTGATCACGGTCATCGCCACGGTCTGGACGCACAACCTGGCCATCGGCGTTGGGCTCGGTGTGCTGACCGCGTTCGTGCTCTTCGCCCGCCGGGTGGCCCACCTGGCCACGGTCGAGCGCCGGATCGAGCAGCACTTCGGTGAGGAGATCGCCAAGTATGAGGTCATCGGCGAGCTGTTCTTCGCCTCCTCCAATGACCTCTACACCCAGTTCAACTATGCCGAGGATCCCGAGCACATCGTGATCGACATGTACAACTCCCACGTCTGGGACGCCTCAACAGTGGCGTCTCTGGACGCGATTACGGAGAAGTATTCGAAGTACGGCAAGCGGGTGGAGATCTCCGGACTCAACGCCGCCAGCCTCGCCCTGCATGATCGGATGGCAGGCAAGCTCGGCGCCGGGCACTGATATCAGTCGCCCGGGCACGATCGGCCGGGGTTCACCGTGGAAGACCACCCGTATAGAGGAAGAACAGGAATCATGAACAAGGCTCCCATCACCGCGGTCGCTGTTGTCGCCCTGCTGGCTCTCACCGGCTGTGACACCCAGACCGGTCCCGCTGACGAAGCTGAACCGGAAGAGGTCACAGAGAGCGCCCCGCCAGTTCTCGACAGCGATACCGGCCCCTCCGATGAGGACGTGGAAGACCTCGACGACGACGAGGTGGCGGACGCCCCTGCAGAGGACGAGGAATCGGACTAGAGCACGAGAAAGCCGACTGAGACCTGGGCGATCGGACCGTGAAGCTCAGCGTCCTCCGGGCACTGAAGCACGGTGCTGGTTCAGCACTGATCGCAGCAGCCGCAGGGAGCACAGCTGGGTCTGCGCCAGCACCTCCAGCGGCTCACCGGAGAAGTGATGAAGTTCGGTCTCCACCTCGCCCAGCACCCCAGCGGCCAGCCACGTGGTACCGGGCTCCTGCCCCTCCTGCCCATCTGGTCCTGCGGCCCCGCTGGCCGCTGCCCCTGCGTCGGCGTCGAACATCGCAGTGACCCCGTTGACCATGCTGATGACTGCTTCTTCGGATATCACCGGCCCGGAAGGGACGCCGAGCACACCGTGCTTGGCTGATGACTGGTAGGCCACCACTCCGCCCACAAACCAATCACCGGAACCTTTCGCCGCCGCAAACTGGTTGGCCAGCTTCCCGCCGGTCAACGATTCGGCGACCGCGACAGTCAACCCTCGCTCGCTCAGTATTTCGCCGATGTCTGCGGCGACCTCGGAGGCTTGTTGCTCCGTACTTTCGACACTCTCCATGACCAGGTCCTTCCGCGGCTAGGTGGCTCTCAGGGGTGGGCGCAGAACCGGGACTGCCACGCAGGAGTCGGACCGTGGAGATCAGGCCCGTGACGTTGAACCAGTCCAGGACCATGAGTTTACTCGGCCTCTTTCCCTCATGGTCAGCAGCAACACCCCGGCTGCGGGCTTCTCAGCGGAGCAGACGCACGGGAACGTACTGGTCGGCACCGCGCAGCGGCGAGACCGGCGACAGGCTGATCTGTTCCTCGTCCTCACCGTCTGTGCTGGCCAGCATGGCATGGACGCTTCCCTCTCCGGTGAGCTCAGGCGCAGCAAAGACGACGACGCCGGCCTCCGCTTCGCCGTCCTGGGTGTCGGGCGCGGCGGAGGCGATGTCCTCTGCGGAGATGATGCCTCCGCCGTCGGCGGCAAGCTCGACGGTCTGTTCCTCGCCGAAATCACCCTCGGTGTCCATCACCCGGTAGGCGACGGTGCCTCCGGCGCCGGAGGCGAACAGCCGCAGCTCAGACTCCCCCACCTCGGGCAGCAACGTGCCGGAGCCCTCGGTGAGGGCATCCGCCGGGGCGGCCCAGCTGAAGTCGGTGCCTGCTGCGGAGTCGCTGCGGATCGCGGCATGGGCAGGAACGTCGGTGCGCACGCGGATGTCCGTGACTCCGGGCTCGAGGCCCTGGAGGTCGATCACGTCGACCTCTCCCCCGTCCACGGTGAACACGCCAGGAGTGTCGATGCTCTGCTGCCCGTCCTCGCCGTAGACCTGGAGCTCCACTGTGGCGCCCTGATCTCCTGGGACGTGGATCCACAGCTGTGGCGGGGTCGGCCCGGCCGGTTCTTCCTCGTCCGTGTCTTCTTCAGGGTCCGCTTCGTCTTCCGCAGTGCCCTCGGCCTCGCTGATGCCTTCCGGCACGGAGACCCTGGGGATGACGTGACTGGTGCCGGGCTCGGTCAGCCCCGGGAGGAACTCGATCCCGGTGCCGGTGACGCCGGAGCCTCGGGAGGACTGCAGCTGGGCGGTGACCGGGGCTCCCGAGGAGCGGACCGAGATCCCCAGCTCAGTTCCGGCGGAGGCCAGTCCGGCGATGTTCACTGCGCGGGTGGTCTGTCCCGGGACCACCACGGAGCGGGCGCCACGGGTGCCGCGGTCGCCCTCAGAGTCCACACTGGTGACCTCCACGGTGGCCGAGCGATCGAAGGGATTCGCCAGGGTGAGCAGCGAGGAGGCTCCGGCGGCGATCTCGGGGCCGAAGAACCACTGGGTGCGTTCCGGGGCCGTGCACTCGCCCACCGCGAGACCTGCCACCGGGCCAGCGTCGGCCTGGTACTCGTAGAGGGCGGCGGCAGCCAGCGCGCCGCCGTCGGCTGCGGCGTCGACGCTGAGCAGCGGAGGCCGGACCGGATCGGCTGAGGACTCATAGACGGCCTCACGCTGGCCCAGCGGGGCTTCTTCTGCGGCGGCCTCCGAGTCTGGGGCCTGCGTCTCGGAGCCCTCGGTCAGCGTGATCTCATTGACCCGCGACTCCTGGTTCAGCTGGGCCCACTCGGACGCGGGGAAGCTTCCACTGAGATCCGTGGCGAAGAGCACCGCTGAGAACTGCGCGGAGGCCGAGGAGTCCCGATCACGGTATTCCAGCTCACCATCGGTGCTCAGCGAATCCGGCTGTCCGGGCATGGGCGGGCAGATGAAGCTCTGTCCGCTGCGCGGCGCGGCCACGGCGGCGGCGCCCAGAGCGGCGGCGTTCTCGCCTGCTCCGGCACCGGCTGCCGCCTCGGACCGTCCATCCATCAGTCCGTCCAGCACCACGGAGCCGACCAGTGCCGCGAGGACGCTCACCGTGACGACGACGGCGGCCGTCCGCGTCCCCGCGCCGCGGGTGCCGGCTGCGGAGGAATGTTCTCCGGCTCGACGGTCCCTTCGCGAGCCGCGGGCCCGGGGGTCGGACGAGGGGTCGGGCGAGGACGCGGCGGCGGCTGCGGGCGTAGGTGCGGGCGTGGGTGCGAGGGTCGTGCTCGATGTCCGCGTGCTGGCCGCCTGGTCCTTCGGCGCCCGCTCTCTGGATGCCGTGGCGGCGTCCTGCTTCTCAGCGAGGCGCTGGGCCTTCTGCTCCTCGCGCAGTCGCAGCTCATCAGCCTTGAGTTCGGCGCGGGCGGCGGCGGCCTCCTGTTTGGCTTTCTCCGTGGCGGCGCGCTGCTGCTCGCGGATGGCCCGCTCCCGGGCGCGGCGCTGCTCCTTGATGAGCTTTTTGACCCTGACCTTTTTGGCGCTCATCCTCGGCGTCCTTCCAGCTGATCGGTGTTCGCCACCGGCAGGATGCGTGTCCCCCGCGGCAGCGGGAGGGCGATCAGCATCACCAGCAGCAGGAAGGCACCCAGGGCGATCAGCACGGGAAGCTGATACAGGCTGCGATGCTCCGCGCTCAGCTGACCCTGCAGGCTCTCACCCTGAGCAGACAGCGCTTCGGAGGGCAGCTCGAAACGCTGCATCCAGGCGGCTGATCCCGCTGCACCGTCCTCGGTCGGCTCGGCGAGCACGGTGGCCGCCTCCAGGGCCTCACCCTCCCAGCTGGCCTGCCAGCCGTTCGCGGCTTCGGTGGCCAGCTCCAGCAGGTACTCGCCTCCCGGGTCCAGACCCAGCCCGGCGCCGTCGTCCGCTGTGACCTCCTCGAGGTCCACACTGAGCTTCTGCTCCTCGGCGGACAGCAGCGCCTGGACCTCGCCCTGCGGGTCCACGATCCGCGCCCAGGCGGTGGGCACTCCGGAGATCCCCTCCGCTGCCGGAAGGAGGTTCTCCTCGTCGACCTCGGCGCGCCAGAGCTCACCACGATCGGTCCTGCCCACGGAGATGAGTCCGGCGGCGGTGTCCACGGCGTCGGTCAGCGCGGCGGGCTCGCCCGGGTCGATGAGCACGTAGCCGATGCCCAGCTCGGCCATCAGCTCCTGGGTCTGCACGGCGCCCGGGGTGATCAGCGCAGCGATCAGCGCGGAGAGGCGCTGGTCGGCGAGGGAGAACTCGGCCTCGGCGTCAGTGGCAGGGGCGGCGTCGGCGGGCTGACCGGCGGTGCCGCCGAGCAGTTCCGGGATGCGCTCGGGCTGGGCCCACAGCGGGGCATCGCCGGCAGCGATCACGGCGCGGGACTTGTCCAGCGTGCGGCCCTGGCCGGAGACCAGCTCGCCGATCACCCCGGGATCGGCGGAGGAGAGCACCAGTGTTCGCAGCTGTGCAGGACCGTCGCCCTGGTCCGCGGCGGTGGCGGGCAGCTGACGCACGGATCCGGGTTCGATGAGCGTGGGCGCGGCGTTCACGGCGGTCAGCGGCTGCCCGGTCAGCTGCGCACCCGGGGCCATGCGGGGGCCGTAGAACAGCACCAGTGAGGCACCGATGGAGAGGACCAGCAGCGTGGAGATCACAGGGGTGATGGTGCCGCCCACGCGGGGGAAGGCCAGCGGGAACCGGTCCAGCGAAGCCATTCCGGCCGCGAGCAGACAGAAGAGCATCACCGAGACCACGGGGCCCGGATTGCCGCCGATCACGGCGGTGCCGTCGGATCCGGCGGCGAGCAGCGAGACCAGCACCGAGAGGCCCAGGGCTCCCAGCAGGATCGCTCCGGCCACGATCGGCAGCGGGCGGGTGCGGCCTCCGGTGAACATCCCCAGCAGGGCGATCAGCAGCAGCGGCAGACCGATGAGCAGAGCAATGCGAAGGTTCCAGAAGTCACCCTCGAGGTAGCCCGGCAGCCAGGATCCGGAGGCTCCCGCGGCGGCGAGGCCTGCGGCCGGGTCGAAGGCGCGGGAGAAGCCGAGCAGCTGCTGCCAGACCGGCGCGGCATCGGCTGCCAGCGCGCGGCCGGGCTCGTGGACCAGCACGGACGCGAGGTTCTTGCCCTGGGTGAGCGCCGAGGCGATCATCGGCACAGCCACCGCGAGCGAGGTCAGCGGGATCAGCCACAGCGGACGTCCGCGCCGGCCCAGCACCAGCGCCAGGACCACCCCGATGATGACCACCAGGGGCAGCAGCGCCGGGGCGGCGGCGGTGAGCACCATCAGCAGCAGCGCGGCGCCGGTGGCGTACTCCCAGCTTCCGGCGACCCCGAGGCCGACGGCGGCGCGGCCCGCGGCGCGGACTGTCGCCACGACGGCCACCGGCAGCAGGATGTGGACCAGGACAGCGCCGATGCGGCCCTCCCCCACAGCGATGTGCAGGGTGGGCAGCGCCGCCCAGAGCAGCGCGGAGACCACTCGGCGGGAGGCCCGGGTGGACCAGAGGCCGGCGGCGTACCAGGCGGTCAGTGCGCTCAGCGGCAGCGCGAGGATCAGCAGCCAGACCAGCACGGCCGAGCCGTGGCCGAGGCTCAGCGCGGAGAGGACCAGCAGGATCAGGGTCAAGGGGTCCGCGGCGGAGCGCGCCCCGAGGCTGTCCACGGCGAGGAAGCTCAGCGTGTGGGCGAAGACCTCCTGCAGGGAGCCGGCCACGGGCAGGGCCGCGCCACCGGTGATGGCTTCGGCGGCCAGCAGCCCGCGGAAGGCGAGCAGCGAAGCTCCGATCACACCCAGCATCATCAGGAACAGGCCGAGCCGGTCGCCGGAGCGGCGGGAGGGCATCTCGTCGAACTCGCCGTCGGAGGCGCCGACCTCCAGGAGCGCGTCCTCGTTGTTCTCCCGCTCACCGGTGTCATCCGGCTCGCCGTAGAACCCGGGGGTGAAGCTGGTCCGCGGCGCCGAGACGGTCTCTGCGGTCATCGCCGACCGGCGCTGGTGCCGGATCGCAGCGGAGCTGAGCATCATCTGCGACTCGGCCTCCCGACCGGCGCGCAGGTGCTTGGCGGAGGACTCGATCTGTTCGTCGCGACGGAGCCTGGCGAGCGCGGCTCTGCGGCCCTGGGCGTCGAAGCGGCGAGTGTGCGCCGTCGTCCCCAGTCCGAGCAGGGCTCCCACGGCGGCGAAGAACTGACCCACACCGGCGTCAGGGACCTTCACCACGGTCATCCCGATCAGCCGCAGCAGCGCAGCCACCCACATTCCCAGCCACAGCAAGGGAACCGCAAGCGGACTGGCGTTGACCAGCCGGCGGCGGATCTGGCCGATCCGCTGCTGCGCGGGCAGATACAGGGTGCCGCCGAGGCGGTGCACGATCTCCCGGCGCGGCGGGTCTTCGCGCAGCACCCGGGCGGTGGGTTCGATGACGATCTGCGCGCCGACCTCGCGAGCCCGGCGGCAGAACTGCGCGGAGGCATAGTCTCCGCTCAGGCCGGGGTCGAAGCCGCCGAGGTCGCCGAAGAGGGGGGCGTGGACGAGCATCCCCGCGCCGGAGACGGCGGGGACGGCGTCGCGGCCGTCGTACTGGCCCTGGTCCAGCTCTTTCGGCTCGGTGCCGGTGAGCACCTCGCCGGAGCGGGCGCTGAACAGTCCCACGTTGACCAGACGTTCCGGGGTCTCGGCGTAGAGCTGCTTGGCGCCGATCACCTGGATCTGGGAGTGGTGCTCCTCATCCTTGACCGTGAACAGCCGCTCCTCGAGCCGCTCCAGGGCATCCGTGGTGGGGATGGTGCCGGCGGGGAGGATCCAGAGCCACTGGTGGCGGGGGTTGAAGCCGTCGGGCAGCTGGCGCTCCAGGCTGCGCCAGAGCTGGGTGTTCTTGGTCCCGGTGCTTCCGGCGGTCGCGCTCTGGCGTGCGTGGCGGCGGTCCTCGAGCAGGTGCGAGTGCAGCGAGCGGGAGAGGTCCTGGACCCCGCGGTATTCGGAGGCGGAGAACTCGATGATGGTGTCCGGGTGTCGGGTCTGCGCGGCGATGGCCTCCCGCGCGCGCTCGGCGGCGCTGGTGTATGCCTCGCCCGGCGCAGAGTTGGTCGGTGCAGAGTTGGTCGGGTCCGAGTTGGTCGGGGCGGGCTTGCCGGACGCAGAGTCGATCGGGGCGGACGGCAAATCGCCGCCGTCGTGCAGTACGACAGCGGCGATATGTGGTCCTGAGTGAGCGTTGATCAGAGTGCCCGTTTCCGCAGCTTGCGCCGCTCCCGCTCGGAGAGGCCGCCCCAGATCCCGAAGCGCTCGTCATTGCCCAGCGCGTAGTCCAGGCACTCCTGCTTCACTGTGCAGGCGCCGCAGACCTTCTTGGCGTCACGGGTGGAGCCGCCCTTCTCGGGGAAGAACGCCTCCGGGTCGGTCTGCGCACAGAGGGCGTCCACCTGCCAGGCGAGCTCGCCCTCGATCTCCTCGGTGGGGACCAGTGCGGGCAGACCCAGCCACGTGGTGGTGGACTCTGCGGTCCGGGGATCCGCGGTCCTCGGCTCCGCGGTGCGGGTGCCGGGGTTCGTCTGCGGGGTCTGCGTGCCCGGGTTCAGCATCTCAGTGCGGCGGGAAGGTGCCTCACTGAGCGCTGTGACCGGGGACGCTGCATCGGCCTGCCGCTCGGCCTCCTCGTGGGCGGAGAGGAAGGCGGTGGCCTGATCTTCGAGAGCCTTGCCGTGCTCCAGGCGCTCAGCGGCCTGGGGATCAGCAGGGTCGACGAACCAATCAGCAGGAACCTCGAGACCCGTCCTGCGGGCTGTGGCCGTAGTGCCGGGCCGTGTTTCGCCCAGCCGCTCTGCGTTCCCCATCAAAGGGCCTCCCGAGGTTTATTCCTGCCGTGTACTGCTCCTAATTACACTGGCGTAAGTAACGATCCGTCAAGTGCGCGACTAGAGTTGCCATTACCAGACCCCCAACCCCTCGTTCACGCCCGACACGCCGCCAGAAATCAGCTCGGCGCGAGGCGTGGCGGCGCCAGGAGCATTTTTATGACCCCGCTCACACTCTCAGGCACATCCGGTCAGTCCCCGCAGACCTTCCCGGCGCTGCTGGACCTGCTCGAATCCCGCCCTCAGCCGGCACTGACCTGGTACGGCGGGGCGGATGCCGAACGCGTGGAGCTCTCCGGACGCGTGCTGCAGAACTGGGCGGTGAAGCTCATCGGACTCTTCTCACAGGAGACTGAGCTCGAGCCCGGCGACACGGTCCTGGTGGACGCCGAGGCGCACTGGAAGGCCGCCGCGGTGCTGCTCGCCGCCGGAGCCCTCGGGTGGGAGGTCGAGCTCACCGCCTCCGGCGATGCAGAGACCGGAGCCGAACACACCGACGACGACGCCCGCGCCAGCGCCGCCGCGGCACTGGCTCCTGCGCTGATCATCACCGACCGGCCGGGTGACTGGACCGGTTCAGGCGTGCTGGCGCAGTCCCTCGGGGAGGCCGAGCTGGCGGCGCTGTCCCCCGGCCTGCTGGATGCCTCCTATGAGGAGGCCACCGGCGAGGCGCTCCCCGCCTGGGTGCTGGACATCTCCGCAGAGGTCCGCCAGCATCCGGATCAGCTGCCCGCGCCGCTTCCCCCGGTGGAGCTGCCTGTGGCGCAGGAGCTCACTGGAGTGGCCTCTCCGCCTGCTGGACTCGTGCTGGCAGGCGCACCTCCGCAGGTGGACTGGCAGGACTGGAACGTGGATCGCTGGGGAGCGGGCGTCGAGGCGACCGGGCCGGCCGGCGTCGTCGTCTTCGCCCAGATGCTCGACGCCTGGGCGCACAGCCGTCCTGTGGTGCTCTTCCAGGGCGATCCCGCCGCGCAGCCGGCCGCCTGGGAGCAGCTGATCCGCAACGAGGGCGTCCGCTGAGGCCGACGCCTGCTCGCCGGGGCTCGCCTGGGCCCGCGGGACCCTTCGCGCGCCTTCGCGCGCCCCTCCTGCATCTGTTGGGCACAAAACGGTGGAATCAGGCGCGGCCAGGCGCGTTATTCCACCGCGTCGCGCCCAATAGATGCTCGTACGCCCGGGCGGGACTCAGCGGCGGGTGATGCGGGGCGTTTCTCCGGTCCGCGGGGCGTCGGCTGTCTGCGGGGCGTCGGTGGGGTCCACGTCCTCCGAGACCTGCGCGGGACGCGGCGCCTCAGCGGCGCCTGCGCGCTCCTGAACTCCCGGTTCTGAGGCCTCCGGCTCGCGGGTCGTCGCGGCGGCATCGGCGGCGGGATCCTGCTCGGTGGGCAGGTCCGCCAGCTGGGAGCGGTCGGTCGTGAAGACCCAGTACTTATAGGCGAAGAAGCGGAAGATGGTGGCCAGCACCAGTCCGATCACGTTGCCGGCGATGAACACCTCGGTCACCGAGGTCAGGCCCAGCACGTATTTGGCGATGCCCACACAGCCGGTCTGGATGCCCAGGCCGATCGCGTTCATCACCAGGAACATCACCAGCTCGCGGGTCTTGCCGGTGGAGCGCTTGTGCCGGAAGGTCCAGTAGCGGTTGGCCACCCAGGAGAACATTGTGGCGACGACGCCGGCCACGACCTTCGCCTTGAGCTGAGAGTCGTCCATGGGCCCGCTGATCAGCCAGAGGAAGATCGCCGAGTCGATGATGAAGGCGACCCCTCCGACGGCGCCGAACTTCGCGACCTCGCGCCAGAGCGTGATGATGAGCTCGCGGATGCGCCGATATAGCTTGGTGATCATGGGCGGGGCTGCTCCTGGTCTGGGCTGACGGTGTCGACTGTGCGTTCGGCGGTGACCGGTGCGACGACGGTGGTGGCCACGAAGGCCTGGGCATGTGCGGCGGCCCGGATCCGGTGGCCGGCGGTCTCCGGCAGGAAGGCCGAGGTCCCGGCGGTCAGGCTCAGCATACGAGGCGGCCCTGGGTCTGCGGCCTCCCCGCTGGCGGGGTCAGCAGCAGTGGGATCGGCGGCGGGATCGGCTGGCGCGCTGAGCGTGAGCTCCCCGGCTGTGCAGAGCACGATCCCGTGACCCGGGCTCTCCAGCACGGCCTCGCCGGGGAACTCGATCCGCTCGAGCTCGAACTCCTCGAAGGGCGCCTGGTAGCGCACGCGCCGCGGCGAAGGGGTCGGTGAACCGGTCCCGGTCTCCCGGCAGGCGGTCTCGTGTACGGGGCAGTGCGGGACCGGCAGGACGTTGCAGTCAGTGACGCTGAGCAGCTCGTCGACGTCGAGATGCTTGCTGGTCAGTCCCCCGCGCAGCACATTGTCCGAGTTGGCCATGATCTCCACCCCGACCCCGTGCAGATAGGCGTGGAGGTTGCCGGCGGGCAGGTAGATCGACTCCCCGGGTTGCAGCTGGATCCGGTTCAGCAGCAGTGCGACGAAGATCCCCGGGTCCTGGGGGAAGGATCGGGCGATGTGCAGCAGCATCTGTGCCGCCCCGGAACCGATCCGCGCAGTGAGGTCAGCGTCTGAATCTGCAGCCGTGAGCAGGCCGGTCAGCTCCTCGGCCGCCGCAGTGGACTCCTCGCGGCCGCTGCGCAGGAGATATTCCAGAGCGCTGGCGTAGTCCTGCCCCGCCACATGTTCCTGAAGCTGATCCAGCACGCCGCGCGTCCGGTCAGCGCCGGTGAGCATCTCTGTCAGCGCACGCAGCTCTGCGGCGGCCTGCACGTGGGGCCTGAATCCGCACAGCGCGGAGAACTCACTCAGCGCCACGATCAGCTCTGGCTTGGCGTTGGGGTCCTTATAGCTGCGCCGGGGGTGGTTCAGCTCCAGACCCGACGCCTCCTCGGCGGCGAATCCGCGCCGGGCCCGCTCGGTGGTGGGGTGGGACTGGATCGAGAGCGGCTGTTCGGCGGCGAGGACCTTGAGCAGGAACGGAAAGTTCCCCGCGGGCTCCCCCGAGCGCTGCAGGTACTGCGGCAGATCGACCACGCCCTCGCCGTCGGCATGAACACCGGCCTGAGCTTCCGTGGGCCCAGCACCCGGGGCCACAGCGGCGCCAGAACCCTGACCCTCCGGGACCAGCTCCAGCGAGGAGGGATCGGCAGGATGGGCACCCATCCAGATCTCCGCCTGCGGGGTCGCCGAAGCAGCCCAGCCGAAGAGTTCGCTGAACGCAGTGGTGGAGCCCCATGCGTACTCGCGGACGGGGTTGATCATCCTGAACATCGGGAGAACCCTACCAGCCCTAATTCACGGGTTCGCAGAGGTAGTTCGTGGAGGCAGCCTGCTGCAGAAGGTCCACCTGACCGTTCTGCTGAGCCTCCACGAGATACTCCCGGGTCAGCTCGGAGCCGTCTGGCTGGGTGGGAGGCGGCGTGGAATCGATGGGTGCCGCGTCCTCCTCCACCGCATCGGCTGCCTGCTCCTGCGCCTGGGGGGCTGTCGCGAGCATCACACCGAGGGCCCCTGACTGCGCGGGCAGGAACCCAGCGGAGCCGAAGAGGCCGCCGTCGTCGTTCTGTTCCTGCTCATTGGCGATCAGCTGATCCACGCGCTGCTGGATGAGGTCGAAATCAGGGTAGGTGGAGAAGAGATTCCCGTCCGACTCGAAGTCCGGGGCGCCCAGCACGAGTCGCTGGGTCTGCTGTCCCTGTGCGTCCACGGCCAGGTCCAGGAAGGAGCCCAGCTGGGACTGCGGCAGGTTGGTCTCCACCACGTTGCCGCCCGCCTGCATGATCTCGCTGAAGCGCGAGAGCAGGGTCTGCGGGTTGAACTGCGACATCATGGCCTGCTGGATGCACTGCTGACGCTGGATCCGGTTGTAGTCCGAGCTGAAGGTCCGGGAGCGCGCATAGGCCAGCGCCTCCTGCCCGGAGAACTCATGCACCCCGGGGGCCCACCAGTTGTCGCCCCAGGTGCCGTCGGGCAGCGCGCCGCGGTAGGGCACCCAGCCCCCCGAGTCCACGGTGACCCCGCCCATGGCGTCGACGAGGTCCTCGAAGCCGCCCATGTCGATCATCACGTAGCCGGAGACCTCGAGGTTCAGCGTGCCCGAGACCGCGTCCATCATGGCCTCCGCGCCGGGATCCTCGGACTCCGGGTAGAGGTCCTGATGGTTGTTCATCACGTCGGTGTAGAGCGAGTTGATGATGCATTCGTCGCCGCAGTCATAGCCGGCGGGGTAGACCGTGTTCAGCGGGGAGTCCTCGCTGAACTGGGCGTTCTGGAAATTGCGCGGGATGGAGAAGATGATCGTCTCGGCCGAGTCCTCATTGACGCTGACCACGTGGATCGAATCCGGGCGCAGGCCCTCGCGGCCCTCGCCCGCATCGGCGCCCATGAGCAGGAAGTTGTACCGACCGTCCACAGCAGGGATCGCGGGACCGCCTGCGAAGATGCCGCCCAGCGCGGCACGGCCCTCATTGACCAGCTTGGCCGCGTAGCCCAGACCGCCGGAGGTCAGCACGATGAGCACCACCAGGACGACGGCGACGATCGGCTTCATCCCCGGGGCCAGGGAGGCGAAGTGGATCAGGCGGAAGGTGTCCAGCCACAGCAGCAGCCAGCCCAGCGCCAGCGCACCGAGCACCACCGCGCTCAGCCAGAGCATGAAGGGCTGGGTCAGCATGGAGAGCACCACCCCGCGCATGGTCAGGAACATCAGCCCCAGCAGCAGCGCGGTGAACCAGCAGGCCACCGTGACCGCGAGCGCGATCCGGCCGATCGTCTTGGAGCCGGCAGCGATCTGCGCGCCGCCGGGGATGAACAGGGTCAGCCCCAAGAGCATGAAGGCGCGACGCGTGCGGTCGGTCTCCGAGCCGCGCTGCGGGGTGCGGATCACATCCGGCTGCGCAGTGAACCGGTGGTAGCTGATGGCGGAGTCAGTCATCGGGCGCGGTACGTCCCCAGTTCGGCGGCTTCCTCGCGCAGCTTGGCCCCTTTGGCGTGGGCCTCGGCGGCGAGGGTGGTCTGGAAGTCCAGGAGCTTGGCGCGCAGCTCAGCGGCCTGGGAGGTGTCTCCGGCGGCCAGTGTGCGCACGGCGAGCAGGCCCGCGTTGCGCGCTCCGCCGACCGAGACAGTGGCCACGGGCACCCCCGCCGGCATCTGCACGATGCTCAGCAGTGAGTCCATGCCGTCGAGGTGCTTCAGCGGGACCGGCACGCCGATCACCGGCAACGGGGTCACCGAGGCGAGCATGCCGGGCAGGTGGGCGGCACCCCCGGCGCCGGCGATGATGACCCGGATGCCGCGGGTGTGGGCGGTCTTGCCGTAGCGGATCATCTCCTCGGCCATGCGGTGGGCCGAGACGACGTCGGCCTCGAAGGCGATGCCGAACTCGTCCAGCGCCTGGGCGGCGGCCTGCATGACGGGCCAGTCCGAGTTGGAGCCCATGACCAGGGCGACCTTGGCCGTGGTCTGGGCGGGAGCGTCGGCCGAATTTCCGGCCGGATCCTGGGAGGGGTCGCCGGCTGGGTCTCGGGCGGAGCCCTCCGGGGTCTGCGCGCTGGGCTTGGTCATGCTGGTCCTTCCACGATGATCTCGGCCACGTCGGCGGCGGCGCGGCGGACGCGCTGCAGCCGCGACCTGCGGGCTTCCCAGCTCTCCTGCGGAGAACGCGTCTGGGTCAGGATGTTCACGTGCCCGATCTTGCGACCCGGGCGGGCCTCTTTGCCGTAGAGATGGATCTTCGAGCCGTGGGAGCGGCGCATCGCGGCCGGGAAGGACCCCTGCAGGGAGCGCTCCCCCGGAGCGGAGCCGCCCAGCAGGTTCTTCATCACGGTGTAGCCGCCCGCCCCGCCCTTGACCTCCGTGGCGCCCAGCGGAAGGCCCAGCACGGCGCGCAGATGCTGTTCGAACTGGCTGGTGATGGAGCCGTCCATGGTCCAGTGCCCGGAGTTGTGCGGGCGCATGGCCAGTTCGTTGACGTAGATTCCCGGCACGATTCCGGCCTCGGGGTCCCCCGCGTCCTCGCTGATCTCGAAGAGCTCCACCGCCAGCATCCCGGTGACCTGCAGCTTCTCCGCGATCCGCCGCGCGATCCGCTCCGCGGCGGCGATATGAGCGGCGCTGGTGTGCGGGGCCGGAGCGATGACCTCGTCACAGACCCCGTTGGTCTGCGTGGACTCCACCACGGGGTAGAGCACCGTCTCCCCCGCCGCGGAGCGCGCCACCTGGGCGGAGAGCTCACGGGTGTAGGGGACCTTCTCCTCCGCGAGCAGGCCGGTGGGAGTCTCAGCCGCACGGTCGAACCAGTCCTGGGCGGCGTCGGCCTCGGCAGCGGAGTCGATCATCCGCACTCCCTTGCCGTCGTAGCCACCGCGCGGGGTCTTCAGCACCACGGGCCAGCCGGACTCGGTGCCGAAGTCGATCAGTTCCGCCACCGTGTGCACCTCGGCCCAGCGCGGATTGGGCAGGCCGAGTTCTTCGACGGCCCGGCGCATGGCCAGCTTGTCCTGGGCGTAGATCAGCGCTGCGGGCCCCGGGTGCATGGGGGTGCCGGCCTCGGCGAGCGCGCTGAGCACCTCGGCGGGGACGTGCTCATGATCGAAGGTGATCACGTCCAGGTCTGCGGCGAAGGCCGTGACCTGCTGCGGATCCCGGTAGTCCCCGAGCGTGGTGTGCGGTATGACCTGGGCCGCGGAGGAGTCGGCGGAGCCGGCCAGCAGGTGCAGCTCGATCCCGAGTTCGACGGCGGCCGGGGCCATCATGCGGGCCAGCTGACCGTCGCCGATCACCCCGACCCGCGGGGTGCCGGCTGGGCTGCGGGGGGCGTCGATTCGGGTGGGGGTGCTGTCCTGTCGCGTCACAGTCCCCAATTATGCGCCATGACCCCGCCGGGCCCGCACAGGGAAACACCCGCGCCGGAGGACGAGGTCCCGGACAGCTGAGAGTTGGAGATTCGGCGGGGCACTCGGCGGATATGCAGGTTTCGTCCCTAGCCTGGTGCGCACGTGCGGGCTCCAGCGAGGGACGGGACAGCAATGGGACGCTTTGTGGTGACATTCGACACCTCCGATGCCGAGGTGCTGGAACGGGAGGCGCCGGGTCTGCTCAGCGCCCAGGGGTTCTCCACCGACATCTACTTTCCACGCCTGGGCGTGGGCGTGGTGGACGGGGAGCCCGGAGAGCTGGAAGCTTTCAGCGGCAGGTGCAGAGAACGACGTCGGCCGATGAGCTACAGCCCTGAGCTCACCTATTACGCCACCACAGTTCCGCCGAGCGCCGCCGATCCCACTGCGGGGCCGGTGGAGGCCGCGGCCAGGAGTTCCGCGGACAGCGCCGAGCTCACCTGGGGGCTGCAGGCGGTGCAGATCCACCGGGCCCAGGAGGGCGGACAGACCGGCGAAGGCATGCGGCTGGCCGTGCTCGACACCGGTTTCGATGCGCGGCACCCCGACTTCGGCTCGCGCAGCGTGACTGTGGAGTCCTTCATCGCCGGGGAGGGACCCGAGGATGCCCATGGCCACGGGACCCACTGCATCGGCACCGCCTGCGGGCCCTGGACGACGCAGAGCGGACCCGGCTACGGCGTGGCCTCGGGGGTGGAGATCTACTCCGGCAAGGTCCTGGGCAAGGACGGCTCCGGCTCGGACACCTCGATCCTGGCGGGCATCGACTGGGCGCTGCAGAACGGCTGCCAGGTCATCTCGATGTCGCTGGGCGCGGATGTGCGCGAGGTCCATCCCCCGTACGTGACCGCGGGCCGTCGCGCACTGGAGCAGGGCTCCCTGCTGATCGCCGCGGCGGGGAACAACGCGGGACGCAGCGCAGGAGACCCGGGCTTCGTGGGGGCTCCCGCGAACAGTCCCTTCGTCATGGCGGTGGCCGCGCTGGACTCCGCGTTGCAGGTGGCGGACTTCTCCGCGCGATCGCTGCCCCATGACGGCGGAGAGGTCGACATCGCCGCCCCCGGAGTGGACATCTACTCCTCCTGGCCGAACCCGGAGCGGTACCGCAGCATCAGCGGCACCTCCATGGCCGCGCCACATGTCTCCGGGATCGCCGCCGTGGTGGCCGGAGCGACGGGTCTGCGCGGCCAGGAGCTCTGGGACGAGCTGATCCGGACCGCGGAGGAGATCGAGGATGCGGAGATCGCAGACGTGGGCGCCGGGCTGGCCGTCATTCCGCCGCTGGAGGGCGCGGCACCGGAGAGCTCGGGCTCGGAGAGTGCCGGGTCAGGGAGCGCCCGGTCTGACAGCGCGGGATCAGGGAGCGCCGGTCCAGGGAGCACCCGGGCATGAGCGCGCAGCAGTGGATCATCACCGTGGATGACGATCACCTCGACGCCATGGACGAGGTGGTAGCGGAGCTGCGAGAGGCGGGACTGGTCGTCGACAAGGTCCTGCGCAGTCTCGGCCAGATCACCGGCTACACGGAGGAGCCGACTGGATCGGCCGCGGGGCTCTCCGCCCAGGCCGACCGTCGGCGCCCGGATCTGAGCGCCGTCACGGGGGTGGCCTCAGCCGACGGTGCCCGCCGGCACAACATTGCTCCGCCCGACGCCGAGGTGCAGTGACGTCGAGGTGCAGTGACGCAGAGCCGCGGCGCGGAGCTATGGGAGCGGGGAGCCGGCGACGTCGAACTGATCGCCGCCCATCGCCCCGGAGAGCAGCGGCATCGCCTCTGCGATGAGCGCGCGGACGCTCGGCAGCTGGAGCGACTTCTGATGGGCTACGGCGGAGCTCCAGAGTTCCATGACGAAGACGGTGTCCGGGTGCTCATCGCTGACACCGACCTCATAGAGAAGACAGCCGGCTGGCTTCAGGTCCGGATTGGGGCGGGTGAGGATCGAGACGACCTCGTCTCGCGAGCCTGACGCGACTCCCAGCGTTCCCACATTCGCGAAGGTCATGGCTTCACAGTAGCGACGCGATGGGAGCCTGTCAGCACCTCCCGCAGAGACCGTCCCGGGATTTCCGAGGGCGCGGTGCACACCGGTGCTCACCCGCACCCGCACCGGCCCGCTGAGCGGGGCGACGGTCAGTTGCGGGTGTAGGACTCCCACTTGCGAGCCTGGTGCTCAGCGTCGATGATCCGGACGGTCCCGGACTTCGAGCGCATGACCATGGACTGGGTGCTCACCTTGTCGCCCTGGTATCGCACTCCGCGCAGCAGATCACCGTCGGTGATGCCCGTGGCGGCGAAGTAGCAGTTGTCGCTGGTGACCAGTTCGTCAGTGGTGAGGATCCTGCTGACGTCGTGGCCGGCGTCGAGGGCCTTCTGCGCCTCTTCCTCATCCACGGGAGCCAGTCGGCCCTGGATCACGCCGCCCACGGCTTTGATGGCGCAGGCGGTGATGATGCCCTCGGGTGTGCCGCCGACGCCCATGAGCACGTCAACTCCTGAGCCCTCGCGGGCCGCGGCGATGCCTCCGGCCACGTCGCCGTCCATGATGAAGCGGACGCGGGCTCCGGCTTCGCGGATCTCGTCGACGAGCTTGGAATGTCGGGGGCGGTCGAGCACGCAGACGTTGATCTGGTTGATGCGCTTGTTCTTGGCCTTGGCGATCAGATGCAGGTTCTGCTTGACCGGAAGGCGCAGGTCGACCATGTCGGCAGCCTCGGGTCCGGTGATCAGCTTGTCCATATAGAACACGGCGGAGGGGTCGAACATGGTGCCGCGCTCGGCCACGGCGAGGACCGCCAGCGCGTTGTTGTAGCCCAGGGCGGTCAGCCGCGTGCCATCGATCGGGTCCACGGCGACGTCAGCCTCGGGTCCGGTGCCGTTGCCCACGCGCTCGCCGTTGAAGAGCATCGGGGCCTCGTCCTTCTCGCCCTCGCCGATCACCACGACGCCGTTGACGTTGACCGTGTCCAGCAGGGAGCGCATGGCGTCCACTGCAGCACCGTCGGCGGTGAGCTTGTCCCCCATGCCGACCCAGGCGCCGCCGGCGATGGCCGCTGCCTCGGTGACGCGCACCAGCTCCATGGCCAGGTGGCGGTCCGGTTCGGAGTCCCCGACAGCGAGTCGAGCGGAGAGGTGGGAGAAGTCCTGGGAAGAGCCATCGTCGGAGCGTTTGCTGCGGTGCTGCGAAGAATCGTTCATGGGCTGGGGCCACCTTGTCGTCTCGGCATGTGGCCGGCCTCGTCGCCGACCCTGCAACGATCATAGCCGCGAGCCTCCAGGCTGCCGGAGACCGCGTCGGGAGATTGCGAGCTGCGACGCCGGCGGGCGGTGCGACAGAGACCTCCGTCAGCGGTGCGACAGAGACCCCCGTCGGCGGTGCGACAATGGGGGCGTGACCGAGCAAGAAGAGACCCCCACCCCGCAGCTCACCGAGTCCCAGGCCAAGCGGATGAATCAGCCCCTCGTCGGCATCGTCATCACGGTGGCGGTGACCCTGCTGGGCGTCTTCGCGGTCATGGGGCTGCGGCCTGAACAGGACGTCAGCTACACCCCGGACGAGAATGTCGGTGAAGCCGCCGGGTGGACCAATGACGTGACCGACTATGCCGCCATCGTCCCGGACCTTCCTGCGGAATGGAGCGCGAACTACGCCCGGTGGGAGAACCGCGCGGAGCTCGGCGTCACGGCCTGGGAGGTCGGCTACTCGATCGACGAGCAGAGCTTCCTGAGCTTCGCGCAGACCGATGAGCCCAACCCCGCCTGGGTCAACGAGGAGACCGGCCAGGCCGGTGCCGTCGGTGAGGAGACCGTCAACGGACTGAGCTTCGAGATCCGCGAGAACGAGGATGAGGACCGCCGGTACTACGTGTTGTCGGCCGAGGAGAACACCATCGACGGCACGGCTATCGTGCTGGGCGGCACCGCCGATGACGCGGAGTTTGAGACTTTCCTCCAAGCTGTCACCGAAGCGATCGATGTTGAGGTAGAAACAGAGGACGACGACGGAGGAGCTTCCGAATGACGGCATCGACCACAGCGGCCCAGCCGCTTCCCGCTGAGATCTGGAACCGGCTCAAGGCCGGCAATGAACGTTTCGTCTCCGGGGAGTCCGAACACCCCAATCAGGATGCGGCCCGACGCTCCTCCCTCACCGACTCTCAGCACCCCGTCGCGGTCATCTTCGGCTGCTCGGACTCCCGACTGGCCGCGGAGATCATCTTTGACGTCGGCCTGGGCGACATCTTCGTGGTGCGCACCGCCGGGCAGGTCACCGACGACGCCGTGCTCGGCTCCCTCGAGTTCAGCGTCTCCGAGCTGAAGGTCCCGCTGATCGTCGTGCTCGGCCACGACTCCTGCGGCGCTGTCTCCGCCGCGGTGCAGGCCGTGGACTCCGGCATCACCCCCACCGGGTTCGTGCGCAGCCTGGTCGAACGGATCACCCCCTCGGTGCTCGCCGCCCAGCGCGCCGGCATCACCAGCGTCAACGACACGGTGGAGGAACACGTCAAGCAGACGGCACACCGGATCGTCGACCACTCCCGCGTGCTCCACGACGCCGTGGCCGAGGGCCGCACAGCGGTCATGGGCGTGACCTATCGGCTGGACGAGGGCCGGGCCGACGTGGTCACCAGCATCGGCGAGGTCTGAGCCCGCTCCCCACCCCTGGGCTCCACAGCCGGGTCATCGCCATTCCCTGACGGGGTGATGCCCTCTAGGGTGGTGCCGTGATCGCGTTCATCGTCGAGCTGCTCGCCTCGGGCTCGCTCGCCCGCGTGATGGCGGGACTGCTGCTGCTCCTCGGCGGGGTGGTCTTCGCCGTCTGCGCGCTGGCTCTGAGTTTCAGCGACCTGCGCGAGCACCGACTCCCCAATCGCATCATCTACCCCTGGGCCGGCGTCGCTGTGGGACTGCTGATCCCCGCGGCGCTGCTGCTGGGTCAGCCGCTCGTGGCGCTGCGCGCCCTCGCCGCCGCGCTGATCTGGGGCACGGCCTTCTTGGTGGTGCGAATGATCAGCCCCCGAGCCCTGGGCATGGGCGATGTCAAGCTCGCCGTCGTCCTGGGGCTCTACGCGGGGCTCCTCGGCTGGGCCACGGTGCTGGTCGCCGTCGTCCTGTCCTTCCTGCTCGGCGGGCTGGTCTCCGCGGCGCTGCTGATCTCCGGGCGGGCCACCGCCAAGACCACCGTTCCCTTCGGCCCCTTCCTGCTTCTGGGCACGGCGCTGGCGTTGACTCTCAGCGGAGGCATCTCGCTAGGGTGAGGCCATGCCCACCCCTGATTTCATCAAAGCTCTGCGTCAAGACATCGGCACCAAGGAGCTGTGGGTCCCCGCGACCCGCGGCGTGGTGATCCGTCGGCCCGATCCAGTGGACACGGAGGACGGCGTCAGCGCCGAGGCCGAGGTGCTGCTGGTGCGCCGCGCCGACAACGGGGCCTGGACCGTGACCTCCGGGATCCTGGACCCGGGAGAGGACCCCGCTCTCGGGGCTGCCCGCGAGGTGCAGGAGGAGACCGGGGTGATCGCCCGAGCCGTGCGGGTGGCCGGGGTCTTCGCGACCGGGCTGGTGCGCTATCCCAACGGCGACGCCTGCCGCTACCTGGACACCGTCCTGGAGATGGAGGCACTCTCGGGCGACGCGCGGGTCAACGACGAGGAGTCCGTGGAGGTCGGCTGGTTCCGCGTCTCGGCGCTGCCCGAGCCGATCAGCGAGGACCAGCGGATGGTCATCGACTGGGCCCTGGACGCTGGAGCCCCCGCCCGATTCCTCAGCTGAGACACCTGAACCTGCCAAACCTCCTGGCTGGTTGAGTTATCCGGCGGAAACGTTCCCACCGGATAACTCAACCAGCCAGGAAGGGTGGTCAGTATGGGCCCGATCAGCCGGGGCGGGTCATGCTCATCAGGTCCAGGGACTCATCCAGCTGCGCCTCGGTGAGGTCGCCGCGTTCGATATAGCCCAGCTCGACGACGGCGTCGCGCACCGTGAGCTTGTTCTTCACCGCGTGCTTGGCGATCTCCGCGGCGGCCTCATAGCCGATGTGCTTGTTCAGCGGGGTCACCACCGACGGCGAGGCGGCAGCCAGGAACGCGGCGCGCTCCTCATTGGCGGTCAGGCCCTTGATCATCTTGTCGGCCATCACGTAGCTGGTGTTCTTCAGCAGGCGGATGGACTCCAGCAGGTTCGCGGCCATCACGGGGATGCCCACATTGAGCTCGAAGGCACCGTTGGTGGAGGACAGCGCCACGGTGGTGTCATTGCCGATCACCTGGGCGCAGACCTGGATCGCTGATTCGCAGATCACCGGGTTGACCTTGCCGGGCATGATCGAGGAGCCGGGCTGCAGATCCGGCAGCGAGATCTCGCCCAGGCCGGTGTTCGGGCCAGAGCCCATCCAGCGCAGGTCGTTGTTGATCTTCATCAGCGAGTACGCGATGTTGCGCAGCTGCCCGGAGGCCTCCACGAGCCCGTCCCGGTTGGCCTGGGCCTCGAAGTGGTCGCGCGCCTCGGTCAGCAGCAGCCCGGTGTCTGCGGCCAGGTTGGCGATGGCCTTCTCCGCGAAGCCCTGCGGGGTGTTGATCCCGGTGCCCACGGCGGTGCCGCCCAGCGGAACCTCCGCCACCCGCGGCAGCGCGGACTCGATGCGCTCGATGCCGTAGCGGACCTGCGCGGCGTATCCGCCGAACTCCTGGCCCAGGGTCACCGGGGTCGCGTCCATCAGGTGGGTGCGACCGGACTTCACCACGGTGGCGAACTCCTTGGACTTGGTCTCCAGGGACTCGGCGAGATAGGCCAGCGCCGGCTGCAGGTCGTTGACCAGGGCAGAGGTGGCGGCCACATGCACCGAGGTGGGGAAGACATCGTTGGAGGACTGGGAGGCGTTGACGTGATCGTTGGGGTGGACTTCCTTGTCCGAGCCCTTCTCCGCCAGGTAGCGGTTGGCCAGCGTGGCGAGCACCTCGTTGGTGTTCATGTTCGAGGAGGTTCCGGAGCCGGTCTGGAACACGTCGATCGGGAAGTGCTCGTCCAGGTCTCCGGACTCCACCTGCTCGGCGGCGTGGACGATGGCCTCGGCGAGCTCGGCGTCGAGGACTCCGAGGTCCTTGTTGGCCAGCGCCGCGGCCTTCTTCACCCGGGCCAGCGCTTCGATGTGTGCGCGCTCCAGAGTGCGTCCCGAGATCGGGAAGTTCTCCACAGCACGCTGGGTCTGTGCGCGGTACAGGGCCTGGGCGGGCACCTTCACCTCACCCATGGTGTCGCGCTCGATACGGTATTCGGTCTCAGCAGTGTTCTGGGTCATGGCGTCAGTCTAATAACCGGACGCGCCGAACGTGCGACCTGCCGGACGGGGACGCCCGTCAGCGGACCAGGAATTCGATGAGCCCCCGGTTGAAGTCGTCTGAATGGCTGATATTCACGCCGTGCGGGGCGCCTTCGATGACCACCAGCTCGGACCCGGGCAGTGCGTCATGCGTCCGCCTTCCGGAGCCTTCGAAGGGGACCACGGCGTCGGAGTCTCCGTGGATGATGAGGGCAGGCACAGTGACGGCGTCGAGGTCCGCCCTGAAGTCCGTGTGCGCCCACGCGTCCATGGACCCCAGTGCGGCGGTGTGATCGGCCTGCCTGGCCAGTGCCAGCACCTCCTCGCGCTGTCCGTCGCTGACCGCCAGCTCCCCCTGGGCAGAGAGGAAATCCGTGGTGAACTGCTCGTAGAAGCCCTCCGGATCCTGCTGAAGTCCCTCGCGCATCTGCTCGAAGGTCTCCGCATCGAGCGGACCGTCCGGGTTCTGCGCCGACTGCATCAGGCACGGCGGGACCGCCGAGGCGAAGACCACCGAATGAAGGCGCTGGACTCCGTGGCGAGCGGCATAGCGAGCCACCTCACCACCGCCCATGGAGAAGCCGACCAGCGTGGCATCTTCGAGGTCCAGGTCATCCAGGACCCGCTCCAGGTCATCGGCGAAGGAGTCGTAGTCATATCCGGACCCTGGCGCCGCCGACCCGCCGAACCCGCGGCGGTCATAGGTGATCACACGGAACCCGGCGGCGATCAGGGTGTCGATCTGCGCGGACCAGGATTCTGCGGTGAGCGGCCAGCCGTGGATGAGCACCACAGGGCGGCCCTCGCCACCGTGGTCATCGATGTTGAGCGTCACGGCGTTCTCTGCCGCTCCGGCCTTCGCGGGCACTGCGGGGTTCTCAGTCATGTCGGACTCCTCCATGGCCTCAGGGTGATGTTCACCCAGCCTGGTTCATTCCACGCTGGTGATCAACCCATTGAGGAACTTGGCCACAGCCTCGCGCTCCTCCTCGGTGAGGGTCTCGACGGCACCGAGCATCCTGCGGTGCATCTCGCTGAGCGTGTCCCGGACCTCGTCATCGCCGGCGATCGTGGGCTCGATGGCCACGGAGCGACGGTCACCGGGAACCGGCACCCGCCGGACGTATCCGTCCCGGATCAGTCGATCCGCCAGCACGCTGACCGAGGCGGCGCTGATCTCCAGCTCATGGGCCAGGTCGCGCTGGCGCAGCAGCACGCCGGTGGACTGGGCGCGCAGCACGTGTCGCAGCGCGAGCAGGTCGGTCTCCCCCATGCCCATTGCATCGCGGGTCCGGGCGCGCATGCGCCGCTCAGACTCGCGGTACCTGCGCAGGAGGTTCAACACATCCACGGAGCTCGGCGCATGAGCGGTGCCGCTGTACCAGAAGCCGCTGTCCTTGGCCGGCCCGGTCACAGAGCTGGCGGCGGAGTCTGCTGAACCGACCTCTGGCGCCTCGCGGCGGGCCTCGTCCTTCAACATTCTCACCTCACGACGGGATCACGCGTCCATCGCCACTGAATAGTTTGCCTGCCTAAGTATCAGCTCGTCTCCCCAGATCTTAGGCCACGTGCTGGGCTGTGACCACCGTCGGCACCGGACGCACAGCGACCCGGGGCCGTTTGGCTCAGTAGCATGGGTGTATGAGCCGATCATTGCAGGACCCCCGAGCGGGCAAGGAGTTCAGCAGCGGGTCCGGAGATTCCTGGGGCTCGCTGAGTTCGGATCTGAAGTCCACCTTCGGACGGACCTTCCTCCCGGTGGTGGTGCCGCTGGCAGGGATGTGGGCCTTCTTCCTGGCCTCGTTCTTCACCGGGAACTGGATCAATCGCGCGCTCGGCCTGCAGGCCAGGGACGCCGACGGCCTGCTGGGGATCCTGTTCATGCCCCTGCTGCACGGCAGCCTGGGTCACCTGTTCAGCAACACGATGTCCTGGCTGATTCTGGGCGGGATGCTCTCCCTGCTGACCCGGCACTTCGTGAAGATCACCGGCCTGATCTGGCTGCTCTCCGGGGTCCTGCTCTGGATCGGCGGCACCCCCTGGGTCTGCCACGCGCCGGAGGGCTTCGACTGCGGAGGGCTGCACATCGGCGCCTCGGCGGTCATCTACGGCTTCGCCACCTTCCTCGTCGCCTACGGGATCCTGACCCGGCGCATTCTCGCGGTGGTGTTCTCCCTCGCTGTGCTGTTCCTCTATGGCCTGAGCATGCTGGTCGGCATGACCCCGATCAGCCCCGGCGGGGTGTCCTGGACCGGGCACCTGGCAGGGGCGGTGGCCGGCGTCGTCGTCGCACTGTTCTTCACCCGGCAGGCCCGAGCCGAACGGGCAGCACGCATCTCCCCCAGGTGACGACGCCCCAGGTGACGACGCGCGCTGCCCGCTCAGCAGGTCCGAGTCATTCCGCGTCCGGCAGCCCGGGCTCAGGCGTCTTCGAGCAGCTCCGTGACCAGCGCCGCGATCCGCGAGCGCTCGGAACGGGTCAGCGTGACATGCCCGAAGAGCGGATTCCCCTTGACGATCTCCACCACGGCGGCGATCCCGTCGTGGCGGCCCACGCGCAGGTTGTCGCGCTGGGCGATGTCGTGGGTGAGCACGATCTTCGAGTTCTGCCCCATGCGGGACATCACGGTGAGCAGCACGTTCTTCTCCAGTGACTGCGCCTCATCCACGATCACCCATGCGTCATGCAGCGAACGTCCGCGGATATGGGTCAGCGGCAGCACCTCGAGCAGTCCGCGGTGCATGATCTCCTCCAGCGCATTCTGCGAGACCAGGGCGCCGAGGGTGTCATAGACCGCCTGGCCCCAGGGGTTCATCTTCTCCGCCTCGGAGCCCGGGAGATAGCCCAGCTCCTGCCCGCCCACGGCGAACAGCGGGCGGAAGACGATGATCTTCTTGTGCTCCCCACGCTCCAACACGGCCTCCAGGCCCGCGCAGAGGGCGAGCGCAGACTTCCCCGTCCCCGCTCGACCTCCCATCGAGACGATGCCGAGCTCGGGGTCCATGAGCATGTCGATGGCCAGGCGCTGTTCGGCGGAGCGTCCGTGGAGCCCGAAGACCTCGCGGTCCCCGCGCACCACCTGCACGTACTTCCGTGAGGTGCCGTGCTGGTGCACCCGTCCCAGCGCAGAGCCGCGTCCCGAGGAGATCACCAGTCCGGTGTTGACCGGCAGCTCCTCGGCGTCCTCGAGATCGATCTTCTCGCCGTCGTAGAGCGCGTTGACCTGCTCCTCCGTGGCCGTCACCTCGGCCAGACCGGTCCAGCCGGAATCGGTGACCCACTCATTGCGGTACTCGTCCGCGGCGAGGCCCATGGCAGAGGCCTTGACCCGCATGGGCAGATCCTTGGAGACCACGGTGACATCGCGTCCCTCGTCGGCGAAGTTCTTCGCCACGGCCAGGATCCGCGCATCGTTGTCGGCTCCGCGGAAGCCGGCCGGGAGCACCTCCAGGGAGATGTGGTTGAGCTCCACCAGCAGCTCCCCGCCCTCATCGTTGAGCGGGATCGGACGGTTCAGCGCTCCGTGCTTGACGCGCAGCTCGTCGAGCAGCCGCAGTGCGGAACGGGCGAAGTATCCCAGCTCAGCGTCGTGACGCTTCTTCTCCAGCTCGGAGATGACCACCACGGGAAGGATGACCTCATGTTCGGCGAAGCGCAGGAACGCCTTGGGGTCCGAGAGCAGCACTGAGGTGTCGAGCACATAGGACTTCTGGGCGACTTCTCCGGCCACGGCTGAATCAAGCTCAGCTGTGCCGAGAGAGTCTGGGGTTGCTGGGGTCAGGTGCGAGGAGGCCACGGTTTCTCCATACCCGGGAACACAGAAGGTCCCGTCCACGAGCGGGGATGCACCGGTGAAGTGCATCTGGCTCGCGGCGGAACCTTGTACTGTCCCCGTATCGATTCTCAGGGTGTGGTCGGTTCGGCCCCGTGGGGCCGGTCCGACCCCTTCCACGTGATGCCTGGGGCATACGCTATCGGGCCTCTCCGGTCAGTGTTCTGACACTTTGAAGCGTACTCCTGGATCGAATTACATGGCAGTAGTTCGGAGCGTTCTCCGGTTACGAACGGGTGAACAGTTCAGTTGCCGAAGCGGCGCTGCCGCTGGGCGTAGTCACGCAGCGCGCGGATGAAGTCCACGCGGCGAAAATCGGGCCACAGGGCCTCACAGAAGTAGAACTCCGAGTAGGCCGACTGCCACATCAGGAAGCCGGAGAGGCGCTGCTCCCCCGAGGTGCGGATGATCAGCTCCGGATCGGGCTGGCCACGGGTGTAGAGCCAGTCAGCGATCGAGCCGGGCGTCAGATCCTGCGCCACCTCGCTGAGGCTGCGGCCCTGGGACTCGGCGTCGCGGAGCAGATCCTTGACCGCGTCGACGATCTCCTGACGACCGCCGTAGCCCACGGCGACGTTCACGTGCACGGCGGGCTCCTCCTCGGCGTGGGCCAGATCCGCATCCATGCTGCGCAGCCGGGCGGCGAGCGGGGCGGGCAGCAGCTCCGGCTGTCCCACGGGGTGCACCCGCACGGGCCGCCCCCCGGGCCGGGACTCGCAGAGGCGCTCCAGGGTGTCAGCGATGATGTCCATGAGCTGATCCAGCTCATCGGCCGAGCGGTTCATGTTGTCGGTGGAGAGCATGTACAGGGTCACCGTGGGCACGCCGAGCTCGGCGCACCAGTCGATGAACTCGACGATCTTTTTGGCGCCCGCGAGGTGACCGTCCGCCGTCGGCGTTCCCGCCAGCCGGGCCCAGCGTCGATTGCCGTCCACGACCACGCCGATGTGCTTCGGGATGCGATCCTTGGGCAGAGCACGACTGATCCGCCGTTCATAGACGGCATAGGCGAGATTGCGCAACCCCAATGGATCCTCCTGCAGTATTGATGCATTCCCCACCCTAAGGGACGGTCGGGTGATCCGGGCTGGGCTGATCGGCCGACGTGCTGCGTTCTGCGCCACACGAGGTTACTGGCCGGTTCGGTTCCGTCCTACACTTGTGCCGTGTCCCCCGACGAGCAGCAGACCGAGCATCCCGTCCTCGAAGCAGCCCAGGAAGGCCCCGGCAGCGCCTCCTTCGCCGGTTCCTCGCACGTGAAGCCCCGGCTGCGCGGCTGGCTGCACGCAGGCATGATCCCGTTCGCGCTGATCGCCGGCATCGTGCTCATCGTCCTGGCGCCGTCGGGAGCGCTGCGTGCGGCCTGCGTGGTCTATGTGATCACCGGGCTGATGCTCTTCGTCGTCTCCGCCACCTACCATGTGGGGAACTGGTCTCACCGGACAGGCATGGTGCTCAAGCGCCTGGACCACACCAACATCATGCTGATCATCGCGGGCACCTATACCCCGCTGACGCTGGCTCTGCTGCCGGAGCCCAGAGACACTATCCTGCTGGTCTCGGTGTGGATCGGAGCCCTGGTCGGCGCCGCCTTCAGGATCTTCTGGACCAGCGCACCTCGCTGGCTCTACACCCCCAGCTATGTGATCCTCGGCCTGGCGGCGCTGATCTTCATCGGAGACTTCTTCGCCGCCGATGCGGTGGCGGCCACACTGATCTGCGTGGGCGGGGCCGCCTACATCATCGGGGCCGTCTTCTACGCTCTCAAGCGTCCCAACATCTCGCGGGAGTGGTTCGGGTTCCACGAGCTCTTCCACGCCTGCACGCTGATCGGTTTCATCTGCCACTACATCGCGATCATGTTCGCCCTGCTGGGCTGAGTCCTCTCCCCCGCCTCAGCGCAGGCCATCGAGCGCAGCCGGCACCGAGTCCACCGGGGGCAGACAGATCATCGAGCCCACGGCATTGAGACACACGCTCAGCCGCAGCGGACTTTCCGGATCCACCAGCTCCGCTGCCACCGGCTCCACCAACACCCCATAGAGCGCGCCCGCCCGCCGGACCTCCACCAGGTGTTCGGCGGTGCCCCCGAGGAAGCGGAAGGCCGGCGACCTCCGCGCCGCGCGGCCTGCGACCAGCAGCGAGGCACCGACCACGGTGGGCGCCTTGGGCGCGGCGAGCTTCACATGCTGCAGGATCTGCGCGGGCCGGATGTCCTCGGCGCCGAGCAGCTCCAGCGCCTCGGCCATCTGCAGGGCCTGACCCAGCGCCGCGACGCTGCTGGGCTCGGGACCGTCCAGCGGGGTGGCCAGCAGCGGGCCCTGCTGGGCGGCGGAGAGCAGGCCGCCGACGTCGGCGGTCTCGAGCAGCTGCAGCTCGCCGTCCTGGTGCTGCACGAAGGTCTTCAGCATCTGCCGCAGCACCGCCTCGCCGCGCTCGAGCCATCGGCGCTCTCCCGCTGCTCCCCCGGTCTCGCTGGTCCCAGCTCCGGAGTCTCCGTGTGCTCCTGCTGCGGGTGCACCGGCGGCTCCGGCGGAGCTGAGCTGGAAGCAGGCCACGGCGAGGTGCGCGTGATCGGCAAGTCCGCCCAGCTCAGCGGCACGGGCTCCGGCGTAGGAGATCCGGTGGACGCGGGCGGCGCCGTCGTCGTCGAGGGCTGTGTGGGTCTCCCAGAGCCGCTGCGCCAACTCCTCGGCGTCGGCCAGCAGGGCCTCATCGGCCCAGAGCGCGGCCGCCACCGCCAGCGAGCTGATGGCCTGCGCGTTCCACGCGGCCACGACCTTCTCATCGCGGGCGGGCTGATTCCGCTGCGCACGACGACGCCGCAGCTCCGGCAGGACGCGGTCCCAGAGTCTGGTCTGGGCCCCGGTCAGCGGTGCCTCGAAATGCAGGGTGCGCGGGGTCTCGGCAGTGATGTGCAGCGGGGAGCCCGAGCGCAGCGCATGTTCATCCGCGGGCACTCCGTGGTTCAGGGCAAGAAGCTGCTGCGCCGCGGTCTCGTCGAGCCCGGCGGCGAGCGCCGCCTGGCGCAGCTCCTCGTCGCTGAACAGGTAGGTGGCCCCCTCTGCGTGCTGGCCGTGCTCGTCGACGGTGTCGGCGTCCAGCGAGGAGGCGAGCAGGCCCGAGTCCTCGAGGAGCATGCGCCGGGTCAGCCAGTCGATGCTCATCCTGGCCTGGCGGGCGGCCCGCTCCTGCTGCTCGGCGTCTGCGGCGGGGTGCACGCTGAGCCGGGCGCTGTGACCCAGCAGCTGGGCATTGTCGTAGAGCATCTTCTCGAAATGCGGCAGCGCCCAGGCCAGATCGGTGGCATAGCGCGCGAACCCGCCCTCGACCTGGTCGAACAGCGCGGAGCGGCTCAGCGTCTCCAGCGTGCGGATCGCCAGCCCGGCGGCCGGCGAGCCGCGGTCCCAGGCGGCGTGCTCGAGCAGGAAGCCGAGCAGCGGGGACGGTGGGAACTTCGGCGCGGAGCCGAAGCCGCCGTGCGCGGTGTCCTCCTGCTCGGCGAGCACCTGCAGCGCCTCGGCGATCAGACCGTCCAGCTCTGCCGCGTCCATGGTGGGCGCCGATGGGGAGGAATCCGGGGCCTTCGCCTCCGTGGCGACAGTGGTGGCCAGGCCTGCCTGCTGGCGGCGCTGGGCTCCGAGCGAGGCGGCGATCTGCTCGGCGGAGGTCTCCACCTCCGCACGGCGCTGGGTCCAGGCGGCGTGCACGGCTTCGAGCACCTCCGCGAAGGAGGGCACCTGGCCCACGCGACGCGGCGGAAAGTAAGTCCCGGCATGGAACACCCGGCCGTCGGGCAGGGTGAAGACGCTCATCGGCCAGCCGCCCTGGCCCGTCATCGCCTGGGTGGCCGCCATATAGGTGTCATCGACATCCGGATGCTCCTCGCGGTCCACCTTGATCGCGACGAAGCGCTCATTCAGCACGCCCGCGAGCGCCTCATCGGCGAAGGACTCGCGCGCCATCACATGACACCAGTGGCACGCCGCGTAGCCGATCGAGACGAACACCGGGACATCCCGGCGGCGCGCCTCGGCGAAGGCCTCAGCGCCCCAGGGGAACCAGCCCACGGGGTTCTCGGCGTGGGAGCGAAGGTACAGCGAGGAGCTTTCGGCGAGGCGGTGTCCCATCCACCCAGTCTCGCGCACCGGCGCCTCGAGTTCCACGTTGCGCGGCGCCCCACCCCCGTTGAGCACCGGGCCGGGACCCCCGCTCAGCCCGCAGAGGTGGTGAGCTCCAGGCGGGGGACGCCCTCGGGCTCGAATCCGAAGATCTGCCCATAGAAGCTCAGCGAAGCCTCGAAGCTGGTGATGATGTTCTCCGCCCTGCGGAACCCATGCTGCTCGCCGGCGAAGAGCAGGTACGCATGCGGGATGGACTTCGCGGCCAAGGCATCGCGGAACATCTCCGCCTGGTTCGGCGGGACGATCGGGTCCTCGTCTCCCTGCAGCAGCAGCACCGGGGTCTGCAGCGAATCCACGTGGTTCAGCGGCGCGCGCTCGCGGTAGATCTCCGCGGCCTCCGGATACGGTCCCACCAGCCCGTCGAGGTACCTGGACTCGAAGTCATGGGTGTCCTCCGCGAGCGCGACCAGATCGGCCACGCCGAAGCTGGAGACCCCGGCGGAGAAGGTCGTGGTCCGGGTCAGACAGGCCAGCGTGGTCCAGCCTCCGGCGCTGCCCCCTTCGATGCCCAACCGGTCGCCGTCGGCGATCCCCTGGGTCACAAGATGCTCCATGACGGCCACGGTGTCTGCGACATCCACCACGCCCCACTCCCCCATGAGCCGGTCCCGATACGCGCGGCCGAATCCGGTGGAGCCTCCGTAGTTGATGTCGACCACTCCGATCCCCCGGGAGGTGTAGTAGGCCACACCGAGCGAGAGCCCGACGGCCGCCTGCCCCGTGGGGCCGCCGTGGACCTGAGCGATGAAGGGCGGCAGCTCTCCCTCCGGGGCGGCGAAGCCCTCCTGGCGGGGACGGTACAGCACCGCGTGGATCTGCTGACCCGAGGCGTCGGCGAGGGTGATCGGCTCCGGCGCGGGCAGCAGAGCAGGGTCAGGAGCGTCCTCACGTGAGGAGCGGACGACGGCAAGGCGGTCGACCTGCCACTGCTCACCCACGATGCCGAGCCGACCCACGCTGATCGCGGGGAAGGCGGTGGTGGAGGAGCCGTAGACGGCGAGCGCCCCGTCCTGGCGCAGGGCCACGCCGTGCAGGGTGGTGTGCGGCAGTTCCAGCGGCTGCATGCCGCCGCGGGCGAGGTCCAGCACCCCGAGCGAATCGGTGGCCGTTCCATGCACGCTCAGTGCGTGGTCCGCGTCGATGGGCGTCAGCCAGCTCTCTCCGAGCTGCCACAGCGGCCCGGCGTGCTCCTGCTCATCGGTGAGCAGCTGACGAGGCTCCTCCATGACGGCTGTCCCCACATGCCCGGACGCGTCAGTCATACCCTCAGGGGCCAGCGTCACGGTCCAGGGGTTCCACCATCCGGAGCGGTCGCTGAGGTAGACCAGCTCACCGGCACGCCTCCACTCGGGCTGCAGCACCGAGACCTGGGTGCCGCCGTCGAGCACCCGCTCATTGACCACCATGCCGGCGACGACGTGACCCACATGCAGCTGGGTACCGTCCCACGGCATCTGCGGGTGCTCCCAGGAGATCCAGGCCAGCTGGGTCCCATCCGGGGAGAGCCGCGGATGTGCGACGAAGCGCGAGGCAGGTGTGACCTTGCGGATCGCGAACTCATCCTCGACCGCAGAGCCGTCCAGCGGCACCGCGGCGATATAGCGCTCGATCCTGGGCGCCCCGTCTGCGTCTTCTCCGCCGAGATGCTCCTCACAGACCCACCAGACCTCCCGCGTACCGTCGGCCAGGGTGACTTCGGTGGGCTGGGCCCAGCGCAGCGAGGGGCCTCCGGCCGAGGGGACCTCAGGTCCTTCCGGGCTGATCGGGCGCGGGCGTGTCCCCTCGGTGAAGGCATAGATCCGCTGATCGGCGAAGTTCACGAACAGCACGAGCGGATCCGCAGCGCCACCCTCGGCGTCGTCGCTGCGGGTCAGCGCGATCCAGGACGAGCCGCCGTACTCGTGGACTCGGGAACGCGCATTGAACGGTGCGGGCAGGACGGTCACGGGGTCCGGACCCTGCGTGGCGGGATGCCGCGGTTCGGGACGAGCGGCGTCGTCGGGGTGAGGGGAGACGGTCAGCGGATCCCCGGTCGTGCGGACGATGGTCTGGCGACCGCCCTCAGCGGCGAGCGCCTCACTCCACCAGAGCTGCGGTCCGACCCAGCGTGGGGAGCCGAGCCGGTTGCCTCCCACGGCGAGCTGTTCGGCTGAGATGCTCGAGGGCCAGGATCCATAGGGCAGGGTGGTCACCATGGGCCCAGTGTAAGACACGGCCCGGCCACGTTGAGCGGCGGATTCTCCGTGCGGGCAGAACCCACTCAACTCCCCGGAGAATCCGCCCTCCACGGGGTGGAGCGGCTCAGCAGAGCTGGGCGCTCAGCGGCGTTGAGGGCTCGACGGGTTGGGGGCTCAGCGGGGTGGGGGCTCAGCGGGGGGAAGGGGGCTGCTCCGGGTCTGCTTCGGCCGGGGCCGGCTCGGTCACTGGTGCGGGGCCGAAGCGGGCCTCGGCGGCGGCCACCCGGGAACGCTGCTGGGCGGCGGAGATCTCAGCCTCAGTGATCTCCCCGGGGAACTCCGGCTCCTCCCCGTACATCTCTTCCTCGACCTGGGCGCGGTACGTCATCCGGCGCACGCGCTTGGCGAGGTCGCGGATCACCACGATGAGCAGCACCACCACCACTGCGGTGAAGAGGAATCCCTCGATCCCAGGGGTGATGTCCTGCTCGTTGAGTCCAGGACGAAGCTCGGGAGCGTCGCCGCCGCCCCCACCTGGGCTCACACTGCTCAGCAGCGGAAATAGGTCCACGGGTGTCTCTGCCTTTGAACGTCGTCAGTCCTGCCGGACCGCTGTGCGGGAGCCGCCGCCGACGGCGACAGCTGGGCCAAGTCTACGCGTTGTAGAAATCACCCGAGAAAGCCTGCCGCGCATGGAGTCTGGCTGTCCGGCACCGGTCATTCCAGCCCGGCACGATCAGCCCGCACCGGCCAGGCCAGCGCCGATCAGCCCAGCCCAGCCGAGCGCCGGTCAGCGCAGCCCGCTGAAGATGTCATGCTCTGGCAGCTCGGTCTCCACCAGGGATTCGACCAGGACATAGTCGTCATAGGGGTAGACCTCGCGCAGGAAGTCATTGGGGGTGGCGAAGAAGAAGCCGTCGGGCTCCACCTGTGTGCGGTGGGCTCGCAGCGCGAGGTCCCGCTGCTCCAGGAAGGCGCCCACCGGAATCTGCGTGGTGACCTCATGATCGGTCATCCAGGGGATCGAGCCGTCGCGGAAGCGCAGCAGCCTCTCTTCGTAGGGAGACTCGTACCCGGCCTCCACCAGCGCATTGTGGATCGCCTCGAACCGGCCGGGGTTGAACGCGCGGTCGTAGTAGAGCTTCTGCGGCTGCCAGGCCTCGCCCAGGTCCTCATACCGCGTGGCGTCGCCGGCGGCTCGGAACGCCTCCACGGTGATCTTGTGGCTCATGATGTGGTCCGGGTGGGGGTAGCCGCCGGACTCGTCATAAGAGATGACCACGTGGGGACGGAACCTGCGCACCAGACGCACCAGCGGTGCCGCGGCCTGTTCCAGCGGCAGCGTGGCGAAGCTGCCGAAGGGAAGCGGCGGCATCGGATCACCCTCGGGCAGTCCCGAATCGGAGAAGCCGAGCCAGATGTGCTGGACGTTCAGCGCCGCAGCGGCCTCGGCCATCTCCAGCCGGCGCACTCCGGGAAGGTCCCGTTGGCAGGCGAAGATCTCTCCGGCCGCGGGGTTGAGCAGGTCGCCCCGCTCGCCTCCGGTGGCTGTGGCCACCATCACCTCGGCGCCGGCGGCGGCGTAGGCGGCCATCATGGCCGCCCCCTTGGAGGACTCATCGTCGGGGTGGGCGTGGACGGCGAGCATGCGCAGACCTGTGGAGTCCGGAAGGTCCCGGGGTGCAGAGCGGGCTGCGGAGTCGTCCGGGGAGGACATCGTGGAGGCGGTGAGGTGAGAGCTCGACATAAGCACCTAGAATAGTCCCGATGACCGAGTCCAGCACCACCGCGACCGCCCCCTCCGGCATGGAGTCGCGGTATGGCGCGCCTCGGCGCAGCGTGTCGAAGAAGTCCCAGCGATGGATGATCCTGGGCACGCTTCTGCTGGCGCTGGCAGCGATGATCTACTTCACCGTGGGCAACTCCATCGGCCAGATCACCCACAACGACGTCGGCTACACGATCACCTCAGACACGGAAGCCACAGTGGACTTCCAGGTCACGAAGGATCTCGACGCCACGGCCCGCTGCATGATCCACGTGCTCGACAGCAGCTATGCCGTCGTCGGGGCGGAGATCGTCACCCTGGGCCCCCAGGAGGGCACCGGCCCCGAGGACCGCACCCAGTACTACAGCACCGATGTGCGGACCGAGACTCGTGGAGTCACCGGAATGGTCGACTCCTGCTGGTAGGTTGGTCCAACACCGATTCTTCGGCACCGATCCTTCGGCACCACACACCGAGCTCTAGCAGACGGGCTCCCATACGCACCCAGGGACCAGTCTGTGAAACCTGACTCTTTGTTCTTCCGACTCCGCGGCGTCATCGCGCTCGTGCTCCTGCTCTGCTTCGTGGCCGCCTTCGTGCTCAGCGCATGTGGCTCCCCGTACCAGGTCCAGCCCAGTGAGGACCGCAGCGTCAGAGTGCTGGCGGCTCACTCCACCGAGCCTGCGCTGGAGCGGCTCAGCGCCGACCTCTATGACCGCGGCAGCGGAATCTCGGCCGAGATCGACTACCTCGACGCAGGAGCCCTGCTGGGCCGCGCGAACTCCGAGCATCAGGCCGACATCGTCGTGACCGCCTCGCGGGAACATATGCAGGAGCTCACCGAGGACGGCCTGATCAAGGGCGATCCGCTTCCGCTGGCGAGCAACCGGCTCGTGCTGGTCGCCACGCCGCAGAACCCCCAGAGCATCAAGGGCTTCAATGACTTCGCGGCCCGCGCTGCTGACCTGAGCGTGAGCACCTGCGCCGAGGACGCCCCCTGCACCGAGCAGATCACGGACCTCTCCGGAACGTTCGGCCTTGAGCTCGAGGCCAGGGACATGACGCTGGCGAGCGCCGGCGGTGCCGCGGAGCCGGAGAGCGCACTGACCGCGCTGACGGCCGGACGCAGCGATGCGGCCCTGGCCTATGTCACCGATGTGCTGGCCCGAGACACCCCGCTGCAGACCTTCGAGATTCCCGGCTTCCACGGCTCCACCACCCAGGTCTGGGCCGGGGTGCTGGATGATCCGGAGGACGATGCTGCGGCGGAGGAGTTCCTGGGCGTGATGGCCGGGGAGAGGGCGCGTTCCGCCTTCAGCGAAGCGGGCTTCCTTCCACCGCCTGCGGCCGAAGCCGGAGCAGGCTCCGACTGACCCGTACGGTCCTGATTGAGAATCCGGAGCGGCACCACTACCATGTGTGGAACGCAACAACACCCCGCCGAGGCAGGTTCCGGACCCAGGGCCGGAACACCATGCCGTCCCCCGGCGGGGTCTTTGCATGAAAAGGAGAGATGAACCGTGTCAACGAACACCCCCGAGATCGACGAGAATGCTCAGTGGCTCACCCAGGAGGCCTACGACCGGCTGAAGGGCGAGCTCGCGCACCTCAGCGGACCCGGCCGCCAGGAGATCGTTGACCGCATCGAGTCCGCCCGCGAAGAGGGCGACCTCAAGGAGAACGGCGGCTACCACGCGGCCAAGGAGGAGCAGGGCAAGGCCGAGGCGCGCATCCGCTACCTCAACGACCTGCTCGAGAACTCCTACGTCGGCGACGCCCCCACCGGCGACTCCGTGGTGCCCGGAATGCTCGTCGAGGCCAAGATCGCCGGCAACAAGATGAAGTTCCTCTTCGGCAACCGCGAGATCGCCGGAGACACGGACCTGGAGGTCTACTCCGAGCGCTCCCCCATCGGCGAAGCCATCAACGGCACCAAGCCCGGTGACAAGCTGAGCTACTCCGCGCCCAACGGCAAGGACATCCCGGTGGAGATCATCTCCGCGGAGCCCTTCAAGGGCTGAGACCTCGCAACGACGACGGCGGGCCCCTCACCTGGTGAGGGGCCCGCCGTCGTCTTTGTGAGGGCCAGGGTCAGTGCTGCGGCACCATCGGCTCATAGCCCTGGGCGCGCAGCCGGTTGAGCACCCGCTCCGAATGCTCGGCGCCCTTGGTCTCCATGTTGATCACGATGGAGACCTCGCCCATCGAGAGCGCGCCGCCGATCCGGCTGTGGTCCACGCCGGTGACGTTCGCATCAGCATCGGCGATGATCTGTGAGATCGTGGCCAGCTCCCCGGGCAGATCCTTGAGCATGAGCTTGACGGTGAGGAAGCGCTGAGCGGCGGAGAGACCGTGCTGGATCACGCGCAGCATGAGCATGGGGTCGATATTGCCTCCGGAGAGCACCGCCACCACGTTCTTCGACTCGATCCCCAGGTCGGCGAGCTTGCCCTCCATCAGCGCCGCCACAGGCACCGCTCCGGCGGGCTCGACGACCATCTTGGAGCGCTCCAGCAGGAAGATCAGGGCCCGTGCGATCGCGTCCTCGCTGACCGTGACGACCTCGTCGACCAGCTCCTTGATGATCTCGAAGGGGATCTCGCCGGGGCGTCCCACGGCGATGCCGTCGGCGATGGTGCGCACCCCCTTGATCGGCACCAGCGCGTCTGCGGCCAGCGACGGCGGGTAGGCGGCCGCGTTCTCCGCCTGGACCCCGATGATCTTGACCTCGCGACCCAGCCGGGCCGCCTGCTGCTTGATCGCCACGGCCGAGCCCGCCAACAGGCCTCCCCCGCCGATCCCCATGATCACGGTGTCGACCTCGGGCTCCTGCTCCAGGATCTCCAGGCCGATGGTCCCCTGTCCGGCGACCACATCGGTGTTGTTGAAGGGATGGATGAAGACCGATCCGGTCTCATCCGAGTGCCGCTGCGCCTCGGCGAGGGCCTCGTCGACGTCGGAGCCATAGAGGATCACCTCCGCGCCGTGGTCCCGGGTGGCGGCGAGCTTGGGCAGCGCGACCCCGTGCGGCATGTAGATCTTGGCGGTGATGCCCAGCTTCTTGGCTGCCAGCGCCACACCCTGGGCATGGTTGCCTGCCGAGGCGGCGACCACTCCCCTCGCCTTCTCCTCCGCGGAGAGCCGGGCCATGCGCACATAGGCGCCGCGCACCTTGAAGGAGCCTGCCCGCTGGAGGTTCTCGGCCTTCAGATGCACGGTGGCATCCACCAGGCGGCCCAGCGCGCGGGAGTGCTCCATGGGAGTGCGCACGATGATGTCGGCGAGCAGCTCCTGGGCCGCTTGGATGTCTTCGAGCTGCACGCTCAGCTGTGCTCCTGGGCGGGCTGGATCACTGCGGGCTGCGGGCTCCGACGCGGAACCCGTGCTGTGTCGGATCTGTGTCATTCTCTTCTGCCCTCATCCTCCGGCCGGGGGTGGTCGTCTCCGGCGATCGTAGTCTCCCCGCCCGAGCTGCCACTGGTCTGTGTCCTGGACGACCTCGCAGGCCCGGATTCACCCGGCGCCTGCGGGTCGCTGCGCGGTGACGAGCCGGTCTGGGTCGTGGAGTCTGTCTGGGTCTCGGTGCGTGTCACCGTACCCGCCGCAGCGCCGCCTCGACGTGCGAAGGCTCGGCGGTCGGGGTTGAGGCCGGGGATGGTCTCCTTCAGCCGCCGGGTGATGTTCGCCAGCGAGGCCTGCTCCTCCGCCTCCTGCACCTCCTTCTCAGCGGCGCGCTTGATGGCTTCTTCCTTCTCCAGCCGCTCCATCGCCTTCGCCTCGGGGTCTGATCGCCATTCCTCCTTCACGAGGTACTGCGCGGCGCGGTTCACGAAGGCCAGCACCGGCACCGCGAAGAGGGCGCCCACGATGCCCAGCAGAGTGGTGCCCGCGGTCACCGCGAGGATCACTGCCAGCGGATGCAGCTTCACTGCCTTGCCCATGACGATGGGCTGCAGGATGTTGGACTCGATCTGCTGGACCAGCAGCACGACGCCGACCATGAACAGCGCATTGACCAGCCCGTTGGCGACCAGCGCCAGGAGGATGGCCACGAATCCGGTGACCACGGCGCCGACCACCGGGATGAAGGAGCCCAGGAAGACCAGCACCGCCACCGGCAGCGCCAGCGGAACGCCGAGGATGGCCGCGCCGACGCCGATGCCCACGGCGTCCACCGCAGCCACGAAGACCTGGATGCGCATATAGGATCCCAGCGCGGTCCAGCCGCGGCGACCGGCACCATGGATGGCGGGGCGGTGCTTGCCGGGGGCGAAGAACACCATGAAGTCCCAGATCTTGCGACCGTCGGCGAGGAAGAAGACCAGGGTGAACAGAGCCAGGACGAGTCCCACGAGGATGTTGCCGGCGGTGGAGCCGATGCTCATGGCACCGCCGAGGATGGCTTCGGAGTTGTCCTGAACGTAGGTCAGGCCTTCCTCGAGCCCCTGGTTGATCTGATCGGTGGAGATCTCGACGCCGAAACCAGCCGCAGTCTCCTCCGCGACGGTCACCAGCTCGAAGAGACCCTCCTGGACCTGGGTGGCCATCTCGGCGAACCCGGTGAAGAGCTGCTGGCCGACCAGCCACAGCAGCCCGGCCACCAGGCCGATGAGCACGAGCAGGCTGCTGATCGCAGCCAGCACGCGCGGAAACCTGATCTTGACGAAGAGGTTGTGGAGCGGGCGCAGAAGCGTGGCCAGCAGGGCGGCGACCAGCAGCGGGATGATCAGCAGCGAGACATGGCTGAGCAGCCAGATCAGCACGCCGATGAAGGCCAGGATCATGATGACCCGCCAGGACCAGGCGGCAGCGATCCGGATGCCCCAGGGGACGTCATCCTGGATCCGCTGCTCCTCCGCCATCCGCGGCGGGACGTCCTCTTCCATCAGCTCGATCTTTTCGACTGTGTTCATTGGACCATCCTGACATGGGATCCACATGTTCTTAACAAGGACGGGCCCGTCCCACGCAGCGAATGCGTCGAACGGGCCCGGCGGCTCTCGGACGAGAGCATCGCGGGCTCAGCGCCAGGCTGCGGCGCTGAACCCACCGGTGGTCATTCAGCCATCGAACGGACGATCGCGATGACTCGCAGGATCTCGATGTAGAGCCAGACCAGAGAGACGGTGAGACCGAAGGCGGCGGCCCAGCCGTACTTCTGAGCGACCCCTGCGTCCACACCCTCCTGAATGTTGGTGAAGTCCATGACCAGGGAGTACGAGGCCAGCAGAATGGCGAAGACGCCGATGGCGATGCCGAACCAGCCTGAACGCAGACCGAACATGCCCATGTCGGTGAATATCATGAGACCAAAGTTCATCAGCGAGAACACGGCATAGCCGATGATCGCCACGAAGAAGATCTTGTTCAGCTTCGGAGTGGCCCGGATCTTTCCGGACTTGAAGAGCGCGAGGATGGTGCCGAAGACCGCCACGGTGGCCATCACGGCCTGCACGGCGATGCCTGGGAACATGCCCTCGAGCATCATGGTGATGGCACCGAGGAAGAAGCCCTGGGTGGCCGAGTAGGCAAGGATCAGAGCCGGGTTCGGCTCCTTCTTGAAGGCATTGACCAGTCCGAGGCCGAAGCCGACCAGAACGGCGACGAGCGCGAGGCCCATCACCAGACCGGGCATGACCACTCCGAGTGCGACGGCGACCGCCGCACCCACCAGCAGGACGGCGAAGCTGGTGACGGTCTTGCGGATGACGTCGTCGTAGGTCATCGGGGCGCCCTGCGAACCTGCGGCGTCGGGCAGGTTGTACTGCTGGTTCAGCTGGTCCGCACCTGCGCGTCCGGCGCCGGCCTGCTGTCCCGGCATGCCGTACTGCGCGGCGAAGGGCTGACCCTGGGCGGGGGCCTGCCGGCGCTGCTGCTCGGTGACGCCACCCTGGTCATTCATATAGAACCGGCGCCGCTCACGCTTCTTCTCGCTGAACTGGTCAGGGAAGGCACCGGTGTTGAAGATCGGGTTGGACATGGTGTGACCGCACTCCTATCGGTGCTCGGGTGGATGTCATCTTTCGTCCTCGCAGGTCACAGCCGACCGGCCGTTCCCGCGAGGGACGAGTCCTTGAATATTCTAACGCCCCGGCCCCCTGTGGACTGATTCGAGGCGGGAAATCCGCAGGGAATCCGCCGCAGGCCGAACCTGAGCCGGGATGGGCGCTATATTTGAACGGTGTTCAACAGATCTCAGCACCAGACCCCCGCCTCCCCCGCGACCCGCAGCGCCCCGCTCGGCACCAGCTCAGCCGTGCGAAGCATCTCCCAGATGGCCATGTTCGCGGCCCTGGTCGCGGTGCTGGGCCAGCTTCCGGCGATCCCGCTGGCCGGCGGCGTCCCCATCACCCTGCAGACCCTGGGCGTGATGCTCGCCGGGGCGGTGCTCGGCCCGTGGCGCGGGGCAGGAGCCATCGCGCTGCTGCACCTGCTGGTCGTGGCTGGCCTGCCGCTGCTCTCGCAGGGGTCGGGCGGCCTCGGCGCGTTCGCGGGGCCCAGCGCGGGCTTCGCCCTGGGCTGGATACCGGGAGCCTTCGTCGTCGGGCTCATCACCCAGTCGTCCTGGCCGCTGCGACTCTGGCGCACCATCACCGGAACGCTGCTCGGCGGGATCCTCGTGGTCTACGCCTGCGGTCTGCCGGTGATGGCCTTCCAGCTGGGACTGAGCCTGGAGCAGGCGCTGCTGCTCAATCTCGCCTTCCTCCCCGGCGATGCGATCAAGACAGCGATCGCGGTGACGCTGACCCATTCACTGGCGCGGGCCTATCCCGCGCCCTTCACCCACGCCCGCGAGCGGCGGCGACCGGCATCCCGGTGATGCTGCCAGGCAGGCTGGCGCTGCGAGGCAGGGACTCGGCGGTGCTGCGACGCAGGAACTCGGCGGTCCCATGATCCCGCTCTACCGCGCCGGACGCTCCGCGCTGCACCGCATGCCGGTGGGCGCGAAGTTCCTCTTCATCTTTCTCGCCGCCCTGTCCGCGTCGATCTTCCGCGAGAACCCCTGGGTGCTGCTGGTGATCTGGGCCAGTGTGCTGGCCGGCTATGTGCTCTCCGGCCTCGGCCCGGGAGCCCTGCTGGCCCAGCTCTGGCGGCTCAAATGGCTCGTGCTGGTGCTGACCCTCCCGGGGCTGATCTTCCTGAGCCCCGCAGAGACGGCGTTCAACTTGACCCGGGTGCTCGCCGTCGTTCTGCTGGCGGCTCTGTTCACCCTGAGCACGGCGACCTCTGACATCCTCTCCGGCTGCGAGAGGCTGCTGCGTCCGCTGGACCCCCAGCTGGCCCGATTCGGACTCAGCTCGGAGCGCATCTCACTGGGCCTCTCGCTGACGATCCGCTCCGTGCCCGTGATCCTGTCCTTCTACTCCGAGATCCGCGAGGCCCAGCGCGCACGCGGCATGCGGCCCACTCCACGTGCCACGGTGATGCCGCTGCTGGTGATGAGCCTGCGCCACGCCGAGGAGACCGCAGAGGCCCTCGCCGCCCGCGGTGTGCGCTGAGCCGGGCCGGGCGAGGATCCCGCCGCCGAACCCGCGTCGGCGCGTTTCCTCACCTGTGCACTCATCCTCAGCCGAATCCTCGCATACTCACCCATGGCGAGAGGCTGGTCGTGCACATCACTGGAGGTGCCCCCAGTGGGACTCGAACCCACACTGGACCGATTTTAAGTCGGTTGCCTCTGCCGATTGGGCTATAGGGGCAGAAAGCGGGCTGTCACTGACAGCCCGCCTTCTTGTCTCAGCTCTGCATCATGCCTATTGGTCAGCTCGGTGAGGTTTCCTTCTTCTTTCCGCCTCCTGCAGCTTCCTGGAACTGGCGGTAGGGGGTCTCCAGGTCGCGCACCGGGGTGTAGTCCCGGCCCAGCACGAGCTCGTTGATCCAGCCGCCGACCACGCGGATCTTGCGCTCCATCGTGGGGATCGCCATGGCGTGGTAGCCGCGGTGTGCCATCCAGGCGGGGAATCCGCTGATCTTGACCTTGAGCGGGTTGCCCACGCCCTGGAACATGCCCAGGCCGGCGACGGCTCCGAGGGAGTCGTGCTTGTACTCGCTGAGCTGGCCCTGACCATAGCTCGCAGCCAGCAGGTTCTTCGCCAGCACCTTGGCCTGGCGCGAAGCATGCTGGGCGTTGGGCACGCAGGTGCCGTCGGGGAGCCCTCCGCCGGAGAGGTCCGGGATCGCGGAGATGTCGCCCGCGGTCCAGGCATTCTGCAGCACCTTGCCATCCTCATCGGCGATCTGCAGGGTCGCGGCGCCGGTGACGCGGCCGCGGGGATCCACCGGGAAGCCGGAGTTCTTGGCGACCACGTTTGCGGCCACGCCTGCGGTCCACACCAGGGTGTCGGACTCGAAACGATCAGCCTCGGACTTGTCCCCCATGTTGATCAGCGTCAGCTCGCCGTCCACGACGGAGCCCAGCGAGGTGTTGAGCAGCACCTCGATGCCGCGACCGCGGAGGTGCTCGACCACGCCGACGGCCTGGTCCTCGGTCACCTCGGGCATGACGCGACCCATGGCTTCGACCATGACGATGCGCACATCGGTCTGGCCCACGCGCGGGTTCGCACCCACGGCGGCGCGGATGATGTCTTCCATCTCCGCGATGGTCTCGATGCCGGCGAAGCCGCCGCCCACCACGGTGAACGTCAAGGCGCGGGACTTGGCCTTCTCGTCGGTCATCACCGAGGCGGCCTCGATGCGCTCGAGGATGTGATTGCGCAGCGTCAGCGCCTCTTCGATGGTCTTCAGGCCGATGCCGTGTTCAGCCAGGCCCTCGATGGGGAAGGTCTTCGTGGTCGCGCCGGCGGCCATGATGATGTCCTGGTAGGGCAGCTCCACGGTCTCGCCCTGGGAGAGCTCCACAGTGGCGGTGCGTCCGTCGTGATCCACGCCGGTGACCTTGCCGGTGATGATCTCGGAGTCCTTGAGGTGGCGGCGGTGGGAGACCACTGCGTGCCGGGCCTCGATGTGACCGCCCACGACCTCCGGAAGGAAGGGCTGGTAGGTCATGTAGGGCATCGGGTCAACGACGGTGACGATGCCGCCGGCGGCCTTCACCTTCTTCTGCAGCAGCTGTGCGGTGGTGAGACCGACGTAGCCGCCGCCGACGATGAGGACGCGGGGTTTCGCGGAAAGTGTCTGAGAGATAGCCATATCCTTCATCCTATACGTTGCTCTGCATTGAATGGTCTGGTCGTCCAGCGGCTGCAGGGGCGGCTGAGCAGAGCTCAGGGGTCCTGTCTGCGCACGAGGTTGTAGTGCACCGCGGCCATGGTGATCACCGCGACGATCAGCAGTGCTGCGGCACCCAGTGCCACCGGCCCGGCCCAGTCCTGCGCAGTGCTGGCCCGGCTGGCCTCGGGCATGGCCCGGGGCTCACCCTCGGGGCCGGCCACGACGCCGGCGTCCTCCGGGATCTCCTGCTGCTCGGTCTCCTCGACCTGGCCGCGGCGATGTACGCGCACCCATTCAGCCAAGGTCGGGTACTGGGACGCATCGAAGGCTGGGACCTCCCCGCTCACGGCATCGGCGACATCGAGCACACCGTGCCCGTACTCGGGGTCGACGCCGTCGGCCCCCTCGGAGTCAGCCGTGGAGAGCACCCGGTGTTTGACCTCAGCGGCGCTGAGCTCGGGGTTCGCCGCCCAGACCAGCGCCGCGGCGCCGGAGACGATCGGGGCAGCACCGGAGGTGCCGTTCCATTGCATGTAGTCCCCGCCGGGGACCGCGCCGACCAGGGGCTCGGACGCGGCGGCGATGCCGATCGCGATGCCCTGCGAGGAGGAGTCCTCGCTGATGCTGCGCTGCTCGTCCACTCCGGCCACGGCGAGCACCCCAGGGATGGTCGCGGGCGCGCCCACCGAGAGATGACCCGAGGCGCGGTTGCCCGAGGCCGCGACGACGAGGACATCGTTCTCCTCGGCGTAGAGGAAGGCCTCATCCCAGGACTCGGGCCATTCCTGGAAGCCGGAGCCCAGGGACATGTTGATGATGTCGGCACCGTTGTCCACCGCCCAGGTCACGGCCTCGGCGATCTGCTCCTCGGTACCTCCGCCATAGGGGTTGGGATCCTCCAGCAGCAGCGAGACGGAGAGGATGGAGGCCTCCGGGGCGACGCCGACCACGCCGTCGTCGCCGGTCTCGTCCTGGGTCAGCTCGCGCGGGGCGGAGCGGGTCTCCTCGAACTCCTCGAGCGCCTCCGTGTCGACCGCCTCCTGCCAGTCCTCGCCGTAGATCTCCTCGAGGTCAGACTCAAAGTCATCCCACCAGTCCTCCCACTCGTCCTCATCGAGGTCCTCGAAGTCTCCCTCGACGAGCTCGGCGACCTCCTCGGCCTCTTCCGAGGTGCCGCGGCCGGCGGCCAGCGAGGCGACCAGAGTTCCATGCTCGGTGGCGATCTGGTCGACGGGGGCCCCGCCGTCGCCGGCTCCGGAGACATCCGCGCCGCCCACCACCGCCCCTGCAAGGGTGGGGTGGGAGGAATCGACGCCGGTGTCGATGACGGCGATGGTCATCCCCTCGCCGCGGGTGGTCTCCCAGGCCTCGGTGACGCCATAGTCCTCCAGCCAGTACTGCTGGTCCCGCCACTCGTCGGCGTGGGCGGCCGGGGCTGCCACCACTGCTGAGCCGAGTGCGAGTCCGGCGACCATGGCGGCGCTCAGTGCGCGTGAACCGGTGCGCCGGCTCTGGGGTGCGCCGTTCATGCAGGTGCCTCGGCATCGGTGGTCTCGGCGTCGGCAGCGGTGGTCTGGGCGTCGCTGGTCTGGGCGCGGGTGGCCTGGGCGTCGGCACCGGTGGTCTGGGCGCGGGTGTGCGCCAGGGACATCGCGATGCCGTCGAGGATGTCGTGCTCGGAGGCGACGGCGGAGACGATCCGTCCCTCGGTCACCTTGTTCAGGTAGTCCAGGATGGTGCCCCAGATCAGCGCCCCGGCACCGATGACGTCGACCCGGCCGGGGTGCATGATCGGCATCTGGGCGCGCGCCTCGCGGGTGGCGTGCACAAGCTCCTCCACGGACTGGTGGATCCGGTCGAGATCGATCTCGGCGCCGTGGATCAGGTCCGGCTCGTAGTCCTCGAGCTCGAGCGCATGCGCGGCCACCGTGGTCACAGTTCCGGCGACCCCGATGACCACCTCGGTCTCGTGCAGCGGCATGACCTCGGAGACGTTCTCCAGGAAGGAGAGGGTCTCGAAGGCGGTCATGGATTGTTCAGTGTCGGTGGGCGGGTCGGTGCGCATATGCCGTTCGCTGAAGCGGACGCAGCCCATGTCCGTGGAGATGGCGTGCTCGACCCCGGCTGAGGTGCCCAGGACGAACTCGGTGGAGCCGCCGCCCAGATCGACCACGAGGATCTTGCGCTGGGCGTCCCAGTCCAGCACCGAGGCCGCCCCGGCGAAGGAGAGTCCCGCCTCCTCGCTGCCGCGGATCACCTCGGGCTCCACACCCAGCCGGTGCTCCACGCCGGTCATGAACTCCTCGCGGTTGGCCACATCGCGGGAGGCTGAGGTCGCCACGAAGCGCACGGCCTCGACCTGGTGACGGCGGATCAGCGCTGCATAGCTGTCCACGGCGGCGAAGGTGCGGTCCAGGGCGTCTGCGGAGAACTCTCCGGTCTCGTCCACTCCTTCGCCCAGTCGGACCACAGTCATCTGTCGCACCACATCGGTGACGCGGCCGGCCTCGTCGACATCGGCGATGAGCAGGCGGATGGAGTTGGTCCCGCAGTCGATGGCAGCAACTCTCATGGGGTGTCCTCTTCCTGGCGTGCGTTCTTCGATGTTCGGCGGTCTGACTGTCTCACGGAGAGCTCTGGCAGCACTCTATGCGTTCTCCTCTTCGGGCTGCGAGCGGGGCGCGTCTTCGCTGGATGAGGTCTGCTGCCGGGCGAAGCCCTGGTTCGCGCGGCGCACGTGGCGGCTGAGATCTCGCTGTGGGACGGGGGCCTCATGGTCCCAGGACTGGGCGCAGGTGCAGGTCTCCGGCGTCCAGCTCTCCGCGATGCGGTCAAGTCCCTCGTCCCCCAGCAGATTGATTCCGCGTCCGACGGCGAGTGAATGTCCGACCAGCACGTGCAGGCATTTGACCCGTTCGGGCATGCCGCCTGCACTGACCCCTTCGATCTCCCAGACGGGATCCAGTCCGGCGAGCACGCGGATGCGCTCCCGCTCAGCGAGGTAGTTCTCGTGTGCTGCGCGGTGCGCGGCGGCGAGGTCAGCCTCGGTGCTGAGCCGCTGGGTCATCTCGGCCATCACGCCGGCGGCCTCCAGCCGGGAGACCGCGGCGGTGGCAGCAGGATGAGTCAGGTAGAACGTGGTGGGGAACGGGATGCCGTTGCTCAGCCGCGGGGCGGTGGCGGCGACCAGCGGGTTGCCGCAGACACAGCGGGCAGGGATCTCGACGACGTCGCGCACGGGCCTGCTCAGCTGCAGGCTGAGGGTGTCCAGATCGCTGGGGCGAGGCAGAGTCGAGTTCACGGGGCCCCAGCTTACTTCACAGACCTGGACAGCTCAGTCGGTGGCGGCGGAGCGGACCAGGGAGTCCCAGAGGGCCTCTGCCCAGGGCAGGTCCTGACGCACCTCGGCGGAGTCCAGCTCCGCCGCCTCGACGGAAGGCTCCTCCGCAGTTCCCATGACCTGGTAGCGCCGCTCCCCCGGCATGACCAGGTTGATCCGCTCGCGGGCCTGCTGACGGACGAAGTCCGGATCGTCCCAGCGCAGCAGCTCGGACTGCAGCTGCGCCTGCTCCTGGCGCTCCGCAGCGATCTGCGCCTCGAGCTCGAGCATCTCGGAGCGCTGCTGGAAGAAGCTGTGCACTGTGGGCACGAGGAAGGAGATGACCACCAGCACGACGATGCTCAGCACGATCATCCGGCCTGGAAACGTTCGCTCGGGCACTGTGGTGGCAGCACTGACCGGGGTCTTCGCCGAGCCTGAGGCGGAGGAGCCGCCGGCGCGCTTCACGCGCCGGGCGGTGATGTCTGCGGGGGTCCGGATCTCACCGGAGACCTGTTCGCGCTCGGCCAGCCGACGCGCCTGGGCCGCACGGGCTTTGACCTCCGAGGAGGATGCGCGTCTGTTCGGCACGAGATGTCACCGCCTTGAGGGGGAAGAGGGAAGTAGGCGTGGCTTCTCACGATATCTGCACCCGGCGACGCCGCCGAGTTCTGACACGCGCATGAAAAGGACGGGGTGCGGACCGTGGAGCTCACCGGTCGAAACCGGCGCTCCATGGCCCACACCCCGTCCAGGCAGCACAGCTGAGCAGGCGTCGCCCGTCAGCTGCTTCTGCTCAGGCGGTGCGGACTGAGCCCGCGCTGCTCAGCCGCGCCTCATCGAGCTGGCGCTGCTCAGGCGCTGAAGCGCGGGAAGGAGGAGGCGCCGGCGTAGCGTGCCGCATCGCCGAGCTCCTCCTCGATGCGCAGCAGCTGGTTGTACTTGGCCACGCGCTCGGAGCGCGCCGGGGCGCCGGTCTTGATCTGGCCGGCGTTGGTGGCCACCGCGAGGTCGGCGATGGTGGTGTCCTCGGTCTCGCCGGAGCGGTGGGAGATCATCGTGGTGTAGCGGCTGCGCTGGGCCAGCGAGACCGCGTCCAAGGTCTCGGTGAGCGAACCGATCTGGTTGACCTTCACCAGCAGCGAGTTCGCCGTGTTGTTGGCGATGCCCTTGCCCAGCCGATCCGGATTGGTGACGAAGAGGTCGTCGCCGACCAGCTGCACCCTGTCGCCGATCTGATCGGTCAGGGTCTTCCAGCCGGCCCAGTCGTCCTCGTCCAGCGGGTCTTCGATGGAGACCAGCGGATAGGCGTCGACGAGCTCGCCGTAGTAGGCGCTCATCTGCTCGGGGGTCTTGGACTCGCCCTCGAAGGTGTAGGCACCGTCGGAGAAGAACTCGCTGGCGGCCACGTCCAGGGCCAGGGCGATGTCCTTGCCGGGGGTGTACCCGGCCCGCGTGATCGCCTCGGTGATCAGATCCAGCGCTTCGCGGTTCGATGAGAGGTTCGGCGCGAAGCCGCCCTCGTCGCCGAGGCCGGTGGCCAGACCCTTCTCCTTCAGCAGCGCCTTGAGCGCGTGGTAGACCTCCACGCCGGAGCGCAGCGCCTCGGAGAACGTGGCCGCGCCGATCGGGGCGATCATGAACTCCTGGATGTCCACATTGGAGTCAGCGTGGGAGCCGCCATTGAGGATGTTCATCATCGGCACCGGCAGCAGGTGGGCGTTGGGACCGCCGAGGTACTTGTAGAGCGGGAGGTCCGAGGCATCGGCGGCGGCCTTGGCCACGGCCATGGAGACGCCGAGGATCGCGTTGGCGCCCAGGGAGCTCTTGTTCTCGGTGCCGTCAAGGTCCAGCAGGATCTGGTCGACGATGCGCTGCTCGGTGGCGTCCTGGCCTTCCAGCGCGGAGGCGATGACATCGTTGACCGCGGCCACGGCGCCGGTGACGCCCTTGCCGAGGTAGCGGTCCTTGTCGCCGTCGCGGAGCTCCACGGCTTCGAAGGCACCGGTGGAGGCGCCGGAGGGGACTGCGGCCTGGCCGAAGCTGCCGTCCTCGAGGAGGACGTCGACCTCCACGGTCGGGTTGCCGCGCGAGTCGAGGATCTCGCGGCCGTACACACTGACGATCAGAGACATATTCTGTCGGCTCCTTGTTTTTTTCATTCGGTGGGAAACTTGGACGTGTGCCGCGCGCGCCCTTGCGCCGGTGTGTTCAGATCTGACTGTTCAGCGCAGCTCCGCGCAGTTCCGCGCCGTTCCGGCTGTTCAGCTCAGTCGGTTGAGGTGACTGCGCAGCGCGCGCTCCGGATCCTGTCCGTTCGCGCGTGCGGTGCGCACCACAGCAAAGAGTAGTTCACCGAGCTCTTCCTCGTCAGCCGCGGACGGCGGCTCACCGGCCCGGGGCGGAAGATGTTCACCGCTGGCGCGTCCGAGCCGATCGATGACCTTGGCCGCCTTGGCGAGCGCGGGCAGGTGCGCGGGAAGCGAGCCGACGACGCCGGCCAGGTGGCTCTCGGAGGCCCCGTCCAGATCCGTCTCCCGCTGGTGGTGAACCGGCGGCTCCGCGGCGTTCTCATTCGCTGCGCCGCCAGCTCTCTCCTCCGCCTCGCTCGCCTTCTCGTCCGCCTTCTCGTCAGCCTTGATCCGTGTCCAGGCCGCCTCCACCTGCTCCACGGTGGCTGCGGGATCCACTGCGAGCTGTCCGTCGGCGGTGAAGACATGAGGACTGCGCCGCACGAGCTTGGCCGTGATGGCCTCCGCCACACCGTCGAGGTCAAAGCTGCCGCGCTCCTGGGCAAGCTGGGAGTGCAGCGCGACCTGGAAGAGCAGGTCCCCCATCTCCTTGCGCAGACCCTCATCGAGGCTCCCGGCCTCGATCTCCTCCAGCACCTCATAGGCCTCCTCCACCAGGTACTCGGTGAGGTCGGCGTGGGTCAGCTGGGAGGTCCACGGGCAGTGCTCGCGCAGCCGGGCGATGACCCAGCGCAGCGCGCTGATCTGCGCCCCCTCCGCCGGAGAGCTCGCCGCTGCGGGGGAGGTCATCACGCTGGACGAGGTCACCGTCGGGGCCGCTGGCTCCGGGCGGGTCACTGCCAGGCTTCGAGGATCATGGCCGCGAGCGCCTCGCGCTCCTCATGACCGATGAAGGAGGACTCCAGCGCGTTGATCTGGAAGTCAGCAAGCTCGGCGAGCCCATAGTCGAAGGTGCTCGCGAGCAGCGCCAGCTCTCCGGAGAGCGTGACGCCGGAGACCAGCCGGTTGTCGGTGTTGACACCGACGTTGAAGCCGAGCTGGTAGAGCATGTCGAAGGGGTGATCGCTGAGCTCGGGCTTCCCGCTCTCGGCGAAGCCCGCGATGGCACCGGTCTGCAGATTGGAGGTGGGGCTGACTTCGAGGTGGATCTGGCGGTCACGCACCCAGCGCGCGACCGGCCCCAGCTCCACCTGGAAGACCTCTTCACCGGCCGCCGAGTCCGGCTCGCTCTCGATGACGCTGATGTCATCGGCCACGCGCACACCGTGGCCCAGGCGCTGGGCGCGCCCGGAGACCAGTGCGTCACGGACCGACTCGATGCCGTCGCCCTCGCCGGCGTGGACCGTGGCGGGAAGCATCTCGCTGGCCAGTCGGGTGAAGGCGTCGGCGAATCGGCTCGGCGGGAAGCCAGCCTCGGGTCCGGCGATGTCGAAGCCGACCACGCCCTGATCACGGTGGCGCAGCGCGAGCTCCACCGCTTCGGAGGCGCGGTCGGACTGACGCATGGCAGTGACCAGCTGGCCGACCACGATCACGCCGTCCTTCTCGGCCACGGCCTCCATGCCCTCGTTCAGGCCCGACTGCACGGCCTCGACGGCCTCGTCCAGGCTCAGCCCCTGTTCCTGATGCTGCTCGGGCGCCCAGCGCACCTCGGAGTAGACGACGCCGTCGGCCGCCAAGTCCTCCACGTATTCCTTGGCCACCCGGCGCAGGTTCTGCGCGGTCTGCATCACCGCTGCGGTGTGCGCGAAGGCCTCAAGGTACTTCTCCAGCGACCCGGCATCTGCGTTCTGCCGGAAACGCTCGGCGAGCTCCTCGGGATCCTGGACGGGAAGCTCGTGACCGATCTCCGCGGCGAGCTCGATCAGGGTCTCCGGGCGAAGCGATCCGTCGAGGTGATCATGGAGGGAGACCTTGGGAAGGTTGCGCAGCTGCTCTTCGAGCTGGGCGGCGGCAGTGCGGACATCAGAAGCAGTGGAAGTCATGGGCCCGAGTCTATCGAGGACCGCTCCCGAAGTCGCCCAGGAGATTCGGCCGGGACACCCCGCTGGATGTTTCAGCGGGAGGATTCAGCAGGAGGCGTGCCGTCGTCGTCGGGATGGCGCCTGTCCCGGTGCAGCCGCAGCGGCGCCTCCACAGGAAGCGCCGCAGTGTCCAGGTAGCCCTCAGGGTCGATGTGCACGCCCTTGCGGTCCAGCCAGGCCGCGAGAAGTCGGAAGAGGCGGTCGAAGATCCAGCCCAGCAGCACCGCTCCGGAGATCGAGACGGTCATCGCCACCAGCACCGAGTCGAAGATGTTCGCGCTGATCGCCCCGATGCCCACCGAGTAGGAGGCCCAGACCAGAGAGGCGATGAGGTCGATGATCAGGAACCGGCGCAGCGAGAAGCGCGTGGTGCCGGCGACGAAGTTGATCGCCACCCGAGCCCCGGGGATGAAGCGGCCCACGAAGATCAGCAGCACTCCGCGCTTGTCCAGCTCGTGCCGAGCCCAGATCAGCGTCCGCTGCGGAGCAGGTCGACGCATCCATCCGAACCGCATCGGGCCGATGGCGCGGCCTATCCGGTAGGCGATGAAGTCGCCGAGCAGGGCGCCCGCGGCTGCCACCAGGATCACCCAGAGCAGGAACGGTGTGCCGGGCTCGTCCGCGAGCGAGCCCAGACCGACCACCAGAGAGTCGGAGGGCACGATCGGGAAGAAGCCGTCGATGATGCACAGCAGGAACAGCCCCACCAGCGTCCACCACCCGGAGGCGGCGTCAAGGATGCCCGCGTTGATGGCATCAAGGAGTTCTCCAGGCCCCATGCCGATGTCCTCAGTCGGTCAGGTCTGCCGCGCTGATCCGGTCGAAGACCAGATCCGGGGCCTCATGCGGGCCGCCGTCGGCATCCACGTCCACCGCCCCCTCGAGCGACTGCGCGGCGCGGGAGATCCGGTGCTCGTCGTCGGTGAGCAGGGTGAACAGCGGCTGGCCTGCGGTGAGCGTGTCACCCGGCTTGGCATGCATGCGCACTCCGGCGCCTGCCTGCACGGAGTCCTGCTTCCGGGCACGTCCTGCGCCGAGTCTCCATGCGGCCAGCCCGACGGCCATCGCGTCCAGCCGGGTCACGGTGCCAGAGACCGCCGCCGTGATGGTGTGGCTGTGCCTGGCCTGCGGCAGGTCCGCATCCGGGTCCCCGCTCTGGGCGGAGATCATCCGGCGCCAGGAGTCCATCGCCCGGCCGTTGCGAAGATTCTCTGCCGGGTCGACTCCGCTGATCCCCACGGCGTCGAGCATCTCGCGGGCAAGTGCCACGGTGAGCTCGACGATGTCGGCAGGGCCGCCGCCGGAGAGCACCTGAATCGATTCCTCGACCTCGATGGCGTTGCCGGCGGTGAGCCCCAGCGGGGTGTCCATCTCGGTGAGCAGGGCCGTGGTGCTGACCCCGGCGTCGGTGCCCAGCGCGACCATGGTGCGGGCGAGCTCCACGGCGTCCGCCCGGGACTTCATGAACGCCCCGGAGCCTGCCTTGACGTCGAGCACCAGTGCGTCCGTGCCCTCGGCGATCTTCTTGGACATGATGGAGGAGGCGATCAGCGGCAGGGCCTCCACGGTGCCGGTGACATCGCGCAGCGCATAGAGCTTCTTGTCGGCGGGAGCCAGACCCGGGCCTGCTGCGCAGATCACGGCGTTGACCTCGTCGAGCTGACGCAGCAGCTCGGTGTTGCTCAGCTCAGCCTGCCAGCCGGGGATGGATTCGAGCTTGTCCAGGGTGCCGCCGGTGTGGCCCAGTCCGCGCCCGGAGAGCTGCGGCACGGGCACGCCGAAGCTGGCCACCAGCGGTGCCAGCGGGAGCGTGATCTTGTCCCCCACACCGCCGGTGGAGTGCTTGTCGGCGGTGAGCCGGCGCGCGCCGTCGGGGGTGCGCAGCGAGGAGAAGTCCATCCGTTCTCCCGAGGCGATCATCGCCGCGGTCCAGTGGCCGATCTCCTCACGGGTCATGCCGTTGAGCAGGATCGCCATGGCCAGCGCCGACATCTGCTCATCGCCGACGAACCCGTCGGTGTAGGCCGCGATCATCCATTCGATCTGCTCCTGGGAGAGCCGCCCGTGGTCCCGCTTGGTCCGGATCAGCTCCACGGCGTCATGGGCGGAGCGGTCGTAGGTCAGGCCGGCAGGGCTCATGTCGTCTCCGTATCGGTCATCTCAAGATCACGCGGGCCGAAGGACTCGGGAAGCAGGGCCGCCAGCGTGGTGGCGCCCTTCGCCGTGCGCACGTGCATCGTCTCGGCGGAGAACTCATGGAGCAGCTGCCGGCAGCGCCCGCAGGGCGTGATGTACTCGCCCTCGCGGTTCACGCAGGTGAAGGCCACGATCCGGCCGCCGCCGTTCATCTGCAGCGCGCCGATCATGGTGCACTCGGCGCAGAGCCCCAGCCCGTAGGAGGCGTTCTCCACATTGCAGCCCGAGATGATCGACCCATCTTCGAGCAGCGCGGCGGCGCCCACCGGGTAGTTCGAATAGGGGGCATAGGCCCGTGTCATCGCGATCCTGGCCTGAGTGGTGAGGCGGTCCCAGTCGGCGTCGTGCTCCGGGGCCGGGATGCGCGCGATCCGTCCGGTCAGAAAATCATCGTCCTGAGTCATAGAGGCCATCCTACGAGGCTCAGCGGGACTGGGTGCGGCGCAGCTCGCGGATCGCGCCCAGCGCGGTGGTCACCATGATCTTGGTCCCATAGCCGATCGCGCGCTCATCCGGGACGTAGTCACCGCGGTGCAGATCGAACTCCGGGCCGCCGGGGGTGTTGGTGCCCAGCCGGAACATGGCCCCGGGAAGCTCCTGGGTCATCCAGGCGAAGTCCTCCCCGCCCATGGACTGCGGAGCGAGCTCCAGACCCTCGGAGCCGAGCACCTCACGGCCGGCGTTCTCCAGCAGCGTGGTCTCGCGCTCGTTGTTGATCACCGGGGGCACGCCGCGGATGTGCTCGAGCTCGACCTCGACCCCGTAGGGCGCGGCGACCTGCTCGACGATCTGGTCGAGAAGCTTCCCGGCGTCGCGCCAGGCATCGGCGTCGAGGATCCGCATGGTTCCGACCAGGGTGCCGGTGGAGGGGATGGCGTTGTGCGCGCTGCCGGCCTCGATCTGTCCCCAGACCAGCGAGACCGCCGAGCGCACGTCCACGCGCCGGGAGAGCACGGCAGGCACGGTGGAGGCGATGTGTGCCAGCGCGGAGATCATGTCTTCGGTCAGATGCGGGCGGGAGGTGTGCCCGCCGCGTCCGGCGACGTTGATGCGCACCACATCGGCCGCCGAGGTGATGGCCCCGATCCGGGTGCCGATCCTTCCCACGTCGATGCGGGGGTCGCAGTGCAGCGCGAAGATCCGCGGAAGCGGGCTCAGCACATCCTGACGCACCATCTCCAGGGCTCCGCCGGGCATGGTCTCCTCGGCAGGCTGGAAGATCACCCGCACGCTGGCGCCCAGGCCGGCGGGGTCGCCGTCGTCGATCCGGTTCTCATGCAGCTGCTGCAGACTCAGCGCGACCCCGAGCGCGACCGTGGTGTGGATGTCATGGCCGCAGGCGTGGGTGACGCCGGGGTGGGTGGAGGCGAAGGGCAGCTCGGTGAGCTCCTCCACCGGCAGGGCATCGATGTCACCGCGGAATCCTGCGGCGAACTCCCCCTCGCCGACGTCCACATAGAGGCCAGTGGTCTCGGGCATCAGCTGTGGGTCCAGCCCGGCGGCGCGCAGATGCGCGGCGAGCTTCTCGGTGGTGCGCTCCTCCTTCCAGGACAGCTCCGGGTGGGCATGCAGATCCCTGCGGACCGTGACCAGCTTCGGCTCGAGCGCGTCGACGAGCTCGGCGGCAGAGGCGTGGGCGGCCTTGAGCATCACGCTGCGGGGTGCCGGTTCAGAGGACATCGGATTCTCCATGGGCCTTCAGCGCCTCCACTGCCTGCTTCACCGACTGCGCGTGATCGGTGGTCGTGACCAGCAGCGCGTCCGGGGTGTCCACCACCACGATGTTCTCCACTCCGATCAGTGCCACCAGACGCTGGGTGTCCGAGACGACGACGCCGGAGGACTGGTCCGAGTAGACCCTCGCCTTCTCCCCCAGGACAGTCATGGACTCCTGCTCTCGGGCCGGGTTCAGCCGGGCGATGGCCGCGAAGTCCCCCACGTCATCCCAGGTGAAGGTTCCCGGGATCACCGCGACATCCCCGGCGGCCGCTGCCGGCTCGGCCACGGCGTAGTCGATCGCGATCTTCGGCAGCTGCGGCCAGACCCTGGCGGTCACCTCGGCCTGCTGCTCGGTTCCCCAGGCGGCGGCGATCTCGGTGAGTCCGGCGTGCAGCTCAGGCTCGGCGCGGGCGAGGTGCTCCAGCAGCAGTGCCACGGGGGCGACGAACATTCCCGCGTTCCAGAGATAGTCCGCAGAGGCCACGTACTGCTCGGCGAGCTCCTGGCTGGGCTTCTCCACGAACTCCACCACCTCATGGGCATGCGGAGCGTCCTGGATCGGGGCGCCCTCGAGCTGCAGCGCGGCGCCGCGGCGGATATAGCCGAAGCCCGTGGAGGCGTGGGTGGGGGTGATCCCGATGGTGACGATCTTGCCGGTGGCGGCAGCGGCGACGGCCTCGCGCACGGCCTGCTGGAAGACGTCCACCGGCGCGATGACCTGATCCGCGGCGAAGGAGCCCATGATGATCTCCGGATCGCGGCGGTGCAGGATTGCGGCGGCGAGCCCGATGGCCGCCCCGGAGTCCTTGGGCTCCGACTCGAGCACCAGGTCCTCGGTGTTCAGCTCCGGGATCTGGGCCCGCACCGCCTCGCGGTGGGACTCCCCGGTGACCACCATGACGCGGCTGCCGGTGAGCGGCGCGAGCCGCTCATACGTCCCCCGGATCAGCGTGGTCCCGGCCCCGGTGAGGTCGTGGAGAAACTTGGGGGCGCTGGCGCGGGAGAGCGGCCAGAGCCGCGTCCCCACTCCACCCGCGGGGATCACCGTATAGAACTTGTCCAAAGCTGCCTGTGAAGTCACCTCCCCAGGGTAGACCCATACCCTGGCGCGCCCCGTCAGCCGCGCAGCGGGCCTGTCTTCGGGTGCACTCTCACAGCGCACTGGAATTGCGTCATAACATTGCGAATCTTCTACACGTTGTAGAACCCGATGGGGCGCGCCGTCATTTCGCGTCGAGCGTGCGGAGAGGTCCCTGCGGAACGGCGCAACAATGCCTGGACAGGCGCACCATGAGCCGCATGGGGGGTCGCGGTGCTCTACTCTTGTACATGACATCGCACTCGCGCCGGCGTCACGGATTCCGCACCGCCGCAGCGAAGAACACACGTACGCAACTGTGCGGCGCGGAACGCCATGCAAAGATGCAGGGAGGTAATGACAGGTGACGCAGAAAAAGGGCACACTCTATAAGGGCCGGGAAGGCATGTGGTCCTGGGTGGGGCACCGGATCACAGGTGTCGGGATCTTCTTCTTCCTGCTGGTGCACGTACTCGACACGTCTCTCGTGCGAGTCTCGCCAGAGGCATATGACGCGGTGATCGGCGCGTATAAGAACCCGATCATGATCATGGGCGAGATCGGCCTGGTCGGCGCCATCGTCTTCCATGCCTTCAACGGTCTGCGGATCATCCTCGTGGACTTCTGGTCCCAGGGAACCCGCTACCACAAGCAGATGCTGTGGGCCGTGATGGGCCTCTGGGCGATCGTGATGATCGGCTTCACAGCACGCCACGTGATGCTGTTCCTTGAGGGCTGGGGAGGATTCTGAAGATGACGACCACAAATTCCGTGGCCCTGCCCAACCAGGGCATCGCGGCCCCCCGATCCGGACGGATCGATCCCAAGTACCTGCGCAGCTCCTCGGGCTCCTCGAGCAGCTTCGAGATGGCCGGATGGGTCTTCATGCGCGTCTCCGGCGCCGCTCTGGTGCTGCTCATCTTCGTGCACCTGTTCGTCAACCTGCTGGTCGGCGAAGGCATCCACCAGGTCGACTTCGGCTTCGTCGCAGGCAAGTGGGCGAATCCGGTCTGGCAGTTCTGGGACCTGACGATGCTCTGGCTGGCCATGCTCCATGGCGGCAACGGCATGCGCACGATCATCAACGACTACGCGGAGAAGGACTCCACACGGATGTGGCTCAAGTCCATCCTGTGCCTCTCCGTCGTCGTGATCATCGTCCTGGGCACCATGGTGATCTTCACCTTCGAGCCCTGCATGGTCGACAACACCGGCGCGCTGCTGGACTCGGCACCCTCCTTCTGCCAGAACGCCTGAGGTCCGCCGGGGCGTCCCCGGTGCGCACCTCCGTGCGTTCGCAAGCTTCCGAACACCAAGAAAAGAGAGCCACAAGCTGATGCAGGTTCATAAGTACGACGTCGTCATCGTCGGCGCTGGCGGCGCAGGCATGCGGGCAGCCATCGAGTCCGGACAGCGCGCCCACACGGCGGTGCTGACCAAGCTCTACCCGACCCGGTCTCACACCGGCGCCGCCCAGGGCGGCATGTGTGCCGCGCTGGCCAATGTCGAAGAGGACAACTGGGAGTGGCACACCTTTGACACCGTCAAGGGCGGTGACTACCTGGTGGACCAGGACGCCGCGGAGGTCATGGCCAAGGAGGCCATCGACGCGGTGCTGGACCTGGAGAAGATGGGCCTGCCCTTCAACCGCACTCCCGAGGGCAAGATCGACCAGCGACGCTTCGGCGGGCACACCCGTGACCACGGCAAGGCTGCCGTGCGTCGGGCCTGCTATGCCGCGGACCGCACCGGGCACATGATCCTGCAGACGCTGTACCAGAACTGCGTGAAGCACAACGTGGAGTTCTACAACGAGTACTACGTGCTGGATCTGCTCACGGTGGAGGAAGAGGTCACCCGTGAAGACGGCACGACCTACATGCAGAAGAGGACGGCCGGCGTCGTCTCCTATGATCTGGCCAACGGCGAGATCCACGTCTTCCAGGCCAAGTCAGTGGTCTTCGCCACCGGCGGTCTGGGCAAGATCTTCAAGACCACCTCGAATGCGCACACCCTGACCGCCGACGGCATGGCCCTGGCCTACCGCGCCGGCATCCCGCTCGAGGACATGGAGTTCGTGCAGTTCCACCCGACCGGCCTGGCCGGACTGGGCATCCTCCTCTCCGAGGCGGCGCGCGGCGAAGGCGCCATCCTGCGCAACTCCGAGGGTGAGCGCTTCATGGAGCGCTACGCTCCCACGATCAAGGACCTCGCACCGCGTGACATCGTGGCGCGGTCGATGGCCAACGAGGTGCGCGAGGGGCGCGGCGCCGGTCCGAACAAGGACTATGTGCTGTTGGACCTGACCCACCTGGAGCCCGCACACATCGACGCGAAGCTTCCTGACATCACCGAGTTCGCACGCACCTACCTCGGAGTCGAGCCCTATACCGAGCCCGTCCCGGTCTTCCCGACCTGCCACTACGCGATGGGCGGCGTGCCGACCAACGTGAAGTCAGAGGTGCTGCAGGACAACGACACTGTTGTCCCGGGCCTGTTCGCCGCCGGGGAGGTCGCCTGCGTCTCGGTGCACGGCTCGAACCGTCTGGGCACCAACTCGCTGCTCGACATCAACGTGTTCGGCAAGCGCGCCGGTCTCGCCGCCGCGGAGTATGCCAGCACCGCTGAGTTCGTGGACATCCCGGAGAACCCGACGGCGTTCACCGAGAACCAGCTCAACGCGATGCGCGCCTCCACCGGCGGTGAGCGCACGGCGACGCTGCGCACCGAGCTGCAGGAGACCATGGACGCGAACATGCAGGTGTTCCGCTCCGAGGAGACCATCAAGGAAGCCCTCGCGGTCATCGCTGATCTGCGCAAGCGCTATAAGAACGTGCAGATCCAGGACAAGGGCAAGCGGTTCAATCTGGACCTGCTCGAGGCTGTGGAGCTCGGCTTCCTGCTGGACATGGCCGAGGTCATGACGGTGGCGGCCCTGCACCGCAAGGAATCCCGCGGCGGTCACTACCGCGAGGACTTCCCCGAGCGTGATGATGAGAACTTCATGCTGCATTCGATGATGTACCTGGATACCGAGTCCTCGACCGAGGGCACCCACGGCATCCGCGCCGACACCAAGCCGGTCGTCTTCACCCGTTACGAGCCGATGGAGCGTAAGTACTGATGAGCACTCCCACCCAAGAAGTCGCAGAGCCCGCGTCCAAGATCGACCTGGCCGAGGTCGGTGGCGCCGGCGGCGAGATTCCGAGCTTCGAGATCACCCTGCAGGTCCGCCGCTACGACCCGGAGTTCTCCGAGGACGCGCGCTGGGATGAGTGGAAGCTCACCATGTATGGCACTGACCGCGTGCTGGATGCCCTGCACAAGGTCAAATGGCAGATCGATGGATCCCTGACCTTCCGGCGCTCCTGCGCCCACGGCGTCTGCGGCTCCGATGCCATGCGCATCAACGGCCGCAACCGCCTGGCCTGCAAGGTCCTGCTCAAGGACCTGGACACCTCCAAGCCGATCCTGGTCGAGCCGATCAAGGGCCTGCCGGTGGAGAAGGACCTGATCGTGGACATGGAGCCCTTCTTCCAGTCCTACCGCGAGATCATGCCCTTCATGGTCAACAACTCCCCTGCCCCGTCCGCCGAGCGTCTGCAGTCTCCCGAGGAGCGCGAGCGCTTCGACGACACCACCAAGTGCATCCTCTGTGCCGCCTGCACCTCGTCCTGCCCGGTCTTCTGGACCGATGGTCAGTACTTCGGCCCGGCGGCGATCGTCAACGCGCACCGATTCATCTTCGATTCCCGCGACGACGCCGGCGACATGCGCCTGGAGGTCCTCAACGACAAAGAGGGCGTGTGGCGCTGCCGCACCACCTTCAACTGCACCGATGCCTGCCCGCGCGGCATCGAGGTCACCAAGGCCATCCAAGAGGTCAAGCGAGCCGTGCTGACCCGCAGCATGTAGGAATCACGCATCAGAGCAGACAGGTGGGGTGACCTCGTGGACAGATATGAAGCTGCCGCCCAGCATCTGATCGACGTCGGGGTCGGGAGGACGAACTTCACGAACATCGTGGTCGCCGCTGAGGCGCTGGATCGCGGCATCACCGTCAGGAAGTCAGCCAACAGTCGACGCATGGTGCTGGAGCACCAGAACCGCATGCGAACCTGGAACGGCGGGGGCACGAACCACAACGGCGACCTCGTCAAGAAGATCGCCGCCTATAAGGACGTCGCCAGTCGGCTCTTTCGGGATCTGAAGGTCAACGCTCCCGAGAACGCGGTCTTCTCCCCCGCGGAATCAGCCAGAGCGTGGGCCTGGGCCTCACCCTTCACCAAGGTCGTGGTCAAGCCGCACAACGGCCGCCAGGGCCAGGACGTCTTCGCCGGGATCGAGACCGAAGAGGAGTTCCACGCGGCGTTCACCCGCGTGGGGGCCACCAGCGGCCGGATCCTCGTGGAGGAGTTCTTCACCGGCGTGGAGCACCGCTGCCTGATCGTCGACGACGTCCTGATCGCAGCCACTCGACGCAGACCGGCCAGCGTGCTCGGAGACGGCAGGATGAGCATCGCCGACCTGGTGGCCGCGAAGAACCTGGATCGGGGACCGATCCACAAGGAACTGGTCATCGACGACGTCTCGCGTGAGTACCTGGCTCGCCGGGGCTACGGACTCGACACCGTTCCGGAGGTCGAGGAGCGCGTCTACCTCCGCAGCACGTCGAATCTGCACACCGGAGGAGACGCGGTCGACGCCACTGATGAGATCGGCGACGAAGAGCGTGAACTCGTCGAGCGCGCGGCGCGGGCTCTCCCGGGACTCAGGATCGTCGGGTTCGATGTCCTGCTTCCACGTGGCGAATCTGATGTCCACGATCCCTCTGTCCTGGAGATCAACGCCAGCCCGATGATCTCCATGCACCACTTCCCCTGGTCCGGGCAGCCGCGCGATGCGGCGCGTCCCGTGGTGGACTCACTCTTCCCCCGGACCGCCCGCCGCTGAGCCTGCGGGACCGCGTGAGGCGGCCTCGGGCTGCATGCGGGGGTTCCGCCGCGGAGGCAGACCCAGTAGCCTCGGCCGTGGAAAGACCGAGGAACCGCGATCACCGGAAGAAGGATCATCATGACTCACGTGACCGAGATGCTCAAAGCACATCCCCGCGGCGCCCGCGTCGGCGACCAGGAGAAGCTCGCAGCGTGCATCGCCGCCTGCTATGAGTGCTCCCAGACCTGCACCGCCTGTGCCGACGCCTGCCTGAGCGAGCCCAGCGCCGGGGAGCTGACTTCCTGCATCAGCACCGATCAGGACTGCGCGGACATCTGCCTCGCCACCGGCCGCGTGCTGAGCCGGCTGACCGGGGAGAACACGGCGCTCGTGCGTGCGGCGCTGAGCGCCTGCATCGAGGCGACCCAGGCCTGCGCGAAGGAATGCGAACAGCACGCCGAGATGCATGACCACTGCCGCATCTGCGCAGAGGCCTGCCGCCGCTGCGAATCCGCCTGCCAGGAGCTGCTCAGCACACTGAGCTGAGCCAGGCGACGCAGACCGCGGGCCTGCCCGGACGGTACACGCAGCCGGGCCGCAGTCCGCTGGCTCCCCGATCAGCGGACGCGACCGGCGGGGCCCTCCCGCCGGAGGCGGTGGTCGGTGGCGATGGCCGCCCAGGCCGCGGAGAGCAGGTAGACCAGGCTGAGCACGAAGAAGTAGATGAAGAAGCCGAGCACCGTGGCGAAGGAAGACACGATCAGGTTGCCGCCTTCGACCCCGCTGAGCAGAACCGTGGAGAGATTGCGCAGCAGGGAGGAACCGACCGCGGCGATCAGCGCGGCCCGCCACAGCACCGAGACCGGCATCACCACCCGCGAGGCCACGCGGAAGACCAGGACCGCGACCAGCAGATCCAGGATCAGCGGCACCGCCACGGTCAGCACAGTGCCGACCACACCTTCGAGCCAGGTCAGATCCCAGCCCAGGATGTCAGCGCTGAAGTTGAAGAGCTCCGTGGAGAGAAGGCTGGTGGCCGTGGCGGCCAGGAGCATGCTCCCCAGCAGCAGCATGACCAGAAGGTCCCGCGCCTTGACCAGCAGCACGTTCTCATCCATGAGCGGGCGGTCGAAGATGCTCCGGATCCCGGCACGAAGCCCGTTGATCCAGCTGAGTGAGGCGACGGTGGCCACGACCAGCGAGACCACCAGCGTGAGTCCGAACCCCTGGGTGTCGAAGAGCCGCTCCTCCGTGGCGAGCCCCCCTTCGCCGACGACCCCGGGCAGCGCGTCGTTGGTCAGGTCCACGATCGTTTGCTGCAGCTCCGCATCTCCGCCGATCACGATCCCGGCCACGGAGAAGCCCGCCACCAGGGCCGCCGAGACGGAGAAGAACATCATGTACGCCGCACCCGCGGCCATGACCGTCCCGTAATGGAACAGGAACAGGTTGATGATCCGCATTCCACGCATCGTGTCCAGCCGGGTGAGCCCCCAGTAGAGGCTCGGCCCGATCATCTGGACCCGGCTGCGCCCGGCGCGGCGAGCATGGCCCCAGTCGCGACGCGCCCTGACCTCCCGGCGGCGCAGCGCGTCGAGGTCGAGCGGGTTGACCATCCCCGAGACCTCTTCACGGTCATTCATCACCTTCGCGGCCGCGCGCGCGTGCCCGGCGATCACACCGAGCCCGCCGGTCCGTGGCCGCAGCCGAGAAGGGTCCTCATTCACCCTGGCATCACCTTCACGTCACCTCGCGTCACCCTCCGCACGGAATCATCCCGCCGCCGGGAGGAACCCGATCTTCTCGTAGACCTCGGCGAGGGTCTCCCCCGCCACCGAGCGCGCCTTCGCGGCACCTGTGGCGAGCAGGGCGTCGAGCTGCGCCGGGTCCTCCAGCAGCTCCTCGGCACGATCCCTGATGGGCCCGAGCCGGGCGACCACCACCTCGGCCAGGTCCACCTTGAGGTGGCCATACATCCTGCCCTGGTACTCGTCCACGATCTCCTGGACGGGGCGGTCGGTCACCGCGGAGTAGATGCTCAGCAGGTTCGAGACGCCCGGCTTCTCGGCGCGGTCGAAGCGGATCTCGCCGCCGTCGTCGGTCACGGCTGACTTGATCCGCTTGGCGATCTGCTTATCGGTGTCCATCAGGTTCAGCAGGCCGTTCGGCGACTGCGCGGACTTGGACATCTTCGCAGTGGGGTTCTGCAGGTCATAGATGCGCGCCCCCGACTCGGGGATGAAGGGCTCGGGCACGCGGAAGGTCTCGCCATAGCGGTGGTTGAACCGCTGAGCGAGGTTGCGGGAGAGCTCCACGTGCTGCTTCTGGTCCTCCCCCACCGGGACGCCGTGCGGCTGGTAGAGCAGGATGTCGGCGGCCTGCAGCATGGGGTAGGTGAAGAGTCCGACGCCGGCCGCATCGGCGCCCTGCTTGGCGGACTTGTCCTTGAACTGGGTCATCCGCGAGGCTTCGCCCATGCCGGTCAGGCAGGTCATGATCCAGCCCAGCTGCGCATGCTCGGGCACGTGGGACTGCACGAAGAGCGTGGAGCGTTCGACGTCGAGGCCCCCGGCGATGTACTGCGCGGCGGTCCTGCGCACTCGCATGCGCAGCTCGGCCGGATCCTGCTGCACCGTGATCGCATGCATGTCCGGGATGAAGAAGAAGGCGTCATAGCGCTCCTGCATCTTCACCCAGTTGACCAGCGCTCCCAGGTAGTTACCCAGGTGCAGGGAGTCAGCCGAGGGCTGCATCCCGGAGAGTACGCGCTCAGTCACAGCAGTTCCTTCGTGTTGTCAGAGAAGTTTCAGCGGGCAGGCGCCCTGATCAGGGCAGCCGGTAGTCGACGACCAGCGGCGCATGGTCGGACCAGCGCAGCGAATAGTCCAGGGCTCGGTCGACCTTGAGGTTCGAGGCCAGCCCGGCCAGCTGCGGCGTGGCCATGTGATAGTCGATGCGCCATCCGGTGTCGTTGTCGAAGGCCTTCCCGCGGTAGGACCACCAGGTGTAGGGCCCCTCGACCTCACCGGCCAGGGTGCGGGCGATATCCACATAGCCGAGCTCGCCGAAGTACCGGTCGAAATAGGCGCGCTCCTCCGGAAGGAATCCGGAGTTCTTCACATTGCCGTTCCAGTTCTTGATGTCGAGCTCCCGGTGGCCGACGTTGAGATCGCCCATCACCAGGATGTGGTCGGTGCGCGCGGCCAGCCTGGGCAGGTATTCGGCCATATCGGCCAGGAATCGCATCTTGTGCTCCTGCTTGGTGGTGCCCACCTCGCCGGAATGCACGTAGACGCTGATCACGGTCAGCGTCGTGCCGTCACCGAGCGTGTAGTCGGCTTCGATCCAGCGGCCGTCGTCCTCGGAATGGCCCCCGCCGATTCCCGTGCGGGTCGCGACGGGTGCGGTGCGGGAGATGATCGCGACGCCGGCACGACCCTTGTCCGCGGCCTCGTGCTCGTGGACGTGCCACTGATGCCCGGTGGGCTCGGTCATCTCGGCGACGAGCCTGGTCAGGATCTCCTCGTTCGCCCGCACCTCCTGCAGGGCCAGGATGTCGATCTCCCGGTCCGCCAGCCACTCGCCCATGCCCTTGCGGTGAGCTGCACGGATCCCGTTGACGTTCACCGAGGCGATGCGCATGTGGCCCTCAGCCTTGGAGTCCACGATCCGGTGGGGATGCTCGCCGAAGTACTTCTCATCCGTGGGGGTCTCAGTCACGTCTGATCCTCTCAGTTGACGATCTCGCCGGTGATCGGACGGTCGTCCTCGTTGTTCCTGCCGCTGCGCCCGGCGGAGTCCTGCTGTGCGCCCGAGCTGCGGCCCACGTGCTCGGAGAGCATGTCGCGGCCGTTGCCGGCGGTGGTCTCGATGGTGTCCAGCGCCCGGTCGATCATCTCCAGATCAGCCTCGGATCCCTTGGCGAGCTCCTGGGTGATCACGCGCTTCTGCACTTCCACGATCTTGAATGAATGGTCCAGCTTGAGGTTTCGGGCGTGGGTGTCCTCATCGACCACGGCGGTGCCCCCGCCGGCGTCGGCCCGGCGCGAGGCGGCATCGGCCCGCGCGGAGTCCAGGGTGTCGCCGAACTTCTTGGCCCCTGAACGCACCGAGAGCACCAGCACGGTGGCCAGCAGCAGCCAGCCGCCCGCGATCACGGCGATGATCCAGCCGATCACGTCGTTCTGGTTCGCGGCGAAGATCAGCGCCACCAGGAGCACGGTGATCATCACCGCGAAGCTCAGTCCCGAGGTGCGTCGGCCGAAGTTTCTCAGCGCACCGTTCGCGCCGGATGTGCTGCCAGTGGGCAGGGGCTGCGGAGAACTCATGGGCTGATTATCCCTGTCTGCGCGCGCGGAACGCGAATCGCGGGCAGGACGGCACCGCAGGGGTCGCACAGGCACCCGGGCGAGGATGCTGCGCAGGAGCCCCGGGCGGATGTTGCACAGGCGCCGGGGCGCCTGGGTCTCCTATGATGGCCTGGACCGATGCACGCCAGACGCCCTGCCACCCAGAGGAGACCCAGATGACCACACAGCCCGAGACTCCGCGCGGCGATGTCCCTGAGCGCACGACCTGGATGCGCCGCTACACGCTCGACCCGGCGCTGGCCGATGAGTTCGTCTCGTTCCTGTCCAAGCAGGTCATCCCGGCGCGTGAGGAGCAGGGGTTCACCGTGGAGTCCATGTGGCTCTCCGACGGCAAGGACGAGCTCACCTGGTTCGTCAGCCGCTTCGGTGACCGCGAGGACTTTCTCGCGGCGGAACAGGCCTGGGAGGAGTCCCCCGAGCGTGCCGAGATCTTCGCAGGCGCTCCGGCCTATGTGACGGGCAAGGACCTGCGCCCGGTGACGCGCCTGCGCTGAGGCTTCAGCGTCCTCGGTGCTCCTGAGGCCCCGGAGGCTCCTGAGGCCCTGCCTGACCCGCCCGCCGGGCGGCGAAGATCGCGGCGGCCACAGAGCTGAGCATCAGGGCGGCGATCACCAGCGTGGCGATCACGATCCCGCTCTGATGCCCCTGCTCCTGGCTGACCGAGAAGTAGATGCCGGTGACCACGGCGATGCCGATCGCGGTGAACACGCGCTGCACGGTCTGCGCCACCCCGCCGGCCGCCCCCGCCATCTGCTCGGGGACATCATGCATGGACAGCGTCTGCGCACTGGGGATGATCAGCGCCTGGGAGACGCCGACGACGCCCAGGGCCGCGGCGAGCAGCCAGAGCGAACCATAGGGGGTCGCCATCAGCGCGGCGGCTCCGGAGAGCAGCAGCATCGCGAGCACGGCCGTGACGGTGCCTGCCACGAGCATCCGAGGACCCTTGCGCTCCACCGCCCTGCCCACGCGGGAGGACAGCAGCACGACCATCGCGGCGCTGGGCAGGGTCACCAGCCCGGCGATCAGGGCGCCCTGTCCCTGGCCCTGTTGGACATAGACGGCGACGACGGCCCAGATGGCGGGCATGCCGGCGAAGTAGAGGCCCAGCACGATGGTGTTGAGCGTGTAGCTGGGCAGCGCGAACAGCTTCAGGTTCACCATCGGTGCGGACTCGTGCCGGCGTCCCGCCCGTCGCTCCCAGAGCATCCACAGCCACAGCACCAGCAGTCCCGCCACAGCGGACAGACCACCGAGCAGGCTGCGGAACTGGATGAAGGGCAGCATCAGCAGCAGCACCGCGAGGCTGAGCAGGACGACGCCGAGCGGGTCCAGCCGCAGGATGCCCTGCGGCTGCCCACCGGTGGGCGCCTGCGCTTCAGCACCGGGCGCCGCGTCGTCGTCCTGGGGCTTCGGCAGCCAGAGCAGAATGCAGAGCAGCGCCGCGGCCGTGACCGGGACGTTGATCAAGAACGTCGCGCGCCAGCCGAAGTCAGTGCCGGTGGTGTCGATGATCAGCCCGCCCAGCGCGGGGCCCGCCGCCACGGCGACCCCGATCACCGTGCCCATCATCCCGTAGGCGCGGCCGCGCGCGGACCCGGTGAACAGCTGCTGGATCATGCCGATGACCTGGGGCGTCAGTATTCCGGCGGCGAATCCCATGAAGAGCCGTGCGGCGTTGAGCACCAGCGGGCTCATCGCGAGCGCCGCGCCCAGGGAGGCGAGGCCGAAGAGCACCACGCCGATCATGAAGAGCCGGCGGCGGCCCCAGATGTCACCGGCGCGTCCGGCCGGGACCAGGGCCATGCCGAAGGCCAGCGCGTAGCCCGAGAGCACCCATTGCAGATCTGCGGAGCTCGCCCCGAGACTGTCCTCGATGGCGGGAAGTGCGACGTTGACGATGCTGATGCTCAGCAGCGCGGCGAAGAGCGGCAGGAACATCGCTGCCATGATGCGGCGCGAGCTGCCGGTGGGAGAGGTCTGATTCACGAGCTCACACTATCCCCGCAGAACAGAACGGGGGCGCCCCTGAAGCAGGAGCGCCCCCGTCATGACGGAGCGTTGGGGCTGATTACCTGGTGAACTGCTTCAGATAGGCCTTGACCTCGCCGCTGAACGCCAGCATCAGCCAGTAGATGGTGACGATGACGTAGACGATCGTGAGCACCACGACCAGCATGTCGGCGCCCAGGCCGAACAGCGCCCCGAAGGCGACGCTGACCACGCTGAGGACCACGCCGATGATGGCGAAGACGATGCCGGTGACGCGCGCCCAGTTCTTGTTCTTGACCAGGCCGAAATAGACCAGCAGGTACAGGCCGACGCCGATGATCAGCGTGATCCAGGCGAAGCCGGTGTTGAACGCCGCCCCGAGCTCTGCGGCGTCCACCGCCTCCTGGCCGGTCATGCCCGCCTGCTCATAGGCGGAGATCATCTCCTGGCGAGCCTCATCCCCGCCCCCGAACAATCCGGGAAGGGCGTTGAGGACATAGATCGCCAGCGAGACGAGCGTGAAGGTCTTCAGCAGGCTGAACTTCTTCGGCTCCGCCATCGGACCGCCATATGTCCCGGGGGCATAGGGATCCGTGCCGTACTTCGGGTTCGGCTGACCGCCGGGCTGACCTCCGGGGTGGCCGCCGGGCTGTTCACCATAGGGTGGGGTGCTCATAACTGCTCCTTCGTCTTCATCACTGTTTCGTCTTCATCACTGGTCATCATTCACCGTAGCCCGCGGGGCCGCGCTCACTCGTAGCGAAGCGCCTCGATCGGGTCCTTCTTCGCAGCCCTGGCGGCGGGAAGCGTGCCGGCCAGGAAGGCGATGACGACGATCAGGGCGGTGATGCCCAGCAGCGCCATCGGGTCGACGGCGAAGAGCGTCAGCCCCGCCACCTCGCCCAGCGGCCCGCCCTCTCCGGTGAGCCACCCGTTGCCGATCAGTCCCGCGGCCACTCCGAGCCCCACGCCGATCACCGAGCCCATGATGCCGATCACCACGGCTTCCATGGAGAAGAGCCCGAAGACCTTGCCGCTGGACATGCCGAGCGCCTTCATCAGACCGATCTCGCGGGTTCGCTCCTGGACGGACATGAGCAGCGTGTTGACGATGCCGAAGCTGGCTGCGAGCAGGGCGATGAGGCCGAAGCCCGAGAGCACCCAGGAGACGGCGTCGATGACGCCCTGGATCGCTCCGATCTGGTCCTCGACGGTCATCCCGAGCAGCTCCTCCTCGCTGAGCGCGTCCTTCACGCCCTGTTCATTGGCCTCGAGATCGTCCACGTCGACCACGGCCATGGAGTAGGCGTCCTGGGCCTCGCCCTGGTAGCCCTCCATGGAGAGGTCATAGAGCTCCTGGTTCAGCTCACGGGAAGGCATCGGCGTGGCGCCGATGCCGGAGAGGGCCTCTTCGGTGACCCCGACGATCTCCGCCTCCACGGTCGACTGCTCGCCGGTCACGTTCGAGACACCGATCTCCACGGTCTCCCCGATGACCTGCTCGGCGTCCTCGGCGTCGAAGACCGTGAGCCACTCGGCCGGCACGCTCAGGTCCATCCCGTCGTCGCCGGGGGTCTCCCCCGCCTCGAGCTCCAGCCCCAGCGCATTGGCCGGGCTGTCCAGCGTCAGCGCGTACTGATCGCCGGCGCTGTTCTCCAGATAATCGGCGGAGACGACGACCACCGGATCCACTGCGGAGACGTTGTCGATGTCTTCGATGTTCTCGATGTCGGACTCGGTGAGCACGTCGCCGCCGGTGCCCGGCCCGAACATGCCTGACGAGCCCGCGGCGGCCTCCGGGTCGTATTCGGCGGGACCCTCGGTCTCGGCCTCGGCCGAACCGGCCTTCAGGACGAACATCTGCGAGGAGTCACCGAATCCGGCGACCACATTGTCCACATACTTGTTCACCCCTGCGCCGAGACCTGAGGTCAGCGTGAGCGTGAAGGCACCGATGACGATGGCGACCACGGTCAGGGCCGTGCGCAGCTTGGAACGGAAGGTGTTGCCCAGCGCAGTGCGGGCGACGTCGACTGATCTCATGCGTGCGTCCCCTTCGCGCCGTGCTCCTCGGTGACGATCTCGCCGTCCTGCATCATGAGGCGACGCTGGCATTTGGCCGCCAGGTCCTCATCATGGGTGACGACCACCAGGGTGATGCCGTGGTCACGGTGAAGTCCGAAGAGGATGTCCTCGACGATCTCGGAGGTGACCGTGTCCAGGTTGCCGGTGGGCTCATCGGCGAAGAGCACCGTGGGCTTGTTCACCAGGGCTCGGGCGATGCAGGCACGCTGCTTCTGTCCGCCGGAGAGGTTCGTGGCCTTGTTGCGGGCCTTGTCGGCCATGTCCAGCTGCTCCAGCACCTCCAGGCCTCGGCGGTTGCGCTCGGACCTGCCGACGCCGGCGATCTTCAGCGGCAGCGTGATGTTCTCCAGCACGGTCTGGTTGGGGTTGAGGAAGAACTGCTGGAACACGAAGCCGAAGGTGTCATTGCGCAGCTGAGAGACCTTCTTGGGCTTGAGCCTGTTCACCGGCTCACCCTCCAGCGCGACGACGCCGGCGGTGGGCTCGTCGAGCAGCGCCAGCAGATGCATGAGGGTGGACTTGCCGGAACCTGATTTGCCCACGATGGCGACAGATTCGCCCTCGTGGATCTCGAAGGTCAGGCCTTTGAGCGCGTCGAAACGAGTCGCGCCCTTGCCATAGACCTTGACCAGGTTCTCGGTCTCGAGAACTGGAACGGACATAGATGACCTTTCATCGGAGAGGGGTGTTCACTTGTCACTCATTCTCCCGGATGACGGCGCAGGACACATCGCTCTTGAGGATGAACCCTTGACAGACCCCAGGGGTCTCGGGCGCCCGAGTACACTGCACCTCATGCCCGTCGAACACGCGATCCGCGCCACAGGTCTGACCAAGCGCTATGGAGATTTCACCGCAGTGGACGGGATCGATTTCACGGTGAACCGCGGGGAGTCCTTCGGGCTGCTGGGTCCCAATGGAGCGGGCAAGTCCACCACCATGCGCATGATCGCCGCCGTGGCCGCCCGCACCGGCGGAACCATGTCCGTGGCCGGGCTGGACCCGGAGAAGAACGGGCCCGAGGTCCGCGCACGGCTCGGAGTGATCCCCCAGCAGGACAACCTCGACGAAGAGCTCAGCGTCCGCGAGAACATCATCATGTACGGCCGGTACTTCGGCCTGCCTCGCCGCTGGCTGAACACGAAGACCGAGGAGCTGCTGGAATTCGCGCAGCTCACCCATAAGGCCACCTCCCGGGTGGAGGACCTCTCCGGAGGAATGAAGCGCCGGCTCACCATCGCGCGCGCCTTGGTCAACGAGCCTGAGATCCTGCTTCTGGACGAGCCCACCACGGGCCTGGACCCGCAGGCGCGCCACATCCTCTGGGACCGGCTGTTCCGACTGCGCGAATCCGGCACCACGCTGGTGCTGACGACTCACCATATGGATGAGGCCGAGCAGCTCTGCGAGCGCCTGATCGTGGTCGACCAGGGACGAATCATGGCAGAAGGCTCCCCCTCCGCACTCATCCGCGAGCACTCCACCCGCGAGGTCCTCGAGCTGCGCTTCGGTCTGGACCGCAACCAGCAGCAGGCGGAGCAGCTCACCACGCTGCTCTCCGCGGAGGATCCCGGCGGTGCTGGTTCCGACGGCGGCATGGGGTTCAGCCATGTCGAGGTCCTTCCGGACCGACTGCTGGTCTATGCGGCCTCTGCCGAGTCTGCGCTGGAGCGCATCCACGCGGCGGGGCTGCGCCCGGTCACCTCGCTCGTCCGCCGGTCATCACTGGAGGACGTCTTCCTGCGGCTGACCGGCAGGAGCCTCGTTGACTGAGCAGGTGCGCAGCAGGACTGACACGGCTTCCCGCGCCGACTCGCCCCTCGGCCCGGCGGCCGACAAGCAGGCCCTCGCCGGAGGTGTCCGCCGCCTCGGCGCCCTGCACCAGGCTGAACGCACGCTGCGCGGAATGCGCGCCTATGGCGGGGTCATCCTGTTCTCCTCGATCAGTCAGCCGATCATGTACATCCTGGCGATGGGCCTCGGCCTCGGGGTGCTGGTGGGCGAGGGAGGCGACTTCACCCAGTACGGGGCGAGCAGCTATCTGATGTACATCGGACCTGCCGTCCTCGCCTCCACGGTCGCGATGGCCGCGGGCATCGAGTTCACCTTCCCCGTCATGGAGGGTTTCAAATGGCGACGCTTCTACTACGGCGCACAGGCTTCCCCGCTGAGTCCGGGACAGATCGCCTCGGGCCACATCCTCGCTGTGAGCGTCCGCTTCGCCGTCCACGCAGGAATCTTCACGCTCGTGCTGCACCTCTTCGGCGCCGTCAGCTCGCCGCTGGCCGTCCTGCAGATCGCCAGCGCGCTGCTGGGCGGACTGGCCATCGGCCTGCCGATCATGGCCTATGTCTCCACTCTCCGCGATGAGAAGGGGCAGATGTCGCTGATCCAGCGCTTCGTCATCATGCCGCTCTTCCTCTTCTCAGGGACGTTCTATCCGCTGACGAATCTGCCGGGGTTCCTGCAGGTCATCGGCTGGTTCTCGCCGATCTGGCACGCCAATGAGCTGGGCCGGGTGCTGGCGTTCTCCCAGCCGACCCCGATGTGGCTGATCCTGGTCCATGTGGCCTACCTGCTCGCGATCACCGCCGGCGGATGGCTGATCACCGTCAGGGTCTTCACCCGCAGGCTGGGACTGGAGGAATGGCGCGGGCGCACTCCCGGCGCCAGGGCCGATGCGCGCAGACAGACCCGCATGGCCGCCAGGGACGCGGCCGACGTCGAACGCTCAGCGGCCGCACGGGGCAGTTCAGATGCGACGGAGCCCCACAGCAGTTCAGCTGCTCTGCCGACGCCGCCCCGCAGCACGTTCCGGAGCGGTCTCGGTGCCAACTACTACTCGGGCAACATCCGTGCCGTGTTCGGTCGTGGACTCACGGCGATCAGGAACAATCGCGGGGTCATGTTCCTCTCCGGGCTGTTGGAGCCGGTGCTGTTCCTGACCTCGTTCGGACTGGGCATCTCTCCGATGATCGCCAGCGTCGAGGCCGATCAGGTGGGCCTCGACGGCGGTGGAACCATCAGCTATGCCGCTTTCATCGCGCCCGCGCTGCTGGCCGTCTCGGCGATGAACGGTGCGATCTTCGACTCCACCTGGAACGTGTTCTTCAAGCTCAAGATCACCAAGCTCTACCGCACGATGATGTCCACGTCCCTGGGACCGGTGGATGTGGCCGTGGGCGAGATCTGCCTCGCCCTGTTCCGCGGCGGCATCTACGCCCTGGGCTTCCTCGGCGTGCTGATCCTCGGCGGACTCGTCGACCCGCTGGCGGCCGTGCTGATGTGGTGCGCGGCGCTGTTCATCGCGCTGGGCTTCGCCTCGGTGGGCATGGCGGTGACCTCGTTCATGACCCGCTTCCAGCAGATGGACTGGATGATGATGGTCCTGATCCCGATGTTCCTGTTCTCGGCCACGCTGTTCCCGATCAGCGTCTACCCCGCCGGAGTCCAGGTCGTGATCCAGGCGCTGCCGCTCTGGCACGGGGTGGAGCTGATGCGTGACATCGCCTTCTGGGACTTCGGCGCCCTCACCCTCGCCCATATCGGCTACTACCTGGTCATGATCGTCATCGGACTCGCCGTGACGACCTACCGGATGAAGAAGCTCTTCCTCCGCTGAGGCCCCCGTCGACCCCGTCGTCGAGGGGCGGATTGTCCGGGCATCTGATCGGCTCCAAGGCCGCGGCTGCTCGGAGAATCCGCCTCCCAGCGCGGGCGGGGGGCCTTACTTGACTATCTCAATCATTGACTTCTTGAACTATTGGATCCATAGGCATATGCTGAGCCTGATGTGTTCCACGTCACACCGAGGTTGATCTCGGTGTGAGGCTCGGAACGACCTTGCACAAGGGAGTCGCAGATGACCGATGAGCGCTCAGGCCCGGGACCCAGGTCCCGCGGCGAGGCACGACGCAGCCGGGATGAGGAGGCCCACCGACTCCACCGGTGGGAGGCCTCTGCCGCCGCGGACCGTCGCGGGGGTGACATCCGACGTCACACAAATGTCTCGACCTCGGCCGCGCTGGACATCCCCACCCGTCCAGACCCCGCCGCCCCGCTGTCCTCGGTGGCGCAGAGCGGCGCCACCGGGCGAGCCACCACCTCCGGTCCCGGCCGAGCCCGACGACGACGGCGACGCGGACTCAGCACCAAGCTCCTGGGCGCCGCCGGCGTGCTCGGCATGCTGCTGACCTGGGAGCTGCTGCCGCTGACCGGCCTGGTCAACGAGCGCTTCATGCCTCCTGCCTCGCAGGCCATCGGCGGGCTGATCACCAACTTCGGATTGACCGACTTCTGGGTCGCGGTGGCCGACACCATGTGGGCCTGGGCACTGGGCATGATCATCGCGGTGGTGCTGGCCACGGTGCTGGGCTTCGTGATCGGTTCCTCGACCTTCCTGCGGCGGTTCACGAACTCCACCATCGAGTTTCTGCGTCCGGTCCCCTCGGTCGCCCTGATTCCGCTGGCCGTGCTGCTCTTCGGTGTGGGCATCGAGTCCTCGCTGATGCTGATCGTCTACGCCTGCTTCTGGCAGGTGCTGATCCAGGTGCTCTACGGGGTCGCCGACGTCGATGCCGTGGCGATGAACACCGCCCGCTCCTACGGCCTCGGGCCCTTCGCCCGCATGCGCTACGTCACCTTTCCCACGGCGCTTCCCTATGTGATGACAGGAGTCCGACTCGCCGCCGCAGTGGCGCTGATCCTGGCGATCACGGCGCAGCTGATCATCGGCACCCCTGGCCTGGGGGCTGAGATCAGCCGGGCCCAGTCCGGCGGAAACTACGTCTCCATGTACGCCCTGGTGCTCGCCACCGGCCTGCTCGGAGTCCTGATCAACCTGGTCATGCGGATCATCGAGCGCAAGATCCTGTCCTGGCATTCCTCGGTCCGCACGGAGGTGGCGGCATGAAATATCTCCGCAGTTTCTTCAACATCGTGGCTCTGCCGCTGATCCTGCTCTTCATCTGGTTCCTCGGATCCCTGGGCGAGGCGAACTTCTTCATCCCCACTCCCCAGCTGCTGGTGGAGACCTTCATCGAGACCTGGACCAGCGAACGCTTCATCAGCGACGTCTTCCCCTCGCTGGGCAGGCTGATGATCGGCATCGTCCTCTCCATCGTGATCGGGATCGTCGCCGGACTGTTCATCGGCTCCTTCCGCTGGCTGCGGGCCCTGCTCGAACCCACTCTGGAGTTCTTCCGCGCCATCCCGCCCCCGGTGCTCATTCCAGTGATCATGCTGCTCATCGGCATCGGTGACGAGATGAAGGTCTCGGTGATCGTGCTCGGCGCGGTCTGGCCGATCCTGCTCAACACCATCGAAGGTGTGCGCTCGATGGACGAGGTCCTTGCCGACACCAGCCGCACCTATGGGATGACCAAGGTCAACAGCGTGCGGTACCTGATCCTGCCCTCTGCCATGCCGCAGATCATGGCCGGCATCCGGCAGTCACTCTCCATCGCGCTGATCCTGATGGTGATCTCGGAGATGTTCGCCTCGACCGAGGGTCTCGGCTTCGCCATCGTCCAGTTCCAGCGCTCCTTCGCCATTCCAGAGATGTGGTCGGGCATCGTCCTGCTGGGCCTGATCGGCGTCGTGCTCTCCTTCCTCTTCCAGTTCGCCGAGCGCTGGATCCTGGGCTGGTACCACGGGCTGCGCGAGATCGAGCAGTCTGCCTGAGGGCCGCGACACATGCATCTGCGGCCGGGCAGCACCTGCCGGGCTGGATCGACAAGAGCCGCACCGGCCAGAACCTCACTGACCAGAGCTTCACAAGAGAAGGGACCCGGAGATGACCTCCGCACACTCACAGCCCACCAATCCCGTGATCAGCCAGTCCAGCGTCCAGGACACTCCCGATGGGAGGATCCCGGTCGGCAGGACCATGCCCGGTGAGCAGCCCATGCTCTCGGTGCAGAATCTGAAGAAGGTCTACCACACCGACGGCGGAGACATCGAGGCCGTGCGAAACCTCACCTTCGACCTGCCCAAGGGCCAGCTCGCGTGCCTGGTGGGACCCTCGGGCTCAGGCAAGACCACGCTGCTCAAATGCATCTCGGGGCTGATGGCCCCCACCGCCGGGGAGGTGACGCTGCACGGTGAGAAGGTCACCGGCCCGCCCAAGTCCATGGCGGTGGTCTTCCAGGAGTACGGCCGCTCGCTGTTCCCCTGGCTGCGCGTGGCGGAGAACGTGGAGCTTCCGCTGAAGAACCAGGGGATGGACAAGACTGCCCGACGTGAGGTGGTGGCCGAGGCGCTGGAGGCCGTCGGCCTGTCCCATGTTCCGAAGTCCTACCCGTGGCAGCTCTCCGGCGGGATGCAGCAGCGTGTGGCCATCGCCCGCGCCGTGGCCTACCAGCCCGAGGTGCTGCTGATGGACGAGCCCTTCGCCGCGGTGGACGCACAGACCCGCGCGGACCTGGAAGACCTGGTCCGCGGCATCTGGAAGAAGCTCGGCGTCTCGGTGCTCTTCGTGACCCATGACATCGATGAGTCGGTCTACCTGGGCGAACGTGTCATCATCCTGTCCTCCTCGCCCACGGTCATCCAGGAGGACGTGCTGGTGGACCTGCCGGCGGAGCGCGATCAGCTCGAGACGCGCTCCTCGCAGCGCTTCGCCGAGCTGCGTCACCATGTCTATGAACAGATCCAGCTGGCGAAGAAAGGCTTCCGCCCGGAGGACTCATTGACACCCTCCTAGGCCTCTGCGCGGAACGATCCTGCGCTCGGTTCAGTAGACGACCCGGGCAAGCAGCTCGCGCAGCTGGTCTCGTTCTGCGGAGGTCAGGGCCTGCAGGGTCTGCTCCTCTGCCTTCCGGGTCCGCTCGGCGGCCTGGGCGTGGAGCTGCTGCCCTGACTCTGTGGCCACGAGGATCTTGGATCGTCGGTCGCGCGGGTCCGGCTCTCGGCGGATGGCGCCGCGCTCCTCGAGCCGGTCGACCAGGGTCACCACCTGACTCGGGTCCAGGTCCAGAAAGTCGCCGAGCTCTCGCTGTGAGGGGTTGGTCCCCGAGCAGGCCATGGCGAGCACCGCAAAGGGGCGCACCTTGAGGTCCAGGTCGCTGAGCAGCTCGTTGGCCAGGGCGTTGCCCCGGACGCGGGCGCGGGCGGTGAGGAAGGCAACCTCTCGGGCCAGCGGTGTCGCCTGAAAGCGGCCCTCGGCGTCACCGGCACGGTCCGGCTGCACCGAGAGCGGCGCCGCACCGGATGCGGTGGAGGCAGCAGGGGTCGAGGGGGGCATGGAGACTCCTAGCAGAGGCCCTCAGGAGAGGGGTTAGGCGGATGAGAAGACAAATCATTGACTTTCTCAATATTATCAAGTGAGATGTATCACAGTAAGCATAGGCCGCATGGCCACACAGGTGGCCGTACCAGAGGAGAGACTATGTCGTTGCAGGACAAGGTAGCCATCGTGACCGGTTCCGGAGCAGGACTGGGCCTGGCGTACGCCCGGGAGCTCGCCGCCCAGGGGGCCAGCGTGGTCATCAACGACGTGGATCAGGCCACCGCTGATGCAGCAGTGGCGTCGATCGAGGCCGACGGCGGCAAGGCCGTGTCCGTGGTGGCACCCGTGGGGTCCACCGAGACCGCCGAGAAGCTCGTGGAGGCGGCGGTGAACACCTTCGGACGCCTCGACATCCTGGTCACCAACGCCGGCATCCTGCGCGACAAGTCGCTGCTGAAGATGTCCGACGAGGACTTCGACGCCGTCATCAACGTCCACCTCAAGGGCACCTTCACCTGCGTGCGTGCGGCGTTCGGCCACTTCAAGGCCGAGGGCGTAGCAGGCCGGATCGTCTGCATCGGCTCCCCCACCGGCCAGCGCGGCAACTTCGGACAGACCAACTACGCCGCCGCCAAGGCCGGGATCGTCGGCATGGTGCGCACCTGGGCGCTGGAGATGAAACGTGCGGGCGTGAGCGTCAACGCGGTCATCCCGGTGGCTGCGACCGCGATGACCAAGACCGTGCCCTACTTCCAGAAGGCGGTTCAGGCCGAGGAGCAGGGTGAGCCCATGCCGGACTTCTTCCGCAAGGAGCTCGGCTTCGGCACGGCACAGGATGCGGCCGGCGTCGTCGCCTTCCTGGCCTCCGACGCGGTCGAGGGCGTCACCGGCCAGGTCATCGGCGCAGGCGGAGACCGCCTGCAGATCTGGAGCCACCCCGAACCCGTGGTCTCGGAGTACCACGACGGCGGGTGGGACTACGCGACGCTGATGGACAAGGGGCGCGAGATCCTCGACACGAACCTGCAGTCGGTGGGCGAATCCATGCCGGAGCTTCCCGCCGAGCTGCAGCCGACCAGCTAGCCAGCTCTCTGACCCTAGCCAGCCCAGCCCGAGACCCAGTCGAGACAAGGAGAGGAGCCACCGATGCGATACCGATCCGCCATCGACGTGCAGGCCATCGAAGCCGTGGACACCCATGTCCATCTGGAGATGGACTCCAGCGGACACCGAGCCCTGCCCGAGGTGTTCTTCGAGGCCTCCGCGAAGTACTTCAAAACCGCGGAGCGCACCCCCTCGATCGATCGCATCGCTGAGGTGTACCGGGCGCATCGGATGGCGGCGGTGGTCTTCACCGTGGACGCGCGCACCCAGCTGAAGCACGCGCCCAACTCGGTCGATGATCTGGTTGCGGGGTGTCTGCGCAACAACGACGTGCTGCTGCCCTTCGGCTCGGTGGATCCCTGGATGGGGGGCGCGGCGATCACCGAGGCGCAGCGTCAGGCCGAGGAGCTGGGCGTGCGCGGCTTCAAGTTCCACCCCACGGTGCAGGGCTTCGATCCCTCGGACCCGCAGCACTATCCGCTGTGGGAGGCGCTGGAAGGGATCGGTCTGCCGCTGATCTTCCACACCGGGCAGAACGGGATGGGCGCAGGCACCCCCGGCGGGTCGGGGCTGAAGCTGAAGTACTCCAACCCGCTGCTGCTCGACGACGTCGCCGCGGACTTCCCCGCGCTGCCGATCATCATGGCGCACCCCTCGGTGCCCTGGCAGGACGAGGCGATCTCCATCGCCACGCATAAGTCCAACGTCTACATCGACCTCTCCGGCTGGTCACCGAAGTACTTTCCACCAGCCCTGGTGCGCAGCGCGAACAACATCCTCTCGTCCAAGCTGCTCTTCGGCACCGACTACCCGCTGATCACCCCGGAGAAATGGCTGGGCGCCTTTGCAGAGCTGCCGATCAAGGACGAGGTGCGGCCGCGGATCCTCAAGCACAACGCCGTCGCACTGCTCGGACTCGACGTGCCCGCTGATCAGCCCGAGACCTCGAGCGCAGACTCCACCACCTCGGGAGTCCGCCATGCGTGAACCGGTCACCGGCAGCGTCATCCCCTCAGACCTCTACGGCTTCGCCGAGCGGCTCACCCCCGCCGAGCGCAGCGTGATCACCGGACTGCGCGAGGTGCTCGCTGAGCAGGTCCACCCGCACCTCAATGCCGCATGGGACGAGGCGCGCTTTCCCGAGGAGATCGTCGCTCCGCTGCGCAGCCTTGGGCTGATGGACCCCCCGGCGCTGCGCGAGGCGGGGGAACCGATTCGCGACATCTTCCTGGGCTTCCGAAACTTCGAACTCACCCGGTGTGACATCAATGTCGCCACCTACTACAACGCCCAGGCGAGCCTGTTCCGCACGGTCTGCGCCGTGGGCGGATCCGCCGAGCAGGCCCGCGAGCTCGACCCGAAGATCGTCTCCCATGAACTCACCGGGGTCTTCGGTCTCACCGAGCCTGAGCACGGCTCCGACGTGGCCGGAGGACTCGCCACCCACGCCACCCAGGACCCTGCGACGAAGGACTGGGTGATCAACGGCGCCAAGCGCTGGATCGGCGGTGCGACCGCGGCCGACGTCGTGGCCACCTTCGCGCGAGACACCGCGGACGGGCAGGTCAAGTGCTTCCTGGTCCCCACCTCGGCCGAGGGCGTGTCCATGCAGGTCATCCCGCGCAAGGCCTCGCTGCGGATCATGCAGAACGCTGACATCGGGTACCAGGACGTCAGAGTCCCGGACAGCGCCCGACTCCAGCAGATCAACAGCTTCTCCGACGTCGCAGGCTGCCTGCGGCGCATGCGCTCGGATGTGGCCTGGATGGCCACCGGTGCCATGGCCGGTGCCTATGAGGCCGCACTGGCCTACGTCCGGCAGCGGGAACAGTTCGGCCGCCCCATCGCCGGATTCCAGCTGGTCCAGGAGAAGCTCGCGATGATGCTCGGCAATCTCACCGCCGCGCTGGGCATGGTCGTCCAACTCACCGAGCAGCAGGCGGCCGGGATCTACCGCGATGAGAACTCCGCGCTGGCGAAGATGTACACCTCGCTGCGGCTGCGCGAGACGGTCGCACTGGCCCGTGAGGTCTGCGGCGGCAACGGCATCACCCTGGACACCGATGTCGCCCGGTTCCACGCCGACGCCGAGGCCATCTACTCCTACGAAGGCACCCACGAGATCAATGCCCTGATCGTCGGGCGCGCTGTGACAGGAGTGGGGGCCTTCACCTAGTCCCGTTCACCCGACCCCAGAGGATCTCGCCGAGGATCTCGTCGAGGAACCGGCCGAGGACTCCACAGAGAATCCCACAAATAACCCCGCAGAGTTCAGCCGAACTGTGATCAAGAAACCATCTGGGCATATGTATATCAAGAATAGAATGTGACCCAGGACACAATCACTCCAACTGAGGAGCAGAATGACTGACACCAATGCAGCTCGGACGGTCGTATCCTTCGACGACGCACGGTCGATGGCCGGCACCGAGCTGGGCGAGACCGCCTGGCGCGAGATCACCCAGGAGATGGTCAACACCTTCGCCGACGCCACCGATGACCATCAGTGGATCCACGTGGACCCCGAACGTGCGAAGGACGGGCCCTTCGGTGCGCCGATCGCCCACGGCTTCCTGACCCTGTCGCTGATCATCCCCTTCTGGGGCGAGCTCTTCGACGTCACCGATGTCAGCACCAAGCTCAACTACGGTCTGGACAAGGTCCGCTTCACCTCACCGGTCAAGGTCGGCTCGCGAGTTCGCATGCATGGAACCATCCGCGAGGTCGAAGAGGTCAAGGGCGGCGGTCTGCACCTGATCGTCGACGCCACCTTCGAGGTCGAGGGTCAGGAGCGCCCCGCCGTCGTGACGACCTTCCTGGCACGGTTCTATCCGTGAACTGCGAGCGATCCGCCCTGGGGAGACTCCGTGAGCTGAAGATCCGCAGCGGAGCAGCCCGACCAGCATCACCACCGCACGGAATCGCTGTATCCGCCGTGGGCCGCCCCTCCGCGACCCCACACATCAAGGAGCAACCATGAAGAAGAACATCGCATCTGTCACCGGGATCGCCGCCATCAGCATCCTCGCCCTCAGCGCCTGCGGTTCGGGCTCAGCCTCCGGGGATGAGGACGCGGAGTCCGAAGGCGAGACCAGCAGCGAGGGCGGCGAGCTGACTGAGATCACGGTGGGCGTGCTGCCCATCGCTCCCTCGGTCGGGATCTACTACGGCATCGAGAACGGCATCTTCGAGGAGCACGGGCTCGACGTCGAGCTGTCCACCTCGAACGCCGGTGCCGCAATGCTTCCCGCAGTGAACACCCAGCAGCTGCAGTTCGGCATCGGCAACCCGAACTCGGTGCTCAACGCCAATGACCGTGGCCTGGACATGCGGATCGTCACCGGATACTCGAACTCGCTGGCCGAGGGCGACGACATCGCGGGCGTGGTCTCCACGGTCGAGAGCGGGATCGACGACTGGCAGGGCCTGGAGGGCAACACCGTCTCGGTCAACGCGCTGCAGACCCAGGGAGATCTGACCATCATGGAGTCAGTGGAGCAGGCCGGAGGCGACCCCGCCGCGGTGGAGTTCTCCGAGATGCCCTTCCCCGACATGCAGGCACAGCTCGAGCAGGGCAACACGGATGCCATCTGGGTCCCCGAGCCCTTCCTGAGCAATGCGCTGGCCGATGAGAACAACCAGCTGGTCGGCTACTCCTTCCAGGACGCCATTCCCGGCATGCCCACCATGGTCAGCTTCAGCTCCGGAGAATATGTCGAAGAGAATCCGGAGATCGCCCAGGCCTTCTCGGACGCCATGACGGAGTCGCTGCAGATGTCCACCGAGGACGAAGAGGGCACCCGGGCACTGCTGCCCGAGTTCGTCGACCTGCCCGAGGAGGCCGCCGAGAACCTGCGCATGGAGGAGCTCGACGCTGAACTCCCCCGGGACGAGATCCAGCAGGCCGGAGACCTGATGGTCAAGTTCGAATTCATCGACGCGGAGCCGGACACCTCCACCCTCTATTTCGAAGGTGAGTGATCACTGAGGTGCCCGCTCGGACGGTGGACATCGGAGAGATCAGCTCAGATGTCCACCGTCTGAGCCGGTGCCCACACCGGCACCGGCACCAGGAAGCTTCCAGCAGCACGTTCCAGCAGCAGTTTCAGCAGCACGTGTTCCCCACCACCGACGTCCCACATCCCATGACCGGAGAGCTGCCATGAAAAACCTATCCCGCGGAGCCCTCGCGCTCTGCGCCGCCCTTGCCCTGACCTCCTGCGGAAGCGGGTCCCCCTCAGGAGATGCCGATGATGAGCCAGCCGAGGACACAGGCGCGGAGGCCCAGGACGGCGAGCTCACCGAGGTTGAAGTCGGCGTCATCCCGATCGTGGACGTCGCCTCGATCTACCTGGGTGACCAGGAGGGGATCTTCGAAGAGCATGGGATCGATCTGACCCTGACCCTGGCCCAGGGCGGCGCAGCGATCATCCCCGCAGTCCAGTCCGGGGACTTCGACTTCGGCTTCTCCAACGTGACCTCACTGCTGGTCGCCGCAGACAGCGGCCTGCCGCTGCAGATGGTCGCCGCAGGCCCGCAGACCACCGGCGACTCCGAGAACGACTTCTCGGCCGTGATGGTGAAGTCTGACTCCGGCATCGAAACGGTGGCGGACCTCGAGGGCAAGCGCGTGGCGGTCAACACGCTGAACAACATCTTCGACTCCGTGATCTCCGAAGGTGTCCTGGAGGCCGGGGGCGACCCCGCCAATGTGGACTTCGTGGAGGTGGGCTTCCCCGACATGATCGCCCAGCTGGAGTCCGACAACGTGGACGCCGTCTCCGCCGTCGACCCCTTCACCACAGTCGCAGACAACGAGGGCTACGAGCGGATCTTCGCACCCTTCGCCGATGTGGTCGATGAACTGGGAGTCGGCACCTATTTCGCCTCCCAGCAGCTGGTCGATGAGGATCCCGAACTCGTGGAGAGCTTCTACACCGCGATGCAGGAGTCCCAGGCCTACGCCGACGAGAACCCCGACGCGGTCCGCGAGGTGCTGGGCGAGTACACGGAGATCGATCAATCAGTGCTCAGCGAGATCGCCATCCCGACCTTCCCCGAGGAGATCAACCTGGATTCTCTCGAGGAGGTCGCCGAGATCTCTGAACGGCATGGACTCATCGACGAGAGCCCCAACGTCGACGAGCTGGTCTGGGAAGGCGCTCGATGACATCTTCCGGAAGAGGAGGAACACAGACGATGAAGAACCATGGTCTGGGAGACTGGATCCACCGACGCCGCGTACGGTCCCGCGGAGAGACGGCTCTGATCAGCGCGGCCGGTGAGCTGACCTACGACCAGCTCGCGGAGCGGATCGATCGGCTCGCCAACGCCTTCGCCGATCGAGGTGTCCGCACGGGAGACCGCGTGGCCTACCTCGGCGAGAACTCGCCCGCCTTTCTGGAGACCCTCTTCGCCGCGGGCAGCCTGGGAGCGGTGTTCGTCCCGCTCAACACCCGGCTCGCGCCGCCGGAGATCCAGTTCGCGCTGCAGGACTCGGGGGCCCGGCTGCTGGTCTCCTCCAGCACCCTGCAGCCACTGGCAGCCTCGGGGAGCCGCGAAACGGCCGTGGAGCGCATCATGATCGTCGACGACGGGCACGGGACGCAGCACGAGGACGCAGAGCTTCCCCTCCCGGCGGAGCCCTTCGAACAGGCGCTGAGCTCGGGCGCCCTCCATCGGCCCGACGTGCAGGTCTCGCACGAAGATCTCGCGGTCATCCTCTACACCTCCGGCACCACCGGGAGCCCCAAGGGCGCCATGCTCACCCACGGCAACCTCACCTGGAACGCCATCAACGTGCTGACCGATCACGACATCACCAGCAGAGATGTCGCCCTGATGATCGCTCCGCTGTTCCACGTCGCGGCACTGGGCCAGGGTGCCCTGCCGGTGCTGCTCAAGGGCGGCTGCGTCGTCCTGGAACAGCGCTTCGAGCCGGGCCGCGTGCTCGCACTCATCCAGGAGCACAGCGTCAGCAACATCTCCGGGGTCCCGACCACCTTCCAGCTGCTCTGTGAGCATCCGGACTGGGATCACACCGACATCTCTTCGCTGCGCAACCTCACCTGCGGCGGCTCGGCCGTGCCGACGCGTGTGCTGGAGGCCTATGAGAGCCGCGGACTGGCGTTCACCATGGGCTATGGGATGACGGAGACCTCACCCGGTGCCACGAGTCTCCCCTCGGCATATTCGCGGTCCAAGCAGGGATCCGGAGGCCTGCCGCATTTCCACACCGACGTTCGGGTGGTGGATCCCGCAGACCAGCCCTGCGCTCCCGGAGAGGTGGGCGAGATTCAGGTGCACGGCCCCAACGTCATCGCGGAGTACTGGAACCGGCCTGAGGCCACGGCCAGCTCCTTCGTCCACGAAGAGCACGCCAGCTGGCTCAAGACAGGGGACATGGGGTACCTCGACGAGGACGGATTCCTCTACATCTCCGACCGGCTCAAGGACATGATCATCTCCGGCGGGGAGAACATCTACCCGGCCCAGGTCGAGCAGCAGATCGCCGCACTGGAGTCGGTCGCCGCCGTCGCCGTGATCGGAGTCGAAGATGAGCGCTGGGGCGAGGTCCCGCGGGCCATCGTCGTGGTCCGCGAGGGCCATGAACTCACCGAGGAACAGGTGCTCCGGCATCTGGACGGCAGGCTCGCGCGGTACAAGATCCCCAAGTCGGTGATCTTCGTGGAATCCATGCCACGCACAGCCTCCGGGAAGATCCGCAAGCCGGACCTCCGCCGGCAGTACGCCTAGCCTGCGCCCTCGGCATCCTGTGCCTCGAGCTCCTCGAGGAGGGCCAGTCCGCTGTTGGCCCAGTCCACCTCGGCCTGGGCCAGTCGGATGAGTCCCTCGTAGGCGAAGGACTTGAACGCAACGATGCGCGCGTGCTGCTCGGCGGGGTAGCGCTGAAGCCTCGCCGCGATCATCGGGTGCTCATGTGACTCAATGGCCTGGACCTGGCTGCTCCACTGGGCGATCTGCTCTTCATAGTGCTGGGCATGCTGCTGCAGATGCATGCGGACGCTGTCCGGATCCGTCCACTCGAAATAGGCAGCCTGCATATGGGCCACGTCCCGCCAGGGCGCGTATCTGAGCGGTTCGCTCATCCAGCCGCGGAAGGCCGACTCCCCCTCCGCGGTGATGTAGTAGCGGGTCTTCGTGCTGTTCGGGCCCCAGCGCTCCTCCCGGCCCTGCACCAGCCCCTCCGTCTCCATGCGGCGCAGTTCGGGATAGATCTGTGAGTCGGGGGCATGCCAGACATGTCCCACGGACCCCTCGAACCGCTTCGCCGTCTCATAGCCGGTCAGCGGCGCAGCAGTGAGAATCGCCAGCAGGGCGTAGCGCAGACTCACAGGTGACGGACCTTTCGACGGCAGACGGTGCTTGCCCTCCACTATATCCAGAGCTATTGTGTGACTCAGCGCACATATAACTATCTCCATAGTCAATGAAAATCCGTCAGCGACGGATCGCCCAGGGAGGCCACCATGACAGATCTCAGCCCGAGCGGCGCCACCGCCAAGAACATGGCATACCCGCTCAACGCCTGGTACGTGGCCGGATGGGATCACGAGGTCAACCGCAAGAAGATCCTCTCGCGGAAGATCGCGGACCGCCCGATGGCGCTCTACCGGACCGAGGAGGGGCGTCCGGTCGCGCTGACCGACGCCTGCTGGCACCGGCTGGCCCCGCTGTCCATGGGCAGCCTGGTCGGCCCCGACGGCGTGCAGTGCCCCTATCACGGGCTGCAGTACAACTCTGCGGGCCGGTGCACCTTCATGCCGGCGCAGAAGACGATCAACCCCTCCGCGATGGTGAACTCCTACCCGGTGGTGGAGCGGCACCGCTTCATCTGGGTCTGGCCTGGCGATCCGATGCTCGCCGACGCCGCACTGATCCCCGACATGCACCAGATGGGCGCGGATGACTGGGCCGGGGACGGCCGGACCATCGACGTGCGGGCGAACTACCAGCTGGTGCTGGACAACCTCATGGACCTCACCCATGAGGAGTTTCTGCACTCCTCCTCCATCGGACAGAAGGAGCTCAGCGAATCCGACATCGAGGTGACCCACGACGAACGCACGGTCACGGTGACCCGCTATATGGAGAACATCGATGCGCCTCCGTTCTGGCTGAAGAACATGCGGGACAAGTTCCCGGACTTCGAGGGCAAGGTTGATCGCTGGCAGATCATCGAGTTCCAGATGCCCTCGACCATCTGCATCGATGTGGGAGTCGCCGCGGCAGGCACCGGCGCACTGAGCGGTGACCGCAGCCAGGGAGTCAACGGCTATGTCATGAACACCATCTCTCCGGTGGATCAGAGCAACGCGATGTATTACTGGGCCTTCATGCGCAACTACCGCCTCGAGAGCCAGCGCATCACCACGGAGCTGCGCGACGGCGTGCACGGGGTCTTCGCCGAGGACGAGGAGATGCTCACCGCCCAGCAGCAGGCCATTCTGGAGAATCCGGATCACGAGTTCTACAACCTCAACATTGATGCCGGCGGCATGTGGGTCCGCAGACTCATCCAGCGCGCCGTGGAGGCCGAGAGGTCCATGATGGCCACCGACGCCGACCTCAGCGCCGCTGGCAGGTGATGCTGGATGTCTCAGGGAACACAGCTGCACTGGCAGCGAGCAGTGGTGACGTCTCGCCGCCTCGCCGCCGATGAGATCGCCGAGATCGTCCTGGCCGGTGAGAAGCCGCTCTTCACCGAGCCCGGGGCGCACGTCGACGTGCGCATCGGACGTGATGCCGAGCGGGACACCGTGCGGTCCTACTCCGTGGTCGAGGGAGCGGCTGACGGCAGCTGGGTGAAGATCGGCGTGCGGCTCTCCCCCACTTCCCGCGGCGGCTCTCGATTCATGCACAACCTGGCGCCCGGAGACTCGCTGGAGATCACCGCGCCGGTGCAGAACTTTCCGCTGCGCGTGGGCGCGCCGCGCTACCTGCTGGTCGCCGGCGGGGTGGGCATCACGGCCATCCATTCGATGGCCCGGGTGCTCAAGCGCCTGGGCGCTGATTATCAGCTGGTCTTCGTGGGACGCTCCCGGCCGGCCATGGCCTTCCTGCGGGACCTGCAGGAGGAGCATGGCCCGCGGTGCGTGGTCTCGGTCGACGACGAAGGAGACGTGCTCGACGTCAAAGCGCTGCTGGACCAGGTGGATGCCTCCACGGAGCTCTACATGTGTGGGCCCATCCGCCTGATGGACGCGATCCGTCGCGCCTGGATCGAACGCGACCTGCCCATGCCCAATCTGCGCTACGAGACCTTCGGCAACAGCGGCTGGTTCGACCCCGAGGAGTTCGAGCTGCGCATCCGCGGCTCGGAGCAGCGCACGATCGTCTCAGCCGATGAATCCATCCTCGAGGCGCTCGAGCGCGTCGGTGTGGAGGCCATGTACGACTGCCGCAAGGGCGAGTGCGGGCTCTGCGTGGTCAAGGCCGAACAGCTCGTCGGAGTGATCGACCACCGCGACGTCTTCTTCAACGAGGAGGAGAAGCGCAGCGACACCAAGCTCTGCGTCTGCGTCTCCCGCCTGGCTTCATGCACCACGCCTGAGCTCGAGGATGAGGTTGCGGACCCGGCCGCAGTCGACCTCGCGGCAACAACCTCCCCGCGATCCCGGCCGACCCTGACCCTGGACTTCCCGTAACCCTGGACTTCCCGTGACCCTGGACTTCCAGTGACCCTGGACTTCCAGTGATCCTGGACTTCCCGTGGTTCAGGGCCGTCCCTGACCCCGGGGTGCTCGGTGTCCTGGCTCAGCCGCTCCACGTCTCGGAGAGCTGCTCCAACCAGGCCGCGCACAGCGCGGTCCATGACTCAGACTGACCGGAGCCCTCCGCGAGTCCGATCCCGTGGACGCCCTCAGGGAAGACATGAAGGGCATGCGGCACCTTCGCGCGCGCCAGGGCCTGGCCCAGTCGATAGGAATGTTCCACCGGAACCGAGACGTCCTCCGCGGTATGCCAGATGAAGAACGGCGGTGCCGCTGCGGTCACGAGTCGGTCCACTGAGGTCTCCGCGCGCAGCTGCGCGCTCGGTGTCCTCCCGAGGAGCTCGTCCTGGCTGCCGCGATGTGTGTCCAGCTCCATGGAGACCACGGGATAGCTCAGCACGGCCGCGTCCACCCACCCGGGGCCCTGCGCTGGGGCGGTCAGCGCTGCGTGGCCGGCCAGATGCCCGCCGGCGGAGAATCCCAGCAGGACGATCCGTTCAGCGCCCTCGCCCCTGAGCCGGCGGATCTCAGCCCGCACGGCCTCCAGTGGAGCGGGATGTCTGGTGCTCACCGGGTAGCGGAGGACGCTGGCGGAGAATCCCAGCTCGCGCAGCCATTCGGCGACAGGCTCTCCCTCGTGATCAGAGAGCTTCGCGTACCCGCCTCCGGGCAGGACGATCACGTGCACGGGGCTACTTCCAGCCCAGGGGTTTGGCGACATGCTCGAGCAGGGACTCGAGGATGTGTGCGTTGTAGTCCACGCCCAGCTGGTTGGGCACGGTGACCAGCACCGTGTCCGCGGCCTGGACGGCCTCGTCCCTGGCAAGCTCTTCCACGAGGACGTCGGGCTCAGCGGTGAAGCTGCGCCCGAAGATCGCCCGGGTCTTCTCGTCGATCATGCCGATCTGGTCCTGTGAGTCCCGCTGCCCCAGGAAGTAGGCACGATCCTGGTCCGAGACGATCGGCAGGATCGACCGCGAGACCGAGACCCGCGGCTCGAAGCCGTGATCATGCTTGGCCCATTCCTCGCGGAAGGCCTGGATCTGCTTGGCCTGCTGGATGTGGAACGGCTCGCCCGTCTCGTCATCCTTCAGCGTGGAGCTCATCAGGTTCATCCCCCGAGTCGCGGCCCAACGGGCAGTGGCGTCCGATCCCGCACCCCACCAGATGCGCTGGCGCAGGCCCTCGGAATGGGGCTCGAGCCGCAGCAGCCCGGGCGGGTTGGGGAACATCGGGCGTGGGCTGGGCTCGGCGAAGCCCTGCCCGGAGAGCACCTGCAGAGCCACCTCGGTGTGGCGGCGCCCCATGTCGGCGTCGGACTCGCCCTCGGCGGGCTGGTAGCCGAAGTGGCGCCAGCCCTCCACGGCCTGCTCTGGCGAGCCGCGGGAGATGCCGAGCTGGAGTCTGCCCTCGGCGATGAGATCTGCCGCCCCGGCGTCCTCGGCGAAGTACAGCGGGTTCTCGTAACGCATGTCGATCACGCCGGTGCCGATCTCGATCGTCGAGGTCTTTGCGCCGACGGCGGCGAGCAGCGGGAACGGTGAGGCGAGCTGCCGGGCGTAGTGGTGCACCCGATAATAGGCGCCGTCGATGCCCAGCTCCTCCGCGGCGACTGCCAGGTCGATGGACTGCAGCAGCACATCCGACGCAGAACGAGTCTGGGAGTGCGGAGACGGCGTCCAGTGTCCGAAAGAGAGAAATCCTAGGTTCTTCACATTTGAAAGAACGCCGCCGCTGCTGGGGCTATTCCTGGATCTGCTTCTCGGCGGCGAGCACCACATTGGCCAGCAGCTCCGCGCGGGTCATCGGCCCGACCCCGCCGGGATTCGGTGAGTACCAGGAGGCGACGGATTCGATCCCCGGCGCGATGTCACCGTAGATCTTCGCCTTGCCGGTCTCCGGGTTGACCTCGCGGGTGACACCCACGTCCAGGGCGATCACCCCGGCCTTCAGCTGGGCCGGGTCGATCATGTGCTTGACACCAGCAGCAGCGACGACGACGTCGGCCTGGGCCAGATGCGCGGCGAGATCCTGGGTGCCGGTGTGGCACAGGGTCACGGTGGCGTTGACGTCGCGGCGGGTGAGCAGCAGCCCGATGGGCCGCCCGATGGTGACGCCGCGTCCCACGACGACCACGTGCTTGCCCCTGAGATCCAGCCCGTAGTGGTCCAGCAGGTCCACGCAGCCTTTGGGGGTGCAGGGCAGCGGGGAGCTGATCTGCTCGTTGACGTTGGCGACCAGTCGACCCAGGTTCATCGGGTGCAGACCGTCGGCGTCCTTCTCCGGAGAGATGGCTTCGAGCACCTTCTGCGTGTCCAGATGCCTGGGCAGCGGCAGCTGGACGATGTAGCCGGTGCAGGCGGGGTCGTTGTTGAGCTTCTCGAGCTCTGCCAGGAGCTCCTCCTGCGTGGTCTCGGCACCCAGCTGCACCTCGATGGAGTTGATCCCGACCTCGGCGCAGTCCCGGTGCTTGCCCGCCACATATGACTGGCTGCCGGGATCGGCCCCGACCAGCACGGTTCCGAGCCCGGGAGTCACGCCGCGGGACTTCAGCGCGGAGACCCGCTCCGTCAGATCTGCCTTCAACGCTCTGGCGGTGGCCTTCCCGTCGAGCAGCTGGCCCAGCGGTGCTGAGGCTGCGTCGGCGACGGGCGCTGACCCGGCGTCGTCGTGTCTCGGCTGACTGATGTTCTCTGTCATCGGTGAGCTCACCAGTCCTCCAGTCCCTCGTAGAGCGGGAAGTCCTTGGTCAGGGTGGCCACGCGGGACTTCAGGCCATGCAGATCAGCATCAGGCTTCAGCGCCTCGGCGATGATGTCGGCGACCTCGCGGAACTCGACCTCGCCGAAGCCGCGGGTGGCCAGCGCCGGGGTGCCGATGCGCAGTCCCGATGTGGTCATCGGCGGGCGCGGATCGTTCGGCACGGCGTTGCGGTTGACGGTGATGCCGACCTCGTGGAGCCGGTCCTCGGCCTGCTTGCCGTCCAGCTCGGAGTTGCGCAGGTCCACCAGCACCAGGTGCACGTCGGTGCCGCCGGTGAGCACCGAGACGCCGTGCTCGGTCACATCCGGCGCCACGAGCCGCTTGGCCAGGATCTGGGCGCCCTCGATGGTGCGCTTCTGCCGTTCTGCGAACTCTTCGGTGCCAGCGATCTTGAAGGCGATGGCCTTGGCCGCGATGGCATGCATGAGGGGGCCACCCTGCTGACCTGGGAAGACCGCGGAGTTGATCTTCTTCTTGTGCTCTTCCTTGCTCAGGATGATCCCTGAACGGGGTCCGGCAAGAGTCTTGTGCACTGTGGTGGTGACCACATCGGCGTAGGGCACCGGGTTCGGGTGCAGCCCCGCGGCGACGAGTCCTGCGAAGTGCGCCATGTCCACCCAGAGAATCGCGCCGACCTCGTCGGCGATCTCGCGGAAGCGGGCGAAGTCCAGCTGGCGGGGGTACGCGGACCAGCCGGCGACGATCATGTCCGGCTTCTCGGCGAGGGCCTGCTCGCGAACCTTGTCCATGTCGATGACACCGGTCTCGGCGTCGACCTCATAGGCGACGATCTCGTAGAACTTGCCCGAGAAGTTCAGCTTCATGCCGTGGGTGAGGTGGCCGCCGTGGGCGAGCGAGAGGCCCATCAGCTTGTCGCCCGGCTTCAGGAAGGCCGTCATGACCGCCACATTGGCCTGTGCCCCGGCGTGCGGCTGGACGTTGGCGTGCTCGGCACCGAAGAGTGCCTTGGCACGGTCGATGGCGAGGTTCTCGGCGATGTCGACGAACTCGCAGCCGCCGTAGTAGCGACGCCCCGGATACCCTTCGGCGTATTTGTTCGTCAGCACTGATCCCTGCGCCTCAAGAACGGCGCGGGGTACGAAGTTCTCACTCGCGATCATCTCGAGGGTGTCGCGCTGGCGACCGAGTTCGTCGGAGATCGCCTGGGCGATCTCTGGATCAACCTCGGACAGAGGGGCGTTGTTGATATCCGGTGTGCTCATGGACTGAAGCTCTCCTTGCGGATGAAGACGGGGCAGCGTGGTCAGTCTAGCGGCCCGTGCCTGTGGAGCACGCGGTCCCCGCGCCGAACACTCTCCCGCGACACGCGCGGCGACTCAGCCCACGACACTCCCGGTGACACGTGCGGTGACACGCGTCCCATTTATTGTGAATGACTCATATGTGCGGCACACTGGAGCCCATGACTTCCCCCGACTGGCCTGCTCGGCTGCGCGAACGCGGACTCCGCGTGACCCGCCAGCGGCTCGCCGTCCTGGAAGCCGTGGCCGCACAGCCCCACCGGCCCGCTGAGGCTGTGCACGCTGCGGTGCGGCAACACCTTCCGGAGATCACCGTGCAGTCGGTCTACACCGTGCTCCATGACCTCACTGCCCGGGAGCTGCTGCGCAGGTTTGATCCGCCGGGCTCCCCCGCCTGCTACGAGACGCGGACCCATGACAATCACCACCACGCGATCTGCACGCTGTGTGGCCGGATAGAAGATGTGGAGTGTGTCCACGGAAAAGCGCCGTGCCTGCAGGCTCCGGCCAGTCTCGGGATGCAGATCCAGATCGCTGATGTGGTCTTCCGCGGAGTCTGCAGCTCCTGCTCCATGCGGGCCGAGGAACTGGCCGCGGCAGGTTCCGCCGAGGCCTGAGCAGGACTGAGCAGGGCTGAGCCGTTTCTGGCGGTCCTCGTGTGTCTGCCGGGGAAGCCCCCGACGCAGAAGAACCCCCGCAGAGAGCGTGAGCTCCTCGCGGGGGTCCTTCGTGGAGAAGAGGATGATCACATCTCTTCTTCCTCCTCCATGGTCTCTTCCTCAGCCGGAGATTCCTCAGCCGGATCTTCCTCCATGGGCTCTTCTTCCATGGGCTCTTCCTCAGCCGGTGCCTCTTCGGCTGGCGCCTCTTCCTCTGCTGTGCCTCCGTCGTCGCAGGCAGTGGCACCAAAGAGTGCGAGGGAGCCGACGCCGATCACGCCGGCGATCGTGCGAAGCTTGCTGGTTTCGGTGGCAGTCATAAGTAGTACCTCCGTGTATTCGCATCGCGAGATGCTGAGCGGTCTTTCCGCCGTCACCCACGAGCGGCTCGGGCCTCTCGCCGATGACATGATCCATTCTGCCTACGCGACATGGACCGGGGGAAGCGATTCTGGCGGATTCAGGCCGATTCAGAGAATGCTCCTACCGCCTGTGCAGGACTTGTATCGATAGCCCACGAACCCTTGAAGTGAGCTGGACGTTCTTGTCGCGCGTTCGTCAGCCCTGGTCAGGACCCACAAAACCGTTGAGGATCTCCTGCAGCTGTTCCTGGTCGATGATCAGGTCGTCGGCCGGGGCCTCGGGCGCCTCCGCTTCATTCCACTGGGTGAAAGTGGCCGTGAAATCCTGGTCCTCACCGAAGATGGTGACGCCGACCAGCTGCGGAGAACCCTCATCCGCAAGCACCGCCAGCTCCACCTGTTCGTCGGAGTAGACCCACACGTTCTCCCCCTCGCGGGTGTCCACTGCGGACGCCAGCTCCAGCTCAGAGAGCGAGCTGACGCCGAGAGACTCCTCCAGCTCGGTGCGGAGCAGCTCCAGGAGCGCGGCCGGGGTGCGCGGCACGGCTGGCTCGCTGTCGGTGACGTCGACCCACTCGCCTTCGGCGCTCAGCTCGGCATCCAGCTGCGCGGCATCAGGCTCAGGATCGACCTCCGGAGGCACCTGGGCCTCATAGTCGAAGACGAAGGCCTCAACCGTCTGATAGGTCTCGTCGCCGGAGGTCAGCACCTGGAAGTCAGGGACGTAGTTGAGCTCGGTGACAGAATCCCCCTCGATCTCCCCTGTCACCTGCATCTCGAAACTCTCCCCCTCCGCTTCGAAGAAGTCCGGGGCGTATCCGAAGAGCTCGTGGCCTCTCTCGAGCCCCGCGAGGACCTGGATGTTCACACTCTCCTGGGACATCGAGGATTCCCAGATCTCCTCCTCGATCTCGGCGAGGTCTGCAGGCTGCTGATCGTCCTCATCTGCGGCGATCTCGTCAGAGGGGATTCCCTGATCCTCCGCGCCGGAGGGATTGATGTTCTCCTGCATGTCCTCATCCTCGGGCGATCCCCCAGGCCCTTCACATGCGGAGAGGGCCAAGGCGGCGACCGCCACCAGACCAGCTCCGACGCGCCGACGGCTGGTGGTCGTCGACCTGCTGTCTCCACGTGTGAACATGCTCATGGTCTTTCCTTCCATTCAAGTGGTTACGGTCCGTCCTCGCCGGCGTCCTGCTCAGCCTCTCCACCGAGATCCTCAGTGGACCAGCCGTTGTCCTGCGCGATGGCCACGAAGATCTCTTCCACCGTGGTCACGTTCTCGGGTTCCTCTGGGCGCTGCGCCTCGTTCCACTGGCTGAAGACGTAGTGGGACTCATCGTCGCGCATCTCGAGAAGGTAGGGAGCGCCTTCGGCGGCCACCACGAACTCGGTGGACTCGTCCTCGGTGGCGTAGACATAGACATCGGCGCCGTCCCGGGTCTCTTCCGTGCCCGGCAGCGCGCCGACTCCGTCATCGTCGAGCTCACGCTGCCAGGTGGTGATGAAGTCCTCGGCGGAGAACACGGCCCCGCCGTCGTCGGTGCTGAAACGGACCCACTGGTCGGCCACCACGGAGTCGATGAACTCCTCTTCAACGAGGTCGGCGAACTCGTCATCGAGCTCGCTCATCAGCAGCGAGGCGAAGTCTTCGCCCCGGAAGTACTCGGTCCCGTCCACCGCGCGCTGGGTGAAGCTCACCTCGCCGGCGCTGAAGGTCATCTCTGAGTCGCTGCCGTCCACGGCGCCTGTGATGGTCAGGTCGCCGGTCTGGTCCTCGTCGATCTCCTCGAACATCTCGTCCACGTCGGCCTCGGAGGCCTCCACCTGACCTTCGATGCTGACCGTGTCTGCGGTGAGCATGGCGTCCCACATCCGGTCCTGGATCGCGCTGAAGCCGGGCACCACCGGCCCTTGGTCCTCGGCCTCGAAGGGGTTGCCTCCGCAGCCGGCGAGCATGACGACGGCGGCCAGACTGCTGCCTGCCATGGCCTTGCGCTTCATGGGGACTCCTTGAGGACTCTTGGGAGGGACTCGGGGGAACTCTCTTGCGGAAGTTCCCGTGGACGTTCGAGACGATGAGCGGCGAGCCCTGGGCGCGGGCCCCGAGCCGATGTGACTCTCCAGACTAGCCGGTCTGAGGGCGTGGACAGATGAGACTCAGACCAGGCGCGGGTCACTGGCTCGTTTGACCCTGAACCAGCGGTAGCCGTAGCCCTGGAGAGTGACTTCGGTGCGGTGCTCGGCGTCGATGGCACACCCACCGTCTTGGAGCAGATCGATCAGTTCGGTTCCCTCCTCCTCGTTCACCAGTTCCAGCGGGACCACCATGGATTTCGGCGAGAGGTTGTGCAGCAGGACCATCGCCTGGTCTTCACAGACCATCCGGTGGGCCAGCACCTCCCGGTGTGGCTGGTCCAGGATGTCGAGCTCACCCCATCCGAGCTCCGGAGAGTCCCTGTAGCGCTTCGCCAGCCGGGTGATGTGTTGGAGCAGCGAGTCCTCGTCACGACGGGCTGCGGCGGCGTTGACATGCTGAGGCCCGAACGGCCCCTCCACCACTCTCCGGGCCAGCCGCGAGGGCCGAGCGGAGGAGAAGCCGCCATTCTTGTCGGTGGTCCATTGCATGGGGGTGCGGACCGCCTCTCGTCCGGGCACGTCCAGGTTCTCCCCCATGCCGATCTCCTCCCCGTAGAAGAGCACCGGCGTGCCGGGCAGCGAGAAGAGCAGCGAGTAGGCCATCTTGATCTGCCGCGGATCCCCGTCGAACATGGATGGCAGACGGCGGCGGAGACCCCGACCGGCGAAACGCATCTCCTCGTCAGGACCGAATGTGTCGAGGACCTCTTCGCGCTCTTCAGCGGTCAGGAGGTTCAGGGTCAGCTCGTCATGGTTCCGGAGGAAGTTCGCATACTGGGTCTCCGTGGGGAGCCCCCGGGGGCGCCTCCCCAGTGCTTCGGCCAAGGGACCTGCGTCCTCGCGCGCGAAGGAGAGGAAGGCCTTCTGGTTCACCACGAAATCGAACTGCATCGTGAGCTGGCCACCATCATCGCCGAAGAACGCCAGCTGTTCCTGGTGCGGGAGGTTGACCTCCCCCAGGAGGATGGCTGAGCTGGTTCCGCTGACACGGCGCTGGAGGAAGGATCGCAGCGTGCGCAGATAGTCGTGGGGCTCCAGGAGCTCATGGTCGTCGGACCCGGTCAGGGTGGTCTGGCTGATGGCGAACGGCACGGCGTCCACCCGGAATCCGTCCACGCCGAGTTGGAGCCAGAATCCCATGGTCTTCGCGATCGCATCGCGGACCTGGGGATTCGCGGTGTTCAGGTCCGGCTGAGTGTGCAGGAAGTGGTGGAGATACCACTCCTGCGTCTTCTCCTCATAGGTCCAGATCCCGTCCTCCGCGCCGGGGAACATGGCCTCACCGGATGTCTCGGGCGGAGTGTCGCTGCGCCAGACGTAGAAGTCCCGGTAGGGGCTGGACTTCGACGCTCGCGCCTTGCGGAACCACGGGTGCTGATCCGAGGTGTGGTTGATCACCAGATCGATGATGACCCGGATGCCGCGGTCATGGGCGACTCGCACCAGTTCCACGAAGTCACCGTGATCTCCGTAGCGATCATCGACGCCGAACATGTCGGCGATGTCGTAGCCGTTGTCCCGTCGTGGAGAGGGATAGAAGGGCATGAGCCACAGACAGCTGACGCCGATATCGGCCAGGTAGTCGATGCGCTGGGCGAGACCTGGGATGTCCCCGATCCCGTCGCCGTTCGAATCCAGGTAGGTCTCGAGGTCCACACAGTAGACGACGGCGTTCTTGTACCAGAGGTCGGCGGTGTCGGTGATCCGCATCAGACGGCCCTCAGCTCGGGCAGGATCGCCTCACCGGCGAGGTCGAGCCAGGGTCGCTGATCCTGGCCGACGTGGTGCAGATACACCTGTTCGAATCCCGTCTCGGCCGATCCTGCGATCCATTCGGCGAGCTGACCGGGGTGCTGGGAGATCCACACGGCCTCCCCCACGGTGGCGCGAGTCACCCCCACCGCGGCGGAATCGAAATGTTCCGGGGTGGGAAGGTCCTGGTCCAGAGGAGGACCGAAGACGTTGGTCCGCCACTGGTCATGGGCGATGTCCTCCGCCTGCGCGTAGGTCTGCGCCCAGCTGAGGTGGATCTGAAGCATGGCAGGCCCGCGACCGCCCGCCTCTCGGTAGGCCGTGAGCACGTCTCCCTGCACGTTGCCGGGCTGGTTGAGGGTGATCATGCCCTCTGCCCAGTCAGCGGCGCGCCCTGCGGCCTCGGCCGAGAGACAGGTTGCATAGAGCGGAATGGGCTGATCGGGCCGGTCATAGAGGTAGGCGTCCTCCACATCGACCAGGCCGTGGTGGCTGTGGATCCGTTCCCCCCGGTGCAGCCGGGAGATGATCTGCGCGCATTCCTGCAGCCTGCGCCGTCTCGTGTCCCTGTCCAGCCACTTGTCCCCCGTGACGTGTTCGTTCATCGCCTGTCCGGCGCCGAGCGCAGTCCAGTACCTGCCCGGGAACATCGCGCCGAGGGTCGCCGTGGCCTGCGCCACGATGGCGGGGTGATAGCGCTGCCCAGGAGCGATCACCGACCCTATGGGGAAGGAGGTGGTGGCCAGCGCCGCACCGAGCCACGAGAGCGTGAACCCGGAGTGTCCCTGACGTTCAGACCACGGCATGAAGTGGTCTGAACTCATGGCGCAGTCGAACCCCACCGTCTCAGCGTGCTGGACGTCGAGGAGCAGCTGTGCCGGCGCGATCTGTTCCTGCGACGCGTGAAATCCGTAGGCGGTCACTGGGGCTTCCTCTCGTGAGTCGGTCCTGAGGTCAGGCTACCGAGAGAATCCTGGTGGTCAGCTGAACACAGCCCGACTCTTTCTCGAAGACGTCGTCCGGGTCAGCGGCATGCTGGGCGGTCCCTACTCTGCGGCGAGGTGGGCGTCCTTATGGCCGAGATAGACCTCGGCGTTCTCTCGCAGCGAGGCGATCTCCTCTTCGGTGAGCTCGCGCCGGACCTTCGCCGGCACCCCCGCCACGAGTGACCGGGGCGGGATCTCGGTGCCTTCGAGCACCAGGGCGCCGGCGGCTATCAGGCTCTGCTCACCGATGACGGCCCCGTTCATGATGGTGGCGCTCATGCCGACCAGGGAGCCTGCTCCGACGCGGCATCCGTGGACCACCGCCGAGTGTCCGACGGAGACTCCCTCTCCGATGGTGCAGGGGTGTCCCGGGTCCGCATGCAGCACGGCGTTGTCCTGGAGGTTCGTCCGCTCCCCCACGGTGATCGAAGCTGAGTCTCCGCGCACCGAGACTCCGTAGAACGCGGAGGAGTCCGCGCCCATGGTGACATCGCCGGTGATCGCCGCGGTCGGGGCGAGGAAGACACCCTCCGCGATCGCCGGAGTGTGACCTCGAACGGTGAGGATATGGGCCATGTCGGTGACTCCTGTCTGGGCGGGATGGGACCGGCGGCCGCTGCGCCGGGTCTCTCAGTATCCCTGAGCGGGATCCACCACGCCCAGCATCGGTTCACCGGCGCTGAACCGGAGGTGGTTCGCCAGGATCCGTTCCCGCAGCAGCGGCTGCACCATGTCCGTGGTGTCAGCAGTATGCGGGGTGATCAGGCAGTTCTCCAAGGACCAGAGCGGATCGGAGTCGGGCAGCGGCTCGGGCTCGGTCACATCGAGTCCGGCCCCGCGCAGAGTGCCGGCGGAGAGCGCCTGGGCCAGCGCATCCTGATCGATCAGGCTGCCGCGGCCCACGTTGATGACCACGGCGCCCCGGGCGAGGAGCCCGAGCCGTTCGGCGTTGATCATGTGCCGGGTCGCGGGGGTGGCCGCGGCGGCCAGTGCGACGACGTCCGCGCCGTCGAGGGCTTCGTCGAGCTTCTCGAAGGACACGGTCGCGTCCGCGCCATCCACGGGTGTCTGCGTGCGCCGCACCACGGTCACATGGGTGTCGAAGCCCTTGTAGAGCCGGACGATCTCGGCGGCGACTCCCCCGCCGCCGACGACGACGCAGCGCAGCCCGTTCAGCGAGATCCCGCCCTCGGCGCCCCAGCTGGTGGCCAGCGCACGGGTCTTGAGCCCGCGCAGCGCGGCCAGGGTCAGCGCCAGGGCGTGCTCTCCCACGGGCTTGGCATAGGAGCCCTTGGCAGAGGTCCAGGTCAGATCCGGGAACTGCTTCAGGGCCTCCGCGTAGAGCTCGATGCCGGCGCTGGGCAGCTGCACCCAGCGCAGCTGTGGGTTCGCGGCGAGGACCTCGGTGAGGTTCAGCTTCTGGAACATGCCGGTGATGATCAGGCCATCGGGCTGCTCGTCAGCGGCGACCAGCCCGGCCCCCTGCTCGTGGAGACCTGCGATGAGCCTGGGTTCACCCTCGGGCATGACGTGGATTCGTTGGGTCATTGAATCATCCTGCCACGACTGCCCCTGCCATCCCAGCTCAGCGAATTACCGGGCCCTGCGTGTTCTACCGGGCTTTCCGTAGGCCCGGTAGAACTCGCAGAGGGGGTAAAACGCTGGGGGGTCAGCCCTTGAGTCCGTCGATGATGCTGTTCAGGGTCTTCGAGGGGCGCATCACGGCGAAGGCCTTGGCCTCATCGGGACGGTAGTACCCGCCCAGATCCACCGGGTCGCCCTGGGCACCCTTGAGCTCCTCGAGGATCTGCTCCTCGCCGGAGGTCAGCGCCTCGGCCACGGAGGAGAAGCGCTCGGCGAGCTCGGCGTCCTCGGTCTGCTTCGCCAGCTCCTGGGCCCAGTACATGGCCAGGTAGAAGTGCGAACCGCGGTTGTCGATGCTGCCGGGCTTGCGTCCCGGAGAGCGGTTCTCCATCAGGAAGGTCGCGGTGGCGCGGTCCAGCGCGGTGGCGAGGACCTTGGCCTTGGGCGCATCGGCCTGTTCCGCGTACTTCTGAAGCGAGGGGACCAGGGCGAAGAACTCGCCGAGGGAGTCCCAGCGCAGGAAGTTCTGCTCGGTGAGCTGCTGGACATGCTTGGGCGCCGAGCCGCCGGCGCCGGTCTCGAAGAGCCCGCCGCCCGCCATCAGCGGCACGATGGAGAGCATCTTCGCGGAGGTTCCGAGCTCGAGGATCGGGAACAGGTCGGTGAGGTAGTCACGCAGCACGTTGCCGGTCACCGAGATGGTGTCCTCCCCGCGGCGCAGACGCTCCACGGTGTACTTCGTGGCCGCCACCGGGTCGAGGATCTTGATCTCGAGGCCCTCGGTGTCCAGATCCGCCAGGCTGCTGTTGACCTTCTCGATCATGGTGCGGTCATGGGCGCGCTTCTCGTCGAGCCAGAAGACGGCCGGGGTGTCGAACTCGCGGGCCCGGGTGACGGCGAGCCTGACCCAGTCCTGGATGGGAGCGTCCTTGGTCTGGCAGGCGCGCCAGATGTCACCGGCGGAGACCTCGTGCTCCAGGAGCACGTCGCCCGCCGCATTGGTCACCTGGACCGTGCCCTCGGACTCGATCTCGAAGGTCTTGTCGTGGGAGCCGTACTCCTCGGCCTTCTGCGCCATCAGCCCGATGTTCGGCACGGTGCCCATGGTGGTCGGGTCGAAGGCGCCGTTCGCGCGGCAGTCCTCCACGACCGCCTGGTAGACCCCGGCGTAGGAGGAGTCCGGGATGACCGCGAGGGTGTCATCGGTCTCCCCGGTGGGGCCCCAGAGCTGTCCGCCGTTGCGGATCATCGCCGGCATGGAGGCGTCCACGATGACATCGGAGGGGACGTGCAGGTTGGTGATGCCCTTGGAGTCGTCCACCATGGACATCCGCGGGCCTTCGGCGAGACCCTGGGTGACCTCTGCCTTGATGGCGTCACCGGCCTCGCCCAGCTTCTCCGCACCGGAGAGGATCGATGCCAGCCCGTCGTTCGCGGAGAGGCCGGCCTCCTCGAGGGTCTTTCCGTGCTTCTCGAAGAGGCCCGGGAAGAAGGCGCGCACGATGTGACCGAAGATGATCGGATCCGAGACCTTCATCATGGTGGCCTTCAGGTGGGCGGAGAAGAGGACGTCCTCCTCCTTGGCCCGGGCCACCTGCGCGGCGAGGAACTCATCGAGCGCGGCGGCGCGCATGACCGTGGCGTCGACGACCTCTCCGGCCTTGACCGGCAGCGAGTCCTTGAGCACGGTGACCGTGCCGTCGGCGGCGACGTGCTTGATGCTCAGCGTGTCCTCGGTGTCGAGGACCACGGACTGCTCGTTGGCGGCGAAGTCCCCGGAGGTCATCGTGGCCACGTTGGTCTTGGAGTCGGCGCTCCAGTCGCCCATGTGGTGCGGGTTGGAGCGCACGTAGTTCTTCACCGAGGCGGGTGCGCGGCGGTCGGAGTTGCCCTCGCGCAGCACGGGGTTCACGGCCGAGCCCTTGACCTTGTCATAGCGGGAGCGCACGTCGCGCTCCTCCTCGGTGGAGGGCGCCTCGGGGTAGTCGGGCAGCGCATAGCCGGCGGACTGCAGCTCGGCCACGGCGGCCTTGAGCTGGGGCACGGAGGCGGAGATGTTGGGCAGCTTCACGATGTTGGCCTCAGGCGTCTTCGCCAGGTCGCCGAGCTCGGCCAGCGCGTCGCTCTGGCGCTGCTCTTCGCGGAGGTGCTCCGGGAACTGCGAGATGATCCGGCCCGCCAGCGAGATGTCCCGGGTCTCGACCTCGACGCCGGCCGGTGCGGCGAAGCCCTCGACGATGGGCTTCAAGGAGAAGGTGGCCAGCATGGGTGCTTCGTCAGTATTGGTATAGATGATCTTCGCCGCAGGCATGGATCTCCCTCAAGTTCGATGAAATGTCGTTTCCCTGCTCACAAATCTACCTCAGATGCCGTCTCCGGCCAGGTGGCTACAGCCCCAGCACGGTTCGGGCGATCATGAAGTACACGATCAGTCCGGTGGCGTCCACGAAGGTGGAGATGAAGGGGTTGGCGAACACCGCCGGGTCAGCGCCGAGCTTCTTGCCCAGCAGCGGCATCAGCCCACCCACCGAGGCGGCGAGGGTGCAGATGGACAGCAGCGTCAGGCCGATCACGGTGCCGATGTCCCAGCCGTAGATGAATCCGGCGACCAGGAATCCCAGCACGCCCAGGGTGGCGCCGAGCGTGATGCCCACCCTGACCTCGCGCCAGAGCACCTTGAGCACGTCACGGGTGCCGACGTCGCCCAGCGCCAGGGCGCGGGTGACCGTGGTGGCCGCCTGATTGCCGGAGTTGCCGCCGGTGCCGATCAGCAGCGGCACGAACAGGCTCAGCACCACCATCGACTCGATGGTGCCCTCGAAGACGTCGAGCACCTGCACGGTCAGCGCCGCGCCGAGGGCGAGCACCAGCAGCCAGACCACGCGCGAGCGCATGATGGTCAGCACGGGCGTGGAGAGGTAGGGCCGGTGCAGCGGCTCTGCACCGCCGTGGCGGGCGGCGTCCTCGGACTCGGCACGTTCGAGGATGTCCAGGGCGTCGTCCACGGTGAAGATGCCGACCACACGGTGTTCAGAGTCTGTGACCGGCACGGCCAGGTGCTTGCGGTCGGCACACAGGCGGGCCGCGTCCTCGGCGTCGTGATCGGCGTCCACCGAGTCGGCTTCGGCCATCAGGTCCACGACGAGCTCCTCGCCGCCGGCGCTGACCAGGTCACGCAGGGAGACCACCCCACGGAGCAGCCGAGCGGGATCGACCACCGGCAGCGTGTAGAGCGTCTCGGCGTCCTCACCTGCCCGGCTGACCTTCTCCATGGCCTGGGCGACGGTCCAATGCTCGGGGATGGCGACGAACTCTGGGCTCATCTGGCGTCCGATGGTCCCGGAGGGGTAGCCCAGCACGATGTTGGTCAGGCTGCGCTCGCGCGGGTCCAGGTGCCGCATCATCCGGCGCGCGATGGAGGCCGGCATCTCATCCATGAGCCGGACCCTGTCATCGGGGTCCAGAGATTCGAAGAACAGCGCGACGTCGACGTCCTTGAGGCCCTCGATGATCTCGTGCTGCAGGGACTGATCGAGCATCTCGAAGGCCTCGACCGCCACAGCCTTGGGGAGCAGACGGAAGGTCACAGCCCGGTCCTTGACCCCGAGTCGTTCGAGGAAGTCCACGACGTCGCCGACGTTGAAGTCGTCCAGCGCGCGACGGAGCTCGGTCAGGCGCTCCTCGCGGATGAGATCTTCCAGATCTTCAAGCTTTTCATTCACTTGCCTCACCCCTTTCGAGGGTGCCGAGCTGGACTATGGGGTGGATCCTCCCGCTCAGCTCCCCCTGAAGAGAGACCGAAGGAGACCGAAGCAGATCAGTGCGGTGCGGTGCAGTGCGGTGCGGTGCGGTGCGGGTTGGTGCAGATCGGTACTGTGCGAGTCAGTGCTGTGCAGAACGGTGCTGTGCGGTTCAGTGGAAGAAGTGCCGCGTCCCGGTGAGGTACATCGTCAGTCCCGCCTCCCGTGCCGCGGAGATGACCTCTTCATCGCGCTGCGAGCCGCCCGGCTGCACCACGGCGCGCACGCCGGCGGTGATCAGGCTCTGCAGACCATCGGCGAAGGGGAAGAAGGCATCCGAGGCGGCGACGGCGCCGCGGGCCCGGTCCACCCCGTCCCCGGCCAGCGTGTTGGCCCGTTGCACGGCGAGCCGGCACGAGTCCAGCCGGTTCACCTGGCCCATGCCGATGCCGACGGTGGCCTGGTCGCGGGCCAGAAGTATGGCATTCGACTTCACCGAGCGGATGGCCCGCCAGGCGAACTTCAGATCGGCGAGCGTCTGCTCATCGGCGGCCTCCCCGGAGACCAGCTTCCAGGCGGCGGGAGCGTCACCCTCGGCGTCCACGGCATCGGAGGCCTGCAGCAGCATTCCCCCGGAGATCTGCTTGTACTCGATCCGGTCTCGCCGGTGTCCCGCCGGCAGACGCAGCAGGCGGATGTTCTTCTTGCCCCTGAGGATGGTCAGCGCCTCCTCCTCGAAGGCGGGAGCCACCACCACCTCGGTGAAGATCTCCGCGACCGCCTTGGCCATCTCGACGGTGACCGTGCGGTTGGCGGCGATCACGCCGCCGAAGGCCGAGAGCGGGTCGCAGGCATGGGCAGCCCGGTGCGCCTGGGCCACGGTCTCCCCGACTGCCGCGCCACAGGGGTTCGCATGCTTGATGACGGCCACGGCCGGCTCAGCGAAGTCGAAGGCCGTGCGCACCGCGGCGTCGGCATCGACGTAGTTGTTGTAGCTCATCGCCTTGCCATGCAGCGTCTCCGCCTGGGCCAGGCCGGGCCGCGCGCTGGAATCGGCGTAGAGCGCCGCGGGCTGGTGCGCGTTCTCGCCGTAGCGCAGCGTGTCCAGACGCTGCAGCGCGAGGCCGGCATAGGGCGGGAAGTTCAGCTTCTTCTCCATGCTGGCCAGCGGCGAGGCCGGCACGGAGGCCGGGTCGAAGTCGTCGTCGAACTGCTGGGAGGTCCAGCGCGCCACGGCGGTGTCATAGGCGGCGGTGTGCGCGAAGGCCAGGGCGGCCAGCCGGCGTCGTGCGGTCAGCGTGAATCCGCCTGCCGAGGCGGCGGAGATGATGTCGTGATAGCGTAGCGGGTCCACCACGATCGCCACCGAGGCATGGTTCTTCGCGGCGGCACGCACCATGGAGGGACCGCCGATGTCGATCTGCTCGACGATCTTGTCCTCGGTCGCGCCGGAGGCCACGGTCTCGGCGAAGGGGTAGAGGTTGACCACCACGAGGTCGAAGGGCTCGATCTCGAGCTCGCTGAGCTGATCCCGGTGGTCGGCTCGACGCCGGTCCGCCAGGATCCCGGCGTGGACGCGCGGGTGCAGCGTCTTGACCCGGCCGTCGAGGCACTCGGCGAATCCGGTGACCTCGGAGACCTCGGTGACCGGGACTCCGGCGGCCGCGATGCGCTTGGCGGTGGAGCCGGTGGAGACGATCTCCACCCCGGCGGTGTGCAGCCCTGCGGCGAGGTCCTCGAGACCGGTCTTGTCATAGACGGAGATCAGCGCGCGCCGGATCGGCTGGCGGGTCTCCCCCTGCGAGGTGCTGCCCGGTTGCGCGGCGGTGGGCTTCTGCGCTGCAAACTCGCTGTCAGTGCTCATGCACACTCCTGAAGTGGGATCGACGCTCAAAGATCTGGACCAGTCTACCGACCCCGGTCAGGACTCAAACTTATAGCCCAGCCCGCGCACAGTGATGAGAAACTCGGGGCGGGAGGGGTCCGGTTCGATCTTCGCGCGCAGCCGCTTGACGTGGACATCGAGGGTCTTGGTGTCCCCCACGTAGTCGGAGCCCCAGACCCGGTCGATGAGCTGACCGCGGGTGAGCACTCGCCCGGCATTGCGCAGCAGCATCTCCAGGAGCTCGAACTCCTTCAGCGGCAGGCTCAGCGGGGCGCCCTTGACCTCCACGGTGTGGCGTTCGATGTCCATGCTGACCGGCCCGGCGGTGACCATGGACCCGTCGTCGACCTCGGCCTCGACCTGGCGACGCAGCACCGCGCGGACCCGGGCCAGCAGCTCCCGGGAGGAGTAGGGCTTGGTGACATAGTCATCGGCACCGAGCTCCAGGCCCACGACCTTGTCGATCTCGGAGTCCTTGGCCGTGAGCATGATGACCGGCACGTTCGACTTCAGTCGGATCTGCCGGCACACCTCGGTGCCGGACTGGCCGGGGAGCATGAGGTCCAGCAGCACGAGGTCCGCGCCCTCGCGGTCGAAGATGTCCACGGCGTCGAAGCCGTTCTCCGCGACGACGACGTCGTACCCCTCCTTCTCGAGGGTGTAGGACAATGCCTCCGAGAATGAAGGCTCATCCTCGACGAGCAGAATTCTGGTCACGCGTTTCCTCCTTCGCCGGCCCGTGTGGGGGCCGGGTTCTCTGCATTGTGACGCGATGCAGAATCGTGTGGGTCAGTGCGACCTGATCCGAGCCCGGCCGCGCCGCGGCCGAGCCCTTCCAGGGTGTCGAGACTCTCGTCCAGCTCGGGCAGGCGCACGGTGAACGTGGAGCCCTTCCCCTGCTGGGACCACAGCGCGACTTCTCCGCCGTGGTTGGTGATGACGTGCTTGACGATGCTCAGACCCAGTCCGGTGCCTCCGGTCTGACGTGAGCGCGCGGCGTCGACCCGGTAGAAGCGTTCGAAGATCCGCTCCTGGTCCTCCTTGGCGATGCCGATCCCCTGGTCGGTGATGCTCACCTGGGCGATCCCGTCACGACTGGAGAGTCCGATCCCGACGCGGGTGGAGTCTGGGGAGTAGCGCACCGCGTTGTCGATCAGGTTCCGGAAGGCCATCATCAGCTGATCCGCGTCGCCGTGGACGCGGTGCGGCAGCGCACCGCCGATCTTGAGCTCGATGCTCTTGGACTCCGCTGGCAGCCGGGAGCGGTCCGCCGCATCGGCGATGACCTCTTCCAGGTCCACCGGACGTCCGGCGTGGACCACGTCCTTGCCCTGCACCCGGGAGAGCTCGATGATGTCCTGGACCAGCGCCGCGAGGCGGCGGGACTCCTTGTGCAGGCGCTGGGTGAAGCGACGCACGGCCACGTCGTCGTCGGCTGCGTCCTCGATCGTCTCGGCGAGGAGCGAGATCGCTCCCACCGGGGTCTTCAACTCGTGGGAGACGTTGGCGACGAAGTCATTGCGCACGGCCTCGATGCGGGAGAACTCCGTGCGGTCATCGGCGAGGACCAGGATGTACTCATCCCCCAGCGGGGCCACGCGCAGATGCACCACCAGGGAGGTCTCCCCCTGCAGCCCGCGGGCCAGCTCATGCTCCTGGTCGATGATCACGCCGTCCCCGCGCACACGGGCGGTGAGGTTCAGCAGCTGCTGGTGGACCACGGTGTGACCCCGGACCAGACCGAAGGCGTAGGCGGCGGGGTTGGCACGGACGACCCCGTCCACCGTGTCCACCACGATGTAGGCCAGGCCCAGCGAGGCGAGCACCTCGGTGGCGCCCTCGGGCATGGAGGGCTCATCCACGTCGATGCCGGAGGCGCGCTGTTTCTCACTGACACGGAAGGCATACATGCCGACGACGCCCAGGGCCAGACCGACGACGCCGGCAAGTGCGGCGATGAGCAGGGGATCCACGCCCTACAGCTTAGGCCCGCCCCCAGGTGCACAGCGCCATATGTCCGGTCCGACCCTGAGGGTTCAGCCACCGTTCACCTTCAGGTCGTCTGTTCACTCTGGTCGCGTCATCTGCGCCAGCGAGGATTCGATGTCGGGATACTCCACGGCACGAAAGGAACACAGAAACGTGCGAAAGCTCTTTCAGGCAGACCTCATCAATCTTGGTGAACAGCTGATCCAGATCACCACCCTGGTCCACGCAGCGATGGAGAAGGCCTACACCGCCTTCGAGAACATCGATCTGCAGCTGGCTGAGGAGGTCATCGCCGCAGATGTCCAGATCGACCGGCTGCAGGTGGAGCTTGATGAGAAGGCCATCGAGCTGCTCGCCCTGCAGGGACCGGTGGCCTCCGACCTGCGGATGATCGTCGGCGCGCTGCGCATGAGCACCTCCCTGGAGCGGATGGGCGACCTTGCTCGGCACATCGCCCAGCTGACCCGTCTGCGCTACCCGGACCGCGTGGCCCCGGATGTCCTGCATCCGGTCTTCGAGAAGATGTCGAAGCTCTCCACGCAGATCTCCGCGCGGCTGATCACGCTGCTCGAGACCCGCGAGCTGCACCTGGTCGCGGAGATCCATGCGCTGAACGAGCAGCTCAACGATCTGCATGCCTCGGTGTTCACCATCGTGGCCGCCGAGGACTGGCAGCAGAGCGCGGCCACCAGCGTGGACTCCAGCCTGGTGAGCCGCTTCTTCGAGCGCTTTGGCGATCACGGGGTCTCCGTCGCGAACAAGGTCGACTACCTGGTCACCGGCGCCTGGGACTCCCGCGAGCACTGAGCCTCAGGGCCGATCCCCCCGCCACCATCTGTTGGGCAGAAATCGTCGCTCTGGGCCCGGCGGATTCAAGCAGTCGTTGCAACAAACGGGTGTTCTAACTGGTGGTGAGTAAGTCTCTCATCGCTTCTGCTGGGGTCCGCCACTGCAGGGTCATCCTCGGTCGTCCGTTGAGCAGCCCTGCCACATGTTCGAGGTCCTCAGGCCCGTGCGCTGAGAGATCTGAGCCCTTCGGGAAGAACTGACGCAGCAGCCCGTTGGTGTTCTCGTTGGTCCCGCGCTGCCAGGGCGAGGCCGGGTCGCAGAAATAGATCGCAAGATCCGCAGCCACGCTGACCTGCTGATGCGCGGCCATCTCTGAGCCCTGATCCCAGGTCAGTGAACCCCGTAGGTGCCCCGGCAGAGACTTCATCCGCTCGGTCAACGCGTCGGCGACCGCGGCAGCGTTATGACCCTGCGGAAGGTGGCAGAGCATCGTGAACCGGGTGCGCCGCTCCACCAGGGTCGCGATCGCAGAACGATTCGACGCTCCCATGATCAGATCACCCTCCCAGTGACCGGGCACCGCTCGGTCCTCGATCTGCGCAGGACGCTCTGAGATCATGATCATCTCGTCACCGAGGACCCGGGGTCGGCGCTGCTGGCCCTGAGGTTTGCGCCGGGCCCTTCCGGTGCGCAGAGCGGCTTGGACTTCCTTCTTCAGTCCGCCTCGGGCCTGGAAGTACAGCGCCTGGTAGAGCGTCTCGTGGCTCACCCTCATCTCCTGATCCTGGGGGAAATCCTCCACCAGTCTCTTACTGATCTGGGCAGGAGACCACCGCAGCAACAGCTTCTGCTGCACCCACCGGCGCAGTTGGGTCTCTGCCACCAATTTGGACGCCTTGGGTCGGGCCCTGCGTTCAGAGGCGGCCCGGTGCGCCCCGTAGGGCAGGTAGCGGTGATCGCGGCCGCTGTTGCGGGCCAGCTCCCTGGTGATCGTGGAGCGGGCCCGGCCCAGTTCCCGTGCGATCTGGGCGGCAGAACATCCATGGTTCCTCAGATCCAGGATCTTCTCGCGTTCCGGCAGAGATAGGAACCTGTCGCAGACCTTCTCTTCGGGGGCGTGGTCAGCAGCAACTCTCATCACCGTCTTAGAGCGCTTTGGCCTCGTGTTGTATTCACGATCCCATTTCCGCGCCGAGGACTCCGCGGCCCCGGCAGCGACTGCGGCTTCAGCAATGCTGACGCCTTGGAGTCGCTGCCGGTGGAACTCGTTCTTGCCCGGATGCTTCGGGCCGCCCCGGGCCCGGCTGCGGTCCACTCCTGCGGCCTTGGCCCAGAGTCGCAGCATTTCCCGGCTGATCCCGGTTTCTCGGGCGACCCGGGTGAGGTTCGGGTTCCGGTTCAGCTGGTCGAGGACCTGATCTTTGAACCAGGGCGGGTATCCCTGCCCGATCTTGGGCCGGGGGTGCTGTGGTGATGGCACTGGCAGCTCCTGAATCTCAGGCTGTTGCAACCACCACTAGAACCCGCCCCCGCCACGCGGCGCCTATTCCGACGATTTGCGCCCAATAGATGAGGGAACCCTCCGTTCCCGCCCCCAGCAGAGGCGCGGAGGCCCCTCCCCCGCCTGGATGCACGAAGCCCCCTCCGCCGTCATGTGATGGCTGAGGGGGCTTCAAACGTGCGTGGGCTACTTCTTGCCCTGGTTCGCGACCGCGTGGATCGCGTCCTTGGCGGCCTCCGGGTCCAGGTAGGTGCCGCCCGGGTTCAGCGGCTTGAGGTCCTCGTCCAGCTGGTAGTGCAGCGGGATCCCGGTGGGGATGTTCAGCCCGGCGATGTCCTCGTCGGAGATGCCGTCGAGGTACTTCACCATGGCGCGCAGCGAATTTCCATGAGCGGCCAGCAGGACGGTCTTGTTCTCACGGAGGTCGGGCACCACGGAGGACTCCCAGTAGGGAAGCATCCGTTCCACCACGTCCTTGAGGCACTCGGTGCGCGGGGCGGCATCGCCGAGGTCGGCATAGCGCGGGTCCCCCACCTGGGAGAACTTGTCGTCTGCGGAGATCTCTGGCGGCGGGGTGTCATAGGAGCGGCGCCAGGTCATGAACTGGTCCTCGCCGTACTGCTCCAGCGTCTCAGCCTTGTTCTTGCCCTGCAGCGCGCCGTAGTGGCGCTCGTTCAGGCGCCAGTCCCGCTTGACCGGGATCCAGAGCCGATCGGCGGTCTCCAGGGCGAGGTGCGCGGTGGTGATGGCCCGCTGCAGCAGCGAGGTGTGCACCACGTCCGGGAGCAGCTTGTGCTCGGCGAGCAGCTCGCCGCCGCGGGCGGCCTCCTCACGGCCCAGAGCGGTGAGCTGGACATCCACCCATCCGGTGAAGAGGTTCTTCTCGTTCCAGTCGCTCTGCCCGTGGCGGAGCAGGATCAGGTCATAGGCCATTGGAGATGGTCTCCCTTTCGAAGTCGGTCAGCGATGGTCAGGTCAGTCACGGGCATGTGAGCCGGCATCGCTCGCCCGAGACTGCAGCGGGGTCACTCGGAGACGGCGGGATTGACGTCGGTCAGGTAGACCATCGCCATGCACGCGGCCGCCACCGGGAAGATCAGTCCGAAGGGCGTGCTGCCGAAGGCGCCCAGCAGCGCCAGCACCACGGCGCCGCCGGTCATGCCGAGCCAGAATCCCTTGGTGCGCTTGAACGCGATGTCGAAGCGCTGCGCGTTCTTGGGGATGCACTTGACCAGCGCGACCACGGCCACGATCAGGCAGACGAAGGCGAAGGCGAACTGGATCCAGAACTCGGAGAGGAGGACGAACCTCCAGATGTCAGAGATGGGAGACTGCATACCTCGATGTTATCGGATGGTCTCGTCATCTGATGGGTCCGCCGTTGCGGCGGTCCGCAGCGCATTGAGCAGATCCGCGAAGAGGTCCTCGACATCTTCGATGCCCACGGAAAGTCGAATCAGCCCGTCCGGCACCGATGTCGGTTCCCCGGGATGACGACGACGACGCTCCGCGAGCGATTCCACACCGCCGAGGCTGGTCGCGGGGGTCCATATCTTCAGGGCGCTGAGCACGGCGTCGGCCACCTCGGCCTCGGTCCGCTGGTCGGCGGAACCGAGCTCACCTGAACCGGGCTGTCCTGGAGCGGGTTGTCCTGGACCGGGTTGCCCTGGGCCAGCGGGCTGGTCCGCGTCGAGCTCGATGGTCAGGATGGCGCCGAACCCGCCCAGCTGCTCAGCAGCGCGCTGGTGCTGCGGGTGGGAGGCCAGGCCCGGGTAGTTGACCCGGCGCAGCGGCAGTCCGGCGTCTTCGCTGAGCTGGTCCAGCCGTCTCGCCAGCTCGCCGGCGCTGGACTCAGCCGCATCCAGGCGCAGAGCCAGGGTGCGCACGCCGCGCAGCGCCAGGAAGACCTCCATCGGTCCGGGGATGGCGCCGTGAAGGGTGCGGTGCTGGTGCAGCTGTCGGTGGATCTCGGGATCACCGGTGATGGCGGCGCCCATGATCAGGTCCGAGTGTCCGGAGAGGAACTTGGTGACCGAATGCACCACGACATCGGCCCCATGCTTGAGCGGGCGCTGGCGCAGCGGGGTCGCGAAGGTGTTGTCCACTGCGCTGAGCACGCCGCGCTTCTTTGCGGCGGCCAACAGTGCAGGCAGATCGGCGACCTCGAGCATCGGGTTGGTCGGGGACTCGATCCAGAGCATCACCTGCACATCCTGGGCGCTGGCCAGCGTGGAGACGTCATGCAGGGTGGTGATGACCTGTTCGGTGTCGGCGATGTCCACGCGGTGCAGGGTCAGCAGTCCCTGGTCCGCCATCTGTTGCGCCAGGGTGGAGAAGCCCATATAGCTGTGCCGGGGCATGACCAGGTGGCTCCCCGGCGGGAGCAGATGGACGACGGCGGAGATGGCGGCCATGCCCGAGGCGAAGAGCAGACCCGGCAGCACCTGTGCGGGGTGGTCCTCAGCGGTGGTGACGAAGCCCTCGGCCCGGTAGCTGGAGCGGGTGCCGGCCTCCAGCTGTGCCAGGAGCTCCTCCAGCGGCTCCCAGGAGGGCATGCCCTCGCGGGCGTAGTCCATCGCCGCCGGGACTCCGGGCCTGTAGGAGTAGGTCGAGGTGAAGTCCACCGGCTTGTTGACGGGCTGGTTCGGAGCGTGGGCACCGCGGCCCGCGCTGACCACGAAGGTGCGTTCGCGCTGATTCACACCGCTACGGTACCCCAGCGGGGCTGTCCCGGAGCTGGCGTGCGCGCGGGGCGTTGATGCACCAGTCCAGAGTGGCTTCCTGCGCCGGCGCACGGGGGCGTCCGTGGCGCTAGGTAGGCTTGGAGGGTGAACCAGCTCAGACGTGGAGGATTCATCGCCTTCGAAGGCGGCGACGGCGCCGGCAAGACCACCCAGCTGAGCCTTCTCGAGTCCTGGTTCGTCGAGCGCGGAGTGCCCTATGAGCGCACTCGCGAGCCCGGGGGCACCCCGATCGGCGAGCGCATCCGCTCCCTGGTGCTCGAGCACGGACAGGGCGAGGTGGATCCCCGGACCGAGGCGCTGCTCTTCGCCGCGTCCCGTGCCGCCCATGTGGTCCAGCGCATCCGGCCAGCGCTGGAGTCCGGCCGCTTCGTGCTCTGTGACCGCTATGTGGACTCGTCGGTGGCCTATCAGGGAGAGGGCCGCCAGATCGGCACCGAAGCGGTGGCAGACGTGAACGTCTTCGCCACCGGCGGCCTGCAGCCCGATCTGACCGTGCTGCTGGACCTCGAGCCGGCCGCCGCCCGCGCCCGGCGCGAAGGCCGCGAGGGAACCTCGGACCGGATCGAATCGGCCGAGGACGCCTTCCACGAGCGGCTGCGCGCGGCGTTCCTCGCCCGCGCCGAGGCGGAGCCGGAGCGATACCTGGTGCTCGCCGCCGACGGTGCCCCTGAGGGCCTGCAGAAGCAGATCCGTGCCCGCGTCGAGGAGCTCCTGAGCGCATGAGCGTCTACACAGAACTCGTCGGGCAGGACGCCGTCGTCGAGCAGCTGCGTCAGGCCGCCGGCTCCGGCACGCCCTCACATGCCTGGCTGTTCACCGGACCTCCCGGGTCCGGTCGCTCCAACGCGGCGAGGGCCTTCGCCGCCGCATTGAACTGTGACCAGCCGGAACCCGCTGCCCGGGGCTGCGGCGAATGCAGGTCCTGCCGCCTCGTGGCCGCGCAGAGCCACCCCTCGGTGAAGCTGATCTCCACCGAGAACGTCACGTACAAGATCGAAGACGTCCGCCAGCTGGTGACCACCGCCCAGGAGAAGCCCCACGGCGCCCGGTGGCGGGTCATCGTGGTGGAGGACGCGGACCGGATGACCGAACGAGCCACCAACGTGCTGCTCAAGGCCATCGAGGAACCGCCCCCGCACACGGTCTGGGTGCTCTGCGCGCCCAGCCCGGCCGATGTGCTGGTCACCATCCGGTCCCGCTGCCGCCTGGTCAGCCTGCGGATCCCTCCCACAGAAGCGGTGGCTCAGCTGTTGACCACCCGGGACGGCCTCAACGAGCAGCAGGCTCAGTTCGCCGCCCGGGTCTCACAGAACCACATCGGAGTCGCACGCCGGCTCGCCCGCGACCCGGAGGCGCGCAGCCGACGGGAGCAGATCGTCACGCTGCCGCTGCGACTGAGCACCTCCTCCGCAGCGATCAAGGCCGCGGGAACGCTGGTCGAGATGACCCAGGCGGACGCGGCCAGCACTGCCGAGGCCCGGCTCAGCGCCGAGCAGGCCTCGCTGCGCCGCTCCCTCGGACTCGAGGCGGAGGAGAAGATCCCGCCCAAGCTCCGCGCCCAGTTCAAGCGGCTGGAGGAGGAGAACACCCGGCGGGCCAAGCGCGCCGTCGCTGACTCGCTGGACCGGGCCCTGATCGATCTCACGGCCGTCTTCCGTGATGTGCTCAGCCTGAAGCTGGGCACCGGTGCTGAGCTGATCAATGAGCATCTGCGCGCGGAGCTGACCCGCTACGCCGAGTCGCTCAGCGCCGAGCAGACCCTGGCCGGGCTGGATGCGATCAATGCCGCCCGGACCCGGATCACGCAGAATGTCCCCCCGCTTCTGGCCATGGAGGCCCTGATGATGCAGTTCCTACCCGGGAGGTCCCGTGCCTGAGAATCCGCTGTTCCCGCGAGGGCTTCGACTGGCGGGCCTCGCTGCGGCGGCCGCGCTGCTGCTGTCGGGCTGCGCGACCCCCGGAGACGAGTCCGACTCCGCCGCGAGCAGTGCGGTGGAAGGCACGACAGACGAAGAGTCGATGACCGCCACTACGGTGCCGGCGGACGCGCTGCCCGGTGACGCGGGCGACTACACCGACTACTACGAGCAGGAGCTCGAGTGGTCCTCCTGTGAGGACACGATGATGTGCGCCGATGTCACGGTGCCGATGGACTACGAGGACCCCGGCGCCGGCGAGGACCTCGAGATCCGGATCATCAGCTCCGAGACCGGCGGTGAGGACGAGTACCTGCTCACCAACCCCGGCGGGCCGGGCTCCTCCGGATACAACACCGTCGCAGACACGCTGACCTCGGCGTTCAGCGAGGAACTGGTGGAGACCTATAACGTCGTCGGCTTCGACCCCCGCGGGGTGCACCGCTCCTCACCGGTGACCTGCCTCGACGACGCAGAGATGGACGAGTACCGGCAACAGGTCTCCGACGAACAGCTCGACACCGATGCCGCCTACGCCGAGGCCCGCGAGTCTGCCGCAGAGCTGGCGGCACAGTGCGAGGCGGAGAGCGGCGACCTTCTCGTGCATGTGGACACGCTTTCTGCGGCCAGAGACATGGACGTCATCCGCGCGGCGCTGGGGCAGGATGAGCTGGACTACCTGGGCTTCTCCTACGGCACCAAGCTCGGTCTGACCTATGCCGAGCACTACGGGCAGCGTGTGGGCAGGTTCGTGCTCGACGGGATGTTCGACGTCTCCATCGAGGCGCACGAATTGAACACGCAGCAGGCCCTCGGCTTCGAGGACGCGCTGGAGAACTACGCCCAGTGGTGCACCGAGCAGGAGAACTGTGCCGCCGGTGACACCGTGGACGAAGTGGTCCAGAGCACCCAGGATCTCTTCGCGGAGGTGGATGAAGAACCTGTCCAGGGCGCGGATGGTCGCACGATCAACGTGTCCACGCTGGTCAGCGGGTTCATCACCCCCCTGTACAACCAGCTGAGCTGGCCTGTGCTGTCCGAGGCGCTGAACATGGCGCTCTCAGAGGATGACTTCTCTGCGTTCCAGTACTTCGCGGATCTGCAGTCCGGGAGGAGTCCTGATGGCAACTATGACTGGATCAACTCCTTCGCCTTCACCGCCGTGATGTGCCTGGACTACCCGATGCCCGAGGACCCGGAGCAGATCGAGGCGGAATTCGAAGAAGTCTCGGACCAGGCCCCCACCTTCGGTCCGTACCTGGGTCATCGGGGCGTGGTCTGTCAGGAGTGGCCGGCCGAGAGTGTGGCCGAGCCCTGGGATCCGGGCCTCACAGAGGTCGAGGAGATCCTGTTCATCGGCACCACCGGAGACCCTGCAACCCCGGTGGAATGGGCGGAGAACATGCACGAGTCGGTGCCTCAGTCCTCATTGATCATTCGTGAGGGAGAAGGCCACCTGGGTTACCAGGCGGGCAATGATTGCGTGGATGACGCGGTGGACGGGTACCTTCTGGGCGGGGACCTCGCGGAGGGTCGAACAGAGTGTTGAACACCGGATCGAAGGTTCTTCTACCGCTTGTAGAAGTCCACGCGTAGACTCGGAACACCGGTGACGCAGACGTCGCCCGCGGCACCTGATGGACACCGGTCTCATCCGCTGATCTGCGTTAGGACGCTGCCATGAACATCGAGGTTCCTGTCACACCCACCGCGGAGTCACGAGACTCCGCCCAGACTCACGACACCCACACCTCCGCAGCCCCCAGTGCCGCCTCCGAGGAGCCGCGCGCGCCGCGGCCACTCGGAGTGCTGGTCGGCTTCGACGGCTCGGCCAACGCCACCGCCGCGCTGCGCTGGGCCGCCCGCGAGGCACATTTCCGAGGCCTTGCCCTGACGGTCGCAAGCTCCTTCACGATCGCTCCGGCGGTGAGCGGCTATCTGGAGAGCTTTCCCGACTCCGAGGGACAGACCCTCGCCCGCCAGGCCACTGAGGCCGTCTTGAACGAAGCCAAGCAGAAGCTCTCCGGCTACGACGGCGAGGTGACGTATCGGCTGGAGCATGGAGACGCAGCCGGAGTGATGGTGCGGCTCTCCGGTTCGGCCGAACTGACCGTGGTCGGAAGCCGCGGACGCGGCGGATTCACGGGGCGCATCCTCGGCTCGGTCGCGGCCGCGCTTCCCGCTCATGCGCACTCCCCCACGGTCGTCGTCCCGCACACTGAGGGCTCCGACGTGGGAGAAGGCCTCGAGGCGCTGACCACTGCCGACTCCAGGCCCGTGGTGGTCGGCATCGACGGTTCGCCCCACTCCCGTCGCGCGGCGGCAGAGGCCGCCCGGACCGCGCTCAGTCACAAGACCGATCTCCAGCTGGTCATGGCCCTGCCGCCGCTGACCACCGCGGCCATGTGGTATCCGGAGCTTGCTGCCCGCGAACAGGCGCTGGTGCATTCGCGGATGGATGATCTGAACAAGGACCTCGACGTCGAGGTGGGCTGGGTCCAGGCACAGTTCCCGGAGCTCTCGGTCTCCGGGACAGTTGAAGAGGGATTTCCGGTGAACCTGCTCCACGAGATGAGCGCGCGGGTGCAGCTGACCGTGGTCGGCACCCGGGGCCTCAGCGGTCTGCGCAGCGCTCTCCTGGGGTCCGTCTCTCGAGAACTGCTGCACCATGCCACGGGACCGGTGATGGTGGTGCCGAGCCAGGACTGAACGAGCTTTGACCGCGGTGGGGTGCAGCAGTAAAGTTGTCCCTCGTGCGCCTCACCGCGGCGCCGCGCCGCCTTAGCTCAGTCGGTAGAGCGATTCACTCGTAATGAATAGGTCGCCGGTTCGATTCCGGCAGGCGGCTCCAAAAGAGCTCCTGACCTGGGGTTTTCTTGTATCCCTGTCGTTTCTCGCAAACCCCAGGACTTAACCTACGCTCTAAACTACGGCCTAGTTCCCAGATCTCCCGATCTTCCAGCAACTCGCCACTTCGAAGGTGACGAGGTAAACGGGACTAGCTGGTGCGCGACAACCCAGCACGGTACCCAGGAAAGTCAGATCCTCTGCTGCTACTGTATGTACAGCAGCCACCACCGTCTCTAGACGTTGCTACCACCACCTCGAAAGGATGTTCCGTCATGGCTAATGCCCTCGATGTAGCCCAGTTCATCCTGGAGAAGCATGGTGAGATGACGACGATGAAGCTGCAAAAGCTCTGCTACTACTCCCAGGGTTGGTCACTGGCCTGGGACGAGGTGCCAATCTTCGACAATCAGATCGAAGCTTGGGCCAACGGCCCCGTGGTTCGCGACCTCTACAGAACCCACCGGGGTCAGTTTCGGATCTCGAAGATTCAGGGTGGAGACTCGAACGCCCTGTCAGAGGCGGAACAAGACACGGTGAACGCCGTCCTGTCCGCGTACGGTCACCTAACCGGACAGCAGCTCAGTGACCTCTCCCATAACGAGGATCCCTGGATCAACGCCAGAGGAGACGCCCCGGAAGGGTCTACACTCTCGACCCCAATAGACCGGGACGCATTGCAGGACTTCTTCGGCGGCTTAGATTCGGCCCAGCGCGCCTCGTAGATGGCCGGCAGTAAACGCGCGGCAAAGAAGCTCGCGAAGCAGCAAAACAACGAGACCGGCAAGCACGTTCCTTCATTGCCCCAGGCGAGACCTCCTGGCAAGAACGTCTCTGCTCAAGCAGTCGATCAAGGTCGCCCGGCCAGGAACTTCTTCAAGTGGACTGCACGCGAAATTGACACTGGCGTGACGCAGGACTCTTCGTGCGGATGGACTTGGGACATGGACACCAAACGCACCATCGAACTCCTGAAGTTCTTGGAAGAGTGCGGCAAGAAAACCTGGGGTGAGATCGAGCAGGAGACCTCTGGGGGACATCGGAAACACCACGGTCAACCACTGGACAGCCTGTGTGCCGAGGCTAGAGAACGACTCAGGGCGCAGGGGCTCACCGAAGACAGCGAGGAAGAACTATTCAGGTTCAGGCTAACTGGACCGGGACGTCTATGGGGATTCAAGTCCGGGAGTCTCTTCAAGCTGATTTGGTGGGACGAGAACCACCAGGTCTACCCGCTTGAGAAGCGCAATAGCTAGCTATCGCAAGACCAGATCTTAGCCTTACGAAACTGGTTGTCTGTCTCGCTCCAGGACGAGCTAATTCCAGCCGAACTCCGGACCATGAGAATCCAGCTCCTCCCTCAGCCCCTTGGCAGCCAGACGCTGCGTCAACTGCTGACGGTGCTGCTCGTACCCCGTCGGGGCAGGAGCTTCAGAAGACGCCGGCGCAAGCTCCGTCTCCTCAGGACTCTCAGAGTTCCTCCTGTCAGGGCACGAGACGCGCATAGGGAGCTGCACAGGGCCGTGATCCTCCCCATCTCCACGCTGCTCTCCGGGTGCCTGCATCGAGGCTACAGCCTCGTCGCCAGAGTCATCCAGAATGCCCTGGAGAAGGACCGCCACCCGACTCGGTGCAGCACGCGGCGGCACTGAGGGTTGTCGCACCCCGTTGAGCAATAGGGCCCTCTGCCTAGCGTTCTGCTGGATCGCGCGCTCGACCGCATCCATCATGAACTCAGTTCCCAGCTTGGACGCTCGCCTACGGTCCCCCACTGAGCCCTCTTCCAACCACTCATCACGCCCGGTCCCATCGTCGCGCATCATGCGATACGTGATACCACGTCCACCCTCTCCACGCAGCTCTGCATCTACGCCATATCCCATCGCAACTTCCTCAAATTGGTCCCAGTTGAGGAAGTTGCCATCCGCAAGGGTCGCCCGGATCCGCTGTTTGAGCACGGCCACGGAGAATGGTTCCGGAACCGTCTTGTCACTGGCCTGCCACTGCTTATGCTTCACAAGAGCCTTGAGCTCAGACTTTTCCGTCTTCTCTCTGGCCTTGGTGCCCTTAGCCCTGTATTCCAGGTGTCAACGACGGCCGAAAACTGAACACTCAGCGACGGGTAAAAACTGAACGCCGTGTTTTCCTTACGGGGTTCTAGAGGTAGTGGTCTCGATGAGCTCGCGGCGGCTCCGTGTGCGGTAGGACTCTCCATCGAGGGTGAGGACCTCCGCGTGATGGACCAGCCGATCGATCATCGCCGCCGCGACGGTGTCATCGCTGAAGATCTCACCCCACCTGCCGAAGGAGAGGTTGCTCGTGATCAGCAAAGACCCCTGTTCATAGCGGGCAGCGACCAGTTGGAAGAACAGATTCGCCGCATCAGCATCGAAGGGCAGATAGCCGAGCTCATCAATGATCAACAGCCGGTACCTGCGAAGCCTTTTGAGCTCCTGATCCAGACCACCGTGGCGCTGATGCGCGTCGCTGAGCCGGTTGACCCACCCCGCAGCAGTGTCGAAGAGCGCCGGGTACCCGGCCTGGCAGGCCTTGATTCCTAGCCCGATGCCCAGATGAGTCTTACCCACCCCTGGGGGTCCCAGCAGGATGACGTTCTCTGCCTTGGGCACGAAGCTCGTGTTCTGCAGATGAGCCAGCACGTCACGGCGCAGGCCGGGCTGATAGTCGGTGTTGAAGTCCTCGAGGGTCTTGATCGCGGGGAACTTCGCGGTCTGGATCCGCAGAGCGGTGCCGTTGGCCTCTCGATCAGCGACTTGGCGCTCCAAGACAGCAGCGAGGTATTCCTCGTGGGACCAGCCCTGCTCCCGGGCAATCTCGGCGAGGTCTTCCCAGACCCTGCCGATCGTGGGAGTCTTCATCACCTTCACCAGATGCGCCAGGGTCGAGCCGATCTTCTCACCACTGGTGGCACTCATGCGGCACTCCTGTGATCATCAGCCGGCACCGTGGTGTGGGTGAGTCCGAAAAGCTCGTCATAGACGCTCAGCGGCCGGTAGGCCACCTCAGTGTCCTTGGTCCCGCGCACCTGGTGGCGCACGGTGTCGTTGTAATGAGCCCGCATGGCCTTCGCGGTGCCCACATGAGCCGGGTCTGTGATCACCTGGGCTCGGGCCCAGCACCGCCGGTGATCAGCAGCGATCTCACCGTCACACACGGCCACCACCCGGTCCAAGGTCGCGGTGACCTGGACCAACCGACCGATGAACCGCGGATCCACCGAGTAGTCATTCGCATCGATCCGCAGATAGTAGTCCCGGGCCAGACGCACCTGGTGCGAGAAACCTGTCGAAGGTGGGGAGGGCGGTAGCGCGGTCATCGCCGCCAGATCTCGGCCCAGGACGTTGACCGGTCTGTCCCCGAGGCTGCGGATCATGCGCTGATTGGCCCGGCCAGTGATCCACGTGCTGATCTGGGTGTTGAAATCTTGCGGTGAAGCGAAGGATCGGCCGGGCAGGAAGCTGGTCTCGAAGTACCCGTTGTTGCGCTCGGTCATGCCCTTGAACTCCGGGTCCCTGGGTGGAGCGATCACCATCTTCGTCGCGGTGGTCCCCGCGAAGGCCTGCAACGGCGGCAGCGGTCTGCCCTTGGGGGCGATCGCAGCTTCACGGTCCCAGATCAAGGACTTCGAGACCGCTCCGACTCCGCTGATCAGCTGCCACATCCCGGCCAGCAGGTCGCCGGACTGCCGCGAGGGCAGCATCGTGGCGGTCAGGAATCTCGAGAACGTCAGGGTCATCACCAGCACCGGCAAGGTGCGGGTCTGTCCGAAACCGACCGGGATCTGAGGTTCGGGGAACCATAGATCAAACTGAGCGGCTTCCCCAGGGCGGTGGACCAATCGGTCAGCCGGATCGACCCCGGTGTAGAGGGGGCGCAGTTCCCGGACCTTGTCTTTGAGCACCGTCATCGAGTGTTCCCACCCGATCCGTTCAGCGATCACCGTCGCTGGCATCCGGGGAGTGTCTTTGAGCAGCTTGTGGATCTCTGGGACGTACTCGTCGGCGATCGAGCCCTTAGGTTCGCGCTGGTACTTCGGAGGTCCACTGGATTCCAAGGCCTTATAGACAGTGGTTCGGGAGACCCCGAGCTTCTCAGCGATCTGCTTCTTCGGCATGGACTCGGCAAAATGTAGCCGACGGATTTCAGCCCAATCTTCCACAGTGATCATGTCTCCTAGCATGGTCCGGGTGTCCAGAATTCACCCGTCGCTAAGTGACCAGTATTCACGCGTCGTCGACACCAGGACTTGCTGATAGCCCATCTCTTCGAGCATCTGGTTCGTCGTCTCTACGAGGGCTGAGTGCTTGACGTGAGACGAATCGAACGAGCGGCCCGTGAACTTGTCGATGGAATCAATGTGGAGGTGCGAATGTAGACAGCCAGTCGACCCGTCGCGCTGGGTGTATATCGTTCCGAAACGAGCCTTCCCCGCGACCTTACGCGCCAGTGCCACGGCAAGCTCATGGGCAGTTTCCCAGTCTTCAGTGCTGTTAGGGTCAAGACGCCCCATGCCTTCCCGCGCGTGGGACATGATCACGTGGTATCCCTGGACAAATTCCCCCTCGGTAACGGCTCTATCCCCCTTGAGCACTTGACGCGCGCCATTCTTTCCCCACCGTTTGCGGTTGTCCCTGCGCTGCCTCTCTGCAAACTCGGGGACGGCGCCGTTGATGCCAGACGCGGCCACGAACCTTTCACCCGCCATCTGACCCTCCTTCTCATTGCGAAGGTAGGCATCGAGAGCAGCACTGTTCCGAGTAGGACTCGCAAGGACTACGGCTGCCAGAAGCATGAATCCTGCCATCACCTAACTGCCCCCGACGCCGCGTGGGCGGCTTTGCGTGCAATCAGGACCAAACGTCGATCCAGAATGACAAGCTGCCGGAGTAGATCCTTGACGTCACCCACGACTCCGGTGTGATGTGCACGTACCGCAAGCTGATTGGCGTTGTGCCCGATCCTGCGGAGATCCCCTCGAACCAGCCGCATCTCTTCAGCTACCCCGTCGAGTACAGCGAGAGCCTGGATCGAAACCTCGGTGGAAGGAGCTGGACCAGAGATCAAAGACCGACATCCATCAGTCAGAGCAGACCGGTGAACTTCAGAGAGCGTCACCTTTCTTCCCGTTCTCTCCTCTGCCGCCTCACGTGCACTCAATGCCAGAGCGAGCTGAGCGTCTGTGACGCGCAGCTCAAGTCGCTTCGGAAAAGTGGCCCGACGACGCCTCGCCTTCTTCGGCTGCGCCTCATCAGCAATGGTCATGGTCGCCTGGCCTCTTTTCCTCGTTTGTTCTTTGCCCCGCGAATAAATACCTCTTCCGGCTGTATCTAATCTTATTCTATCGAGGGGCAAAGAACAAAGGCGAGTAGTTTATCTGTACGGTACTCTAGCTTCGCTGAGTCCGACAGATAACTTCTCGCCAAAGGGGATAGGGCTCCGCCCTCCCCTTTGGATTCCCCAACCTGAGACGGCGCGATTCCTGTCGTCGCCCACCGAGAGAATGGTGATGACGCGCAGACCCCTCGTGCGAATCGGTAGTAGCCGCCGGCCGATTCAGCGACGGGTGTCGGTCAGATTATCCGGGTCTGAGGAAACGAGGGGCCACGTCTGATCGAGCCTGCCCGGGGACGAGCCGCGGTCAATGACGACCCCGAGCCCCGCCCGACCCGCACCGTGGCAGCCCAGCTCCGCGAAGCCCACAAACGGATCCGGCTCCTTGAACAATAAGGCGAGGTGTTGCCGAGAATGGCTCCACCCGCATGAACGTGCTCTCCGTCGATGCGATACCGGTCGCGGTGGCGTGCCGGCCTTGAAGCTCGGTCGTCAGCTCCACTACCAATGGACGCTCGATCCTGTCACCAGCGTTGAGCAGGTTCACGCCCATCGCGTGAATGCCCTCTCCGACGCTCACCGTCATGATTCGAAGGGCGGCTACCGGTTCCTCTTAGATGAGTCCCGTGATGCTGGTGAGCCGATGGCAGACCGCACAGCGTGGCTGATCTATGGAGACAGCTGTTGGTGAAGTGCATTTGGGAAGAAGGGCGGCAAGAGCCGCCGATCCCGGGGACCTATCACCGTCGCCGCAGGCAGAAGCGGCTCCCAGGACTGACCCCAGTGGACTACAAACAACGATGGACACGGACCGTTGCTCTGGCGGCGTGAGCATGACTGCCACCTATCGAGCGGCAGGACCTCGATTCGGAGCGGCGCGGTCGTCTGAAGCGAAAGGGGCTGATCCGATTGATAGGTTTGCAGCAATTGCTTTTGGACGGAAGAGGATAAATTGCCGGCTATCGATGAGTACGTCACAGCACTAAATGCAACGTTGGCCTCCGGCGACTCCACGGAGCACTCACACCGACATTCGCTGAAAGCATTAGTCGAGTCGTTCGATTCTGAGGTAACTGCGACGAATGAACCGAAGCAAAGCGAAGCTGGTGCACCCGACTACGACATCAAACTCTCCCGTAGGCATGGCACGCTCTCGATAGGAAAGATCGAAGCCAAAGACATAGGGTCGGCTGCCCTAGAAATCATTGAGCGAGATAGCGACCGAGAAAAGCCTCGCACACGGAGCGGGGAACAGTTAAAGCGATATCGCGGGGCATTCGAGAACCTGATTCTTACCGACTACGTGGAGTTCCGGTGGTACGTACGAGGAGAACTGCGAACTGCGAAGACACTCGGAACGGTAAGCGCCAACGAAGTGACTCTTGGCAACGAGGCGAGCTCTGAAGTAACAGTCCTCCTTCAAAACTTCCTTGACACCGCCCCGCTGAAGATCAGGACCCCGAAGAAACTAGCTGAACGCATGGCGCGTCTCGCAGCACTCATTCGCGAGGTCATACTCTCAGCCATGGGCGCGAAGAGTCTGTCTCAAACCACAACGGGGCTACATAGGGCCTTCAAAGAAACCCTTGTAGCTGATCTGACCGATGAAGCCTTTGCCGACATGATGTCGCAAACGATCGCTTATGGACTGTTTGCCGCTCGGGTCCAGCATAGCGATGCTGAAGTTGCCTTCACCCGCCTGACTGCCGCTCAGAGCATCCCCCGGACGAACCCGTTTCTTCGCCGACTCTTCGGCGTTGTGACTGGCCCCGAGTTGGAAGACGAACCGTATGTCAGTGTTGTCGACGACTTGGCCCAGCTGCTCAACGACGCAGACATGAATCAGATCCTTAAAAACTTCGGAGCCGAAAAGCGAGACCCAATTGTCCACTTCTACGAGACCTTCTTGGGGGCATACGACCCCGAGTTGAGAGATGTCCGCGGCGTGTATTACACGCCATTGCCCATAGTTTCTTACATCGTCCGATCAGTCGACAAAATTCTGGCGTCGTCATTCGGACTTCCGGCAGGCATCGCAGACACTACGCGGACCGGGCCGGGTGACGACCAACCGCACAAAGTCTTGGTGCTGGACCCCGCCACAGGCACTGGAACCTTTCTATATGAAGTCGTGGACCTGATACGCGAACGCTTCATGTCACAGGGGAGATCTGGCATGTGGCCCGCGTACGTGAAAGAGCACCTGCTTCCGCGCCTGCACGGTTTCGAACTCATGATGGCACCTTATGCCGTGGCGCACCTGAAGCTTGCACTTCAACTTGCTGGCAAGGATCTCCCCGAGAACGAACGCGCAGAAGCGGCTTACGACTTCGCTACTGACGAGCGGATTGGCATTTACCTGACCAACGCACTCGATCCAGGGGAAGCGCATAGCACTCTCCCTCTCGGACAGTTTATTTCCGATGAAGCTAATGCCGCTTCGGCAGTCAAGTCCCAGAAACCGATAATGGTAGTGCTGGGTAACCCGCCCTATCAAGGTCAGTCCGCCAACGCGAGCTCCCGCAGAGAGCTGGTGGGAACAAACCGGAACGGCGTAAACAGGTTCCGCACCGTGAAGACAGCCATCGGGGAGTTGCTGACTGCCTACTATCAAGTAGATGGCGCACCTATTCAGGAGCAGAACTCGAAGTGGCTTCAGGACGACTACGTCAAGTTCATTCGACTCGGTCAGTCCCGAATCGATGCCACGGGGTATGGCGTTTTAGGGTACGTCACAAACCACACCTACCTGGACGCTCCGACTTTCCGCGGGATGAGACAGAGTCTCCTCCAGACCTTCAACGACATCTACATACTGGACCTGCATGGCAGCATACGGCGGCGGGACAGCAACCCTGACGGAGGCGTGGACGATAACGTTTTTGACCAGATTCAACAGGGCGTTTGCATTGCCATCTTTGTCAAAACCCAAGGGGACCAGAGCCCGGCAACGATCCACTACAGTGATAAATGGGGTTCCCGGGAAGAAAAGTACGACTGGCTCGACGCCAACACAACGGACACAACCGTATGGGAAGACTCCGTTCCCGTAGGACCGTTCTACTCGTTCAGGCCCGAGGACCCGGTCACTCGTGAGGAGTGGCTGGACGCTCCGTCCCTCACTGAAATCTTTCCGGTGTACTCCGTGGGAATTGCGACTCATCGCGACGAACTAGCTGTAGATACTCGTTCGACCCGCTTGAAAGCGAGACTCGAAGACTTCTGCAGTACTACCAAATCCGATGATGAAGTACGGCGACAGTATTTCGGGACCAAAGGACGGGTCACGTCAAAAGGGATCCACTATCTTCCCGGCGACAACGCAGACTGGGACCTCGTGGACCGACGAGCGAAGCTCATAGCTGACGACAAACGTGGCTCCTCGATCAAGCCCATACTCTATCGGCCCTTCGATAGCCGCTACGTTGTGTATCACGCCGACGTCGTCGATAGGCGTAAGTACGAGGTAATGAAGCACATGCTGTCCGATGAAAATATTGGACTGATATCGGCTCGCAGTAACAAGTCAGGTGTCCAGGACCAGTTTCTAGTCACGGACCTGATGACGGAGACGAAGACCGGAGAAGCGACGACTGGGTCCGTACTTTTTCCTCTGTGGCTCTACGCGGACGACGAGCAAGACGACGAGACTCTTCTGTCCGCCGCGGCGCTGAGCGGACGCCGAAATGCCAACATCGGCCCACAATTCAAGGTACTTCTGAAAGAGAACCTCGGATTAGACCCGGTAGATAAGGACAGGGGTGACTTGACGTCTACCATAGGGCCTCGCGATGTCCTCGACTACGTCTACGGGGTCGTGCACTCGCGGACCTACCGCGTCCGCTACGGCAACTTCCTGCGTTCTGATTATCCTCGTATTCCAATCACCTCTGACATTACGAGGTTCAGATTAGTCTGCGAGTTTGGAGCCAACTTGGTGGACCTTCATATGCTGAAGGCCAAGGGCTTAGACACAGGCGCGACAGGAGGGCCCACAAGAGGCACCAACACGGTGGACGCCATTCCAGCCGGGCAGCGATGGGTTCCGGGCGAAGAGGTTACTGACCAAGGTCAGGTCGTAATCAACTTGGATGGAGGTCAGGACGGTGGTCCTCAGCTTTTGCCAGGGGTCGACGAGGACGTGTGGCGGTTCGAGGTTGGAGGCCACCAAGTCCTCAAGAAATGGCTAGATGCGCGAAAGGGGGACGTGCTGACCTTCAGCGAGATGGAACACCTCGTAAAGACCGTGAACGCTATACGTCGCACCATAGATCTACAGGATGAGATTGAAGAGCTTCTTACCGGTTGGCCACTGCTCTAACCCGTTGGGCGTCATAGAGGAACACATGGGCCCGGCCTACGCGGAAACAACAGGAGCGACGTTGAGGCGTGGGAGCGCGGGGAGAGAGTCCGAGCAGGCTCCAACAGTGCCCGTGCCTGACCGCGGGTTTGTCTCCTTGTTTCGGAGGCAGCGCCCGGGCAGTCCCGTGGAAAGTGATGCTGTAAGCGGAAATGGGGCGGATTTAGATGTAGAGCCCATCGGGCGGGCTGGGCGCGCGGGGCGCGCCCAGCCCGCCCGATGGGCTCACCACCCGCAGAGTCAGACCACACCGCCCGGAAATGGGGACGTCTTGATCCGAACCGCACGGAGACACTGTTCTTCCAAGGAGCCTTGAATCCCCAGCTCCTCCGCAGCCGTCTTTAGCCCGTAGATCCGCTGGAGATCCGCTGTCCCAGCTTCAGTCCAGTAATCGAGCCTGACAGCGAGGTCTTTCACCCTTTCCAGGAAATCCGTTTCCAGCCTCCGGAGCTTGAAAGAGTGCTCGGCATAGATCAACGGATGCTGGTCACGCACCTGATTCGCCGTAGTGCGTCCGGAGAGTAAGTCCATCTTGACCTGCTGCAGCGCGGTCAACGGCTGTTCCACAGAGGGTGTGAAGTGCGCATCTATCGCCGCTCGCCAATCGAAATTGGCCACTACCTCCGAATCGCTGTAGTGGTGCTTGCCCTGAGCCTGCTCACTGGGAGACTCGTGCGTCAAATACCGCAGCACGCGAGCGTACTTGCCAGGACCGCGGCCCATTATGGGCTTGACCAGTGCGGACGGCAGACGCAGCCACTGGGCTAGCTGCTCCTGTTCACGAGCGTGTTTCAGCCGGACGACGCCCTGGATGTGGGCGCCCACGGGCGCCCCTTGCGAGTCTTGGTCCTTGTCGTGAACGAGATACGCATACTCCGTGATCGAGACGTAGTCGTCGAGATGCCCCTGAATCGCCTTGGGGGTCATCAAGGGTTTTCCCGATTCTGGATGATGCAGTCGTTGGGTGAAGCTGAAAATCCGATATCGCGGATTCTTTGCTCCTCCGCCCTGGCCGTGCATCACGGGATACTGGCTCGAATCCTGGCCAGCAGACTGTTCCGTCTGTGCTTTAGTCACTTCCCACGACCCCCACCCTGTTCCCGCTCACGCAAGAATTGGTCGAGAGATTCGATTCGGTAGAGGATCATGGAATTGACCTTACTGAAGGGCGGACCCTCACCACGGCACCGCCACTTAGCGAGCGTCTGCACCGTGACACCGAGGGTCTCAGACGTCTGGCGGGTATTGAGCGAAAGCCGCGGGATCGAACCATACGACACGGCGGAGATAGAACTATTCGAGGACACGGCAACACCTTCGGTACGAGTGTTTTCCGGTCCCCGGATACTGTTGCCCTTTATCAGCTCACCATTGGGGTTGAAGCTGAGTATCAAGGATGCAATTGCAGAGCCTCGTGGAACGCCTTCGAATGCCCTTACAGTACCGAAGCCACCGGTGGATGTCCAGAATGGGATCAACTGACCCGGGATTGATGTCGCGCCTGTTCATGTTCTCTTTGTGTTCTTGATCAAGACTGACATCGGATCTGGGTCAGACGTCAATGCGCCTTCGAGCACACTTGGGGTTCTAACCCGAACCGATCGGAACCACAGCCGAATCGCCTGATCTATCAAGGGAATCAAGGACTGTTCACGGTCACATCGAGCACACTTACCCACACTTATGCACACTTCTTTCAATCAAGGAAGATGACGTGCCCCCGCGCGCGCACGCCCTGAGAACACAAGGATTAGTAGGCACAGGCAGTCCCACGCCGAGCCGAAAGCACACTTGTGCACCTCAAGGTCACCAGCCAAGCCTTGCCCAGCCAAATCTGCTTCTAGGGGTTACACCCCGGTACGTCGACCCTGAATCCCTCCCGATCCCTTTGTTTACAAGGTTCTCTGCGTACCGTCAGAGCCCCTCCTGCTCCGGTACGCACTGGGTGCAGGGACGGGTACAAATCCGCAGAGCTCTCGCCTGCAGCCAAACATCGACCCTGCGTTTGACTTGAACCACTTGTAAGAAATACGCTCTGGGTATGACGAGAATGCGCGCAGCCACCACCAGGTTAGAACCGGGTCAGCACTCCATCGACCGAGTTCAACCCAGGCCTAAGGGCAGCGTGTGGCTCCTGGATTGGAGTCTTCGACTCTCCGACGGAAGACTCGTTACCAAGCGCACGCAGGGGTCCAGTAAGGGCGAGGTTCGAAGACGTGCACGGCAGACCGCCAACGAACTCATGGCTAGCGCCGACAGCACCTGGAAGACCACAGATCCTCTGGTCGAGTACATCGCCGCTGTGTCCAAACCCGCAATCGAAAGTGCCCGGCTTCGTGACAGCAGCCGGAAGCGATACTCCCTCGTACTGAAACTGCTCGCCGGAGACTGCCAGACCCACCGCCACCGCGACAGCCTCCGAGGCCATAGCATCGCATCGGGCACCACCTTCCGTGCCATGGAACACGCCCTGCGTGAGATTGCAGACCTCCACGGACCTGAGAGTGCCCACCAGGCGCGAAGCGTGCTTTCGAAGTACGTGGTCGCGCAGCTCAAGCGCGACAACCTCATCGGGGCCGACCCGATCAAGGGTGAATCTCTCGACCTGGGGCCCAAGACGCCCCCGCGGCGCGGAGGAAGGTCACTGAGTCGCGAGGATTACCAGCGCGTCGTGGACTACCTGTTAGAGATTGACCCCTCCGACGGCATCGAGAGCCCGAAGCGGGGTCGGTGGAAGCTAGAGGACCGAGTGGCCAAACGGCGTAACGCCATCGACCTGACACTGCTCCAGGCGGCCACCGGACTTCGAATCAGCGAGGCTACCAGCATCACCTGGCGGGAAGTTGAGGTTGCCGACGATGGAACCATGCATGTGGAAGTAACTGCGGAAATCTCAAAGACCCATCGAGGTCGCCATGTGCCTGTCCTGGACGGAAGGGTGGCCGCACGGATCCTCGAACGACGAAACTCTGCCCACCACGAAGCCGAGCGAGTAATCGGCTCCCCCGCAGACCCCACCGTCCCATGGGACGGTCGCAATTGCACCGCCGCCGTTGCTGACCTCTATCTAGCGCTGGCGGAGAAACTGAATATCGAGCTGCTACGGACTGCACGATCACACGTGTGGCGGGCCACTCTGAACAGCCTTCTACTGGACTCTGTACCCGAGGCCGTGAGGACGGCCTTCTTCGGACACAATGCGGCTACTTCGCGGGGACACTACACCGACCTGTCTGACACATCCGGAATGCAGGCCGCAGCTCGGCAACTACGCGCGGTGTAACTACGCTCAAGACTACGGTCTAGGACGGGCATTCAGGAGAATCGCGGGATATCTCTGGATATGAGAGAACACCTATATACCCTGTCAGAAGCGGACACTAGGCGATCTGACCAGCAGGAACTTGTTATTAATCGGGTAATGAATAGGTCGCCGGTTCGATTCCGGCAGGCGGCTCGACTGAAACCCCTGACCTGGAGACACCTTCAGTTCGGGGTTTCTTATTGATTCAGACTTGGAAACTGCGCTTCGAAGGACGTTCGACAGCTCGATCCGTCGCCTGAGTCTCGATTGATGATTGACGATTCTGCGGGATGGCATGACCTGCCGTCGTCGCAGGCCGCGCGCCCGCGCGATCACGGTCTCGGTCTCGGTCTCGGAATGACGAGGCTTGTTCGGGGGACGACCGGATCACCCCATACGTCGTCCGATCGGCGAGGCACCAAGGAACAGGAAGAGCACCGTCAGTGCGGCGAAAGGGCCATACGGTCGACTCCGACACCCCTGTCTGCGCGAAGAACGGGTACAACCCGTACTCGTCGTAGATGGCTTCGGCAGTGTCGCCATTGCCTTTGGAAATCACTACAACGGTGCTGGTTTCAACGCACGCGGACCAGACCTTGCTGGTAGGCGGCAACCACCAGTTGGGCGCGGTCACGTGCCTGTACCTTCATCATGGCCCGGTGAATGTGTGTCCGGACTGTCAAAGGACTCACGACGAGCCGTTCGGCGATCTCCTGGTTGGACATGCCGTGAGCCGCCAGGGCGGTGAGTTCGCGCTCACGGTCGGTCAGCGCCTCCAACGACCCCAGGGGCAGCTCACCGATGCTGCCGGGACTGGACAAGAAGCGACCGATGAGTGCGCGGGTGGCCGACGGCGAGAGGAGAGCCTCCCCGCTGATCACGGTTCGGATCCCCGCGAGCAGGCCTTCAGAAGTCACGTCCTTGCCGAGGAATCCACTCGCTCCGGCCTGGAGTGCGCGGGCTACGTATTCGTCGGTTTCGAACGTGGTGAGTATCAGCACTCGCGTGTGCGCCAGCTCGGACGTGGAGCAGATGCGCTGCGTCGCGGCCAGGCCGTCGAGGACGGGCATCCGAATGTCCATCAGGACCAGGTCCGGCCGGTGTATGCGGGCGAGGCTGGCGGCTTCTTCGCCGTTCGTGGCTTCCGCGACGACCGTCATGTCGTCACAGGAGTCGATCAGCATGCGAAACGCCGAACGCAGCAGCGCTTGATCGTCGGCGAGAAGGATCTTGATCATTGGGGTTCCAGGTCTTCCTGCCACGGGCTGAGAGGGATGGTGAGGGTGACCTCGTACTGATTATGGCCGGTGGCACCCGCTTCTACCGTCCCGTGGACGGCGCGCACGCGTTCCCGCATGCCGATCAGTCCATAACCGACCGTCCCTGCGGGAACAGGGTGGTCGGAGGTGTTGACCACGCGTGCGGAGAAGGCTTCTTCGTCGTACGTCAGGGAGACGGTCACGACTGGGCGGACGGCGTGCTTGGTGACGTTGGTCAGGGCTTCTTGGACGACCCGAAAGACGGTGAGCTCGACGATCGGCGGTAGGCGCCGCGGCGTCCCGTCGCTGACTATACGGACGTCCATGCCGGTCGCTCGGCAGGTTTCGACCAGGTCCGGGAGCTGGTCGAGGCTGGGCGCCGGCGCAGTGTCCGCTGAGGAGTCGTCGTCGTCGGGAGTGCGCAGCAGTCCTACTGTTGCTTTCAACTCTCGCAGAGCCGCCGCCGTGGAGCTGCCCAGACTGGCGAGAAGGTCAGGAACCTGCTCGGGGCGCTTGGGAAGCAGGTGCGCCGCCGCCCCAGCCTGGGCGTTGGCGACGGCGAGGTGGTGCGCGACGACATCATGCAGGTCCCGCGCGATGCGGAGTCGTTCCTCGCTCAGCCGGCGGCGCACATCCTCGTCCCGGCTGCGTTCGACGTCTTCGGCTCGTGCCTGAACCATCTGCAGGTAGGTCCGCTCGGCATGGGCCAGCCGTCCGGCGAACACTGCTGGCAGCAGCCATAGGGCCACGCCGACGGTTTCCAAGAGGAAGGACCCTCCTGTCGGGTCCGTGTCGTTGGTCGTTCCACCCAGTATCACCGCGCTCACAGCGATCCCGGTCCACCAGGTGGCTGTCCTGGGGCCGCTGAGAACTGTCAGTCGGTACAGGCATCCGATCAGCGGGGCCAGCAGCAACGGGGTCGGCAGGTAGCCGGCCGCGCAGACGGCGGCTTCGCAGCCGATCGCTACGACGGTCGCCGCGCGCGGATACCGAGTGGATGCGAAGAGGGCTCCGCTTGCAACCAGGCTCAGAAGTGCACCGGGCAGCACATCACCCGGCCGAAAGATGCCCTCGGTGCTCAGGCTGGCACCGAGGGCGGCGAAGATGAACGCGACCAGGGCGGTCAACAGGTTCATCGGAGCGACACTCCTGGGTTCATCACTGCACGCTGACCATCGTGACGGGCTTCGGCCGCTGTTCGTTCAATGACTCGCCCTCCACATCGGCGTGGGGCAGGATCCGGTCGAGCCAGCGCGGCAGCCACCAGGCCCGCTCGCCCAGCAGCTGCAATATGGCGGGTATCAGGGTCAGGCGGACCACGAAGGCATCAAACAACACCGCACACGCGAGCCCGAGGCCTACCATCTTGATCAACGGCTCATGGGCGATCGCGAACCCGCCGAATACGGCGATCATGATCACCGCGGCCGCGACCACGACTTTCGAGCTCTGCTGGAAACCAGTGACGATCGCCTCGCGAGCCGGTCTGCCGTGCACGTGGGCTTCGCGCATTCGTGAAACAAGGAAGACCTGATAGTCCATGGCCAGCCCGAACACGATGCCCACCAGAAGAATCGGCATCAGACTCATCACGGGCCCGGTCTGCTCGACGCCGAGCATGTCCGCCGCCCAGCCCCACTGGAAGACCGCGACGATGACTCCGAGTGCGGCGAACAGCGACAGCAGGAAACCGAGCGCCGCCGTGACCGGGATCCAGAGCGATCGGAACACCACCAGCAGGAGCAGCACAGCGAGACCGATCACGATCCCGACATAGGGCACGAGGGCCGACTGCATCTTCTGCGCCATGTCGATGTCCAACGCTGTGGTGCCCGTGATCTCGTAGCTCACTTTTTCCGTAGCCTCCACGCCCGGTCGCTCCGCCCGAAGCTTCTCCACCAGGTCCTCGGTGCGCTCGTCGGTCGGACCTGTCGACGGCACCGCGCTGAGGATCGCCGTGTCACCCTCTTGGTTGAAGCTTGCATCAGAAACGGACACGACGCCACTGGTCGTCTTGATGCTGTTCGCCACGGTCGCCACCGCGGCCGCTGGATCCGCGGCGCCGCGAGCGTCGACCACCACAGTCAGCGGGCCGTTGAACCCAGGACCAAACGCTGCGGCCCGTATGTCGTATGCGCGTCGCTGGGTTTCTGTCTGCGAGAGGGATGCATCCCCGGGGGTGCCGAGCTGCAGCGACAACGACGGAACCGCGATAGCGGCCAACAGCATGACACCAGCCATCGTGACCAGGAGCGGACGGCGCAGCACCACCCGCATCCAGGGCCGCGCCACGGAATGCGCATTGGCGGGGTGAAAGTTGCCTCGACGTTGTGCTCTGGCGAGGACACGGTTCGGGGCGAAGCCCAGCAACGCTGGGACCAGGGTCAGCGCCACCACGACGGCCACCGCCACCGCTCCCGCGGCGGCAAGACCCATCTTCGCCAACAACGGTATTCCGACCACGGACAATCCGGCCAGGGCGATCACCACGGTCGCCCCGGCGAAGACCACCGCGGAACCAGCCGTTCCGACGGCGCGACCAGCGGCCTGCTCGGCATCGTCGGGGCCGTGGCGCTCCTCCCGGTAGCGCGAGACGACGAACATCGCGTAATCGATACCGACCGCCAGTCCCAACATCAGGGCAAGAATCCCGCTGTTGATCGCCATCTCCAGCGGACCGGCGACTACCCAGACGCCGAGGAACGAGATGGCCACCCCGATGATCGCCGTGAGGAGTGGGAGGCCCGCCACCACCATCGATCCGAAGGTCATCAGCAGCACGACCGCGGCGACCGCGACTCCGGCGAGCTCGACACCGCTCATCTGCGCACTGGTCTTGAGCGCCGAACCTGACATCTCCGCCGTCAATCCAGCGTCGCGTGCCTGCTCCACGGCATCAGCCAGCGCGGCGCGCGATTCCTCGGTCACTTCGGACGACGGAACGTCGTACGCGACCGACGCGAACCCCGTCGAACCGTCGGTGCTGATGCTGCTGCCGGGCGACGGCGGAACCACTCGCAGCACCTGAGAGCCGTCGGAGACCGAGGCCAGGGACGCATTGATGGTCTCTTCATGCTCCGGGGACGTCAGTTCCTGACCCTGCGGAGCGACGAACACGATCGTTGCCGTTCCGCCGTCCGCCCCACTGTCGGGAAAGCGTTCCTCGATGAGGTCGAACGCCTGCTGCGACTCAATTCCCGGCATGGTTGCTCGGGTGTTCACCGGCCCTTCCGAATTGACGGCGCCCAGCACCACGCCGCCGAGCGCAAGCAGCCACAGCGCAACGACCAACCACCGCTGGCGATAGGAAAAACGACCAAGACGACTGAGTATGCCTGCCGTGACCTGACACTCCACTTCCTTGTTGGATGAGGCTTACAGCGTCCCAACGCGGCCCCAGTCACGTCGTCGTCCAGATGCAGGCATCGGATACCGCAGCTGCAGTACGGCAGCGCAGGCCCTGCCTCTGCGGCGGCAGGTCCGCTCCCGTGTCCTCGGAATCACTTCGCCATCCCTCAGAGAGCGCTCTATTGACTTTGTGATGTAGAGCACATACCGTCGGTGACACACCTCAGAGAGCGCTCTCCGACATTCCGTGCGGATCGCTCACACACTCAAAGGAGCGATCGTGCACACATCTCGACATAGAAGGATCACCGCCGTCTGCGGCGTCGCATCTCTGGCCGTGGTGGCCTCGGGATGCGGCGGCAGCGAGGACGCCGCAGCATCCGAGGACAATCCCATCACCCTGACCGTGACCACCTTCGGCACCTTCGGGTACGACGATCTCTACAGCGAGTACGAAGATCAGAACCCCGGCGTGACCATTGAAGCGAACAACATCAACGGCAGCGCCAACGCCCGTACAGATGCGTTCACCAAGCTCGCCGCCGGTTCAGGACTCAGCGACGTCGTCGCCGTCGAAGAGGGGTGGCTCGGTTCCATCATGGAGGTCTCTGACCAGTTCGTGGACCTCAACGAGCACGGCGCAGCAGACATCAAGGACAACTGGGTGGATTGGAAGTTCGAGCAGGGCACCGACCCCGAGGGCCGGGCCATCGGGTATGGCACCGACATCGGCCCGCAGGCGCTGTGCTTCAACGGCGACCTTCTCGACGCCGCGGGCCTGCCGAGCGATCGCGAGGAGGTCGCCGAACATCTAGGCGGCGACGAGGGAACCTGGGAGGACTACTTCGATGTGGGTCGCGAGTACACCGAGGCGAGTGGCAAGGCGTGGTACGACCAGTCCGGCTTCGTATGGAACTCGATGGTCAACCAGATGGAAGAGGGTTACTACACGGCCGAGGGCGAGCTGAACATCGAGGGCAACGAAGAGATGCGCGCCCAGTTCGACCTGCTCGCCGAGGCCACTGCTGACGGCCTGTCCGCCGACCAGGAGCAGCATGACTGGGGCAACGGGCAGGGTTTTGTGGATGAATCCTTCGCGACCATCGTCTGTCCGCCGTGGATGCTCGGGACGATCCAGGGCCAGCTGGAGGCTGCCGGTGGCGGCCCAGAGAGCGGCTGGGATGTCGCAGACGTCTTCCCCGGTGGAGCCTCAAACTGGGGCGGGGCCTTCCTCTCAGTTCCGGCGAGCTCTGAACAGCCGGCAGAGGCTGCCGAACTCGCCGCGTGGCTGACCGCACCTGAGCAGCAGGTCAAGCAGTCCGCAGCGGCGAACAACTTCCCGAGCACGCTTGAGGCGCAGGCCGAGATCGTCGAGGCCGGAACCCCCAATGAGCTGTTCAACGACGCTCCCTACGGGGACATCTTCGAATCGCGGGCCGAGGGTGTGGTGGCGCAGTTCAAGGGTCCCGACGACTCGGTGATCCAGGAGAGCGTCTTCCGCCCTGTCATGGAGATGATCGACTCCGGTGAGGCCACGGCCGACGAGGCGTGGGATGAAGCGATCACCCTTCTCAACGACGTTGTCGTCAACAACTAGTCAACACATCCGGCCGCGTGGGGCCTCCGGTGTCGCCGGAGGCCCCCTCTTGGAGTCTGAGACCATCATGACCACGACATTGAATCGTCCGCCCGTGAGCACTCCCCCCGTTGTACCGACCTCGACCTCGAAACCCTCCCTGCGGCACCGCCTCAACGTCATGGACATGAAGGTGTCGCCCTATCTCTACATCGCACCCTTCTTCGTCCTGTTCGCACTGGTGGGGCTCTTTCCCCTCGGATACACATTCGTCGTCTCGCTCTACGACTGGCACCTGCTCACAGGACAGGGCGAATTCGTGGGACTGCAGAACTTCGCGGAGGTGCTGCAGGATCGCTTCTTCTGGAACTCGCTGTTCAACACCATGAGCATCTTCCTGCTCTCCGCCATTCCACAGCTCGCCGTGGCGATCCTGATCGCCGCGGTGCTGGACCAGAACCTGCGCGCCCGGACGTTCTGGCGGATGAGCATCCTGCTGCCCTACGTGGTCACCCCGGTGGCCGTCGCCCTGATCTTCACCAACATGTTCGGGGAGCAGTACGGGCTTATCAACAACATCATCGCCAGCTTCGGGATCGAACCCATCATGTGGAAGAGCGAGACTCTCCCCAGCCACATCGCCATCGCCACCATGGTGAACTGGCGCTGGACCGGCTACAACGCGCTGATCCTCCTCGCCGCCATGCAGTCGGTTCCCCGAGATCTCTACGAATCCGCCGCCATCGACGGAGCGGGGGCGGTGCGCCGCTTCTTCAGCATCACGCTTCCAAGCATCCGTCCCACCATGGTGTTCGTGATCATCACGGCGACCATCGGCGGTCTGCAGATCTTCACCGAGCCTCGCCTCTTCGATCCCACCACCGTGGGCGGCACCGGTCGTCAGTTCCAGACCACGGTGCTCTATCTCTGGGAGATGGCCTTCCAGCGGCAGAACTTCGGCAAGGCTTCGACGATCGCCTGGCTGTTGTTCCTGATCATCGTGGCGTTCGGCATCGTCAACTGGCTCCTCTCCAGGCGCATCGCCACCTCCGGTGAGGGGCGCGATCCGGGCAGGCCACCACGCCGGCGCTTCGGGAAGCGCTCCAGCGCTGCCGCGGTCGTGCTCCCCGCCGTGGGGCAACAGCCGCCGGCACCCAAGCTCACCGCAGGCCCGAAGCACTCAGACGGCACGACCCCGAGGAGACAGTCATGACCGCCACCGCGACGAGGCCCCGGCAGAGCCGAGCCCCCAGCGTGCAGAAGGATTCACTGCGCCGACGCGCGCTCGGCAACGGTCGTCGGCCCGGATTCCTGACGTATGGACTCCTCTTCGCCTTCCTGTTGTCCTCGGCCTACCCGCTCTGGTGGTCGGTGGTGATCGGCAGCAGGACCAACGAGGCGCTGGGCCTGACCTGGCCGCCGCTGCTGCCGGGAGGAAACTTCTGGACCAACGTCAGCCAGGTCTTCGACACCATCCCGTTCTGGCTCGCGCTCGGCAACAGCATCCTGATCTCGAGCATCATCACCATCTCCGTGGTGGGGTTCTCCACGCTGGCCGGATACGCCTTCGCGAAGCTGCGATTCCGCGGTCGCAACGGGCTGATGGTCGCCGTGATCGTCACCATGGCCATCCCCACCCAGCTCGGCATCATCCCGCTGTTCATGCTGATGCGCACGTTGGGCTGGACCGGGGAGATCGGAGCCGTCGTCATCCCGACGCTGGTCACGGCTTTCGGCGTCTTCTTCATGCGGCAATACCTCGTGGACGGCATCCCCTACGAACTCATCGAGTCTGCACGCATGGATGGCGCGTCGATGATCTCCACGTTCTGGCACGTGGGAGTCCCGGCCGCCAGGCCTGCTATGGCGATCCTGGGGCTGTTCACCTTCATGACCGCCTGGACCGACTTCCTCTGGCCGCTGCTCGTCCTCGATGCCGGCAACCCCACCCTGCAGACGGCGCTGAGCCAGCTGCAGGCTGCCCACTACGTGGACTACTCGATCGTCCTCGCCGGCGCGGTCCTGGCCACACTCCCGCTGCTGGTGCTCTTCATCATCGCGGGTCGTCAACTCATTTCTGGAATCATGCAAGGAGCAGTGAAGGGCTAATGCCACTCAACGACACAAACCACCCCGCCCAGAGCACAAGCACAATCGGCGGAGGCTGGCCTGAGGGCTTCATCTGGGGTTCCGCCACCGCCGCCGCCCAGGTAGAGGGCGCGAGCCACGAGGACGGCAAGGAAGACTCCGTCTGGGACGCCTTCGCCCGTGTGCCCGGTGCCATCGCCCGTGGCGAGACGCTGCGCGATGCCGTCCGTCATTATCACCGCATGCCCGAGGATGTCGCCATCATGAAGGAGCTCGGACTGGGCTCCTACCGGTTCTCCACGAGCTGGTCCCGGGTACGGCCGGGAGACCGGGGGCCCAATACCCAAGGTCTGGACTTCTACTCGCGGCTCGTGGATGAGCTCCTCGAGGCGGGAATCCTGCCCTGGTTGACTCTGTACCACTGGGACCTCCCCCAGGCGCTGGAGGAGAGGGGAGGGTGGGCGAACCGGGACACGGCGCACCGTTTCGTGGAGTACGCCGAGGACGTCTACTCAGTCCTCGGGGACCGGGTCGAGCACTGGACCACCTTCAATGAGCCGTTCTGCTCTTCACTTCTCGGCTATGCCGCCGGTGTTCACGCGCCCGGTCGGCAGGAGCCGCGCGCCGCAGTCGCGGCCGTGCATCACCAACATCTGGCCCACGGGCTCGCGACCCAGGCGCTGCGCAGCCGCGGCGCGCAACAGCTGGGGATCACGCTGAACCTGAGCAACGCCATCCCCCGGGATCCGACTGACCCGGTGGACCTCGACGCGGCGCGTCGATTCGACTCATTGCAGAACCGGATCTTCCTGGATCCGATCCTCCGGGGATCCTACCCGGAGGATTCGCTGACCGATCTGGATCAGTTCGGCGTCCGGGACATCATTCGTCCCGGAGATCTGGACGTGATCAGCGCCCCCATCGACTTCCTGGGCGTGAACCACTACCACGATGACCTCATCAGCGGATACCCGGATCACGAGGGGGGCGACGGACACTCCGGCGGCGCTGCACGGCCGACGTCGTCTTGCTGGATCGGCTCAGAAGACATCTCTTTCCCCAGCCGAGGACTGCCGAGGACCGGAATGAACTGGGAGGTCAACCCCGACGGACTGCGCAAGCTGCTCGTGCGCCTCGGGGAAGAATACTCGACCCTGCCTCCACTGTTCGTCACAGAGAACGGTGCAGCCTTCGACGACATCGTCAGTGATGACGGGGCGGTGCATGACGCCGAACGCACGCAGTACATTCTCGATCACATCGCGGCCGTCGGTGCGGCCATCGATCAGGGAGCAGACGTCCGGGGGTATTTCGTCTGGTCGCTGCTCGACAACTTCGAATGGTCCTGGGGGTACGGCAAGCGCTTCGGGATCGTGCGGGTCGACTATGAGTCCTTCGAGCGCACGGTGAAGGACAGCGGGCTGGCGTATGCGAAGCTGATATCTCAGGCCCGGGAAGCGCTCATCTCTGGTGGACGGTCCTGAAGTAGGTTTGGATGACACATTTGAGGCCTCGGAGATGACGATGACGCATGACACGAGCGGGACCCGACCATCCCCCACCCTGGAGATGGTCGCGGCCCACGCAGGTGTCTCTCGGGCGACGGTCTCGCGCGTAGTCAACGACACCCCGAGCGTGGATCCTGAGTTGGTCCGAATTGTTCAGAAGTCCATCACCGAGCTCAATTACATCCCCAACAGGGTTGCGCGTTCCCTCGCCAGCAGACGGACCAACTCGATCGCCGTCGTGGTCCCGGAGTCGACGTCGAAGGTCTTCGCTGATCCGTTCTTCGCATCTGTTGTAGAGGGGATAGCGCTCCACCTGACGGAGACTGACTACACGCTGAATATGGTCATCGCCTCGGAGTCCCGACCGGAGAAGACTCGCGGCTTTCTGCTGGGAGGCAATGTTGATGGCGTGCTGGTCGTGTCTCACCACATCGGGGATCATTCATGGACGCACCTCTCCGGTGCGCCGCCCATGGTCCTCGCCGGACGTCCGCTGGACGGCGGTGAAGACAGCTACTACGTGGAGGTGGACAACGCGCAGGCGGCCTTCGGCGCCACGAACCTGCTGCTCGAGCGCGGCAGGAGAAATCTGGCCATCATCGCGGGCCGGCAGGACATGCCGCCTGGAATCGATCGACTCGCGGGGTGGCGTGCCGCCGTGGAGGGTGCGGGACTCACCGGAGAGCTTGTCGAGATCGGGGATTTCACGTTCGACTCTGGCGCGGCCGCCATGCAGCGACTCCTTGACCGGGACGTCACCATTGACGCCGTGTTCGCCGCCAATGACCAGATGGCTGCTGGCGCATACACCACGATCCAAAGTCGCGGACTGAGCATTCCAGACGACGTCGCAGTCGTGGGATTCGACGATGATGCGTTCGCCCTATCAGTGACACCGCAATTGACCACGGTGCATCACCCCATCGTTGAACTCGGCAAGAAGATGGCTGAGATATTGGTGGACCGGATTGAAGGGAGACCTGCCGAGCGGGTGACCAGAATGGCGACTTCTCTGACCCTGCGAGACTCGGTCTAGCCGGCCTGAACGCCGCCCGGCGTCATGCTGGATGTGGCAGATTTCGGCTCGACGCGTTGAGTGACGTTGTCCCTGATCGGGCTTCGTCATCCCACCACCAGCCCGAGGTGCCCTGCCAGGGACGGAGCCAGGTCCATCAGCTGCTCCTCGCTGATCACCGCGCCCCTGAGCCCGGCAAGCCCCACGATCCGGCTCAGCCGGGCTCCGCGCAGATCGACGTCCTTCAGCCTGGCCTCCTGAGCTTCCAGGACTCCCACCGTGCAGCCGGTGAACGCCACCCGGTTCGCGCGAGCGCCTGAGATGTCCAGCTCCCCGATGGTGCAGTCCTCGAAGAGCACGTCCGCGAGGACGGCGTTGCGCAGATTCACCAGGTCCAGCTTGCACCCGCGCAGCACCAGACCGCTGAGACCGGCCTCGTAGAGCTCCGCGACTCCGATGCGACTGTCCTGGATCGTGACGTGCCGCCAGGTCGAGCGCGGTGCCTTCAGATGAGGACTGCTCAGTCGCTCCCAGCGGGATTCGACGATGGATGCCGCCGCGAGGTCAGCGTCGGTCAGCGCCACCGAACGGAACAGGCATTCAGTGAGCCGCCCACCGGAGAGATCAACACCGGAGAGGTCGACGCCCTCCAGAGTGATGCGGTCAGCCTGTCCGGTCAGCCGGAGCTCGGTCTCGCTGCCCCCGACGAGGTCGCCCAGCCGCTGGACCCGCAGCCTGGGGCTTGAAACTTGTTTCATCCGGTCACCTTCCTGCCCCGCCCAGAATAGTGCGAAGCACTGCCCAGAGTAGTGCGGAGGGCCGACATGCCCCGGTGCTACAGTGCCCCCATGGACCTCCGCGTGGCCGCTTACGCCGTGATCACCGACGACTCCGGGCGCATGCTTCTGCCGCACTGGTATGTCAATGAGAACGCCCAGGGGTGGACCCTGCCCGGCGGTGGACTCGACCCGGGTGAGGATCCGGCTGAAGGCGTCCTGCGCGAGATCCTTGAGGAGTCCGGATATGAGGCCGAGGTCCAGGAGCTGCTCGGCATCGACAATCTGGTCATCGACGGAGAGCGTCGGCTTCACCCCCATCAGCGCGGCACCCCGCTGCAGAACCTGCGCATCATCTACCGGGCCCGCGTGACCGGCGGAACCCTCAGGGTGGAGCCCGAAGGCTCCACAGATGACGTCAATTGGTTCACCCACGAGGAGATTGACGGTCTTCACCGGGTCTCGCTGGTGGACACCGGTCGCCGGCTCGCCGGACTGCTGACCGACGCCACCCGCTGAGAAGGCGGGACCTTGTCACACGGCTGAGTCCTGCGCGTCCTGCAGCGCTGCCCGCACCTGGTCGGCGCGACGTCGCACCGCCACCGTCTCGCCGTGTCCCAGCCTGACCATCGCGGCCGCCTCCGCCGTGGTCGCCAGATGGTTCGCCGCGCGCGAGAGGGAGGAGTGCAGCTTGGTCGCACCCCCGGGAACCTGGAGCCCCTGACTGGGGCGGCTGCTCTCGGCTCGTCGGCAGAGCTCGTAGACGGTGTCCAGCTGCTCGGCCAGCTCATCGCCGATCAGCACCAGCTGGCTGTGCGTGGCGTCATCCTCCACGCCTTCGATCACCTGGTGATACCGGTCCAGGCCGCGGACATAGCGATCATGGGCCTGACGCCACAGACCCCTGCCCAGCTCCTTGTCGAGGCGGCGGGCACGTCGGCGGCGCGGGAAGAGCTTCATCATGATGGGCGAAAGTCTATCGAACCCCTCTCCCCGCCGTTGAGCGGCATCCACCCCTCGACGGAGGGGGCCAACAGCGGAGTCAGCTCATGCGCAGCAGGATCTTGCCGGTGTGAGTGCCGGAGTCGAAATACTCATGTGCCTCAGCGGCCTGGTCCAGCGGGAAGGTCCTGTCCGTCTGGATCCTGATCTTCCCGGAGTCGAGCAGCGGCCACACCTCGGCGGCCACACCTCGGACGATCTCCGCCTTGGCCTCGGCACCGCGGGAGCGCAGCGTGGTGGCGATGATCCGCAGCCGCTTGCCCAGCATCAGGCCCAGGTCGACCTCCCCCTTGCGTCCGCCCTGCAGACCGATGACCACCATCCGCCCGTCCAGCGCCAGCGAGGCGAGGTTCGTCTGCAGATACTTCGCCCCGACGACGTCGAGGATCACGTCCACCCCGCGGCCCTCGGTGATCTCCTGGACGCGCTCTCCGAGGTCCTCCTCGTTGTAGTTGATCACGTGGTCCGCGCCGAGTTCGACGGCGAGTCGCGCCTTCTCCGCGGAACCGACGGTGGTCAGCACTTCAACACCCAGGCAGCGAAGATGCTGCAGCGCGAAGGAGCCGATGCCCCCGGTGCCGCCATGGATCAGGACCGTGTCTCCGGGCTGGACCTGAGCTTCCCCGCGCAGGTTGGAGTGCACGGTCGCCGCCACCTCGATCAGTCCTGCGGCGTCAGTGAGGCTGACGCCGGCAGGCACCGGCAGCACATGGCGGGCATCGACGACCACCTTCTCGGCGTATCCGCCTCCCGCCAGGAGCGCGACGACCTCTTTGCCGATGAGCTCCTCCACCCCCAGATCGCTGCCCTCGCCTGCGGCCACCACGCGGCCGGAGACCTCGAGCCCCGGAATCTCAGAGACCCCCTCGGGCGGGGCGTACATGCCCCGGCGCTGCATCACATCGGCACGGTTCAGCGCGGCGGCGGCGACCTCGATCAGCACTTCGCCTGCCTGCGGCACCGGATCCGGCACCTCGGTGACCATGATGACCTCAGGTCCGCCTGCGCCGTCGTAGTGCACTGCTCGCATGCTCAGCTCCTCAACTCGATCCGTACTGGGGACTCACGTATAGTCTGTGACTGGAGTTTTCCACGAAACACCGGGGACCTCCATGCCGACTGAAAAGTCGGGGAGCGCTGTCCGAGCGGCCGAAGGAGCTGGTCTTGAAAACCAGTGTGCGGCAACCCCGCACCGTGGGTTCGAATCCCACGCGCTCCGCTCAGCATTGAGAGACGTGCACGCGTCTCGATCCCGAAGACGCCCGCACCGAGCACGCGGACACCGGTGGAGAATCGGAGGTGCGCATGCGCAAGGCATCGGCGGGGCCGGGGCTGTTGACCGTGCTGCTGGGCGCGGTGGGCGTGGGTCCGCTGCTGCTCTACGGGCTCAGCGCCACCAGCGAAGAGATCATCAGCGACCTCGGCATCAACGAAGCCCAGTTCGGACTCCTGGCCACCACCTGCTTCGCCTGCGCCGCGCTGGGCAACGCCACTCTGGGGCGTCTGGCCGACCGACATTCCGATCTGGGCCTGATGACCGTCATCTTCCTGATGGCGACGTTCGCGCTGGGCCTGGCCGGCGTGCCGGGCGGGTATCTGGTGCTGCTGATCGCCGTCGGAGTCTCCGGCTTTGCACAGTCCTTCCCCAACGGCGTCACCAACCGGATCCTGCTGGAACGGGTCCCTGCACAGAAGCGCATCGGCTGGGTGGGCATCAAGCAGTCCGGGGTCCAGGTCAGTCAGCTGGTGGCCAGCCTGACCTTCCCGCTGCTCGCGCTGCTGATCGGTTGGCGCGGCACCGCAGCGCTGGCCATGCTGATCCCGCTGACGCTTCTGGTGCTGACCTGGCGGACCCTGCGATCCGTGCCGCTGCTCCAGCAGACGCGCACGACTCCGAAGGACAGCGGTTCATCCCCGGTGGAGGGCGTCAAACAGCTGCGGCCCCGCCATTCCGCCGCAGTCTGGGCACTGGCCGCCTTCGGCTGTCTCAACGGCATCGGCGTCCAGGCCACGAATGTCTACCTGCCTCTGTTCGCGGTCCGGGAGCTCGACTTCTCCCTGGTCCTCGGAGGAGCCACCGCCGCCGTCGCCGGAGTCGTCGGGGTGACCGCCCGCATCGGCTGGGCGCGCGTCATGGCGCGGGGCACCTCGGGACCTGTGCTGCTCTTCGCGCTGGCGCTGACCTCCCTGGGCGGCGTCTGCGCCTTCCTCGGCGCGCAGGCCACTGACTGGGCCCCGCTGCTCTGGACCGCAGTGGTGCTGCACGGTTCCTCAGCGCTGGGCGTCTCGGTGGTGCTGATGAGCGTGCTGCTGCGCAGCATCCCGTCAGCCTCCATGGCCTCCTCCAGCGGCGTGGTCACCGCCGGGATGTTCACCGGCTTCGCGATCGGTCCGCTGGGGATGGGGATCATCGTGAGCTCCCCGGGCGGCTTCACGATGGGATGGATCACGGTGGGAATCATCTACCTGCTGTGCCTCCTGCTGGCCGCGGTGCTCATCCGCAGACGCCGCTAGAGTGGGCCACACCCCTACTTGAAGGAGGTGTTCGATGACTGGCCACACTCCCCCGCAGGACGGCCAGGCGGCCGCCCGCGCGCACTGGACTGGATCGAAGAGGGCAGGGCCGGCCGCGGCTTCACCGACACCGGCAGGCACCGGGCCCAGCAGCTCGCCGAAGGTGCGTCGGTGCCGTTGGAGGACATCCACAAGATCCGCCAGTACTTCGCCCGCCATGTCGTGGACCGGGACACCGAGGGCTTCTTCCACGGACAGGATGGATACCCGACTCCCGGACGGGTGGCCTGGGACGCCTGGGGCGGAGATCCAGGGCGGACCTGGGCGAACCGAGAGAAGTTCGACGACGCCGAGTGAGCGGCCCCGTGAAGAAGCCTCTGTGAAGAACCCGCTGTGAAGAAAACTCTGTGAAGAAACCGCGACCACGAAAGACGGGCACCATCATGGCATTCAGCAAGGGTGATGAAGTCTCCTGGAACACGCCCCAGGGCACGACCCACGGAACTGTGAAGAGCCGCCACACCGAGGACCTGGAGTTCGCAGGACAGACCTTCCGGGCCTCCTCCGATGATCCGGTCTACCTCGTCGAGTCCGAGAAGTCCGGGGCCGAGGCTGTCCACCATGAGAAGGCGCTCTCCAAGCGCTGACCCCTGTTCAGATTCAGCTGGGGTCAGCGGAGGGCAGCTGGTCCTCGGCGCGCGATGGTGCGCGGACGAAGAACGCTCCGATCACAGCCGCCAGTGACACGATCGCGGCGGTCATGAACGCTGACTGGGCACCGGCTGCCTGGGCTGTGATCTCCCCGAGCGCGCCGGACTCGTCGGCCGCCACCGATGACATCGTGGTGATCAGCACGGCCACACCGGCAGCCCCCGCGACCTGTTGGAGGGTGTTCAGCACTGCGGACCCGTGCGAGTAGAGACTCGGTCGCAGGGAGCTCAGCGATGCCGAGAACAAGGGAGTGAACGACATGGCCAGTCCGACGGACATCGCCACCTGGATCGCCGCGAGCACCACCACGGAGGTGTCCTGCCCCACTGCGCTGTAGGACCAGAGTCCAGCTGAGACGAGAACGGTTCCGGGGATGAGCAGCGGTCGCGGACCACGGGAGTCGTAGATCGCTCCGACGACGGGCCCCAGGATCCCCATGACGATGGATCCGGGCAGGATGATCAGTCCGGCCTGGGTCGCGGACAGACCGACGACGTTCTGCAGATACAGCGGGAGCAGCGTCAGACTTCCGAACATCGACAGTGCCAGGATCGACATCACCGCGACCGACATCGTGAAGTTCAGTGAGCGGAAGACCCGGAGATCCAGCAGGGCCTGTTCCTGGCGCTGAAGCCGCAGCTGTCGCCACACGAACAGGGCGAGAGAGATCCCGGCGCCCACGAGCAGGAGCGAGGCGCCCGCAGAGGAGATCGTCGACTCTCCTGAATGGGCGCTGCCGAACTGACTGAGCGCGAACACGACGCCGCCGAATCCAAGCGCCGACAGGACGATCGAGGCGACATCGATGCGGCGGTGCTCCGACTCTCCCAGGTTCAGCATCCACTTCGCGCCGATCAGCAGCGCGATCAGGGCGATCGGGAGAATCAGACCGAACAGCCACCGCCAGCTCAGTGAATCCAGGATGACTCCGGAGACTGTCGGGCCGATGGCGGGTGCCAGTGCCATCACGATGCCGGCGCGGCCCATGATCCGTCCGCGGGAATGCTCCGGGACCACGTTCATGACCGTGGTCATCAGCAGCGGCATCATGATCGCCGTTCCCGAAGCCTGGATGATCCGGCCCAGCAGCAGCACGGCGAACCCCGGTGCCACCAGGCAGATCAGCGTGCCCGCGGTGAACAGGGACATCGCGGTCAAGAAGACTCCGCGCGTGGTGAACCGTTGGATCACCAGACCGGTCACCGGGATGACGACGGCCATGGTGAGCATGAAGGCACTTGTCAGCCACTGCCCCAGCGAAGGCGCGATGCCGAGCTCGACATTCAGATGCGGAATCGCGATGCCCATGGTCGTCTCGTTGAGGATCGCGACGAACGCCGAGATCAGCAGCAGCCAGATGACTCGCGTGCCGCGGGGATCGAGCGCTTGCGACCGAGCTTCGGCCTCTGTGCTGATGGACACTGTTGAACTCCTTGGATGAAAACCCTGGTGAAGAGACTGTTGAGGCCTGGAATCACCTCTCGGAGAGACACTATATGACTTTTGTGGCAGGCTCTGCCACAACCGACAGTTAGACTGGACACATGGACGAGTCGATCGGCATCAGGGAACGCGCGCGGGGAGCACTACGAGTGGAACTCGCCGACGTGGCGCTGCGTCAGTTCGAGGACCGCGGCTATGACGAGACCACCGTCGACGACATCGCCACCGCCGCCGGGATCTCACCACGGACCTTCTACCGATACTTCGGCACCAAGGAAGATGTGCTCTTCAGTGATCTGCCCCCCAGCAGCATCGACCTGCCCGAGCTGCTCAGCGAGCACCTCGCCCGTCTGGCTCCCTGGGAGGCGCTGCATCAGACTCTGCGGAACGTCCCGGAGAGCGTCCGCGCTCAGCGGGGTCGCTGGTCACGGCAGCTCCGCGTGGTCAACACCAGCGACACCTTGCGCGCAGGGCACCTGGAGCAGCACCTGAACCTGGCACAGTCACTGATTCCCGTCCTCTCCCCGCGGCTCGGCGGACCGGCGGCCCTGGACGACCTGCGTGCCCGCGTCCTCGTCCACGCCGCCCTGACGTGCTTCGACACCGCGTTCTCCCACTGGGCCGAACACGAGGGTGATATCGAGATCCTGGAAGCCGTGGACGCCGCGTTCAGCACATTTTCAAGCGCCGACCCCGCACAGTCCTGAACCCGGGGTGGATGAAGGCGTCGGCACTCGGGCCTCCGCCACGAAGGCACCGAGGAGGACCCGGCCCGGTGACCTGGAGACGCTCTGCGTGCTCGCTGGTCAGCTCGTCTGCTGGAGCTTCTCGGCGAGCTCCACCAGGTCTGCGGCCTCGATGTCTGGGGCCGCGAAGTACGAGGGGTAGGCGCTGCCTCTGCGGTTGATCCATGCGGTCCGCAGGCCGGCAGAGTGTGCGCCCTGGATGTCCCAGGGGTGCACGGCGACGAGCATCAGCTGCTCGACGGGGCGATCAAGAGTCTGCGCGGCATAGTCATAGGCCTCGCGCGCGGGTTTCCAGAGCAGCGCGTCCTCGACGCTGAGCAGCTGCGAGAACTGGTCCCTGACACCTGCCCGGCTGAGCAGAGAATCGGCGACACTGGGCGCTCCGTTGCTCAGAGTCACCAGCTGTGCGAGCCGGCCGAGGCCCCGGATCCCGGGGGCGGCGTCGCCGTGCATCTCCAGTTTCTTGAAGACGCCGAGGATCCTCTCCACCTGCCGGTCCGGGTCAGGGTGGCTGGAATGTTCGGCGATGAGTCGGCGCAGGCCATCGGCGGCGAGGTCCGCGAAGGCGGGGTTCTTCCCGGTGGAGGTCAGGGCGAAGCCGTCGCGCAGGAGTTCGGCGAACCAGGCCCGGGCGAGGACCGGGGGCAGCCCCTCCCGTTCGAAGGACCCTCCCATCGCACCCATATCGGAGAGGGTCTCATTCACGTCGAAGATGATGACAGCTGGCGTGGTCCTCATCGATTCATTCCTCGCTTCTGTTCGCTTGTCTGTGGCTGTGGGGCTCATCTCCTGCGCTGGGTTCAGGACTGACAGGAGGGGCAGAAGTAGATCACTCGATCGGCGACTGCCGCTCTGCGCAGCTCGGCCTCGCCCAGCTCGCCGCGGCTCAGTCTCGTTCCGCAGCGCATGCAAGGTCTGCTGCCACGTCCGTAGACCCAGTAGGGAGGGCCGGCGGCGGGGTCTCCGGTGGTGCAGCGTCGGCTGCGCAGGCGATTGACCTGGAGGAGCTTCTCGGAGAGCCGGATGACCCGGGCCAGGTCAGGCACGTCGGCGACCGGGCGGCTGGGGAGGACCCCGGCGAGGAAGCAGATCTCGCTGCGGAAGACATTGCCCACGCCGGCGAGGTTTCGCTGATCCAGCAGCGCGACTCCGATGCTGCGCCGGGGTGAGGCGAGCAGCCGGCGTGCGGCCTCGTCGGCGTCCCAGTCGGGCCCCAGAGGATCTGGTCCCAGATGGGCGAGCTTCTCCCGCTCCTCCGCCGGAGTCAGGACATGCAGCTCCCCCAGGGAGAATCCGACCGCCTCGTGCTGCGCTGTGCGCAGCACGCAGCGCGCGGTATGGGCCGGGCGTCTCCACTGCACCCTTCCGCCGTGGCTGTCTCGGGCGTAGACGTGCCAGGTGCCTTCCATCTTCAGATGTGACTGCACTGTCACGTCGCCGAACTCGATGAGCAGATGCTTGCCGCGGGCGATGACACGCTCGACGGCGCGCCCGGAGAGGTCCACGGTGGCGTAGGCGGGCACCCGGAAATCGCTGGTGAGCAGCTCCCGTCCCGCGAGAGCGCCGTGCAGCACGGCAGCCTGCCGGAACACCGTGTCTCCCTCTGGCATGTCAGCCCTCTGTCACGGAGTCTGCCGCAAGCCGGCTCAGGTCTGGTTCTTGAAGACCACGAGGAACTTGCGGGCTTCCTCCGTGGTCAGGGGGGAGTGCGCGGAGAGCAGCTCGGCCGCATCATCCACCAGGTCGTCGCGCAGCAGGGCGTAGAGCTGATCGTGGACCCAGGGCTCCAGGTCGTCATGGGAGAGGGTGATCTTCTCCTCACCGCGCTGGACCTCGAGGTGGAAGCCCGCCATCTCTTCTTCCTCGGTGCCCCAGTCCTCGGGGATGGTCAGCTCATCCTCGGGATCGAAGCCGGATTCCGCCATCAGCCGGCGGGCCCGCTCGTCCACGTCCTGGGGGGTCTCTTCGGGGGCCCGGGGCTCGCCTCCGGGGATGTCTGGAATCTGCTGGGAGTTCTCGCCGATGATCTCCCCGGTCTGCGGGTCCGCTTCGCCGATGGGCCGGGACGAATCATCCTCAGAGCTGTCCGCGTCCTCGCGCACACCGTCGATCGCGTCTTCGACCAGCTCGCCGTCGAGGACGTCATCCTCGCGGCCGGAGCGGTCCTCGGTGTCGAGGGGGCTGGAGACTGCCGAGCCGCCGTCGTCGTTGAGCGAGTCCTCGGCCCTGAGCTCGGAGGGTGACTGCTGCGGATACGCATGCAGGGCTTGGACCGCGATGATGCAGTCCTTGATCGGCGCCCCGGTGGACTGCTTGAACACAGCGAGCGCCCGGCGGCCGTCTTCGGCACCGATGGCGCGGTACACCTCGCGGTGCTGTTCATCAGTCAGCGCGAGCGCCGCCTTGCGTGCGTTCTCGGCGGTGACAGAGCCCTTGATGCCATCGTTGAGCTTCTGGGCCTGCCGCTGCATCAGCATCCGGATACCCAGGAACAACATGACACCTATTGCCAGTACTACCAGTATCTCCACAACGCCAGTCTACGTCTGTTCACCTGTGCGCGGGCTAGATGAATGCCGCTCACGTACGATGAGCCCCGTGACCATTGATCTTTCTGCCTCATTCAAGGCTTATGACGTCCGCGGGCTCGTGGACGAGACCATCACCGAAGAGTCGGTGCGCGCCGTCGGCGCCGCCTTCGTGGACATCCTCGGCCTGGCGGGACAGACCGTGCTCGTGGGCGGAGACATGCGCGCCTCCTCGGGAGACTTCGCCGCCGCCTTCACGCAGGGCGCCACCTCTCGTGGCGCCGACGTGACCCAGCTCGGCCTGATCTCCACGGACATGCTCTATTTCGCCTCCGGCACGCTGGACGCCCCCGGCGTCGTCTTCACCGCCAGCCACAACCCGGCCGAGTACAACGGCATGAAGATGTCCAAGGCCGGTGCCGTGCCGCTCTCCGCGGAGACCGGGCTGGAAGACATCCGCGACGCCGCGCAGGCGTACCTCGAGGCCGAAGAGATCCCAGCGGTGGAAGCACCCGGTTCGGTGGAGACGGTCAACATCCTCGCCCGGTACGCGGAGTACCTCCGCTCCCTGGTGGACCTCTCCGGGATCCGCCCGCTCAAGGTCGTGGTCGACGCCGCGAACGGCATGTCCGGGCTCACCACCGGTGCAGTGCTCGGCGATGACCTCCTCGCACCGCTGCCACTGGAGATCACCCCGCTGTTCTTCGAGCTCGACGGCACCTTTCCCAATCACCCCGCCAACCCCCTGGAGTCGGAGAACCTGCGCGACCTGCAGGCCGCCGTGCGCGAGACCGGGGCGGACATCGGTCTGGCCTTCGACGGCGACGCCGACCGCTGCTTCGTGATCGACGAGCTGGGTCAGCCCGTCTCCCCCTCCGCGGTGACCGCGCTGGTGGCCCGCCGCGAGATCACCCGCGCCCAGGCCGAAGGTGAGGACACCCCGGTGGTGATCCACAACCTGATCACCTCCCGCGCGGTCCCGGAGCTGGTGGAGCAGGCCGGTGGACGCCCGGTGGAGACCCGCGTGGGACATTCCTACATCAAGGCCGTGATGGCGCAGGAGCAGGCCATCTTCGGCGGGGAGCACTCCGCGCACTACTATTTCCGCGAGTTCTTCAACGCCGACACCGGGATGCTCGCCGCCATGCATGTGCTGGCCTCGCTGGGCAACCAGGACGAGCCGCTGAGCCAGCTCGCCGCCGAGTTCAACCCCTATTTCGCCTCCGGTGAGATCAACTCTGAGGTCCAGGACAAGGCCGCGGCCGCGACACGGGTGGAGACCAGCTTCGCCGAGCGCGACGTGGAGATCTCCCATATGGACGGGCTGACCGTCCGCGCCAGCGATGGCACCTGGTGGTTCAACCTGCGGCCCTCCAACACCGAGCCGTTCCTGCGCTTCAACGGCGAGGCCCACAGCCAGGAGCAGATGGAATCCGTCCGCGACGAGGTCCTCGGACTGGTCCGACAGAGCTGAACCGGTGGGCTGAACCCGCCGAGCTCAACCGGTGGGCTGAATCGGCGGTCTGAGGCGGCGGACGCGTCAGCCTCAGCTGCGGGTCGAACGCTTGAGCAGCCAGAGCAGGTAGGGCGGGCCGAGCACCGCGACCACGAGCCCCGCCGGAAGCTGATCCGGAGCGATCACGGTCCGGCCGAAGGTGTCCGAGACCGAGACCAGCACTGCGCCCAGCAGCGCCGCCACCGGCAGGAACCATCTGTGCTCTCTGCTCACGAGCATGCGTGCCATATGCGGGGCGGCGAGCCCGACGAAGCTGATCACCCCGACTCCGACGACGGCGACCGCCGAGAGCAGCACTCCGATGATCAGCGCCGTCGCGCGCACCCGAGCCAGCCGGACTCCGAGGATGCGCGGGGTCAGCTCATCGATGCTGATCAGGTCCAGCTCGCGGCGCAGGAAGATCAGCACGGGCACTGACAGCACCAGCATCAGCAGGATCGGGGTCAGGTCGCTCCAGGTGGTGCCGAAGGTGGAGCCGCCGAGGAACGAGATGGCCATGGCCTGGTTATAGGGGTTCGTCGAGGAGATGAGCAGCTGGGTGATCGCCTGAGCTGCAGTCATGACGCCGATGCCGACCAGCACCACCTTCTCCGGGGAGCTTCCGCGCGAACCGGCCAGCAGAAACACCACGAGCCCGGCGATGATCGCCCCGACCATGGCGCCGGCGGACATGGTCCAGGCGGAAGTGCTGAAGAGGATCAGCGCCACCACAGCGCCGGCGCCTCCTGCGGCTGCCACACCCAGGATGCCGGGGTCCGCCAGCGGGTTGCGGGTCACGGTCTGCACCAGCGCACCCGCGATCGCCAGCACGGCCCCGGCCAGCACGGCGGCGGCCACGCGAGGCGCACGGAAGTCCAGGGTGATCTCGATGGCGCGCGCAGCCTCTCCGGAGATCCAGAGCTGGACGTCGCCGATCTTCAGCCACCAGTCCCCCAGCAGCATCCCCGCGCCGGCGAGGATCATCAGCAGCACGGCCGCGGCGAGGGTGAACATGACCCGTCGACTGAGCGTGACCCCATGTGGCAGCGGCATCGCTGAGATCTCCTGGTTGCCGCCGGCGCTGCGCATCCGCAGGGCCAGGGCCACCAGGAACACGGCGCCGACCAGCGAGGTGACCACACCGGTGGGTATCGCCACCGCTAGGTTCGGACCGGCCACGGCGAAGACCAGGGCACGCACGGCCACGTCGGCGCCGATCACGATGAGCGCCCCGACCAGGGCCGAGGCTCCCAGTGCCCAGGCGAAGCGACCCAGCCGGCTCACCCTGGACGCGGCCAGCCGGACGATCGCGGGGGCGCACAGGCCCACGAAGCCCAGCGGGCCGACCATTGTCACCGAGGCGGCGGACAGCGCCACGGCGCAGACCAGCAGCGCTCCACGCAGGAACGCCACGTTCACTCCCATGGACTGGGCGGTGTCGGTGCCCAGCGCGAGCACATCAGTGCTGCGCGAGAGCAGCACCAGTCCGATGGCTGCGGCGAGAACGACCGGCAGCAGGGGCAGCAGCCCGGAGAGACCCGCGAGGTTCAGCGTGCCAGCACCCCAGAGGAAGAGCCCCTGGGTGGACTGGGCATAGAGCATGAGCAGCGCGGCGGTGACCGAGGCCAGTCCCATGGCCACCACAGTGCCGGCGAGCACGAGCCGGATCGGCGCATGCTCGGAGAACCCTGCGAGCAGCAGCACGACGCCGGCCGCCGTGCCTCCGCCGAGAAAGGCCAGTGCGGCGGAGCTCAGCAGCGGCATCGAGACGCCGAAGGCCGCCGCCGCAGTGAGCGCGAGATGCGCCCCTGCGTTGACGGCCAGCGTGTCCGGTGAGGCGAGCGGGTTGCGGGTCATCGCCTGCAGCGCGCATCCGGCCACGCCCAGCGCCGCTCCCACCACGAGCCCTCCCACGAGCCGCGGAAGCCGCGAATCCAGTGCGAGGGCCCGGAGCTGAGAGGCGGCGGCGCCGTCGTCGGAGCTGAAGAGTGCCGCCAGCAGGTCCAGCGGCGATGCCGCCGAGGTGCCCTGGGTCAGGTGCACCAGGGAGAGCGCCAGCAGCAGCGCTGCGCCGAGGACCAGGGCTGCGGTCGCGGCTGCGCGTGCCCTGCCCGGCGCGTCCCGGACCGCTGCCGCGGCGGGGGTCGTGCCGGCGACAGTCTCCAGCGGCGTCACTACTGGCCGGCAGTCTCGACTGCGGTGTCGGCGAGATAGTCGATCCACTGACCCGCCGAGGCGGGCCCGCCGTAGATCCAGATCTCCTCCACCGGGTGAGTGGCCTCATTCTCGACGAAGCCCAGGGAGGTCCAGGCCGAGTTGTCCTCGAGCTCGGCGAAGGGATCCTCGGGTTCGGTCTCCGCGGTCCACCAGTACAGGATCGTGTCCTCCTCCAGCGCGGTCAGCCCTTCGATGTCAGACTGGCTGATCGCGAAGGCCTCGTCACCCTCGTCCTCCCAGGCCGAGGTCAGACCGATCTCCTCACCGAGGGTCTGGGCCAGAGCTCCGGGGCCGTGCATGCGGAAGGTGGCGGTGTTGCCCTCGACGGTCGGGTAGACCAGAACGAAGGGGGTGCCGCCCACACCTGCGGCTTCGATGGTCGCGGCGCCGGCGTCGCGGGTCTCTTCGAACTCGGTCCAGACCTCATCGGCACGATCCTCCGCGCCGAGCAGCTCCGCGGTCACGCGGAAATTGTCCTCCATGTTGCCCAGCGGATCCGAGGCGTCGGCACCGGGCTGCAGCACCACGGGGGCGATCTCCTCGAGATCCTCCAGCAGGCCCTCGGGGACGGAGACGTCCACACCCAGGATCAGGTCGGGGTCCGCCTGGCCGATGGCCTCGAGGCTGGGCTCGGTGCGCAGCCCCACGTCGGTGGTGCCCTCCTCGACCGGCGCGGCCGAGTTCCACATCTCATACCCCTCGAGGTCAGCGACGCCGACCTGATTGCCGCCGAGGATCTCGACGTTCTCCGTCTGCGCCCATTCCAGGGTGACCACGCGCTCCGCGGGGGCATCCAGGGTGATCTCCTCCCCGCGATAGTCCGTGACGGTGACCGGTCCCGAATCGGCGGAGGCCGACTCGTCCTCGGTCTCTCCGACGTCGGTGGTGCCGCATGCGGTCAGTGCCATCAGGACGACGACGGCGGCCGCCGTTGTCCTGCCGAGGCGTGGAGAGAGGTTCATAGTGGGCATGGTTCCTTTCGGTGAGGCTGTGAAGGGGTCTTCACAGACCGGGTTCTCGGAGGACTCGGAGGCTCAGGCGGAGAGCAGTGCCGGTTCTGTGAGCTGCCCCGCGGCTCCGCGGCGTCCGGCACGCTGGGCACGCACGGCCAGTCCGCCGAACGGCAGCTCGGTCACCTGGATGTCCACGCCGAAGGTGCCGCTCAGCCGTTCTGCGGTCATCACCTCGGCGGGCGTGCCGGTGGCGGTGATCCGGCCCTCTGCGACCAGGATGACCCGGTCGGCGATGTCGGCTGCCTGCTCCAGGTCATGGAGCACCACACCGATGGTCAGGCCATGGGTGTCAGCGAGGTCCCGGATGAGATCGAGCAGGCTCATCTGGTGCTTGAGGTCCAGGAAGGTGGTGGGCTCGTCCAGCAGCAGGACGTCGGTCTCCTGAGCCAGGCAGGTGGCCAGCCAGACGCGCTGGAGCTGGCCTCCGGAGAGTTCGGTCACCGGACGGTGCGCGAGCTCTTCCAGTCCGGTCAGCTCGATCGCGCGCTGCACGGCACGGCGAGAGGCGTCGTCGGTGCGGCTGAAGCGCCGGCGGTGCGGATGTCGACCGAGCTCCACGACCTCGGTCACGGTGAGGCCTCCCGGGGTGGGCCGCTGCTGGGCCAGGATGGTCAGCCGTCTGGCGAAGGCACGCGGCGAGAGCGCCGCGCTGTCGGAGCCGTCCAGCGTGACCTGGCCTCGGGTCTGGGCGAGACGGCAGATGCCGCGCAGCAGCGTGGACTTGCCGCTGCCGTTGGGACCGATGAGCGCGGTGACTCCGCCTGGCAGCAGTTCGATATCGGCATCGATGACCACCGGGGCCGCTCCATAGGAGACCGAGATCGACTCTGTTCGCAGCGTGGCGGGAGTGTGATTGATTTGCACACCTGAATGTTAGCAAATTATGGGGAAGGTTACCCTAACCAGGGTCAGCGCCGCCGTCCCTTGCTGCGTTCGTTGGACTGCAGCCGCTTGGTCAGCGGCCGCATCAGGACGTCCCCCAGCACGATTCCCGCAGCGATCGCCATGATGATGATCAGCGCGTCGAAGATCCCATACAGGCCTGCTGAGCGAGAGGCCACGGATTCGCTGATCGCTATCTGGTACATCCCGCGGAAGACGATCAGTCCGGGAAGCATGAACATCATCGCCGGCACCGCCACCACGAGCTGGGGCGCGCGCAGCCGCAGTGCCACCACCCTCGCCAGGGCCCCGACCACCGTCGCGCCCACGATCGGGGTGAACCATCCCCCGAAGCCCATGAACTCGGCCCCGTAGACCCCTGCGAAGCCGAGCGCAGCGACTCCTCCCGTGGGCAGCAGAAGCCGGTAGGGAGCCTGCTGCACGACAGCGGCCGTGATGGCCGTGAGGAAGACGAGCAGAGTGAGGACACCGGGGTGATAGATCCGCAGGATCTCGCGGGTCACATCGACCTCGGGGGCGCCGGCCCGCCCGGTGAGCACCACCCCGAGCATGATCCCGGCGGTCAATCCTGAGAAGGCCACCAGAGAGGAGACCAGACGGCCCGCCGCGGTGATGGGGAAGGCATTGATCGCATCCTGGATGGCAGAGACGATCCGCACGCTGGGGAGCAGGATCATCAGTCCCCCCGCGACCACCATGGAGGTGGTGATCGGCGCTCCCATGGTGAGCGCACAGAGCGCCACAGCTGTCGCCAGGAACCCTCCGGCCGCGAGGGTGAAGATCTCCGGCACGCGCCAGATGGCCAGCTGGCGCGTGACCGCGAGCACGAGCAGAGTCGCCAGGAATCCCAGCGAGGCGTCCAGCAGCGGCGCCCCGGTGTAGCTGGCGAAGAGCCCCGCGAACAGGGCGCCGGCCATGGCGACGACCCACCGCGGATAGGGCTTGGGGTCCCGAGTGATGTCCTGCAGGGTCTCCTCCGCCTCCGCGCGGGTGATCCTCCCGAAGGCGATGTCGGTCACGAGGGTGTGCACCTCGGAGAGCGCCCGAAAGTTCGCCGACCAGGAGCGCACCACCCGCACTCGTGAGTACGGGATCTTTCCCGGGGGCGACCAGTTGAGGATGATCGACTGGTTGGTGATGTCGACGTCTGTGTTCTTCATCCCGAAGGCAGAGGTGACGGCGATGGTGGAGGTCTCCACCTCCAGAGCGCCGGCCCCGTAGCGGAACAGGGCCTCACCGATGTCGAGGACCAGGTTGATCGTGACCAGCTCGTCGGCCTCACCCGGCTCCTGGGCCTGATGGGGGTTCTCGAACGGTGTTCCGGAGAGCCAGTCCAGCGTAGACATCTGGCCGGTGGCCTGAGAGACGGGGCGGGTGAACTTCTCTGCGATGAACCGCGCCGGGAAGGAGATCCGCCGTCCAGGCTGTCCCGGACGCGTGCCCTGCGATGTGCCGTTGAACACACCATCAGCCTCGATCGGAAAGCCGTCCATACCCTCGTGGGCAGCTTGGGAGTCGGGCCACTGTTCGGTCCCATGCAGTGCGTCGGAGGGGAAATACGTCGATGTCGGAAAGGTCGGAGGTGCGCTCGAATCCTCGAAGCGATAGGGCTCCGGCGCATGGAACGACGTCGGCTCATTCGTCTCGGGCAGGTCGTGATGAGTCTCTTCAGCGGCCGAGTGATTCCAGGAATCGATGACGTGCCGGGTCAGGTGCTGCGCGAAGCTCCCCGTCTCTTCCGGCTCCTCGGCGGGGTGCACGACCGGCAGCAGCACGGCCTCGTGGTCGCTGGGATCGATGCGTGGATCGATGGCGGCAGACGCGCTCTCGGCCTGGATCGGATCATGGGGCTGCATGGGGCCTCCGCTGCGTGAAGAATCTGGGAAGAACCGGCGGAAGCCTGAAAACAGCCCGCGCGGTGAGTGTGCAGTAGCGACCCTGACGGGAGGATGACAGCACTGACGCCGCAAGCCCCGGCTGTTGAACCCTGATGCGTTGAACCCTGGTGTACCCGGCAAGTCTGTCACGGCGTGTTCCCTCGACGAAAGAGGACCATGCACGGGTCCTCGGCGCAACAGGTCGTCGGCGGTGATCGTCATTCAGTATGCTTGACCCGATGTTCTGGCGATCGCCTGCGCATACGTCGCGACAGGCCACTGGCTGCTCGCTGAGCCAAGGACATGTGAAACCGATGAGTCTGTCAGCCAAGAAGCACGCCATGAGCCCGACCGGCCGCGAGCGCCCGAGCGGGGTCTTCCTCGTCTCGACCGTCTCGCTGCTCGGGTTCGTGCTGTGGGCGGCGCTGGCGCCGGAGCACCTGACCACAGTGATGACGGCGGCCTCGAACTGGACCTCACAGCACATCGGATGGTCATACCTGGTCGTCACCACGGGCTGCATCGGACTCATGCTCTACATGGGCTTCAGCCGGTTCGGGAAGATCCGACTGGGTGAGGACCACGACCGCCCCGAGTTCAGCAACTGGTCCTGGATCGCCATGATCTGCGGCACCGTGATGGGGATCGGGCTGATCAGCTATGGCGCCGCGGAACCGATGACCCACTTCATGGTTCCGCCGCATGGGCTCGCCGGGGCGGAGACCATGGACGCGGCCGTGACGGCCATGCAGTTCTCCTACTTCAACTGGGGGCCCAATGCCTGGGCGCTCTTCGGCGTCTTCGGCCTGGCCATCGCCTACTCCACGCACCGCCGCCACAACACCGGGCTCATCTCCCCCATGCTGCGCCCGGTGCTGGGCCGGAGCATGGACGGCTGGGCTGGTCAGCTCATCGACATCTTCACCATCATCGCCACCCTCTTCGGCACGACCACCTCGCTGGGACTGGGCGCGGCGCAGATCGCCGAAGGGGTCAACAGCCTGACCGGGATCCCGTCCGATCTCTTCGTCCAGGTCGTCATCATCGGCGCCATCACCGTGATCTTCACGCTCTCCGCCATGTCGGGGGTCAGCAGAGGGATCAAGTGGATCAGCAAGGCGACGATGCTCGCCGCTGCCGGGCTGGGCCTCTACGTCCTGGTGATCGGCCCGACCAGCTTCATCTCGAACCTGTACTTCCGCTCCATGGGACAGTTCATCGCAGAGTTCCCGATGGTCGCGCTGCTCACCCCCGGCACGCCCGAGGACCTGCAGTGGATGCAGTGGTGGACCTACTTCATGATGGCCTGGTGGCTGAGCTGGGGCGCCTTCGTCGGGATCTTCCTCGCGAAGATCTCCAAGGGCAGGAGCATCCGGGAGTTCGTGGTGGCCGTGCTCGGCGTGCCCACCCTGGTCTTCAGCCTCTGGTTCACCATCTTCGGCGGCAGCGCCATCAACTCCGACATGTTCCGCGGCACGAACATCGGCGAGGCGACGCTGGAGGACACCAACGTGACCTTCTTCGCGCTGCTGGGAGAGCTGCCGCTCACCGCGATCACCTCCGTGCTCACCGTGGTCATGGTGGTCCTGTTCTTCGTCTCCAGCGCCGACTCCAACACCTTCGTGCTGAGCGTGCTCTCCTCACGCGGCTCGATGAATCCCACTCGACCCATGCTGGGCATCTGGGGCCTGCTCACCGGGCTCTGCGCCATCGTCCTGCTCCTCGCAGGAGGACTGCAGGCGCTGCAGCAGACCGCGCTGCTCTCTGCGGTCCCCTTCACGATCATCGTCGTGCTGCTGGGAGTATCTCTGGTCAAGGAGATCCGCAGAGACCCGCGCTTCCGCGACACTCGACCGGTCACACGCACTGAGCAGGAAGCGAAGATCGGCTCCTAGACCCCGCTCACCGGGCGAGGCGGCAGAGGGTCCGTTCCAGACCATTGCTCAGGATGAGAGCCGTCGTCTCAGCTCCTCCTGCTCCGCCGCGATCGACGTCGGCAGCGAGTCCCCGAACTGGGCGAACCACTCATCGATGCCCTCGAGTTCGGTGGCCCATTCCTGCCGGTCGACTCTGATCGAGTCTTCGAGCGCCTCGGGGGTGATCTCCAGTCCGGAGAGGTCCAGGGCGTCCATGGTCGGCGTGAAGCCGATGGGCGTCTCCACGGCCTCACCCTCCCCGTCCAGACGCTCTGTGACCCATTTCAGCACCCGGGAGTTCTCGGCGAAGCCAGGCCAGGAGATCTTGCCGTCCCGACCCTTGCGGAACCAGTTGACCAGGAAGATCTCGGGCAGCTTCGACTGATCTGCCCGACCGGAGACCTCCACCCAGTGCTTGAGGTAATCTCCGGCGTCGTACCCGATGAACGGCAGCATGGCCATCGGGTCCCGACGGACCGTGCCCACCGCGCCTTCGGCCGCCGCCGTGGTCTCGGAGGAGAGCGTGGCTCCGAAGAAGATGCCGTGGTTCCAGTCGCGGGCCTGGGTGACCAGCGGAACCGTGGTCTTGCGCCGACCGCCGAAGAGGATGGCGTCCAACCTGACCCCGTCGGGCTCGAAGTATTCCTCGGCGAGCATGTCCGTCTGATCGATCGGGGTGCAGAAGCGCGCATTGGGATGGGCCGCCGGCTCATCGGAGTCCGGAGTCCAGTCCTGGCCTCGCCAGTCCGTCAGGTGCGCCGGTGGCTCCTCGGTCATGCCTTCCCACCACACGCCGCCGTCATCGGTGAGCGCGCAGTTGGTGAAGACCGAGCTGCCCTTGGCGATGGCGCGCATGGCGTTGGCGTTGGTGTGCCAGCCCGTGCCGGGGGCGACGCCGAAGTAGCCGGACTCCGGGTTGACCACACGCAGCTCACCGTCGTGACCCGGCCGGATCCAGGTGATGTCGTCGCCCAGGGTCTCGGCCTTCCACCCTTCAAGCGTGGGGTCGATGAGCGCGAGATTCGTCTTGCCGCAGGCCGAGGGGAACGCACCGGCGATGAAGTAGCTGCGGTTCGCTGGACTGGTCAGCTTCAGGATGAGCATGTGCTCCGCCAGCCACCCCTCATCCCGCGCCATCACCGACGCGATGCGCAGGGCGTAGCACTTCTTCCCCAGCAGGGCGTTTCCCCCGTAGCCGGAGCCGAAGGACCAGATCTCGCGGGTCTCCGGGTAGTGCACGATGTACTTCTCGCCATTGCACGGCCAGGGGACGTCCTGCTCCCCGGGCTCCAGCGGCGCTCCCACGGAGTGGACCGCCGGCACGAAGAAGGCATTCAGCTCTTCGATCTTGCGCAGCACATCGGTGCCGATCCGGGCCATGATGCGCATGCTGGTCACCACGTAGGCGGAATCGGTGATCTCCACGCCGAACTTGGGATCCTCGGCGTCCAGGTGGCCCATCACGAAGGGGATCACGTACATGGTTCGCCCGCGCATGGCACCGGCGAAGACCCCCTGGAGCTTCTCACGCATCTCGGCGGGGTCGACCCAGTTGTTGGTGAACCCGGCGTCACGCTCGTTCTCAGAGCAGATGAAGGTGCGTGACTCCACGCGGGCCACGTCTGCGGGGTCAGAGAACGCGGCGAAGGAGTTCGGAAAGTCGGGACTGGTGAGCCGGGTCAGAGTGCCGGTCTCGACCAGCTCGTCAGTCAGGGTGCGGTGCTCCGCTTCGGAGCCTTCCACCCAGTGAACCCGTGCGGGCTGGGTGAGGGCTGCGATCTCCTCCACGAAGTTCAGCAGCGGGGTGTGTGTGGTGGGTGCATCAGCCGTGAACGCAGGAGCAGTGGTCCTGTGGTCTGTGGAGCTGTTCTCACCGGGCGCCGTTGCAACGGTGTTGACCATTGTTTCCCTCCATTGGGTACAGGTTCGTCCTGACCCCCTCCTGGTTGGCGCGACCAGGACCCAAGGACTGGAGCACCTGAGGTGTTCCGGGTGCACACAACACTGTGCGCACTCATCCCTGCGTCCCCGTCAGCACCGATGGGGACCAGCTGTAGTCCACTGTAGCGTTCCCGGATGACAGCCTTGTAAATGACGACGACGCCGAAGCGGCCGGTTCTCGACGGCTGTGATGATTTGTAGGGCCCCGGGTGGTCCGTGTATAGTCTTCTAGGTCGCGTTAGCCGCGCGGTGAAGATAGAAAAATTGAAGATGCGCCTATAGCTCAGCTGGATAGAGCGTCGGTCTACGGAACCGAAGGTCGGGGGTTCGAATCCCTTTGGGCGCACCAGTGTGATGTCTCAGTACATCGGAAAGGCCCTGAACCCTCGGTTCGGGGCCTTTTTTCATGCCCACCTCCTGTTGGTGCGATACCTGTCGGCCATCGCCGCGACGATCCTTCGGCGTGGAGGGCAGCGCCGACCGGTGCCCAGCGATCCGGGTGCTGTCCCCTCCCACGACTTCCACAGGATGCCTGCTGAAGCTGTGTGAGAGCGACGAAACCTGTTGCATACACAGGCAAACACAGATAAAGTTTGCCTAAACCCACTCGAAAGTGGTCTGGATCACTGACGACGGAGCGCACTATGACACTGCTCGCCCCCGAGCGCCACGAGCGCATCCTCGACCGATTGCGCCGCAGCGGCACAGTCACGGTCCAAGAGATCGCCCAGGACCTGAAGGTCACGAGAGAGACGGTTCGCCGCGATCTCGATCAGCTGGAGACGGCGGGTTCGCTGCAGCGGGTGCACGGCGGGGCCGTCGTCAGCTCGAGTCCCTCCCGCAGAGAGACCTCGCTGAGGCAGCGGCAGAGTGAGCACTCCCGGCAGAAGCAGGCCATCGCGCTCGAGGCGCTGCGCTACGTGCCCTCCTCCCCCGATGCCTCGCTGCTCCTCGACGCCGGCACCACCACCGAGGCGCTCGCCGAGCTGCTCGCCGCCGAGTTCATCGACGAGCAGCACACGCGATTCCTCACCACCAGCTCCGTGCCCATTGCGCAGAAGCTCGCCGAGCTGGCCGCCCTGGACGTCGAGGTGCTCGGCGGAAAGGTCCGCGGGATCACCGGGGCCGTGGTCGGCGCCCAGGCGGTGGCCACACTGGCCCGCCGACAGGCCGATGTCGCGTTCATCGGCACCAATGGGGTGGACGCGAGCTTCGGCCTCTCCACACCGGACACCGCTGAAGCCGCCGTGAAGTCCGGGCTGGTCCACGCCGCCCGTCAGGTCGTGCTGCTTGCTGATTCAAGCAAGCTCGGCCTGCGCACGCTTGTACAGTTCGCCACCCTAGAGGAGATCGATGTGCTGATCACCGATGCCGAGCCACACGCGGAGCTCGCTCACGCGCTGCACGAGGCGGATGTCCGAGTCGTCGTGGCGGTCACCCAGTGATCGTCACCTTCACTCCCAATCCGAGCCTGGACAAGACACTGGTGCTCGATGCTCCGCTGCGTCCCGGAGCGGTGCAGCGGGCCGTGGGCCACTCCGCAGAGCCCGGCGGCAAGGGCGTGAACATCTCCCGCGCGCTGACCGCCGCAGGAACACCCTCTCTGGCGGTGCTTCCCGGCGATGCCCGGGACCCGGTGCTGCTCGCGCTGCAGGAGCTCGATGTGCCAGCACGCGCGCTGCCCATCGGGGCGCCCCTGCGAACCAACACCGCCATCACCGACCACGCAGGCGTGACCACGAAGATCAACGAGCCCGGTCCCGAGTTCGACGCCGCGCTCACCGAGTCCCTGCTTCGGCTGCTCCTGGAGGCCTCAGAGGGCGCGGCCTGGGTGGCGCTGGCCGGATCGCTGCCGCCGGGAGTCCCCGTGGACTTCTACGCTCAGGCGATCACCGCACTTCGGGAGACGTTCGGCGAGCACGCTCCGCGGATCGCGCTGGACACCTCGGGGGCACCGCTGGCAGCCGCACTGAAGGCGGCGCCGGACCTGATCAAGCCCAACGCCGAGGAGCTGCTCGAGCTGCATGCCGCCGTGGCGGGCCCGGCCGCCTCCCCTGCCTCCGCGCCCGCCTCCACGCTGGACGGGGAGGTCAATGGTCCAAGCATCGATGAGCAGGCACAGGCAGAGACGCTGGAAACCGACCCGCTGCGGGCGGCGCATCTCGCCCTGGAGCTGCAGGGCCACGGGGCTCGCGCCTGCCTCGTCACCCTGGGTGCTCACGGAGCAGTGCTCATTCCACACAGCGCACCGGAGGCCTCCCACCGACCGGCCGAGGCGCTGCGGGCGTGGGGGCCTCCGATCATTCCCCGCTCCACGGTGGGTGCCGGCGATGCCTCGCTGGCAGGATTCCTGGCCTCCGCGCAGGCCGGGAGCTCCCCGACCGAGTCCCTGAAGCAGGCCATGGCCATGGGACGCGCCGCCGCCGAGCTGTCCGGTTCCACCATGCCGACACCTGACCAGCTGATCACTGAAAACCTCAGCACCGAACAGCTCATCCTCGTCCCAAGCACAACCACTACAGCGAATGTGGAGACATCATGAACACCATCATCACGCCGGAGCTGGTGAGCCTCGACAAGCTCACCGTCGGCACCAAGCGCGAGGTCATCGATGCCCTCGCCGCCCAGATCGGCTCTGCTGGTCGCAGCGCCGATTTCCAGGCGCTCGCGGCCGATGTCTGGGCCCGCGAAGAGACCTCCGAAACCGGCATGCCCGGTGGGATCGCCATCCCACACTGCCGCACCGGGGCAGTCACCGAGGCCACACTGGCCTTCGCCCGCCTCGCCGAGCCCGTGGACTTCGGCTCCTCCGACGGATCTGCGGATCTGGTCTTCATGATCGCCGCCCCCGACGGCGCCGACCAGGCCCACCTGAAGATCCTCTCCGCCCTGGCGACCTCGCTGATCAACGAGGAGTTCCTCGCCGAGCTGCGCGGGGCACAGACCGAGCAGCACGTGGTCGACCTCGTCGCCGAGGCGGTGCAGCCCGCGCCGGTCACGGCCGCCGCCGGCGGCCGCAGCTCCGGTGCCGCCGGCCCGTCATCCGGCGCCGACACCGCCGCATCGACCTCCGACGCCGGTGAGGGCAGCACCCCGGTGGGGCGGCTCGTCGCCGTCACCGCCTGCCCGACCGGCATCGCGCACACCTATATGGCAGCCGATTCGCTGAAGAAGGCCGCGCAGGAAGCCGGTGTGGACATCCAGGTGGAGACCCAGGGATCTTCCGGCGCGACTCCCCTGGGCGCCGACATCATCGCTGCGGCGGACGCCGTGATCTTCGCCACCGATGTGGATGTGCGTGACCGCCACCGCTTCGCCGGAAAGCCGGTCATCGCTTCACGCGTCAAGCGCGGCATCGATGAGCCTCGCGAGATGATCGCAGAGGCGCTCGCCGCGGCCAAGGACCCGAAGGCCGCCGTCGTCCCCTCCGGTGGTGCCGAGGACGGCGATGGCAGCACAGCAGCCGATGGGGAACACGAAGGCTTCGGTCGAAAGACGCAGCGGGTCCTGATGACCGGGGTCAGCTACATGATCCCCTTCGTCGCCGCGGGCGGCCTGCTCATGGCGCTGGGCTTTCTGCTCGGCGGCTACAACATCACCGAGGTCGCTGAAGATGTGGCTCTCGGAAACACCCTGTGGAACCTGCCCACCGCAGACCAGCTGCCGGAGGAGTTCCTCGGCCTCGGCGCTCTGGGCGGTTACCTCGGCGCGGTGTTCTTCACCCTGGGCAGCACGGCCATGGGCTTCCTGGTCCCCGCGCTGGCCGGCTACATCGCCTTCGGCATGGCCGATCGCCCGGGCATCGCCCCCGGCTTCACGGCCGGCGCGATCGCGCTGACCATGGGTGCCGGATTCATCGGGGGCATCGTCGGCGGCGTCCTCGCCGGCGCCGTCGCACTGTGGTTCCGCCGGCTCAGCGTCCCGCGCTGGTTGGCGGGTCTGATGCCGGTGGTGATCATTCCGCTGGTGGCCACCCTGGTCGCCGGCGGCCTGATGCTGCTCGTCCTCGGCGGACCGATCGCTGGGCTGACCTCAGCCCTGGAGACCTGGCTCAACGGGATGACCGGGTCTGCGGCCATCCTCCTGGGCATCATCCTGGGCCTGATGATGTGCTTCGACCTCGGCGGACCCCTGAACAAGGTGGCGTACTCCTTCGCCGTGGCCGGCCTCTCGGCAGCTGTGGCTGATGGAAACACCGGGCCGCTGATGATCATGGCCACTGTCATGGCCGCCGGCATGGTGCCGCCGCTGGGCATGGCCTTTGCCACGTTCATCGACTCCCGGCTGTTCAGCGCCGCGGAGCGCGAGAACGGCAAGACCGCCGTGCTGCTCGGCGCCGCGTTCATCTCCGAGGGTGCCATCCCATTCGCGGCGGCCGATCCGCTGCGCGTGCTGCCAGCCTCCATGCTCGGCGGTGCGGTGACCGGTGCGATGACGATGGCCTTCGGCATCACGTCCTACGCGCCCCACGGCGGCATCTTCGTGCCGTTCGCCATCGACAACTTCTGGCTGTTCCTGGTCGCTGTGCTGGTCGGTGCCGTGGTCACCGCGCTCTCGGTGATCGCACTGAAGCGCTGGGCACGCAAGGGTGTAGCCTCTCCTGCATGATTGAGCGGACTGCGGTGATCGCCGCGGCGGCCGGGCTTCACGCCCGGCCTGCCGCGGCGTTCGCGTATGCGGCCGCGGCACAGCCGGTCCTCGTGGAGATCGCCCGAACGGCTGCGCCGGAGCGTTCGGTGCAGGCCGACAGCCTGCTGGGCGTGATGAGTCTGAACGCGAGCCACGGCGAGACAGTGGTGCTGCGCGCTGGCGGAGCGCAGGCTGAGAACGCGCTGGAGGAGCTGGTGCGTCTGCTGGAGTCAGGGAGCTGATCCAGCCTTGTCCCGTCGGCTCAGCCGAGGGTCATGCTCAGCCGACGGTCATGCTCAACCGACGGTCATGCTCAACCGGCGGTCTTGGTCAGCCGGCGGTGACGTTCAATCGGCGGTGAAGAAGTCCGTGAGCTGTGCATCGCGCCCATCGAGTTCGGCCCAGGGTTTGTCCACCTCGAACCGCGCCAGTCCCGCGGGCGGCCAGGAGCCAGCCATCTGGATCACGGGGTCCTCCGCCGAGCGTGCCGAGGCCAGGTCCATGCTGAGCTCCTGCACGCCGGGCATATGCGCGACGACCAGCAGCGAGCGCACCGTCTCGGGCACCTCATTGATGATCGCGAGCATGGACCGCGGCGCCGCCAGATACAGCCGCTGGTCCAGATACGGAGTCGGTGCCTTCTCCCCGAGCTCGTGATTGACCCAGATGCAGGTCTGCCGCGTTCGCATCGCATCGGAGCAGACCGTGTTGTCCGGCAGGTGCCCGGACTCCATGAGCCAGCGGCCGACGGCGCGGGCCTGCTGCCGCCCGTGGTCGGTCAGGGTTCGGGAGTGGTCATCCCCGGAGAAGGAATGTCCAGACTCCCCGTGGCGCAGGATCAGCAGTTCAGGCACGGCTGCTCAGATCGAGTACTCAGGGGCCGCCCAGACGGTGACCTCGGGGTGCTCGTAGAACCGGTAGCCCTCTCCGCGGACAGTGCGCACCGTGTTGGCCAGCCGACCGAGCTTGGAGCGCAGCCGGCGGATATGGACGTCAATGGTTCGCTCATTGGGCATCTGGTCCGCGTCGACATTGCGCCACAGGGTCTGCAGCAGCTCTTCACGGCCCACAGTGCGCGAGCCGTTGTCCACCAGGTAGTTCAGCAGCTCGAACTCCTTGAAGGTGAGATTCAGGCCTTCCCCGTCGAGCCGGACCTCGCGGCGGGAGAGATCGATCAGCACCCCGGAGCTGCTCGGCGCAGGTGGCGTGTTGACCGGCACCTCCACCCCACGGTGGGTGACAGTGGGGTCTCCCAGGGCCTGACGCACCACTTCGAGGTCGCTGCCCTCATGGGCGGCGGAGGCGAGGGCCATGGCGATGTGCACCTGGGCCTCGGCGGCGATGTGCTCCACGTAGTCGCGCAGCTCGGTGGCGATCTTGTGCAGCGAGGTGCCCGCGGCGCTGGCGGTGTCCTCATCGAGGCCCACGTAGACCACGAAGCCGCGCGTCACGACATCGGGCTGGACCATCTGTGGCCCGCCGCCGTTCTGGGCGACCACCGGCACCGGCGCGGTGCGTGGATGTGCGTCCCCGGAGGCCGCACTGGCATTGGCCTCGCGCATCCTGCGAGCCATCTCGGCTCGGCGGGCGGCGTTGCGCACGGAGACATGAACGTAGCCAGGATTGTGCGGCTGGCTCAGATGTGCGGACATTGGCGGCAACTCCCCCGCTGCAGGTGGACGGTGGTATCCAATACAGCGTGTCCGTCACATTTGAAATCCGCAAGTAACAAAAGGGGGGATATTTCACATAATGAGATGCGAGGCTCTATTTGTGACCGGGATCACGATATTCCGCCTGGTGGAGTTCTTCGCGGATGCGAGACCTATTGCGCAAGGCCGTAGAGCCGGTCCCCTGCATCTCCGAGACCCGGGACGATATAGGACTTCTCGTTGAGCTTCTCGTCGATGGCGGCCAGATACAGCTCGACGTCTATGTCGCCGACCTTGGAGCGGAGCCGCTCGATGCCCTCCGGGGCGGCCAGCAGGCAGATGCAGGTGATCTTCGCGGCGTTGGCCTTCTTCAGGAAGCGGATGGCTTCGGCGAGCGTGCCTCCCGTGGCCAGCATCGGGTCCAGGACGAAGACGTGGCGGCCGGAGAGATCCTCGGGAAGGCGCTCGGCGTAGGTGATGATGTCCAGGGTCTCTTCGTTCCGGGCCATGCCCAGGAAGCCGACCTCGGCGGTGGGGACCATCGCGGTCATGCCGTCGAGCATGCCGAGGCCGGCGCGCAGGATCGGCACGACCAGCGGCTTGGGGTCCGCAAGCTGGGTCCCGGTCATCGTCGCCACCGGGGTCTGGATCTCGACAGGCTCCGTGGCGATGGATCCACTGGCCTCATAGGAGAGCAGCATGACCAGCTCCCGAGTCAGTTCGCGGAACTGGTTCGAGGCGGTCTCCACCCGGCGGAGCTGGGTGAGCTTATGGGAGATCAGTGGGTGTTCCACAACCTGTACGCGCATGGACTCAAAGTTACCAGCACCCCTTCAGACTGGCCCCGGCTGGGACCGGACGCGGGAGCGTGGGCCATAGGCTGGGCCCGTGACGGAGAACATCGATTCCGAGGTCGCCTGGTCCCCACGGGCCCGTGGCGATCAGGAGAGAGCCATCGGCCGGTGTCTGGAGCTTGCGGAGCAGGCAGGCGTGGCGGCGGACGTGCCGGTGGGCGCCGTCGTCCTCTCTGCCGAGGGCGAGCTCCTCGGCGAGGGCTTCAACACCCGGGTGCGCGACGACGATCCGGCGGGCCATGCTGAGATCACCGCCCTGCGCGCCGCTGCCGCCACTCGGGGCAGCTGGCGGCTGGACGGCTGCGTGCTCGCGGTGACCCTGGAGCCCTGCGCCATGTGTGCCGGGGCGATCTACCAGTCACGGATCGGGCATGTGATCTTCGGCGCATGGGATGAGAAGGCCGGAGCGGCGGGTTCGGTGTTCGACATCCTGCGCGAGCCGCGACTCAATCACTGGGTGGAGGTCCACCCCGGCGTGCGTGGGCAGGAGTGCGCCGCCCAGCTGCGAGCGTTCTTCGAGCAGTTCCGCGGATAGGCTGGCAGGTGTGTCCACACCACCTTCTTCGCCGCATCCACCCGTGACCGGCGCGTCCCGGCCCAGCTCATCGGCACCCACTGCAGGGCAGCTGGCCCACGCCCGGTCACTGTTCGCGGTGACCCCGGATTTCCCTGAGCCGGGCGTCTTCTTCCAGGACATCTCCCCCGTGTTGGCTGATCCTGCCGCCCTGCGCACGGTGGCCGAGGGGCTGTTCGCCCCCTTTGCCGGCGGGTTCGACATGGTGGCCGGCATCGAAGCACGTGGATTCACGCTGGCCGGAATGATCGCGGCGCTGACCGGAACTGGGTTCCTGCCCATCCGCAAGGCCGGAAAGCTTCCCGCCCCGGGCGGACGCGTGGAGTACACGCTGGAGTACGGCACCGCCGTGATCGAGGCGCCGGACGTGCTGAACCCGGAGCACCGGGTGCTGATCGTCGATGACGTGCTGGCCACCGGCGGCACACTGGCGGCCAGCCGAGAGTTGATCGGGCAGCTGGGCTGCCAGGTGACCGGGGCCGCCGTCGTCCTGGAGATCGAGGCCCTGCGCGGGCGCGAGATCTCCGGCGAGGTCCACGCCCTGTTCCACGCCTGAGCGTGGCTGAGGCTGGGTCCGGGCTGAGCTGGATCCTCGCTTTTGGGTGAGCGCGTGATGTTTGCGTATACTCAACGGGCCTGGTGACGTGTCCGAGCGGCCGAAGGTGCAGCACTCGAAATGCTGTGTGCGGTTACCCCGCACCGTGGGTTCAAATCCCACCGTCACCGCCATGTGATGTCTCAGTACATCGGAAAGGCCCTGAACCCTCGGTTCAGGGCCTTTCTTCTTGCCCGGATCCACGGGGCTGGTAGTCCCGTGTGGGATCAAGGATCAGTTCCCTCAAGACCTCTCCGGTGCGTTTGTCCGCGATGATCACATGGCGATCTTTGATGATCTTCACCACGGGGGTTCCCGCGTGGGTTCGCCCGATCCCGATATGTCGCATCCGCCCGTCGTAGCGGATGCTGAGCTTGCCGAACTTATCCACCCGATCTTGTAGGTACCTCGTGGTGTCTTCGGGCAGCGGTGCCGGAGAGTCTTTGGGCCGACCGATATAGGCCGCATAAGGGGTTGCGCGGCGTGCTGAGTGGATCCGCTCGGTGTTATAGATCCTGGTGAAGTCCCCCAGCAGCTGGTTCAGCTCAGTGATGCTGGCCGCCGCGGGGCGGGCAGTGATCCATTTCTTCATCGTCTGTTGGAATCGTTCGACCTTGCCCTGGGTCTGGGGATGATTGCCTCGACCGTTGCGCTGGATCACGTCGTGGGTGCGCAGCAGCTTCTCGAACCGGTTGGGCCCGCCCCGGAACCGGGTGGTGTAGACCAGCCCGTTATCGGTCAGTGTGGCCGCTGGAATCCCGTGCTGACCTGCGGCGACGGTGAAGGAGGAGATCACAGTGTCCACCGTGACCCGCAGATGTGCCTGCAGATGCACCACCATTCTGGAGTAGTCATCGAGCCAGGTGATCACCTCGGCGATCTTCCCGTCGGCAAGGACGATCTTGGTGACATCTGATTGCCAGCACCCGTTAGGCAGTTCTGCTTCGAATCTGAGCAGCGAGGATTTCGGTCGTTTCTTCGGCGCGGGTGCCACCAGGTTCTGCCGGTTCAGGATCCGCGCGATGCTCGCCCGGGACGGGGTCTGATTCTCGGAGAGGTTCTTGCGCAGGTGATCTCTGATCGTGGCCGGGCCTGCGTCCAGGCCCTGGGCCACCAGCTCAGTCCGCAGTCGGGTGATCTCGGTGATGACCTCCTGGCCCGTCGCGGCAGGGTGTGAATGGGGTCTGCGGGTCTTGGTGTAGAACGCCGCCTCGCCTTCTCGGGCCCACTGTCTCAAGAGTTTGGAAACCATCGATTCCGAGACCCCGTAGGCCCGTGCAGCCTGGGCTTGAGACATCGTGCCTCTGTTGACCGCTGTGATGATCTGCTTGCGCTTGGTCATCAATCATGATCGGCCACCGGAACCTTTCCGATGTATTGAGACATCCCTTGAATATGTATTGAGACTCAACACCACCGTCACCGCCATATGACCCCCATCCGACAAGCAGTCTTGTCAGATGGGGGTCTCTTGGTTCCCCCGCCCCAGCGTTTTACCTTGGCTTTCGTGCTTTACCGGCCCCGACGTCGACCCGGTAGACCACGCAGGAGCAGGTAAAGCGGCGGAAGAGCTTCCGACCCCTTGCGAGGGCCCGTGAAGCCAAGTAGCAGTCTGCGGGCCTCTGCAGGCAAAAATAACGCAGCTTGGTCTTCTGCTGTCGCCGCATTGGCGGCGGGTCCCGCCTTGGCGTACACCGTAGTCAAGGGTCTAGTGACACCTGAGTCAGAGTCGGTCCAGATTGTCGACGAGCCCCCCATGAGGCATCCAAAAAATAGGTGGACGACGTAGGGGTTCGCGTCACTTCTCCCGGAGAGGTCTTCCCTGTGCAGACAGGAAGAAAAACTGGCAACACTCGTGCCCATGCTTCCCGGAGGCAGGACGATATGAGATATTTGCCCAACCAGTTAAATCCAATTGAGGGACGTACAAATGTCTGACATTGAGGGCAAGCTGTCCATTATCGCTCGGAAGCTGCAACAGTCTCGTGCGCTTATCGAGACAGAAGAAGCGACGAAGACTACTCTAATCATGCCGTTCATTCAGAGCGTTCTTGGATTCGATGTCTTTGATGTGCACGAGGTGATCCCCGAGTTCGTCGCCGACGTTGGTCTCAAGAAGGGCGAGAAAGTCGACTTCGCGATCATCAAGGATGAGGAAATCGCGATCCTCATCGAGTGTAAGAAGCTCAATGAACCGCTCACCCTCGAGAACGCCTCCCAGCTGTACCGTTACTTCCATGTGACGACTGCACGGATCGCCGTCCTCACCAACGGCGTCGAGTACCGTTTCTATACCGACCTCGACGAACCAAACAAGATGGACCAACGTCCGTTCCTGGAACTGAACCTCGATGACATCGACACGGCGAACCTGGCCGAACTCGATAAGCTCTCCAAGCCGAACTTCGATTTGGACTCCGTGCTGAACGCTGCCGAAGAACTTAAGTACGTCTCGGCTGCAAGGCGGTTCTTTGCGAATGAAGCTAAAACCCTCAGCTGGGATCTCGCCAGCCTCGTACTGGGCCAAATCTATAGTGGTCGTCTGACCCAGCGCGTTCGTGAGGACTTGACTCCGCTCGTCGAGAAAGGATTCGCCCATTTCCTCAACGACCAGGCCAACAACCGTCTGAAGGCAGCGTTGGGCGCGTCCGGCGGGACTAGTGACGTCCGCGAAGCAACTCAGGATGAACCAACTGCAGCGGAAGAGCCTCTCGATGATTCAGGAATCGAGACAACAGCGGAAGAAATCCAGGGGCATATGATCATTCGTGCGATCCTCAGCCAAGAACTTGACCCCGAACGCGTCGTTCTGCGCGACAACAAGACGTACTGCTCAATCATTCTCGACGACAACAACCGCAAGCCGATCGCCCGTCTGCGTTTCAATAACGCCGCCAAACTTCGAATCGGTACTTTCGATGCTGACAAGTCGGAAGATCTCCACGAGATCGAAAAGCTCTCAGACCTCTACCGGCACAGTTCAACCTTTTTAGCGACAGCCCAAAATTACGCCTAGGCAGTTCGGATTTCAGGCCTCGGTGCTGCGCAAAAGGGCTCTTCCCAGTTGAGCGTGGGGGCGTCGTGAGTCAAGAGGCTCGTGCCCTTGCTTGAGGATGGATTTTGCGACGAATCTATCCTCGATCACGAAGGACACGAGCCATGCCCCAGAATACGTGCGCGCCCTCGCCCCTGTCTGCCCACCACACCAATGAGCATCCGGTGCGCGATGCAGCATCGGTGGTCTTCAACCTGGCCGGCTACACCGTCACCGAAGCCACTGACCTGCCACTGGGAGGCAGGCGGGTCGTGGTCACCGCCGAGGCCCCTGAGAACGCCTGCCCGAGTTGCGGGGTGCTCTCCGCTCGGGTGCACCAGCGGGTCCGTCAACGAGTCAAGGACATCCCGACCGGCGGGGACAGGGCCGAGCTGGTGGTCATCAAGCCGCGCTTCCTCTGCGCCGAGACGCGATGCCCGCGCAGGACCTTCACCCAGGTCACCGAGCAGCTGCCCGTGCGGGCACGGTGCACCACCCGACTCAAGGAGACGGTGGCGGCCGCAGTGCTGGACTCCGGGCGGGCCACCGCCGAAGTCGCCGCCGCCCACGGGATCGCCTGGGGCACGGTCAACACCGCGATCCTCACCCAGACCATGGTCCTGCCCCAGGTGGATCAGGTGCCGGTACGGGCGCTGGGCATCGATGAGCACCGCTTCGCCACCGCGAAGTGGTTCAAGCACCCCGAGACCGCCGTGTGGTGCCGGGTGGAGCCCTGGATGAGCACCTTCGTCGACGCCCACACCGGACACGTCCTCGGAGTGATCGACGGCCGGTCCTCGAAGAACGTCACCGCCTGGCTGCAGGGACGCTCCCAGGCGTGGCTGGACCGCCTCGAAGTCGTGGCGATCGACCCCTCGACCACGTTCCGGTCTGCGATCCGCACGGTGCTTCCCGCGGTGGAGATCAGTGTGGATCACTTCCACCTGGTCAAGCTGGGCAACCAAATGCTCACTTCAGTTCGTCAGCGCGCCCTGCGCGAGGTGCTGGGCCGGCGGGGCCGGAAGCAGGACGCCGTCTGGGCCCACCGGATGCTTCTGCTGCGCGCTGGAGACCGGCTCACCGACGCCGGGCTGCACCGCCTCGAGCAGGTCCTCGACGACGCCGATTTCGAGCAGGTCGCCGCCGCTTGGGCGGTGAAGGAGCAACTGCGCAGGATCTTGAACGCAGAGTCCGTCTCTGCGGCGCAGAGCGCGAGGATCGACTTTGAGCTGGCGGTGGCCGCTGCCGGGCTGCCCGAGGCCGACAGGCTGGCGGCCACGGTGGCGGCGTGGTGGCCGCAGATCAAGGTGTTCATCCGGACCCGGGTGACCAACGCGCGGACCGAGGCGGCGAACACGGCCATCAAGCAGATCAAGCGCACCGGCCGGGGTTTCCGGAATCAGAACAACTACCAGTCACGTATTCTGGCCAGGAGCTTCAGGCAGACACGCCGACGCTCCCAAATCCATGCTCGAGCAGGACTCCACGCTCAAGTGTGAAGAGCCCGCAAAAGCCCGGCGAACCTCAGGAAAGGGAGCCTGGACCCGCAGACTCTCTCCACCCAGCGTTTTACCTTGGCTTACGTGCTCTACCGGCCCCGACGTCGACCCGGTAGACCACGCAGGAGCCGGTAAAACGCCGGGGCGAGTCAGGGAGTGGATCTGCGCCGGCGGGTGCGGAGCCGTTGAACCACGAACCCGAGCATCGCGAGGACCGCGAGCGCCACCACGAGGTTCGACAGGACACCGCTCCACCTGTTCAGCACCGGCTCGATGCCCGGTCCCAGAGCGAATCCAAGGCCGATCCAGATGCCGTTCCAGATCGCGGACCCGACCAGCGTGAAGATCAGGAACGTCAGCATCGGCATCCGGGTGATCCCGGCGGGGATCGAGATGAACGATCGCACGATCGGCACACAGCGTCCCAGCAGGACAGCCCAGGGACCGCAACGGTCGAACCAACGCTCGGCCTTGTCGAAGTCCGAGGCCTTCAGCAGCGGCAGCCGTCCCATGATGGCGCGCGTCCGCTCGGCGCCGAGCGCGGCACCTACCCCGTACCAGAGCAGCGCGCCCAGCAGGGAGCCGAGGTTCGCGCAGATCCACGCGCCCCAAGGGCTCATCAGTCCCGCATACGCAAGAAATCCCGCCCCAGGCAGTATGGCCTCAGAGGGTATGGGCGGAATGAAGTTCTCGAGGAAGATCGCCAGCCCGACTCCGAGTTCACCGAAGCGTTCCATCAGGCTCAGCACCCAGCCGATGAACCCCTGGTAGTCCTCACCCGTCGACGGCACCGGGAGTTTCCTGTCCTTCTGACACCACGTACGAGCTGATCGAGCGGATCAGCGCGGTCTTGGCGGTCGAGGCGAAGACCAAGAAATGGGCGAAGCGCAGCCGGGAGCCATCCGCGCTCACAGCTGAGCCATCACAGGAACCCGATCGACCGTGGGTCACCACGTTGTCCAGCACCACGCTTCGAAAACCGGTCGGGAGATCCCCCGGATAGACGCGCCACTCCGCGTCCTCGCGCAGCCACTCGTGAAGGTGGGCTCGATCATCCTCCGCCCATGCGCGGGCGATCTCCGCCACGATCAGCATGCGGGGCGAGTTCCCGCAGCTCGAGGCGATGGTGAACTCCATGACGAAACACTAGCCCGTCACAACCTCGTGCACGAGAAGACCTCACGTGTCGCGCTACTGTGATGTCAGACTCGTGCACCCGGCGCGGGTCTGTCACTCGAACTTGATGAGGTTCCCTTGATGGCGCAGCACTCCCCGGGGCGATTCCGCCTGTCTGGAAAAGCCTCCGACAACGATCCGTACAGGCTCACGGCCTGGCAGAGATTCAAGCGCTGGCCGCTGATCGCAAGGATCGGGGTCATCGGCTGCGGTGGGCTGATCGGCCTCTTCGTGCTTGCCCTGGTCGTGGGGCTGATCGCCTACAGCGTGGCACCCGAGGGCGCCCGGGAGAGCGCCTCCGACCGCGAGGACCAGGAGCTCGCGGCGCCGGAGACGGAGGAACCCGAACCCGAAGAGCCCTCCGGCGAGCCCACGGAGAGCGAGACCCCCTCGCCAACACCGACCCCTTCGCCCTCCCCGACGCCCGCGCCTTCACCCTCACCGACGCCGACGCCGGCGCCTTCACCCTCACCGACTCCGACCCCGACCCCCACTCCGTCAGCGGACCGGGACGAGGACAGCGCCGTCGTCGTGCGGATCATCGATGGGGACACCGTCGAGCTGGACAGCGGGGACACCGTCCGTGTGACCGGCATCGACACGCCAGAGCGCGGAGAGTGCAATTTCGACACCGCCTCCGCGCGGATGGGAGATCTGGTGCACGGCAAGACCGTCACGCTCACCCGCGATGGTGATGACACTGACCGGTATGACCGGATCCTGCGCTATCTGGACGTGGGCGGCACCGATGCGGGACTGACCCTGATCGAAGAGGGCCTGGCCACCGCGCGCTATGACTCGCGCGACGGCTACGACTTCCACACCCGCGAGCCTGACTACATCGCCGCAGACAACACCGCGTCGCTGCAGGGCTGTGCCGCAGAGCCGGTTCCCGAACCCGCCCCCGCGCCGGCACCCGGGCAGCAGTCGGGAAGCTGCGATCCGAACTACCAACCCTGCGTGCCGGTCTACCCGCCGGATGTGAACTGCGGCGACCTGGACTTCTCTGTCCGGGTGATCGGCGAAGACCTGCATGGCCTGGATGCCGATGGCGACGGCTTCGGATGCGAGTCCAACGGCTGACCCGTTAGGGTGCTGGGGACTCAGATTCTGCACGGCCCCTGACAGGAGGAGACCATGGCAACAGGGACCACAGAACGCCGGCCGAAAGGGCGGTTCTGGACCACCTGGCAGACGGTCATGGCCTGCCTCGGGGTCCCGCTGATCGCCTGGATGTACCTTGCCCCGAGGGACCTTCGGCTCACCGGCGGCTGGTACCTGCTCTCCTGGGTGGCGATCCTTCTTGTGGCCTCACTCGTGGCCGGACCGCGCCGAAAGACCTGAGTTCGCCCCGCGGCGCATGGGCACATGCGGGATGCCGTCTTCGAGGAATGAATCCCCGGTCCGAGTGAATCCGAATGCGCCGTACCAGTTCTCCAGCGGCTGCTGGGCATCCAGGATCACTGCCCCCTCGGGCGACTGCGCCGCGCAATATTCGAGCCCGCGCCGCATCAGCTCCCGGGCGAGACCGCTGCCCCGCGCCGCCGGACTTGCCGCTACGCGCCCGATCCGGAAGCCCTCAGGCTCGCGCAGCACCCGCAGGGTGGCCGTGACCGTGCCCTCGTCCTGCGCCCAGACCATCACCGCTCCGGGTTCGACGTCCCGGCCGTCCAGCTCGGGATAGGGGCACTGCTGCTCAACCACGAACACGTCGGTCCTGAGCCGCAGCACGGAGTAGAGGCAGAGCGGGTCCATCTGGGCCACCGGGGCGATGTGAAACTGTGCAGACATGGGCTCCATCCTAGGGTTGCCGGTAGTCTCAGCTTCATGAGCATCACTGCCCTGGCCATCGGCAAGAAGCACGAGAAATGGGCCGTGGAGGGGATCGACCGCTATACCAAGCGGCTCCGCAAGCCCTATGAGCTGGACTGGAAGCTGCTCCCGCATTCCTCCCGTGAACTCGATGCGGCCCGCCAGGAAGAGTCCGAGCGGATCCTCGCGGCGCTCAAGCCCAAGGACCACGTCATCCTGCTCGACGAGCGTGGCAAGAACATCAGCTCACCGGTCCTTGCTGAGCATCTGCAGGGCAGCTTCGACGCCGGCCAGCACATCGTCGTCATCATTGGCGGCGCCTACGGGGTCACCGATGAGCTGCAGCATCGCGCGGATTTCGTCTGGTCGCTCTCCAAGCTCGTCTTCCCGCACCAGCTGGTGCGCATGCTGCTGGCCGAGCAGGTCTACCGTGCACAGGAGATCTCGGCGGGACGGTCCTATCACCATGAGTGAGTCCCCCGTCGAGACTGTCTCCCCGGGCGAACCCGCTCCAGTGGTCGGCATCCTCGGCGCCGGCCGCGCCGGCACCGCCTTCGCCCGCACGCTGCTGCGCGCCGGGATCGCGGTGGACATCGCCTCCACCCGCCCGCCACGTGCCCTGCAGCATCACCTGAAGATCTACGCCCCCGGCGCGCAGCCCGTCGAGGGTGAGGACATCGCCGTCCGCGCCCGGGACACGAGCGGGATCGTCATCCTGGCCGTGCCGCAGGAGGAGCTCGATGAGGTGGACCCGGACTGGGTCGCCGGCACGGTGCTCGTCGATGCCACGAACACCTGGCAGGACGAGCTGCTCCCCGGCTGGCTGCAGGCGGCGGTGGATGAGCAGCTGCCCACCTCCATGGCGCTGGCCGGCCGGTTCAGCTCTGCGCGAGTGGTCAAGGCGCTGAACCACATCGCCCACGCAGATTTCGACGACGGCGCCCGGCCCGACGCCGACCTGTCCGGTCGGCGAGCGCTCGCGGTGGCCGGAGATGATGAGGCCGCCCGCGGGCTGGTCATGGGGCTGCTGGTCCGGATGGGCTACGACCCCGTCTCGGTGGGGCCTCTGGCTGCGGGCCGGATCATGGAGCCCGACGGCCCGCTGTTCAACCGGCCGCTGCGCCGCGAGGACATCCTGCGCTTCGCCCGCTGACCCTCTCACTCGCCGCCCGGCCTCCCCATCGATAGGGCGCAATGCGGCGGAATGAGTCCGGCGGCGGGGCGCCATTCCACCGTTTTCTGCCCTATAGATGGTCAGCTAGATGGTCAGCGGCCCCGCGGGGAGGAGCGGACGGACCATGCGTCACCGCGTGTCCGCGGCGCCATTTAGAGTGGGATCATGACCGCCCTGGAACCGTTCACCGAGCCGACCCGGCGCTGGTTCCAAGCCTCCTTCGGTCAGCCCACGCCCGCGCAGGCCGGCGCCTGGAAAGCCGTGGCGAAGGGCAGGAACGCCCTGGTCGTGGCACCCACCGGCTCGGGCAAGACGCTCTCGGCCTTCCTCTGGTCGATCGACCGGCTCTTCGCCGAGCCCACCGCGGGCACCTCGGTCCTCTACATCTCCCCGCTGAAGGCACTCGGCGTGGACATCGAGCGCAACCTGCGCAGCCCCCTGGTCGGCATCGCGCACACCGCCCGCCGGCTCGCCGCCGAAGGCGCGGCCGAAGAGCCCGCTGAGATCACTGTGGGCGTGCGCACCGGCGACTCCACCCCGAAGGAACGCCGCGACCTGGTGCGGAGGCCCCCGCAGATCCTGATCACCACCCCGGAATCTCTCTACCTGATGCTCACCTCCCAGGCGCGCAGCACCTTGTCCGGGGTCAAGACCGTGATCATCGACGAGGTCCACGCCCTGGCCGGCACCAAACGCGGCGCGCACCTGACGGTCTCCCTGGAGCGGCTGAACAACCTGCTCGAGGCCCCCGCCCAGCGGATCGGACTCTCCGCCACCGTGGAACCGCGCGAGGAGGTGGCCCGATTCCTGGGCGGCTCCGCCGAGGTGGAGATCGTCGCGCCGAAGTCTGAGAAGAAGTGGGACATCACGGTCTCGGCGCCGGTGGAGGACCTGGCCTCCCCCAGCACGGCTCCACCCGAGGGAGCCGTGCCGTTCCCGGCGGCGGGTCCGGGCATCGGGGAGGGCTCCCCCGAGGCTGACTCGGCAGGCCCGCTCGATCTCCCCGCCGAGGACACCATGCTCAGCGCCCAGCCGCTGCAGCCGAGCATCTGGCCGCATGTGGAGCACCGGATCGTGGACCTGGTCACCGAGAACCGCTCCACCATCGTCTTCGTGAACTCACGCCGGCTCGCCGAGAAGCTCACCGGTCGGATCAACGAGATCTGGTCTGAACGCCGACCCCCCGCCAGCCAGGACCCCGCCAACGACGACGCCTACGCCCCCTCCGGGGAGGAGGCCGAGGCGGTCGAGCCGGATCCGCTGGCACGCTCGCACCACGGATCCGTCTCCAAGGAGCAGCGCAAGCTCACCGAGGAGGCGCTCAAATCAGGTCGCCTGCGCTGCGTGGTGGCCACCTCCTCACTGGAGCTCGGGATCGATATGGGCGCCGTGGACCTGGTCATCCAGGTGGAGGCCCCCTTCGCGGTCTCCGCCGGACTCCAGCGCATCGGTCGCGCGGGCCACCAGGTCGGGGAGGTCTCCGTGGGCTGGTTCTTCCCCAAGCACCGCGGTGACCTGGTCAGCACCGCCGTCGTCGTCGAACGCATGCTCGCCGGGCAGATCGAGGCCCTGCACATCCCGCGCAACCCGCTGGACATCCTGGCCCAGCAGACCGTGGCCGCGGCCGCCATGGAGACCCTGGACGTGGAGTCCTGGTACGAGACCCTGCGGCGCAGCGCACCTTTCGCCACTCTGCCGCGGTCCGCCTATGAGGCGACGCTGGACCTGCTGGCCGGCAAATATCCCTCTGACCGCTTCGCCGAGCTGCGCCCCCGGGTGATCTGGGACCGCGACGCCGGCACGGTGTCTGGGCGCCCCGGAGCACAGCGCATCGCGGTCACCTCGGGCGGCACCATCCCGGACCGGGGCCTCTTCGGTGTCTACCTGGCCGGAGGCGAGGACTCCGGCTCGGCACGTTCCGGCGGGCGCCGGGTGGGTGAGCTGGATGAAGAGATGGTCTATGAATCCCGCATCGGCGATGTCTTCGCCCTGGGCGCGACCAGCTGGCGCATCGAAGAGATCACCTTCGATCGGGTGCTGGTCTCCCCCGCCTTCGGGCAGCCCGCCTCGCTTCCGTTCTGGCGCGGTGACGGCTTCGGCCGGCCCGCCGAGCTCGGCCGGGCGCTGGGCCGATTCACCCGTGAAGTCCATTCGGGCTCCACGGAGGAGACCGCCGAACGGCTGAGCGCTCTGGGCATGGACACCTGGGCGCAGGAGAACCTGCTGCGCTATTTCACCGAGCAGCAGGAGGCCGCGGGCGTGCTGCCCAGCGATACCACGCTGGTGGTGGAGCAGACCCGTGACGAGCTCGGGGACTGGCGGATCGTGCTGCTCTCCCCGTACGGTCTGCAGGTTCACGCGCCCTGGGCGCTGGCGGTCGGTGAACGTCTGCATGACCGCTTCGGTCTGGACGGCTCCGCCATGGCCAGCGACGACGGCATCGTGCTGCGGGTGCCGATGATGGATGAGGATCCCCCCGGGGCCGAACTCTTCCAGTTCGACCCGGACGAGCTCGAGGACCTCATCACCGCGCAGGTCAGCTCCTCGGCGCTGTTCGCCGGACGCTTCCGCGAGGCCGCCGCGCGCGCCCTGCTGCTCCCGAAGCAGAATCCCGGCCAGCGCACCCCGCTGTGGCAGCAGCGTCAGCGCTCCTCGCAGCTGTTGGAGGTCGCCTCGGGCTACCCCGACTTCCCGGTGATCATGGAAGCCATGCGCGAGGTGCTGCAGGACGTCTACGACATGCCCGCCCTGCTGGACCTGCTGCGCAGCATCAGCGCGCGCAGGCTGAAGATCGTGGAGACCACCACCCCGAAGCCCTCTCCGTTCGCCCAGTCCATCCTCTTCGGCTATATCGCCCAGTTCCTCTATGAGGGGGATTCCCCGCTGGCGGAACGGCGGGCTGCTGCGCTCTCCGTGGACCCCGCCCTGCTCGGCGAGCTCCTCGGCCGGGTCGAGCTGCGCGAGTTCCTCGATGCCGCGATCATCGCCGAATCCGAGGCCTACGCCCAGCGTCTGGTCCCCTCACGGCATCTCCGCGGCCAAGAAGGTGTCGCTGACCTGCTCCGCCTGCTCGGACCGCTGACCGCGGAGCAGCTCGCCGCCCGACTCGAAGAGGGTGAACCGGCGAAGGACCACGCCGAGGCGCTCGTCTCCAGCCAGCGCGCGTTCCGGGTGATGTGGCGCTCCGCCGCTGGCCAGGACCACGTCGAGGAGCGCTACGCGGCGATCGAGGACGCCTCCCGGCTCCGGGACGGGCTGGGCACGCCCATCCCTGTCGGCATCCCGCATGCCTTCCTGGACCCGGTGGATGATCCGCTGGGAGATCTGGTGGGCCGGTATGCGCGCACCCACGGACCGTTCCTGGTGGAGGAGGCGGGGTCAGAGCTGGGGCTCAGTCGCGCCGTCGTCGCTGACACGCTGACCCGGCTGGTGCGCGAGCACCGTGTGGTGGAGGGCCTGTTCCGGCCCGACCGCGAGCTTCCCGCCGAGGCGCGGGCCGACACGGTGGAGTACTGCGACGCCGAGATGCTGCGCAGGATCCGTCGCCGTTCCCTCGCGGCGCTCCGCGCCCAGGTGGAGCCTGTCCCGACGGCGGCCTATGGCCAGTTCCTGCTCGAATGGCAGGGCATCACCGCGGCGCGAGGAAAGGGATCATCGAGCGCCGGCACTTCCGCGGTGGCAGAGTCCCTGGCCCAGCTCTCCGGCGCGGCGGCCCCGGCCAGCGCCTGGGAATCGTTCATCCTCCCAGCTCGGATTCCCGACTACCGCCCGTCCATGCTGGATGAGCTGCTGACCGGCGGAGAGTTCCTCGCCGTGGGCAAGGGGGCGCTGAGCGGCCAGGACGGCTGGCTGGCCTTCTACCCGCGCGAGGATGCGGCCCTGCTGCTGAACCAGCCCGGCACGGCGGGCATGGGCAGCAACGGTGAGGATTTCACGCCCACCCCCCTGCAGGAGGCGATCCTCGAGGTGCTGACCCGCGGCGGAGCCTGGTTCATCGAGGCCCTGCACGATCAGCTCGACCCCGGACTGACCAGCTCCCGCGAGACCACCAAGAACGCGCTCTGGGAGCTCTTCTGGGCCGGACGGGTGGCACCGGACAGCTTCAGCGCGCTGCGCCGGTTCATGTCCACCGGCACCACCGCGCACAAGAAGCAGCCGACTCCGGCCCGGCCACGGCACGCCTCCCGGCGAATGGCGCTGCGGCAGGCCGCAGAATCTCATCGGAGCCGGATCGGAGGAGCCTCGGGCGCAGGCCTGCCGGGCGCCGGGGCCGGCGGTCGCTGGCAGCTGGTGCCCAGGGGTGCGGTCGATCCCACCCTTGCGGCTCATACCCGTGCCGAGATCCTGCTGGACCGCTACGGAGTGGTCACCCGCGGCTCGGTGATGTCCGAGCAGCAGTCAGGACTCGGTGCCGCCGCCAAGGGCGGATTCGCCGCGGTGTACAAGGTGCTCTCGGCAGCGGAGGACTCCGGCCAGATTCGGCGCGGCTATTTCATCGAGCAGCTCGGCGCCGCCCAGTTCACGTCCTCCGCGACCATCGATCAGCTGCGCTGGATCTCCGAGCGGCTCGACGACGCGGCGGAACAGGCGAGCGCCTCACCGCCTGGCGCCGCTCCGCGCGGTGGGGGGAAGAAGCAGGATCCCGCCGTGGTCCTGGCCGCCGCCGATCCGGCGAATCCCTACGGCGCCGCTCTGGACTGGCCCGAGCTGGAGAGCTCCACGCATCGGCCCGGTCGCAAGGCGGGCGCCGTCGTCGTCCTCCACCGCGGTGAACTGGCTCTCTACATGGAGCGCGGGGGTCGGACGTTGCTGCTGTTCACTGAGGATGAGTCTGTGATGGACCTGATCTCCCGGGCGCTGGTCCCGGCGCTGCGCTCAGCCAAGACGGGGAGGATCGCCGTGGAGCGCGTCAACGGCGAACGCATCCTCACCCACCCGCTGGGGCAGCTGCTCCGCGATGCGGGCTTCAACTCCTCGCCCTCCGGACTGCGATTCGCGCCATGATCTCGGTGCAGGGCTTTGTTGTGGGTGTCCGTGCAGGCTCATGCTCAGAGCGCACACACGTTCCAGTCCCGCGATTTCCCGTTAGGGTGAGCACATGACTCTTTGCATTCCGTTTCTGATGTTCCAGGGTCAGGCCCAGGAAGCCATCGACCACTACCTCAGCGTGTTTCCCGACGCCGAGCTGCTGGAGATCGTGCATCACCCCGCGGGCACTGAGATCTATGACCCCGCCCCCGCGCCCGCCGAGTCCGAGGACATCGCCGAGGCGGAGGACGAGGAGCTCGTTGAAGCGGAAGTGCAGCTCGACATCGGCGAGGAGCCCGAGGATTTTGCGGCGAATGACCTCACCGCGGAGAACGTGGACCAGAACCTCGACCAGGGTGCGGCTCCTGACGGGGCAGAGGCAGAAGACGACGTGGTCGATGCCGACGATGAACCTTCCCGGAGCTCCGGCGCCGAGGTCCACCACACCGACATGCAGCTGAGCGAGGAGGACGATCCTGACGAGGTCATCGACGTCCCGGTGCCCCTGGTGGCCACAGCGCAGCTGAAGATCGGCGGTCAGGTGCTGATGATCCAGGACAGCCTGATGAAGCACCAGTTCAGCTTCACGCCCTCGATCTCCGTGGCAGTGGTCGTGGACTCCACCGCGGAGTTCAACCAGATCGTGGACAGCCTCGCCCCCGGCGGGGAGTTCCTGATGGAGCCCGGCGATTATGACTTCGCCACCAATTTCGCCTGGGTCAAGGACCGCTTCGGCATGTCCTGGCAGGTCAACCAGCCTCTGGGGCAGCCTGAACCCACCGCGACCACTGAGGCACCGGTCTGGGGCTGAGCCGCCCGACCGCTGACCGTCCTCAAAGCTGACCTGTGACTCAGAAGTCCCCCCTGCCCGTGCGCAACGGCGTCAACGCCACACGCCTGCGTGTGCCCCTGACCGGTCCCTGGCGGACCATCCACGATTACGTGCTGGAGACCTTCGGACACATCGACCACGGCGGCATCACCGCCCGATTCGACGCCGGCGAGGTCGTGGACATCGATGGCGTCCCGCTGAGCACCACCACCTCACTGGGCGAGCGCGAGTTCCTCTGGTACTACCGCTCTGTCAGCGAAGAGGTCCCGCTGCCGGTGCGCGAAGAGATCATCTACGAGAACGAGCACCTGGTCGTCGTGGACAAGCCGCACTTTCTGCCCACCACTCCCGCTGGCCGTTATGTCCAGGAATCCCTGCTGGTGCGGCTGCGCAACACCCTCGGGGTCCCGGACCTGGTTCCCGTCCACAGGCTGGACCGCGGCACCGCCGGCGTGGTGCTCTTCTCCAAGGAGCCCTCCACCCGCGGGGCGTACCAGCTGCTCTTCGAGAACCGACAGGTGAACAAGACCTATGAGTGCGTCAGCGCCGCGCCGCGGGGAATGACCGCGGAGGCGCTCGCCTCCCGGTTTCCGCTGAGCGTGCGCAACAGGATCGAGAAGACCAAAGGGGTCGTCGTCTCCCAGCTGGCCGCCTATGCGCCCGAGCACTCGGGCAGACGCCCTCATGACCGGAAGGCTCGCACCGGAAAGCGCCGAACGGAGGCGATTCCGGGCGCCAACTCCTCCTCAAGGGTCGAGCTCCTCGCGGCCGGCACCAGCCCCTCCGGTGAGCAGGTTGGGCATTTCCAGCTGATCCCGCACACCGGCAAGACTCACCAGCTGCGCATCCATATGGCGCTCCTGGGACTGGGTATTCTGAATGACCGCTTCTACCCCGAACTTCTCGATGATGCACCTGATGAGTTCGACAGGCCGCTGCAGCTGCTGGCCAAGACGCTGTCCTTCAGAGATCCGCTGAACGGAGTCCAGCGCAGCTTCACCTCCCCGCGAACCCTCCAGGAGTCCCCGCAGTGACCAACGCAGTGATCGCCCTGGGCGTCAACGACCTCGGCGATCCCGCCCTCTACCAGGAGTGGGGGTTCTACTACTTCATCGTGCTGGCGGTCGCCGTGGCGTTCACCGCGATCGTCCCGCCCTTCCCCTCAGAGGTCATGGTCATCGCCTCCGGCACCATGGCGGCGGAGGACATCTTCCCGCTTCTGCTGGTGCTCGGGGTGACCTTCATCGGCTGCCTGGCCGGGGATGTCGGGGTCTACCTGCTCTTCCGGTACAAGCTGATCCGTCTGCTCTACCGCTGGAAGTGGGGCCGCAGGCTGCACCGGAAGATGGTGCGGATCTCGATCCGCGCCGGAGGCGCCACCACCTGGGCCGGCCTGCTCCTGATCCGTGGCATCCCCGGGGGGCGTTCGGCCTCGATGGCCACCGCCGGGATCATGCGGCTCGGCGGAAGCGCCATCGTTGCGCTCACGCTGCTGGGGGCGCTGACCTGGTCCCTCTGGCTGGTCGGATTAGGTTACATTACGGGAACAACTACCGGGCTCCCACCCTGGGCGAGCACGGGCGCCGCCATCGTTGTGGGTACCCTGGTGGGGTTGGGAATCACGGTGCTGATGACCAGGCACCGTTCGCGTCGCAGGACCGGACGGAGACCGTCGGCGAAGTGACCAGCACATCTGAGCGGACGCCGGATCCGCGGCAGTGAACGCATATGCCAGCTATGACGCAGAGGGGGAACACGGGCTTGACTGAAAAGTCCCAGGACGAGTCCACCGAGACTCTCCCCGCTTCCGAACCCCCTGCCTCCAGTGCCCCTGGAGCAGAACCCGAGACCCCGGCCGCCTCAGCGCAGGGGCTCCCCCGCGACGACTTCTCCAGCGAAGAGACCCTCAGCGAAGAGACCCTCAGTGAGGAGCTCTCCAGCGACGAGCATGCCGGTGAGTCGGAGTCCGCGGGAGACGGTGAGACCGCCGGGAGCGGCGCCCCCGAGCAGGAGGAGACCGAGCTGCCCGGCACCGAGTCCTCCGGGCAGACCTCGGCGACACCCGCCGGCGCTTCTGCGGTGCGACACAGCCAGCCGACACCCCCGCGGCCGAACCCGACCGAGACAGGATCGGAGGAGTCCGGGCTGAGCGACTTCTTCGACAACCTCGACGAGAAGTTCATGGATGCCACGCGTCGCCTGGCCAGCGCCTTCAGGCGTCCCGAGCCTGCGACACAGGCACCGGAACAGGCACAGGCACAGGATCACCCGGACTCCCCCGCCGAATCCGAGCACCCCTCCGTCCAGGAGGAGACCCCGGGAACCAGCACCCCCGCACCCAGTCCGGGGGACCCCGACGACGCCGCCCGGCCCGCTACCGCAGCCGAAGAACCAGACCCTGAGCCGGCTTCCGGGTCCGGGGATCCGGTGAATGCACCGGAAGCGACCTCCGACCCGAACGCCGGCGGTTCCACTCCCGCGGAAGGTCCGCTCACCGAGGCTCAGGAGGAGCCGGCTGCGGTCACGCTCCCCAAGCCTCGCCGCGCTCTGGATGAGCGTCGGCAGCGCGATGTCATCCTGGAGAAGGCCGCCGCGATCGAGGCCGCAACAGCGCGGAACTACCGTCCCACCGGGCGGGAGTTCGTGGAGTTCGCAGATGATGAGGAAGACCTCTTCACCTATATCCCCCCGTACAACCTCCCCTCCCGTGATCCCGATCCGGCACCGGTCCGCACCGACCTCTACCGACAGGTCTTTGTGAGTCTCGGCGCGCTGGCCGCGCTGGTCTCGCTGATCTGGATGTTCGGCGCGTTCACCGCAGCCCCTGCGATCCTCGGTGGCAACGGCCTGGATCAGCTCGTCGAGGGCTGGTACTCGGGAGACCTGGCGCTGCTCTCCCCAGACGCGAACTTCTATTGGCTGTGGCCCTTCATCGTGATCGGTCTCATCGCGCATGCGGTCTACCAATGGACCACCACGCAGACCGCGACGCCGCGTCAGCGCCTCTCCGGCTGGCAGGTCGGTTCCGCATCGCTGCTCATGCTGGTCTGGACCGCGGCAGTCCACCACGGGATGCTCACCATCGCGGTGCTGGCCTCGCTGGCGGTCGCGCTGGCCCTGATCGATGCGATCCGACAGTTCACCTTCCGCACCGCCCGCAGCTCCCTGGAGCGCCGGCTTGCCGACACCACCACCGGTCTCTTCGCCGGCTGGGCGCTCGTGGCAGGCATGTCCTCGCTGTCCATCTGGCTGACCGCCATGGGCTGGCGCGTGCCTGGCTTCCCCGCGGTGATCTGGGCACTGATCGGTCTGAGCGTCTGCATCTGGGCCGCCTCGTACTACGCGATGACCGAGCGGGGCAGGATCACCCTTGCCCTGGGCATGGGGTGGGGGATGTTCTGGCTGATCTTCCCCCGCATCCTCTCAGAGGTCACCTCGGTGTGGGTCGCGCTCTGTGCCGCGATGGGAGCCTTCGTGGTCATCCTGGCGACCGAGTCGCGGCGGCACAAGATCAATCATGCAGAGCGCCGGGCCGCCATGGGACGGCCGCTCGAAGACATCATCTGATCATCCGCACAGGAGCCCTCATCACGCACCGTCTGTCCGCCGCGGCAAGCACCGCCGCACTGCTGCTGCTCACCGGCTGCGGAGCCGACCAGGACCCGGCCGACGCTCCGGAGTCCGCCACCGTCTCACCGGAGCCCTCGGCGGGTGCAGAACCTGGCAGCCCGACCAGCGACGAGTCCGAGAGCGATCAGTCCCGCCGCGAGGGCGACGTCGAGAGCGGCACCTCCCCCAGCGACTCCGCGCAACCTTCTCCGGACGACTCGAAGGCGTCAGACGCAGACCCGATCGGGGAAGAATTCGACACCGAGCCACAGGAGTCTGCCGGGTTTCCGGATGGTTCCGCCTCCGGTGATCAGCAGCTGATCGAGGTGCGCTCCGGCATTCATGAGGGATTCGATCGGGTGGTCTTCGAGTTCAGCGGCGATGGCCGTCCCAGCTGGCGCGCCGAGTACGTGGAGTCAGCAGCTGAGCTGGGGCGCGGCAACCCCATCCCCATGGCTGGCGGAGTGATCCTCCAGATCGGCATCAGCGGTCCCTCCTGGTTGCCCGAGGAGGCGGTTCAGGACCAGGTCACCTCCGGGGAGTACTACGAGCGAGATACCGGAGCCATCTTCGAAGAGGTCTACATCCAGGGCCCCTTCGAAGCTCACTCGCAATATCTCATCGGCCTGCCCGATGAAGTTCCCTTCTCGGTCGGGCTGCTCGAAGATCCCACCCGTCTCGTGGTGGACCTCGAGAACCGCGACGAGTAGTCCCTGAGAAACGTCTGTACCGGTTGTGGTGCATGATGGGACTATGAGCATTCGAACCCCTGATCCGAACCCCGGATGGTTGAACGAGGATGACCTCTACGAGGCCCGCCGCCGGCTCCCCATGGTCTATGTGGAAGCCATCCCCGTCCGGCTGGATCCGCTCGGCTGCATCACTGAGCTGGGCCTGCTCTACACCGCCGATGCGGAGGGGCACTTCTACCGCACTGTGGTCTCGGGCCGGGTGATGTACCGCGAGACGATTCGCGCTGCGCTGCTGCGCAACATCGAGAAGGATCTCGGTTCGCTGGTAATGCCGCAGATTCCCCCTTCCCCCACGCCGTTCACGGTGGCGGAGTACTTCCCGTATCCCTCCGAGACCGGTCTGGTCGATGACCGCCAGCACGCGGTCTCGATGGCTTATATCGTTCCTGTCTCGGGTGAGTGCTCGCCTCGCCAGGACGCCCTGGAGCTCAGCTGGATGACTCCGGAGCAGGTGCTCAGTCCCGAGGTGCAGGCGGAGTTCCTCGGCGGGCGCGAGCGGCTCATCCGGCAGGCGCTGGCTCACCTGGGCCACACGGGCTGAGCGCAGATCCTCCACCGCCGGTAGAATCTAGGCGATGACGACTCCAGCCCCAGAGAAGACCAGGCGCCGCACCAGGCCGCCCAAGCGCGCCCACGCCGCCCCCCGGCCAGTCCTGAGGATCGGCTTCACGGGGTGGATCGTCTCCTGGCTGATCCCCACGGCGGTGATGGGCGGACTGCTCCTGTCGCTGGGCCTGATGCCCGGCCTCGACGAAGATGGATTCCTGGCACCGCTGATCCCGCTGATCGGTGCGGCCGCCGTCGTCGTCGGCATCCCGGGCACTCTGCTGGTCACCTGGCTCTGCCGTCATCAGCCGAGCCCGACCGTCCATATCCTCGGATACGCGGTCGTGGGACTCCTCTACGGGCCCGTGGTGCTGGTGGCGGGGGCAGGCGGCCTGGTGCCGATGCTCATCCCGCTCATCGGGTTCCCCGCCGGCATCCTGCTGGGCCTGGGCCGCTGGATGGCCCAGCCGCTGACCCGGATTCAGGACACATCCGAGACCCTCGAGACGAAGGACCCTGAGAATGACTGAGACCACTGCACGCCCGGCAATGACTCTGACCATCGCAGGATCCGAAGCCACCGGCGGAGCTGGAGCGCAGGCCGACCTGAAGACTTTTCAGGAACTGGGCACCTTCGGGATGGTGGCGCTGACCTGCATCGTGTCCTTCAATCCGAAGGACAACTGGAATCACCGCTTCGTGCCGGTGGAGACCCAGGTGATCTCCGATCAGCTCGAGGCTATCTTCGGCAACTACGGTCCTGAAGCGCTGGACGCGGTCAAGCTGGGCATGATGGGCTCACCGGCGACCATCTCCACCGTGGCCGCCGCCGTCGCCGAGCGGAAGCCCCGTCACCTGGTGCTGGATCCGGTGCTGATCTGCAAGGGACAGGAACCGGGCCACGCCCAGGACACAGACAACGCGCTCAAGGCCGAGCTGCTGCCCCTGGCCACCTTCGTCACGCCGAATCACTTTGAGACCGAGCAGCTCTCCGGGATGAAGGTGGAGTCCCTGGAGGATCTGCAGGCCGCCGCCGCCGAGATACACCGTGTCTCCGGGGCAGCTGTCCTCGCCAAGGGCGGTGTCCGGCTCGCCGGGTCTGACGCGGTGGACGTGTTCGTCGATGCCGAAGGCATGGAGGTGTTGTCCGCGCCGAAGATCGGGGAGCATGCGGTCTCCGGCGCCGGCTGCTCGCTGGCCGCGGCGATCACCGCGGAACTGGCCAAGGGGTACTCCGCGCGGGAGGCGGCGCGCCGAGCGAAGGCTTTCGTCACCGCGGGGATCCGCCAGCGGGTCGCCGGGAACACGCCTTTCGATGCGCTCTGGCAGGGCGGTCTGCGCCGCTGAGCGGCGAGTGACTAAGTGTCCCCGCCCTCTGGGGCGATGTCCTCCAGCTGTGGCTCGATGAGTCCCAGCTGCGTGGCGCGAATGAGCAGCTGGACCCGGTCCCGCACGGCGAAACGGGCGCAGAGCCGACCGAGGTGTGCTTTGACAGCGCCTTCGGTGAGGACCATGCGTGTCGCGATCTCGCGGTTGCTGAATCCTCGCGCCAAGAGACTCAGGACTTCTGTCTCTCGCGGCGGTATCCGCGGCAGGTAGTCCGAGTCGGCCAGCGCCACCGAGAACTCCTCTGCCTCGCTGACGGCGTTGAACTCAAGCCTGCGCGCCACATCCGGGGAGATCGGCACTGAGCTGCCGTGCACCTGCCTGATGGCCTCCAGCACCTGATCCGCCGTGGCGTCCTTGACGATGTATCCCTTGGCGCCGGCCTTGAGCGCCTGCAGCGCATGTCCCTCAGAGCTGAACGTCGTCACCGCCAGGACCGAGGTCTCCGGGGCGATGGCCATGACCTCTGCCGTGGCCTCCACGCCGCCCATCTTGGGCATCTTCAGGTCCATGATCACCACGTCGGGCCGTTCTTCACGGACCCGTTCGATGACTTCTATTCCGTTCTGCGCTTCGCCCACACAGACCATGTCTGGGGCGGAATCGACATAGGCACGCAGGGCCGCCCGCATGATCGGGTGGTCGTCTGCAACGACGAGACGGAGCATGGCTGAACCTGTTCTTCCTCGGCCGGTGGCACCTGGGCCTGTGATACCCGGCGCGGTGTCCTAGTTTATCTGAACCCAGCTCGTGCCCGGCGATACGGGCATCTTTCGGGCGGCAGTAATGCCGCAATTGAGTGAATCTGTATAAATTAGGTACTTAAGTCCACTATGCCTGAATCTAGGCACACCTTATTATAATTTAACACGTTCAACATCAGAAGGTATACCCCCGAAAGGAACAAGAAATGTCTCTTGCTTTGTTTGCCTACCGTATCGCTCTCGTCTCCGCCCTCGTTCTCACCACTGCTATCGCTTTCTTTGATCTTTCAAACATCGAAGCCGCAAGCTTTTTCCGCTCCTTCATCTGTCGCGCCTTTCCCACTGCCAACGGATGCTGATGCCAGTGCACTGACGGTGCCGTGACGTATCCTTGAGCGTGGCCTTGTCTAGTGAAGTTGCTCCCAGTCGACGGTTGCTCAATCTCTTGACGCTAGGCACCATCGGTGGAATCTGCGCAGATGTATTGCTGGCGACGGTCCTGGAAACTCTGGAGTTCAGCGCAACACTGTTATTCGGTTACCTGGTTTGGATCCTGGCGGTGGCGCTGTTCTGGCTGCACCCTGCGGCGGGCGCACTTGCGGCGCTGACAGGTGGAGTGCTGGGAGCCTTGCTGGAATCACAATTCGAGACACTCCTACTCGTGGTCTTGTTTTCTGGGCTTACCGCGGTCTACTGCTCGCGTCTTATACGATTGTTGTACCTTGTATTGGCCCTCGGGTTGGCCGCGAACGTCGGACTAGCCCAGAGCGATCCGCTCCTAGTGGCAGGCTTCGCACTTGTTCCGGCCATTGTCATGGCCCTGTCGTTCTTCATCGGACTCGCTACGCGAAAGCAGCTGGTCTCTCGCATGTCCTCGGAGCGGGAGCTGGTCCAACTGCGGGCGACCCATGAGGAGGCCCTGGCCGGAGAACGTCGATCCATCGCGCGAGACCTCCACGACATTCTTGCGCACGACCTCACCGTCATCTCCATGCAGACCCAAGTCGCGGCGGCCACGGGGACTCCTGAGTCCCGTGCCGCGGCACTCTCGCAGATCTCTCAGTCAGCCAGCGCTGCCCTCCACGATCTTCGCCGCGTGCTGCTGGTGCTGCAGCGCGAGAACATCATCGGGTCGGGGCCAGGCGATGCTCCTGAGCTGGACCTGGAGTCAGGGCTGGAACGCTTCACTGAGCGGCTGAAAGACCTTGGATTCACAGTGGAGACCTCGGTGCATGGAGATCTCAGCTCGATCTCGCAGTCGGTGGAGGCCTGTCTCTACCGCATCCTGCAGGAGTGCACGACCAATATCGTCAAGCACGGAGCCCGCGGGCACGCGACGAATGACTGCACCATCGAACTCGAGGTCAAGGAGGCCACCGTGGACCTCGCCGTGACGAACCGCACCGATTCCCTCCAGGCCCCAGCTCCAAAGCATGCTTCGTCGGGAACCGGGCTGATCAGCATGGAGGATCGTGCGGCGACGTTCGGAGGCACCATTGAAGCGGGATCACCGGCCGAAGGAATCTGGAGCGTGCAGGTCTCCGGGATTCAGCTGCGGCTTCCGCGCTGAGAAAAGACCGCTGACACAGAGAGGCTCGGGCGGTGCCGTTCCCACCGCCCGAGCACTAACACCAGCCGAGGCTCTGCTCCGAACCCTTGCACCGTAACTCGGAGCGCCTCAAGGCCAATGCTTCTCCCTGAATCGTGCACCACTGCTGCACGTCCACTGACTATTATTCGGGGAGCGATCACCCCGCGCCAGTGGACTTTGGTCCACAGTTCGGAGATGCAACTAAGGCACGAAGGCTTGTGACTATCGAGTAACATGTGTGCCATGACACATCATGCTCCCGATGCCTCCGTCGATCCCGTCTACGACGTCTCCACCGCTCAGGGCCTGGACTATTACGGTGTCTTCCACGACCTCCCTGAGTCAGACCGCAAGTGGTGGGCGCAGGCCCGTGAATTCTCCGCCGGCCTGGAGACCCGCATGGCCCAGCACTGGGAGCACGCGGAGTACCCGCTGGACCTCGTGCGCAGGGCCGGCTCGCTGGGACTTCTCACAGACGGTGTGGATGTGAGCGAAGCAGGGATGGAGACGCTCTCCCCCATGGCCGCGGGTCTGGTGAACATGGAGACCTCGCGGGCGGACGGCTCACTGGGCACTGCCCTGGCGGTCCAGGGAGGCCTGGCGCTGCGCACACTGGCGTACTTCGGCTCGGAGGACCAGAAGGCGGAGCATCTGATGAAGCTGGCCAGCGCTGAGACGCTGGGGTCCTTCGCGCTGACCGAGCCCACTCACGGCTCCGACTCCGTCTCTCTTGAGACCACGGCGCAGCTGGTCGGGGACGATGACTCCGGCTACTACGTCCTCAACGGCGCCAAGAAGTGGATCGGCAACGGCGCCTCGGGAGGTCTCACCTTCACCTGGGCGCGGGTCCTCGGCGGCATCCACGACGGCAATGTCCGCTGCTTCCTGGTGGACCAGGCGACCCGCGGGTACAAGGCCGAGGTCATCCAGGGCAAGGCCTCTCTGCGCGCCATCCATCAGGCGCTGATCCAGTACGAGGACCTCGAGGTCCCCGCCCATGCCGTCCTGCCCGGCTCGAAGACCTTCAAGGACGCTTCCAAGGTTCTCTTCGCCACTCGGCTGGGGGTGGCCTGGTCCGCCGTCGGCCATGCCTCAGCCCTGGTCGAGGCGGCCCTGAGCTACTCCAAGCAGCGCGAACAGTTCAGCCGTCCGCTGGCCAGCTTTCAACTGGTCCAGGAGCGGCTGACCTGGATGGTCTCCGAGCTGACCTCCATGCAGCTGCATGTGCGCCAGGTGACCGAGCGGGACATGGCTGGCACGCTCACCGGCCCCCAGGCCTCACTGGCGAAATATCACAACACGCGGAAGGCGCGGGCGATCGCCCAGGTCGCCCGGGACATGCTCGGCGGCAATGGAATCCTGCTGAAGAACAAGGTCCCCCGCCACATGGCCGACATCGAGGCCATCCACACCTATGAGGGCACCGAGTCCGTGCAGAGCCTGATCATCGGACGTGACCTGACGGGCTACTCAGCCTTCGCCTAGGCCGGCCGGCGGCGAGGAGCGGAACCGGGCGCTCAGCACTCCACGACGTTGACCGCCAGCCCGCCCATCGCGGTCTCCTTGTACTTCGAGGACATGTCTCTGCCGGTCTCCCGCATGGTCACGATGACCTCATCCAGGGAGACTCGGTGATCGCCGTCGCCCATCAGCGCCATGCACGCGGCGTTCACGGCCTTGGTCGCCCCCATGGCGTTGCGTTCGATGCAGGGCACCTGCACCAGTCCACCGATCGGATCACAGGTCAGTCCGAGGTTGTGCTCCATGGCGATCTCGGCGGCGTTCTCCACCTGCTTCGGAGTGCCGCCGAGCACCTCGCAGAGCCCCGCGGCCGCCATCGAGGAGGCTGATCCGACTTCGCCCTGGCAGCCGACCTCGGCTCCCGAGATCGAGGCCTGCTCCTTATAGAGCACGCCGACTGCGGCGGCGGTGAGCAGGAAGCGCACCGCAATGTCCTCACGGTCCTCCTCCCCCGCGTAGCTGGCACCGGGACCGTAGTGTGTCGCGTAGAAGCCCACCGCGGGGATGATGCCGGCCGCCCCGTTCGTGGGCGCGGTGACCACCCGACCTCCGGAGGCATTCTCCTCATTGACCGCGAGCGCCACCAGATTGACCCACTCCTGCCAGTACGCGTGGGTCCGGCCTGGATCGTCCTTCCACATCCGGTCATGCCAGTCAGGAGCACGACGGCGCACCTTGAGTCCGCCGGGGAGGCTGCCTTCACGCTCCAGCGCGGAGTTCTTGCAGTCCTCCATCACCTGCCACAGGTGCAGCACCTTCGCCGTGATGTCCTTCTCCGCCTCTTCCTCGGTGCCGCCGTGGCGGGCACGGTGCAGGGCGCGTTCATTGGCCATCATGAGACGGGAGACCGGAAGCCCCGAACGGGCACAGTGGTCCATCAGTTCAGCGCCTGTGGTGAACGGGTAGGGAACGGTCGCGTCCTCGGTGGCGAGCGCCTCTCCGAGCGAGGCGTCGGAGGCGACCGCGTCGGACTCGGAGAGCACGAAGCCCCCGCCGATGGAGTAGTAGGTCTCCTTGGCCAGCTCCTGCCCCTGGGCGTCCTGCGCGGTGAGGGTCATGGCGTTGGTGTGCCGGTCCAGGACGGTCAGCGGCCGCTGCACGATGTCCTCTACGCGCAGGGCGATCTCCCGGCCGCCCGCATGGCGCTGCGCGCCGTCGTCGTCCTGCTGAGCGGCGAGCTGGATGGTGCCGGAGGCCTGCATCGCGGCAAGCCGCGAATCCACCTGCTCGGGCAGGATTCTCTCCGGGTCCCAGCCCTCGAGGCCCAGCAGGACCGCGGTGAAGGTGCCGTGGCCGCGCCCGGTGGCTGAGAGCGAGCCGTAGAGGTCCACGCGCAGGGACGCGGTCGTGTCCAGGGCTCCAGTCGCGCAGAGCTGTTCCATCACGAACCGTCGAGCAGCTCGCATGGGCCCCACGGTGTGGGAGGAGGAGGGACCGATCCCCACCCGGAGAAGGTCAAAGATGCTGATGGTCATGGGAGGCCTCGAATCCTGAAGCGGCGGTCAGCGCTCACGGGCGTAGAAGGGCAGGGGGACCACTTCGAAGGGCTGCGGCTTGCCCCGCAGATCTATATCCAGGCGGGTGCCGGGTTCGGTCTGATCGATGTCCACGTAGGCCATGGCGATCGGGTGTCCCAGCGTCGGGCTCGGCAGCCCGGAGGTCACCGCCCCCACGGTGACGCCGGCCTTCTCCCCCTCAGTGGCCAACACCGGATAGCCGCTGCGCCCGGCGCGCTTGCCCAGGCCCTTGAGCCCCACGAGCCGCTGGCCCGAGGTCTTGCCTCGTCCTTCGGCTTTAGCCGTTTCCAGCGCGGCACGTCCGATGAAATCCTCCTCCTTGGAGAAGGACACCACCGGCAGTCCGGCTTCGAAGCTGACCCGTTCGGTGGAGAGCTCATTGCCGTAGAGCGGCATCCCCGCTTCCAGGCGCAGCGAATCCCGGCAGGCCAGCCCGCACGGGACCAGACCGTGGTCGGATCCAGCCTCGAGGAGGGCCAGCCACAGAGCCCCAGCCTTGTCATTGGGCAGGAAGAGCTCGAAGCCGTCCTCTCCGGTGTAGCCGGTGCGAGCGAGCAGGATCTCATCGCCGCCGATGGTCACCGTGGTGAAGGCGTAGTAACCGAGCTCCTCCACCAGGAAGGTCTCATTGGCCCGCACCACCGAACTGATGATCGTCTCAGACGCCGGCCCCTGAACAGCGATCAGACTGATGCCCTCGGATTCATCCCAGACCTCGACGTCGAAGCCAGCGGCGGCACGTTCGGTCAGCGCCGCGGCCACCACGTCCCGGTTCGAGGCGTTGGGGACGAGCAGGAACTCGTTCTCGTCGATCCGGTAGGCGATCAGATCGTCCAGGATTCCGCCGTCCTGACGGCAGATCAGCGAGTACTTGGCCCTGCCGATCTTCACCGCGGCCAAGTTCCCGACCAGGGCCGTGTTCAGAAAGGTGGCGGCGTCGGGCCCGATGATCCGGATCTCGCCCATGTGGGAGAGATCAAAGAGCCCGGCGGTGCGCCGCACCGCGTGGTGCTCCTCCAGTTCGGAGCTGTATTTCAGCGGCATCTTCCACCCGCCGAAGTCGGTGAAGCTGGCTCCCAGTTCCGCATGGGCGGCAGTAAGCGCTGTCTCTCTCATGCGGTGCTCTCCTCGAGTTCGAAGGCTTCCGGCGGCGGGCAGGAGCAGACCAGGTTGCGGTCGCCATGGGCGCCGTCGATCCGGCTCACCGGGGGGAAGTACTTGTCCTGGAGCAGGTTCTTCACAGGGAAGGCGGCCTGCTGCCGCGGATAGGCCCGGTCCCAGTCGTCCCCGGCGACGACGGCGGCCGGATGCGGCGCCAGGCGCAGCGGCGACTGCGCGGCAGTCAGCTTCTCGTCGATGATGTCCTGGATCTCGGCCCGCACGCCGATCATCGCCTCGATGAATCGATCGATCTCGGCCAGGTCCTCGGACTCGGTGGGCTCCACCATCAGCGTGCCCGTCACGGGGAACGCCAGCGTCGGGGCGTGGAAGCCGTAGTCGATGAGCCGCTTGCAGACATCCTCCGCGGTGATCCCGGAGGCCTTGGTGAGCTCACGCAGGTCAAGGATGCACTCGTGGGCGATCAGCCCGCGCTCGCCGGTGTAGAGGATCGGGAAATGGTCCTTCAGCCGCGCAGCGATGTAGTTCGCGCTCAGCAGCGCATGGGCGGTGGCGCTGGTCAGGCCCTCGGAGCCCATCATCGCCAGGTATGCCCAGGAGATCGGCAGCACCCCCGCGGAGCCGAAGGGCGTGGAGGTGACGGGGGCGCCGTCGCGGCCTTCTCCCTCATGCTCTCCGGTCGCCCAGGCGGCACCGACCGAGGTGCTGGGCAGGAAGGGCTTGAGGTGTTCGGCCACGGCTACTGGGCCGACCCCGGGACCGCCGCCGCCGTGCGGGATGCAGAAGGTCTTGTGCAGGTTCAGGTGTGAGACGTCTCCGCCGAACTCGCCGGGCTGGGCGAGACCGACCAGCGCGTTGAGGTTGGCCCCGTCGATGTAGACCTGTCCCCCGGCGGAGTGGACGGTGGAGCAGACCTCGCGCACCTCGGCCTCATAGACTCCGTGCGTGGAGGGGTAGGTGAGCATGATCGCGGCGATCCGGTCCGGGTGGGCGCCGATCTTGGCCTGGAGATCGGCCATGTCGATCGTGCCGTCTTCGGCGGTTGCGACGACCACGACCTGCAGACCGGCCAGCACCGCTGAGGAGGCGTTGGTGCCGTGGGCCGAGGCCGGTATCAGGCAGATGTCCCGGGCGGCGTCCCCCTGGGCGAGGTGGTACTGCCGGATGGCGAGCAGCCCGGCGTACTCCCCCTGGGAGCCCGCGTTGGGCTGGATGGACACCGCGGCGTATCCAGTGACCTCGGCGAGCCGGGACTCCAGATCAGCGATCAGCTCACGCCAGCCGATGGTCTGCGGCGCCGGAGCGTAGGGGTGGATCCCGGCGAACTCGGGCCAGGAGATCGCTTCCATCTCGGTGGCCGCGTTGAGCTTCATGGTGCAGGAGCCCAGCGGGATCATGGTGCGGTCCAGAGCCAGGTCCCGGTCGGAGAGCCGCCGCAGGTAGCGCATCATCTGCGTCTCGGAACGGACCTCATGGAAGATCGGATGGGTCATGAACTCCGAGGTCCGGGCCAGCTCCGCCGGGAAGGCGAAGCTCTGCTCCTCGCCGGCCACCTCAGCGGCCCCAGCTGCCTCGGTGACTCCGGTGGGCTCGGTGACGCCGAAGGCCTTGAGCACCGAGCTCAGCTGCGACGGCGTCGTCGTCTCATCCGACGAGATGCCGACGATGTCCTCGCCCGCCCGGCGCAGGTTGATCCCGGCACGCTCGGCCGCGGCGATGACCTCCTCCGCCGCGGCGTGTGAATCGAGCCGCACCTGGACGGTGTCGAAGAAGGACTCCGTGATCAGCTGGTGGCCGGCGCCGCGCAGCGTCTGCGCGAGGGTGCGGGCGTGGCGGTGGACGCGCTTCGCGATCCGGGCCAGTCCCTCCGGGCCGTGGTAGACGGCGTACATCGAGGCCGCCACGGCGAGCAGCGCCTGCGCGGTGCAGATGTTCGAGGTGGCCTTCTCGCGCCGGATGTGCTGCTCGCGGGTCTGCAGCGCCAGCCGGTAGCCGGGGCGGCCCTCGGCATCCTTGGAGACGCCGACGAGCCGGCCGGGGAGCTGACGCTGCAGCCCGGCCTTCACTGCCATGAACGCGGCATGGGGTCCGCCGAAGAACAGCGGGACGCCGAAGCGCTGGGAGCTGCCCACCGCGATGTCAGCACCCTGTTCCCCGGGCGGGGTGATCAGGGTCAGCGCAAGCAGGTCCGCGGCGATGGTGACCAGGGCGCCCCGCTCCTTGGCCTCAGCGATGACCTGGCGGTGATCGACGACGGCGCCGGAGTCAGCGGGCTGCTGCAGCACGAGCCCGCAGATCTCACCAGCGGGCAGTCCGTCTGCGGCGATGTCGGCGGTCTCGATCTGGATCCCCAGCGCCTCGGCCCGGCCGGTGACCACGGCGCGGGTCTGCGGGAAGATGTCGGAGTCGAGCACGATCTTCGCGGTGGCGAGCTTCTTGTTGCCGCGGCGCATCAGCAGGATCGCCTCGGCGACGGCTGAAGCCTCATCCAGCAGAGAGGCGTTGGCGATGTCCAGCCCCGTGAGGTCCGCGACCATGGTCTGGAAGTTCAGCAGCGCTTCGAGCCGGCCCTGGGAGATCTCTGGCTGGTACGGGGTGTATGCGGTGTACCAGGCGGGATTCTGCAGCACATTGCGCAGGATCACCTGAGGAGTGTGGGTGTCGTAGAAGCCCTGTCCGATCATCTGCGCGTGCGGCAGGTTTCTGCCGGCGTACCCGCGCAGAGCCGCCAGGGTCTCAGCCTCGGTCAGCGCCTCCGGCAGGTTCAGCGGAGTCGGCTGACGGATGGCCTCGGGCACTGCGGCGTCGACCAGGTCTGACAGACTCTCGTAGCCCAGGGTCGCCAGCATGGTGGCCGCCGTCTCGGAGGTGGGACCGATGTGCCGCGCGGAGAACTCGGTGACGTCGGGAGCGAGGCTGGAGCGAAGCAGTTCAGATGTCGCGGTCATGGAGGAACCTTCCAGGCATGGAGATGACAAGGGTTCCTCCCCCGCTCTGTGATGGACCTGAGAGATTCACCGGTCACCGCCGCCTGGACGGCTCGGACCGGCTTGCACCTTGGGTGAGCGCGTCGGGCCGGGGACCTGACGTGCTGCTTTCCAGAGTTGCCACCCCTGCACGGTACTGAGTGCCTGAGAGGTTCCCGGGGAGGATATTGCTCCTTCGGCGCCGACCCGGGTGTCTGCAGAAGCTCTGCGCTCCGTGGACACCGGCCGGACTCTCCCACACAGGGGACGTGGCATTGATTCAGTTTCCTTCATTGTGCCACAGGCGTGTTTTCGACCACGTTTCAGGAACCCCTCCGACCTCGCCGTGCCCGCCCCTCGGTGTGACGGAGCCGGTGTGCACATGTTCCGGGAACAGCCCCTGTCCGATGACGTGGGCGGCCACACGGCGAAGCGCCGGTGAGGCGAGGCGGATCAGAGCCACCATGGGACGCGGAAGGACTCGGCGTCCCGTGGTGGAACGGGCGATCACCCGGTGCCCTCGGCCCTGGATCCGTTGCATGACCTTCACAGGTCTCTCCCGGCGGGACTGGACGCGGGCGAGGGTCCGGACGGGTGCTGCACCCCGGCGAAGGTCGGGCACGATCGCATTGGCCAGCGCGACCGCGTCCTGGATCGCAAAGTTGACCCCCACACCGAACATCGGTGACATCGCGTGGGCGGCGTCCCCGATGGCGATGAAGCCGGGGCGGTACCAGTGCGGGAGCCTGTTCATCTGCACCGTGAGCAGCTTGACCTGCCTCCACTCGGTCAGAGTGCCCACCACCGGGCCCAGCACCGGAGCGGCCTGAGTGAGCCGAGCATGGAAGGCATCCAGCCCCGCACGCCGCATCTGGGTGAACTCGCCCTTCTTGATGATCAGACCCGACTGGCAGCTGTCCCCGCGATCGATCGTGAGCACCATCCCGGCTGAGGAGAGGTGACCCAGAGTGGGGGGCGTCGGATCGGGGGGTTTCGGAAGGCTGAACCAGAGCACATCGATGGGCACTCCTGATTCCTCGGGAATCAGGCCCGCCGCGCGGCGCAGCCCAGAGTCTCGACCGTCCGCAGCCACCGTCAGAGTCGCGCGGATCTCCAGCACCCCGGAAGGCGAGGTCGCGCGCAGACCTCGGACCGCGGCGTCGACGTCCCACGCCTTCTCCTCAAGGGGCTGCCGATCTTCGTCCTCGTGGAGCAGGCCAGTCGCTTCGGTGCCCATCCGCAGCTCGAAGGTGGGCAGCCTCCGCGCCTCACGGGCCAGGAAGTTCAGAAAGTCCCACTGCGGGACCATCACGAGGAAATCGTCAGGGCTCGGGAGCGCGCCGAAGTCGACGAGGGTGATCCGCTGACCTTCGATGACACCGTCCAGGGTGCTCAGAGCGGTGACCGGCAGCGCCAGGAACCGCTCACGCAGCCCGAGTTCGCCCAGAAGTGTGAGAGTCGACGGGTGAACGGTGTCCCCACGGAAGTCGCGGAGGAAGTCTTCGTGCTTCTCCAGCACCGTGACGCGGAGACCGGCCCGGGCCAGGATGAGGCCCAGGACCATGCCCGCCGGTCCTCCTCCGGCGATCACGCAGTCACGTTCAAGAGCCTCGTCCATAGTGGCTTCACCATCCCGCAGGGTTTCCGCACGGGCAAGGGCCGGTGTGCTCGAGGGAGGAACCGCCCCGCCGAGGCGCTGTCAGCGCATCTGGCGCCGGGAGAGCCGGTAGTCCAGCAGCACGAGCACCAGCACGACGGCGAAGCCTGCGGCCCCCAGCAGCAGCACCAGACCGAGCTCATCCCCCGGTCCCTGCAGTCCACGGCCTTCGTCCTGCCAGGGCCACAGCGTGCGAAGCGCACCGATCATGACACCGGTGAGCACCACCATGGTGATCCGATGGTGATGATCCAACAGCCACTTCAGCCCCTTGACGATCGCGACCAGCCCTATCGCGAGACCCAGCGCGAAGATGCCCAGGTAGCCGAGGTCAAACTCGGAGGCGGCGCGCAGGGTGGGCTCGTACAGACCGAAGGTCAGCAGCAGGAAGGATCCGGAGAGCCCGGGAAGCAGCAGCGCCGAGACGGCGATCGCGGCGGCGGGAAGGATCACGTACCAGGAGGGCTCAACGGAGGTCGGCGGGAGTGAGACGAGCCAGAAGACCACCGCCGCCGCGAGGATTCCGGCCAGGATGTGCCGCATGCGGAGGGGACCTTCCCGGTCCTCCAGAGCCATGCGCAGCGGCACTGCGATCGAGGCGAGCACCATGCCGAAGAACGTGGCGCGGGTCAGCACGGGGTAGGTCTCCACCGCGGTGGACATCGGTCCCGCCACGGTGAAGACCGTGATGATCATGCCGAGCATCACTGGGATGATGATCTTCCAGTCCACCAGCCTGAGGTGGTGCCTGAATCCGGCCCAGCGGTCCGGGCCGGTGATCAGCGTCCGACCTGCGGAGACCACATGCGAGGCGGAATCGATGAGCTGGCGGTAGATCCCGACCACGAGCGCCACGGTGCCCCCGGAGACCCCGGGGACGGTCTCCACCGCACCGATGAGCGCGCCACGGACCAGGTTTCCCGGTATGGAGGTGCGCCGCGCCTCGGGCGGGGTCGGAGCATCGTGGATCGACTCTTCGGCCGTCACGTCACCCTGGGGACTGGTCTGGGAGTGGGGAGACTCGGCAGCGATGATGGACTCCTTGATGAGGGGTGCAGGGACGCCGGCGTCGGATCCGGTCTCGGTGTCTGGGGCGAGCGCACCGCGTCGTCGATCATTGTCTCATCGAGGCCGCACGGCCCCCAGCGATTCGGGATCCACGGCCTGAAATCTGACCTGCGCGCCTGCACGCAGCTGCGCGACCAGGGCAAGATCCTCTCGCACCACGACTCCGAGCACGGGGTCGGTGCTCGTGACCGGATGCTCGGCGAGCGCGATCGTCGGCTGGCCCGCGGCGCAGACGCAGATGGCCCCGCGGATCAGCGGCTCCGCGGCCAGCGGCTCGGACTGTGTGCGACGGATCGGATCGTCGCCGTCCAGCCGGAGACCGGCGCGGCCCGAGGGCTCCATGGCTTCCCAGGGCTGGCCCTCCAGACGGGAGAGTCCCGCAGCTGCAGCCCGGCGGGTGCCGAAGTACTCCTCACGAGGTCCCGGCACGTAGCGGAGCACGGTGGGGGCATCGAGCGGCGGCAGCGGAGTGGGCGCCACCGAGGCGATGCCCACGAACCGCGAGGCCGCCCCGGCAAGAGCGTAGCGGTGGCCCGGCTGGACGGGAGCGGGGCCGATCCGGGCACCCAGATCGGTGGAGGCGCTGCCCAGGCGGAGGGGGGCGTCGAGTCCCCCGGAGATCCCCAGGTATGCGTAGACCCCGCGCTGCACCGGACCCAGCCGCAGCGTCTCCCCGGGGAAGACCCAGAAGGGCGCTCGCACCGGGACCGCGCGGGAACGGGAAGCGGTCCTCGCGGCATCGGTCCCGCCGCGGGAGATCGGCACGAGCTCCTCGGTGATGATCTCCATGGAGACCTCGGCTCCGGCTGCGGCCAGGATCGAGGTCTGCCAGATCCGCAGGCTGAGTTCGCCCGAGCGGACCTCGAAGACCGCGGCAGAATCGTCATTGCCCACGAGCCGGTTGGCCTGGCGCGCCGCGACGAGATCCACGGACCCCGATCTGCCAACGCCTGCCTCACCGAAGCCGAAGCGGCCCATGTCCTGGACGAGCACCCGGTCTGGTCGTCCGCCGACGTCGAGCACCTCGACCACCGCTTCACGGTCATCCAGCCCCAGGCACGGCGCGAAGGACCCGGGCAGGGTCATCAGGCCACCGTCCGCGGTCTCCGGTGCGTCCTGCTCGGCATCGGCGTCCCGGCGCCGGCGCACCTTCAGCCGCTTGGCGAGCTTCATCGCCGCGAGGGCGTCCCGGCGTCGGCGGAAGTCCACCAGCACCGTTCTGGTGCCGGGGATCACTTCCACCTGACCGGGGAGGGGACTCTGCCGGAGATGTGCCGAGAGGTGGGGGCGGTCCTTCTCGGTGGCGAGCTCGATGAGGAGAGCTCGCTGTCCCATCTCCCGGACACTGTGGATCATCCCACCAGGGTCCCATACGGCGCCCGCCGCGCTGTGATCTGCACCATGCCGATCTCCGCTCGCCCTTCGGTCGTTTCTTCTGCGAACCATGAAACAATCGGCCTGTGATGGCCCAGAACAAGCACCCCGCGGCGACGCCGAAGGAGCCGCTCTTCACCAAAGATTTCCTGCTGGCGATCGTCATCAATCTCTTCCTGGCCATCGTCTTCTTCGTGCTGGTGACCGGGCTGGCGGTCTACGCGGCCGAGGAGTTCGCCGCCGGTGAGACTGCCGCCGGGTTCGCGGCCTCGGCCTTCGTTGTCGGCGCCCTGGGTGCGCGGGTCTTCGCGGGCAAGTACGTGAACTTCCTGGGTCGGCGCCGCACTGTGCTGGCGTGCCTGGTGGTCTATGTCCTCGCCGGCCTGGCGTACCTCTGGGTGGACAGCTACGAGATGCTCATCGCGCTGCGCGCCGTGCACGGGATCTCCTTCGGCTTCGGACAGACCGCGCTCAACGCCGGCGTCTTCGCGATGATCCCCGCCTCCCGCCGCGGTGAGGGCGCCGGATACTATCTGCTCGCCAACTCCCTGCCCCCGGCGATCGGGCCGCTGGCCGCGATCCAGCTGACTCAGCGCTATGACTTCTGGGCGATGTTCGTGGCGGTCACCATCGTCTCCGTCTTCGGACTGATCGCGGTGCTGTTCCTCAAGCTCCCCGAGGACAGACCCTGGCGGACCAGCCTGCGGGAGAAGCTGACGCTGCGCCCTCGGGACATCATCGAGCCGCGCGCGTTCAAGATCTCCCTGGTGGCGATGCTGCTGGGCATCGGCTTCGCCTCGGTGATGACCTTCCTCAACGGCTATGCCCGCAGCCTCGACATGGTGGACGCGGCCTCGCTGTTCTTCGTGATCTACGCCGGTGCTGTCCTGGTGTCGCGCCTGTTCATGGGCAGGATCCAAGACCGCTACGGGGACAACCTCGCCGTGTACCCCGCCGTGATCTTCTACATCGTGGCCATGGGACTGCTGGCGTGGGCACCCAACCAGGGCGTCCTGCTCACCGCCGGGGTGCTGGCCGGCTTCGGGTTCGGCTCGCTGCTGCCGGTGCTGCAGGCGATCATCGCCTCGGACCTGCCCGCCCACCGCACGAGCATCGGGATCTCGACCTTCTTCATCATGCTCGACACCGGCTTCGGCTTCTCCCCGCTGCTGCTGGGACCGCTGGTCGGCTTCGCTGACTATCGCTTCATGTATGGCGCCTGCGCAGGCGTGGTCGTCGTCGCGCTGATCCTGTACTGGCTGGTCCACGGTCGCCACGACGTGCTCCAGGGGGTCCCGCGCAGAATCCCTCGTTCAGGTCCGCGGGCCAAGGACGACGACGGCGCGGCCCCCGGCCCACAGCGCCCCTGAGGGACCGCGCTCCAGTGCCTCACGAGCACTGACAGCTCCGAAGGGCTGTGTCACGGCACCTGAAGCTGGGCGTCGGGCAGGTCGGTGATCAGCATGTGCCCCGGCGCGTGGCTGATCGCCAGCTCCGGCTTGGACTCCATCACCTCCGCCTGCGGGGTGACCCCACAGGCCCAGAAGACCGGCGTCCAGCCTGCGGGGATCTCCACCGGATCCCCGAAGTCCGGGGAGGCGAGGTCATCGATTCCGAGTGCTGCGGGACTGCCGATGTGCACCGGGGCGCCGTGGACTCCTGGGTAGCGTGAGGTGATCCGCACGGCGTCGGCGATCTGATCCGCCGGCAGCGGACGCATGGACACCACCAGAGGGCCGCGGAGCCGGCCCGCCGGTGCGCAGCGGATGGCGGTCGTGTACATCGGCACGTTCACGCCCTGCTCGATATGGGCGATCGGGATTCCGGCCTCCAGCAGCGGGGCTTCGAAGGTGAAGCTGCACCCGATCAGGAAGGCGACCAGATCCTCGCGCCAGTGCGCGGTGGCGTCATCGGGTTCAGCGATGAGCTCGCCGTCGCGGTAGACCCGGTAGGCGGGGAGATCAGTGCGGAGGTCACCCTCGGCCAGCAATGGGTGTGCGATGCCGGCGTCGTCGTGCTGGCCCGGTTCGAAGACGCCCAGCACCGGACAGGACTTCGGGTTGCGCTGCGCGAAGAGCAGCATGTCGAAGGCCAGCTCACGCGGCAGCGCCAGCAGGTTGACCTGGGCGAAGCCCGGGCTGATCCCGCTGGTGGGCCGCCGCAGCCCGGCACGGAAGCGTGCGCGGGCTGCGGCGGGGTTCAGCGGCGCCCCTCCGGGGGTGAAGCCTGTGTCCGGCGGGATCACCCTTCGGTCCAGAGGCTGGCCAGACCGCCCAGCGAGCTGTAGCCCATGAAGATGGTCAGCAGCCAGACCAGGACGCCGAGGATGAGCAGCCACTTGGGGTACCTATAGCCCTGCAGCAGGTCCCGGCGGCGCCATGCGGCGTAGAGGATCACCGCGAATCCCAGCGGGAGCACAGTGCCGTTGAACGCGCCCGCCATGATCAGCAGGGTCTGCGGCGCCTGGCCGAGCAGCAGGAAGACCCCGCTGGTGAGCACCAGAAAGCCGAGGAAGTACCAGTTCTTCGTGCGGTCCTTGGTGTTCTCCGTGGTCAGGAAGGACACCGTGGTGTAGGTGCAGCCCAGGATCGAGGTGATCGCGGCGACCCAGAAGACCGCACCGAAGACGCGCAGACCGATCTCTCCGAGAGCCACCGAGAAGGCATCTGCCGCGACGTTGTCCTCCGCCAGGACCGCACCGGTGGAGACGACCCCGAGGATCGCCAGGAAGAGCAGGAAGCGAATGACGGTGGCCACGATGATCCCGAGCACCGAGGTCTGCGAGATCGCCTTGACGTTCTCGACCCCGGTGTTGCCCGAGGCGATGAGCCGGTGGGCGCCGGCATAGGTGATATAGCCGCCGACGGTGCCGCCGATCAGCGTGGTGATCACCAGGAACTCCACCTGGTCGGGCACGAAGGTCTGACGCAGCGCCTCCCCCAGCGGCGGGGCAGTGGTGACGGCCATGAAGATCATCAGCAGGATCAGCACGGCGCCACAGCCGACCACGATCCGGTCCAGCGCGACCCCGGCCTTCTTGGAGAGGAAGATCAGCAGCGCGAGGATCACCGAGAGCGCACCGCCGATGCGGGCGTCCATGCCGGTCATGGCGTTGAGGCCCAGGCCGGCGCCGGCGATGTTGCCGATGTTGAAGACCACGCCGCCGAAGAAGATCAGTGCCGCGAGCGCCCAGCCCAGGCCGGGCAGGATGCGGTTGCCCAGGGTCTGGGCGTAGAGCCCGGAGACCCCGAGCACCCGCCAGACGTTGAGCTGCACAGCGATGTCGACCAGCACCGAGATCAAAATCGCGAAGCCGAAGGCGGCTCCCAGCTGATAGGTGAACGTGGCGGTCTGGGTGATGAAGCCCGGGCCCACGGCACTGGTGGCCATCAGGAACATCGCCCCGAGCAGCGCGGTTCGGCGGGTCCGGATCAGCACCGGCCCGTTCGAATCCGACCCGTTCGAATCTGGCCCGTTCGAATCTGGCCCGTGGGTCTCGGGGGTGTGGGGTGCATCTGCTGAAGACGATCTGGGGGTTGAGGCGTCAGCCACAGGAGCCCTCCGTGGGTCAGTAGGGGAAACAGCGGCGGCACTGTGCGCAGTGCACGTGTGACGCACGTCTATTCCGTGGATCACCGATCACAGTACTGTTGTTCAACAATCCAGGCAAGGGATTGTGGAACAATCGGCCCACCTTTTACACGCCTGTCACATCCCCAGGCCGGACCTGGCGTCAGATCGCAGAGAGGATCCGCTCATTGATGCTCTGCCCGAAGACGAACCAGACGAGCGTGCCGAGGATCGGAAGAGCAATCAGGACGATCACCCAGCACATCCGCAGCGCCGGCGGCAGCAGAGGCTCGCGGAGCACCTGGATCAGCGCGATCACGATGAACCCCACGACGACGGCGACGGCCGCCAGACCGAAGAGCAGGAACAGCACCGACATGGGATCAAGATCCATGGCAGCGACACTACGTCAGTGGTCCGGCGACGCCCAAGGGTCGGCCGCTCTGGGGCGAGGGGGCTGCCGGAATGCGAGTAGCGTGACGTGGGTTGTCTCTTGTGCTGACAACGGTGCCGTGGCAGCCAGCGCGGCATCACCGGAGATCTTGGGGGTTTGTGCGTGAGCATGGAACGCGCGGCATGGGGCTCGCTGTACAGCATGACCCATGCGAAGAAGGACTATCGGCCGCTCAACCGGGAGACGCTGACTCGCATCGGCCAGTTCGCCAGCCCCCACCGGACCCGGCTGATCTGGTTCCTGATCCTCTCGGTGGTCACCGCCGCGCTCGCGGTGGCGACTCCGCTGCTGGCTGGACAGGTCGTCAATGCGATCACCAGCTCGGCCGCTGTCGAGGTCGTCATCCGATTGGCCGTGCTGATCGCGATCATCGCCGTCGCCGATGCGGGGTTCAACATCCTCAGCCGGTGGCTCTCATCACGGATCGGTGAGGGTCTGATCCTTGATCTGCGCACCGCAGTCTTCGACCACGTGCAGAAGATGCCCATCGCCTTCTTCACCCGCACCCGCACCGGCGCGCTGGTGAGCCGGCTGAACAACGATGTCATCGGGGCGCAGCGCGCTTTCAGCGGCACCCTCTCCGGCGTCGTCGGGAACCTGGTGATGGTCGTCCTCACCTTCATCGCCATGCTCTCACTGTCCTGGCAGGTCACCCTGCTGGCCCTGGTGCTGCTGCCGGTCTTCGTGCTGCCTGCCCGCCTCATGGGCAGCCGACTGGCAGTGTTGCAGCGCGAGGCGGCGAACCACAACGCCACCATGGGCACTCAGATGACTGAACGCTTCTCCGCCCCGGGCGCCACGCTGATCAAGCTCTTCGGGCGTCCCGAGGAGGAGTCCGCCGAATTCGAGCGGCGCGCCCGGCGCGTGCAGGACATCGGGGTCAAGACCGCGATGCTGCAGTCCACCTTTGTCACCGCGCTGACCCTGGTCTCCGCACTGGCCCTCGCCCTGGTCTACGGCCTGGGCGGCTTCTACGCCATCGTCGGCGATCTCGAAGCCGGGGCGGTCGTCTCCCTGGCGCTGCTGCTCACCCGCCTCTATGCGCCGCTGACCGCCCTCGCGAGCGCTCGGGTGGAAGTGATGAGCGCTCTGGTCAGCTTCGAGCGAGTCTTCGAGGTGCTGGACCTCAAGCCGCTGATCACAGAGAAGGAGGACGCCGAGCCGCTGCCGGAGGGCCCTGCCGCCGTGGAGTTCGACGAGGTCACCTTCTCCTACCCGTCTGCGGAGAAGGTCTCACTCGCCTCGCTGGAGGAGGTCGCGACCTTGGACCAGCGCGGTGGCGAAGAGGTCCTCCACGGCGTCAGCCTGCGCGTGGAGCCCGGGCAGACAGTCGCCATCGTGGGCTCCTCAGGAGCCGGCAAGTCCACCATCGCCGCCCTGCTGGCACGGCTCTATGACGTCGACTCCGGATCGGTGCGCCTGGCCGGAGTGGACGTCCGCGACACCACCTTCGCCTCGCTGCGCGCTTCCCTGGGCGTGGTCACCCAGGACGGACACCTCTTCCACGACACCATCCGCGCCAACCTCACCCTGCCCTCCCCCGGGGCCACCGACGCGCAGATCTGGGATGCCATCCGCAGGGCCCGGCTGGAATCGGTGGTCCACTCCATGCCCGATGGGCTGGACACCGTGGTCGGGGAACGCGGCTATCGACTCTCCGGCGGAGAGCGCCAGCGGATGACCCTGGCCCGGCTGCTGCTGGCCCAGCCCCAGGTGGTGATCCTCGATGAGGCCACCGCCGCGTTGGACTCCACCTCCGAGGCCGCCGTACAGGCCGCGCTGACCGAGGCGCTGGTGGGACGCACCGCGCTGGTGATCGCACACCGGCTCTCCACGGTGCGCGCCGCCGACGCGATCCTCGTGGTCGAGGCGGGCCAGATCGTGGAACGCGGCACGCACTCCAAGCTGCTGGCGGCCGACGGGCGCTACGCCGAGCTCTACCGGACCCAGTTCGCCACCGAGGACTCCTGAGTCCGCCCCCCCCCGAAGGAGAGGCATCCGCATGATCGCACGGTTCGAAGAGCTTGACTGGCAGCAGACCCCGATGGGCGAGCTGATGCTGCGTCGGCGCACCGAGCCCGGCACGGGCACGCAGATCTATGAGGTGAAGCTGGGCGAGGAGTTCCTCATGTCGAGCCTGTTCACCGTGGCCGAGGAGCAGATGTCGACCCTGGGCCTCGCCGCGGCCACGGGCGAGAAGCTCGACGTGCTCGTCGGCGGCCTCGGCCTGGGCTACACAGCGGTCACAGCACTCGGCGATGAGCGGGTGCACCGGCTGCAGGTCATCGACGCTCTCCCAGCCGTCATCGACTGGCACCAGCGCAAGCTGCTCCCGGTCTCGAGTCAGCTGGTCGAGGACGAGCGGACGACTCTGCGCCACGATGACTTCTTCGCGGTGGTGCGGCGGCCGCCCGAAGCTGGTTCGCCCCTCCATGACGTCATCCTGCTCGACGTCGACCATTCACCGCGGCACACGCTTCACCCGAGCCACGCGGATCTCTACACCACCGAGGGGCTGACCGCCCTGGCGAAGCACCTCGGTGAGCACGGGGTCTTCACCCTGTGGTCCGATGACCCGCCGGACGAGGAGTTCATGACCATCCTCGCTTCGGTCTTCGATGACTGCCGGGCCCATATCGTGGAGTTCGCCAACCACCTCACCGGGGGCACCTCCTCAAACACCGTCTACGTCGGGACCAAGCGCCTGAGCTGACCGGTCAGCCTCCCAGGTGGTCCAGCAGCTCAGCCTCGGCGGCGGCGAGATAGTCCACCAGGTAGTCCTCCGCCGCCTGCCGGTCTCCCTCGCCGAGCAGCCGGGCCAGCTCCCGGTTGCGCTCGATGAAGGTGTGATGGAAGCTGGGCTGCTCGGATTTCGCGTGGAAGGCCAGTCGCATCCGTGCCAGGACCTGTTCCATGAGTGCATCGATCAGCGCGCTGCGCACCTGAGCCGCGATGGTCCGGTGGAACACCTGGTTGGCCTGGGCCATCGCAGGGACGTCCCCGCGATCCCTCGCCACCTCCGCGGCGGAGACCACCCGGTGCAGCTGCTCCAGCTCTTCTGCGGGGAACTCCGCGGTGCGCACCGCACCGACCTCGAGCACCCGGCGCACCCGATAGATCTCAGCGATGTCTGCCGCGGTGGGCTGGTGCACGAACACCCCCCGGTTGGGATGGCGCTCCACGAGCCCTTCGGCGGCGAGGATCTGGAATCCGCTGCGCAGCGTGTGCCGGGAGATGTCCAGCTGACGGGTCAGCTGGACCTCCGGCAGCTTGGTGCCCGGACGGATCGCCCCGGCCGCGATGGCTCCGCGCAGCAGCTCCGCGACCCGCTCCGGGGCATGCGCGTGCTCCCTCAGGCCCTCGGCAGACAAGGAGCTCCACAACACGTCGGTCATGACACCAACCTAGTCGAGACAGCGATCGGGCCAGACACTGCACCTGCACGTCACAGGTGGGTTCGGTCTCTCATTCGATGGTGCCGAGGAGCTGGCCGGCCTGCAGCGCCGCGCCGGGCGCGAGATCGGCGCGAATGAAGCGTCCGCTGCGCGGGGCGGCCACGGTGGACTCCATCTTCATCGCCTCCACCACGGCGATCGGGTCTCCGGCGGAGACCTGGGCGCCGTCCGCGGTGGAGAAGCTGACCAGGCTGCCTGCCAGCTTCGACGCCACGGCCCCGGGTGCCGCTCCGACGCGGGGGTCCGCCTCCTCGTCCTCGCCTGTCCCGCTGCCGGAGCCTCTCTGGCTGTCGGGACCTGTCCCGGTGCCGCTGCCCAGCAGGCTCAGCAGAGCCCCCGGCAGCCCGAGGGTGACCGGGCGGCCGTCGATCTCCACGGTGGTGCGGTGCATTCGATGCTTGCGGTGACGAAGCGCGGCGGCGAGATGCTCGGACTCGGCCATGGACTCCCCATAGGCGGCCTCGAACTCGGTCTCGATCCACCGCGTGTGGACTGTGAAGCTGTCCTCGCCCTCGGCGGCGAGGAAGTCCTCGGCCTCGAGCACCTGACGGTGAAACGGCAGCACGGTTGGCAGACCCTCGATGCGCATCTCGGCCAGCGCCATACGGGCGCGGCGCAGCGTGGTGGGCCGGTCCGGGCCGGTGACCACGAGCTTGGCCAGCATCGAGTCGAAGGCCCCGGAGATCTCATCACCGCTGCGCACGCCGGTGTCCACCCGGATGCCGGGCCCCGTGGGGGGAGCGAAGAGCTCCACCGGACCCGGGGTGGGTAGGAAGCCCTGGGCCGGCTCTTCGGCGTTGAGTCGGAACTCCACTGAGTGGCCTCGCGGCTGCGGATCCTCCGTGAGGCGCAGCGGCTCGCCCTCGGCGATGCGCAGCTGTTCGGCCACCAGGTCCACCCCGGAGGTCTCCTCGGTGACCGGGTGCTCCACCTGCAGCCGGGTGTTGACCTCCAGGAAGCTGAGCAGTCCGGGCCGGTCCCCCTGGCCCGGGCTGAGCAGATACTCCACGGTCCCGGCCCCGACGTAGCCGGCCTCGGCGCAGATCGCCCGGGCGGAGCGGTGGATGTCGGCGCGCTGATCGTCGCTGAGGAACGGCGCGGGCGCCTCCTCGACCAGCTTCTGATTGCGCCGCTGCAGCGAGCAGTCCCGCGTGCCGACAACGACGACGTTGCCGTGCGTGTCCGCCAGGACCTGGGCCTCCACGTGCCGGGGCCGGTCCAGGAACCGCTCCACGAAGCACTCCCCACGACCGAAGGCGGACTCGGCCTCGCGCACTGCAGAGGCGAAGGCCTCGTCGATCTCGGCCTCCTCACGGACGATGCGCATGCCGCGCCCGCCCCCGCCGTGGGCGGCCTTGATCGCCACGGGCAGCCCGTGTTCGGCCACGAATTCACGAATCTCCTCGCCATCGGCGACCGGACCGTCCGTGCCTGGAACCAGCGGGGCGCCGACCTTGACCGCCAGCGCCCGGGCGGTGACCTTGTTCCCGAGGGATTCGATGGTCTCGGGCTTCGGGCCGATCCAGGTCAGTCCAGCCTCGATGACGGCGCGGGCGAAGTCGGCGTTCTCGGAGAGGAACCCGTAGCCGGGGTGGATCGCGTCGGCGTCGACCTGGAGGGCGGCCGCGAGGAGCTTCTGCTGGTCCAGATAGGTCTGCGCCGGGGTCGTCCCGTGCAGCGCCACCGCGTCATCGGCCAGCTGGACGTGCAGCGCGTCGGCGTCTTGATCGGCGTAGACCGCCGCGGCGACGTAGCCGGATTCCCGCGCGCTGCGGATGATGCGGACGGCGATCTCGCCGCGGTTGGCGATCAGGATGCGCTTCATGGTGAGGTTCTTCTCTCAGGCGTCAGGGGTCGCGGTGGTCTGGGGCGTCGGCGCTGCCGGGTCAGCGGGTTCAGCCGGTTCAGCGGAGTCAGCGGAGGGATGCTGCGGCGGGGCCAGCGTCTCGGGGTCCACCGAGACCAGGGTGATCTGGTCTCCAGGGGCGAGCTGCGCCGCGAGGGGGAGGTCCTCGTCGATGACGACGCCGATCACGGGATACCCCCCGGTCACCGGGTGGTCGTTGAGGAACAGCACTGGGGTGCCCGATGGCGGCATCTGCAGCGAGCCGCGGACGACTCCCTCGCTCGGCAGCTCACCCTCCTTGAGCCGGCGCAGCGGTCGCGGCGCCTCGTCCTGGGCCCCCGGCGCAGAGTTCTGGGCCCTGTGCGCAGAGTTCTCGGCCCCCTGCGCCGCATCGTCCTCGGGGACCTCGAGTCGAATCCCGATCCGGTTTGATGACCGGCTCACCACCCAGGGTTGAGCCGCCAGCCGCACCGCCTCCTCGGTGCTGAACCAGTCTGCGCGCGGGCCATAGGTGAAACGCAGGGCGGACTGGCCCTCGGAGGAGGGGTCCTGCGCCCGGCGGTTCTGGGGCTCCGCAGCGGCGACGGCGCCCGTGGCAGTGCCGGCAGTCCGGAGCTGGTCTCCGGGCGCCAGCGGATCGGGGCCCAGTCCGGACATGGTGTCGGCGGAGACGCTGCCCAGGACCGGGGTGGCAGCGATGCCTCCGCGCAGCCCGATCACGCTGCGCAGTCCCCACTCGGGGGCGCCGAGGGTCAGGGTCTCTCCTGCGGTGAGGGCGAAGGGGGCGCCCAGCCGCACGCGTCGGCTGGATCCCTCGGGGGCGGTGACGTCCAGCGTCACCTGTGCGCCGGCGACCGCGAGCACCACGGTGGTCTCGGCCTGCAGGCTGACTCCGCCGTACAGCGTCTCGAGCACGGCCGCCTGTGGAGCATTGCCGAGAAGTCTGTTCACCTGGCGCGCCGCGTCCTCGTCGGCGACCCCCGCGCGGGAGACTCCGAGGTCGCTGAACCCGCTGCGGCCGAAGTCTTGGATCAGGGTCTGCAGTCCCGGGTCGAGGACGGTGAGCGCGACGTCGTGGTCCGGGCGGGAGTCCTGCTGGCTCGGGGCTTCGGGCTGAGCGGTGGCTTCGCTGGTCACTGACCGGGCGGTCACGGGCTTGTACCGCACCGAGTCGCCCGGGCGGACCAGCGCCGGGGACTCGCCGTCGGCTTCCCGGGAGAGGTCCCACATGGTCGCCGGGGTGTGTCCGATCAGCTGCCAGCCCCCTGGGGAGACGCGCGGGTAGACCGCGGAGAATTCGCCGGCAAGGGCGACGGCGCCGGCGGGCACGGCCGTGCGTGGACTGCTGCGGCGCGGCACATCGAGTGGACCGACGTTGCCGAGGGCCGCAGCATCGGGAGTCGTGCTGGGCACGCAGTAGGTGAATCCCGGGGCGAAGCCACCGAAGGCGCCGGCCCAGGTTGTTCCGCTGTGCCAGTTGATCAGCGCCTGGACGCTCATCGCCAGGTGAGAGGCCAGATCGGGCAGATCTTCGCCGTCGTAGACGACCTCCAGCTCCACGCGGCGCGAGTCTGCGGCCGAGAACTCTCCCAGTTCAAGGCTGGGCAGCTGCTGGCGCGCCTCGCGGAGGGCGAACCGGGCGGTGAAGCGCAGCAGGATGGTGCGTGCCGCGGCCACCGCCTCGACCTGACCGGCAAGGGGCTCCCGGCGCAGCTGCTGATGGCAGGCCAGCACCTGGTCCAGGGTCTCGAACTCCAGCAGCAGCGCGCGAGGACCAGCCTCGCGGATGGCGCTGATCATGCGAAGCTCCGGATCTCGACTCCGGCGCCCTCCAGTGCTGAGCGCACCGACTGCGCCATCGCCACCGCCCCGGCCGTATCGCCATGGGTGCAGATGGACTCGGCCTGGGTCTCGATGCGGGTGCCGTCGCGAGCGATCAGCACCGACTCCTCGGCCAGGCGCAGCATGTTCTCCACGACCTGCTCGGTGTCATGGAGCACCGCGTCGGGCTTACGCCGGGAGACCAGCGTGCCGTCAGGGTTGTAGCTGCGATCGGCGAAGGCCTCGGAGACCCCGCGCAGACCGGCCTCCGCAGCGTAGTCCAGGGCGATGGAACCCGGCAGCAGCAGCACGGGCAGGTCGCGTCCGGTGCTCTCGCAGTAGGCCGCGATGGTGTCGATGACGGCATGGGCGTGCCCGGTGTGGGAGATCATCGAGTGGTACAGGGCGCCGTGGGGCTTCACATACCGGACCTGTGAGCCGACCGCCGAGGCGATTCCTTCCAGGGCGCTCAGCTGGTAGAGCACATCGGCGGCGAGCTCATCGGGGGAACATTCCAGATGCCGTCGACCGAAGCCGGCCAGGTCGCGGTAGCCGATGTGAGCCCCGATGACGACGTCGTTGGCCGCTGCCTCCGTGGCGGTGGCACGAATGGTCAGCGGGTCCCCGGCGTGGAAGCCGCAGGCGATGTTCGCGCTCGAGACGGTGCGCAGGATCGCCGCGTCGTCGCCGATGGTCCAGTTGCCGAAGGACTCTCCGACGTCACTGTTCAGGTCGATCTGTGCCACGTGATCCTCCTTGGACTGATGTTGCCCACGTCTCAGTGTGAGTTGAGTCAAGGATGCCTGACGCCAGAGGATTGTTCAACAATCTGAGGGAAGTCAGTGAGGATTCGTCTGCCGGACCCGGCGATCAGTCCTGCCGTGTGTGGCGTTCCAAGAACTCGTAGACCTCGGTGGTGTCCACTCCGGGAAAGGCGCCCTGCGGCATGGCCGCGAGCAGGTGGGTGTTGGCCCGCGCGGCAGGCCATGCCTTGCCCTCCCAACGAACGGCGAGCTCGGCCGGGGGTTGGCGGCAGCAGGTGGGGTCCTCTGGACAGCGCGAGGCCGAGCGCGAGGTGGTGTCGGATCCGCGGAACCACTTCACGTGGTCGAAGGGCACTCCGATCGAGAGCGAATACACCCCGGAGGAGTGTGCCTCAGTGCGTGCCGTGCACCAGAAGGTCCCCACCGTGGTGTCGGTGTACTGATGGAAGGAGCGGAACTTGTCATCCACGTCAAAGACCTGGCGGGAGGTCCACTGTCGGCAGATGGTCTGACCTTCGATGGCCCCGGAGTGATCGGCGGGGAAGTTCACCCCGTCGTTCTCATAGGCCTTGTGCAGGATGCCGGACTCATGGACCTTCTGGAAATGGCAGGTGATGCCCAGATGCTCGGTGGCGAGATTCGTGAACCGGTGGGCGGCCGATTCATAGGACACCGCGAAGGCATCCCGCAGATCCTCGATGGCCAGCTCCTTGCGTGACTTGGCCTCCTTGAGGAAGCGCACCGTGGTGGCCTCGGGCATCAGCAGGCTCGCCGCGAAGTAGTTGGTATAGACCCGCTGACGCAGGAACTCCGAATAATCACCCGGCTCGGTGTGACCCAGCACCTGGTGACCCAGCGCCTGCAGCAGCACCGACCGGGCGTCCCACTGCCGGGAGCTTCCCTGGGTGAGGTAGATGATCCGGTTCTTCTGATCGGTGACCGAACGCGTGGACTCCGGCAGGTTCGGCACGAAGCGCAGCGAGAAGCCCAGGTGCGCCGCAATGTCTGCCACCACGTGATGAGAGAGCGGACCGTCCCGGTGATCCACGGCATCCAGAAGCTCCTGGGCGGCCGCCTCGATCTCGGGGTAGTAGTTGTTCCTGGCGCGCATCTCTTCGCGCAGCTCGGTGTTGGCCCGGCGCGCCTCCTCGGGAGTCGCCGCCTGTTCCTCCAGACGACGGCGCAGCTCACCCTGCAGAGCCACCAGCGACTGCAGGACGTCCATGGGCAGCCGAGAGCCGATCCGCACGGTGGGAAGGTTCAGCGCCGCATAGAGCGGACCGCGCTGAGCCTTCTCCAGCTCGATCTCCAGGGCCGCGCGCTTCGAGGGCGGCTCAGCGCCGAAGAGGTCGTCGACGCTGACGTGGAGCACCTTGGCCAGCTGCTGCAGCTGGGAGAGTTTGGGCTCGCGTCGACCGTTCTCCAGCAGAGAGAGCTGACTCGGTGCTGTGCCGAGGGACTCCGCGAGCGCATCCAGGGTCAGTCCTGCCTGCTTGCGCAGATGACGCACCCGCCGACCCAGGGCGATCAGGTCGAAGCCGTCTTCATCTGCAGTGGCCGAGGCGCGCTCGAGTGGACGCAGCGGGGGACGGGTCGGCCCCTGCCTCACCGATGAGGTTTCTCGTGCTGTGCGCATACGAGGGCAGTTTACCGTCCGCAGACACCGGGTCGGTGGCCCGCGTCACAGGCCACGTCACCCGACTGCCCCGGGGCCGCAGACAGAGACCTCCGGCCTCGAGATGAGCAGTGTGCTCTTCCGAGACCGAAGGCCTCTCCTGTCGATTCCTGCATGCTCAGCGGGCCCGCTTCTCGACGAGGATGGCACCGCCGCCGTCATCCTCCGCCGTGCTGAAGGTGATGGCCCGGATCGTGCCGGCCGGGAGACCGATCAGCTCTTCGGCCCGCGCGAACATCTCCTGCCAGATCTCGAGCTCCTGCTCGCTCTCCAGTCCCAGCAGCGAGATGAACGGAGCCCTTCCTTCGGAGACCAGCCGACGCGCGCAGCGGTGGATGTGCAGGCCGAAGTCGACCAGTCCGCCCGAGAGCGGCTGCCCCTGGCTGAAGATCCGGTCCTCGGAACGGGTCAGCCGTCGAGGAGTCGCGAAGGCACAGTCCGTCTGCGCCAGGTGCTTCTCCACCAGCGCCCTCCAGGAGGCCTCGGCCTCCGCCGCCGGATCCTGCTGTCCGGTGACCCCGCCCCGATTGTTCTGCTGCGGCTGCGGCTCCCCCGGCTCCAGCTCTGCGATCCGCGCACCGAACTCTCGGTGCAGGGAGCTCAGGAACGTCAGCGCATCAGCGGTGAACACCTCGTTCTGCCGAGGCGCCCGTGCTGCAGTGAGCGTGATCCCGTTGATGGTGATGGCATTGCCGGGATCGGCGATCCGCCCGGTGTCGGTCTCAGAGTGGGCGCTCCTGTGCGCTGTGGTGCTGTAGACGGTGGTGCTGGAGCGAAGAGTGGTGCTGGTCTGGGCGTTCATGGCTGACTCCTTTGTCAATGCCGTGTGATCAGTGGAATTGGCCCGCTTCGGTGGACCCCTTATAGGCCACCGTGGAGGACTCGGGGTTCAACGTGGTGGAGATGGCATCGAAGTACCCGGTGCCGACCTCCCGCTGGTGCTTGGTGGCCGTGTAGCCCTGCGCCTCGGCCGCGAACTCCTTCTCCTGGAGCTCCACGTAGGCCTTCATCTGCTCGTCCTTATAGCCGCGGGCCAGCTCGAACATCGAGTAGTTCAGCGCGTGGAAGCCTGCCAGGGTGATGAACTGGAAGGTGAAGCCCATCTTGCCCAGCTCGCGCTGGAACTTCGCGATGGTCTCGTCATCGAGGTGCTTCTTCCAGTTGAACGAAGGAGAACAGTTGTACGCCAGCATCTGGTCCGGATACTCCGCCTTGACCGCCTCGGCGAACTGCTTGGCGTACTCGAGGTCCGGCGTTCCGGTCTCCATCCAGATCAGGTCCGAATAGGGAGCGTAGGCCTTCGCTCGGGCGATGCAGGGTTCGATGCCGTTGCGCACCTTGTAGAAGCCTTCGGCCGTCCGCTCCCCGGTGATGAAGGGCATATCGCGCTCGTCGACGTCAGAAGTGATCAGCGTGGCGGCTTCGGCGTCGGTGCGGGCGATCACGACGCTGGGCGTGTTGTGCACATCGGCCGCCAGCCGCGCGGACTGCAGTGTGCGCACGTGCTGACCGGTGGGGATCAGCACCTTCCCGCCGAGGTGTCCGCACTTCTTCTCCGAGGCCAGCTGATCCTCCCAGTGCACGCCGGCCGCGCCCGAGGCGATCATGGACTTCATCAGCTCATAGGCGTTCAGCGGTCCGCCGAAGCCGGCCTCGGCGTCGGCGACGATGGGGACCAGGTAGTCCTCGACCGTGCGCGTGCCTTCGAGGTAGTCGATCTGATCCGCGCGCAGCAGGGCATTGTTGATCCGGCGCACCACGCTGGGCACCGAGTTGGCCGGATAGAGCGACTGATCCGGGTAGGTGTGCCCCGAGAGGTTCGCGTCACCGGCAACCTGCCAGCCGGAGAGGTAGATGGCCCGCAGCCCCGCCTTGACCTGCTGGACCGCCATGTTTCCGGTCAGCGCGCCCAGGGAGTTGGTGAACTTCCCCTCCGCATGCTCCTCGGTGAGCTGGCTCCAGAGCTTCTCGGAACCGCGCTTGGCCAGGGTGTGCTCCTCCTGCACGCTGCCCTGCAGCCGCACCACGTCGGCCGCGGAGTATTCGCGGGTGGTCTGCGCCCAGCGGGGGTTGGTGTCCCAGTCCCGCTGGAGGGCATCGACCTTCTGCTGAAAGGCCTGGGCGCTCTCCGGGCTCAGCCCGTTGCGCTGCTGTGAGGTCTGGTTCTCGGAAGTGAATGTCGCGGTCATCGGAATCTCCTTTGAATCGTGGACCGTTTTTGGGGACAACCCCAGTTCACGGCCTGTGAAGCTCCCAGACCACAGTTTTTCCATCAAAGATCTGCGATTCTTTGAATGATCGAAGAAACCCGGGAAGATTCACGGATCACCATCTTCTACACTGTGTAGAAGAGTCACGGGGAGCCGTCTGAGAGATGCTGCTTCCCCTGTCCCCCGCACACCGTCACGCAAGGAGCCTCATGACCACCCCCGCCGCACCCGCCAGTCCCATGCCGCGCCTGACCATGATCATCGGAGGCCTGCTGGTCGCCGTGGGGATCATCGGCTACATCGCGACCTCCTTCGCCAGCATGACCGCGCTGATCCCCTCCGTGGTCGGGGTGCTGCTGCTGATCAGCGGCGCAATCGCCAAGAAGAACGTCAAGCTCGGGGTGCACATCGCGCTGGTCATCGCGGTTCTGGGTGCGCTGGGGATGATCATGCCGCTGATGAACCTGGGGGCCCTCGTCGCCGGTGAGGCGGACAATCCCGGTGCAGTGATCTCCGCACTGATCACCGTAATCGCTCTGGTCGTCTACATCATCCTCGGCGTGCGCAGCTTCATCGCCGCTCGTCGGTGGAAGGCCGCGCACTGAACCGGCACGGTGCGCCGGCGGATCCTCACTCCGCGGAGCAGTGAAGCAGGCCGGGGACCATCTCGACGTCCTCGGCCTCTTCCACGCCCTGCTCGTGGAACTCCGACCCCAGGACCAGGTCCACGCTGAAATCGGGACGCTCGTCGATGTCCACCAGGGAATCGGGGATGTGCTGCTGGAGGGTGTATGCCTGCCGGAGACCGCGGTCCCCCACGCGGATGATGGCGGCGAAGCCGGTGTCGGCGAGATAGTCGTTGTCGACCTCGGCGATGCGGAAACGCCGATCGTCCAGCTCATCGGCGACCTCGCTGGCGAGGCCAGGCGAATTCGTGGTGTTGAACACGGCGATCTGCACCCGTTCGGGAACCACCGGCTGCTGGGTTCCCCCGGGGCACTGATCATCCGCGGGGATGGCGCCCCTGCCGAAGAGGTTCAGCGGAACAGTGCCGTTGATCAACAGCCAACTGGTCCCGGTGATGATCCCGATCACCGCGAAGGTGCCCAGCCAGAGAAGGATCCGCTGTGCACGCGTGCTGGCGATCCGGTGATCCATGGGTTCGATTCTAGGAGTCCCGCCCTATGACCCCTGTCCGGGGCGCGCATCCGCCCTGGCGGTCCCGGCGGCGAAGGCTCCAGCACCGAGAGCCATGACCACCCGCGGCGCGGGCACATGGAGCCTGCGCAGCCCGCGCTCGATGGCTCCGTCGAGCCAGAAGGCCAGCCGCATATTGCCGTAGACCAACGCTCCGACAGCGACTCCTCCACCGGCTCGCCCGAGCCACCGCGTGAGCGGGCTGCGGCGGGAATCCACCGTGTCGAGAGCGCCCGGCGGCGGCTCAGCGGATTCTTGCGTCTCAGATCCGGTGGACTCGTCGACCGGCGAGTCATCGCCGGGCTGGGCCTGGGCGGACTTCGCCAGGAACCGCCAGGTCGCGGGGCTCGCCACCAGCGCGCCGAATCCGACCGCGGGCACCCACATCATGGTCTGCCGCAGCCAGACCGGATAGCTCCGGGCGGGCACCAGCGCGCTCAGCCCGGTGCCGAGCCCCTGCACCCAGGGGTCCTGGAACCAACGATGGGCTCGCTGCGGCGGGGAGCTCTGGTGTGACATGTCCATGCTCTGAGTGTAAGAACTGGAGAGGGGCAGATCATCCACCCAGAGAATGATCCCGCTGGCGGGCGCGGGTCCGAGACCCGGAAGCCGCTGAAGACATTGAGAGCCCCACGTGCACCTGCCAGAGCCCGCTTACCCTTGCTACCTTCCGGTCCTGGGGGAGTTCAGCAGGATGGCACCGCACGTGGGGCCGGGAATCATCTTAGCGTGGAGCCGCACGTGAACGCGAATGGTGGGCACCGACAGCCAGTGACGCCGATCAGCGCTTCAGCGCGTTGGCCACATCCTCGAGCAGCTGCGGAATGTCATCCCGATCGGTGATGGCCTCGATGAAGACGAGCTTCTCGCGGTTGCTCATCGTGTCCTGACAGGCCTGCAGCAGCTCCGACTCCGTGGTCACGCGACGGTAGAGGTAGTCCTCCTCCTCAGCCCCGAAGAGCTGGGGCACCAGTTCCCAGCGCCAGGGCGCGATGTCGTTGTAGACGGCGTCGGGCCCGTGGATCGCACGCTCCACCGTGTAGCCGTCGTTGTTGACCAGCACCACCACGGCGGGAAGCTTCTCACGGATCATCACCCCCATCTCCTGGATGGTGAGCTGGGCGGAGCCGTCGCCGATGAGCAGCACCGGACGGCGGCTGCGGTCAGCGAGTCCCGCACCGAGGATCGCGGGCAGCGTGTAGCCGATGGAGCCCCACATGGGCTGACCGATGAACGTGGACTTCGCCGGGAACCGATGTGAGGCCATCCCGAAATAGCTGGTCCCCTGATCTGCCGCGACGATGTTCGCCGACTCCAGCTGAGAAGCCAGCACGCGCCAGAGTCCATCCTGGGTCAGCGGCTCATCCGAGGGCTCGCGGGGCGTCTCCGGGGCGGGGGCCTCCGCCGCAGGCATGGGGGCGACGTCGTCGAGCTCGGCCGTCACCTGGTGCAGCACGGCGAGCGCGTCCTGCAGGGAGATCGGCGTGAAGACCTCCTCCCCCACCCGGGCGCCGAAGCGCGAGACATCTATCAGCCGCGCGGGATCCAGGTCCATCGAGAATCCAGCGGTGGTGTTGTCGGTGTATTCCACGCCCAGGGTGATCAGCGCGTCGGCGCCTTCGATCACGTCCCGCACGCGGTCCTGGGAGGCGGCGCCGGCGTAGATGCCCACGAAGTTCGGATCCGACTCATCGACCAGCGTCTTGCCCCAGGCCAGGGTGGCGAAGGGCAGCTGCGAATCGGTCAGGAAGGAGGCCAGCTCCTCGGTGGCCCCGAGCCGATGGACCAGGAGATCAGCCAGCACCGCGGTCCGGCGTCCGGGCAGGAAGCGCCGAACTGCCTGTTCAAAGGCTGCGAGTGCGCGGGGCGTGGTCACGGGCAGGTCCGTGACCAATGGTTCGGCCGGAGGATAGGCGCCGACCTCGGCCACGTCGGCGGCGAGCATGAGATAGCCGGGGCGACGCCGGAAGACGACGTCGCGCAGGACCCGGTCGATCTCCCAGGTGGCCGTGGCAGCGTCGAGATCGGCGTGGGCGCACGTCACCTCCTGGGCCATGCGCAGGAAATGCTTGAAGTCCCCGTCGCCCAGGGAGTGGTGAATCTTGCGGCCTGAGGCCTGGGTCTCCTTGGGTGGGGCTCCGACGATCTGCACCACGGGAACAGATTCGGCGTAGGATCCGGCAACTGCGTTGATCGCGGAGAGCTCGCCGACGCCGTAGGTGGTCAGGAACGCACCGATTCCGCGGATGCGGGCGTAGCCGTCGGCGCTGTAGCCGGCATTGAGCTCATTGGCAGATCCGACCCAGCGGATGCTGCTGTGGTCCACGACGTGGTCCAGGAAGTGGAGGTTGAAGTCACCGGGGACGCCGAACAGCTCGGTGAGCCCGAGCTCGGCCAGCCGGTCCAGCAGATAATCGCCGATGGTGTAGTTCGCAATGCGCTGGTCCTGCGCGTCTTCAGGCATGGGGTCTCGCCTTCTGGTTTCTGGGGCCCTCGAAGGGGTGGATCGCGGGGCCCACGGTCAACGGTGCCGCCAGTCTACGTGGGAGGTGTCACCGCCCAGCAGGCACCTCCTCGTCGACAAAGGGGGCGGAATACCCCGCTCTGTCGAGTCGTTCCTCCTCGCACAACCCCCGAGGAAAGTAGAGACCTATGCGCGCAGTGACCCACGAGACTTTCGGCGAACCCTGGGACGTCCTGCAGGTGAGCAATGTGGAGACTCCGGAGCCCGGACCAGGTGAGGTTCGCATCCGGACATTGATGTCCCCCATCCACAACCACGATCTGTGGACCATCCGAGGTTCCTACGGGTTCAAGCCCGAGCTTCCTGCCCGGGCAGGCACCGAAGCTGTCGGCGTGATCGACGCCGTGGGCGAAGGCGTCGAGGATCTCGCCGTCGGTCAACGAGTCGCCAGCGGCGGAACATTCGGCGTCTGGGCCGAGTACTTCCTCGCTCCCGCCGCTGGTCTCATCCCCGTGGATGAGGCGGCACCCGATGAGATCGCCGCTCAGCTCGTCGCGATGCCCTTCTCCACGCTCGCCCTGCTGGACTGGCTGGATCTCAAGGAAGGCGACTGGATCATCCAGAACGCGGCCAATGGGGCCGTGGGACGGATCCTTGCACAGCTGGCGCCCACCCGAGGCATCAACGTCCTCGGCCTGGTGCGCCGGGATGCCGCCGTCGAGGAACTCGCCACCCAGGGGATCGACCAGATCGTCTCGACCGAGACGCCCGGATGGGAAGAGCGCGTCGCTGAGATCACCGGCGGAGCGAAGATCATCGCCGGCATCGAATCAGTGGGCGGAGAGGCTGCCGATCAGGTGCTGTCTCAGCTCTGCGAAGACGCCACCCTGGTGGTCTTCGGCGCCATGGCCGGGGGCACGATGGCGTTGAACTCAGGAACGATCATCTTCAAGAACGTGACGGTCAGGGGCTTCTGGGGCAGCCGCGTCATGGGTGAGCTCTCCGCACAGCGCCGCGGGGAGCTCTTCTCCGAACTGCTCACCCGCGCATCGGACGGTTCGATCCCGCTGACCACCGAGGCCTCCTACCCCCTCGAGCAGGTGCAGGACGCCGCCCGCGCCAACTTTGCTGAGGGCCGCACGGGCAAGATCATGCTCCGCCCATGATTGCAGCTCTTCCGACGGTGATCAGAGCTCTGCCGGGCGGAACACCCAGGGCCCCCGCGGCAGGCTGTGTGGGTCGAAGGACGCCAACGCCGCAGTCAGCGGTCCGGCGGGGAGGGCCAGCGAGTCAAGCAGCAGGTCGCGAAGGGCTTCGTCCGTCAGACCCTGCCCCCGCAGCGCTGAGCGGGTCACTGCCCCGTCCCGCTTGGCCAGGCGACGTCCCTCGGGATTGAGCACCAGGGGCACATGGGCGTAGACGACCTCCGCCGCCGCCTCGGCCCCGTAGAGCAGGCCGCGCAGGTAGGCCTGGCTCGGCGCCGAGGCGGCGAGGTCGTCCCCGCGGACCACCTGATCCACCCCGGTGAGGTGGTCATCGACCACCACTGCCAGGTTGTAGGCCGGTGCGCCGTCGTTGCGCTGGAGCACGAAGTCATCCACCCCGGTGGTGATCTCCCCGAGCAGCAGGTCCTGGGCGCTGACCTGCGGGGCGGCGCCGTCGTCGTCCCGGTCGGCGCGCAGCCGCAGCGAGGCCGGGCGCTCGGCACGACGGCGCGCGCGTTCCTCCTCGCTGAGGTTCCGGCAGGTGCCGGGATAGACCCCAGGAGTCGCATGCGGCGCCCGGGTGGCCTCCCGGATGTCCCTGCGTGAGCAGAAGCATTCAAAGGTCAGCCCCGACTCGGTGAGCCGCTCGATGGCTTCTGTGTAGAGACTCAGCCGTTCGGACTGCCTCGTGGAGGCGTGGCCGTTCTGGGAGTCGAAGGTCAGACCCACCGCGCGCAGATCGTCCAGCTGCTGGGCCTCGGCACCGGCGACGGTGCGTTCGGCATCCAAGTCCTCGAACCGCAGCAGGAACTCCCGTCCGCTCCACCGCGCGAAGAGCCAGGCCAGCATTCCGGTGCGCAGGTTTCCCAGGTGCAGGTCACCCGAGGGGCTGGGCGCGTAACGTCCTGCGTGCACCTGGACTCCTCTCCTGGGACGTTGTCTCGGGACCGCTGCTCCAGCCGATCCATGCGTCGGTTCTCGGTCCCGCAGCGGCGGTAGACCATCCTACGGGGAGTCGATGTGCATTCTGGGATGCATCTCCGCTAGTATGAAGTCTGCTCTCGAGGGCCGCGCCGATCAGGCAGGCCAGCGAGAAGCAGCCAGGAGGATTCGCCTAGCGGCCTATGGCGCACGCTTGGAACGCGTGTTGGGTTCACGCCCTCGGGGGTTCAAATCCCCCATCCTCCGCGGATGTGATGTCTCAGTACATCGGAAAGGCCCTGAACCCTCGGTTCAGGGCCTTTCTTCTTGCCCGGATCCACGGGGCTGGTAGTCCCGTGTGGGATCAAGGATCAGTTCCCTCAAGACCTCTCCGGTGCGTTTGTCCGCGATGATCACATGGCGATCTTTGATGATCTTCACCACGGGGGTTCCCGCGTGGGTTCGCCCGATCCCGATATGTCGCATCCGCCCGTCGTAGCGGATGCTGAGCTTGCCGAACTTATCCACCCGATCTTGTAGGTACCTCGTGGTGTCTTCGGGCAGCGGTGCCGGAGAGTCTTTGGGCCGACCGATATAGGCCGCATAAGGGGTTGCGCGGCGTGCTGAGTGGATCCGCTCGGTGTTATAGATCCTGGTGAAGTCCCCCAGCAGCTGGTTCAGCTCAGTGATGCTGGCCGCCGCGGGGCGGGCAGTGATCCATTTCTTCATCGTCTGTTGGAATCGTTCGACCTTGCCCTGGGTCTGGGGATGATTGCCTCGACCGTTGCGCTGGATCACGTCGTGGGTGCGCAGCAGCTTCTCGAACCGGTTGGGCCCGCCCCGGAACCGGGTGGTGTAGACCAGCCCGTTATCGGTCAGTGTGGCCGCTGGAATCCCGTGCTGACCTGCGGCGACGGTGAAGGAGGAGATCACAGTGTCCACCGTGACCCGCAGATGTGCCTGCAGATGCACCACCATTCTGGAGTAGTCATCGAGCCAGGTGATCACCTCGGCGATCTTCCCGTCGGCAAGGACGATCTTGGTGACATCTGATTGCCAGCACCCGTTAGGCAGTTCTGCTTCGAATCTGAGCAGCGAGGATTTCGGTCGTTTCTTCGGCGCGGGTGCCACCAGGTTCTGCCGGTTCAGGATCCGCGCGATGCTCGCCCGGGACGGGGTCTGATTCTCGGAGAGGTTCTTGCGCAGGTGATCTCTGATCGTGGCCGGGCCTGCGTCCAGGCCCTGGGCCACCAGCTCAGTCCGCAGTCGGGTGATCTCGGTGATGACCTCCTGGCCCGTCGCGGCAGGGTGTGAATGGGGTCTGCGGGTCTTGGTGTAGAACGCCGCCTCGCCTTCTCGGGCCCACTGTCTCAAGAGTTTGGAAACCATCGATTCCGAGACCCCGTAGGCCCGTGCAGCCTGGGCTTGAGACATCGTGCCTCTGTTGACCGCTGTGATGATCTGCTTGCGCTTGGTCATCAATCATGATCGGCCACCGGAACCTTTCCGATGTATTGAGACATCCCTTGAATATGTATTGAGACTCAACACCCCATCCTCCGCGGAACCGAAAGGGTCCGTCACTGAGACAGCGTCTCGGTGACGGACCCTTTTCGCGTGTCGGCCTCGGCCGCTCGATGCGTCTGCCCTCAAGGCGAACGGCTCCTGTTCCGGTCCTCAGCTCCTGGTCCCTGGTCAGGCTCAGCGACCGAGCAGGCGGGCGAAGAATCCGCTGCGCGGTTCCGGCTCGTGTCCGGGGCAACGCTGAGTGGAGCTCACCTCGCGCATCACCTCGTCGACATGCTGGCCACAGCCTGCCCAGGTGGTCTTTCCGCAGGTCTTGCAGGTCACTGCACGGCACATGGCGTTCTCCCTTGGTCGATGCTGAACCCAAATAATACCCCAGGGGGTATACGAGGCGTCCAGCCGGCGTCGTCCGGTCGGACATATGAGGTCCCAGATCAGCCCGTCCTGCCCGGGAGAGTCGGACATTTCCCTTCATGTAGCACGCCGTTCACATGACACTGCTTTGATGCGATCTGGGACGCGATGTGGCTGCGCTCACTCGCTCACCCAGGAAACACGGCCCGATCATTCGCACTGACCTGAGGACTATGCCTTGATGAGATCCCCCAGCCATGCTCCCCCACCAGGACCACGACGCCTCGCCCGCGGACTCGCAGCTGTCGGTCTGAGCACCGCGCTGCTGGCACCCGCCCCGGCCTTCGCCACCCCCGAGACTCCTGCCCCGGAGAAGGTCTCCGGCGCAGACTGCGTCGTGATCAACGAGGCGTTCCCCAACGGCGGCAGCGGCTCGGCGGCACTGTCCCACCGCTTCGTCGAACTGCTGAACACCTGCGAGGAGACGGTGAGCCTCACCGACTGGTCGCTGCAGTACCGTGCCCGGTCCTCCACCGGCGCGCCGACATCCACGGTGGAGCTCAGCGGAGAGATCCAGCCCGACGGGCACTACCTGATCCAGGGCGGAGGCAACAGCGGCGACGGCGCGGGGCTCCCGGCAGCTGACGCCGAGACCGGTGCGGCGATCGGTGCGGGTGCTGGCGGGACGTTGATCCTCGCCACCACCGCCGAGACTCTGGAGGGGCTGCCGCTGGAGTCAGTGGTGGATCACGAAGGGGTGGCAGACCTGCTGGGCTTCGGCAGCACCAACACCTTCGAGACCGCTGCGGCGACCTCGGGGACCAACACCCAGTCGCTCAACCGCACCGGGGGATCCGATACCGACGACAACTCCGCGGACTTCACCCGAGGGACTCCCTCGCCCACCAACGCCGCGGGCGAGACCAGCCCCGGCGCGGAGCCTGAGCCTGAGCCCACAGATCCTGAACCCTCTGAGCCCGGTGAGGAACCTACGGATCCTGAACCCACGGATCCCGAGCCGACCGACCCGGAGCCGACCGACCCAGAACCCACAGATCCCGAGACGGATCCCACGGAGCTGGAGATCGACGAGATCAACTCCACGTTGGCAGGCGATGACGAGGAGTTCGCCGTGACCACTCGCGGCGTGGTGACCGCCGTGTACCCCGCGGAGCAGAGCTTCAACGGCTTCTATCTGCAGACCACAGGGTCCGGCGGGGACGTGGATCTGAGCACGCACGAGACCTCGGACGCGATCTTCGTGTATTCGCCGTGGTCGGTCTCCGAGCAGCGCGTGCAGGTCGGCGACTTCGTCGAGATCACCGGCGACGCCGAGGTCTACTACGACGCTCCGCAGATCAGCCTCTACCCGGAGTCCACGCAGACCCCGCACCACGAGTTCAGCCTGATCGAAGATGAGCCCTTCGAGGCGGTCAAGCCCGCCTCCGTGGAGGTTCCGGAGAACGCGGAGGACCGCGAATCCCTGCTGGGCATGCTGATCGACCCGCAGGGCACCTACACGGTCACCGACCACTACACGCTGAACCAGTACGGCGAGATCGGCATCGTTGTGGGAGAGGAGCCGCTGGTGAACCCCACCTCGGCGTTCCGCCCGGGCCCCGAGGCTGAGGCGCTGGCCGCTGAGAACGCTGAGCGCGTCATCTACCTCGACGACGCGGCGTCGACCTCCTGGCAGGCCTGGAGCGAGGACCGTGACCAGCCGCTGCCGTATCTCACGCTTGAGGATCCGATCCGCATCGGCGCCGAGGTGCTGTGGCAGACCGACGTGATCATGGACTACCGGTTCGAGGAATGGCGGCTGCAGCCGCTGAGCAAGCTCACCCCGGAGACGGCCGAGCAGGTCCAGCCCGCAGAGTTCGAGAACACCCGCGAGGGCAATGAGTCCCCTGCGGAACGGACCGGAGATGTGCGCATCGCCGGATTCAACGTGCTCAACTACTTCATCTCCCTCGGCGAGGACGAGGCCGGATGTGAGTACTACACCGACATCGACGGCAACCCCACCACCAACGACTACTGCGACGCGCGTGGCGCCTACAGCCAGGAGAGCTTCGAACGCCAGGAGGACAAGATCGTGGCGGCGATCGACGGGCTCGATGCCGACGTCGTCGCTCTCCAGGAGATCGAGAACACCCGGTACTTCTTCGAGGACGGTGATCGGGACCGGGCGCTGGCAGCCCTGGTCGAGGCGCTCAACAGCGCCGAGAACAGCGCCGGCACCTGGGACTACGTCGAATCTCCCGAGGAGGTTCCCGCCGAAGAAGATGTGATCCGCAACGGGTTCATCTACCGCACCGATCGGGTCGCCCCCGAGGGCGATTCGCGCATCCTCTTCGAAGACGGGGTCGATGACCTCGATCAGAGCCAGCTCGGGGAGCTGGACCTGGACGCGATCTTCTCCAACGCACGCGAACCGCTGGCCCAGGAGTTCACGGAGGTAGACGGCTCCGGCGAGACGACCGACGACGCGGAGAGCTTCCTCGCCGTCGTGAACCACTTCAAGTCCAAGGGTGGCAGCGGCACCGGTGACAACGCCGACACGAACGGGCAGGGCTCCTTCAACGGGGACCGGGTCCGGCAGGCCGAGGCGCTGGTGGCCTTCGCCGACGCCCTGCAGGCCGATGCCGGAACCGAGAAGCTCTTCCTGATGGGCGATTTCAACTCCTACGAGCTGGAGGACCCGATCCAGGTCATCACCGAGGCCGGGTACACGAACCTCTCCGCGGAGACCGGCGGCTACAGCTACATGTACGACGGCGCCGTGGGGTCCCTGGACCACCTCTTCGCCACCGAAGCCGCCGCCGGCGATGTGGCCCAGACGCAGATCTGGAACATCAACGCCGTGGAACCGCTCGCGCTGGAGTACAGCCGCTACAACTCCGTGGGAACCCTGCTCCACGCACCAGATCAGTGGCGCTCCTCGGATCACGATCCGATCCTGGCCGACCTCGCCCTCTCCGAAGCCGGCACCCCCGGCGACAGTGATGAGGACGAGGATGGAGACGACGACGGCGGCGAGGAGCCTCCCAGCGACGAGGCCTGGGACGCAGCCGCGGTCTACACCAACGGCGACACCGTGACCTACGAGGGCGGCGTCTACACCGCACTCTGGTACTCCCAGAATCAGGTCCCCGGGGCATCCCCATGGAGCGCCTGGTCCGAGGTGGGGACGCCTGCGGAATGTGGCGACGCGACCCTGCCGCAGTGGGCACCGAGCTCACAGTTCGACGGCGGCGAGACCATCGTGCACGAGGGCGTCAGCTACTCGGCGAAGTGGCACACCCGGAATCAGGAGCCCGGAGACCCCTACGGTCCCTGGGAGGAGACAGGCAGCTGCTGAGCTGCTTGATCCTGCTGGCAGGAAGACGCAGAGCTGTGGGGTGTCGCAGGGCTGAGGTCCTGCGACACCCCGCAGCTCTAAGAGAGACCCGGTACGGCCCTGCGAGCGGCGATCGCGCCGGTTCTGCGCAGGCCCAGCCAGGTCAGGAATGCGGCGGGCAAGCCCGTCAGCGCCATAGCGAGGATGCTTCCCATACCGCCCCACGAGTAGATCCCGAGCGAGATGCCCAGCGCGACCACAGCAGCCCCCAGAAGGGCTTCCCACCGCGCGGTCTTCTTCGTCCCAGAGACTCGTCGAAGGACCTGTATCGCGACGACGGCAACACCTGCACTCACGAACGCGGGAAACATGATCATGATGAAGAGCACGGGGTAGAAACTCAACGATTCACCGCTGATCGACCCAGCGATGAGCGTCTCACCTAAAGCTGTCAGCACGAGCCCGCCAGCAACACCCAGCCCGACAGCGGCGAGGCACACCAGCGCGTCGAGGCCCACTATTCTGCGGGCCGCCGGGGCCAAGTCATGCGTCATGCACCGCATACTACCCAGTCTGTGAGGGCGGTCAGCGGGTCTGCTGGCCCATCGGGGAGACGATGGCGTCCACGCGCTGGAAGGATTTCAGGTCCACGTAGCCGGTGGAGGCCATCGCGTGGCGCAGGCCGCCCATCAGGTTCGAGGAGCCGTCCGTGTGGTGGGCGGGGCCCCACAGCACCTCTTGCAGCGGCGCCACGGTCCCGACCCGGGTGCGGTGTCCGCGCGGGAAGTCCGGGTGGACCGCTTCGAGTCCCCAGTGCCAGCCTCTGCCCGGCGCCTCTTCGGCGCGGGCCAGCGTGGTGCCGAGCATGACGGCGTCGGCCCCCATGGCCAGTGCCTTGACCAGGTCTCCGGAGGAGCCCATGCCGCCGTCGGCGATGACGTGGACGTAGCGGCCTCCGGATTCATCGAGGTAGTCCCGGCGTGCGGCGGCGATGTCACTGATGGCGGTGGCCATCGGCACGCGGATCCCCATGGCTCGGCGGGTGGTGGTGGCGGCTCCGCCTCCGAAGCCCACCAGCACGCCGGCGGCACCGGTGCGCATCAGGTGCAGCGCGGGCGTGTACCCGGCGGCACCGCCGACGATCACGGGCACATCGAGTTCGTAGATGAACTCCTTGAGGTTCAGCGGGTCGCCGTTCTGCGCCACGTGCTCCGCGGAGACTGTGGTGCCCCGGATGACGAACATGTCCACCCCGGCCTCGATGACCGTGCGGTAGAACTCCTGCGTGCGCTGGGGCGTCAGCGAGCCTGAGACGACGACGCCGGCCTCACGGATCTCCGCGAGCCGTGCAGTGATCAGCTCGGCCCTGATCGGCTCGGAGTAGAGCTGCTGCAGACGTCGGGTGTTCTCCGCGGAGACCTCATCGGCGCCCAGCGCTGCGATCTCGGCGAGCACCGGCTCAGGATCCTCGTAGCGGGTCCACAGACCCTCGAGGTTCAGCACGCCCAATCCGCCCTGCCTGCCCAGCTCGATGGCGGTGGCCGGGGACATCACAGAGTCCATCGGGGCTCCGATCACCGGCATGGTGAAGGAGTACGCGTCGATGCGCCAGTCCAGGCTCACATCCTGCGGGCTGCGAGTACGTCGGTTCGGGACGATGGCGACATCGTCGAGCGCCCAGGCCCGGCGTCCGTTCTTTGCCAGGCCAATAGGGATCTCGTTGCTCAAAACAGCTCCTTTACTAGCGCCGGTAGTTCGGCGCTTCCACCGTCATCATGATGTCATGCGGGTGCGATTCCTTCAGGCCCGCCGAGGTGACGCGGACGAATCTGCCCTTGTACTTGAGCTCCTCGACGGTATGGGCGCCCACATAGAACATGGTCTGGCGCAGACCGCCGGTGAGCTGGTGGAACACCACCTCGAGCGGGCCTCGATAGGGCACCTGTCCCTCGATGCCCTCAGGGATGAGCTTCTCATCGCTGGGGACGTCTGCTTGGAAGTAGCGGTCCTTGGAGAAGGAGGTGTTCTTCCCGCGGGTCTGCATGGCTCCCATGGAGCCCATGCCTCGGTAGGCCTTGAACTGCTTGCCGTTGTAGAAGACCAGGTCCCCGGGGGACTCTGCGGAACCGGCCAGCAGGGAGCCCAGCATGACCGAGTCGGCCCCGGCGACCAGGGCCTTGCCGATGTCTCCGGAATGCTGCAGTCCGCCGTCGGCGATGAGCGGGACGCCGGCCGGGATGGCTGCCTTGGCGGACTCGTAGATCGCCGTGACCTGCGGGACGCCCACACCGGCGACGATGCGGGTGGTACAGATCGAGCCTGGGCCCACGCCGACCTTGATCGCATCGGCACCGGCATCGATCAGCGCCTGGGCGGCCTCTCGCGTCGCCGCCTGTCCACCGACCACATCCACCCCGGCGGCGCGCGGCTCAGCCTTGAGCCGGGCGATCATGTCCAGCACACCGCGGGTGTGACCGTTGGCGGTGTCCACCACCAGGACATCGACACCGGCCTCGACCAGGGTCATGGCTCGTTCGAATCCTTCACCGAAGAAGCCGACGGCCGCGCCGACGCGCAGGCGGCCCTCCTCGTCCTTCGTGGCCTGAGGATAGCGGTCGGCCTTGTCGAAGTCCTTGATCGTGATCAGGCCCTGGAGCACGCCGTCGTCATCGACCAGCGGGAGCTTCTCCACGCGGTGCTCGGAGAAGATCCGCAGCACCTCTTCGTTGGGGATGCCGACGTGGGCGGTGATCAGCGGCTGCGGGGTCATCTTCTCGTAGACCTTGGTGGTCAGGTACTGATCGCGCGGGATGAACCGGGTGTCACGATTGGTGATGATGCCCAGCAGCTTCGACTCTGCGTCGACCACAGGAAGCCCGGAGACGCGGTAGTGCGCGCAGAGCTCGTCGAGATCGGCGATGGTCGCGTCCGGGGTGATCGTCACGGGATCACTGATCATGCCTGACTCGGAGCGCTTGACCTTGTCCACCTGCCTGGCCTGGTCCTCGATGGAGAGGTTGCGGTGCAGGATGCCGATGCCGCCCTGGCGGGCCATGGCGATCGCCATCGGCGCCTCGGTGACGGTGTCCATCGCGGCGGATGCCACCGGAGACTGCAACGTGATGTTGCGTGAGAACCGGGTAGCGGTGTCGGCCTCTGAAGGGATGACGTCGGTCGCGCCGGGGAGCAGCAGCACGTCGTCGTAGGTCAGTCCGACGAAGCCGAAGGGATCATGCTCCGGGGTGCCGGCCGCGCTCGTCTGCTGATGAGTTTCAGTCACGGTGGTGCCTCTCGCGGGTCAAAAAGGGGTGGCTCAGCGACAAGTCTACGTGCCGTCCCCGTCCGCCCGGAGCCAAAGCCTTAGCACTCTGCTTGACCGAGTGCTAAGGCCGTCCTAAAGTTTCAGTTAGCACTCGAGACCCTCGGGTGCCAGCTTGTCCGCAGGTCGTCAACCTGCGGATATCAGCCTGACGGGGCACCATCCGGCACCGCGACGACGGTTGGCCACTCCCAAGGCGTGCGACAGATTTCGGCTCGTCGAGCACCCCGGACGCACCGGGAGGCTCAGCACGGGCCTGTGCTGATAATCCGTATCCACACCACGCAAAGGAGAGTACTGACGTGTCAGTCTCCATCAAGCCTCTCGAGGATCGCATCGTTGTCCGCCCCCTGGAAGCAGAGCAGACCACCGCTTCCGGTCTGGTCATCCCCGACACCGCGAAGGAAAAGCCCCAGGAGGGCAAGGTCGTCGCCGTGGGCCCAGGTCGCTTCGACGAAAAGGGCAAGCGCATCCCCGTCGACGTCTCCGAGGGCGACGTCGTCATCTACTCCAAGTTCGGCGGCACTGAGGTCAAGGTCAGCGGCGAAGAGTACCTCGTGCTCAACGCTCGCGACGTCCTCGCCATCATCGAGAAGTAAGAACGGACCGCTGAAGTCTCTACACGGACCTCATCTGGATCCAATTCTCACACTCTCAAAGGAGCAGCAATAAATGGCAAAGCAGCTTGAATTCAGTGATGCTGCACGCCGCGCTCTGGAAGCCGGCATCGATAAGCTTGCAGACACGGTCAAGGTCACTCTCGGCCCCAAGGGTCGCAACGTGGTTCTGGACAAGTCCTGGGGCGCTCCGACCATCACCAACGACGGCGTGACCATCGCCCGTGAGGTGGAGGTCGAAGACCCGTACGAGAACCTCGGCGTGCAGCTGGCCAAGGAAGTCGCCACCAAGACCAACGACGTCGCAGGTGACGGCACCACCACCGCCACCGTTCTCGCCCAGGCCCTGGTCAAGGAAGGCCTGCGCAACGTGGCTGCAGGCGCGGCCCCCAGCGAGATCAAGCGAGGCATCGAGACTTCGGTGGCCGCGGTGACTCGTCGACTGCGCGAGAACGCTCGCGACGTCGAGGGCCAGCAGGTCGCCAACGTGGCGGCCATCTCCGCGCAGAACGATGAGGTCGGCGAACTGCTGGCCCGTGCATTCGATGCGGTGGGCACCGACGGCGTCATCACCATCGAAGAAGGATCCTCCACCTCCACGGAGCTGGAGATCACCGAGGGCATGCAGTTCGACAAGGGCTACCTGTCCCCGCACTTCGTCACCGACGCCGAGCGCCAGGAAGCCGTGCTCGAAGATCCGCTGATCCTGATCAACCAGGGCAAGATCTCGAACATGGCCGAATTCCTGCCCGTCCTGGAGAAGGTCCTGCAGGCCAAGCGTCCGCTGTTCATCATCGCCGAGGATGTGGAGGGCGAGGCCCTCTCCACCCTGGTGGTGAACAAGCTCCGCGGCACGCTCAACGTGGTCGCGGTGAAGGCTCCCGGCTTCGGGGACCGCCGCAAGGCCATGCTCGAGGACATCGCAGTGCTCACCGGTGCACAGGTCATCTCTCCCGATCTGGGCCTCAAGCTCGATCAGGTCGACCTGGACTCCCTGGGCACCGCCCGCCGCGTCACCGTCACCAAGGACGCCACCACCCTCGTCGATGGTGCCGGCTCCAAGGAGGACGTGGACGCTCGCGCTGCCACGATCAAGGCCCAGGCCGACGCCTCCGACTCCGAGTGGGACCGCGAGAAGCTCCAGGAGCGTCTGGCGAAGCTCTCCGGCGGCATCGGCGTCATCAAGGTCGGTGCAGCCACTGAGGTGGAGCTCAAGGAGCGCAAGCATCGCATTGAAGATGCAGTCTCCTCCACCCGCGCTGCACTGGAAGAGGGCATCGTGGCCGGCGGCGGCACTGCGCTGATCAACGCGCTCTCCGTGCTGGACGAGGACGAAGACGTGAAGGCGCTCACCGGAGATGCCGCAGCTGCTGTGGGCATCGTTCGCCGAGCCCTGGTCCAGCCGCTGCGCTGGATCGCGCAGAACGCCGGAGAGGACGGTTTCGTCGTCGCCTCCAAGGTCTCCGAGATGGAGCCCAACCACGGCTTCAACGCCAAGACCGGCGTGTATGGCGATCTCATCGCCGATGGCGTCATCGACCCGGTGAAGGTCACCCGCTCTGCACTGCAGAACGCGGCCTCCATCGCGGCCCTGGTGCTGACCACCGAGACCCTCGTGGTCGAGAAGAAGGACCAGGAAGACGACGACTGACCTCGTCTGACACCCGTGGAAGGGGCCCCGACCGTTTTCGGTCGGGGCCCCTTCTCGTCAGGGCCTCTTCTCGTTAGGGCCTCTACTCGTCGGCAGCTCTTTTCGCCGTCAGCCCTGCCGCAGCCCTGCCGCAGCCCCGATCTGCTAGAGCCCCGGGATCAGCTGCACCACCAGGGGGAAGGCGAGGAACGCCACCACATCCAGCAGCAGGTGGGCGATCACCAGCGGCATCACGCGTCCATAGCGGTGATAGATCCAGCCGAAGATCAGTCCCATCAGCAGGTTGCCGATTCCCGGGCCGAACCCCTGATAGAGGTGATAGGCCCCGCGCAGCAGGGCCGAGCCGCCGATGATCATCCAGATCCCGGCCCTGGGCCAGATCCGCCGGACCCGGTCGAAGAGATAGGCGACCATGATCACCTCCTCCAGCAGTGAATGGCGCAGTGCGGTGAGCACCAGCACCGGGACGGTCCACCACTGATCCCCGACGTCCGCCGGGATGAGCTCCGCGGTGATTCCGGCGGCGCGGCCGGCTCCATAGATCACCAGCGTGCCCAGACCGATCAGCACAAAGAGTCCCCCGCCGAACATCACGTCTCTGCCCGGGGCGCGGAGATCGAAGCCGAACCTGCGGAACGGATTCACGCCATGCAGGAAGAACAGATAGAAGACCAGCACCACAGGCACCAGGGCGAAGACGGAGTCCAGCACCTGGTAGCTGAAGTCGAAGAACTCGGCCCGCGAGCGCGACGACTGCACCGTGGCGCTCTGCTCTGCCAGCGGAGCCAGGGTCAGCCGCTCGGCCAGCTGGAGCACGGAATAGATCGCGGCGCGACCCAGTGACAGGCCCAGCACGGTCGCCAGCTCCCACCCATAGAACCTTCGCGGAAGGCCCGGGCCCGGGGCTGGCCGGGCCCGAGGCTGGTCCGGTTGAGCGGGGTCCGGCGGGGTCACAGCATCCTGGGCGGAGCCGGGCGGGGTCACAGCATCCTGAGCGGAGGTCTGCGGCGTCGTTCTCTTCACGAGGAAGAGTCTAGATCTGCGGGGAGGCGGCAGGTGTGATCAGATAGATTCCATGACTGAGACCTACACTCTGCTCGCCGTCTGCACCGGGAACATCTGCCGCTCCCCCGCGATGGATCGTCTGCTGGTGGAAGCCGTGGGCGAAGATCAGATCGATGTCCGCTCCGCCGGCACCCACGCCCATGTCGGTGACGACATGGAGCCTCAGATGAAGGAGCGGCTGGACGCGGCGGGGGCCGATACCGCGGATTTCCAGGCCGTGCAGCTCAGCGCCGAGATGGTCCGCTCGAGCGATCTGGTCCTGACCGCCTCCCATGAACACGTGGAGGACATCCTCACCGATGTCCCGGACAGTGCCCAGAAGGTGTTCACCCTGCGGGAGTTCACCCGGCTGCTCGACGCGGTGGACGAGGCTGCACTGCGCGATGCGCTTGCAGGCGCCGCCTCGACCGCGGAGAAGCTCACTGCGCTGGTGCCGCTCGTGGCGGCACAGCGTGATCACGATGAAGCTGCGGGCCAGGACGATGACGTGGTGGACCCCTATATGATGCCTGACGACGTCTTTGACGCCTCCTTCGCCCAGATCCGGGAGCCGGTGGAGCGCCTGCGCGAGGTGCTGGAGGCCTGAGCCGCGGAGGTCACAGCGCGAGGATCTCCTCGGCGGCCTCCAGCGTGGGACTCCGGTAGCCCGCCCCGAACAGTCTCCAATGCACAGTCAGACAGAAGAACTGATGCAGTCCGATGCGGTCCTGCCAGCCCGCACGCAGCGGGGATACCTGCTGATATCCCTCCAGCACCGCGTCCAGCTGGGGCAGCCCGAACAGATGCAGCAGCGCGATATCGGTCTCTCGGTGACCCGCGTGGGCTGAGGGATCGATCAGCACCGCCTGCACCGGACTCTGCTCCGGCGTCATCGGCTGAGCCCGCGGACTCCACAGCACATTGCCCGACCACAGATCGCCGTGGATCAGCGAGGCGGGCTCGGCGTCGTCGAGATCCCCTGAGGCGATCCGCTCCCGCGCTGTGTCCAGCAGCTGAGCCTCCGCTGCGGGGATCTCCTCGTGCAGCGGCTGCAGCACAGGGTCCAGGCGATCCTGCGCCATGAAGGCACCCCAGGAGCTGTGCACCCCGGTTCCCATGGCCAGGGGATCTTCGGCCGGACCGAAATATGCCGGAGTCTGCGCAGGATGCTCAGGGGGCAGGCTCCCGAAGCCCAGACCTGACCCGGTGGCCGCAAGCCACCCATGGGTCCGCGCCAGGGCCCTGCCGAAGTCCAGTCCCGCCTGCAGGTCAGGGGCGGCAGCGGCCATCTCCTCGAGCACGAGCCGGCCAGGCTCGTGCTCGACACCCGAGCCTGGCCTGCAGCCGCGGGAGGCCGAGAGGACCGGGACCACCCGCGCCCCGCCCGCGGCCGCCGCCTGGCTCAACCAGCTCAGCCCGGCGGCTTCGACCAGGGCAGCCTCGGGATGTTCGGCGGGTGAGAACTTCACGTAGGCCATGTGCCACACCCTAGCGGCGACTAGACTCAGACAAGTGAGCGAATCAACCCAGGACACCGCCGCTGACTCTGCCGAGACCACCCCGCCCCCCGCTCTGCGCGAGGAGTATGTGGAGCTGGTCGAGGAGGTCCGCCGGCACCGGATCGCCTACTACCAGGACAATGATCCGCTGATCTCCGATGCCGAGTTCGACGTGCTCTTCGAGCGGCTGGAACAGATCGAGGCCGAGCACCCGGAGATCGTGGCCGTGGACTCCCCGACCCAGGAGGTGGGCGGCGAGGTGGCCGAGGCCTTCTCGCCCGTGCAGCACCTCCAGCGGCTGTACTCCCTGGAAGACCTCTTCGCCCGCTCCGAGCTGCGCACCTGGTTCGACCGGGCCAGCGCTTCGCTGGCCGCCCAGCGCCCGGATGAGACGGCGAAGTGGCTGGTGGAGGTCAAGATCGACGGCCTGGCGATCAACCTGCTCTATCGCGAGGGGCGGCTGGTGCGCGCAGCCACCCGCGGCGACGGCACCACGGGTGAGGACGTCACCCACAATGTGCTGACGATCAGAGACATCCCCGAGCAGCTCAGCGGAGAGGACCATCCCGAAGAGCTGGAGGTCCGCGGCGAGATCTTCATGCCCACCGCCCAGTTCCACGCCTTCAATGAACGGCTTGCCGAGGCGGGAAAGGCTCCGCTGGCCAATCCGCGCAATGCCGCCGCCGGGTCGCTGCGTCAGAAGGACCCGAAGAAGACGGCGGAGCGTCCGCTGTCCATGTTCGTGCACGGCATCGGCGCCCGCACGGGGTTCGAGCCTGGAAGCCAGCACGCCGCCTACGAGCAGCTTGCGGCCTGGGGGCTCCCGGTCAGCCCCTATACCCGGCTGTTCGATGACTACGAGCAGATCGAGCAGTACCTCGACGAGCATGAGAAGAATCGCCATGAGCTGGTCCATGAGATCGATGGAGTCGTCATCAAGGTCGATGACTTCGCCCAGCAGCGCTCGCTCGGGCACACCTCACGAGTGCCCCGGTGGGCGGCGGCCTATAAGTACCCCCCTGAAGAGGTGCACACCCGGCTGCTGGACATCATGGTCCATGTGGGCCGCACCGGCCGGGTGACTCCCTTCGCCGTGCTGGAGCCCAAGAAGGTCGCCGGCTCGGTGGTCTCTCGTGCCACTCTGCACAACCGCGACGTGGTCAGGGCCAAGGGTGTGCTCATCGGCGACGATGTGATCGTCCGCAAGGCGGGAGACGTCATCCCCGAAGTGGTGGGACCGGTGCTCGCCGCACGGAAGTCCCGCGAGCACGAGCTGGTGGAGTTCAGCTTCCCCACCCACTGCCCGGTCTGCGGCACCGAGCTGGCCCCGGCCAAGGAGGGCGACGTCGACTACCGCTGCCCGAACGCGGAGAGCTGCCCCGCGCAGGTCAGCGAACGGGTCATCCACATCGGCTCGCGCGGAGCGCTGGACATCGAGGCCCTCGGCGAGGAGGCGGGACTCGCGCTGACCAATCCCGACCTGCGCCGGCCGATCCGGGATCTCATCGACTGGGAGGAGACGGCCGCCTCGGGGATCTCCCTGGACCTCGACGAGGACGGCTCCCCCATGCCCCAGCAGCCGGTGCTCCATGGGGAGGCCGGTCTCTTCGATCTGCAGCCCGAGGACCTCAGAGAGGTCTATGTGTGGCGCGAGACCCGCCGGCGCAATGAACAGACCGGGCTGCGTGAGGCCACCGGTCTCTGGGCGCCGTCGCTGTACTTCTGGACCAAGCAGCAGCTTCACCGCGACGGAACCGTGAAGAAGGCCTCCGAGCCCACGGCCAGCACCGTGCAGCTGTTCTCCGAGCTCGAGAAGGCCAAGCAGCAGCCCCTCTGGCGCGTGCTGGTCGCTCTCTCCATCCGCCACGTGGGCCCCACCGCCTCCCGAGCGCTGGCCAGCGCCTATGGATCGCTGGAGAAGATCCGCACCGCCACCGAGGAGGAGCTGGCCGGGATCGACGGGGTGGGACCCACCATCGCCTCGGCGATCACCGAGTGGTTCAGCACGGACTGGCACTGCCGGATCGTGGAGCGCTGGGCCGAGGCGGGGGTCCGCACGGTCGATGAGATCGACGAGTCGACCCCGCGCACCCTGGAGGGACTGACCGTGGTGGTCACCGGGTCCCTGGAGAGCTACTCCCGGGACGAGTCCAAGGAGGCGATCATCACCCGAGGTGGTCGCGCCGCCGGATCAGTGTCCAAGAAGACCGACTACGTGGTCGCCGGCGCCAATGCCGGGACGAAGCTGGAGAAGGCCGAGACGCTGGGAGTGCCGGTGCTCGACGAGGAGAAGTTCACTGTCCTGTTGAACAAGGGTCCCGATGGATTGGATGATGCGTGACGACGATGAATGCTCAGAAGCTGCAGGACCTGCTGGAGATCGCTCACGAGGCCGCTGCGGCGGGCGCCGCCGTCCTGGCCGAACGTGAGGAGGTCTCCCCCTCGGGCCTGATCCTGGGACAGGAGCAGTCAGGGGTCGAGACGAAGTCCTCCGCCTCGGATCTGGTGACCGACTTCGACCGGCGTGCCGAGCAGGCGGTCCGCGAGGTCATCAACCGGCGGCGTCCCGACGATGAGGTCTCCGGCGAGGAGTACGGCACCACCACCCCGCAGGAGCCCAGCGGTCACCGCTGGTCGATCGATCCGCTCGACGGGACCACGAACTTCGTCCGCGGGATCGTCTACTACGGCACCTCCGTGGGGCTGCAGGGCCCCGATGGGAACTGGCTGGCCGGCGTCGTCGTCGCTCCGGCCCTGGGCCGCATCTGGTGGGCCAGCCGCGGTCAGGGCGCCTTCAGCACCAATAGGGACTCGGAACCAGTCCGACTGAGCGGCCCCACCGGGGACCTCGCCGCGGGCCTGCTCTCCACCGGCTACGGCTATGACCCTGCACGGCGGGCGGAGCAGACGCGTGCCGTGGCAGCGATGCTCCCGGCCTTCGGCAATATGCGTCGTCTCGGCGCTGCGGCATTGGACATCTGCATGGTCGCCGACGGCACCCAGGACGCCTACGCCGAATACGGCATCTGGGAGCATGACTGGGCCGCCGCCGCACTCATCGCCGAGGAATCGGGGGTGCCGGTGCACCGCCCCGCCGCAGCTGACAGCAGCGTGAGCCCCGACTGGTGCGTGATCGGCGATATCGGGATGGAGCTCAGCGAGCTCTCCCCCGCCCCGCTGGCCCGCTGAGCGTGATGGCGCAGAACGGGCCTGAACTGCTCATCCGCGAGGCCGCCCGGGCAGACTGGGATCGGATCGCCGAGCTGACCGTGTCCGCCTACGTGGACGGTGGATTTCTCACCCCCGAGGACTCCTACGTCAGTCATCTCGCCGATGTGGCGACCCGTGCCTCCGGCTCCAGGCTGCTGGTGGCCGAGGTGCCGGCCGGCAGCGGCACCGACATCGCAGCCTCCGTGGCGGTCACCGATGCCGGCGGGCCGATGGCGGAGGTCGCGCGTGCCGGAGAGATGGAGTTCCGGATGCTCGCTGTGGCTCCGGAGCACCAGGGGCGCGGGATCGCTCGGCGGATGGTCCGACACATCATCGCCGAGGCCGAGTCTCGCCCCGAGATCCATGGGCTCACCCTGTGCAGCCTGACCTCCATGACGACCGCGCATGCCCTGTACCGCTCCGAGGGCTTCTGCGAAGTGCCTGAGCGGGACTTCTGGCTCGAAGCAAAGGATGCCCGGTTCCCCTTCTTCCTCCGCAGGGTCTGAGCGCCCCGCTCTCGAGGGCATGGAGAAGCCCGCCGGAATCCCCTCCCCTCGAGAGGAACCGGCGGGCTTCTGTGCTCAGTGGGCGGAGATGCTCACTGCTGCTGGAATCAGCGGCGCTCTGCCAGCTCGTGGGGCAGCGGCTCCGGATCCTCCAGCAGGCGGCCTGCCTTGCGGTCTGCCAGGTACTGCTTCATCTCTTCCTTGACCTTCGGGGCCAGGATGACCAGACCGATCACGTTGATGAAGATGCACATGAACAGCGCCGAGTCGGCAAAGCTGAAGATGTTCCCGACGGAGACGAGGCAGCCCAGGATCACCAGGACGAGCAACATCACACGGAAGATCGCGTCACCGACCTTGGAGGTGCCGAAGAGGTGCCGCCAGGCCTGGATCCCGTAGTAGGCCCAGGTGATCAGCGTGGAGTAGGCGAACAGCAGGACTGCGACGGTCAGCACGATGTTGAAGCCGGGCAGGAAGGAGTCGAAGGCCGCCGAGGTCAGCGCCACCGGGTTCTCCGCGCCACCGGCGTCCAGAGCCTCCTGGTACTCGGGGGTCCAGGCGAAGATGATGACCAGGGCGGTCATGGTGCAGACCACCACGGTGTCGATGAAGGGCTCGAGTGCCGCGTTGAAGCCCTCGGAGACCGGACGACGGGTCTTGACCGCCGAGTGGGCGATCGGAGCCGAGCCGATGCCGGCCTCGTTGGAGAACGCCGCGCGGGTGACACCGATGATGATGACGCCGAGCACGCCGCCGGAGATTCCCTCAGGAGAGAAGGCTCCACCGATGATCGCGCCGAAAGCGTCACCGATGTTGGCGAAGTTCACCGCGATGACGATCAGGCAGGCCACCACGTAGATGAGCGCCATGGCAGGGACCAGCTTGGCGGTGACCGCGCCGATGGACTTGATGCCACCGATGATGACCACACCGACCAGCGCCGCGAAGATGAGGCCGAAGATCAGCGCCGCCAGTTCAGAGCCGAAGATTCCCTCTTCGCCGCCGGTGGCTGCACGCAGCTGGCCGAACGCCTGGTTCGACTGGAACATGCCGCCGCCGACCACGCCGAAGAGCATGATGGCGATGGCGAACAGTCCGGTGATGATCGCCACCGGGATGCGGCCGAGCTTGTGGAAGGCAACCTTGAGATACTGGAACGGTCCGCCGTGGACGATGCCGTTCTCATCGATGTAGCGGTACTTCACGCCGAGCGTGCACTCGACGAACTTGGTGCACATGCCGAACAGCCCGGCGATGATCATCCAGAAGGTGGCACCCGGGCCGCCGATGGAGACTGCAGCGGCCACGCCAGCGATGTTGCCGAGTCCCACAGTTGCGGAGACTGCGGAGGTCAGCGCCTGGAAGTGGGAGACCTCGCCCGGATCCTTCTTTGTGGTCCACTTGCCGCGGAGCACCTCGATGCTCACCTTCGGTGTGCGGAACTGGACGAAGCCGAAGTAGATCGTGAAGCCTATGGCCGCGAGGATGGACCAGAGCACGACGACAGGAGCGTCGTAGCCGCCCAGCGGGATGGTGGCGAAGATGATGTTCGCGAAACCCTCTGCGATTCCCGCGAACCACCCGTCGACGGTGTTGGCGGTCTGCTGCAGAACGGATTCCTCCGCGGCAGCCGCCGTGATGTATGCACTCGTGGTGCTCATGTGATTCCCTCATTCGAAGATCGGTGCAAGCGCGTGTGACACTGCGCTCCGGGGTGCAGCCCCGGGTTGCGCAATAATCTACTCCCCGACTGTTTCAGTCAGTTTGCGACACGCAATGAATGTGTATCGTGCATGTTTCCAGGTGGTGGAATATTGCACAAGAGAGGATTGTGCCATAGAACACACAAAACGGCCTGAGACCCGCGCCGGGGCGCGGATCTCAGGCCGTTCAGAAAATATTCAGCTGCCGGTCAGCCAGCGTGTCGGGACGGGTTCAGCTTTCGATGTCGAGCTTGGCGAGGACGATCTCGCGGACCTTGCCGGCATCGGCCTGGCCGCGGGTCTCCTTCATGACCGGTCCGATCAGTGCGCCGATGGCCTTGAGCTTGCCACCAGCGATCTTCTCCACCACGTCCGGGTTCTCGGCCATGGCCTTCTCCACGGCCGCCGTCAGCGCGCCGGAATCGTCGGAGACGACTTCCAGACCGCGGGCGGTGACGATCTCGCCGGGGGTGCCCTCCCCCGCGATGACATGCTCCAGGACCTGACGGGCGATCTTGTCGTTGATCCGCCCCTCTTCGATCAGCGCGTTCAGTGCGCCGATGGTCGCCGGCTGCACACCCAGGGCGGCCGGTTCGAGATCGCGGGCGTTGGCCAGCCGGGAGATCTCTCCCATCCACCATTTGCGCGCCACCGCAGGAGAGACGCCGGAGGCGACAGTCTCCTGGATCTCATCCAGCAGATCTGCGGCGACCACATCACGGAACTCCTGCTCAGAGAAGCCCCAGTCGGCCAGCAGCCGGCGGCGGCGCTCTGCCGGCGGCTCGGGCAGCTGAGCGCGCAGCTGCTCCACCCAGGCGGACGTGGTGACGATCGGGACCAGGTCCGGCTCCGGGAAGTAGCGGTAGTCATCAGCATCGGACTTCGGGCGACCCGAGCTCGTGGTCCGCGTGCCCTCCTGCCAGTGGCGGGTCTCCTGCACGATGGACCCTCCGGCAGCCAGGATGCCGGCGTGGCGGCGCATCTCGTAGGTCACCGCATGCTCGACGGCGCGCAGCGAGTTCACGTTCTTCGTCTCGGAGCGCGTGCCGAAGGTCGTGGTCCCCTTGGGCATCATCGAGACGTTGGCGTCACAGCGGACGTTGCCGCGCTCCATGCGGGCGTCGGAGATCCCCAGCCCCTTGACGATGTCCCGCACGGCCGAGACATAGGCCCGGGCCAGCTCCGGGGCGCGGGCGCCGGCGCCGACTATCGGCTTGGTGACGATCTCCACCAGCGGGATGCCGGACCGGTTGTAGTCCACCAGGGAATAGTCCGCGCCCTGGATCCGTCCTGAGGTGCCGGCGTGGGTGAGCTTGCCTGCATCTTCCTCCATATGGGCGCGTTCGATCTCCACTCGGAAGACCTCACCGTCGTCCAGTTCGATGTCCAGGTAGCCGTCGAAGGCGATGGGCTCGTCATACTGGGAGGTCTGCCAGTTCTTCGGGGTGTCCGGGTAGAAGTACTGCTTGCGCGCGAAGCGGCACCTCTCGGCGATCTCGCAGTTCAGCGCGAGGCCGAGCTTGACCGCGTACTCCACGGCCTTGCCGTTGACCACCGGCAGCGTGCCGGGCAGGCCCAGGCAGACCTCGTTGACATTGGTGTTGGGCTCGTCGCCGAAGGCATTGGGTGCCGAGGAGAACATCTTGGTCTTGGTGTTCAGCTCCACATGGACCTCGAAGCCGAGCACCGGATCGAACTGCTCCAGTGCCGCCTCGTAGCTCAGTGGTTCTGCATCAGTCAGCGTGTCAGTCATCTCTTCCTTCACTTCCCGGCGGGCTGAGCCGCCGCCTCCGCCGGTGCCTGGGTCAGTTCCGATGCCTCGGACAGCTCCGGCGCCTGGGCCCAGAACGGTCCCGTCTTGTGGGCGAGCAGCTTCTCCAGCGCCGCTCCGGCCCGGTAGGCGCGTGCGTCCTCGCGGATCGGCGCGAGGAACTGGATGCCCACGGGCAGCCCTTCGGAGAGACCGCCCGGCACCGAGAGGCCGGGGATGCCGGCAAGGTTGGCGGGGATGGTGGCGACGTCGTTGAGGTACATCGCCAGCGGGTCGTCGTCCTTCTCACCCAGCGGGAACGCCACCGTGGGCGAGGTCGGGGAGATCAGCACGTCGGCCTTGGTGAAGGCGGCGTCGAAGTCCTGCTGGATCAGCGTGCGGACCTTCTGCGCGGAGCCGTAGTAGGCGTCGTAGTAGCCCGCCGATAGCGCGTAGGTGCCCAGGATGATCCGTCGCTTGACCTCATCACCGAATCCGGCGGCGCGGGTGGAGCCCATCACTCGTTCGATGGTCAGCGGCCCGCCCTCGGGGAGCACCCGGGTGCCGTAGCGCACGCCGTCGAACTTCGCGAGGTTGGAGGAGGCCTCGGAGGGCATGATCAGGTAGTACGCGCCCAGCGCATACTCGAAGCTGGGACAGTCCACCTCCACGATCTCGGCACCGGCCGCGCGCAGCGCGTCGAGGGCCTCATGGAAGCGCGCCAGCACGCCCTCCTGGTATCCCTCGCCCTGGAGCTGCTTGATCACTCCGATCCGCAGACCCGACACGTCAGCGCTGCGGACGGCCTCGGCGAGGGCCGGGACCTCGCCGGACAGCGAGGTGGAGTCCCTGGGGTCATGCCCGGCGATCAGCTCATGGAGCAGCGCGGCATCTTCGGTGGTGCGCGCCACCGGACCGATCTGGTCCAGCGAGGAGGCCATCGCGATGGCCCCATAGCGGGAGACCGCGCCATAGGTGGGCTTGCCGCCGACGGTGCCGGTCATGGCGCCGGGCTGGCGGATCGACCCACCGGTGTCGGTGCCCAGCGCCAGTGGCGCCTCGAAGGCGGCCACGGCGGCGGCTGATCCGCCTCCTGATCCGCCGGGGATCCGGGTGATGTCCCAGGGGTTGCGGGTCACGCCGTAGGCGGAGTGCTCGGTGGAGGAGCCCATCGCAAACTCGTCCAGGTTCGTCTTGCCCAGGATCGGCAGCTTCGCCGCGCGCAGCTTGGTCACCACGGTGGCGTCGTAGGGGCTCATCCAGCCCTGAAGCATCGCGGATCCGGCGGTGGTGGGCTGACCTTCGGTGACGATCAGGTCTTTGACTGCGATGGGCACGCCGGCCAACGGGTGCAGGGCATCGGCCTCGGCACCGCCGGTCGTGCGGATCGCGTCCACCTCGGCTGCGGTGCGCAGGGCCTCCTCGGCAGAGACGTGCAGGAAGGCGTGGATGCCGACTTCGCCGCCGTCGACGGTGTCAATCCGATCCAGGTGTGCCTGGGTCAGCGCCACGGAGGTGATCTCCCCGGCGCGCAGCTTCGCTGCCATCTCGGCGGCGGTCAGCCGGATCAGCTCATGGGTGTGGGTGGTCATGTCTGGGGTCACTCCTCGTCCAGGATGGCCGGGACCTTGAAACGGCCGGCTTCAGCGTCGGGTGCATTGAGCAGCGACTGTTCAGCGGTGAAGACATGGCCGACCTCGTCCTCGCGGAACACGTTGGTCAGCGGCAGCGGATGGCTGGTGGCTGGGACCTCGCCGGAGACGGCCTCAGAGACGGTCGCCACGGAATCCACGATGACGGCCAGCTCACCGGCCATCTTCTCCAGTTCCTGCTCAGTCATGCTGATGTGCGCAAGTTTTGCCAGATGCTCAACGTCGGCGCGCGAGATCTCAGACATGCAGCTCCCTCGGGATCGGTGGTGGATGAACTCGACCCAGTCTATCGGTCGGGGCCATCCTCAAAGGCGAGGCGCAGGACCCGCAGACACGACGGCGGCCGCTCACCTGGCGTGGTGAGCGGCCGCCGTCGTCGACCCGACTTCTCAGTCCTGCGCCGTGCGCCGGGACTCTCGGCCAGGCTGTTCGGTGATCAGTCGGCGACGTCCTCGATCGGGGCCTCGTAGCGCAGGATCGCGGCGACGGAGTCCTCGGCGGATGTGCCGAGCAGGCCGACCGAGGCACCCACTCCGGCGGCGGCGGCGAGCAGCTCGTCCTCGTCGGTGGCCTTCTCGTGCTGTCGCAGCAGCAGCGTCTCGACGGCGCCCAGTCGCACGGCGGCGCGGACTGCCTCGGCGCCCTCTGCGGCGCGTCCGTGTCCGTGTGCCTCGCCATAGCGGTCGGTCTGGTCCTTGCTGCGCTGGATCACCACGCGGCGGGCGATGACGGTCAGCTCCTCGCTCAGGGCCTGCTCGGTCCCCTCATCAGCGTGGCCGGACGGGATGCCGCCGCCGGACTCGGCCTCCACTGTGGAGTCCTGCAGAGCCTTGGGCAGCTCCTCGTGCAGGCCGCGGCGGCCCTGCGTCTCGCCGGCGATCACGATCACGTCAGGGTGCCAGGAGTCAGCGATCTTGGCCACGCGGGCGGAGATGTCCCGGATGTTCTGGGCGGCAGCCTCATCGGCCGTGCGCTGGATCTGCTTATGGCTCAGCGCGCCCTCGCGCGGCTTGTGCACCGATTCGACGCTGCTGCCCTGCACCGATTCCTCGGCGCCGGAGGCCAGCAGCTCCTCGCCGGCGACGACAAGACGACGGATGACGGCCTGCTTCTGGTCGGCGATGGCCACGAGCATCCGCACAGCACCGAGGCGTTGGCGGACGTAGTCCCCGAGCTGCGGAGGCTCGCCGACCACGGCGAGATCCCCGGATCCCTGCGCGGCATCGAAGTGCTCGTTCAGGACCACGCGGGTCTGGTCGGCCACGAGGACTCGGCCTTCGGCGTGGACCTCGGTCGGGGTGGCCTCGGCGAGCGCCTCGTCCAGTGCGGTCAGCGCCGGCTCGGGAGTGCCCGCGTCGGCGAGCTGGGAGCGCAGATCCTGCCAACGGAGGCGAAGCTGGTCCTCGGCGTCAGCGGCCGGGGAACGCGCTTCGAGATAGACGGTGGCGAATGGGCCCTGGGCCTCATAGACGCCTCGGAGTGTGGTCAGCTGCATGGTTGCTCCTTCCTGCGTCCGAAGGCGGCGGCGGAGGTGCTCCGTGACCGCCCGACGCGAGCGTCGGTGACAGCGGATGTCTCTGTCTGACGCTAGCGAGACGCCGGGAGCACGTCAATCCTCCTGCGGCGGGCCGTCCTGCTTCGGGGAGTCATGCTGCTGGACATCCTGCTGCCGGGCATCCTGCTGCTGGACATCCTGCTGCTGGACATCGACGACGACGACGGTGACGTTGTCACGCCCGCCGGCCCGCAGCGACTGGTGGATCAGCCAATCCACGGTGTCCTGGGCATTGCGCCCGGCTCCGAGGATGCGGCCGATCTCATCGTCGGTGAGCTCTCCGCTGAGCCCGTCGGAGCAGATCATCAGCCGCTGTCCGGCGCGCACGGCCGCAGTGGTGAAGTCGGCGTCCCACATCTCGCCGGCGCCGAGGGCCCTGGTGATGACATTGCGCTGCGGATGGCTGTGCAGCTCCTCGGCAGTGATCAGGCCGGAGTCGAACATGTCCTGGACCTGGGAGTGGTCCCTGGTCAGCTGGCGCAGCTCGGCCTGCTCGTAGAGGTAGGTCCTGGAGTCACCGATGTTGAACACGACCCAACTCAGACCGTCCTCATGGTCCTCCAACAGGGCGCCCGAGACGGTGGTCCCCGCCTTGGAGTCCGTGGCCTCACGGATGCGCTGATCGGCCTCGCCCAGGTAGGCCTGGATCTGGTCCCGTGAGACGCGGCCCTCGGCGCGGTTCCAGCCGTCCGCGAGGGTCTGCACGGCCAGGGCCGAGGCGACTTCACCGGCCTCGTGACCGCCCATGCCGTCGGCCACGGCGAAGAGGGTGTCGGTGATGACCGAAGAGTCCTCGTTGAGCTCTCGGCGCAGGCCCACATGAGACCCGTAGCCATAGTCCAGGTACAGGCCCGCAGGCTCCTGGCGGGACTCCTGGGCTTCTTCTGGACCTTCTGCGCTGGCTGCCACATCTCTATCTTGTCACGGGGCGGCTGATCACGGTGGACACATTGCACGGCCGCCGCCCTCCCGTTGCCTCACCGTCGACCTGCCGGTGCGCACCTGACGGTGCGCAGCTGACAGTGAGGCGGAAAGCGCGAGGCAGGCGCGGCGTCAGTCCCGCTCCATGCCGGCTCCCTGGCCGCGCAGCAGCATGTTCGGCTGGACCTCTCCGAAGCCTCGCACGATGCGTGGGGGCTGGGGCACCAGCAGATAGTCGGGGTTGGTCTCCAGCGTCTGGGCGGTCACCTGGTCCACCAGGATCGTCCCCGGGTCGGCCAGCGAGGTGAGTCTTGCGGCGAGGTTCACCGTGGGTCCGTAGATGTCCCCCATCCGGGAGAGCACCCGTCCCCAGACCACCGATACCCGCGCCTCGGGGAGCACGCCGTCGGCGGCTATGGATTCGGCCAGTGCCAGGGCGATCTCGGCACCTGCCTCGGGGGTCTCCGCGTTGTAGAGGACCTCGTCCCCGACCGTCTTGACCAGTCGGCCGCCGCCGATGGAGATGATCTCGGCACATTTTGACTCGAAGTGCTGGACCATGTGCGCCAGGGTGCGCTCGTTCATCTGTCGGGAGAGTGAGGTGTAGGAGACGAGATCGGCGAAGCCCACAGCACGGGCCAGCGGCAGCGCCGAGTCGTTCTCCTCGCCGGTGCGCCCGTGGGCGCTGGCGGCCAGGCCGGACTCGACCCGCACGGTCAGCCGCTGCAGCGCCGCGGAGAGCTGCCGGCGCCAGGTGTAGCCCATCAGCTTCTGGATGGGTTCGATGAGCTTCGGCAGCGTCTCCACCACCTGGGTGCGTGCCACTGCGTCCGAGAGCTGGTCGTTGGCGATCTTGTCCTCCACCAGCGCCTCGATCTGCCAGACGACCATGCGGTCGGTCATCTGGCCCACGGAGCGGGTCAGCGAGATGGCGGTCTCCTCGTTGAGGTGCTGATCGCGGACCAGTTCGATCATGGTGGCCAGGGCCTCCACATCGGCCTGGGTGAAGGCCTTGACGTCGTCGTCGAGGTTCGGGAAGCCCAGCGCGCGCCAGAGTCGGCGGGCGGAGCGGGTGGAGACGCCGAGCTGCCGGGCCATCTCGCGGTAGGTCAGGGTCCGTTCGGCGCCGAGGAGCCGATGTTCCAGCTCGCGGATGGTCCGGTGCCACTGGCGCTGCTCCATGCTCGGAATGGGGATCGCGGCGGTCTCCGGGGAGCGCTCATGGCCTGCCGCGGCATCCGCGGAACGCGTCCGAGCCGTCTGAGCCTCGCGGGCGGCGCGGCTGACCGTGCGGTCGGCGAGTCCCTCCGCGGGTGCGGCCGCATCGGGACCGGCGCTGATGCTGCGGCCCCCGGCCTCCTGGAGCATGGCCTGGCGCACCTGGCCATGCAGCCGCGGAGAGTTGAAGTCTGACCAGTCTCTGCGGGCGGCCTCCAGCTCTGCGGAGGTGTAGTCCGCCGATTCCGCCCCGGAGGGCGAGACCGGCTCTGTTCCGGTCTGTGCCGCGGACTGGTCCACGTCTCCAGAACCGGAACCCGGACCGCCGGATCCCGCCGCGGCCCCCGAGCTGCTGGGCGCAGGGTCATGCCGGACGGCGCGCCAGGAGACGTCGGGGTCCTCCCCGCCGAGGTAGACCGGGCGCGGATCGTTGTCTCTGCTGCGGTCACGCGGTTCAGGCATAGTGGGCTTCTCCATATCCGCCCGGAGCGGGGGCCTGGTTCGCGTACTGGGCGGCCACGTTGCGACGGTACTCGCTCAGCTGCTCGGCGATGACGGTCTGGAAGTGCTGGGCGTCGGGCATGTTGTTCAGGCGCGTGCGCTGGTGCTGGCCGTAGGCGCCGTGGAGCAGCAGCAGGTCCCCCGAGTCGGACATGGACTGCAGCCGCGACTGCTTCATCTGCACCTCGGAGAGCAGCCCCAGCGGAACCACGGTCGCCTGGGCGGCACCGATGACGTTCTTCTGCACCAGGCGATGACTGGTCAGGTAGGTGAGTCGGTTGGCCCAGCTCAGTGCGGGCTTGAGCGAGCCGAACGCCAGGCCCAGGAGTCCTCCGGCCCAGATGACGAACACGCCGATGTGGTGGTAGTGCTCGATGAACTCGGGCTGATCGGCGCGGGCGATGTAGCCCAGCAGGAAGCTCATGATCGCCACGGTGACCAGGAAGCTGATCAGCGCCGGCAGCAGCGCGCGGTGGTGGGCGCGGGTCCGAATGACCACCTGTTCACCCTCGACCAGCTTGAGCTTCATGGTCAGCCACAGCCTCCTGCCGGTCATCATCACAACTCATCATCACAACGGTTCTCGCCGCTCAGTCTACCGGGGAGCATTTCCCTGCGTTTTACCGCCCCCTGCGCAAACTACCTGCGCGACCGCAGCGCCGGTAAAGCACGCAGGGCCCGGTAAAACGCTAGGGGGACGGGCGGAGATGGACGACGTCGCCCGCGGAGAACGATCTCAGCACCGGCTCGCAGACCGTCCAGTCCCGCTCCAGGCCCGACCGAACATGGCTCACCTGCACCTGGAGGGAGCCATCCGGTCCCAGTGACCGCGCCACCCCGCGTTCAGCGCCGCCGTGGGGAAGCTCCACCCGGACCTGCTGGCCGAGTGTGCTCAGCACCTCCCCGACCTGCTCGCGCAGCAGCACCGACACCCCCTCGGGGTCCCGCGACGCCAGCTCCTCCACCGCGTGCAGCCGCAGCGCGAAGCGCTCCAGGAAGCCGCAGAGCAGCTCGGTGCGCAGTCGCGCGGCCTCTTCTCCGCCCAGCTCCGCGGGGACCGGCCCGTTCGCGGCGCGCCGCAGCTCGATCAGCACCGACGTCGCGTTCTCGGTGGGCAGCTGCGTGTCCTGAAGCAGCACATTGATGCCGATGCCCAGGACGACGGCGCTCGGTCCGCTCCCAGCCATGGCTGGCACCGCGGCGGCGAGGATCCCGCTGATCTTCTTCTCCGCACCGACGGGCTGGGTCACCTGGACATCATTGGGCCACTTCAGCACCGCACGCTGGGACGCCGTGTCCAGCCCGTGGTCCTCGCGCAGCGTGTCCACCAGGGTCCTGCCTGCCAGCATCGAGAGCCAGCCCAGATGGGTCGGGTCAAGCCGGGGCCGCAGCACGATCGAGGTGGACAGCGAGGCGCCCCTGGGTGAGGTCCAGACCCGGCCGAGACGTCCGCGGCCTCCTGTCTGCTCCTCTGCTGTCAGCACGGACAGATGCGGCCAGGACGCCGTTGCCGCGTCATCAGCGGCCAGGGCATCGAGGAGGTGCTGATTCGTGGAGCCCACGGACTCGATCCGCTCCACGCGGGCATAGCCGCCGCCGGCGCCGCGAAGCAGTCGTCGCCGCAGCAGGTCGATGTCCAGAGCAGGCAGGGCGTGCAGCGGAGGCGGAGCGGCGGTCATGGGCCAAGAGTAGGCCACCGGTGCAGACGACTCATGGCCGGGAGCGAGCCGCGCCGCCGAGCAGCCAGCTGCTCAGAGGAACGCGTCGGGAATCAGCTCGCTCCCCGGATCCACGGCATAGTCGGCGAGGTCGGTGATGCCCAGGTGGCGCAGCACCTGCTCATCGGTGAGGAAGGCTCCGCTGATCGGACGTTGTCCGCCCTCGCCGTCGCGGCTCGTCATCTGTCCGGAGAGCACGGCCACTGCGGCGTCGGCGACGATCTCCACCCGGCGGGCCCCCCGGATCATGGCCTCGCCCTGTTCACCGGCGAGCGTCGCCAGGTTCCTGATCGCGGCGGTGTCGATATAGGTCGCGGGCCACAGCGAGTTCACGACCACGCCGTCGGCGGCGAGCTCCTCAGCCAGGCCCACGGTGGTCATCGACATCCCGTACTTCGACATCGTGTAGGCCAGGTGCTTGCCCAGCCAGACAGGGTCCAGTCCCGCCTCAGCCAGCGCCAGCGGCGGGGAGAGCGTGAGAATCTGCGGCGTGAAGCCGGACTCGCCCCCGCCCGCGGGGGCATCAGCCCGATGCCTGGCGGCGCTGGCGCGCAGGTGCGGGGCCGCCAGCTTGGAGAGCAGAAACGTTCCCCGGACATTGATGTCATGCATCAGGTCGTAGCGCTTCATGTCCAGCCCCTCGGTGGGGGACAGATCGATGGCCGAGGCGTTGTTGATCAGGATGTCGATTCCGCCGAAGGTCTCCACGGTGCGTTCGACGGCGGCGCTCACGTCTTCATCACGACGCACGTCTCCGACCACGGCCAGTCCGTTGCCGCCCGCGGCGCAGATGTCTTCCACGGCGGTGTGGACGGTGCCGGCGAGCTTCGGATGCGGAGTGTCGGTCTTCGCCACCAGCGCCACGTTGGCTCCTCGGGCGGCCAGAGCCACGGCGATCGCATGGCCGATCCCGCGTGAGCCGCCGGAGATCAGTGCCGTCCGCCCGGTGAGATCGGCGGAGACGGGGGTGACCGTCTCTGCGGAGGAGGCTGCGTCTGAGGATGTGAACTGGGTCATAGCCCCACCCTACCGGTGGGTAACCTGGGACGGAAGCGGCCGTGTCCGACTCCCGGCGCAACTGCTGCATGGGATCTCACGTGGGATCTTGTAGAGAGTCCACAGCGGATGAGCCCTGATCCGTGGATAGACTGGCCGCTGAATTGTGGACTTCCTCCAGCCTGCGATCGGAAAGGTGCCCCCGCGCAGCCATGACGTCAGATCTCACCACCACCGCCGGCAAACTCGCTGACTTCCGCCGCCGCCGCGACAAGACTCAGGCCCCCGCGGGCGAGGAGGCCGTGGCCAGGCAGCACAGCCGCGGCAAGAACACCGCTCGCGAGCGCATCGACATGCTTCTGGACCAGGACTCCTTCGTGGAGTTCGACGCCATGGCCGTGCACCGCTCCACCTCCTTCGGAATGGAGACCCGCCATCCGCTGGGCGACGGTCTGGTCTCCGGCTACGGCACGATCGACGGGCGGCTCGTCGCCGTCTACGCCCAGGACTTCACCGTCTTCGGGGGCTCGCTCTCCAAGGTGAACGGGGAGAAGATCGTCAAGGTCCAGGAGTTCGCGGCCCGCAACGGCTGCCCGGTCATCGGGATCAACGACGGCGGGGGCGCCCGCATCCAGGAGGGCGTCTCCTCGCTGGCGATGTTCGCCGACATCTTCCGGAACAACGTCCATTCCTCCGGAGTGATCCCCCAGATCACGCTGATCATGGGACCCTCCGCGGGCGGCGCGGCCTACTCGCCGGCGCTGACCGATTTCGTGATCATGGTGGACAAGACCTCGCACATGTTCATCACCGGCCCTGACGTGATCAAGTCCGTCACCGGTGAGGATGTGGACATGGAGACGCTCGGCGGGGCGCGCTCGCATTCCACGACCACCGGCACCGCCGCCTATATGGCCACCGATGAGGAGGACGCCATCGAGTTCGCCAAGGAGCTCCTGGAGTTCCTGCCGCTGAACAACCTGGCGGAGGCCCCCATCGAGGACCATGAGGAGCGGCCCAAGATCGAGACCGGGGACGAGGCGTTGAACTCGCTGATCCCCGACTCCTCCTCCGCGCCCTATGACATGCGCACGCTCATCGAGCAGATCCTCGACGAGGGGCACTTCCTGGAGCTGCAGAGCCTCTACGCGCCGAACGTGACCATCGGCTTCGGCCGGGTCGAAGGGCGCTCCGTCGGCGTCGTCGCCAACCAGCCCACCCAGTTCGCAGGGACCCTGGACATCGCCGCCTCGGAGAAGGCCGCCCGGTTCGTGCGCTTCTGCGACGCCTTCAACATCCCGATCCTGACCCTGGTCGATGTCCCCGGCTTCCTGCCCGGCACCGATCAGGAGTTCAACGGCATCATCCGCCGCGGAGCCAAGCTGCTCTACGCCTATGCCGAGGCGACAGTCCCGAAGATCACGGTCATCACCCGCAAAGCCTTCGGCGGGGCGTACATCGTGATGGGCTCCAAGAAGCTCGGCGCCGATGTGAACCTGGCCTGGCCCACGGCGCAGATCGGCGTGATGGGCGCCCAGGGTGCCGTGAACATCCTCTACCGGCGCGACCTCGCCGCTGTGGAGAAATCGGGAGGCGATGTCGAGGGGCGCCGGAAGTCGCTGATCGAGGACTATGAGGCGGAGCTGCTCAACCCCTATCAGGCGGCCGAGCTCGGCTACATCGATGCCGTGATCGAGCCCGCTGAGACCCGCTGGCAGATCTGCCACGCTCTGCGCGCCACGCAGCATAAGCGTGAGGCTCTGCCGGCCAAGAAGCACGGGAACATTCCGCTCTAGGAGGGGCTGAGAACATGACCGGTGCACCTGTGAACTCAACAGACCAGCCCCGACAGACGGGCCCGACAGACCCGTCGGACGAGGCCGAGTCCGCCGCTCAGGATGCGGCCCAGGACGTCGAGCAGGATGAGGCCCCGGGTTCTGACCTGGACCTCCGTGGGGCCGGGCTGGCGGACGAGGAGCTGGCTGCGGTCACCGCGCTGCTCGGCACGCTGTCGGCCTCGGCGGAGGCCGAGGACAGCGGTGCCGGCACGGCCGGTCCGGCGGACCGGACCCTGCAGCGGCGTCGACGGCTGGGACTGTGGGGACGTCCCGGGGCTGACTCCTGGAAGCATGCGGCGGGACTGCGATGACCAGACTCGTCCTGGGCTCCGCCTCCACGAGCCGCGCCCGCATCCTGAACCAGGCCGGCATCGGTTTCACGGTGCGTGTCTCCCATGTGGACGAACCGGCGGCCGTTGCGGCCGCGGGGGCGCGCGCCGAGGGTCAGGCGATCACGCCGGCGGCGGAGGCTCAGCTGCTGGCCGACCTGAAGGCGGCCGCCGTCGTCGACCTGCCCGAGGTGCGCGCTGCGGCGGGGACCACCGCGACGGTGGTGCTCGGCTGTGACTCTGTCTTCGAGCTCGACGGCGTCAGCTACGGCAAGCCCTATGAGGTGGGCGTGGCCGTGGCGCGCTGGAGACTCATGCGCGGTCGCACCGGGGTGCTGCACTCCGGCCATACGCTCATCGATGCCAGCACCGGCCGCCGCGCCCAGCGGACGGTGTCCACCCTGGTCAGCTTCGGGGAGCCCACCGATGCGGAGATCCAGCTCTACGCCGAATCCGGGGAGCCGCTGCACTGCGCCGGGGCGTTCACCATCGACGGACGCGGGTCCGCCTTCATCGAGAAGGTTGAAGGCGACCACCTCTCGGTCATCGGGGTCTCCCCCGCGGCGCTGCGCGCGATGCTCGCCGAGCTCGGGCAGTCCATCACAGATTTCTGGTCCGCGCCGTCACCGGCGGCGCACCACTGAGACTCACCAGGGGCGGTACAGACTGCTCCTGCGAACCCGCTCCGGCGGGTGTCAGCGAAAGCAGAGAGAGGAACCATGACCGACTTCACCAAGGTCCTGATCGCCAACCGCGGCGAGATCGCCGTGCGTGTGATCCGCGCCGCCCAGGACGAGGGTCTCGCCGCCGTCGCCGTCTATGCCGATCCAGACCGCGACTCGGTGCACGTGCAGATGGCCGACGAGGCCTTCGCGCTGGGCGGAGCCACCGCTGCCGACAGCTACCTGAGCATCCCCAAGATCATCGCCGCGGCCCGGGCCACCGGCGCCGACGCGATCCACCCGGGCTACGGCTTTCTCTCCGAGAACGCCGAGTTCGCCCAGGCCGTCATCGATGCCGGACTGACTTGGATCGGCCCCTCCCCGCGGGCCATCGAGCTCCTGGGAGACAAGGTCTCGGCGCGTCAGCTGGCCGAGAAGGTCGGCGCCCCGCTGGCGCCAGGCACCAAGGAGCCGGTCAAGGACGCCAAGGAGGTCATGCGTTTCGCGGAGAAGCAAGGGCTCCCGCTGGCGATCAAAGCGGCCTACGGCGGCGGAGGACGCGGGATCAAGGTGGTGCGCGAACATGACGAGATCGCGGAGCTCTACGAATCCGCCGTCCGTGAGGCCGTCTCGGCCTTCGGCCGCGGTGAGTGCTTCATCGAACGGTTCCTGGACTCTCCTCGGCACGTCGAGACCCAGTGCCTCGCCGACAAGCACGGCAACGTCGTGGTGATCTCCACCCGGGACTGCTCCCTGCAGCGCCGCAACCAGAAGCTGGTGGAGGAGGCGCCGGCGCCGTTCTTGACCAGGGCGCAGAACCGGCAGCTCTATCGGTCCTCCAAGGCGATCATGCGCGAAGCAGGCTATGTGGGCGCAGGCACCTGTGAGTTCCTCATCGGTCAGGACGGCACGATCAGCTTCCTGGAGGTCAACACGCGGCTGCAGGTGGAGCATCCGGTCTCCGAGGAGGTCACCGGCATCGACCTGGTCCGTGAACAGTTCCGGATCGCCCGCGGGGAACGGCTGGGCTACGAGGACCCGGAGATCCGCGGACACAGCATCGAGTTCCGCATCAACGGCGAGGATCCGGGTCGAAACTTCATGCCCGCGCCGGGGACCCTGGAGACCTTCGACCTGCCCACCGGACCTGGTGTGCGCGTGGACTCCGGCGTCCATGCCGGGGAGACCATCTCAGGGGCCTTCGACTCCATGATCGCCAAGGTCATCATCACCGGCGCCACCCGGGAACAGGCGCTGCGCCGCGCCCGACGCGCGCTGAAGGAGATGAAGGTGGAGGGGATGCCCACAGTGCTGCCCTTCCACCGTGCGGTGCTCGAGGACGCGGCGTTCGCCCCGGAGCTGATCGGCGACTCCACAGGCGGCACGAGCAGCGGCCATCCCGGCGGCTCGGGCGCGCCGGCCTCCGCTGCCTCGGACCGGAGCGGACGACGCCGGCCGGCACCCACGGAGAGCTTCGGTGTGCACACCCGCTGGATCGAGACCGAGTTCGACAATCAGATCGAGCCCTACAACGCGCTGATGGCCCACCCGCCTCATGAGCGCGCCGGCGCCCGTGAATCCGTGGTGCTCGAGGTCAACGGCAAGCGCGTCACCGTGAACCTGCCGGCCGCGCTGGCGGCAGGCAGGCTCGGCGGCAAGCCGACGGGGGTCGCCAAGCGCCGGAAGGTCCGGAGCACCGGGGCGGCCGCCGTCTCCGGTGACGATCTGACCTCACCCATGCAGGGCACGATCGTGAAGGTGGCTGCCAAGGACGGCGCCAAGGTCGCCGAGGGTGATCTGGTCCTGGTGCTCGAGGCGATGAAGATGGAACAGCCGATCACCGCGCACAAGGCGGGCAAGCTCAAGGGGCTCAAGGCGAAGCCCGGCTCCACGGTCACCGCCGGCGAGGTCGTGGCCAGCATCGTCGACTGACGCTGCAGGCCGCTGGGTTCAGCGCTGGCGGGCGGCGACCATGTCCCGGACCCGGTCGAAGAGCGGATCTCCTGCCAGGAGTCCGGTGACCTCCGTGGTCAGCGCGTCGGCGTCGAGCTCGGTGAGCAGCGCCTGCAGCTGGCGGGTCTGCTCGTCCTCGCCCGATTCGAAGTACAGCGCCGCCTCCACGACGGCGAGCAGTCCTTCCACGCTGAGTCCGCGCTCCTCGGCCTCCACAGCGGGCCCGATGAGACGCTCATGTCGGGAGAGCTTGCGCAGCGGCTGCCGGCCCACCCGGTCCACGGTGTCGGGCAGCTCCGGGTTGCGGAACCGCTCCAGGATGGTCTCCCGGTAGTCGGCCATCTCCTCCGGAGCGAAGCCGTGCTTGTCCACCAGCAGCGCGGAGGTCTCCTCCAGCGCGGCACGGACTCCAGCGAAGACGCTCTCATCGGCCAGTGCCTCGGCGATCTTCTCCGTGCCGGCACGGAACCCGAGGTAGGCCGCGGCGGCGTGCCCGGTGTTGACGGTGAAGAGCTTGCGCTCGATGTAGGGGCCCAGGTCCTCCACGAAGTGGGCGCCCGGAATGTTCGGCCGCGCCGTGCCCAAGGGCCCCGACTCGATGGCCCATTCGTAGAAGGGCTCCACGGTGACATCCACTCCGCCGTCCACCGGCTGACCGGGAACGATCCGGTCCACGGCGGTGTTGGCGAAGACGGCCCGGGCAGACAGCTGCTTCCACTCCTCGCCTGCGAGCTCCTGCACATGCTCACGCAGCGTATCGGTGGCTCCCAGCGCGTTCTCGCAGGCCATGATCTGCAGCGGGGCGGCCTGCTCCTGGCGGCGACGCAGTCCCGCGAGAATGTGGGGGGCGATGAACTTCAAGATGGTGGGCCCGACAGCAGTGGTCACCACCTGGGCGGAGGAGACCTCGTCGGCCACCGCCTCGGGATCCTCAGAGCTGTTGACGGCGCGGAAGTTCGTGACCACCCGATCCTGCCCGCCGGCTCCCACCTCATGGACGGTGTAGCTCTCCGCCTGAGTGAGGGCGTCCACCAGCGGGGCCGCCACGTCCGAGAAGACGAGCTCGTAGCCGCCCTCATGCAACAGGGTTCCGACGAAACCGCGGCCGATATTGCCAGCGCCGAAATGGACTGCCTTCATAGTGTCTCCCAGAGGTTGAGTGCTCAGAACAGGGTGCCGAACAGCGGAGGGGTGCATCCCCGGGTGCCCCGGCGATGCACCCCTCCACGGTCAGGTCTTGCGATGGTTCGGCAGGTCAGCCCTTGTTGACTGCCGAGAGAAGCCGCAGCAGCTCCTCCTCGGAGGAGGCCTGCTTGAGCCGGGCCACCTCGGACTCGTCAGCGAAGAGCTCAGCGATCTTCGCCAGGATCTCCAGGTGCTCGTCCCCGACGCCGGCGATGCCGATCACGAAGGTGACCTTCTCCCCGGACCAGTCCACGCCGCCGTCGTAGCGGGTGACTGACAGGGCCGAGGCCTTCACGGCCGACTTCGCATCATTGGTGCCGTGCGGGATCGCCAGCTCGTTGCCCATATAGGTGGACACTGTGGCCTCGCGGTCCCGCATGGCTGCCAGGTAATCCTCGGTCACCGCGCCGGCGGAGCCGAGAATCTCGGCCGCCTCGGTCAGCGCCTGGTCCTGGGAGGCGGACCCGGCGTGGATCCGGACCTGGGACAGGGTGAGGATCTGTGAGTCGCTGCGGACGCGGGTGTCCGTGGCCACTCCCCCGGCCTGGTCCGAGCCGGCGCCGGAGGAGGGTCCGCCCTGCTGGGCTTCACTCTCGCGGACCAGCGCCACGACGTCGTCGTACTCCGGGGCGTTCATGAAGCTGTCCACCGAGACATGGACGGCCTGAGGCTCCTTGGCCTTGGCCCGATCGGTGAGCTGCTGCTGGGTGATGACCAGGTCAGCGTTGCCGGGGAGGGCTGCGATGGCCTTGTTGGTCACGCTGACGCCTTCGATGCCCGCACTGGTGATCTTCTTGCGCAGCACCGAGGCGCCCATTGCGGAGGAGCCCATGCCGGCGTCGCAGGCAAAGACGATGTTGGTGATCTTCTGTGCCGGCACCGCGGTGGCCGCGGAGAGGTTGGACAGATGCGAGGAGGACTTGCCCTTGTTCGCTTCGGTCTTGGCCACAGCCTCGGAGAAGCTGTCCTCGGTCGCCGCGAGGTCGCGCCTGCGGCTGGAGAGCAGGATGACTGACGCCACCGCGAAGGTCACAGCTGCGGAGAGGACGACCGAGAGGATCACACCGAGGTAGGAGTCCGAGGCGGTCTGTGCCAGCACGGCCAGGATCGATCCAGGCGATGCCGGAGCACGCAGGCCCGCATCGAAGACCATGTTGGTGCCCACACCGGTGGCGCCACCTGCGATGACTGCCAGCAGCAGGGCCGGCTTCATCAGCACGTAGGGGAAGTAGATCTCGTGGATGCCGCCGATGAACTGGATGAGCAGGGCGCCCGGGGCTGTGGCCTTTGCAGCACCCACACCGAAGATGGTGAAGGCGAGCAGGACGCCGAAGCCCGGTCCTGGGTTTGCCTCGAGCAGGAAGAGGATGGACTTGCCATTCTCTGCCGCCTCGGTGACGCCCAGCGGGGTCAGCACGCCGTGGTTGATGGCGTTGTTGAGGAAGAAGACCTTGGCCGGTTCGATGATGATCGAGGTCAGTGGCAGCAGGTTGGTGTCGATGAGCCAGCGCACTGCCGTGCCCATGACATCCATGAGTGCGTTGATGACCGGTGCCAGCCAGTAGAAGCCTGCGATGGCGAGCACGAACCCGGCGATGCCGGCGGAGAACATGTTGACCAGCATCTCGAAGCCGGACTTGATCTTGCCCTCCCACAGCTTGTCCAGCTGCTTGATCACGTAGGCCCCGAGCGGACCCATGATCATCGCACCGATGAACATGTGCACCTCACCCAGTGCGTCGGCACCCTCGGGGAGGCCTGCGTTGAACTGCGCCACGATCCAGTCCGAGCCTGCGATGACGCCCATGGTCGCGATGGCACCGACGACGGCGCCGCGCGTCTCATAGACCATGCGGCCGCCCTGCATGGCGATCAGCAGGGGCAGGAGGTAGTGGATCATCGGTCCGACGAGCGAGGCGAGTGCCTCATTGGGCAGGAACCCCGCCTCGATGAACAGCGCGGTGATGATGCCCCATGCGATCAGCGCGGGAATGTTGGGCATGATCATGCCCGAGAGGAATGAGCCGAACTTCTGGACGGCAACTCGCGCGCCGCCCTTCTCGTTCGTCTCAGCTGACACCGTTGTCATGGCGGAGCCTCTTTCTTCTGCTGGTGAGACGACCCCCTGTGGATGCGTCCAAGGTGGTGGTCCGCCTGGTGGCGGACCTGCTTCAGTGATTCAGGTCGTGATTCAGGTCTGATTCAGGTCGTGGTTCAGGACTGCTGGGCGACGCTCAGCGCCGATTCGCGCGCCTGCGCCGCCGTGGCCGCTGTCAGCGCGGCCGCAGCGATGCTCCGCGCCTGCTCGAGGGTGTGCAGCTTCAGCTCGGCGCGCACATCTGCGAGCGCCGCCGGGGACATGGAGAGCGTGTTGACGCCGAGACCGACGAGGACGACGGCGAGCAGCGGGTCCGCGGCAGCCTCGCCGCACACGCCCACCGGCTTGGCGGAGGCGATTCCTGCGGCGCCGACCTGGCGGATGAGCCGGAGCACCGCGGGGTGCCAGGGGTCCTGGAGGGAGGCGACGGAGCCGAGCAGCCGATCAGCCGCCATCGTGTACTGGGTGAGGTCGTTGGTGCCGATGGAGGCGAAGTCGGTGCGGGACATCAGTTCATCGGCCATCAGCGCGATGGAGGGGACCTCCACCATGACCCCGGCGATCTGCAGCCCGTGCTGCTTGGCCAGGGCCGTGAACTCCTCGGCCTCCTCCACTGTGGAGACCATGGGAGCCATCACCCAGACATCCGCCTCGGTGTTCTCCTGCGCCTGCGCCAGGGCGGTGAGCTGGTCCTTCAGGATCTGTTCGTTGGCCATCAGCGCACGCAGCCCGCGCAGACCCAGTGCCGGGTTCTCCTCGGGCTGATCGTTGAGGAAGCTCAGCGGCTTGTCGGCGCCGGCATCGAGCGCCCGCACGACCACCTTCTGGCCGGGGAACGCCTGGAGGACCTTCTGGTAGGCCTCCCGCTGCTCCTCCACCGAGGGCGCCTCGTCGGCGCTGAGGAAGAGGAATTCGGTGCGGAAGAGTCCCACTCCCTCGGCGCCCAGCTCCACGGCCTGGTCGGTGCTGGAGGCCGAGCCGAGGTTCGCCAGCAGAGGCACTGCGGTGCCGTCTGCCAGAGTCCCCGGTGTCAGCGGAGCTGCGGCCTCCTCCTCGCGGGCGGTCCGGCGCGCCTGGGCATCGCGGATCTGCTCGGCGCTCGGCTGGGTGTACACGATGCCGGCCACCGAATCCACGATGATCTGCTCGTCCTCGGTGAGCTCCGCGGCATCGGCCACGCCGACGATTGCGGTGATGGACTTCTCTCGGGCGAGGATCGCGGTGTGTGAGGTCGGCCCGCCCTGGATGGTGACCAGCGCCTGCACCTTGTCCAGGTCCAGCAGCGCGGTGTCGGCCGGGGCGAGATCCTCGGCCACCAGGATGAAGGGGTGTCCCGGGTCGGGGACCCCTGGTGCAGGAAGCCCGCGGAGACTGGCGATGACTCGCTGCGCGACGTCGGAGAGGTCCGCGGCGCGCTCACCCAGATAGCCGCCCAGCTGCTCCAGCGTGGCGCGGAATTCAGCGAAGGCCTCGTGGACCGCGAACTCGCCGGTCTTGCCGGCCTGGAGTCGGGTCTGCACCGCATCGGCCAGCGAAGGGTCCTGAGCCATCATGGCCTGAGCCTCGAGCACATCGCGAGCAGTGCCGCCGACGGCGCGGCCGCGCTCCTCGAGCTCTCCGGCGACCTCGCTGAGAGCCTCCTTGACGCGGTCTGTCTCTGCCTCGGGGCTCAGCTCAGAGGCCTCGTCCGCAGGGGCAGGGGGCGGCGGGGACATCCTGGCCACCGGTCCGGCGGCTATGCCCCTGCCGATCCCGATTCCGGAGAGCTCCGGCATCAGGAGGCCTCGTCGTGGTCGGTCTTCAGGAAGGTCTCCAGGCTGTCCAGGGTCTGCTCCTCGTTCTCACCCTCAGCGGTGAGCAGGACCTCGTCGCCCTTGTCCACCCCCAGGGAGAGCACCCCGAGGATGCTCGCGGCGTTGACCGACTTCTCACCCTTGGCGATCGTCACTTCGGCACCGGCGGCCTGGGCGGCCTCGACGAAGAGCTTGGCGGGGCGAGCGTGCAGGCCCTGGGAGGAGGCCACGGTGACAGTGCGGGTAGAGCTCATGAGAGTCCCTTTCGAGTGGAGGCGGCGGCCGACGCGTCGGTCATGGGTAGGACCTCCAGGATCAGTGCGAGGGCACTGGTGCCCTGGAGGTCCGAGTAGATGTCGGCAGGAAGGAGCCTGACCGCTGTGCCGGCCGGCGCAGTCAGCCCACGGATGTCCTCCAGGGAATCGGTCAGATGAGGACCGAGGAGGATCAGGTCCGCAGAGTCGAGGTCATGGAGCAGGGAGGTCTGATTGCCTGCTCGCACCGAATAGGGCACGCCGTTTCGGCGCATCGCCTGCTTCACGCGCTGCGCCACGAACGTGCTCGACGCGCCGGCTCCGCATACCACCAGGATCTCCATTGTTCTCGAACTCCTTCCTCCTCGATTGTGCAGTGATTCAGGGCACACCACACCCGTCTGGGGCCGAGAGTTCTTTCCGCCGGGGCGGAAAAACAGCATGCCGGGACCGGGCCGCCCGGTATGGTTTGAGCGTGGACAGGATGAGCAAGCGCCAGGAGCAGCTGGTCAATGTGCTTCTGCGCGAGCCTGACTGGATCACCGCGGGATCGCTCGCGGATCTCTTGGGGGTGACCCCGCGCAGCGTGCGCTCCTATATCGCCCAGATCAACGCCCGGGCCGATGACGAGCCCCACGCGATCGAGTCCGGACCCTCCGGGTACCGCGCGGACCGGGCGGCCCTGGCCGCGCTGCGCAGCGATTCGGCGCGGACCTCCACCCGGGATCGTCTGCACGGGCTGGTGCACCAGCTGCTGGAGTCGCGCAACGGCATCGATCTGCGCCGCACCGCGCAGAGCCTCTATGTCTCCGTGGCCACGGTGGAGGCGGATCTGGTGCGGGTGCGCGAGCTGCTCTCCGGGACCGGCGTCACCGTGCAGCGCACGGGCTCGCGCGCCCTGCTCAGCGGCGACGAGCTGGCTCAGCGGAGGCTGGTGTCCAAGCTCGCCCATGAGGAGATGGAGCGCGGATCCTTCGATGGAGAGGGACTGCGCCGGGCGGCAGGACTCGGCTCGCTGGAGGCTGAGTCATTCGGTCCGTTCAAACGCGCGCTGGCCGCGCAGCTGGCTGAACAGGGCTACTACGTCAACGAGTTCGCCTCCACCGACGTGGTCCTCCACGTGGCGATCGCCGCGGATCGGGTCAGCCATGGACATCCGCTGGAGGGGACCCACCTGCAGCCCAGTGCTCAGCAGGAGCGGCTGGCCGGGGTCATCGGCACGCTCGCCTCACAGCATTTCGGGGTCTCGCTGGGCCAGGGCGATCTGCACCACCTGGCCTCACTCGTGCTGACCAGAGTCGTGGCCTCCGATGGCAGCGCGGGCACGCAGGTGCCCCTGGACGCCGAGGTCGAGAAGGCCGTGATCCGCGCGGTGGGCCACGCCGCGGAGGAATACCTCGTGGACATCGCGCATGCCGACTTCATCCGTCGGCTGAGTCTGCATGTGCAGAACCTGGTCCACCGGGCGCGCGAGCAGGCCTGGTCGAGGAACCCGCTGACGAAGTCGCTGAAGGCGACCTATCCGATGATCTTTCAGGTGGCGGTCTCGATCGCCAGCGACATCGCCGAGCAGCTCGAGGTGACCATCCGTGAGGATGAGATCGCCTATATCGCGATGCATGTCGGGGGACGTCTGGAACGCAGCCGGCGCGCCGAGGCGGCCCTGACCGCGACCATCGTGTGTCCGGGGTACTACGAGCTCCATGACCTGCTGCGCTCCCGGCTCGATGAGTCGCTCGGACCCGGCATCGAGGTCACTGCAGTGGAGACCCGTGTGGACCCGGACTGGTCCGCCATGACCACAGATCTGGTGCTCACCACGATCGAGCCGCCGGTTCCCGACGAGCGGACGGTCCAGCTCGCCCCCTTCGTCACCGAGGCGGACATCGAGCGCATCGCCGCGGTGGCCTCGAAGCGCCGTCGCGCCCGCCGACTGGCGCGGCTGCGCGGTGAGCTGGAGCGCTACCTCAGTCCGGAGGCATTCCTCCGGCCGCTGCGGGCCAAGGACGAGGAGGACGCGATCCGTCAGCTCAGCGCGCCGCTCATCGCGCGGGGGATCATCGACGAGGACTATGTCAGCGGGACGATCGAGCGCGAGCGGCTCTCCTCCACCGCGTTCACCGAGTCCCTGGCGGTGCCCCACGCGCTGACCATGACCGCGCGACGCACAGCACTGTCGATAGGGATCGCCGAGAGCTCCATCCGCTGGGGCGAGGGTCGCATCCAGGTGGTGGCCCTGGCGGCCTTCTCCGAATCAGAGCGCGACGCCTTCCAGACCGTCTTTGAACAGCTGGTGGAGGTGCTCAGCGAGCGCGACTCGCTGCAGCGGATCCTGCGCCGTGGCACAGACTTCGGCCGGTTCCTCGACGAGCTCGCCGCGGTGATCGACGGCTGAACCGGTCCGGCCCGAGACTGGGCCGGACCGGTTCAGCGGCAGCTACTCGGTCGGCTGTGTGTACAGCGACTTCTTCGAGGTCTCAGGGGCGAGGATGAGCGCGATCACGGTCAGCGCGCCGAGGCCCGCCAGATAGAGCCCGACCGCGACGACGCCGTGGTTCTGCACGAGCCAGGCCGCCACGAAGGGGGTCAGCGCGGCACCGAGGATGGAGGCCGCGTTGTAGGCCACCCCGGATCCGGTGTAGCGGGTGTTGGTGGGGAACAGCTCGGGCAGCACTGCAGACATCGGGCCGAAGGTCAGGCCCATGAGCGTCATGCCCACGGCGAGGAAGATCAGCATCTGCCAGATGTTCAGGTCCTCCCCGGTGCCCATGGAGTCAGCAGAGAGCCAGAACCCGAAGCTGAGCCCGAAGAGCATGATCGCCACGGTGGTGACGATCAGCATGGGTCGGCGTCCGAACCTGTCAGCGAGCTTGCCGGCGACGGGCACGAAGATCGCGAAGAACACGATGGCGATCAGCTGCAGCACCAGGAAGTCCTGATAGCCGTATCCGAGTCCGCCGGTCTCATCCGAGCCGATGGCGTAGGAGAGGACCCAGGTGGTCATCAGGTAGAACAGGCCGTAGGTGGCGAGCATGATGAACGTCCCGAGGATGATCTCCCACCAGTTGCGGCGGAAGACCTCGCCGATGGGAGCCTTGACCCGCTCATTGCTGGCCATGGCCTTGGCGAAGACCGGGGTCTCCTCGATACGCAGCCGGACGTAGAGTCCGACGGCGACCATGATCACCGAGAGCAGGAAGGGCAGGCGCCAGCCCCAGACCAGGAAGGGATCGCTGAGGTCGCTCGCCGTGGAGTCATAGGAGAAGAGGGTGGCCAGCAGCAGGAAGAGTCCATTGGCCAGGATGAAGCCGAAGGGAGCTCCCAGCTGGGGCCACATGGCGGCCTGCGCACGCTTGCCCGGGCGGGCGGTCTCGGAGGCGAGCAGTGCCGCGCCGGACCATTCGCCACCGAGTCCCAGACCCTGGCTGAAGCGCAGGATGGTCAGCAGCGCCGGTGCCCACAGACCGATCTGCTGATAGGTGGGCAGCAGGCCGATCAGGAACGTGGCGATGCCCATGGTCAGCAGCGCCCCGACGAGGGTGGCCTTGCGGCCCACCTTGTCTCCGTAGTGGCCGAAGATGATCGCACCCAGCGGGCGCGCCACAAAGGCCGCGCCGAAGGTGGCCATCGAGGCCAGCAGCGCTGAGCCCTCGTCGCCGTAGAAGAACAGCAGCGGGAAGATGGACACCGCAGCGGTGGCGTAGATGTAGAAGTCGTAGAACTCGATCGTAGTCCCGATGAGCGAGGCCAGGATGATGCGGTGGCGCGGGATGGAACTGTGCGACTCGTCCACCGCGTCGAGGGGCCGAGGCGAGTTCTCGGACGCAGTGGAAGCAACGGGGGCAGGCATGAGAGGCATCTCCACAGGAAAGGATGAATGGTGTCAGGCGCCGCGAGCGGCGCAGAGCAGAAATACTAGGCCTGGCCGAGCCCGGTTCCGAAGCCGCGTCGCCGCTGTCTCAGCAGCTGAGACCCCAGGGATTCTAACTGTCCCGCAGCACGCAGCAGTCCACGGTCAGCGAACTCCGCAGTCCATGCCCAGGGGCCTCAGTGATACACCGCGAGGGGCCTCAGTAATACACGGCGAGCGGCCCGTGGGGGCCTTCGATGACCGTGACCTCGGTGTTGAACAGCCGGGAGAGCACCGCGTCCTGCATGATCTGTTCGGGGGGACCGTGTTCGGCGACCACGCCGTTCTTCATCGCCAGGATCTGGTCGGAGTAGTGCGCGGCGAAGTTGATGTCATGCAGCACGATGACCACGGTGCGTCCCAGCTCGTCGGCGGCGCGGCGCAGCTGCTGCATCATCTGCACCGCGTGCTGCATGTCGAGGTTGTTCAGCGGTTCGTCCAGCAGGACGTAGTCGGTGTTCTGCGCGAGCACCATGGCCACATAGGCGCGCTGTCTCTGCCCTCCGGAGAGCTGATCCAGATAGCGGTTCTCCAGCTCGCCGAGGTCCAGGAAGTCGATGGCCTCGGAGATGTGCCGTTCGTCCTCCGCAGTGAGCCTGCCCTTGGAATGCGGGAAGCGGCCGAAGCCGACCAGCTGCCGCACGGTGAGCCGGGTGACGAAGTGGTTCTCCTGGCGCAGGATCGAGAGGATCTTGGCGATGGTCTTCGACGGGGAGTTCACGACGTCGTGCCCGGCGACCTCGATCGTTCCGGAGTCGACGTCAAGCAGCCGACCGATCATGGTGAGGATCGTGGACTTGCCGGCCCCGTTGGGACCCACCAGGGCGGTGATGCCCCCGGAGGCGATCTCCACGGTCACCGGGCCGATCTGGACGGAGTCGCCCGCCGTCTTCGAGCCGTAGTTCTTGGCGACTTCGGTGAGGGTGATCACAGGCGACCCTTTCGCATCAGGACGGTCAGGAAGACGATTCCACCCAGGAGCTCGATGATCAAAGTCACGGCACCCTCGGCGTAGAAGATGTGGCGCATGATGAAGTACGCCCCGGAGAGGACGGTGTACCCGATCAGCATCGCCATCGGGAAGAGCATCCGGTGCGAATACGTGTCGGCGAACTGATAGGCGAGCGTGGCGACCAGGAAGCCGAGGAAGGTCATCGGCCCGACCAGCGAGGTGCTCATCGCCATCAGCACCGAGACCAGCAGCAGGATGATCATCACCTCGCGCCTGTGGTTCACCCCGAGGTTGTCCGAAGTGTCGCGTCCCAGCGCCACCACGTTGAGCCTGCGCGCTCGCCACCACAGCACCGAAGCGGCCAGCAGCGCGATCGGGATCGCAAAGGGGAGGTACTCGGCGCGGCCGTTGCCGATGCTGCCGAAGAGCCGTGCGGTGAGCACGTCGAACTCGCTGGGCGTCAGGATCCGCTGCATGAAGGTCGAGAGGGAACCGAGTCCGCCACCGATCACCACGCCGACGAGCAGCATGATGTGGATGTTGGAGAACTTCCCGCTCAGCAGCCAGGAGTAGAGGATGGTCGCGAAGAGGACCATCGCGGCCGCCTGCATCAGGAACTGCGGGAGCCCGGTGACCATGGTGACCCCGGCGATGCCGAAGAAGAACACGGCCCCCGTCTGGATCGCGATATAGAGAGACTCGAAGCCCATGATCGAGGGAGTGATGATCCGGTTGTTCGTTGCGGTCTGGAACGCCACCGTGGCCATGGCCTGGCAGAAGACGACGACGCCGATGATCAGCAGCGTCTCCACGCGCATCCCGGCGATCAGCCAGTAGCCCGAGGAGCCGAAGGGCATCGGATTGCCGTAGCCGAGGATCCCGAAGGTGAAGAGCAGCGAGAGGGATCCCAGCAGCACCATCACCGACCAGTAGCGCAGGGCGTGCCGCCGACTGGTGATGGCCCCGGCGTGCCGCGCCCTGTCCTGCCGAGTCCTGGGCCCCTGCGCTCCGGGTGCCCAGCTGGCCCCCTCGACGGGCGTCTGGGCGGAGCCCGACTGCTGCGTGCGGCGTGGACGGGGGCGCTGTTCGCGATCAAGCTGTGCGGTCATGTGACCAGCCCTCCTCGTCTGCGCTGCCGGAGCAGCAGTCCCACGAACACCACGGCCCCGACCACTCCGAGGACGAGCCCGACGGGGATCTCGAAGGGGGCGCGGATGGTGCGGCCGATCAGGTCACAGACGGTGACGGTGGCGATGCCCACCAGGCAGACCCAGGGGAGGTTGCTGCGCAGGTCGTCGCCGCGGAACAGGGAGACGACATTCGGCACGATCAGACCCAGGAACGGGAGGACCCCCACGACTGTGGCGGTCACTCCTGTGGCCACGGCGACCATGGCGGTTCCCATGAACAGCACCGCCGTGTAGTTCAGCCCCACGTTGGTCGCCATGTCCCGGCCCAGGCCTGCCACGGTGAACTGGTCGGCGGTGATGAACACGAGGACGGTCACCACCAGCACCAGCCACATCAGCTCGTATCGTCCCTCCACCACACCGGTGAAGGACCCCGCGAACCAGATTCCCAGCGTCTGCAGGTGATCGGTCATCAGCGCGATATAGGTGGTGAAGGAGCTCACCACGGCCCCGAGCATGATGCCGATGATCGGGACGATCAGCGAGGACTTCAGCGTCACCCGCTGGAGGAAGAGGAAGAAGATGATCGTGCCGATGAACGCCATCGTCACTGCCCCGCCCATCCGGGCGAGCATCGAGGCGCCGGGGAAGAGCCAGAGCACCAGGATCAGGCCCAGACCGGCCCATTCCGTGGTGCCGGTGGTCGTCGGTTCGACGAAGCGATTCTGCGTGAGCAGCTGCATGATCAGACCGCACATCGCCATCGAGGCACCTGCGAGCACCAGGGCGATCGTCCGGGGAACTCGGGTGATCCCGAACATCCAGAAGCCGTCCTCACTGAAGACTTCGTACTGGCCGGTGGTCAGCGAGAGCACGAGCAGCCCGCAGGTGATCAGGATCCCGATCAGCAGCGCCGGCGTGAACAGCCGCTGGCGTCGCGGACTGCGTCGCGGCTGCACCGGTTCAGCCACACCGGAGGGGATGGCTCCAGAGGCGGCGCCGCGCTGGCCTCGCAGGGGGGTGAAGCGATGATCAGGCATCTGAGGGCTTCCGGTGGGATGATCACGGTCGAGTCGCTAAGGTCTGCCTGGGTCGCTCAGGGCGGATCGGCTGAGTTCATGAGCCTAATAGCCAAGAGCAGTCTTGCCTAATATGAGACGTCGGTCCCGCCCGGAAGTCCCGTCCCGGGCGGGCCGACGCTGACCCTCATTCACTGACTGGCAGGACAGTGATCTCTCTCATTCAGCGGCTTCCAGGGCATCTGCGAAGTCGCTGAAGAATTCTGTGTAGGCCTGGATGTCCTCGGTCAGGTAGAAGTTCTCCGGCAGGTAGACGATGTTGCCCTCCTCGACGGCGGTGACGTTCTTCAGCGCCTCCGACTCTTCGACGATCTCCGCGGCGGGGCTGTACCCCTCTTCCTCCTGGCTGATCCTGGCATCGCGATCCATCACGAGCAGCCAGTCCGGGTTCGCTGTCGCGATGGCCTCCACCGAGATGTCGTCGCCGTGAGACTCATCCTCGCCCTCCTGTTCCAGGGCCGGCTCCAGGTCGAAGGTGTCGAACACCGGGCCGATCGCGCGGCCGTTCGGACCGGGGGCCACATAGCTGATGTCGCCGCCGGAGGTCAGCAGCCCCATGACCGTCGATTCGCCGTCATAGGCTTCCTGGACCCGGGCCATCTCGGTCTCGAGCTCCTCGACGAGTCCCGCTGCGGCCTCGTCCTCGCTGAACACCTCACCGAGTGACTCGGTCTTGCGGATCAGCTCTTCGATCAGATCAGCGTCCTCCTGGGGCTCGAACTCCAGGATGGTGGCATCGGGGGCCAGCTCGCTGATGTCCTGGTAGTACTGCTGGAAACGCTGTCCGTTGATGATCAGATCGGGCTCCGCCGCCACGACGTTCTCGAGGTTCGGTTCGCGGTGCATCCCGAGGTCCAGGATGGAGTCGTCCTCCGCGTACGCGTGGGTCTCTGGGTCCATGAGAGCCAGCGGTGCGGCGCTGGGCTGCACACCGAACTCCTCGAGCGTGCGGTAGGAGCGGTTGTCCGTGACGATCACGCTCTGCGGATCGGTGGAGACCTCGTGGGTGCCGTGATCATCCTCGACGGTCACCGTTCCGGACTCTGCGTCCTCCTCCTCCGTGCCCTCCGCCTCTGCACCTTCGCCCTCCTCGGCAGATTCGGAGGTGGTCTCGGCCTCCGTCTCGCTGCTGGCCTGCTCAGCCTCCGTGGCATCGGCTTCGGCGTCATCTCCGGCGCAGGCCGTGAGGGCCAGGACAGCGATGGCGCTCACGGAGAGAGCGCTGAGGCTCCTGGAGCGCAGGGTGGAGGAGTTCTGCGGTGCGAATTCGCGGATGGGCATAGTTGTGCCTTTCACAGTGCATGCAGCCGGACTCGAAGCCCGACAGTGATGGGATCTTGTACTTAGTGTCCCCTAAGCTAAATAGAACCTACATAGTTAACCTATTGGGCGCAACTGGATGACGGGTGCATGACAAGGAGGATGACGAGGAGCATGACAGGGCGGACGATGGGGGTCGGGGCGGTACGGTGGGACTCGATGTCCTCCTCCGCTGAGTCCTTGTCGCCGGTGCTCACCCCCGAGGGGTGGGAGCTGCTCAATGCGCTGCCGCCCTACGACCAGGCGTCCTCCTTCGGCCTCAATCAGCGGCTCCGCCGCGAAGGTCATCCAGCCGATCGTGTGGCCGCGGCTCTGACGCAGTCCCGGCTGCGCGCCGAGGCGAGGAGGAAGTTCGGGGACTTCGCGGACCGCATGCTCTTCACCCACGCCGGCCTGCAGCAGTCCACCCGCCTGCCCGTGGCGGCGCGGCATGCCCAGCGCTTCCGCGCAGCCGGCCTCGATCGCGTCGTGGACCTGGGATGCGGACTGGGCGCCGACGCGCTGGCCGCGGCATCATTGGGTCTCTCGGTCACGGCGGTGGAGGCCGACGAGGGCACCGCTGCAGCTGCCACCATCAATCTGCTGCCCTTCCCGGAGGCGCGGGTGCTGCACAGCACCGCTGAGAGCTTCGCCGCCACCTATGAGCTGACGAGCTCCCCCGCACCTCGGGGCTGGGGACTCTGGCTCGATCCCGCCCGCCGCGATCCTCAGGCCGCCGAGAGTGCTGGAAACGCGGGCCCGAGCCGGCTGTGGGACCCGGAATCATTCTCCCCGCCGCTGAGCTTCGTCCTTGAGCTGGCACGCACCGGGACGCCGATGGGCGTCAAGCTCGGACCCGGGCTGCCCCATGAGCTGATCCCCGAGGACTGTGAGGCTGAGTGGGTCTCCATGGACGGGGACCTTGTGGAAGTGGTGCTCTGGTTCAACGCGCTCGCCAGACCCGGTGTCCGGCGAGCGGCGACCGTGCTGCACAGTCACCTCGGCACGAGTCAGCACAGTTCAGATCAGTCCAGCTTCGAAAAGCACAGCTCCGGCCCGGCTCAGCACACTGGGGAGCTGACCAGTCCGGCGGAGTTCGGCGCCGGCGTCGACCTTGAGCCGACGGGCAGCGGCGGGCTGACCGGCGTGCTGCATGAACCGGACCCCGCGGTGATCCGCTCCGGGCTCGTCGCCGAACTCGCTGATCAGCTGGGAGGCCGCCTGCTGGATGGCCACATCGCGTACTTCTGCACGGATGAGCTCGCTCCCGCGCAGGAGGCGGGCCTCTCCCGCGGGTATCGGATCCGGCAGGTGAGCCCCTACAGCGTCAAGGCGCTGAAGCGCTGGGCGGCCGAGCAGGGGGTGACAAGCCTGGAGATCAAGAAGCGCGGAGTCGACATCGTCCCCGAACAGCTGCGCCAGCAGGTGCTTCCCCGCGCGCAGGTCAGGAAACAGGGACCCAGGCACCACGCGACAGTGGTCATCACTCGGCTGGGCGACGATCGGGTCTTCGTGGTGGTGGATCCGACCTGAGTCAGCAGCTGGAGTGGCCGCGCTGCTCCTCCCCCACCGCGACCGGGAGGGCCCCCGCGGCTTCTCCGCCGGCGAGGACCTCTGCAAGCGCCTGGAAGGACTCCGGGGTCCGTCCATAGAGGGCGATGCGCGTCGGCGCGTCGGCGGCGGTCAGCACCTCCGGACGGTCCAGGGCGACGGCGACATCTCCTCCGGCGGCGGCGGACTCGCCGATGAGGTTGACCACGGCTCCCTCGCCCACGGCGATGCCCTGGGCCTGGGCGGCGGCGGCCAGTCGGCTGCGATCCTGTTCCGTGCCGCCCACGATCTGGAGGCCGTTCGCCGCCAGATCTGCTTCGCACCGGCCCTCCACCAGGGTGATCGACGAGCGGCCCAGCGCCTCGGCGGTCTCTTCTGCAGAATCCAGCTCCTCCGGCCGTCCTGGGTGCTCCGGGTCCTCAGCGCCGGGCCCCGCGGCGAGTTCGCCGGAGGCGAGGTCGCGCTGCCACAGCTGCAGCGCCACCACACGTTCGGCCGCCGCCGTGACACGGGATCGGTCCAGCTCCCCTGACTCCACGGCGGCGACGATGCCGGCATGGGCGCCGCGGACATCGGCGGGCATCAGCAGCAGGTCCGCTCCTGCCGCCAGCGCGAGGACAGCTGCCTGATCTCCGCCGTAGCCCTGGACGATCGCACCCATGTTCAGCGCATCGGTGACCACCACCCCGTCGTGGCCCAGGTCACGCAGCTCGGCGTAGGCGGCGGCGGAGAGTGAGGATGGCGTGCCCGCCTCAAGAGCAGGCACCTCGATATGGCCCATCATCACCATCGGGACCCCCGCGTCTGCGGCCTCGGCGAAGGGGACCCAGTCCCGCGAGCGCAGCTCCTCGAGCGAAGCATCCTGGACCGGAAGGGTCTGGTGCGAGTCTTCAGTCACCGAGCCGTGGCCCGGGAAATGCTTGATCGACCCAGCGAGTCCTCCCTCAGCGAGCCCGCGGAGTCCGCTCAGCGCAAGCTCCGAGACCGCCTCGGCGTCGTCGCCGAAGGACCGGGACCCGATCGTCGGATCCGCCGCTCCGACGGTGACGTCGCCATTGGGGGCGAAGCTCGCGGTGAAGCCCAGCTCCTGCAGCTCCGCCGCGAGGAAACGGTGCCCGGAGCGGGTGAGCGCGTCGTCGTCCAGCTCGGCCTCGGTCTGGTCTGCGGACCCCCCGGTCTCGCTCAGGGCCGCGGCTCCGTAGGCCATGGGAGCGGGCCACTCGGTCAGCGGGGCGCCGACCCGGGTCACCAGTCCGCCCTCCTGGTCCACGCTGATCATCGGCGGCACCTCGCGCTCTGCACCGGCCTCGGCGAGCGTCTGGAGTTCGGCGGCCAGCGCCTCGGTGTCCACGCCCTGGGGCCCGCGCGGCACGTTGTCCCCCATGATGATGGACCCGGCGAGGTGCAGCTCCTCGATCAGGGCGGCCATGGCACTGGCATCGGTGCTGGCGAACTCCCCCACCAGAACGGCGCCGGCCAGCTCCTCGGTGGAGTACTCCGCCACGATCGCACTGGCGCGGTCCTGATGCTCGGGGGACGGTCCGGCCAGTGCGGCCTCGCGCTCCTGGGCGGCCTCAGCCTGCCGCTGCGCCTCCGCCTGGGCGGCCTCCTCCTGGGCGTCCGGCCCGCTCTGCGCCGGACCCTCCTCGGGTGCCTCAGAGGTCGGCGCGCAGGAGCTGAGCAGCAGAACACCGAGGAGGGCGGCGGCCGCCAGCGGCCGAGGACGGCGTGGTGCACCGGGCGAAGTCATGCCAGTGAGGATATCTGCGCAGGCTGAATGCCGACGACCCGAGCACAGGCGGCCACATGCGTCTGCGGGCAGTATTCTGAACCTTGATGCGGCCGACGGCCCTGACCGACTAAGGAGCCCTGAGTGGAACTGCCCTTCGCGAAATCTGATCGCTCCACCCTCGGCCTCGAGTGGGAGCTGGCCCTGGTGGACCGCCAGTCCGGGGATCTCCGGTCCGTTGCCGACCGCATCCTCAGCGCCTGTCACCAGGACATTCCGGAGCTGCGTCCCGAGGACGAGCATCCCTACGTGAAGCAGGAGCTGCTGACCAACACCGTGGAGCTGGTCACTGATGTCTGCCCGGACGTGAACACCGGTGTGGAACAGCTTCGGGAGACCGCACGCAATGTGATGCGCCACTGTGAACCGCTGGACGTGGAGCTCTACTGCCAGGGCTCGCACCCCTTCGCCGCTCCCACCGAGCAGGAGGTCACGGACAAGGAGCGGTATGCCGAGCTGATCCGCCGCACGCAGTGGTGGGGTCGACAGATGGTGATCTACGGGGTCCACGTCCACGTGGGCCTGGATCATGTCTCCCAGGCGATGCCGGCGGTCAACGCGCTGTGCAACTACAACGCGCACTTCCAGGCGCTCACCGCATCCTCTCCCTACTGGGCCGGTGAGGACACCGGCTACGCCTCGCAGCGCGCGCTGGTGTTCCAGCAGCTGCCTACTGCCGGGGCCTCCTTCCAGTTCGAAGAGTGGTCCGGCTATGAGAAGGCCGTCAGCGACCTGGCGCACACCGGGGTCATCCATGATGTCACCGAGGTTCGCTGGGACGTCCGCGCCGTGCCTCGACTCGGCACGGTGGAGCTGCGCGTATGCGATGGGCTCGCCACGCTCGAGGAGATCGCCGGCGTGGCCGCACTGACCCAGTGCATCGTCCATTCCACGGTGCAGAACCTCGAGAACGGCGGCAAGGTCGTCACGATGCCGCCCTGGTTCGTCCAGGAGAACAAGTGGCGGGCCGCACGCTATGGCATGGACGCGGAGATCATCCTCAACGCCGACGGTGACGAGATGCTGGTCACCAAGCACCTCGAACAGGAGCTGAACCGCCTGGAGCCGGTGGCCAAGGAGCTCGGCTGCGCGGATGAGCTGGCCCTGGTCGAGCAGATGATGCGCGACGGCGCGGGCTATCAGCGCCAGCGCCAGGTGGCGGAGACCCACCAGGGCGACCTGCGTCAGGTGGTGCTGGATGCCGCGGCGCGAACCCGGATGTCCATCAACGGCCCGCGCCGAGTGTGAAGCTTCCGGCGGGCCGCCCTGACCATGCGGCTCAGACGCTGATCCGCTGCACCGGCTGGGAGGAGTCTGCCGGAATCTGCAGGCTGGAGGGCGCGATCCCGGCGGCGACCAGCTGCGCGCCCAGCGAGGCGACCATCGCGCCGTTGTCCGTGCACAGGCTCACATCCGGGATGCGCAGCTCGATCCCTGCGGCCTCGCAGCGCTGAGCCAGCAGCTCGCGCAGGCGCTGGTTGGCCGCCACTCCTCCCCCCAGCAGGATCGTGCTGATGCCGTGCTCGCGGGCCGCGCGGACGGCCTTGCCGGTGAGCACGTCCACCACCGCCTCCTGGAAGCTCGCGGCGATGTCTGCCACCGGCACCGGACGGCCCGCCGCCTCGAACTGCTCCACCGCTCGCGCCACGGCGGTCTTGAGCCCGGAGAAGGACCAGTTGTGGCGATGCGGGCCAGGAGCCTGCGCGCTGCCTTCGAACTTGGGCATGGTCAGCCCGCGCGGAAAGCGGAACGCCGTAGGGTCACCGGAAGCGGCGGCGGCGCCGATGGCGGGGCCCCCGGGGTAGCCCAGTCCCAGCAGCCGGGCGGTCTTGTCGAAGGCCTCTCCTGCGGCGTCGTCGATGGTCGAGCCCAGCAGCTGCACATCAGAGGTCAGTGATCCCACCCGCAGGATCTCGGTGTGGCCTCCGGAGACCAGCAGAGCCCCGGTGTTCTCCGGAAGCGAGGCCATGCCGGAGGCGCCGCCGGCGGAGCCAGCCGAGTGCGAGGCTGGGGTGAGCAGTCCGACGCTGACATGCGCCACCAGGTGATTGACCCCATACAGCGGCTTCTCCGCCGCCAGGGCCAGCCCCTTGGCGGCCGAGAGGCCGACCATCAGCGCGCCGGAGAGTCCGGGGCCGGCGGTCACGGCGATCGCATCCACGTCCCTGAGCTCGATCCCAGCAGTGTCCAGCGCTCGACGCAGCGTGGGCACGAAGGCCTCGAGGTGCGCGCGGGCGGCGATCTCGGGGATCACTCCGCCGAAGCGTGCGTGCTCCTCCATGGAGGAGGACACGATGTTGGCCAGCAGCTCCGTGCCGCGCACGATGCCGATCCCGGTCTCGTCACAGGAGGTCTCGATGCCCAGGACCAGCGGCTCCGGAGGCGGCGACGCGGGGGACGGTGACGAGGCAGGCTGCGATGAGGGAGGCTGCGATGAGGGAGGCTGTGACGAGCGGGACGGCAGTGCTGGGGCGTTCATGACTGGGGGCTCCTGAGATCAGCGGCGGAGCTGGGAGCGTCCAGATCCGTCAGCGGCTTCTGCATGATCAGCGCGTCCTGGCCGTCGGGGTAGTACCGCGCTCGGGTGTGGATCGGGTGGAAGCCCTCCCGCAGGTAGAGCGCCTGCGCCCCGGGGTTGTCAGCGCGAACCTCCAGCAGCACCTGTTCGGCCCCCTGCTCCCGGGCCGCGGCGATCAGCAGATTCAGCAGACGAGTGCCGAGTCCCTGCCCCTGCGCCTCGGGGGCGACCGCGAGGGTCTGCACATCCGCGTGCGGCAGCACGCACATCATCCCGACGTAGCCGGCGAGCTCACCGGCCGCTGTGCGAGCCACCCAGTACCGACGAGTGGCCTCCGGGTCGTCACCGGCGGAGGTGTGGGCGAGCTCGTCGTAGAAGAAGCTCTCGGGCCAGGCGTCCTGTGGGAACAGCCGGTTCTCCAGGGCAAGGACCTCTGCGATGTCCAGCGCCGTCATCGGCGACACGATGAAGGTCGAGGTCACTGCGCCGCCTGCCGCGGGCGCATCTGCGCCGGGACCTTGGCATCAGATTCGCGCAGGTACAGCGGCAGCGGCTGGCGCAGCGCACCCGCCGCGCCGACCTCAGCCGCCTGGGCTCCCTCAGTCACTTGGGCTAGCTCGGCCACCTGGGCAAGCTCCACCGCGTCGGGAAGCCAGCTCGCCTCCGTCGCGGAGCGTGCGGTCACCGCCTCCGGGTAGAGGCTCGCGCCGAACCCCACGGCGGGGAGGTCGGGCAGCTCCCCCGCGGCAGAGACATGGGGGCCCTCGATGAGTTCAGCACTCGGGTGCTGCCCCGGTTCCGCCGCCGAGCCGGCGCGGCGGGTGCGGTATCGGGCCCAGTAGACCTCGCGCCGTCGTGCGTCTGTGGCGACCAGGAACTCCTCCTGGGCCGGGTCGCTGAGCGCCCCTGGGGACTGCTCAGCGGGTGCGGGGGTGGACGGTGCGCCGGGCGCGGGCTGCGTGACCGCCCGGTGGGCCAGCGAGTCCAGACTGCAGATCCCATGCAAGGGCACCTGCCAGACCTCCGCCAGTGAGTGGGCCAGCGCCAGCCCGACCCGGAGCCCGGTGAAGGGCCCCGGTCCGACGCCGACGACGACGCCGCTCAGCTCAGCCCCGGCGGCTCCCGCCCGCCGCATCGTCTCGGCCACGGCGGAGGCGAGGACCTCCGCATGTGTCGTGGTCTCAGCCGTGCGCCACTGGGCGAGCACCCGGCTCTGGTGCAGGACGGCCACGGAGGCGCCGGCGGAGGAGTCGATCGCAAGAATCACCCCTCCATGGTAGTTGGTCACAGGGCCGGCGGGTCGGCCCAGGCGGGCCCGTAGCCGCGCAGCACAGCACGGCGCCGCGAGCCCAGCACATCGGCCTCGGACTCCGAGAAGTCGGTGATGATCTCCGGCGCAGCCGGCGCCGAAGGCTTCACCGGGAGGTCCTCGCGGATCAGTTCCAGGTCCAGCCAGGAGCCTCCGGGACCCACCAGCGTGTTCTCCACCATGCCGCGGCCCCATTCCACCACGGTCACCGCCTCGGCCATGGTGGAGCTCAGGTCGAGGGACTCCAGCCCCGCCGAATCGGTGCGGTAGGCATCCACGTGGACCAGATCCGGGCCCGCATCGCGTGCACGGTGGACCCGGCTCATGATGAAGGTCGGGGAGCTGATCCGGCCGGTGACGTCGAGCGCCTCACCGAGAGACTGGGTGAGTGTGGTCTTGCCTGCGCCCAGCCCCCCGGTGAGGACCAGCAGGTCCCCGCGACCGAGCAGAACGGCGAGGTCACCGGCGAAGGCGGCGGTCGCCTGGAGGTCCTCCAGGACCACCTCGATCCTCCAGCGCTCGCCGGGCGGCGGTCCGTCCGGGTCCTGCAGGGCGCTCATCGCGGCCCCTGCCCGGGCAGCTGGGCGTCGCCGGCGGAGCCGGTGCCCGGAAGCGGAGTGAGCTCAGAGTCCACCACGAGTCGGGGCACGCGCTCCCCGATGCGGGTGATGATCTCGTAGTTGTTGGTGCCTGCGGCCGCGCCCCATTCGGCGGCCTCGATGCCGGAGTCCCCGCCGAAGATCACGACCTCGTCCCCCACCGAGACCTCGGTGTCCAGCTCCGCGAGATCCACCACGAACTGGTCCATGGCCACCCTGCCCACCGACTGGTAGCGGCGGCCCCGGATCCAGACGGGAGCGTGGACTGCCACCCGCGGGATGCCGTCGGCGTAACCCATGGGGACCAGGGCCAGAGCGGTGGGCTGGTCCAGACGATGGGTCAGTCCGTAGCTGACGCCCTGTCCCGCCGGGACCCGCTTGACGTTGGCCACGGTCGTGCGCAGCTCCATCGCTGGTCGCAGCCCGAGATCCTCCGTGGTGCGGTCAGCGAAGGGGCTCTGTCCGTAGACCCCGACTCCGACCCGGACCATGTCGAAATGCGCGTCGGGCCGGGACAGCGCCGCGGGGGTGTTGGCCACGTGGCGCAGATCCGGGACGATCCGATGCTCCTGAGCCACCTCCAGCGCCCTGCGGTAGAGATCGAGCTGCTCATCGGTCTCTCGGCGATCCGGCTCGTCCGCCACGGCCAGGTGGGTGAAGATGCCTTCGATGCTGATCAGACCGCGCTCCTGGTACTCCGCGGCGGTGCGGAGAAGCTCGGGCCAGTCCTCGATCGTGCACCCGTTGCGGCCGAGCCCGGTATCGATCTTCAGGTGCACCCGGGCGGGCCGCTGCAGCGACTCTGCGGCCTCGGCGACCGGGTGGATCTCCCACCCGGACACGCCGAGGTCGATGTGTTCAGCGATGGCATCGGCGAAGCTGGTTGCGCGGGTGTGCAGCCACGCCAGGATGGGCGCCTGGATTCCGGCGGCGCGCAGTGCCAGCGCCTCGCTGACGTGTGCGGTTCCCAGCCAGTCGGCCCCGCCCTCCAGGGCGGCGTGTGCGGCGGTGACAGCGCCGTGCCCATACCCCTCGGCCTTGACCGCGGCCATCACCTTGGCCGGGTGCACGTAGGAGGCGATGGTCCGCACATTGTGCCTGATCGCGGCCGGGTCGATCACCGCGGCGCGCTCAGGCCCGAGAGTCTGTTCCATGACAACCACTGTATCGGCGGTGACGCGTCACGCGCCCGGCGCTCACTCGCGCAGCGCGCCGATCAGCGCGGAGGCACCGAAGTGTCCGTAGCCCCGGGGGTCGAGCCGCTGGGCGGCGGCCGCGTGCATGCGGGCTCCCTCGGCCGCGATGCGGACCCAGTCCTGTTCCTCTGTCCGGTCGGCGGTGGCCAGCAGCGCCCCGATGATGCCGGTGAGCACGTCGCCGGTGCCGGCGGTCGCCAGCCCGGGGGTCGCGGACCGCACGATCAGCGGCGCTCGGCCGTCGGGTCCCGCGACCACGGTGCTGGGTCCCTTGAGCAGAACGGTGGCGCCGAGCGTCTGTGCCAGTGCGCAGGTCGCTGCGAGCGTGTCCGGCTGATCGGACAGCAGCTCCTGCAGCGTCTCGTCCTCCAGCGCCTCGGCCAGCCGGCGCGCCTCTCCCAGGTGCGGGGTGAGGACCAGCTGTCCGCCGAGCTCTCCCGAGGTGAGCAGGTCTCCGCGCAGCAGTTCGAGGCCGGAGGCGTCGAGGACGCAGGGCGTGCCGGATTCCACCGTGGTGCGCAGCATGGTCTCACCCTCGACCAGGCGGGATCGGTCCTTGCCCAGGCCTGGTCCGATGGCCGCCGCCGTCGCACCGTCGAAGGCTTTGGCTCCGCGTCCGTGGCTCGTGACCGCCTCGGGCCAGCTCTGCATCACTGCGGCAGAGACCGCAGGGTCCGCCTGCAGACGCACCATGCCCACCCCTGAGGTGATGGCTGCACCGACGGTGAGCTGGGCGGCTCCGGGGAACTGCGGGGATCCGGCCACCACCTGCAGACTTCCGCGGCTGTACTTGTGGTCCCCGGGACGCGGCTTGCGCCGCAGCGGCTCCGGAGAGCACAGCTCCCAGGCGGCGGGAGTCGGCAGATGTTCGCGCAGACCGATGTCCACCGTGTGGATCTTCCCGCTGAGCAGGCCGCCCTCGCCCAGGAGCAGTCCGAGCTTCGCTGCGCCGAAGGTGACCGTGTGCTCCGCGGTCAGCGCCTGGCCCGGGCATCGTCCGGTGTCTGCATCGACTCCGGAGGGGATGTCACAGGCGACGACCGTGCCGGTGGTGGCTGCCTCGGCCAGGCCGGGCACGTCGGGGAGGGTGAAGGCCCCCCGGGCGCCGGTTCCCAGCACGGCATCGATGATCACCCGGGTGGCGCCGGGGACATGGGTGCTCAGGCGTCCTCCGGCGGCGAGGAAGTCCTCCAGCGCCTGCGGGTGCGCACGATCACCGACGAGCACGGCCTGGGCGTCCACGCCGCGAGCACGCAGCGCCGCCAGCGCGTAGAGCCCGTCTCCGCCGTTGTTCCCGGTGCCGATGAGCCCGATGACCCGGGCTCCGTAGATCCTGCCGCCGCCGCGCAGCAGGTCCAGCACGCAGGAGGCGAGCCCGTGCGCGGCGCGGCGCATCAGCGCGGGCCCTGCGCCGGCGTCGACGAGGGGGGCCTCAGCGTCGCGGATCTGCGTTCCGGAGTAGACCGGAGTCGAGGCGGCTGCCATGCTCAACCCTCCGCCACGACCATGGCCGTGGCGACGTCCCCGTCGTGGGAGAGAGACAGGTGCCAGCGTTTGACGCCCCGGGAGTCGGCCACACCGGCGACCGTGCCGGAGACCTCCACCGAGGGCGCACCTGCGGCGTCCATGACGACCTGACAGTCCTGCCAGTTCATCCCCGCCGGCGCGCCCAGCGCCTTGGCCACGGCCTCCTTGGCGGCGAACCGTGCCGCCAGCGAACGAGTGTTGAGCTCACGCTCGGCGGGGACGAAAAGCCGCTCCCGCAGCGCCGGGGTCCGGCGCAGCTGGTGCTCGAACCGCGTCACCAGGACGACGTCGACTCCGATTCCCACGATCATGTGTCTCTCCTCGTCTCAGCCGGCTCCGCGTGCCGGATCTGTGGCTGCGCAGTCGATCTGGATCAGGTCACTCGACAGTGACGGACTTCGCCAGGTTGCGCGGCTGGTCGACGTCGTAGCCCTTCTCGGCGGCCAGCGCGCAGGCGAAGATCTGCAGCGGCACGGTGGTCAGCAGCGGCATCAGCAGCGGCTGCGTCTCCGGGACGTAGAAGACCTGCTCGGAGTAGTCCACGACGTCGGCGTCGCCGGCCTCGGCCACGGTGATGGTCTTCGCTCCGCGAGCGCGGACCTCCTGGATGTTGGAGACCACCTTCGCGTGCAGCGAGTCCCGCCCATGCGGGGAGGGGACGACGACGAACACCGGCTGGCCCTGGTCGATCAGCGCGATCGGGCCGTGCTTGAGCTCACCGGCGGCGAAGCCCTCGGCGTGGATGTAGGCGATCTCCTTGAGCTTGAGCGCACCCTCCATCGCGACCGGATAGCCGACGTGGCGGCCCAGGAACAGCACCGAGGGGGCCTGGGCCATCTCTCGGGCCAGCTTGCGGATCTGCTCGCCGCCGTCGAGGACCTCCTGGATCTTGCCCGGGATCTTGTGCAGGTCGGCGAGGATGTCCTCGATCTCTCCCTGGAAGAGCTTGCCGCGCAGCTGCGCCATGTAGAGGCCCAGCAGGTAGGAGGCGGTGATCTGTGCCAGGAATGCCTTGGTGGAGGCCACGGCGATCTCGGGGCCGGCGTGGGTGTAGAGCACGGCGTCGGATTCGCGCGGGATGGTGGAGCCGTTGGTGTTGCAGATCGCGAGCGTGCGCGCGCCCTGCTCCTTCGCGTAGCGGACCGCCATCAGGGTGTCCATGGTCTCTCCGGACTGGGAGAGCGAGACGATCAGGGTGGAGTCATCGATGATGGGGTCGCGGTAGCGGAACTCATGGGAGAGCTCGACCTCCACGGGCACGCGCACCCAGTGCTCGATGGCATATTTGGCGACCATGCCCGCATAGGCGGAGGTGCCGCAGGCCAGGACGATGATCTTGGAGATGTTCTTGAGCTCTTCAGGGTCGATGCGCAGCTCGTCGAGCACGAGACGGCCGGAGGCATCGGTGCGGCCCAGCAGCGTGTCCTCCACGGCCTTGGGCTGATCGTGGATCTCCTTCTCCATGAAGGTGCCGTATCCGCCCTTCTCGGCGGCGGCAGCATCCCAGTTCACGGAGAAGCGCTTGCCCTCGGCGGGGGTGCCGTCGAAGTCGATGATCTCGACCTTCTCTGCGGTGATGGTCACGACCTGGTCCTGCTCCAGCTCCACGGCTTCGCGGGTGAAGTCGATGAAGCCGGAGACGTCGGAGCCGAGGAAGTTCTCGCCCTCGCCCAGACCCACCACCAGGGGGGAGTTGCGGCGGGAGGCGACCACGCGGTCGGGCTGATCGGCGTGCACCGCCAGCAGCGTGAAGGCGCCCTCCAGCTGGTTGGCCGCCTGGCGCATGGCTTCGGTGAGGTCCCCGGTGGCCGTGAAATGCTGGCCGATCAGCTTCGCTGCGACCTCGGTGTCGGTCTCGGAGGCGAAGACCTCGCCCGTGGCGAGGAGCTTGGCCTTGAGCTGGGCGAAGTTCTCGATGATGCCGTTGTGGATGACGGCGAGCTTGCCGTCGTCGGCGAGATGCGGGTGCGCGTTCTGATCGTTGGGCGCCCCATGGGTGGCCCAGCGCGTGTGGCCGATGCCCACGGAGGCGGGGACCAGCGGCTCTGCCTCGATCTCCGCAAGGAGGTTGGCGAGCTTGCCGGACTTCTTCCTCATGGACACGGTCCCGGAGGACACCGTGGCCACTCCGGCGGAGTCGTATCCGCGGTATTCCAGGCGACGGAGTCCCTCGAGAAGCACGTCGAGTGCTCCGTGCTGGCTGGTCTTCTCAGGCAGGCCTATATAGCCGACGATTCCACACATAGCCCATAGCGTATCGTGTCTACGTGTCTGAACACCCATCCGATGATCCCGCTGCGCTCACCCCCACAGGCTCCCTTCCTGCCGTGGTGGCGGGCACGGCCCCCTGGGCGGGATCGCCCGTGAAGCCCGGCCAGCCGGGCGCCTCGCACTCCCCCTTCGCGGAGCTGGACCGCCATGCCTGGGCGCGACTCGCCGACACGATCGAGCAGCCGCTGAACCAGGGCGACGTCGATCGTCTCCGCGGCATCGGTGAGCACCTCTCGCTCAATGAGGTCGAACAGATCTACCTGCCGCTGAGCCGGCTGCTCTCCATCTATGTGGAGTCCGCCGCGCACCTGCGCGCCGCCGCGAACGAGTTCCTCGGCGAGCAGACCCTGCGCACCCCCTTCGTGATCGGCGTGGCGGGGTCGGTGGCCGTGGGCAAGTCCACCACCGCACGCGTGCTCCAGGAGATGCTGCGCAGATGGCCCTCCACCCCACGGGTCGAGCTGGTCACCACCGACGGGTTCCTCTACCCCAACGCGGAGCTGGAGCGCCGTGGACTCATGGATCGCAAGGGCTTCCCCGAGGCCTATGACCGCAGGGCGCTGCTGCGCATGGTCTCGGAGGTGAAATCGGGCAAGCCCGAGGTCCGCGCGCCCTGGTACTCCCATCTGGTCTATGACATCGTGCCCGACCGTGAAGTGGTGATCCGCCAGCCGGACGTGCTGATCGTCGAGGGACTCAACGTTCTGCAGCCTGCTCGGGTGCGGGAGGACGGGACCACCGGGCTCGCCCTGAGCGACTTCTTCGACTTCTCCATCTACGTGGACGCCAAGCCCAAGCACATCGAGCAGTGGTACGTGAACCGGTTCATGCGCTGGCGCGACGGGGCCTTCGCGAACCCGGAGAGCTACTTCCACCAGTACTCCTATCTCAATGATGAGCAGGCGAAGGAGCGGGCCACGGAGATCTGGAAGCGGATCAACGGACCCAATCTCCGTGCGAACATCGCCCCGACCCGATCCCGGGCGCGGCTCGTCATGGCCAAGGGTGAGGACCACTCGGTCTCACGCGTCCTGCTGCGCAAGGTCTGAGCCGCCGATGTCCCGTGCAGAACTGACCGATGAAGGCCGCCGTCAGTGGCACCAGAAGCAGGAGAGACGAGCAAGGGTCTACCGACGACGCCGGGCGCTCGCCGTCGTCTCGCTGATCGCGGTGCTGCTGCTCGTCGGCTACCTGCTCCCCCGTGCCTGGGGCTGGGTCGATCAGCAGGTGGGTGGTGAGACGCTGGGCGGCGACGAGCCGCTCGCCGAGGTGCGCGGCGATCAGATCCCCGACCCGACGGAGTCCGATGGCGCCCAGTCCAGCGCTGTGCCGAGTCAGACGTCTGAGGCCGCGCCTGAGTCGACAGCTGAGCCGACGACTGAGCGGGCCAGCGACCCCTCCTGGGATCCGGACTCCATCCATGTCCTGGTGAACCGCCAGAACCCGCTCGAGCCCGAGGACCACGCTCCGCAGGACCTGGTGGAGCCAGCGGTGCGCACGAGCAGCGAATCACAGCTCCTGCTGCGCGAGCCCGCGGCCGAGGCTCTGGAGGAGCTCATCGCCGCCGCAGCCGCCGAGGGCCAGGTTCTGGCCATGACCAGCGGCTATCGCTCCTACGAGGCGCAGCTCGGACTCTATGCGAATCGCCACTCGATGGTCGGCACCGACGAGACCGACGAGCTCGTCGCTCGTCCGGGCTATTCCGAGCATCAGACCGGACTGGCCGCCGACGTGATCAGCATCGACAATCCCGACTGCATCGAGGGACACTGCTTCGCGGAGACGCCCGAGGGGCAGTGGGTGGCCGAGCACGCGGCGGACCACGGTTTCGTGATCCGCTATCTGGACGGGGCCGAGGAGATCACCGGCTATCAGTTCGAGCCGTGGCATCTTCGGTACGTGGGCGAGGCGACGGCCCAGGAGGTCGCCGCGGAGGACATCACCCTGGAGGAGTACTGGGACCGGCCCACAGCGTCCGAATACGACGTCGAGGAGCCCGACCTGTCAGCCCCCTCAGGGCAGTGAGCGGCCTCTTGGTGGTGTCCTAGACTCTTCTCCATGCTCCAGGGATTCAGACACTTCATCACGCGCGGCAATGTCGTGGACCTCGCCACCGCCGTGATCATCGGGACAGCGTTCACCGCTGTGGTGAGCGCTCTGGTGGAGAACGTGCTCATGCCGCTCATCTCCGCGCTGGTGGGCGCCCCCGACTTCGACAACTTCGCTGTGGTGGAGATCAACGGCAATGCGATCAGGTTCGGCGTGCTGCTGACCGCCCTGGTCAACTTCCTGCTGGTCGCCTCCGCGGTCTACTACGTGGTGATCGCGCCGATGAAGCGGATGGTCGAGGCCCGGGAACGGCGCTCCGGAAGCGCCAAGGCACTGGTCGAGGATGAGAACATCACCCTGCTCAAAGAGATCAGGGATCAGCTCAAGGCTCAGACCGAGGTGACGAACCCTGCCTTCCTGGCGTCTCTGGCGGAGGCTCAGCGCCAGGCGGAGGAACAGGCCGCCGCGGAGGCCGCTCAGGGGCCTCGGCGCCACACCGTGCTCGGCAGGGCGAAAGACGTGGTCTGGGGCAAGGACTGAGCGCTCCCCCGCGCTGAGCGGCGGATTCTCCGATCACTTGGGGCCGATTCAGCACCCAGATGCTGGGAGAATCCGCCCCTCAACAGGAAGGGGTCGTCTCAGAGGGCGAGTTCGGCTTTGACGATGTCAGCCAGGGCCTCGGACTCGGACTGAGCCAGCTCCGCAGTAGCGGCCTCGACCATCACCCGCACCACCGGCTCAGTCCCCGAAGGACGCAGCAACACCCGCCCGGTCTCCCCCAGCCGGGCCTCGGCCTGCGCCACAGCAGCCTGGAGCGGCTCATGGGTCTTCGCCCGAGTCCGATCCACACCCTTGACATTGATCAGCACCTGCGGAAGCCGAGTCATCGCCTCCGCAGCAAGCACCCGGGCGGTCTTGCCGGTGGCAGCGACCCGGACCGCGAGCTGCAGCCCGGTCAGCAGACCATCACCAGTGGTGGCGTAGTCCGCGAAGATCAGATGCCCCGACTGCTCCCCACCCAGGTTGTACCCGGCGGCGCGCATCGCAGCGAGCACATACCGGTCCCCGACCGCAGTCTCGACCAGATTCACCCCGGCAGCACCCATGCCCAGCTTCAGCCCCAGATTCGACATCACCGTGACCACCAGGGTGTCCTGGACCAGGGTCCCGGCCTCCTTCTGCGCGATGGCCAGGATCCCCATGATCTGATCACCATCGATGATCTCTCCGGTGTGATCCACCGCCAGGCACCGGTCAGCGTCCCCGTCATGAGCGATGCCCAGGTCTGCCCTGTTGGCCAGGACTGCTTCTTGCAGCGGTCCCAGGTGGGTGGAGCCATAGCCGTCATTGATGTTCAGCCCGTCAGGCTCCGCGCCGATGACGATGACCTCGGCCCCGGCGTCGGTGAACGCCTGCGGGGAGACCCCGGCGGCGGCACCATGGGCGCAGTCAAGCACGATCTTCATGCCCGTGAGGCTGACCCCGTTCAGGGAGCGCAGCAGATGCACCAGGTAGCGGTCCTCCGCGTCAGCGAAGCGCTGGATGCGGCCGACCTCGGCCCCGGTGGGCCGGGGAGGTTCCAGTCCCATCTGGGTCTCGATCGCGTCCTCGGCGGCATCGTCGAGCTTATGACCGCCGCGGGCCAGGAACTTGATCCCGTTATCCGGTGCGGGGTTGTGCGAGGCGGAGATCATCACTCCGAAGTCCGCGTCGATGTCAGCGACCAGGAACGCCGCGGCGGGGGTGGGCAGCACCCCGGCGTCATAGACATCGACTCCGGCGCTGGCCAGGCCTGCCGAGACGGCGGCGGCGATGAACTCCCCGGAGATGCGTGGATCGCGGGCGACCACTGCTGTGGGTCTGGTGCCCGGGCTCACCTGCTGGTGGCCCAGGACGGTCGCTGCTGACTGGGAGAGGGTGAGGGCGAGTTCAGCGGTGAGCAGCCCATTGGCCACACCGCGCACGCCGTCAGTGCCGAAGAGTCGTGCCATGATGTCGACCAGTGTACTTCGCCGCGGCGGTGCAGGACGCGCAGAACCCCGCCGGAGAGTCTCCGACGGGGTTCTGGGGCGGCTGAGGTCTGCTCTCCGTTCAGCTCTGCGGACAGAACCGACGAATCACTGTTGACCGATCAGCGCTTGGAGTACTGCGGTGCCTTGCGTGCCTTCTTGAGACCGGCCTTCTTGCGCTCCACCGCACGGGCGTCGCGAGTCAGGAATCCGGCCTTCTTCAGCGACGCGCGGTTGTGGTCGCGGTCGATCTCGTTCAGCGCACGGGCGATGCCCAGGCGCAGCGCGCCGGACTGGCCGGAGGGGCCGCCGCCGTCGATGCGAGCGATCACATCGTAGGCTCCCGTGAGGCCCAGCAGAGTGAAGGGATCATTCACTTCCTGCTGGTGCAGCTTGTTCGGGAAGTAGTCTTCCAGGCTGCGACCGTTGAGGGTCCACGTGCCTGTGCCGGGGAAGATGCGGACGCGTGCGCGGGCCTGCTTGCGACGACCGATGGCGGCGCCGCCGACGGTCAACGGTGCACGCTCGGACTCGCCGGCGGTCTCTTGGTCGGGGGTCGATTCCGAGGTGTAGCTTGAGAGCTCCTCGGTTTCGGTGAGCTCTTCAGTGTTCTGAGCCACGATTCTCCTTGAAAATTCTAGTGTCGGGTGGCCAGGACTACTGAGCGACCTGGGAGATGTCGAACGGCTTCGGCTGCTGGGCGACATGCGGGTGCTCAGCACCTGCATAGACGCGCAGCTTCTTCAGCTGGGCCGTTCCGAGCTTGTTATGGGGCAACATGCCCTTGACTGCCTGGTAGGCAGCGCGGGTGGGGTAGCGCTGGACCATCTCGTTGAAGGTCAGCGACTTGATCCCACCGGGAAAGCCGGAATGGCGCCAGTAGCGCTTCTTCTCAGCCTTGTCGCCGGTCATGGCGACCTTCTCGGCGTTGATGATGATGACGAAGTCGCCCATGTCCTGGTGTGGGACGAAGGTCGGCTTGTGCTTGCCGCGCAGCAGCGCGGCAGTCTGGGTGGCGAGACGGCCCAGCACGACGTCAGTCGCGTCGATGACGTGCCACTGGGCATCGGCGTCGCCAGGCTTCGGGGTGTACGTACGCACGTTGGTATGCCTTCGGTCGATGTTCTACGGTTCAGTGCACCGGACGCTGTGATGCTGTGAGCGGCACCGAGCGTCAGTTACTGTTTCTTCGCGAGTGCGACATCCGGATTCCCAGGTGAGGACTGGGAACTGACCGGGCCCGTGAGTTCCCCTGCAGTCCGTGGAGGCATACGACCATGCAACTGAGCCGCCTCGACACGAACCCACGCAAGGGTGGACACGCACAACAACCACCTACTATACAGAGCACCCCCGCCTTTGAGCAAAAGCACTGGTCATGAAGCTTCTCCAGGACTCATTCTCCAGGCGGGGGCGCTGCTGCAAGCAGCCGGTCCCTACAGCTGGATGATCAGCGCACGGCACGCTTATAGGCGGCGTCTGACATGTCTTCGAGCTCCCGGCCCTTGGTCTCCGGCACCCATTTGAGCACGAAGATCAGGGACAGCAGCGCACACGCGGCATAGAAGCCGTAGGCGAAGACCAGCGAGAAGTCCGCCATCTCCGGGAAGAGCATGGAGATCAGGAAGTTCGCGGCCCAGTTCGCGGAGGCGGTGACGCCCAGTGCGACGGCGCGGACACGGTTGGGGAACATCTCCCCCAGCAGGACCCACATGAAGGGGCCCCAGGTGGCTCCGAAGAAGAGCACGAAGACGTTCGCGGAGACCAGGGCGATCATCCCCCATGCCCCGGGCAGGGAGACGAGCTCCTCGCCGTCGGCCCCCATGGTCACCACGGCCTGGCTGAAGGCCACTGCCATCATGCCCAGACCCACGGCCATGCCCGCGGAGCCCACGGCCAGCGGGATCCGCCGTCCCACCTTGTCCACGATGATGATTCCGATCACGGTGGCCACGATGTTCACGCTGGTGGTGATGATCTGGACCAGGAAGGCCTGGTCCTCGGCGATGCCCACTGCCTGCCAGAGCGTGTTCGAGTAGTAGAAGATGACGTTGATGCCGACGAACTGCTGGAACACTGCCAGGCCCAGTCCCACCCAGACGATGGGAGAGAGCTTCCCGCTGACGATCAGGTCGCGGAACTTCTGCCGGGCCTCCATGTTGATGGTCTCGCGGATCTCTCGGACCTTCTGAGCGATGGCGGCCTCGCCCTTGACGCCCACGACGTCCTCGAGGACCTTGGCCGCCTGCTTGTCGCGGCCCCGGGAGACCAGGTAGCGCGGCGACTCGGGGATGGACGAGGCCAGCAGGCCGTAGAGCAGGGCTGGGCCCGACTCCAGCAGGAACATCCAGCGCCAGGCCTCCAGTCCCCACCACAGCTGGTCCGCTGCGCCGCCGGCGATGTTGGCGACGAACGCGTTCGACGCGGCAGCCATGAAGATGCCGACCACGATGGCCATCTGCCACATCGAGCCGAGGCGTCCACGCAGGTTCGTCGGTGCCACCTCGGCGATGTAAGCGGGGGCGATGACCGAGGCCATGCCCACGCCGATGCCGCCGAGAACGCGCCAGAAGATCAGGTCGACGGCGCCGAAGGCCAGGCCCGAACCCAGTGCGGAGATGAAGAACAGGGCGGCCGCGACCATCATGGAGCGCTGCCGGCCGATGCGGTCCGAGAGGCTGCCGCCCGCCCATGCGCCGACCATGCAGCCCAGCAGGGCTGAGGAGACGGTGAAGCCGATGGCGAGGTCGGAGAGTCCGAACTCACCCTGGATGGGGCCCACGGCCCCGTTGATCACGGCGGTGTCGAAGCCGAAGAGGAAGCCGCCGAAGGCGGCCACCAGCACGACCCAGGCGACGCCACCGATGCCGGAGTCCTGCGAGCTGGATGTGGTGCTCATCAGTTGTTGGTCCTTCTGTCAGGTCAGGGGTCAGAGGCCTTCCGCAGGGAAGGCAAGCCCGACCGATTATGGTGCTTGAACGTGAACCACGCCACCCCGAGCAGCCTGGCCCTGACCCACCCTCGGCCCGGTCGGTCCAGCGCCTGGCGTGTCATGACGGGCCAGGACCGGGCAGGGCAGCGCCGTCGGGGTTCCTGGACCGTGTCAGAGATCACGAGGAGTCAGCCCGCTCAGAGGTTCTCGCGCCGGGCCCGGGTGGCTTCCGCGCGCAGTCCGAGCTGCTCGTCGGACGGATACTGGACCGACTCGAGCACCAGTCCCGCGGGGGGCGCCAGGCGCACCGACTGATCCCAGCTGGGCGTGGCGAGTCGGCTCAGCAGCCAGCCCGGGTCTCGGCGTGCCTCACCCACGTCCAGGCAGGCGCCGATGAGCGCCCGCACCATGTGGTGGCAGAAGGCGTCAGCCGTGATCCGGGCGGTGATGATGCCGTCGTCGTCCCGCTCGATGGAGAACGTCTGGAGCTCACGGATCGTGGTGCTGCGCTCCCGGGGCCGGCAGAAGCTGCCGAAGTCCCGCAGGCCGGAGACGGAAGCTGCCTCGAGGCGCATCGCCTGCGCATCGAGCTGCGTGCGGTGCCAGGCCGTGTCGGCTCGGCGCAGCGGATCCTGCAGCGCCGGCGCATCCGCGATCCGATACCGGTAGGTGCGGCTGAGCGCGGAGAAGCGCGCGTCGAAGTCCGCAGAGACCTGGCGAGCCGCGAAGACGACGACGGCGCCGGCCTGTCGGTTGAGCACCCCGGTCAGCCGGCGCACCAGGGCCTCGCCCGGCGTGATGCCGCGTCCTCGCGCCAGCACAGACCACTCGGCGGCGGTGAGGTCCAGGTGGACCACCTGACCGCGTGCATGGACCCCCGCATCGGTGCGGCCCGCCACGATCAGGGACACCTCTCGGCGGAAGAGCGTGGCGAGACCCTCACGCAGCGTGCCCTCCACTGTGCTCAGCCCCGGCTGGGCCGCCCAGCCGTGGAACTCGCTGCCGTCGTAGGCGAGATCAAGACGTATCCGCACAGGCTTCTCCTGTGCGTGCTCAGCGCTGCTCATCGTTCAAACCTATCTGCCCCCGTTCGTCCTCCGGACGCGGACATGGACACGCGCACTTGGACACGCAGACACAGAGGCGCCCCCGACCACTGCGATCGGGGGCGCCTCTGTGTGATGACGAAGGGTCTACTTCTCGCCCTCGGTCTTTTCAGCCTCGGTGGTCTCAGCCTCGGTGGTCTCAGCCTCGGTAGTCTGAGTCTCGGTCGACTCAGCCTGTGCTGACTCGGCCTGTGCGGACTCGTTCTCCGTGGTCGCAACCTCGGGGGACTCGGCCTCGTTGGACTCAGTCTGTGCCGACGCGGTGCTCGTGGTGGCCTTTTCGGCCTCCTTGACGACTGCCTGCTTCGGCGAGACGGGCTCCATGACCAGTTCGATCACGGCCATCGGGGCGTTGTCACCCTTGCGGTTCCCGATCTTCACGATGCGGGTGTAGCCGCCCTGGCGCTCTGCCATCGCCGGGGCGATGACGGTGAACAGCTCGTGGACCACGGCCTGGTGGGTCGCGCTGTTCGCGCTGATCTTGCCGACGACGCGACGGCGGGCAGCGATGTCGCCCTGCTTCGCCATCGTGATCAGTCGCTCGGCATAGGGACGAAGACGCTTGGCCTTGGTCAGGGTGGTGGTGATCGAGCGGTGCTCGAACAGGTTGGCGGACATGTTCGCCAACATCAGCTTCTCGTGCGACGGGCTGCCGCCCAGGCGCGGACCCTTGGTGGGGGTAGGCATGGTCTGGTTCTCCTTGGGTGGTGCGCAGTCAGTCCTTCACGAACATCAGCGCGAATAGTTGTCGTGGGCCGCAGTTCTTCAGAACCGCTGCTGCTCGTCTTCGACGTAGTCCTCGTCGCCAGCTTCCTGGAATCGAGCGGCTGTCGGATCGAAGCCGGCCGGGGAGTCCTTGAGGGAGAGTCCAAGCTCGACGAGCTTGTCCTTGACCTCATCGATGGACTTGGCACCGAAGTTGCGGATGTCCATCAGGTCGGCCTCGGAGCGAGCCACGAGTTCACCCACAGTGTGGATGCCCTCGCGCTTGAGGCAGTTGTAGGACCGCACCGTCAGCTCGAGATCTTCGATGGGCAGAGCCATGTCAGCAGCCAGCGCGGCATCGGTCGGCGAGGGGCCGATCTCGATGCCTTCGGCGGCGACGTTGAGCTCGCGAGCGAGCGAGAACAGCTCGACCAGGGTCGTGCCCGCCGAGGCCAGCGCGTCGCGCGGCTCCATGGACGCCTTGGTCTCCACATCGACGATGAGCTTGTCGAAGTCGGTGCGCTGCTCGACGCGAGTGGCTTCGACCTTGAAGGAGACCTTCAGGACCGGAGAGTAGATCGAGTCGACCGGGATGCGGCCGATCTCGGCGTCTGCCATCTTGTTCTGTGCTGCCGAGACATAGCCGCGGCCGCGCTCGACGGTGAGCTCCATATCGAGCTTGCCGTGCTCGTTGAGCGTGGCCAGGTGGAGGTCCGGGTTGTGGAACTCCACGCCGGCCGGCGGGGTGATGTCGGCTGCGGTGACCGGGCCTGGGCCCTCCTTGCGGAGGTAGGCGACCACGGGCTCGTCATGCTCGGAAGAGACGGAGAGTCGCTTCACGTTCAGGATGAGCTCGGTGACGTCTTCCTTGGTCCCGGCGATCGTGGTGAACTCGTGGAGCACACCGTCGATCCGGACGCTGGTGACTGCCGCACCCGGGATGGATGAGAGCAGGGTCCGACGCATGGAGTTGCCGAGGGTGTAGCCGAAGCCCGGCTCGAGGGGCTCGATGACGAAGCGGGAGCGATTCTCGGCGACAACTTCTTCGGTCAGCGTGGGGCGCTGTGCAATGAGCACTGATTGTTCCTTTCAGAGTGCATCCGCTATATGACGCATTCTCACTGAGTAATGATGCGCGGCCTGCCCCCGGCGCGGCGGCCGGGGACAGGCTCTGATGTCTTGTAGAGAAGCTCGCTCAGACGCGACGGCGTTTGGGCGGGCGGCAACCGTTGTGCGCGCTCGGGGTGACATCCGAGATGGAGCCGACCTCCAGGCCTGCGGCCTGCAGTGAGCGGATGGCGGTTTCACGTCCGGAGCCTGGGCCCTTGACGAAGACCTCCACCTTCTTCATGCCGTGCTCCTGAGCGCGCTTGGCTGCCTGCTCGGCGGCCAGCTGTGCGGCGAAAGGAGTGGACTTGCGGGAGCCCTTGAATCCGACCTCACCTGAAGACGCCCAGGACACCACTGCACCCGAAGGGTCGGTGATGGAGACGATGGTGTTGTTGAAGGTCGACTTGATGTGAGCCTGGCCCTGAGTGATGTTCTTACTGGCTTTGCGGCGCGGCTTGCGGGCCGCTGCGCGAGTCTTTGGTGGCATTTCTTCTCCGTGACTGAGTTCTTCGGATCAGCTGCTGCTGGCCTCAGAGGGCCTGCGTGCTGAACTACTTCTTCTTACCTGCAACGGTCTTCTTCGAGCCCTTGCGGGTTCGGGCATTGGTCTTGGTGCGCTGACCTCGGACCGGAAGGCCGCGACGGTGGCGCAGGCCTTCGTAGGAGCCGATCTCGACCTTGCGGCGGATGTCGGCGGCGACCTCGCGGCGGAGGTCACCTTCGACGGTGAGATTGCTCTCGATGTAGTCACGCAGAGAGATCAGCTGTTCGTCAGTCAGATCCTTCACGCGGGTACCAGCTTCGATACCGATTGCTTGGACGGCTGATTCGGCGCTTGTGCGCCCAACGCCGTAGATATAAGTGAGTGCGATCACCGTGCGCTTTTCGCGCGGGATGTCCACACCTGCCAGACGTGCCACGTGGCAGTCCTCCTTGTTCTCTTCCGAAGGTCTTCAGCAGTGCAATTCCCTCTGGGACCTGATGGTCCGACATCGGAGGTGATGTCTTCAGCGGGTCCCCGGCCTTCGGAAACCGGGGGTGTGCTCGTCCAGCTCAGTGACGGGCTGCACTGCCATATGATGTGAGCTGTCCAGCGCGGGTGCGCCCTCACCTACTCAAGAAGTAAGTGAAGGACTCAGCCCTGGCGCTGCTTGTGGCGTGGGTTGGACTTGCAGATCACGCGGATCACGCCGCTGCGGCGGATGACTTTGCAGTCAGTGCAGATCTGCTTCACGCTCGGCTGAACCTTCATGGGTTCTCCTCATTATTCGGTCGCGTGCGACAGTTTTTTACTTGTACCGACGCGAACGTCGACTCACTTGTAGCGGTAGACGATGCGTCCACGGTTGAGGTCATACGGGCTCATCTCCACCACCACGCGATCCTCTGGGAGGATGCGAATGTAGTGCTGGCGCATCTTGCCCGAAATGGTTGCGAGGACGACGTGCTCGTTCTCCAGACGCACGCGGAACATTGCATTCGGCAGAGCTTCAGAGACTCGGCCCTCTACCTCGATGACGCCTTCTTTTTTACCCATATGCTCCACATACCGTTCGCGACCCCCCGCCAGCAGAAACACGCACTGCGGCGCAGTGCAGCTTCAGCGGACCATGGGGTCTGATTCGATTGCTTAGGTGCCTCGTCCGGCCTGCATGCAGGCACGCAGAACCGCAGAGACAACCAGCACTACAGCCTACAGGACCTGCCGCCGGGAGGACAACTCCACGACCGAGTCCGGGGCGGTGAGGCTCAGTCCTGAACGGCGGTGACGCTCAGTCCTGAAGGGCGATGACGCTCAGTCTGCTGGGATCGGGACTGGAGTCACGCCGAGCGGCACAAGCTCCGAGGCTCCGCCGTCGGCGGCGGTGAGCACCCAGATGCCCTCAGCGTGACGCGCCACGGAGTGCTCCCACTGACTCGCATGGGAGCGGTCAGTGGTGACGACGGTCCAGTCGTCACCCAGGACACGGGTCTCGATTCCGCCGCGGGTGAGCATCGGCTCGATCGCTAGCGCCATTCCCGGCTTGATCCGGGCGCCCTTCATCCCCGTCGAATAGTTGAACACGTCAGGCGCCATGTGCATCTGCGACCCGATTCCGTGTCCCACATAGTCCTCGAGGATGCCCAGCTGCTTCCCCGGCTGAGCGGCGACATAGTCCTCGATGGCCTCGCCGATCTCTCCGGTGCTCCTGGCCTCGGCGAAGGCGGCGATGCCTCGCCACATCGCGCCTGCGGTGATCTGCGAGAGCCGCTCGTCCTCAGGATCGGCCGTGCCCTCCTGCGCAGATCCCAGGATCGCCGTGCGGGCGGAGTCGGAGTGCCAGCCCTCGACGATGCATCCGCCGTCGACCTTGAGCACATCCCCCTCCTGCAGCACACGCTCCCCCGGTATCCCGTGGACAACCTCTTCGTTGACCGAGGTGCAGATGTAGCCCGGGAACCCGTGATAGTTCAGGAAGTTCGGCCTGGCACCGCGAGCCGTGATGAGCTCGGCGAACACGTCGTTGAGCTGCGCCGTCGTGGTGCCGGGGACAGCCGCCGCCAGCGTGGCGTCCAGCGCCTCGTTCAGGATGGCTCCGGCTGCGGCCATATGGTGCAGCTGCTCCGTGGACTTCAGCTCGATCCGACCGCGGGAGAACATCAGGCCTTGAGCGCTTCCATGATGCGGGCGTTGACCTCGTCCACGGGACCGAGTCCGTCCACTCGCTGCACGAGCCCGCGAGACTCGTACTCGGCGATCATGGGAGCGGTCTCGGATTCGAAGATCTCCAGGCGACGGCGGATGGCGGCCTCGTCGGCGTCGTCCTCCCGGCCCTCGATCTCAGCCCGCTTCTTCAGCCGCGCGATGAGCTCTTCACGGTCGGCGGTGAGCTCCAGGACCACGTCGAGCGAGACCTCGAGGCGTTCGAGCATCTCATCGAGTGCGGCGACCTGGGTGCGGTTGCGGGGGTACCCGTCGAGCAGAAAGCCGTTGGCCGCGTCCTCCCAGGTGAGTCGATCCTCGACCATGCGGTTCGTGACCGAGTCAGGCACCAGGTCTCCGGCGTCCACGTACTGCTGGGCCTCTCGGCCGAGGTCCGTCTGTTCCTTGATGTTCACCCGGAAGATGTCCCCGGTGGAGATGGCGACGATGCCAAGGTCCTGGGAGATCTTCTTCGACTGGGTTCCCTTGCCTGAACCGGCAGGTCCAACAATCAGCATGCGCGTCATCGCAGCAACCCTTCGTAGTTCCGTTGTTCCATCTGTGCATTGATCTGCTTCACAGTGGTGAGGCCCACGCCCACCATGATGAGGATCGAGGTGCCGCCGAACGGGAAGTTCTGGTTCGCACCGATCAGCACGAAGGCGATGAGCGGGATCAGCGCGATCAGGCCCAGGTACAGCGCACCGGGGAAGGTGATCCTGGAGATCACATAGGCCAGGTAGCTCTCCGTGGGCTTGCCGGCTCGGATACCGGGGATGAACCCGCCGAACTTGCGCATGTTCTCGGCGACCTCGTTCGGGTTGAACGTGATCGTCACGTAGAAGTACGTGAAGAAGATGGTCATCAGGAAGAAGGTCGCCATATACAGCGGGTGCGCCCCGCCGACGAAATAGGTCTGCACGAACTCGATGAGCCAGGAGGGCTCCTCCCCCGGCCCGGGTTGGTTGAACTGCGCCAGCACAGAGGGAAGCATCAGCACCGATGAGGCGAAGATGACCGGGATGACGCCGGCCATGTTGACCTTGATCGGGATGTAGGTGGAAGTGCCCCCCACGGTGCGCCGGCCGACCTGGCGTTTTGCATACTGGACCGGGACACGGCGCTGCGACTGCTCGACGAAGACGACCGCGGCGATGGTCACCAGACCGATGAGCGTCACCATCGCGAAGGTCCGCCAGCCCTGGGTGGTCCAGATCTCTCCCATGGCGCCGGGGAAGCCCGCGGCGATGGAGACGAAGATCAGGATGGACATGCCGTTGCCGACGCCGCGCTCGGTGATCTGCTCACCGAGCCACATGATCAGCGCGACACCTGTGACCATGGCGAGGATCATCAGCAGGATCAGCGGCAGGGTGTCATCGGCGATGATCGGGATGTCACAGCCCAGCAGCGCACCGGTGCGCGCCATGGACACCAGCGTGGTGGCGTTCAGCGTGGCGAGCGCGATGGTGAGGTAACGCGTGTACTGGGTGAGCTTGGACTGGCCCTGCGGGCCCTCCCGCTGGAGGTTCTCGAACCGCGGGATGACCACGCGCAGCAGCTGCACGATGATCGCCGCCGTGATGTAGGGCATGATCCCCAGCGCGAATATGGACACCTGGAGCAGGGCTCCGCCGGAGAACATGTTGACGAAGGAGTAGAGGCCGCCCTCAGTGGTGCCCAGTGCAAGACACTGCTGCACAGCTGAATAGTCCACCCCAGGGGCTGGGATGAATGCGCCGATGCGGTAGATCGCGATGATCGCGATGGTGAACCAGATCTTTCGACGCAGGTCGGGTGTCTTGAACACCCTTGCGATCGCGCTGAACAAGCGGCCTCCTGATGCGTGAATTGCCCGTGTGAAGCCTTCGGCCACACAGGCAGTCATACTAACGCGCGGTGCGCACGAGAAAAGAATCCTGCGGCTGCGACCGCCCGGATATGGCGGGCCGAGGCCCGGATATGAAGAGACCCCCGTGGATCACCACGGGGGTCTCTCTCATGTGAGAACCGTTCAGGCCTTCTTGGAAGCAGCCTTCAGCGGCAGCTGCTCGGTGGAACCACCGGCAGCATTGATCTTCTCCACGGCGCTGGCCGAGAAGGCGTGAGCCTTCACGGTCACGGCCACGGAGAGCTCACCGGAGCCGAGAACCTTGACCGGGCGGCCCTTGCGAGCAGCACCCTTGGCGATCAGGTCATCGGCAGTGACGTCTCCGCCCTCGGGGAACATCTCGCCCAGCTTGGTCAGGTTGACCGGCGAGTATTCCACGCGGAACGGATTCTTGAAGCCGCGCAGCTTCGGAAGGCGCATGTACAGCGGAAGCTGTCCACCTTCGAAGCCTGCACGTACCTGGTAACGGGCCTTCGTACCCTTGGTACCACGGCCTGCGGTCTTGCCCTTGGACGCCTCACCACGCCCTACACGGGTGCGGGACTTCTTGGCGCCGCGCGCCGGACGCAGATCGTGGACCTTGAGGACGTTGGAATCTGCAGCGGTGTTCTCTGCCATCCTTAGTTCGCCTCCTCAGCCTTGACTAGATGCTTCACACTGTTGAGCATGCCAACAGTCACAGCATCGGCGGGACGGACCACGGTGTGGCCGATCCGCTTCAGACCCAGCGAGCGGACAGTGTCGCGCTGCTTCGGGTTGGCGCCGATGAGTGAAGAGACCTGCGTGACGGTGAGCTTGTGCTCGCCGACCTTCAGGTTTCGGGCGGTGTTGTAATTGACGGTACTGCGCAAGGTCATGCACCTGCCTTCTGTGCACGGGCCTCGCGGTCAGCCGCCATGGTGCGCAGCATCCGCGCCGGTGCGATCTCGTCGAGAGCCTTGCCGCGGCGGGCTGCCACGGACTCGGGCTCTTCGAGCTGCTTGAGGGCATCGATGGTGCCGTGAACGATGTTGATGGCGTTCACCGAGCCCATGGACTTGGTCAGCACGTCGTGGATGCCTGCGCACTCGAGCACGGCGCGGACAGGACCTCCAGCGATCACACCGGTACCCGGTGCTGCCGGACGAAGCAGGACCACTCCGGCCGCTGCCTCACCCTTGACCAGGTGCGGGATGGTGGATCCGACGCGCGGGACGCGGAAGAAGCTCTTCTTGGCCTCTTCCACACCCTTGGCGATGGCCGCGGGAACTTCCTTGGCCTTGCCGTAGCCGACGCCGACCAGGCCGTCGCCGTCACCGACGATGACCAGGGCGGTGAAGCTGAAGCGACGACCGCCCTTGACGACCTTGGAGACGCGGTTGATCGTCACGACGCGCTCGAGGAACTTGTCCTTCTCCTCTTCGCGACCGCCACGACCGCGACCGCGGCCGCCGCCTTCACTGCGACCGCCGCGACCGCCGCCTTCGCTGCGACCTCCGCGACCGCCGCGCTCACCGCGAGCTGAGTTGCTGTTCTCACCGGCTGCCTGAGTCTGCGCAGCAGTCTCGGGGGCGGCGGTCTCTTTGGCCTCAGTCACAGACGAGTCCTTCTCGGGGTTGTTTGCGTTCTCACTCACAGCTTCAGCCCACCTTCCCGGGCGCCGTCAGCGACGGCTGCCACGCGACCGTGGTACTTGTTGCCGCCGCGGTCGAAGACCACGGCGTCGATGCCTGCTGCCTTGGCGCGCTCGGCGACGATCTCGCCGACCTTCTTCGCTTTGGCGGTCTTGTCGCCGTCGAAACTGCGCAGGTCTGCCTCCATAGTGGTGGCGGAGACCAGGGTCGTTCCCTCGAGGTCGTTGACGACCTGAGCGACCATGTGGCGAGCGGAACGGTTGACCACCAGGCGCGGACGCTCAGCGGATCCGTTGAGCTTCTTGCGCAGGCGGAGGTGGCGGCGGCCGCGGGCAGCGGATTTGGATTTGCCCTTGATACCAATAGCCATGGTTTACTTACCTGCCTTTCCGGCCTTGCGGCGAACCTGCTCGCCCTCGTAACGCACGCCCTTGCCCTTATACGGGTCAGGCCTGCGCAGTTTACGGATGTTGGCGGCGATCTCGCCGACCTGCTGCTTGTCGATGCCGCTGACAGCCAGCTTGGTGGCGCTCTCCACCTGGAAGGTGATGCCCTGTGGGGCCTTCACCGGAACCGGGTGGGAGTAGCCGAGTGCGAACTCCAGATCGGAGCCCTTCGCCAGCACGCGATAACCGGTGCCGACGATCTCGAGCTTCTTGGAGTAGCCCTCGGTGACACCGATGATCATGTTGTTGATCAGGGTGCGGGTCAGGCCGTGGAGTGAACGCGATTCGCGCTCATCGTTGGGACGGGACACCGTGAGGGTGCCGTCCTCGTTGTCGACGGTGATGCCTTCGGCAAGAGTGCGGGAAAGCTCGCCCTTGGGCCCCTTGACGGAGACCTGGCGACCTTCCAGCTTGACCTCGACGCCGGCAGGAATGGTGATCGGAAGACGACCGATGCGTGACATAGTGCTTCGACTCCTTCCGGTTACCAGACGTAGGCGAGGACTTCCCCACCTACACCCTTCTTGGCTGCCTGCCGGTCCGTGAGGAGACCGGAGGACGTGGACAGGATCGCGATGCCGAGGCCGCCCAGGACGTGCGGGAGGTTGGTGGACTTCGCGTACACCCGGAGCCCGGGCTTGGAGATGCGGCGCAGGCCGGCGATCGAACGCTCACGGTTCGGGCCGAACTTGAGGTCGATGGCCAGGGTCTTGCCGACCTCGGCCTCCTCTTCGCGCCATTCGGTGATGTAGCCCTCCGCCTTCAGGATGTCGGCCACGCGCACCTTCAGCTTCGAGCTGGGCATGGACACCTGATCGTGGAAAGCCGAATTGGCATTGCGCAGACGTGTCAGCATGTCTGCGACTGGGTCAGTCATTGTCATGAGGGGCTTCTGCCCTTCCTCGCCGTGGTTTCCAGTCTCCCGAGGAACTCGATGATCCGGCTGTTGCCGAACCGATCGGAACCTTTGGTGAAGGGACCTGCGGCGTAGTGCTTATTGGTCGGTCTTGAAGGGGAAGCCCAGCGCCTTGAGCAGCGCGCGGCCTTCCTCGTCAGTCTTGGCGGTGGTCACCACGGTGATGTCCATGCCGCGGGGGCGATCGATCTTGTCCTGGTCGATCTCGTGGAACACCGACTGCTCGGTCAGGCCGAAGGTGTAGTTGCCGTTGCCGTCGAACTGCTTGCCGCTGAGTCCGCGGAAATCACGGATGCGGGGCAGGGCGAGGGTCACGAGGCGGTCCACGAATTCCCACATGCGGTCGCCACGCAGGGTGGTGTGGGTACCGATCGGCATGCCTTCGCGAAGCTTGAACTGCGCGATGGACTTCCGAGCGCGGGTCACCTTCGGCTTCTGACCGGTGATCTTGGTCAGATCCTCGACGGCGCCCTGGATGAGCTTGGAGTCACGAGCTGCCTCGCCGACTCCCATGTTGACCACGACCTTGACCAGGCCGGGGACCTCCATGACGTTGGAGTAGCTGAACTCGTCCTGCAGCGTGGGGCGGATGTCCTCGCGGTACTTGGTCTTCAGCCGCGGGGCGGTCTTCTCAGTCTGGCTCTGAACCTCAGTCATCACAGGTCCTTTCCGGAGGCCTTGGCGACGCGGATGCGCACAGTCTTGCTGACGCCATCACGCTCCACGGTCTCCTGCCGGTAGCCGACGCGAGTGGGCTTGCCCGACTCGGGGTCGACCACAGCGACGTTGGAGATGTGGATAGTGGCCTCAGACTCCACGATGCCACCCTCGGTGCTGCCGGACTGGCCGGCACGGAGGTGACGCTTCATGCGGTTGACGCCCTCGACGAGGACGCGTTCCTTGGCGGGCAGGACCTGCAGGACCTTGCCCTGCTTGCCCTTGTCCTTGCCGGTGAGGACCTGGACGAGGTCGTCCTTCTTGATCTTGGCCATGAGTCAGAGCACCTCCGGAGCGAGCGAGACGATCTTCATGAACTTCTTGTCGCGCAGTTCGCGACCCACCGGCCCGAAGATACGGGTTCCGCGCGGCTCCGGAGTGTCACCCTTGAGGATGACTGCAGCGTTCTCATCGAAGCTGATGTAGGAGCCGTCGTTGCGGCGGGTCTTCTTCTTGGAACGCACGACGACAGCCTTGATGACGTCGCCCTTCTTGACATTTCCGCCCGGAATTGCGTCCTTGACGGTGGCGACGAATGTGTCGCCGATACCTGCATAGCGGCGTCCCGATCCACCGAGGACACGGATGACAAGGACTTCCTTGGCACCGGTGTTGTCGGCGATCTTGAGCCGCGATTCCTGTTGAATCACTTGGTTTCTCCTGTCGTCTCACTGGTTCTCGCACTCGTGCCGATCATCTCGGCTGGCGAGCCTTGTGGAACTTCTAGCCTGAGTCGGACACCTGAGACATCGGGTGATGCCACTGGCCTGTCGTCCGACTTACCTGACAGTCCCCTGGCCGCTTACCCACACACTCTCCGTCCGTGAGGACGGGCAGTTGAATGCATGGCCGAGGCGGCGTTTCCCGGGGCCCGAGGGCCCTTTCGGGGACGTGCGCTGTCCTCTGAGGTGGATAGCCTCATCTATAAGGGCGCACAGCCTCAAAATCATACACGAGATGCGCCAAGGGCCCAACTCCACACGTTTCGTGCGGAAGTCGGGCCCCGGGCGCTGCAGCGTGTCCCCCCGGACAGCCTCCAGATCAGCAGACCTGGACGCGGACCGAGGAGAGGATCACTCTGCCTTCTCGATGATCTCAGCCAGCCGCCAGCGCTTGGAGGCTGACAGCGGACGGGTCTCAGCGATCACCACAGTGTCGCCGATGCCTGCCTGCTCGTTCTCATCGTGTGCCATGAATTTGGTGTGCCGCTTCATGATCTTGCCGTAGAGGCCGTGCTTGCGACGATCCTCGACCTCGACGACGATGGTCTTCGCCATCTTGTCGGAGACGACGACGCCGCGCAGGGTCTTGCGGTCATTGCGGGTCTCTGCAGATGCTTCGCTCATGCTCAGTCCTCAGCCTTCTCGTCGTTCTGCTCATCGGCCGAATCAGAGGAGGCTGCGTCGGCATCGACATTCTCGCGAATGCCCAGCTCGCGCTCACGCAGCACCGTGTAGATACGGGCGATGTCGCGCTTGATGTCCCTCAACCGGCTGGAGTTCTCCAGCTGGCCGGTGGCGGACTGGAAGCGGAGGTTGAACAGCTCTTCCTTCGAAGAGCGCAGTGCCTCTGCGAGGCCTGCGGAGTCCATCTCTGCGAGCTTCTCAACGGTCAGCTCATTGGTTCCGACTGCCATTGTCACTCACCACTCTCTCGGCTGATCACGCGTGCCTTCATGGGCAGCTTGTGGATTGCCAGCCGGAGCGCCTCTTTGGCGACTTCCTCACTGACACCTGACAGCTCGAACATGATGCGTCCGGGCTTCACGTTGGCGATCCACCACTCCGGTGAACCCTTGCCGGAGCCCATGCGGACCTCGGCAGGCTTCTTCGTCAGCGGCTGGTCGGGATAGATGTTGATCCAGACCTTGCCGCCACGCTTGATGTGGCGGGTCATGGCGATACGCGCAGCTTCGATCTGGCGGTTCGTCACGTAGGCCGGATCAAGGGCCTGGATGCCGTACTCGCCGAAGGCGAGTTCAGTTCCTCCCTTGGCACGCCCGCGGCGCTTCGGCCGGTGAGGCTTGCGGTACTTGACTCGACGTGGCATCAACATCAGTTCTGCCCTCCTTCAGCGCCAGAACCTGCTTCAGCGGGTGCCTGGGCACCGGCTTCGCGACCGCGGCCTGGACCGCGACGACGACGCTCTTCGCCGCCACGGGCTCCACCGGGTCCACCGGCTCCACCGCGACCGCCACGGGCTCCACCGCGACCGGAAGGCTGTGCAGCCTGCTGCGCGGCGAGTTCCTTGGCGGTGAGATCGCCCTTGTAGACCCAGACCTTCACGCCGATGCGGCCGAAGGTCGTCTTGGCCTCGTGCTTGCCGAAGTCGATGTTCGCGCGCAGCGTGTGCAGCGGAACCCGACCTTCGCGGTAGAACTCGGAGCGGGACATCTCTGCACCGCCGAGACGACCGGCGCACTGGATGCGGATGCCCTTTGCGCCGGAGCGCATCGCCGAGGTGATGGCCTTCTTCATCGCACGGCGGAACGCCACACGGGCAGCAAGCTGCTCGGCGACGCCCTGTGCCACGAGCTGCGCATCGGTCTCGGGGCTCTTGACCTCGAGGATGTTCAGCTGGATCTGCTTGGCGGTGAGCTTCTCGAGCTCGCTGCGGATGCGGTCCGCCTCGGCGCCGCGGCGACCGATGACGATGCCGGGACGTGCTGTGTGGATGTCCACCCGGACACGATCGCGGGTGCGCTCGATCTCAACCTTCGAGATGCCTGCGCGCTCCACGGTCTTGGCCAACAGCTCACGAATCTGGACGTCTTCTTTCACGAAGTCCTTGTAACGCTGACCGGCCTTGGTCGAATCGGCGTACCAGTGCGAAACGTGGTCAGTGGTGATGCCCAGACGGAAACCATTGGGGTTGATCTTCTGTCCCACTACTGATCCCCACCTTTCTCTTCGGCGCCGACCACGATGGTGACGTGGCTGGTGCGCTTGTTGATGCGGAACGCCCGGCCCTGCGCACGGGGGCGGAACCGCTTCATGGTCGGACCTTCGTCGACGCGTGCCTCGGTGATGAAGAAGGCGTCTTCGTTGAAGGCGACTCCTTCCTTGTCTGCGTGCTGGCGAGCATTCGCCAGAGCAGAGGCGACCACCTTGTACACCGGCTCTGTAGCGCCCTGGGGGGCGAACTTCAGAATGGCCAGTGCTTCGTTGGCCTGCTTGCCGCGGACAAGGTCGACGACGCGCCGGGCCTTCATAGGCGTCACACGCAGGTAGCGCGCAATTGCCTTGGCTTCCATTGCTTTCCTTCTCTCGTCTTGTGACACGAAGTTCAAGCTCGCTCTCGCTCCTCAGTTGAGGAAGCGATCAGCGGCGCTTGCCCTTCTTGTCGTCCTTCACATGGCCGCGGAATGTACGCGTCGGAGCGAACTCGCCGAGCTTGTGCCCGACCATCGACTCAGTGATGAACACGGGGATGTGCTTGCGTCCGTCATGCACGGCCACGGTGTGGCCGAGCATGTCGGGGATGATCATGGAACGGCGGGACCATGTCTTGATGACATTCTTGGTGCCCTTTTCGTTCTCAGCGACGACCTTGAGGTACAGGTGCTGATCAACGAAGGGGCCCTTCTTCAAGCTGCGTGGCATGTCTCCAGGCTCCTATCGCTTGTTCTTGGTACGACGGCGACGCACGATGAGCTTGTCGCTTTCCTTGTTCGGACGGCGGGTGCGGCCCTCTGGCTTGCCATTCGGGTTGACCGGATGACGTCCACCGGAGGTCTTGCCCTCGCCACCACCGTGCGGGTGGTCGACCGGGTTCATCACAACACCGCGGACGGTCGGACGAACGCCCTTCCAGCGCATGCGTCCTGCCTTGCCCCAGTTGATGTTGGACTGCTCGGCGTTGCCCACGGCACCGACGGTTGCCCGGCAGCGCACGTCGACGTTGCGAACTTCACCGGAGGGCAGACGCAGCTGGGCATACTTGCCCTCGCGGGCGACCAGCTGGATGGATGCACCTGCTGAGCGCCCGAGCTTCGCGCCGCCTGCTGGCCGCAGCTCCACTGCGTGCACCACGGTGCCGAGCGGGATGTTGCGCAGCGGCAGGTTGTTGCCGGGCTTGATGTCTGCGTTCGGGCCGGACTCGACCGCGGCACCCTGCTCCAGCTTGGCTGGGGCGAGGATGTAGCGCTTGGTGCCGTCGATGAAGTGCAACAGGGCGATGCGAGCAGTGCGGTTGGGGTCATACTCGATATGAGCGACCTTCGCCGGCACGCCGTCCTTGTCTGCACGACGGAAGTCGATGACGCGGTACTGACGCTTGTGCCCACCGCCCTTGTGGCGTGTGGTGATCTTGCCTGAGCTGTTGCGGCCGCCCGTCTTGGACAGGGGGCGCAGCAGGGACTTCTCCGGGGTGTCCCGGGTGATCTCTGCGAAGTCGGCCACAGACGAGCCGCGTTGGCCCGGTGTGTTCGGCTTGAGGTTACGGATAGCCATATTCTTCTTCCTCGATCAAGTGGTTCCGATCAGCCGATCAGGCTGCGGATCCTCCGAAGATGTCAATGTTGTAGCCCTCTTTGAGGGTGATGATGGCGCGCTTGGTGCCGGTGCGCGAGCCCCATCCGAACTTGGTGCGCTTGCGCTTGCCTGCCCGATTGATGGTGTTGACCGAGTTCACCCGCACGGAGAAGATCTTCTCCACGGCGTATTTGATCTCGGACTTCGTGGCCCGGGGGTCCACCAGGAAGGTGAACTTGCCCTCGTCGATCAGCCCGTAGGACTTCTCCGACACGACGGGTGCGATGATGACGTCGCGCGGGTCCTTGCTTGTCAGGACGCTCACTTGGTCTCCTCCTTCGCAGTGCCCTGTGCCAGGAAGGCGTCATAGCCGGCCTGCGTGAACACGATGTCGTCAGAGACGATGACATCGTAGGTGTTCAGCTGATCGGCATACAGGGTGTGGACGTGGGGCAGGTTGCGAGTCGACAGTGCGGCGATGTCATCGCTGCGGTCGATCACGACGAGCCAGTTGCGGTTCGCTCCGCCCAGGCTCGCCAGTGCAGCCTTGGCCGCCTTGGTCGAGGCCTGATCGGCGACCAGGGAGTCCACCACGTGGATCCGGTCATTGCGTGCCCGATCGGAGAGGGCTCCGCGCAGTGCGGCGGCCTTCATCTTCTTGGGGGTGCGCTGAGCGTAATCACGCGGGGTCGGGCCGTGGACGACGCCACCGCCGACCATGTGCGGTCCGCGCAGCGAACCCTGACGGGCACGACCGGTGCCCTTCTGGCGGAACGGCTTCGCGCCGGTGCCTGAGACCTCGGAACGAGTCTTGGTCTTGTGGGTGCCCTGACGAGCCGCGGCCCGCTGGGCGACGACCACCTGGTGGATCAGCGCGACATTGGTCTTGGCGTCGAATACCTCTGCGGGGAAGTCGACAGAAACCTTGTTGGCCATGTGGATCATGCTCCCTTCACTGCGGTGCGGACCAGGACGACCTGGCCACGAGCACCCGGAAGGGCGCCCTTGATGAGCAGCAGGTTCTTCTCGGCGTCCACAGCGTGGATGGTGAGGTTGTGCGTGGTCTGTCGGACCCCGCCCATACGACCAGCCATGCGCAGACCCTTGAAGACGCGGCCCGGAGTGGATGCGCCACCGATGGAGCCCGGCTTGCGGTGGTTCTTGTGCGAACCATGCGACGCGCCGACACCGGCGAAGCCGTGGCGCTTCATGACACCGGCGAAGCCCTTGCCCTTGGTCTTGCCCACGACATCGACCTTCTGGCCGATCTCGAAGGCGTCGACGCCCAGGTCCTGCCCCAGCTCATAGGAGCTGGAGTCAGAGGTGCGAATCTCGACGACGTGGCGACGCGGGGTCACACCGGCCTTCTCGAAGTGGCCGGCCAGCGGCTTGGTCACCTTGCGGGGATCGATGCGGCCGAAGCCGATCTGGACGGAGTTGTAACCGTCGCTGTCCGCCGTGCGGATCTGGGTCACGACATTGGAGTCGGCCTGGACAACAGTGACTGGGATGAGAACGTTGTTCTCGTCCCAGACCTGGGTCATGCCGAGCTTCGTGCCCAGCAGTCCCTTGACGTTCAGTTCAACGCGGGAAATATTGGTCATAGTTCTCTCAGCACCTCCCTGCTCTAAAGCTTGATCTCGATGTTGACGTCTGCAGGCAGGTCGAGTCGCATCAGGGAGTCGACGGCCTTGGGCGTCGGGTCCACGATGTCGATGAGGCGCTTATGAGTGCGCATCTCGAAGTGCTCGCGAGAGTCCTTGTATTTGTGGGGAGAGCGAATCACGGCGTACACGTTCTTCTCGGTGGGCAGCGGCACGGGGCCGACTACCGTTGCACCAGCACGTGTGACCGTGTCGACGATCTTCCGGGCCGAGGTGTCGATGACTTCGTGGTCATACGACTTCAGCCGGATGCGGATTTTTTGTCCCGCCATGCGTTGAGCCTCTTTCTGGTGTTCTGACATTCGTCTCTCGTCGCAGCCCACGACTTCACGGAGCCAGTCGGCTCCCAGAAAGGCAACGCGCACTCCCCGAGGGAGGTGGCGGATCTGACCTTCTGCAGTTATGGGCTGCGCACCCGGGCGGAGAGACTCGGATGACCGGGCCGCTCGTCGCTTATCAGGTGCACGTTCCGGGCAGTTCGAATCCGTCCGTGTTCGGGTGCTGTGTCACCACAGACCCCGACGGGTTCCTCGTCCTGCCGGATCTCCGACCCCCGCGGTCGGGCGTGTCGCTTCGATGAGCAGAGACTCTGCGCACAGCGATACACACCGCGAGGTGCCGGTGTTGAAGTTTCAGCTGTTCGCTCAGCGCTGTGGCCACAAAGGGACACAGGGGCATGACGCCCGTGAGCAACCTGTCCATTCTCACACAGATCCCCGGTCACTACAAACAGGGACACCACAAACAGGAATCCCCGGTGACCATGGTCACCGGGGATTCCTGCTGTTCGCAGAATCGAGGATTCCGATCCGTGCTCAACGTCGTCGGGAGCGCTGCCCCCGACTCAAGACCTCGGTCTTACTTGAGGATCTTGGTGACTCGACCTGAGCCGACCGTGCGTCCACCCTCGCGGATGGCGAAGCCGAGGCCCTCTTCCATCGCGATCTCCTGGATGAGCTCGACGGTCATCTCGGTGTTGTCACCGGGCATGACCATCTCAGTGCCCTCGGGCAGCGAGATGACGCCGGTGACGTCGGTGGTCCGGAAGTAGAACTGCGGACGGTAGTTGGTGTAGAAGGGGTTGTGGCGTCCGCCCTCATCCTTGGAGAGGATGTAGACGTTGGCCTCGAACTGCGTGTGCGGCGTGATGGAGCCGGGGGCAGCCACGACCTGGCCGCGCTCGACGTCATCGCGCTTCAGACCGCGGAGCAGCAGTCCACAGTTCTCGCCGGCCCAAGCCTCATCGAGCTGCTTGTGGAACATCTCGATGCCGGTCACGGTGGTCTTCTGCTTGGGACGGATCCCGAGGATCTCGATCTCGGAGTTGATCTTCAGCGTGCCGCGCTCGGCGCGGCCGGTCACCACGGTGCCGCGACCGGTGATGGTGAAGACGTCCTCGATCGGCATCAGGAACGGCTTGTCCTTGTCGCGCTCCGGCTCGGGGATGAACGTGTCGACTGCCTCCATGAGGTCCTCGACGGTCTTGACCCACTCGGCGTCGCCCTCGAGAGCCTTCAGGCCTGAGGTGCGGACGACCGGTGCGTTGTCACCGTCGTATCCCTGTGAATCGAGGAGCTCGCGCACCTCCATCTCGACGAGGTCGAGAAGCTCTTCGTCCTCGACCATGTCAGACTTGTTCAGCGCCACCAGCAGGGCGGGGACGCCCACCTGGCGTGCGAGCAGCACGTGCTCGCGGGTCTGAGCCATCGGACCGTCAGTGGCGGCGACGACCAGGATCGCACCGTCCATCTGAGCAGCGCCGGTGATCATGTTCTTCACGTAGTCAGCGTGACCGGGGGCGTCCACGTGTGCATAGTGGCGCGCCTCGGTCTGGTACTCCACGTGGGAGACGTTGATCGTGATGCCGCGCTCGCGCTCCTCAGGAGCGTTGTCGATCGAGGCGAAGTCGCGGCCCTGGTTCAGGTCCGGGTACTTCTCCGACAGGACCTTCGAGATCGCGGCGGTCAGGGTGGTCTTGCCATGGTCGACGTGACCGATGGTGCCGATGTTAAGGTGCGGCTTGTTACGCTCGAACTTTGCCTTGGCCACAGGTTCCTCCTAAAGAACTTGTTCAGGTAAGAAGACTTACTCCAGCCGCACTGTCAACGAGGCTGAAACTCATGCAAGTCTACTAATCCCTAGGTATTTGGTGAAATTATCCGAATGGTGGTGCGTGGAGAGTGATGGAGGTCATGCGGGGACCTCGTCTCCTCGAAGCAGTGCGCCGGGCGGTGGGCCCGACCCGGTCCTCCGGGCCGCTGAACGGGTTCACACGAGTTCAGCGGGCCCGGGGAGCCGGGTTGAGGATCACGCGCCGCGGTTCTTCTCGATGATCTCCTCTGCCACGGCCTTCGGAACCTCTGCGTAAGAGTTGAAGGACATGGTGAAGACCGCACGGCCCTGCGTGCGCGAGCGCAGCTCGCCGATGTAGCCGAACATCTCGGACAGCGGCACGAGTGCCTTGATGACCTTCACGCCTGCTGCGTCATCCATGGACTGGATCTGGCCGCGGCGGGAGTTCAGGTCACCGATGACTTCGCCCATGTACTCCTCAGGAGTGCGGACTTCGACGGACATCATCGGCTCGAGCAGCACGGGGCTTGCTCGGCGTGCGCCTTCTTTGAAGACCTGGGATCCGGCCATCTTGAAGGCCATCTCCGAGGAGTCGACATCGTGGTAGGCGCCGTCGACCAGTTCAGCCTTGACACCGACCATCGGGTAGCCGGCGAGAATGCCGAGACCCATGGCGTCCTGGATGCCTGCGTCCACCGAGGGGATGTACTCGCGGGGGATGCGTCCACCGGTCACCAGGTTGGCGAACTCGTACATCTCGCCGTCCGAGGTGTCCAGGGGCTCGAAGTTCATGAGCACCTTGGCGAACTGGCCCGAACCACCGGTCTGCTTCTTGTGGGTGTAGTCGACCTTCTCCACACGCTTCTTGATGGTCTCGCGGTACGCGACCTGGGGCTTGCCCACATTGGCCTCGACGTTGAACTCACGGCGCATGCGGTCCACCAGGATGTCCAGGTGAAGCTCGCCCATTCCGCCGATCTCGGTCTGGCCGGTCTCGTCGTTCTGGGTGACCGTGAAGGTCGGGTCCTCGGCTGCAAGCTTCTGAATGGCCGTGGAGAGCTTCTCCTGGTCACTCTTGGACTTGGGCTCGATGGCCACGGAGATCACCGGCTCCGGGAAGGTCATCGACTCGAGCACGATCTGCTCATTCGGATCGCACAGCGTATCGCCGGTGGTGGTGTCCTTGAGCCCGATGACCGCGTAGATGTGACCGGCCTGGATCTCCTCGACCGGGTTCTCCTTGTTCGCGTGCATCTGGAAGAGCTTTCCGATGCGCTCCTTCTTGCCCTTCGTGGAGTTCACGATCTGCGCGCCGGCGGAGAGCTTGCCGGAGTACACGCGGATGAAGGTGAGCTGACCGAAGAAGGGGTGGGAAGCGATCTTGAACGCCAGAGCGGAGAACGGCTCGTCCTTGCGCGGACGACGAGTCAGGATGACGTCTTCATGGTTGGGCTTGTGGCCCTCCATGGCCTCGACGTCTGCCGGAGTGGGCAGGTAATCGATGACGGCGTCGAGCATCGGCTGCACGCCGCGGTTCTTGAACGCGGAGCCGCAGAACACCGGGTAGGCGGCCGAAGCCACGGTGAGCTTGCGAACGCCTTCCTTGAGCTCGTCGTTGGAGATCTCTTCGCCCTCGAGGTACTTGTTCATCAGCACGTCGTCGGCTTCGGCGACCTGCTCGATGAGCGTGGTGCGGTACTCCTCGGCGCTCTCCCGGAGGTCCTCGGGGATCTCGCGGGTCTCGTACTCGGCGCCCATGGTCACGTCACCCTTGGCATCGCCGGGCCACACGAGGGCCTTCATCTGCAGCAGGTCGACGACACCGACGAACTCGCTCTCGGAACCGATCGGCAGCTGCATCACCAGGGGTGTTGCGCCGAGACGGGACTTGATCGTGTCCACGGTGTAGTAGAAGTCGGCACCGAGCTTGTCCATCTTGTTGACGAAGCAGATGCGCGGCACGTTGTACTTGTCGGCCTGGCGCCAGACAGTCTCGGACTGCGGCTCCACGCCTTCCTTGCCGTCGAAGACTGCGACGGCGCCGTCGAGCACACGCAGGGCGCGCTCCACCTCGACCGTGAAGTCGACGTGGCCGGGGGTGTCGATGATGTTGATCTGGTTGTCGCCCCAGAAGCAGGTCACCGCGGCGGAGGTGATCGTGATGCCGCGCTCTTTCTCCTGCTCCATCCAGTCCGTCGTGGACGCACCGTCGTGAGTTTCACCGATCTTGTGGTTCATGCCGGTGTAGAACAGGATGCGTTCAGTTGCGGTGGTCTTACCGGCATCGATGTGAGCCATGATGCCGATGTTGCGGACCTTCTTGAGGTCAGTGAGCACGTCTTGTGCCACGGTGATTCCCCTTTTCTATTACCAGCGGTAGTGGGCGAAGGCCTTGTTGGACTCTGCCATCTTGTGAGTGTCCTCGCGGCGCTTCACTGCGGCACCGAGGCCGTTGGAGGCGTCGAGGATCTCGTTCATCAGGCGGTCCGTCATGCTCTTCTCGCGGCGATCCTTGGAGTAGCCGACCAGCCAGCGCAGGGCGAGCGCGGTCGAGCGACCGGGCTTGACCTCCACGGGCACCTGGTAGGTGGCGCCGCCGACGCGGCGGGAGCGGACCTCCAGGGCGGGCCGGACATTGTCCATGGCCTTCTTCAGGATCGTCACAGGATCTTCACTGGACTTCTTGGCGACACCGTCGAGGGCGCCGTAGACGATGCGCTCTGCGGTGGACTTCTTGCCGTCGACCAGGACCTTGTTGATCAGCTGAGTGACCAGCGGGGATCCGTGGACCGGATCCTGGACGAGAGGGCGCTTAGGTGCGGGTCCCTTACGAGGCATTACTTCTTCTCCTTCTTCGCGCCGTAGCGGGAGCGAGCCTGACCGCGTCCCTTGACACCCTGGGTGTCGAGGGCGCCGCGGACGATCTTGTAGCGGACACCGGGAAGGTCCTTCACACGGCCGCCGCGGACGAGCACGATCGAGTGCTCCTGCAGGTTGTGTCCCTCGCCGGGGATGTAGGCGGTGACTTCGACGCCGCCGCCCAGACGAACACGGGCCACCTTGCGGAGCGCGGAGTTCGGCTTCTTCGGGGTCGTGGTGTACACACGGGTGCATACGCCGCGACGCATCGGGCTTCCCTGCAGTGCAGGGGTGTTGTTCTTGGTGCGCTTGGGATGACGCCCCTTGCGCACAAGCTGCTGAATAGTAGGCACTATGCGTTCTCCATACGTGTAGTGAGGGAAACAGAGGGTTCAGACTCTGCCCGCGGTCGATAGTCGGCACACTGTCCGCGGGCTCTGGTCCCTAGGCGTGCAAAAATGTGGCATTCGCTGCGCAACTTCCCCGCAACCCGGACCGAGTCCCTCTGCCACATCAGAAACAATCAGGTTAACAATACCAGGAGACCGACCAGAGCGCGAGTGCCGGTCTCGGCACCGACGCGAGAGGCCCGGAGGAGCATCGCTCCCCCGGGCCTCTCGGCTGGTCAGTCCCGGTGCCTGTTCAGCTCAGCACCTCGTCGAACTGGGATGTCACCGCTCAGCGGAAGTCGACATCCGTGTTGTAGTCGTCGAGCGGGATGGCATGGAACTCGCCGTCGCCCTCGGCTCCTGCATAGTCGAAGCTGGAGCCGTAGAGGCTGGGGCCGGTGAACAGATTGGCCTTGGCCTCCTCGGTGGGCTCCACCGTGGACTGCGTGTAGCGATCCAGACCGGTGCCGGCCGGGATCAGCTTGCCGATGATCACGTTCTCCTTCAGACCCAGCAGCGGATCGGACTTGCCCTCCATGGCTGCCTGGGTCAGCACTCGGGTGGTCTCCTGGAAGGAGGCCGCCGAGAGCCAGGAATCCGTGGCGAGCGAGGCCTTGGTGATGCCCATGAGCTCGTCGCGTCCCGACGCCGGCTGCTTGCCCTCTGCCACTGCCTTGCGGTTGGCGGCGGTGAAGCGGAAGCGATCGGCCAGCTCACCCGGAAGCAGCGAGGTGCCGCCGGAATCGATGACCGTGATGCGGCGCAGCATCTGCCGGACGATGACCTCCACGTGCTTGTCGTGGATGCCCACGCCCTGCGACTGGTAGACGTCCTGGACCTCGGAGACGAGGAACTTCTGCGCGGCGCGGGGGCCGAGCACTCGAAGCACCTGCTTGGGGTCCACGGCGCCGGCCACCAGCTGCTGGCCGACCTCGACGTGCTCACCGTCGTGGACGAGCACTCGTGCGCGACGCAGGATCGGGTAGGCGTGCTCCTCGGAACCGTCATCCGGAGTCAGCACCAGGCGGAGCTGCTTCTCGGAATCATCCAGGTTGACCCGTCCCGCGACCTCAGCGATGGGAGCGACACCCTTGGGTGTGCGCGCCTCGAAGAGCTCCTGGATGCGGGGCAGACCCTGGGTGATGTCATCGGCCGAGGCGATGCCGCCGGTGTGGAAGGTACGCATGGTCAGCTGCGTGCCGGGCTCACCGATGGACTGCGCGGCGATGATGCCCACGGCCTCGCCGATGTCCACGGTCTGTCCCGTGGCCAGCGACCGGCCGTAGCACCGGGTGCACGTGCCCACCGCGGACTCACAGGTCAGCACCGAGCGGATCTTGATCTCGGAGACACCTGCGGCGAACAGCCGGTCGATGAGGACATCACCGACGTCGGAGCCGCCCTCGGCAAGGACGTTTCCGGCCTCGTCGCTGACGTCGACTGCCAGCGTGCGTGCGTAGGCGGAGTTCTCCACCTCGTCATGCAGCTTCAGCTCGCCGTTCTCGTCCGCGACGGCGATCGTCACAGTCAAGCCGCGAGATGTCCCACAGTCCGCCTCGCGGACGATGACGTCCTGGGAGACGTCGACCAGACGACGGGTCAGGTAGCCCGAGTTCGCCGTCTTCAGCGCCGTGTCCGCCAGGCCCTTGCGGGCGCCGTGGGTGGCGATGAAGTACTCGAGGACCGAGAGGCCCTCGCGGTAGGAGGACTTGATCGGGCGCGGGATGATCTCACCCTTGGGGTTGGTCACCAGACCACGGATGCCCGCGATCTGCCGGACCTGAAGCCAGTTGCCTCGGGCGCCGGAGGTGACCATCCGGTTGATGTTGTTGTGCTCATCCATGCCGGCCTGCATGGCCGCAGCCACCTCGTCGGTGGCCTTGGTCCAGATCTCCACCAGCTCGGAGTGGCGCTCGTCATCGCCGATCAGACCCATGTCGTACTGGGACTGGACCTTGGCGGCCTGGTCCTCGTAGACATCCATGATCTTCTTCTTGTCCATGTTCGAGGTCACGTCCGAGATCGCGACGGTGACTCCCGAGCGGGTGGACCAGTAGAAGCCGGCGTCCTTGAGGTTGTCCAGGGTGCGGGCGGTGACGTTGTTCGGGTAGCGCTCCGCGAGATCGTTGATCAGCGTGGAGAGCCGTCCCTTGTCGGCCACCGTGTCATGCCAGGGGTAGTCCTCGGGCAGGGTCAGGTTGAACAGCACCTTGCCCAGTGTCGTCTTGATCGTGGCGGGCGTGCCCGGCTCCCAGCCCTCGGGAGCCTCGACCTCTGCGGAGGGCACGAAGCCCTCCACCGTGATGTTGACCGGCGCATTGATGTGCAGCTCGCGCAGATCCATGGCCATCTGCGCCTCACCCACGGAGGAGAAGGAACGGCCTGCGCCGGTCTCGTCCTCGCGCTGGGTGGTCAGGTGGTGCAGACCGATGATCATGTCCTGCGAGGGCAGCGCCACCGGGCGGCCGTCCGAAGGCTTCAGGATGTTGTTCGAGGAGAGCATCAGGATGCGCGCCTCGGCCTGGGCCTCGGGTGAGAGCGGCAGGTGGACTGCCATCTGGTCGCCGTCGAAGTCAGCGTTGAACGCCGAGCAGACCAGCGGGTGCAGCTGAAGGGCCTTGCCCTCCACCAGCTGCGGCTCGAAGGCCTGGATTCCCAGACGGTGCAGGGTGGGCGCGCGGTTGAGCAGCACCGGGTGCTCGGTGATGATCTCTTCGAGAACATCCCAGACCTGGGGGCGCTGACGCTCCACCATGCGCTTGGCCGACTTGATGTTCTGCGCGTGGTTGAGGTCGACCAGACGCTTCATCACGAAGGGCTTGAACAGCTCCAGCGCCATCTGCTTGGGCAGACCACACTGATGCAGCTTCAGCTGCGGGCCGACCACGATGACAGAACGCCCGGAGTAGTCCACGCGCTTGCCGAGCAGGTTCTGGCGGAACCGGCCCTGCTTGCCCTTGAGCATGTCGGAGAGCGACTTCAGCGGACGGTTGCCCGGTCCGGTGACCGGACGGCCGCGACGACCGTTGTCGAAGAGCGAGTCCACGGACTCCTGAAGCATGCGCTTCTCGTTGTTGACGATGATCTCGGGCGCACCGAGATCCAGGAGCCGCTTCAGCCGGTTGTTGCGGTTGATGACGCGACGGTACAGGTCGTTGAGGTCGGAGGTCGCGAAGCGTCCACCGTCCAGCTGCACCATCGGGCGGATCTCCGGGGGGATCACCGGGACGGCGTCGAGCACCATGCCGCGCGGAGTGGTGCCGGTGGAGAGGAACGCGTTGAGCACCTTCAGCCGCTTCAGGGCGCGTGTCTTGCGCTGACCCTTGCCGGTGGCGATGATCTCGCGCAGACGCTCTGCCTCGGCCTCCATGTCGAAGGTCGCCAGGCGACGCTGAATCGACTCAGCGCCCATGGAACCCTCGAAGTACTGGCCGTAGCGGGTGCGCATCTCGCGGAAGAGCGCCTCATCACCCTCAAGATCAGAGACCTTGAGGTTCTTGAAGCGATCCCAGACCCGCTCGAGCTGCTCGATCTCGGCGTCGGCGCGCTTGCGCACCTGCGACATCTGCTTGTCAGAGGTGTCGCGTGCCTTCTTCTTCTCGGCGGCCTTGGCACCCTCGCCCTCCAGGCGCTCGAGGTCACCCTCGAGGTCCTTGGAGATGGCGGCGATGTCTGCGTCGCGCTGATCGGCCAGGTGCTTGAGCTCCTGGTCGATCTCCGCCTGCAGGTTGGGCAGGTCATCGTGGCGACGGTCCTCGTCCACCTCGGTGATCATGTACGCGGCGAAGTAGATGACCTTCTCCAGGTCCTTCGGAGCAAGGTCGAGCAGGTAGCCCAGACGTGAGGGCACGCCCTTGAAGTACCAGATGTGGGTCACCGGTGCGGCGAGCTGGATGTGACCCATACGCTCACGGCGCACCTTGGCGCGAGTGACCTCGACGCCGCAGCGCTCACAGATGATGCCCTTGAAGCGGACCCGCTTGTATTTGCCGCAGTAGCACTCCCAGTCCCGGGAAGGTCCGAAGATCTTCTCGCAGAAGAGTCCGTCCTTCTCGGGCTTCAGGGTGCGGTAGTTGATGGTTTCAGGCTTTTTGACCTCACCATAGGACCAACCACGGATTTCGTCACCGGTGGCAAGCCCGATACGCATTGTGCCGAATGAGGATTCTTGGGACATAGTCCGGTATCTCTCTTTTCTCTAAAGATTCGTGACGGAGTGAAGGTGCATCGGTGAGGTCATCAGACCTCTTCGACCGAGCTGGGCTCTGCGCGGGAGAGGTCGATGCCAAGCTCCTCCGCAGCGCTGAACCCGGTTTCCTCCGAGTCACGCATCTCGACCTTGCTGCCGTCCGCGGAGAGAACCTCCACGTTGAGGCAGAGCGACTGCATCTCTTTGATGAGCACCTTGAACGACTCCGGAACGCCAGGCTCCGGGATGTTCTCGCCCTTCACGATGGCCTCGTAGACCTTCACACGGCCGTGGATGTCATCCGACTTGATGGTCAGCAGCTCCTGCAGCGTGTAGGCGGAGCCATAGGCCTCGAGTGCCCAGACCTCCATCTCGCCGAAGCGCTGACCGCCGAACTGAGCCTTGCCGCCGAGGGGCTGCTGAGTGATCATCGAGTACGGTCCGGTGGAGCGTGCGTGAATCTTGTCATCGACAAGGTGGTGCAGCTTCAGGATGTACATGTAGCCGACGGCAACGCCTTCGGGGAACGGTTCGCCGGAGCGACCGTCGAAGAGCTGGGCCTTGCCGTTGGCGCCCACGAGCTGCTCGCCGTCGCGTGACGGGTTCACAGACTCGAGGATGCCGGTCAGCTCAGCAGGCTCCGCGCCGTCGAACACCGGGGTCGAGACCTTGGTCGGACCGGTCTCCCGGGGCAGGTTCGGCAGCTTCTTGATCCAGTCGGGCTCGCCCTCGATCTTCCAGCCCTGCTTGGCGGCCCACCCGAGGTGGACCTCCATGACCTGGCCGATGTTCATGCGACCGGGGACGCCGAGCGGATTGAGCACGATGTCCACTGCCGTGCCATCGGGCAGGAAGGGCATGTCCTCCACAGGAAGGATCCTGGAGATGACGCCCTTGTTGCCGTGGCGGCCGGCGAGCTTGTCGCCGTCGGTGATCTTGCGCTTCTGCGCCACGTACACGCGCACCAGCTGGTTCACACCGGGGGGAAGGTCGTCGCCCTCCTCCGCGTCGAAGATCCGGACACCGATGACGGTGCCGGACTCGCCGTGGGGGACCTTCAGCGAGGTGTCACGCACTTCGCGTGACTTCTCGCCGAAGATGGCGCGCAGCAGACGCTCCTCCGGGGTCAGCTCGGTCTCACCCTTGGGCGTGACACGGCCGACCAGGATGTCTCCTGCGGAGACCTCGGCACCGATGTGGATGATGCCGCGCTCATCGAGCTGGGCCAGCATCTCCTCGGAGACGTTCGGGATGTCACGGGTGACCTCTTCGGCACCGAGCTTGGTGTCGCGAGCATCGACCTCGTGCTCCTCGATGTGGATCGAGGTGAGCACGTCGTCCTGGATCATCCGCTGGGAGAGGATGATCGCATCCTCGAAGTTGTGGCCTTCCCAGGACATGAACGCGACCAGCAGGTTCTTGCCCAGAGCAAGCTCGCCGGCCTCGGTGGAGGGACCGTCAGCGATGATCGACTGGCGCTCCAGCCGGTCACCTTCGGAGACCCGGACGCGCTGGTTGTACGCGTTGCCCTGGTTCGAGCGCTGGAACTTCATGATCGGGTAGTGGATCTGCGTGCCGTCGTCGTTGAGCACGGTGACCAGATCAGCTGCGACGCGGGTGACCACGCCCGGCTTCTCGGCGGTGACCGAGTCTCCGGCGTCGATCGCGGCGAACTTCTCCATGCCGGTGCCCACCAGCGGCGACTCGGACTCCAGCAGCGGCACAGCCTGACGCTGCATGTTCGCACCCATGAGGGCGCGGTTGGCGTCGTCGTGCTCCAGGAACGGGATCAGAGCCGTGGCCACTGACACCATCTGGCGCGGCGAGACGTCCATGTAGTCGATCTCGTCGGGAATGGTCAGCACGGGCTCGCCCTGCTCAGCGGTTCCGTCGGCACGACCGCGGCAGAGCACGGTCGCTTCAGCGAAGGTGCCGTCCTCGTTCAGCGGTGCGTTGGCCTGGGCGATCTGCGAGACCAGCTCGTCATCGGCCGTCAGGTAGTCGATCTGATCGGTGACGACACCCTTGACGACCTTGCGGTACGGGGTCTCGATGAAGCCGAAGTTGTTGATCCGTCCGTAGGTGGCCAGCGAGCCGATCAGGCCGATGTTCGGGCCTTCCGGAGTCTCGATGGGGCACATGCGTCCGTAGTGCGAGGGGTGGACGTCGCGGACCTCCATGCCGGCGCGGTCACGGGAGAGACCGCCCGGGCCCAGCGCGGAGAGGCGACGCTTATGCGTCAGTCCGGCCAGCGGGTTGTTCTGATCCATGAACTGCGAGAGCTGCGAGGTGCCGAAGAACTCCTTGATGGAGGCGACGACGGGACGGATGTTGATCAGCGTCTGCGGCGTGATGGCCTCGACGTCCTGAGTCGTCATCCGCTCACGGACCACACGCTCCATGCGGGACAGGCCGGTGCGGACCTGGTTCTCGATGAGCTCGCCCACCGCACGGATGCGGCGGTTGCCGAAGTGGTCGATGTCATCGACGGTGATGTGCACGTCGATCTCGGAACCATCGCGGATGCCCTTGATCGTGTCCTTGCCGGCGTGCAGCGCTGCGAGGTAGTGGATCATCGCGACGATGTCCTGCTCGTTGAGCACCGAGGCGTCGGCGTCGGTGAAGGCCTTGTCCACGCCGAGCTTGCGGTTGAGCTTATAGCGCCCCACCTTGGCCAGGTCATAGCGCTTGGGGGTGAAGTACAGACCCTTCAGCAGCGACTCGGCAGCCTCGACTGTCGGCGGCTCGCCCGGGCGCAGCTTGCGGTAGATGTCGATCAGCGCATCGGCCTGCGTCTCGAAGGCATCCTTCTCCATGGTGGCGCGGATCGAGTCATACTCGCCGAACTCTTCGAGGATGCGGGACTCGGTCCAGCCCAGAGCCTTGAGCAGCGCGGTGACCGGCTGCTTGCGGCGACGGTCGAGGCGGACGCCGACCTGGTCACGCTTGTCGATCTCCAGCTCGAACCAGGCACCGCGTGAGGGGATGACCTTGGCGGTGAAGATGTCCTTGTCGCTGGTCTTGTCCGGGGTGCGCTCGAAATAGGCGCCCGGGGAACGCACCAGCTGAGACACGACGACGCGCTCGGTGCCGTTGATGATGAATGTGCCGCGGTCGGTCATGAGCGGGAAATCGCCCATGAACACGGTCTGCTGCTTGATCTCGCCGGTGTTGTGGTTCATGAACTCGGCCTTGACGTACAGCGGAGCGGAGTACGTGGTGTCCCGCTCCTTGCACTCAGCGACCGGCATCTTGGGGTCGGCGAACTCAGGATCGGAGAAGCTCAGGGACATGGTGCCCTGGAAGTCCTCGATCGGTGACATCTCTTCGAAGATGTCGGAGAGTCCGGAGGTTTCGGAAACGCCCTTGATGCCCTTCTGCCGGGCCTCCTCGACACGAGCAGCCCAGCTGTCGTTGCCGATGAGGCGGTCGAAGGAGTCGATCTGCAGAGCGAGAAGCTCTGGGACATCGAGGGGTTCGTGAATCTTTGCGAATGAGAGTCGGCCTGCATATTCTGCAGTGCGGGCCGAAGCAGCGGTTTGAGTCGATGAGGTGCTCGAGGCGACCAAGAGGGATCCTTCCACAGACCTTCGTAGCTTCCGTAGGAATAGCGCATATAAACAACTGCCCACCGCTATTTGAAGGCACGGATGTAGAGAAGATGCGCAAAAATACAGCATAGACCACGAAGGCCACCCGGGGCAAGACGAGGCCACCGCGGGCGTTGGACGCGAGGACGGAGCCTCGGCCGAAGAGAAGACCTGCGGAGACTTCAGCTGCGACTCCGGGCTTTCTGGGCAGTAACTGTACCAGCCGACCCTCGGGAACGTGCCATCGGACACACCGGGTCAGACGATGCGGCGCTGCTCCGCCCAGCGGGTGAGCTCATGCCGGGAGGAGAGCTGCAGCTTCCGCAGCACCTTGGACACGTGGGTCTCCACGGTCTTGATGGAGATGAACAGCTCTCCGGCGATCTCGCGGTAGGTGTAGCCGCGGGCGATCAGGCGCATGACTTCCACCTCGCGGGCGGAGAGCCGGTCAAGCTCCTCGTCCCGGACATCTTCCACCGCCCCGGTGCCGAAGGCATCCAGGACGAAGCCTGCCAGTCGCGGGGAGAACACGGCGTCTCCGGTGGCGACCGCCTCCACCGATTCGGCGAGGTCGGCGGTGCTGATCGTCTTCGTGACATAGCCGCGGGCGCCTGCCCGGATGACCGAGACCACGTCCTCGGCCTGGTCGGACACGCTGATGGCGAGGAACCTGACCTCCGTGAGGTCTCGACAGGCACGGACCACCTCTGCGCCTCCCCCGCCGGTGCCCCCGGGCAGATGCACATCGAGCAGAACAACTTCGGGGCGTGTCCCGCGCACCGCCGCAATCGCTGTCTCCACGTCCTGACCCTCGCCGACGACCTCCACCCGCCCGGCCATCTCTGCCTTGAGCCCAGCCCGGAAGATGCCATGGTCATCGACGATCACCACGCGGCGCAGCGGTGCCGACTCACCCATAGGTCTCCTCGCGCCGTGGAACTGGTTCAGCCACGCGGCGCAGCGGCTGCGGCTCTGTGGGTTCATCGGCCTGCATCCCGGTCGTCGCGTGAGGCGCATGGCTCTGCGGCGCGGCCGGCGGCTGGCTCTGCGGCGCGGCCGGCGCATGGGTCTGCGGCGCGGCCGGCGGCTGGGCCGGGATCGGGCTGGTCGCTGCACCTCGGACGCCCACCGGCATGCTCAGCTGCACCTCGGTTCCTGTCTCACCTGAACGGATCCGCGCGGTTCCACCTGCACGCCTCATCCGTCCGATGATCGACTCCCGGACGCCGAGTCTGTCCTCCTCGATGCCCTCGAGGTCGAACCCGGCGCCGCGGTCACGGATGAACACGGAGTCCTCCGAAGCTGTGGACTCCAGGTACACCGAGGCGGGGCCGGCATGCTTGAGCGCGTTCACCATACCTTCGCGTGCCGCCGCGACGAGCACCCGGTGATCGGTGCGCAGGGACTCCCCGACGGCGATCAACTCCACCGGAACGCTGTGCAGCTCTTCGAGCTCCTCCGCCACGAGGCTGAGCTGTTCCTTCAGCGTGCCCGTCCCGGCGCTGTCTCGGCCGTAGAGCCAGCCGCGCAGCTGGCGCTCCTGTCGGCGCGCCAGGCGCTCCACCGAGACCGGGTCATGCCGATCCTTCTGGATCATCGCCAGCGTCTGGAGCACAGAGTCATGCAGGTGTGCGGCGATGTCCGCCCGCTCAGCCTCGGCGGCGGCTCGTGCCCGCTCGGTGTTCGACGTCCGGTACAGCCTGATCAGCCACGGCGCGGTCACCAGGGCGACGCCGGCCAGCAGCATCGCCGCGACCATCAGCCCGAGCAGCAGGTCCGCCGCCGGGAGGAATCCGCCGGCCAGCAGCAGCAGCGCAAGCATCACCAGCAGGACGCCCATCGAGAACTGCCAGAGGATGGCTCGCCGAGAACGGGTCTTCTCCCGGCCCGAGCCGTCGCCGCCGGGATCATCGGCGGCGGGCCCTATGGCGTCCACCTGGGACCAGGCGAGCAGGACGCCCACACCGAGGATCACCGGGGGCCCGATGAGCCACCAGTTGATCGCAGCGCCGAGGAGCTGCAGACCGATGAGGCCGGCTCCTCCCAGCAGCACGCCCCCCAGCAGGACCTGTGGTGAGCTGGTCAGCGCATCGACGAGCTCGCGCCCCCGGAAGCCCCTGGGCGGATCCTCGCTCTCCACGGCGGGGCCGCTGAGTCCGCGGGCGGCCGCAGTCGATCGCGGCTCGTCCTCGCGCGGCACGAAGACCCAGAGCCAGGCATAGAGCACCAGCCCGATCCCCCCGGCGATGCTGAGGCCGATCATCGCGGCTCGCACCATGGGCACCGAGACCTGCAGGTGGCGGGAGAGACCGAGACAGACGCCCGCAAGCGGGGTCTGTGACGCACGCAGCAGGGGCGGCCGCAGGGTGCGGCCGCCATTCTGCTCCGCTGCGGACTCGGTGGGGGTGTCCATGTGTCCATAGTGCCACGGCCCCCATCCCACTTCGATGGCAGATGCCCCATGATCAGGGGTGTCCGGGCGTGATTCAGGGTTGAATCAGGGTGCCCCCAGTAGCGCGGACGGTCCTCGCCGCACAGACTGGAGATATGGAAAATCTGAAGCCTGAGACGGGCCACCGCTTCTTCAGCTGGATGCGGTCCACGGGGCTGCGTCGCCCCGACGAAGGATGGGTCGGCGGCGTCTTCGCCGGACTCTCCGAAAAGGTGGGGTGGGACGCCGCGCTGGTGCGCGGGCTCGGCGTCGTCGCCTTCATCATCTTCTTCTCTCCAGCAGCCCTGCTCTACGGGCTGGTCTGGATCCTGGCCCCGAATCGCGAGGGTGAGATCCATGCCCAACAGGCGGTCCGCGGCAGCTACAGCTCCGGATTCATCGGAGGCGCGGTGCTGGCGGTCGTGGGTGCCTTGAACATCTTCACCCCGATCAGCATCGCCGGGCCGCTCGCCGTGCTGCTCAACGTGGTGATCCTCGGCGCCGTGGCATGGCTGATCTACATCATGGTGAAGAACCACCGCGGCGATCCTTCCAGCGGCACCCGCGCCGAGTCGGGGACCTCCGCAGCGACGCGGGCGTCCTCCACCGGGGGGTCCTCGGCTGCGGGAAAAGCACGGGCCGGTGACACCACACCGCCACGGGCGGATGGGAAGCCGGCCTGGTATCCGAAGGAGGCTGCCCCGGCGCAGCCCTCGGGATCTGCGGCGGCGTCCGCTTCGATGGGCCACGGAGCGGCTGGCCCCAGCGGTGCCGCCGGCCGAGGCGGACGAGGCGGACGGGAACCACGCCCTGAGCGCGGCGTGGCCGTCTCACCCCGGGAACAGGCACAGCGGCGCCGACGTCGCCAGCTGACCTGGGGGCTGGGGCTGCTCGCACTGCCCGTGATCGTGGCACTGTCCTGGTTCAGCGGCAGTCTCGGGCTCTCCGCCATCACTGCGGCGCTGGTGGCCACCGCAGGCCTGGTGCTGCTGCTCGGCACGGGCCATCTCGTGTCGGCGCTGCGCGGACGTCCCGGCCTGCCGGGACTGCTGGGACTCAGCACCGCGGTCATGCTGGTGCTCTTCGCCGGACACACCGGTGTCAGCGGCCTGGGAGGCGGGACCAACCACGCGTTCGGCAACTACTTCACCGAAGAGTCCGACGTGAACAGCGCGTTCTCCAACACCACGGTGGATCTGCGCGAGTCGGGAGGCACCGGTGCTGGCGGCTCCTCGGCGACGGCTGAGACTGCCCAGGTCAACAACGCCTTCTCGAACACGACGGTGATCGTGCCGGATGACGCGCGGGTGGTCATCAGCAATGGCCAGGCGCTGAGCAACCTGGAGATCTCCACCCAGGATGACCGGTTCGACCAGTCAGGGATCTCCGGAGAGGACCTGGTCCTCGGTCCGGAGGACGCCGACCGCGAGATCCTGCTGGACCTGAACTCCGCCTTCGCCAACACCACCGTCTACGACGCGACCACCTATGAGCAGCAGGTCGAGGAGGACCAATGAGCGCCGCCTATGAGGATCCGACCCAGGACAGACCCATGAAGCAGAGCAGACCGGAACACTCTGGCGCCTCGCCCACACATCCCACGGTCCCGCTTCCTCCGGAGCCCGAGGATGTGGACGAGCTTCTGGCCGAATCGCTTCGAGCCCAGGACGAACAGGACTTCACCTGGAAGGAGCCTGACCGCGGACCACGCTGGTTCGAGCGTGCCGAACAGGAGGCCGCACTGGGCTCAGGACCAGGACTTGAGGGCGGGGCACTGATGCCCCCCGCGGAGCAGGCTGCGGTGCCGCACCCCCGCGGGACGGGCTCATCCGCGCGGACCGGGCGGGCCACCGGACCGCGCATCACCGGTGCCGTCTATGCCGCCGTCGCCGTGGCGCTGGCGCTGTGGGTCCTGGCCAGCGTGGTGCTCGGGGTCCACATCGAACCACTGGTGGTCGCCCTCGGAGTGTGCAGCCTGGCGGGACTGGCGCTGGTGGCCGCGGGGCTTCGCCCCCGGCCGGGCCACCGGATCTGACGCGGGCTGAGCTCAGCCTCCACGGTCCTGGCGCACTGAGCTGCGGCGGCTGAGGCGAGAACCTCCCGCGAACGCAGAAGATCCCCCGGAAGGAAGCCTTCCGGGGGATCTTCTGTGTGCAGTCAGGACTGCCTGGATGCGGCTGTCGCCACCCCGATCACTTGAGGGTGACGGTGGCGCCTGCGCCTTCCAGGGTCTCCTTCGCCTTCTCGGCAGTGTCCTTGTCGACACCCTCGAGAACGGCCTTGGGAGCGCCGTCGACCAGATCCTTGGCCTCCTTGAGACCGAGGGAGGTCAGACCGCGCACCTCCTTGATGACGCCGATCTTCTTCTCGCCTGCGGCCTCGAGGACCACGTCGAACTCGGTCTGCTCTTCAGCCTCTTCGGCTTCGCCGCCGCCTGCGGGAGCTGCTGCTGCTGCCACTGGGGCAGCCGCGGTCACGTCGAAGGTCTCCTCGAAGACCTTGACGAACTCGGAGAGCTCGATCAGGGACATTTCCTTGAACTGTTCGATTAGTTCGTCGTTGCTCATCTTCGCCATGGGGGCGCTCCTTCTAAATGTTTGAGGGGTCTAGCTTGTAGTTCACTGCTGAGCTCGAGCTCAGGCTGCTTCCTGCTGCACGCGAAGCGCCTCGACCGTGCGAACGGCCTTGGACAACGGTGCCTGGAACAGGGAGGCTGCCTTGGACTGGACGCCGATGAGGGCGCCAGCCATCTTGCTGAGCAGAACTTCGCGGGACTCAAGGTCCGCGAGCTGCTTCACTCCTGCCTCGTCCAGGGCGGCGCCATCCATATAGCCGCCCTTGACGATCAGTGCAGGATTGCTCTTGGCGAAGTCACGCAGCGACTTGGCCACGTCCACGGCGTCGCCGTGGACGAAGGCGATGGCGGAGGGTCCGGACATCTTGCCTTCAAAGGCGTCGATGCCGAGTTCCCGAGCCGCGATCTCGGTGAGCGTGTTCTTCACCACAGCGTAGTGTGCGTTCTCTCGCACGGACCGGCGCAGAGTCTGCAGCTGGCCCACGGAGAGGCCGCGGTACTCCGTGAGCACTGCGGCAGTCGAGTTGTTGAAAAGTTCTTTCAACTCCTCGACGGCGGCAGCCTTCTCAGGATTCGCCATGGCACTCCTTCCGATCATGTAAGCCGGTCACCTCTTTGTGCTGGGACATGAAAAATGCCCCGCTGCACAGGGCACGGGGCATGATCTGGGAGAAGGAGCTGCTCGCATGTCGCAGCGAGCAGCTTCTTCAGGTAGAGCAGTTCGTGTCCTGCGCAGGTCGCCCAAAAGGGTCTTTAGAGTTGCGTCGCCTCACAGGCATGATGCCTGCTGACCGCGCAGATCAGCCAATGATCTGCGCACGACAACAACGACCGGCGGTCTTTGGTCAGGCCTCACTCTACACGCGGCACGCCCCGCCTGCAATTCAGCGGCTTCCATCCCTCCACCGCACGGCGAGGGGCGGATCCTCCGAGCATCTGATGCCGGAGAAGGCCCCGACCAGTCGGAGAATCCGCCGCTCAGCGCGGAGTCGGGTGGGCACGAAGAAGGCCCCCGTCACGTGGACGAGGGCCTTCTTCGCCGGCCTGCTCCCGAGGGGCGGCCGGTGACAGATCAGTCAGCGATCACCTTGGTCACGTTCGGGTCCACCGGAATGCCGGGGCCGAAGGTGGTGGCCACGGTGACCCGGTTGATGTAGCGACCCTTGGAGGCGGAGGGCTTCAGACGAAGCACCTCTTCCAGGGCGGCTGCGTAGTTCTCGGTCAGAGCCTTCGCGTCGAAGCTGCTCTTGCCCACGATGAAGTGCAGGTTCGAGTGCTTGTCCACGCGGAAGGTGATCTTTCCGCCCTTGAGCTCGTTGACCGCCTTCGCCACGTCGGGGGTCACGGTGCCGGTCTTCGGGTTCGGCATCAGGTTGCGGGGGCCCAGGACCTTGCCCAGGCGACCCACCTTGCCCATCATGTCCGGCGATGCCACGGCGGCGTCGAAGTCGGTCCAGCCGTCGGCGACCTTGGCGATGAGCTCGTCGCCGCCGACGTAGTCCGCTCCGGCCTCTTCGGCCTTGGCGATGTTGTCACCCTGGGTGAAGACGACCACGCGGGCGGTCTTGCCGGTGCCGTGGGGCAGGATGACCGTGCCGCGGACCATCTGGTCCGCCTTGCGCGGGTCCACCGAGAGCCGCATGGCGACCTCGACCGTGGCGTCCGACTTGGAGGGGTTGGTCTCCTTGGCCAGGGCTACCGCCTCGGCCGGGGAGTACAGTGCGTCCTCGTTGATCTTCTGTGCTGCTGCTTCATAAGCTTTGCTGCGCTTTGCCATCTGCGTTGTTCTCCTTAGCAGTCGTGGTACGCGGGTCGCGCTCGACCCTTCCCACCGTCCGGCGGTGTCGCCGGACTCATTGTCTGTTGCGGGGCGGGTGCCCCGTGTCTGCTGCAGGGCGGATGCCCTGTGTCGTGCTGCCGGGCGTGTGCCCTGTTCAGCCTTCGACGGTGATGCCCATGGAGCGGGCAGTGCCGGCGACGATCTTGGAGGCCCCGGCGAGGTCATTCGCGTTGAGGTCCTCCATCTTGGTCTGCGCGATCTCTTCGACCTGGGACTGCGTCAGCTTGCCGACCTTCTCGGTGTGCGGCACGCCCGAGCCCTTGGCCACGCCTGCTGCCTTCTTGATCAGCTCGGCGGCCGGCGGGGTCTTGGTGACGAAGGTGAAGGAGCGGTCCTCGTAGACCGTGATCTCCACAGGGATCACATTGCCGCGCTGGGACTCAGTCGCGGCGTTGTAAGCCTTGCAGAACTCCATGATGTTGACACCGTGCTGACCGAGTGCGGGACCGATCGGCGGGGCCGGGTTAGCGGCGCCTGCGTTGATCTGCAGCTTGATCAGGCCGGAGACTTTCTTCTTCGGGGCCATGTTCAGCGTCCTTTTCTTACGTTGCAGGCTCTGCGCCCGGCTCGCTGTGCGATCCGGAAGGCCAGAGCCCTCACCTGGTGTCCCCGTGCCACAGGAGCGTGGCGCAGGGGGGTGGTCATCATGGCGTGATGACCGGTTCGACGCCGCAGGCCAAAGCTACCTGCGGCGTCGAAAGTTTGTAGTTGTCTCAGCAGCTCAGACGACGACGTCGCGCCTCGCCTGCTCCGCAGAGCCTCAGTAGATCTTCTCGACCTGGTTGAAGTTCAGCGTCACCGGAGTCTCGCGCTCGAAGATCGAGACCAGGACCACGAGCTGACGTGAATCTGCATTGATCTCGGAGATCGAGGCGGGAAGCGTGGCGAAGGGGCCATCGGTGACGGTGACGGATTCGCCGATCTCGAAGTCGACCTTGATGTTCGAGTCGGCCGCCGCACCGGTGCCGTCCTCCGCCTCGCCGTGCTTGGGGGCGTCGGGCTTGCCGAGCAGGTGATCCGAGAGCATCGCGAAGACCTCGTCGGAGCTCAGCGGATGCGGATCGTGGGCGTTGCCGACGAAACCGGTGACGCCCGGAGTGTGGCGCACCACGCCCCAGGAGGCGTCGGTGAGCTCCATGCGGACGATCACGTAGCCGGGGATCCGGACTCGGGTGACGACCTTGCGCTGAGTTCCCTTGATCTCCACGACCTCTTCCATGGGGACCTCGATCTCGAAGATGTGGTCCTCCATGTCCTGAGTCTGGATGCGGGTCTCCAGGTTGGACTTCACGCGCTTCTCATAGCCGGCGTAGGTGTGCACCACGTACCAGTCACCGAGCTGGCGGCGCAGCTTGGACTTCAGCGCAGCGGCGCGCTCCTCGTAGGACTTCTCCTCCTCGGGCACCTCCGTCTGCGTGTCGGCCCCATCCTCGGTGGAGTCGCTCTGCTCAGTCGTGTCCTCGGCGGAGTCCTCGGTCGAGTCCTCGCCGGAGACGTCCTGCACTGAGTCCTCTGCCTGCTCGGACGCGTCCTGCTGCTCGCCCTCGGTCTCAGGCTGGGACTCGTCCTGGGACTCAGCCTCAGCTGCCTCGTCGGCAGCGGCTGTGGTCTGCCCTGCTGCCTCTGCAGGGGCGTCCTGGGCGGCGTCGACCTCTTCGGCCTGCTGCGAAAGATCCTGATCAGACACTGTTCTCCTGCTTTCCGTGGTGCTCACCGACCACACGGCGAGCTCTCGTTCACGTGACGAATGCGCTGACTGCGTCATCGCTTCCTCGTCAGTTGTCAGTCACCGTTTTCAGCGCTGTCTTCTCCTGCGCCGTCTTCAGCGGCGCCATCATCCCCAGCGCCGCCGTCTCCGGCGCCGTCCTGGGCCGGCGGCTCCGCGGGCTGCTCGACTCCGCTCCCCGTGGAGCCGAAGAGTGCTTCGGCCCCTCGGCTGAAGATGGCATCGAATCCGGTGACGATCCCGATCACGATCACGACGAAGACCAGCACGACCAGCGTGTAGTTGGTCAGCTCGCGCCTCGTCGGGACGACGACCTTCTTGAGCTCGTCGATGACCTGGCGAAGGAACAGCCACACCTTCCCGAACGGGCCCTTCGGTTCGCCGCCGTCAGGCGTGGAGCCCTGCTCTGGCGTCGAAGGCGACTGGGACACAAAGACTCCATCTGTTCACGGTTAAGGCGGGTGCCTAGCAGGGCAGACAGGACTCGAACCTGCAACCTACGGTTTTGGAGACCGTTGCGCTACCAATTGCGCCACTGCCCTAGGGATCCCGATCCTCCGTCACGCTACCGCACCCCTGCCGGCGAACCGGTTTTGGGGCACGATCGATCGGAGGTGCCGGAGACACCGGGAGACGAGTCTACGCTCTCGGCCCGGCACAGGACAAACCGGTACTGTTGAATCAGTCCATGAATCCCGAAAGGATCCCACCGACATGACTGCACCGAGCTCCCGCATCTCCGACCGTATCGGCTCGATCGCCGAGTCTGCCACCCTTGCCGTCGACGCCAAGGCCAAAGCGATGAAGGCCGCCGGTGAGGATGTCATCGGGTTCGGCGCGGGTGAGCCGGACTTCCCGACCCCTGACTACATCGTCTCCGCAGCGATCGAAGCTGCGCAGCAGCCGCGTTTCCACCGCTACTCCCCCGCCGCCGGGCTGCCCGAGCTGCGCAGGGCCGTGGCGCAGAAGACCACCCGCGACTCTGGCTACGTGATCGATGGTGAGCCGCTCGCCCCGGCGAACGTGCTGATCACCAATGGTGGCAAGCAGGCCGTCTACAACACCTTTGCCACGCTGCTGGACCCGGGCGACGAGGTCATCGTCCCGACACCCTTCTGGACCACCTACCCGGAGGCGATCAAGCTGGCCGGCGGCGTCCCGGTGGACATCTTCGCGGGACCCGAGCAGGGCTACAAGGTCACCCTGGACCAGCTGGAGAGCGTCCTCACCGAGCGGACCAAGGTGCTCGTGTTCGTCTCCCCCTCCAATCCCACGGGCGCGGTCTACTCCCCGGAGGCGGTGCGCGAGATCGGCCGCTGGGCCGCTGAGAAGGGACTGTGGGTCGTCACCGACGAGATCTATGAGCACCTGACCTACGACGACGCCGAGTTCACCTCCATCGCAGCGCTGCCCGAGCTGGCCGATCAGGTCGTCATCCTCAACGGGGTCGCCAAGACCTACGCCATGACCGGGTGGCGGGTCGGGTGGATGGTCGGTCCCACCGACATCATCAAGGCCGCCTCGAACCTGCAGTCCCACGCCACCAGCAACGTCGCCAATGTCTCGCAGATGGCGGCTCTCGCCGCGGTCGAGGGGTCCCTCGAAGCCGTGGAGAAGATGAAGACGGCCTTTGATCGACGCCGCAGGGCCATCGTCAGCGGACTCAACGCCGTCGAAGGGTTCTCCTGCCCCACCCCGGAGGGGGCCTTCTACGTCTATGTGGATGTCCGCGAGGCCCTGGGTCGGGAGATCGGGGGACAGACGCCGCAGACCTCGGCCGAGCTGGCGGAGATCATCCTCGAACAGGCCAAGGTCGCCGTGGTCCCGGGTGAGGCCTTCGGTCCCAGCGGATTCCTGCGCCTGTCCTATGCCCTGGGAGACGAAGACCTGGAGAGGGGCCTTCAGCGCATCCAGGAGCTGCTCGCCTAGATGTACTGACCGGGGACGTTGGTTAACTCTGTGTGATCCGCTGATCTGAACCCTGGCACAAAGAGAGCCTCCTGCGGTGGAGTGGAACTGCCTAAGTATCCGCTCACGCACAGGAGGCTCCCATGTCCCACGCTAACGCTGCTCTGACTCCGCGTCACCGCCTGAAGGTCGCCCAGCTGGTCATCGATCGAGGCGTCCCGATCTCCGAAGTCGCGGCACGGTTTCAATGCGCCTGGCCGACCGTGAAGCGCTGGGCGGACCGGTACGCAGCCGGGGAGCCGATGGCCGATCGCTCCAGCCGTCCAGACCGCATGCCGGCAAAGACCCCGCCTGCGGTGACGAAGCGGATCGTGTCGCTGCGGCTTCGTAAGCGGGTCGGTCCGGTCCAGCTCGCCGCCGCGACCGGGGTCGCTCCCTCGACCGCTCACCGGGTGCTGACTCGGTGCGGGCTGCATCGGCTCGCCCATGTGGACCGGGCCACCGGTGAGCCCGTTCGCCGCTACGAACACGCTGCACCCGGGGATCTGCTCCACGTAGATGTCAAGAAGCTCGGCAACATCCCCGACGGCGGCGGCTGGCGCTTCGTAGGTCGCTCCCAGGGTGGACGGAACCGGGCCGCGACCCTGGGAAAGCCGAAGAATCAGTATCGCAACCCCAAAATGGGGTACGCCTTCGTGCATACGGTGATCGATGACCACTCCCGGGTGGCCTACGCCGAGGTCCACGATGACGAGACCGCCGCCACGGCCACCGCGGTGCTGAAACGGGCCGTGACGTGGTTCGCCGAGCGCGGGGTCACCACCCGAAGGGTTCTCTCAGACAACGGTTCGGCCTACGTCTCACACCTGTGGCGAGACACATGTATCGAACTCGGCATCCGGCACTGCCGGACTCGGCCTCGCCGGCCACAGACCAACGGCAAGATCGAACGATTCCATCGCACCCTGGCTGATGGGTGGGGTTATGCGCGTTGTTATACCAGCGAGACACAGCGCCGGGATGACCTTGCGGGATGGCTCCACGAATATAATCATCACCGGCCCCACACCGCCTGCGGGAACAAGGCTCCCATCACCAGATTGATTAACCTGTCAGGTCAGTACACCTAGAAGCTGGACAAGGACTCCAGTCCGCCCGCGGTGATCGGTGACCGGTGACCGGGTGAAACCTGGGAGCCCAGCCCATAGACTCGTAGCAGCACCTGCCGAGGAAGTCAGGCTCGAGATCCACCTGGAATCCATGAAGGGACGAGCTGAATCACATGCGTATCGGACTGCTCACCTCCGGCGGCGACTGCCCCGGCCTCAATGCCGTCATCCGCTCCTCCGTGCTGCACGGCATCAAGAGCTACGGCGATGAATTCGTCGGCTTCAAGGGCGGCTGGCGAGGAGTCATCGAGGGTGACTACATCGACCTCCCCCGACAGTCTGTGCGCGGCCTCTCCCGCGAGGGGGGCACGATCCTCGGCACCTCCCGCACCCACCCGTACAACCACCCGCAGGGCGGGCCCGAGAACATGGCCAAGCAGCTCAAGCGCCATGACATCGATGCGGTGATCGCCATCGGCGGCGAAGGCACGCTCGCCGGCGCCAAGCGCCTCGCCGACGACGGCATCCCCGTGGTCGGCGTGCCCAAGACCATCGACAACGACCTCAAGGCCACCGACTACACCTTCGGCTTCGACACGGCGATCTCCATCGCGACCGATGCGATGGATCGGCTGCGCACCACCGGCGAGTCCCACCATCGCTGCATGGTCGCCGAGGTCATGGGTCGCCACGTGGGATGGATCGCCCTGCACTCGGGCATGGCGGCCGGAGCCCACGCCATCCTGATCCCGGAGCACCGAATCTCCATGGACCAGGTCTGCGAATGGGTGGAGCAGGTTCACTCCCGGGGACGCTCGCCGCTCGTGGTCGTGGCCGAGGGATTCATCCCGGAGGACGCGGAGGAGGCTCTCGCCGGCAAGGGCGAGGAGGAGGACGGCCGTCCCCGGCTCGGTGGAATCGGCGACTGGGTGACCCGTCAGATCGAGGCCAAGACCGGCATCGAGTCCCGCAACACGACTCTGGGCCACATCCAGCGCGGAGGAAATCCCACCGGCTACGATCGCGTGCTGGCCACCCGCTTCGGCATCCGAGCGCTGGACCTCGTGCACGAGCGGGCCTGGGGACATATGGCGGCCCTGCGCGGCACCGAGATCGTCAAAGTCGATCTCGCCGAGGCCCTGGACGGGCTCAAGGCAGTGCCGGCGGAACGCTATGACGAGGCGCAGATCCTCTTCGGCCGATGAGCCGAGGGCATGATCGCTCACCCTTGAGCCAGCCCCATGAGCCAGTCCCATGATCCAGCCGGCGAGCCGGAACCGATGACGCTGCAAGACCATACGCGCAACATCATCTGTCTGTCCTGGGCGCGGATCCTCGGACTCGCCGACGACGAGCTGCTCGGCACCCCGTCGCGCCACGAGGTCGTCCAGCCCGAGGGCTCCGCACTCTCGTTCCTCCGACTCTTCGGCCACGGCATTCTCAGTGGTCCCCCCGAGGCGATCCGACGCGCCCGCGCGCTGGAAGATCCGGAGCTCGTCCAGGAGCGGTGCCTGCTGGATCTCGGGCGGCGGCACGGGCCCGGAGCCCGCAGCCTGGGCACCTCCCGGCTGCTCTACGCCGAGGAGCCGCCCAGTCTCGGAGCACCAGACTCCGGTGCCGTCTCCTTCGAGCCGACGCATGTGGACTCGGTGCTCACCGACTCGCCCGCCGACGACGTGACAGCCTCAGGGATCGCCGAGGCCTCCTGGAGCGCGGCGCTGGTGGACGAGGACACCGGGGCCGGGCTCGGCGCCGCCGGGCGCAGTGTCTGGGCGGGGATGCTCGCCGACATCCGAGTGCTCACGATCCCGTCCCGGCGCGGCGCCGGGGTGGGTCTGCACCTCGCGGCCGTCGCGGCTGAAGAGGCGTTCGTGGAGGGACTCGTTCCCCAGTGGCGGGCGAGCGAGACGTCCCCGGCGGGACTGCGCATCGCCTCGCGGCTGGGCTTCACCCAGGCCGGCACGCAGACCACCGTGGCCTTCGGCTAGCTCGTCTCAGCGGCGCGGAGCACGCAGGAAGTCTCCCTGCGGACGTCCCACGGCCTGACCAGCATCGGGACGCACGATGACCTCCTGTGCCGCCGCATAGAAGCTCGGCGTCTCGGTGCCGGCATCGCGGACCACGAGCTGGAGTTCGGGATCGACCTTGCGCTTGACCAGTGCCAGGGCAATGGGGCCCATCTCATGATGACGGGCCACCGAGGTGACCTTGCCGACAGGTCGCTCGCCGACCAGCTGCTCCTCGGAGGCTCCGGCCGTGGCGGCCAGGACATCGGAGCCGATGGCAGGAAGCGTGTGCTCGCTGCCATCCAGGTGCAGGAACACCAGTCGGCGCGGCGGGTGCCCGAGGTTGTGCACGCGGGCCACAGTCTCCTGGCCCTTATAGCAGCCCTTGCTCAGGTGCACCGCCGTGCGGATCAGGTCCAGCTCGTGCGGAATGGCCTTCTCATCCACCTCCCGAGCCAGCCGCGGACGCCAGGCGGCGATCCGCAGCGCCTCCGCCGCCATGGTTCCGGCGAGGATCCACCCGGCCTCCTGCAGCGAGTCGATGATCGCGCCAAGCTGGGAGCGCTCCACCAGACTGAGCTGCCAGGACCAGTCGGCACCGGGATGGTCGGCCTCGTCGATGGCCGCGTAGCTGGCTGCGCCCGGACCGAGCCGCGGCCAGGGGTCCTCCCAGACCATCACCGGAGCACCCGAGGCGGCCTCCGGCAGCGCAGCCATGGAGCCGAGCACGGCGAAGTCGGCGGTGCGATCGGTGATCTCCACGCGGAGCGTGAACTTCATCGCGTCGAGCCACTGCGCGAGCACCGGTCCATGGGACTTCTCGGTGATGAGCCAGACGGTCTCGCCGTCGTCGATGACGGCGGCATCGTGTTCGATGCGTCCGGAGATGTCCAGCAGCAGCAGCTCCGTGGGCTCGCCAGGCTTGAGTCCCGTCACCTGCTGGGAGGACAGGGTGGTCAGCCAGGAGAGCCGGTCGGGCCCGGACACGGTGACCACGCTGCGGTGGGAGAGGTCGACCACAGCCGACCCGCGGGCCAGGGCCCGCTGCTCGCGCGTGGGGTCGCCGTAGTGAGCGGCCACCTGGGCGTCGTCGCCGCCGTCGGGCACGGCCCCCGGGCGGGAGAGCAGTTCTGAGCTGAGGCTTTCATCCACGGGTGGACTCCTTCATCGAGGCGTGTGACGTGCTCGGACGCGGGACGTGCTGCTGCCGGGGACCCGCCGTTGAGCGTGCATCCCCCCTGCGCGGAGACCGGTCGGTGGCCGGCCGCGCCCTGCGGGTCAGCCGGTGCGCGTCGCGCTGACCTCATCGGCCGAAGCGGTGCGGTCCAGGATCGCCGAGGCATGCGGCGTCGTCGTTCCGTCTGCCCTGCGCAGATCCCAGCGCCAGAACAGCTGACTGTTCACCAGTCCGAACATGCGGGAGGCGCCCGGGTATTCCGCTGCGTGCTCCCCGCGCATCACCGCGTCGGTGGAGAGCTGCAGCTGCGGGCCCTTGATCCTGCCGTAGTAGAGCTCGGTGATGCTGCCCGGATGCGCGATGGTGGCAGTGATCGGGAAGGACCCGTCCTGCTGGGAGAGCTGATGCACATCCTCGGCGCTCTTATAGGCGGGCACCACGTCCCCCGGGGTCAGCCCGGGTCCGACGTCGGCGTCGGTGCGGGCGCGGTCGAGGGACCAGTAGCCGGACTCCACGGAGAGCGGGCGCAGCCTGGTCCCGGCATCGTCGGCGAGCCAGGTCTCCGCGCGGTACTCGACGAACTCGAGGCCGGTGTCGCGGAAGGTGACGTCCTGGGTGAAGATCGGATCGTCCTGCTCCCCCGAGCCGAGGCGGCCCTGGCCTCTCCAGCTGCCCAGCAGCCAGTAGAGCGGCGCGAGCTCCGGGGTGAGATCTGTGGGAAGCTCCATGGCGGCCACGGACTCAGCCCTCGCTCAGGTCCGGGCCGGGGACGCGTGCCGCGCCACAGCCCTGGATGGGGGCGCGTGCCGCACCGCCGCCCTGGATGCAGGTGTGACGACGGCGGATCAGCGCTGACCCTTGTACAGGCGGGAGATGACGGTCCAGGAGATGCCGGCGATGATCAGCGTCACCAGGAGCAGCAGCCCGATGAAGAAGATCTCCAGTGCCAGCAGCGAGACGTTCTGCAATGCGAAGTTCATGGGTCAAAGTGTACAACTTCACACCAGCAGCAGACGCTCCGTGAAGTACGTCAGCGCGCCCATCGCGGCGATGGGTGCCGCGCCCACCGCAATGCCGGAGAGAATCCCCTGCGGCGGACCCTGCGCCATCAGGAATCGGCGGAAGGAGGCCAGCAGCAGTCCAGCCACCAGACCGATCGTTCCGGCGAAGAGCAGCGTCAGCTCGCCCCAGGCCAGGGTCATGCCGATCGCAGCCGCCACGCTGCCGATGACCACCAGGGGCATCGCGAGCGCGTTGCGCAGCGGCACGGCCGCCAACACTGTGCCCGCCACGAGGGTCCCGGCAGCGAGGGTCACCACGGCGAGCTCACCGGATGCCCCGGTCACGGCCAGCAGCGTGGAGTTCTCCACGGCGAACAGTCCCCGCACCGCCAGAATGCCCGTGGCGTCCTCCCCGCCGGCGGCGTCGGCCAGCTCCACGGGGTAGCGCAGCCCCGCCACCCAGCCCGCAGTCGTGGTGGCGATCACCACTCCGGCACAGGCGCCGATGGTGGACTCCAGCCGGTGCGGGCGTCCCGTGCCGCGCAGCACCTGGATCAGGAAGACGCTCATCACCCCGAAGGCGAGCGCCACCGAGGACCAGAAGAACAGATCGTCTGCGGTGCCCACCACGGCCGCGCCCAGCACGGCGATGACACCTGCTGAGGCGATGACCGCAGAGAGCGACCGTCTGGCCGCGACTCCCATCAGCTGCGGCCAGCCGAGGGCGATGAACACGCAGAGCACGCAGGCCACCAGCGTCGTCGTGAAGGTCCCGGCCCAGGAGGCGAGGGCGAGCGCAGTCGCTGCGAACAGGGAGGAGGCGGCCACCGGGATGTACTTCACAACAGGCCATCCTAGAGGTCGGCGCTCCACACGTCGCCTATACTCATCTCCAGATCGCTGAATCACGTTTTCACATTGTGGAATGTGTGGCAGTCATGACCGCAATCACCGCCGTCGGCCCTCGCCGAAGCACCTGGCGAGGGCGGCAGTCGCAACGGATTCAGCTTCCGATGCGGAGGGGACCCTCGGGGCCCGGTGACCACAGTGACCCAAGGGGAAGGAGTCATGCATGGCTCACGTTCTGCTGCTCTCAGACGCCCCCGACGACGCACTTCCGTCGCTGGAGCTGCTCACCCACCGGATCCGGACCTTCCCGGCGGAGGCCTCTTCGATCGTGCGGGCGCCGAACGTCGATGTGACCCTGATCGACGCACGGAACAAGCTGGCGCATGCGAGGTCGCTGTGCCAGCTCGTGAAGTCCTCCATGCTCTCCCCCGTGCTGGTGATCGTCACCGAGGCGGGGCTGCCCACGCTCAACGAGTCCTGGCAGGCCGACGACTTCATCCTCGGAGAGGCCAGCCCCGGCGAGGTCGACGCGCGCATCCGGCTGGCCGCCGTGGAGACCCCCGAGGAGACGACGGTGGGAGAGATCCGTGCCGGAGGGATCACCATCGATGAGACCACCTATATGGCCACCATCAACGGGCGCCTGCTGAACCTGACCTATAAGGAGTTCGAGCTGCTCAAGCACCTGGCTCTGCATCCGGGCCAGGTCTTCACCCGCGACCGCCTGCTGCACGACGTCTGGGGCTACGACTACTTCGGCGGCACCCGGACCGTGGACGTCCACATTCGCCGACTGCGCGCCAAGCTCGGCCCGGACCACGAATCACTCATCGGCACGGTGCGCAATGTGGGGTACCGCCTGGTGGTCAGCGGGACCGATGCCCCCAGCACGGCCGGCCCATCCGGACAGGACGACGGCGTCGACGCGGCCTGATTCCCTGCGCGTGCCGGGCCCTTGATCCGGCACCGCCGCCGGGCAGACCGGTCGCCGGGGAACCTGGTGACCGCGACCAGCGGCTCCGATACAGTGAGCCCATGAGCACCACGGATGTCACCCCAGAGGATCCAGATCAGACAGTGGTCGAGCTGAGCAGCGGAGCACCGGGGGCCGACCTGCACCAGGCTCTGCTGGAGCTCGCGGCGGTCTCTGCTGAAGCCGACGCGAACCCCCCGTTCTCCGAGCAGACCCTTGTCGAGCTGCACCGGGCATCCGACCGGCGAGCGGCCGAGTCCCGCGCTGAATCCGGCGGTGTATCCGGCGCTGAATCCGGTGCTGAATCCGGTGCCGGAGCTGGTCCGGAGCCGGACGGGACAGGGCGCAGTCCGCTTCACATCGCCTATGCCTGGACCGACCCCTCCACAGAGACGCGGCTGCTGGCCGGGGCGGGCGTCGTCGTCGAAGGCGGCGAAGGTGTCCCTGATGTGCTGGAGCTGGTGGTCAGGCCCAATTGCCGGCAGCGCGGGATCGGCACCGCTCTGGTCCGGACGCTGACCTCTCAGGTGCTCACAAGCGCTTCGGGCAGGATGCGGCGCGCCTGGGCTCATGGCGAGCACGACGCGGCCGCGCGGCTCGCCCGGCGCTACGACTGGAGACCGGTGCGAGAGCTCTGGCGCATGCGACTGACCACGCTGGACGAGGCCCCGTCCCCGGAGCTTCCCGCCTCGGTGACGCTGCGCAGCTTCAGGCCCGGAGTCGATGACGAAGCCTGGCTCGCCGCCAATGCGGCGGCCTTCGCCGATCACCCGGAGCAGGGTCGGCTGACCCTGGAGGACCTGCATGCGCGCATGCAGGAGGACTGGTTCGATCCCGCGGGGTTCCTGCTGGCCTACGAAGGTGACCAGCTCCTGGGTTTCCACTGGACCAAGGTCCAGGACCCCGGCCTCGGCGAGGTCTACGTGGTCGGCGTCGTTCCCTCCGCACAGGGACGCGGACTCGGGCGCAGCCTGACCCTGGCCGGGATCGAGCACCTTCACCGGGCTGGGCTCGACGCGATCATGCTCTACGTGGACGCGGACAACACGGCTGCCGTGGAGCTGTACAAGAAGCTGGGATTCACCAAATGGGACGCGGACACCATGTACGCTCCCGCCGACGAACACACCACTGACCGCGACTGATATCTTGGTTCCTCGTGAGCTCCCCCGAGACCATGATCAAGGTCCCCCGCCGCCGAACTGTCACGGTCTCCGATGACGGCACCGATGCCGAGATACTGGCCGCAGGAGCGCTGTGCTGGCGGCTGCGCCGCGGCGAGCTCGAGGTCCTGCTGATTCACCGGCAGCGCTACGACGACTGGTCCTTCCCCAAGGGCAAGCTCGATGAGGGTGAGACCCTTCCTGAATGCGCCGTTCGGGAGGTGCGCGAGGAGATCGGGCTGAAGGTGCGTCTGGGCATGCCCCTGCCGATCACCCGATACTCGGTGGGCAAGGCCCGCGGCAACGGTGCGAGCAGGGCGAACGGCGGCAAGACCAAAGAAGTCTGGTACTGGGCCGCGCAGGTCGCAGAGGGCACCCCCGTCCCTGACGGTGATGAGGTGGACGAGACTGTCTGGGTCGACGTCGCCCGCGCTCGGGAGATGCTCACCAATCGTGGAGACGTGCTCCCGCTGGACGAGCTTGAGAGCCTGCACGAGCAGCAGCGTCTGCACACGCTGCCGTTCATCGTGCTGCGCCACGCCAAGGCCAAGCCGCGCTCCTCCTGGTCCCGCGCCGAGTCCGAACGTCCGCTTGCGGCCACCGGCAAGCGGCAGGCCCGCTCAGTGGAGCGGCTGCTGATCTGCTGGCGGCCCCGACACCTCGAGTCCAGCCCATGGAAGCGCTGCGAGGAGACCATCGCGCCCTATGTGAAGGCCCACCGCAACCGGGCCACCTACCGCAAGTCGCTCACCGAGAAGCGTGCCGAGGCCCACCCGGAACGGACCAGGGCCCGGACTCGTCGCTGCCTCGAGCTGCTGCTTCCCACCCTGATCTGCACCCACCGCCCCGTGCTGCCGCTGATCCTCGAGACGATGAACGCCTGGTTCCAGACGCCCGAGCTTGGCAGCGCCATGCCCGATGAGGACCCCTATCTGCGTCCTGGCGCGGTGCTGGTCGCCCAGCAGGCGATGGATCGCGGCGGAGAGATCGTTGCCCTCGAGGTCTACGAGCCTTTCGAGGACTGAACCCTTCGCAGACCCCTGACAGAGCATGGATGTGACGGTAGTCTCGGTCCATGAGTGCGCAGAAGAACGTCCACCCCACCGCCGAACTCCGCATCGACGAGGATCGCGGTCGTGCCGAGCTCTGGGACAGCATCAACGACCAGCGCACCTTCATCGGCTTCATCGGCTTCGTCCCCGAGACGCTGCGCGGGCAGGAGGTGACGCTGCTCCAGCACACGATCGTGCACCCGCAGCATGGCCGCCAGGGCTACGCCCGCTGCCTGGTGACCCTGCTGCTGGACACCTTCAAGGAAGAAGGCAGGCTCTTCGCCTCCGAGTGCACCTATATCGACGCCTATCTGCGTCGCTACCCCGAGTACCGCTCCCAGCAGGCCAGCGCCTGAGCGCAGGAGGGTGACGTAGGAGCCGCGGGCCTGCCCCGGTATGCTGTGGTCCGTGAACTCGACCATCCCCACCCCGTACGAGGACCTGCTCGCCGATGTGCTGCACTCCGGCACCGCCAAGTCTGACCGCACCGGGACCGGCACCACCAGCGTCTTCGGACGCCAGATCCGGTTCGATCTCGCAGAGTCCTTCCCCCTGATCACCACCAAGCGGGTGCACTTCAAGTCCGTGGCGCTGGAGCTGCTCTGGTTCCTCCGAGGGGACTCCAACGCTCGCTGGCTGCAGGAGCGCGGCGTGCGGATCTGGAACGAATGGGCCGATGCCGACGGCGAGCTCGGCCCCATCTACGGCGTGCAGTGGCGCTCCTGGCCCACCGGCTCCGGGGAGGACATCGACCAGATCGAGGCTCTCATCACTTCGCTGAAGACCGACCCGGATTCGCGCCGCCACCTGGTCACCGCCTGGAATCCCGCCCAGATCCAGGAGATGGCGCTGCCTCCCTGTCACATCATGTTCCAGTTCCATGTCGCCGACGGCAGACTCTCCTGCCAGCTGTACCAGCGCAGCGCAGACATGTTCCTCGGCGTGCCCTTCAACATCGCCTCCTACGCGCTGCTGACACGGATGGTGGCCCAGCAGGTGGGCCTCGAGCCCGGCGAGTTCATCTGGACCGGCGGAGACTGCCACATCTACGACAATCACCAGGACCAGGTGCGCCAGCAGCTCTCCCGCGCCCCGTTCCCGGCTCCGCGGCTGGAGTTCACCCGCCGACCAGACTCGATCTTCGACTATGAGCTCGAGGACTTCGAGATCCGCGACTACCAGCACCATCCCGGGATCAAGGCACCCGTCGCCGTATGACATCGCAGATCAACGTTCCCGAGATCGGCATGATCTGGGCGCAGACGCCGACCGGGGTGATCGGCGCGGACGGAAGCATGCCCTGGCATCTGCCGGAGGACCTCGCTCATTTCAAGGAGCAGACGCGGGGATCCCCGGTGGTCATGGGACGAAGGACCTGGGAGTCCTTCCCCGAGCGGTTCCGTCCGCTGCCCGGCAGGGAGAACATCGTGATCACCGGTGATCCGACGGCCGCCGAGGAGATCACCAGGCGCGGCGGGCACACCGTCGCCAGCCTGGACGCCGGACTCGGGCTCGCCGCCTCCTTCGGCACGGCGCGGATCTGGATCATCGGGGGAGGCCGGGTCTATGCCGAGGCGGTGGAGCGCTCGCTGGCGCAGCTCGCGGTCATCACGGTGATCCAGACGGCCGCCTCCGGGGACACCCGCGCACCGCGGCTTCCCGAGGAGTGGGAGCTCTCGCGCCGCGAGCCCGCGAACGGAACCCACCGCAGCACGCAGGGACTGGAGTACCACATCGAGACCCACCGCCGACGGGCCAGCACCGAGGACCCAGCAGATGCGGGTCAGCACCGAGCTGAATCGGTGGAGCAAGGTCTGTGATGACTGAGAACACCCCTCCGGACCCTGCGCGGGAGAACTCGAGCCGGCTGCTGATGCTGGGACTGGGTGGCTACCTGGTCCTGCCGATCCTGGCGCTGGTCACGGTCACCCTGGGGTTCATCCTGGTGCTCAATGACCGGCTGGTGCCGGGGCTCGGCTTCCTCTTCGTCGCGCAGATCTGGGTGGCCGGCGGGCTCTGGGCACACCTTTCGCGCCGTCGGCTGCTGCGCGGGGCCTCCGAGGCCGGCCCTGACGGTCGGAACTGACTCCGCTACCCTGGAAACATGACATCTGCCGCTTTCGCTTCAGCGTCCCCTGCCCTTTCCGCCGTCGCCGGCGAGACCCCCTCCGTGGGTCTGATCGGATGGCGCGGCATGGTCGGCTCCGTGCTGATCGGCCGCATGCTCGATCAGGGAGACTTCGCCCACATCAACCCGGTGTTCTTCTCCACCTCCAATGCCGGAGGCCAGGCTCCGAGCTTCGAAGGTGTCACTCCGGAGGAGACCGTCCTGCAGGATGCCTTCGATCTGGAGAACCTGGTCAAGCTTCCGATCATCGTCACCGCCCAGGGCGGCGACTACACCAGTGAGGTCTACCCCAAGCTGCGCGCCGCAGGATGGCAGGGGCTCTGGATCGACGCCGCCTCCACCCTCCGGATGGCAGACACCTCGATCATCGCGCTGGACCCCATCAATCGGGACGTCATCGACGCCGGGCTGAAGGCAGGGGTGAAGGAGTTCATCGGCGGCAACTGCACGGTCTCCAACATGCTCATGGGCCTCGGCGGGCTCTTCAAGCAGGACCTGGTCGAATGGGGCACCGCCATGACCTACCAGGCAGCCTCCGGCGGCGGCGCCAAGCATATGCGGGAGCTGCTCGCCCAGTTCGGGGCCCTGCACTCCGCCGTGGCCGAGGAGATGGAGAATCCCGCCTCGGCCATCCTCGACATCGATCGTGCCGTGCTGGCGGCCCAGCAGAGCGGTCTCGACGCCTCTCAGTTCGGCGTGCCGCTGGCGGGATCGCTCATCCCCTGGATCGACGCCGATCTCGGCAACGGTGTGGCCAAGGAGGAGTGGAAGGCCGGGGTGGAGACCAACAAGATCCTCGGCCGCGGTGAGAACCTCGCCCCGGGAGTCTCGGGCCGCGGTGCCGCCGTGCCGTTCGACTCGCTCTGCGTGCGAGTGGGCGCGCTGCGCTCGCACTCCCAGGCGCTGACGCTGAAGCTGCGTGAAGACATTCCGCTCGCCGAGATCGAGGAGATCATCGACTCCGGCACTGAATGGGCCAAGCTGGTGCCCAATGAGAAGGACGCCACCGTGGCCCAGCTGACCCCGGTGGCCGTGACCGGCACCCTGGACGTGCCGGTGGGTCGGGTCCGCAAGCTCGAGATGGGCCCGGAGTACATCTCCGCATTCACCGTGGGCGACCAGCTTCTCTGGGGCGCCGCCGAGCCGCTGCGCCGCATGCTGCTGATCGCCGTCGGCAGGCTCTGAGCTCGACTGTTCCTCGACTGTTCCTCGGCTGGGCCGGCCGGGCCGGGCTGGGCTCCGGCTGCTCAGCCCAGCCCAGCCCAGCTCAGCTCAGCTCAGAGCGAGTGGCCGATCAGCACGGGCTCCTGGTGCATGGTGATCCCGAAGGTGGCGCTGACCTGGTCGCGAGCCGCGCGGGCCACGGCGAGCAGATCATCTGTCGTCGCAGCTCCGCGGTTGGTCACCGCCAGCGTGTGCTTGGTCGACAGTGAGGCACGGCCGCCAGCGAGTCCCACGCCCTGGGCTCCGCGTCCGGCCTCCGGCCCGTCAGGGAGTCCGAATCCCTTGCCGCAGCCCGCGTGATCGATGAGCCACGCCGCGGAGAGCTTCACCAGCGGACGGCCCGAGTCGTCGACCCCTGCGGCGAACTGCGGCGCGTCGGCTGGAAGCGCGGCGGCCTTGTCCCTGGGCACGATGGGGTTGGTGAAGAAGGACCCGGTGGACCAGGTGTCGTGGTCGCCTTCACTGAGCACCATCCCCTTGCCTGCCCGCAGTCTCAGCACGGTGCGGCGGACCTGATCCAGCGGGGCGCGGCGCTCATGGTCCGCGCTCTCGGCGTCCAGGCCCAGCGTCCTCGCCAACTCGCCGTAGCGTACCGGGGCCGAGAGCCCATCGGAACGGTTCTGCAGCAGGAAGCGCACGGAGAGCACCACATAGCGGGGTGAGCCGTGCACGGTGGTCTGCTTGAGCAGCGAATCCCGGTAGCCGAACCGCAGCTGCTCCTTGGAGAAGCTGATCAGCTCTCCGCGCGCCCGGTCCCAGGCCCGCACGTCCTTCAGCGTCTGGGCGACTTCAGCACCGTAGGCGCCGACATTCTGCACCGGCACTGCACCTGTGGACCCGGGAATGCCGGAGAGGGCCTCCAGACCGGTGAGGCCGTGCGCAACGCTGAACCGGACGACGTCGTCCCAGTCGTGCCCTGCCGCCACGCTCAGCAGCACCCGGCCGGCGCTGTGCTCCTCGGTGTCGATGCCGGTGAAGGCGAGCTGCAGCACCGTTCCGGGGAAGCCGTCCTCGGTGACCAGCAGATTCGAGCCGCCGCCGAGCACGATGAGGGTGTCGCGACCGTGTTCGCGCTGATCCTCATCGGGCAGCGGGTGCTCGCGGAGCACCTCGATCGCCTGGGCCTGCGACTCGGCGCGGATCCAGCGGCCGGCGGGACCGCCGACGCGCGCGGTGGTGTGGTCGCTGAAACGGCGGGGAGAACTGGTCGTGCTGGGGTCAACGCTTGTCACAGCGCTGAGCCTACCGGGCCGGGCCGGCAATGGGCATCCCGCCGGCCGAGCGTGTCCTGGTGCCCGGAAGCTCACTCCCCCAGCGGGTGGAGCACCCGGCGCAGGAAGTCTTGAGTGCGCGGCTGCTGGGGGTCTCCGATGAGTTCGGCGGCAGGGCCCTCTTCGACGACGAGACCCTGATCCATGAACACCACCCGGTCGGCGACCTCTCGGGCGAAGCCCATCTCGTGGGTCACCACGAGCATGGTCATCCCGGCCTGGGCGAGCTTGCGCATGCTGGCGAGCACATCACCGACAGTCTCGGGGTCCAGCGCGGAGGTGGGTTCGTCGAAGAGCATCAGCTGCGGCTTCATGGTCAGCGCGCGGGCGATGGCCACTCGCTGCTGCTGGCCGCCGGAGAGCTGGTCGGGTCTGCGATCGGCGAGATGTTTGAGTCCCACAGTGTCCAGCTGGGCCAGCGCCTCCGCCTCGGCCTCAGCCGTGGACTGGCGCAGCACCCGGCGCGGCGTGATCGTGCAGTTCTCCAGCACGCTCAGATGCGGGAACAGATTGAACTGCTGGAAGACCATGCCGATCTGTCGGCGCATGGCGTCGAGGTTCACATCCGGGTGGGTGGCCTCATGCTCACCCACGGTGATGGTGCCCGCGTCGGGGTTCTCCAGCCGGTTCACGCAGCGCAGCAGGGTGGACTTCCCGGAGCCCGACGCGCCGATGAGGCAGACGACCTCTCCCGGCGCGACGCTCATGTCGATGCCCTTGAGCACCTCGTTGTCCCCGAAGGACTTGTGCAGTCCGGAGATGGTCACTCCGGTCGCGCTGCGCGCCCCGGCGACCTCGGGCCGGACGGCTCCCGGCCCCTCGAGGCCTGCCGACCGGCCCTGGTTCTGGCTCTGGTTCTGGTTCTGGCTCATGTTCGGATCCATCCCTACTTCTTCCCCGTCCGCGGGCTGCGGTGCTCCATGCGACGCGCGAGCAGCGAGAGCGGCACGGTGAGCAGCAGGTAGCAGAAGCCGGCGATCACCAGCGGGGTGAGTCCGGCCTGATAGATGTTGATGCCGTCGCGGCCCATCTTGGTCAGCTCGGCGGCGCCGCCGGCCATGCCGACCACGAAGATCAGCGAGGAGTCCTTGGTCAGCAGGATCGCCTCATTGGTCAGCGGGGGCAGGACGATCCGGAATGCCTGCGGGATCTGGATGGTCACCATGGCCCGCCAGGCAGGCATGCCCAGGGCACGAGCGGCCTCGAGCTGACCCTTGGGGACAGCTTGGAGACCGGCGCGCAGGGTCTCCGCGATGTACGCGCTGGCCACGATCGCCAGTGCAGTGCCGGCGATCTGCAGCGTGGAGAGGTTCACCCCGAAGGCCAGGGACGCACCGAAACCGAGCGCGATGAAGACCAGGATCGCAGGGATGCCTCGGAAGAACTCGATGTATCCGGTGGCGACCCACCGGTACACCGGGAACGAGGACATCCGCATCAGCGCCAGCAGCGTTCCGCCCAGCAGACCGAAGATGAAGCCCACCGCGGTGTACTGGACCGTGTTGAACAGTCCGATCGTGATGATCTCCGGGAACATCGGTCCGAGGTTCTCGACGGCGAAGAAGCTGCTGCGGATCGCTGACCAGTCCACGAGGATGGCCAGCACGATCACGACGGCGAGGAACACGCCTGCCTGGATCCCGAGGCTCATTCGCGCTCGGTCACGGGTTGTCATTGCCATAGGGGTCAGTCTTCACCCTCATCGGTGGGCTCGGCGTCAGCGGGCTCCTCTTCGGCGGCCTCGTCCTCGGCGGCCTCGCCCTCTTCAGGGGTGTCGCCCTCGCGGAACCAGCTGTCCTCGAGCTCCTGCATCTCACCGGAGGACTCCAGCTCGGCGAGGGCCTCGTTGACCGCGTCGATCAGCTCGGCATTGTCGCTCTGGGCGGCGATGCCCAGCTGCTCGCCGGTGTCGATCTCCTCGATGAACTCAGCGGTGTCCGACTCCCCGGCCTGGTAGCCGAGGATCGAGATGTTGCCGATCGCGGCGTCCACCTGTCCGGACTCGAGCCCCTGGATCAGCAGCCCGGAGTCGGTGTATTCGCGCACCTCGTAGCCTGCCTCCTCGGCGTAGGTGGCGCCGGTGGTCTCACTCTGCACGCCCACGGTCAGTCCGTCGAGGTCCTCCAGAGAGGCGACCTCGGCGTCGGTGGCGGCGAGCAGACCCAGGTTGTCATCCAGGTAAGGCTCGGAGAAGAGCATGTTGCCGGCGCGGGCCTCGGTGATGGTCATGCCCGAGATGGCCAGGTCGCAGGTGTTCGAGTCGAGCGCGACGCCTGACTGGATGCCCTCGAAGCCGGTCTGGACGATCTCCAGCTCGGCGTCGACGGACTCCGCGAGCGCCTCGGCGATGTCGATGTCGAAGCCGACGACGTTGCCGTCGCCGTCGTAGTACTCGAACGGCGGGTACGGCACGTCGGAGCACACCTGGAGCGTGCCGGCGTTGTTGAGCATCTGCTGCTCCTCCTCGCCAGACTCGTTCTCCTCGCCGCCGCCGCAGGCGGTGAGGGCGAGCGCTGCCAGCGCGGAGGCGCCTACGGCCTTGGCCGCGGTCTTGTGCATGGGCATATTTGGATCCTTAGGTTGATCTGCACATCTGGACTCAGACGGTCCCCGCGATTATACGGTGATGCTGTGTTTCAGCCCTATGTCGGCCGAACGAGAGCTTGGCGGTGATCGGTGGTCGCCGTCGGAGGGGAACCGCGGCTCAGAGCCTGACGACTGCCTGGGACTTCGCCAGCACCTTGGTGCGCGCGGACTCCTGTTCTGCTGACTCGCCACGCCCGATCGCCGCTTCGAGCAGCTCGACCGTGAGGTCGACCCTGACCCGGCGCTCTTCCGCATCCACGGCACCGATGGTGCCGGTGACCAGCAGCCGCGCCGTGGGCGTCTCAGGGTTTCCCGTCTCGACGTCGGGCACCGGCACCGGTTTCGTGAAGCGCGCCTGGTAGTCCACGACGGCGCCCGGATCGCCTGCCCATTCGCTGACCAGGTCCACGGCGGAGCCCATCGTGAGCATCCCGTGGGCGATGACCCCATCGAGTCCCACTTCGCGGGCGAAGCGATCGTTCCAGTGGATGGGGTTGTGGTCCCCGGAGGCGGCGGCGTAGCGCACCAGGTCGGCACGGGAGAAGCTCAGCTCGCGGGAACCGATCCTCTGGCCCTTCTCCAGGTCGGCGAGCACGGGCTTGTTCACGCGGGGGCCTCCTCGGTGCGGACCAGCAGGCTGGAGGTGACGGTGCTGCGCGGCTGACCATCGGCTGCGCTGATCTCGACGCGGGTCGTGACCATGGCGCCGGCACCCATGGTGCGGATGCGGTCCAGGGTGACCTGGGCCTGAAGAGTGTCTCCGGCCAGGATCGGCCGGTGGTGGGTGAACCGCTCCTCGGCGTGGACCACGCGGGAGAAGTCGATGCCGGCCTCAGCGTCCTCGACCACTGCGGCCTCTGCCCGCTGGGCGACGATCACGGCGAAGCTGGGAGGCGCGACGAGGTCTCGGTGGCCCAGGGCCGCGGCGGCTTCGAGGTCGAGATGCGCCGGGTGCACGGCCTTCACCGCGCGCGCGAACTCTCGGATCGCTTCGCGGCTGACCTGGTAGGGGGCAGCGGGGGGATACTGGTGCCCCTGCCGATCTGGGTTGATCATTCAGTCTTCCTCGGAGGCTCGGCGGGACAGGATCTGGACTGCCTGGCGTCTGCGCAGGCCGATCGCGATGAGGTGGCTCAGAATGCCGGCTCCCAGGCAGACCATGCCGAAGCGGCGCAGGGAATCAGCGCCCTCCTGGAGGTCCAGGACGGCGGCCAGGATCACCAGGATCACTCCTGTTCCGGTGGCTGCCATGCCGGTGACGAGAGTCACCCGGTAGGCGCGAGTCCCGCTGGTCCACGGGTTGAAGGACTGAGTGCTCACGGCGCTCAGCCTACAGGTCCGCACCGCCAGGAGCTGACAACCTCACAGCGGAGCTCACCGGTTATGAGGCTGGTTTATCGCGACCGAAATGCGGGGCTACCCTGCCGGAAACACAGCCTTGCCAGAGTGGAGGTGTCACCGCCAGACCCTGAACGGAACATTGCGCGGCGCAGCCACGTGAGACGCCAGGAAGCAGGACATCAGGATGAACCCGCAGCTCTCCACGACAGAGGCCCCCGCACGGACGACCACCGGCCCCGCCGACCCCACCGACCGACTGGTGCTGGAGGACGGACGCTGGATCACGAACTGGCAGCCCGAGAACACAGACTTCTGGGAGGGCCCGGGACGGTCGACGGCGCGCCGGAACCTGATCTGGTCCATCTTCTGCGAGTTCCTGGGCTTCGCGGTCTGGCAGCTGTGGTCGGTGACCGTCGTCTTCCTCCCGCTGGCGGGCTTCGACCTGACCACCTCTGAGCAGTTCTGGCTGGTCTCGCTGCCCCCGCTGGTCGGAGCCACCCTGCGCATCCCCTACAGCTTCATGGTGGCTCTGGTGGGCGGTCGCAACTGGACCGTCATCTCCGCGCTGCTGCTGCTGATCCCCACCGTGTCCATGGCACTCACCCTGGGCAACCCGGAGACTCCGCTGTGGGCGCTGTTCGCCATCGCGGCGGCTGCCGGCTTCGGCGGAGGCAACTTTGCGTCCTCGATGGCCAACATCACCTATTTCTATCCGGCCCGGGAGAAGGGTGCCGCGCTGGGTCTCAACGCAGCCGGGGGAAACCTGGGAGTGGCGGTGGCGCAGTTCACCGTCCCGCTCGTGGTCACGGCCTTCGCCTTCGGAGCGCTGCAGCCGAACCTTCCGGCCGCCGGACTCTTCTGGATTCCCTTCATCCTGTTCGCCGCCTGGGGCGCGAGGAAGTACATGCACAACCTCTCCCACGCGAAGAATGACATCAGGGGCTCGCTCTCGGCGCTGAAGGAGAAGCATCTCTGGATCATCTCGCTGATCTACATCGGCACCTTCGGGTCCTTCATGGGATTCGGCTCTGTCTTCCCCACGCTGATCAACATGCAGTTCCCGGAGTTCTCCAGCTTCCAGCTGCTCGGGGCGGCACTCTCGCTGGCCTTCATGGGACCGCTGGTCGGCTCTCTCGCCCGGCCCTACGGCGGCAGACTCGCCGACCGCGTGGGCGGCGCTCGGGTGACCATCGCCAGCTTCCTGGCGATGGCGGCCGTCACCGCCACTGTCGTGCTCACGCTGCAGCTGGCGAACTTCTGGCTCTACCTGGTCCTGTTCCTGGCGCTGTTCACACTGACCGGCGTCGCCAACGGCTCGAGCTACCGGATGATCCCGATGGTCTTCCGACTCTCGGTCCATCCGGCAGATCGGGTGGGTCACGAGCGCAAGGCCTCATCCGCTCTGGGCCTGATCGGAGCGATCGGCGCCTACGGAGGCTTCGCCATCCCGCAGATCCTGCGCATCGCCAATGAGTCCACCGGGTCCTTCGACATCGCCTTCTGGGTCTTCGCCGCCGGATATGTGGCTCTGGCAGGGCTGACCTGGGTGGTCTACATGCGACCAGGGACCGTCTTCGCCCGGGCGAACGTCTGATGCGGACCCCCGTGAAGCTGCAGGATTCCGCTGAGACGACTCAGGAGCAGAGCACCCGCAGCGTGACCACGCACTGTCCGTACTGCGCCCTGCAATGTGCCATGCGGCTGAGCATCACCGAGAAGCCGCGCTCAGCACCGAGCATCACCGTCGAGGGTGCCGACTTCCCGACCAACCAGGGACGTCTGTGTCGCAAGGGCAGCACCTCGGCCGAGCTGCTGACCGGCCGCACCGACCGGCTGACCGCCCCGCTGATGGCTGTCCGGGACCAGGACGGCGAGCGCACGGGTGAGTTCCGCGAGGTCACCTGGGGACACGCTCTGGACCATGTCGCTGACCGAGTGAGAAGCATCCAGCAGGCCCATGGTGTCGACTCGGTGGGAGTCTTCGGGTCCGGAAGTCTGACGAACGAGAAGACCTATGCCCTCGGCAAGTTCGCCCGCGTGGCGCTGGGCACCTCCCAGATCGACTACAACGGCCGGTTCTGCATGTCCTCGGCCGCGAAGGCCTCGACCATGGTCTTCGGCCTGGATCGGGGACTGCCCTTTCCGCTGACCGATCTGGACGCGGCCTGCACCATCCTGCTGCTGGGCTCCAACGTCGCCGACACGATGCCTCCCTTCGTCCAGCATCTGCAGGGCGCGATGTCCAAGGGAGGGCTCATCGTGGTGGACCCGCGGCGCAGCGCCACCGCGGAGCTCACCGCGGAGGGCGGCGGGTTCCACCTCGCGCCGACCCCCGGAGGTGACCTCGTGCTGCTGCTGGCTCTGGCCAATGTGCTCTTCGAGGAGGGTCATGCGGACCAGCAGTACCTGCAGCAGCGGGTCAACGGACTTGACGAGTTCCGCCGCTCAGCGGCTGCCTGGTGGCCCGAAAGGGCGCAGGGCGCCACCGGGGTCGGCGCGGACCAGATCCGGTTCATCGCGCGCCGGCTCGGCTCAGCGGCGGCACGGGCGCGCTCGGGCGGCGATCCCGTCTTCATCCTCACCGGACGCGGGGTCGAGCAGCACCGCGACGGCACCGACACTGCTCGGGCCGCCATCAGCCTCGCCCTCATCCTCGGACTGCCCGGCAGCACGCAGCCGGTGGAGACAGGGGCTCCCGACACGCACAATCCAGAGATGCAGCCTCGGGGCCGCGGCGGTTACGGCACTCTGACCGGACAGGGCAACGGGCAGGGCGGCCGGGAGATGGGACAGAAGTCCGACCAGCTCCCCGGGCTGCGGTCCATCAGCTCCGAAGATGATCGCGCCCACATCGCCGCGGTCTGGGACGTGGACCCGAAGTCCATCCCGGGCCCCGGGACGCCTGCCACCGAGCTGCTGCACACCATGGGCACCCACAGCGAGGAGGGAAGGCCCGGAGTGCGGGCACTGCTGGTCCATGGCTCCAATGTCGCGGTCTCCGCCCCGGACACCGGCCGGGTGCTGAAGAACCTCCGCGCGCTCGACCTGCTCGTGGTCGCTGACTTCTTCCTCTCCGAGACGGCGGCAGAGGCCGACGTCGTCCTTCCGGTCCTGCAGTGGGCGGAGGAGGACGGGACCATGACCAATCTGGAGGGGCGCCTGCTGCGCCGGCGTCAAGCGGTCCAGCCCCCGACCGGCTGCCGCTCAGAGCTGTGGATCTTCGCCGAACTGGCCCGTCGCCTGGGCCGTCCCACCGGTTTCCCGGTGGATCCCGCGGAGGTCTTCGACGAGATCCGCCGCGCCACAGCAGGAGCCCCCGCCGACTACTCAGGCATGAGCTGGGAGCAGCTGGATTCCGGGCATGCCGGATATTGGCCGCACCCGGCGGCGGAGAAGACGGGGCCGACGGGGCGGAAGGAGACGATGGCGCTGACTGACTCCGCGGAGACCGCCGCCCTCGGCACAGTCGCCGGGCCGCGTGAACTCACCCTGACCGGTGAACCGATCATCGGCACCCCGCGCATGTTCGAGTCGACCTTCGCTCATGCCGACGGCAGGGCGAAGCTGAGCGCGATCCGACCGCGTCGCCAGGCGAGCCCCCAGACCGATGAGCTGACCTTCACCACGGGGCGGCTGATGGAGCATTACCAGTCAGGAAATCAGACCCGCCGAGTCCCGGCGCTGGACGCGGCGCATCCTGAGGTCACCGTCCAGATCCACCCGGCGACCGCCCGACAGTTCGGACTCCAGGAGGGCGGTTATGCGGTGGTCGAGAACGCGCAGGGAGCCATGACGGCCAGAGTGCGCCTGGATGAGAGCATCCGAGCCGACACGATCTTCGCGCCCTTCCACTTCTCCGGCAGGGCGGCCGCGAATGCATTGACCAGAGGCCTGACCGATCCACATTCGAAGATGCCCGAGTTCAAGAACACCCCGGTCCGAATCCGTCCCGCCGATGCCCAGGAGGCAGCCGCATGAACCCCGCGAGCAGTGACAGCGCCGCCCCCGCGAGGATCGTCATCCTCGGGTTCGGTCCGGTGGCGGCACGACTGGTGGACGAGCTGCTCGATGAGGTGACCGAGGGCAGGATCCGGCTGACCATCATCGGAGCTGAGTCCGAGCCCGCCTATCAGCGCATCCGCATCGGCGACGTCTCCGTGGGTCGCCTCCAGCCGGAGGACCTCGCCGTCTCCGATGTGGATCAGCTGCGAGACAGCGGAGTCACAGTGCACACCTCCGCCAGGGCCACCAGGATCGACCGCGCCGCCCAGCTGGTCCTGCTCGAGGGGGGTGACGCTGTCCCCTATGACCGGCTGGTGCTCGCCACAGGCGCTGAACCGATGATGCCGACCCTGGAGGTTGAATCTCGGCGCGCCGGCACCATCGACGCCGAGCTGCGGACCACGCAGCTCCCGGAGGGGATCATGGCGCTGCGCGAGATGGGTGATGCGCTGCGCCTGGCCGCTGTGGTGCGCCGCGCCGAGCCCGTGGTCGTGCTCGGCGGGGGCGTGCTCGGTGTCGAGGCGGCGCTGGCCATCGCGGAGGTGGGCTCCCCGGTGACCCTCGTCCACCGGGGCAATGTGCCCATGGGTCGCCAGATCGACACGGACGCGGGCATGCTGCTGCGCCGCGAGCTGATCAGTGCCGGCGTGAAGGTGCGCGCGGCGGCCGACATCACCACAGTGGTCTCCGAATCAGGGCGCCTCGCCGCGGTGCGCACCTCCCTGGGCGAGAAGATCCCGGCCTCCCTCCTCGTGCTCTGCACCGGGGTGCGGGCCCGTGACGGGCTGGCCGCAGACGCAGGGCTGTCCACCCGCTGGGGCGTGATGACCGACGCACAGTGCCGCAGCCTCACCGACACGAGGATCTTCGCCATCGGTGACTGTGCCACCGTGGACGGTCGAGAGCCCTCCGGACTGATCGCGCCCGGATGGCAGCACGCGGAGACCGCTGCCGAGTCCCTGTGCGAAGACCTGGGACTGAGCCGGGGGATCGAGCGTGATGCCTCCGGGACGCCGGTGAGCATGCAGACCGGCGCAGGCCTGGACGTGATCCTGGTGAAGTCCAAGACGTTGAACGTGGCGTGCGCCGGAACCACCGACGTGGACCCCTGGGATCCGGACTCCCCCAGCGTCTCCACCTGGTCGGATCCCAAAGGTGGTCAGTACCTGCGCATCGTCTCGGAGCAGGACAGGCTGCTGGGCTTCGTCTCCGTGGGCATGCCGCGCTCCGCCGCAGAGCTGGCGATGCATGCCGGTCGGGGCACCATGCCGGTGGCCGACCGCACGGCGCTGCTCGCGGCAGAACATGCCACGCGAGAGGCGCAGCTGGGGCCCCACGATGTGCTGTGTCGGTGTGCCGGCACCACGCTGAGCCAGGTCGAAGAGGCTGCGGCCTGCGCCGCCAGCGTGTCCGAGGTGGGCGATGCCTGCCGGGCGGGCACCGGCTGCGGGACCTGTCACAACCGGATCGAGAAGCTCCTGCAGAGCGCAGAGGCCCAGCGGGAGACTCCGCGGCAGAGGCAGCCAGAGGTGCAGCCGCTCACACGGTGAGCCGGTACCCGCGTTTCACCACGGTGCTGACCAGTCCGGGGACGGGCAGCGATTTGCGCAGCCGGGAGACCCACATCTCCAGCGCATGTTCGGAGTCGCACTGCCCCAGCACCTGCATGAGGTGTTCGCGAGAGAGCACCGCACCTTCGGCCTTCACCAGAGCACGCAGCAGAGACAGCGGGCCGGGGGGCAGCCGGACCGGGTCATCGCTGACCGCGGGGAGCCGCACCTCGGAGCCGCGCAGCTCCACCAGACCATGCCGGGTCGTGATGCGCAGCGTATGGTGCTCCTCCAGATGATCGCAGACCAGCTTGATCATGGCACCGAGTCGCCACCGAGACGGGATGATCGGGCTCAGCCCTGCGTCGTAGAGCGGTCCTGCCGTCACCGCCCCGACCGCCGCGCAGACCACGTCTGAGCGCAGCGCCTCGACCAGCGCCTCTGACCGGTTGTACTGGCGGGCCACCGATAGGAAGGCCTCCACAGCGGGGGCGGCGGTGAAGGTCACCAGATCGAGCTGCCGGTCGATGACCGCATCGACCATGCGCAGCAGGTCGGAATCCTCATCCGGCTTGGTCCAGGTGTAGGGCAGCACCGAGACCACGGTCGCCCCGGCGGCCTGAATCCGTTCGATCTGAGAATCATCGCTGGCCCCGTGCTGCTGCAGCGCCACCGTCTTGCCCGCGACGTCGCGGGCAAGCAGCATGTCCACCACGGTGGCCGTCCGTTCATCCTCGGCGGCGCCGTCGTCGTCGAGCCCAGCGGCCCGCACAGCTCCGCGCGCCTTCGGTCCGCGCACCAGGATGACCGCCCGGTCCAGCGTCTCGAAGAGCTCAGTGCCCAGACCGTAGGCGTCTGCGGCCTCCGCCCAGCGGCGCATCCCGTAGGCGGTGGTGATGATGGCAAAGTCGGGTGCCGCCTCGATCACGTGCCGGGTGTCCCGCTGCAGCGTCACCGATTCGGTGAGCGCCACGATCCGCAGCGCAGGAGCATGCATGACCTCGGCCCCGCGGCGCTGGAAGGCGCAGATGAGATCCTCGCTGCGCCGGTCTGAGGTGATGCCGATCCGGAAGCCCGCCAGCGTCTGAGGGACCTGCGTGGACGGGTCCGGGGAGGTGAGAACCGTCATCAGAGCACCGCCCCGGCCATGGCACGGATCACGCGTTCTCCGGCGGCCCCGGGTAAAGCGTCGGAATCGCTGCTGGCCTCGCCGGAGCACGGCTCGGCCGCGGCCAGACGGACCACCTCCCCGATGATCAGCACCGACGGCGAGCGCAGCCGGGCGGCGGCGGCCACCCCGAGCATCTCGGAGAGCGGGGCGATGAGCACCCGCTGGTCCTCGCTGAAGCCATGTTCCACGATCCCCACCGGGGTGTCAGCCGCCATGCCCTGCCGCTGCAGTCCGGCCATCGTGTGACCCAGTGTTCCCACGCCCATCAGGATCACCGCCGTGCCGCCCAGCGCGGTGAGGCCGGCCAGCTCCTGCTCGCTGAGCGGGTCGTGCCCGGAGATCACGGTGAACGACTTGGACACGTTGCGCGCCGTGACCGGGATCCCCGCTGCGGCCGGCACAGCGATGGCCGAGCTGATCCCGGGAACCACGGTCACCGGGATGCCCGCCTCCCGACAGGCCTCGACCTCTTCGCTGCCCCGGCCGAACACGAACGGATCTCCGCCTTTGAGCCGGACCACGCGACGGCCGCTGCGGGCGGAGGCCACCATCATCTTCTGGATGTTCTCCTGGGTGACCCGGTGGTGTCCGGGTCGCTTGCCCACGTCGTAGAGCTCCGCCGCGGGAGCCCATTCGCGCAGGCCCTCGGTCGGAGCCAGCCGATCATAGAAGACGACGTCGGCGACGGCGAGGGCGTCTCGTGCGCGCACGGTCATCAGGTCTGCGGCCCCAGGTCCGCCGCCGATGAGTGTCACTTCTCCGGTGCCCCTCATGAGCTCCCCTCCGCCGCAGCCATGTTCGCCGCATCTTCGCGTGCCATCTCCTCGCGGACCGGGATGCGGGGCCCGGTCAGCAGCACCGGTCCCTCTCCGGACTCGGCGGCGGCCCGCTCCGCCTCGGTGGCGGGTCGACGCTGGCCGCGTTCAAGCACGTAGGCCAGCCCGGTGTCCGGCGCGTCGGGAGCGTTGACGAAGCTGCGGAAGCGGCGGAGCCGCTCCGGGTCCCGCAGAGTGGCCGCCCATTCATCCTCGTAGCCGTCCACGTGCTCGGCCACTGCGGCCTCAAGGTCGGCGCCGATTCCCAACGAGTCCTTCACCACGACGTCGTAGACGTGGTCGACTCCGCCGGGAAGCTCCTCCATCCACCTCGCCGTGCGCTGGAGCCGGTCTGCGGTGCGGACGTAGTACATGACGTATCTGTCGATGTAGCGCAGCAGCGAGTCATCGTCGAGGTCCTTGGCGAGCAGCTGTCCATGAGCCGGAGTGGCTCCGCCGTTGCCTCCGACGTACATGTTCCACCCGTCGGTGGTGGCTATCACGCCCACATCCTTGGCTCGTGCCTCGGCACACTCGCGGGCGCAGCCCGAGACGCCGAACTTCATCTTGTGCGGCGAGCGCAGCCCGCGGTACCGATTCTCCAGTCTGATGCCCATCGCGACCGAGTCCTGCACGCCATAGCGGCACCAGCTGGAACCGACGCAGGACTTCACGTTGCGCAGCGCCTTGCCGTAGGCCTGGCCCGATTCGAAGCCGGCATCGACCAGTCGGCGCCAGATGGCGGGCAGCTGTTCGAGCCGCGCGCCGAACATGTCCACCCGCTGGGCGGCGGAGATCTTGGTATAGAGGTCGAAGTCGGCGGCGACCTCGGCGATCACCTTGAGCTTCTGCGGGGTGATCTCCCCGCCCGGGATCCGCGGCATGACCGAATAGGTGCCGTCCTTCTGCATATTGGCCAGGGCGCGGTCGTTGGTGTCCTGCAGGGTGCCTCGTCCTGCTTCCAGGATGTACTCGGCGCCGTGCTGCGCGGCGAGGATCGAGGCCACTGCGGGCTTGCAGATGTCGCAGCCCAGATTGATGCTGGGATCCGCCGGCGTGCCGAACCGAGTGACGATCTGGGTGAAGGAGGTCAGCTGGGTGGCCCGCACCGCCTCGAAGAGCTCGGCCCGGGAATGCGCGAAGTGCTCACACAGCGCCTTGGAGACGTCCATCCCGAGGGAGAGCATCTGCTTCTCCATGATCTTCTTCGCCATCGGAATGCAGGAGCCGCACTGGGTGCCGACCTTGGTGCAGCTCTTCATCGCCGCCATGTCGGTGCAGGGCGGCGTCTTGTCATCCCCGGCCACGGCGGACCTGATGGTCCCGGCGCAGACGTCCTTGCAGGAGCAGACCTGCGCGTCGTCGGGCAGATCCATGTCCAGCTCCCCTCCTCCGGAGGCGGAGAGGAAGGCCCCGGGGGCCGCGGGAAGTTCTCGGCCCAGCAGCGGGCGCAGCGAGGAGTAGGGGCTCGCGTCGCCGACGAACACGCCGCCCAGCAGGGTGGTGGCATCGTCGGTGACCACGATCTTCTGGTAGACCCCGCCGACGGCGTCGGCGTAGACGACCTCCAGGGCACCGGGCGTCTCGGCGAACGCGTCGCCGAAGGATGCCACGTCCATTCCGGCGAGCTTCAGCTTGGCGGCGGTGTCGAATCCGTCGAAGGCGGCCGCGCCGCCGCTGAGCCTGTCGGCGACCACCTCGGCCATGGCGTTGGCCGGTGCGACCAGACCCATCGAGACTCCCTGGTAGCTGGCCACCTCGCCGATGGCCCAGATGTTCTTCGTCGAGGTGGCGCAGGTCTCGTCGATGACGACTCCCCCGCGCTCGGCGCATTCCAGGCCTGCCTCCGCGGCAAGCTCATCCCGGGCGGTGATGCCGATGGCCGCCACGACCAGATCTGCCGGAAGATCAGGGTTCTCGGTGAACTCGAGGGTGTAGCGGCTGCGTTCCGGAGTCGCCTCGAGGTCCACGGCAAGCCTGCTGGGTCGCTGGCCCAGCTGAAGGCGATACCCCTCCTTCTCCAGCAGGCGGTTCAGCGTGCGCCCGCCGTACTCGTCCACCTGGGCGTTCATCAGCCAGCGACGCGAATGCACCACGGTGACCTCTGCCCCGAGGCCCTTGAGTCCGCCGGCCGCCTCGAGGCCGAGCAGCCCCCCGCCGATCACGACGCAGCGGGCAGGACGGCCGAGCTCGGCGGAGAGATCGGCGGCTCGCTGACGCAGCCAGTCCACGTCCTCCAAGGTGCGGTAGACCGCGATGTGCTCCGCGCCCTCGATCGGCGGGCGGGGCGCCGAGGAGCCGGTGGCGAGCACCAGATCGTCGAAGCCGAGCACCTCGCCCTGTGCGGTGCGCAGGGTCTTGGCCGCAGCGTCGATGCCGGTCACCGCCGTGGACGTATGGAGCTGAACCCGGGGGTCCTGCCACAGCGCCGGATCGCCCAGCAGGAGGTCCTCGGACGCGGCGAAGCGTCGAGACAGTGCGACCCGGTCATAGGGGGCCGAGGACTCTTCGGTGAACACGCTGATCCGCAGACCTTCGGGGTCCCGGGCGATCAGGGCTTCGGTCACCCGGTGGGCGGCCGGGCCTCCACCGACGACGACGATATGCCGGTCGGTCTCTGCCTGGGACGATGCTGTGGATGCTGTGGATGCCTCCATGGGACTTCACCTTCGCGGTAGACGATGAGTGCTGCGAATAGCCTTCACGTCGATCTGGCGCTGATCTGGGTGCTTCTTCCTGGATGCCGGACCGTCGAGGGTTCACCCCAGCCTAGGAACCTGCGATTTCTGGGCGGTGTCGCATTTGTAAAGCCAATATGACGAGGTCCTCATCTCGGCCTGAGAACCGGTGAACTCAACGTCACGAGGGCTTTACATGCATGCGTTCTGGTTGAAACTGCCGGTGCCTACAGTGGTGCCATGAGCATCACGATCGCCGCCCCCGCTGAAACCGCCGCCCAGGTCGCCACCGAGTCCGATGCCACGACACGGCAGTGGCGGCCGGTCTGTCGGCTGGCCGATCTCGAACCCATGTGGGGCGAGGCGGCGCTGATCGGGGGCACCCAGATCGCGCTGGTGCGCCTGTATGAGGATGCCGTCCACGCGGTCTCCCAGTGGGACCCCTTCGCCCGAGCCAACGTGATGTCCCGCGGCATCGTCGGCTCGAAGGCCGGCAGACCGACCATCGCTTCACCGATCCACAAGCAGTCCTACGATCTGCAGACCGGCAAGTGCCTCAGCGAAGAGGGCCTCCAGCTGGACTCCTATGCGGTGCGGGTCGTGGAGGGGACCGTAGAGGTCCATGTCTGAGCGGACGTCCTTGGCCGAGCACGCGTCCATGTCCCAGCATGCGTCCGTGTCCGATCGGCCGTCACGCGCCGCCCTGCTGGCCATCTCCCATGGGACATCCAACCCGGAGGGCCAGCGGCTCGTGGCGCAGCTGGTCCAGCAGGTCAGTGATGCAGCGGCGCAGCGTGGACTCGATCATCTCGTCACCCTCGGTCATGTGGACGTCCAGCAGCCCGATGTGCCGAACAGCCTCGCCGCCCTGCCGGAGTCAATGCCCGCCGTCGTCGTCCCGGTGCTCCTCTCCGCGGGCTTCCACGTGAATGTGGATCTCCGGCGGGACACGGCTGGACTGGACCGGGAGGTGAGGATCAGCGGCGCGCTGGGACCGGATGATCGGCTCGTGGAGCTGATCCTGCAGCGCATGGAGTCCGCCGGTGTCGATGCCGCCCGCGATGCGCTCGTCTTTGCCGCCGCGGGATCCTCAGACCACAGCGCAGTGCGCGACTGCCGAGAGATGGCCTCGCGGCTGCAGGCCCGGCTCGGCGGCCCGGTCCAGGACGCATATCTGTCCTTCGCGGAGCCCTCCGTGCCCGAGGCCGTGGCCTCCGCCCGAGCGCACACGGCACAGAGCGGGGGCCGAGTCATCCTGCTCAGCTACCTGCTGGCGCCGGGCTATTTCCAGAGCATGCTCGAGCGGGCGGGAGCGGACCTGGTGACGAGTCCGCTGCTGCCCGTCGGATCAGAGCATGCGCCGAGAGAGCTGGTGGAGATCGTCCTCGATCGATTCGCTGCGGGACTGGCAGAACTGACCCCGGTCTCGCACGCGGCGCGCTGACAGCTCGCGCGGCCCGACAGCATCCGTTCGTTCCGACTGGTCTAGTCGGAACGCCCACGTCGTGGCGGTGTCCGGACGCCGTTGGGGTCGTGAACGCTCTCTCGAGGGCTGAGATTCGCCCAGCACGCGGTACGCTGGCTGGACCCCCTCCCGGCTGGGCACGTCCGACGCGTTGATCTCTTGCGAATCCGCTGGACCAGCTTGTGCTCCGGGACGTGTCTGCCGAGACTGCTCGCACGTCCCCCGCCCCGCCGTGGGTGCCGTGCGGGCACCGTCCGCCGGCGTGAATGACCAATGCTTTCGAGGAGGACTCCGTGGCTCGAGGAGCCCAGCGCAAGAACGGCGCGAGTACGCGCACCCGCCGGCGGCCCCGCCGCAACGACGGCGGCATCATCCGGCTGCTCGCCCAGGTGGTCCGCGAGGTCGAGTCCTCGGTCCAGCGTGGTCGTGACCTGCCCTCGATCCGGACCAAGTTCCAGGTCGTGGCGCTTCTCATGCGCGAGGAGCGCGCTCGCGTCAAGGCGGAGGAGACGAAGCTGGGGGCTCGGGGCGCCGAGGAGCTGAAACGGCTCGACGGCATCGCCACCATCCTCGCGACGACGGCGGCCCGGGATCCCTCCCTGCTCGGGCTGCTCGCCGATGACGCCGTCGTCTCTGATCGTGCACGCGCACTGCGCCGCGAGCTCCTCCAGACGGCCGGCATCGAGGTGCCTGAAGATCCCGCCGCGCAGCCCGAACCGGCCGCGCCCAAGGCGGACACGCAGCGCCGGGTGGTGCCCGTGTCGGTGGAATCTCGCCAGCTCGCGAACCCGTTCCTCGAGCCTGATTACTCCGCCGTCGCCAAGCGCCCCGCCGAGCCTCGCCGCCTCGTCGGCTGGGAGCTCGTCGAACCGCTGATGAAGTCATTCTCCGACGGCGGCGCGCTCTCGTGCATGGACCTGCCGGAGCCGACCACCGCCGGGGCTGCCCGGGGGCTGGAACTCATGCCGCATCAGGCACGACTGGTCGCCGCTGCGGCGGCAGGACACCGGACGTTCCTGCTTGCCGACGAACCTGGCCTGGGCAAGACTGCACAGGCGCTGCTCGCCGCTCAAGCGGCGGACGCCTACCCGCTGCTCGTCGTCGTTCCGAACGTGGTGAAGATGAACTGGGCGCGCGAGGCCATGCTGTGGACGCCCAACCGCCCCGCGACCGTGGTCCACGGCGACGGGGACAGGATCGATGGCTTCGCGGACATCATCATCGTCAACTATGAGGTGCTCGACCGGCACGCGGGCTGGCTCCGCGAGCTGGGTCTGCGCGGGATGGTGGTCGACGAGGCGCACTACATCAAGAACCCGAAGTCGCAGCGGTCCCAGAACGTGCTGCAGCTCTCCGAACGCATCCGTTCGCGGGTCGCCGACCCGCTGCTGATCGCGCTCACCGGCACACCGCTGATCAACGATATCGAGGACTTCAAGGCGATCTGGCAGTTTCTCGGCTGGATCGACGAGACCAGGCCGATCGGTGAGCTGATGGGCGCGCTCGAGCGGACAGGTCTGACGCCCGCCGACCGCGGCTTCTCCGCCGCCGCTCGAGCGGCCGTCGTCGACCGTGGCATCGTGCGGCGACGCAAGGCGGATGTGGCCGCGGACCTGCCCGCCCGCCGCGTGGCAGACGTCCCGGTCGAGCTCGACGACGAGGCCGGGCGGTCCATCCGGGCCGCCGAGCAGAGCCTCGCTCGTCGCCTCGTCACGCGCTATGAGCGGGCGCGGGCGGCGCAGGCGTCAGGCGACGTCGTCGAGGGCATCGACCGCGTCCTCGTGCGCCAGGTCGCCGCGCAGGAGCGGGCGAGCAAGGCGACGAAGAAGTCCAACGAGAACGTGTTCACCATGACGCGACGCATCGGCCAGGCGAAGGCCGGCCTCGCGGCCGACTACGCCGCGCAGCTCGCCCGCAGCGCTGGCAAGGTCGTCTTCTTCGCCAAGCACATCGATGTCATGGACATCGCCGAGGGGACCTTCGCCAAGCAGGGCATCCGGTACGCCTCCATCCGCGGCGACCAGACGGCATCGGCTCGACAGAAGCACATCGACGCGTTCACCAACGACCCGGACGTCGCCGTCGCCGTGTGCTCGTTGACCGCCGCCGGCGTCGGGATCAACCTGCAGGTCGCCTCGAACATGGTGCTGGCGGAACTCTCGTGGACCCACGCCGAGCAGACCCAGGCGATCGACCGCATCCACCGCATCGGGCAGGAGGAGCCGGTCACTGCATGGCGGATCATCGCCACGCAGACCCTCGACACGAAGATCGCCGAGCTCATCGACAGCAAGGCGGGGCTGGCGGCTCGGGCGCTCGACGGGAGCGACCAGGAGGTCCCCGACTCAGCCGACGTCCAGCTCGAGGCGCTCGTCACGCTTCTCGAAGATGCGTTGGAAGAACGCGGCAGCAGGCATGAACTCTGACTCCGCACGGCGGATGAGCTGAGCGGGCAGGTCTGGCGCCGGGGACGCCAGGCCTGCCCGCCGTCGGACACACCTCGGGCCCCCACGCAGTGAAGCGTGGGGGCCCGAGGTGTGTCGCTCGCCTGTGCGGCGTCGTCTGTAGCGGTGCCGGGGCTCGATCCCGGGACCTCACGATTATGAGTCGTGCGCTCTAACCAGCTGAGCTACACCGCCATGTGCCGAATCCTGGTCTCCTGGTGGAGACGTCGGAGCCGGCGAAATGAGAAACACCCGCGCCGCGCATCGTGCTGCGCTGCGCGGGCTCCCATTCAGAGCCCCAAGCGGGAATCGATCCCGCGACCTCAGTCTTACCAAGACTGCGCTCTACCACTGAGCTATTGGGGCAACGGCAATAGACTCTACCACCAGTCCAGTGCCGGTCAAAAACCCGTCAGCAGCGAGATCCCTCTCCTGCGACCGGTGGTCCCCACCGCCGCAGATTCAGCTCTGCGACGGTGGATTCCGGGTCCCCTTTCGGGGGGTCGATCACTTCCAGCGGGGCTTGCGATCCTTGTCCCCGAAGCGGCTGCCACCGGTGCTCGGGCGTCCGCCGCGATCACCGGATCCGCCCTCGCGCTTGCCGGCGTAGCCGCCGCGTGAGTCAGCGGAGCTGGAGGGAGCGCCGGAGTCGCGCTCCATCTTCAGCAGCTCGCCGCCGATGCGGGTCTTCGCCAGGGCGGCCCACTGCTCGGAGGAGAGCTTCTCGGGCAGCTCCACCAGGGAGTGCGTGGGACGGATGTCGATGCCACCGATCTCGCGGGCGCTGAGCCCGGCCTCGTTGGCGATGGCGCCGACGATGTGTCCGGGGTTCACGCCGTTGCGACGGCCGACTGCGATCTTGTACATCGCGTTGCCGGGACCGGCGGTGCGTGGTCCCTTGTCGCGCTGGGGACGGTCGGGACGATCGCCGCCAGCGCGATCCTCGCCGACCTCGCGCTTGGACTCACGGACGAGCTCGTCGTCGCGCTTCTCGTCGAGCAGCAGCGGGCGTCCGTCGTGGACCATGGCCACCAGAGCGGCCGCCACGTCCTCGGCGGGGGTGTTGTGCTCCTGGGTGTAGGAGGCCACGAGTCCGCGGTACTCCTCCAGCTCCTCAGAAGCCAGGGTCTCGGTGATCCGCTCCGAGAAGCGCTCCAGCCGCGAGGAGTTCACATCCGCGATGGTCGGCATGGACATCTGCTCGACCGGCTGGCGGGTGGCCTTCTCGATGGACCGCAGCATGCGCTTCTCGCGAGGAGTCACGAACAGGACAGCGTCGCCGGAGCGACCCGCGCGGCCGGTGCGGCCGATGCGGTGCACGTAGGACTCGGTGTCCAGCGGGATGTCGTAGTTGAAGACGTGGGTGATGCGCTCGACGTCGAGACCGCGGGCGGCGACGTCGGTGGCGACCAGCACGTCGATGCGGCCGGACTTCAGGTTCTCCACGGTCTTCTCGCGCAGGTTCTGCGGGATGTCACCGTTGATCGCGGCGGTGCGGAATCCGCGGGCGGCCAGCTTGTTCGAGACCTCTTCGGTGGCCGAGCGGGTGCGCACGAAGACGATGGCGGCGTCATGCGGCTCGGTCTCGAGGATGCGGTTCAGCGCCTCGTTCTTCGCTGAGTGCTTGATCAGCACGAAGCGCTGGCGGGTGTTGGTGCCGGTGGAGGTCTTGGACTTGACCGAGACCTCGACCGGATCGTTGAGGTAGTCCGCGGAGATCCGGCGGATCGCCTTGGGCATCGTGGCGGAGAACAGTGCGACCTGCTTGGTCTTCGGGGTGCGGGCCAGGATCTGGTCCACCTCCTCGGCGAAGCCCATGCGCAGCATCTCGTCGGCCTCATCGAGCACCAGGTGCTTGATCGTGGAGAGGTTCAGCGATCCGCGGGTCATGTGGTCGATCACGCGACCGGGGGTGCCGACGACGACGTGGGCGCCGCGGCGCAGGCCCTCGAGCTGCGGGCCGTAGGGGGAACCGCCGTAGATCGGCAGCACGGTGATGCCGGGGACGCCCTGCGCGTAGGTGGCGAACGCCTCGGCGACCTGGATCGCCAGCTCACGGGTGGGTGCGAGCACCAGTGTGGAGGGGGAGTTTCCCAGCTCTCCGGCGTCGTTGGCGCGAGCCATGTGCGACAGCGCCGGCAGCGCGAAGGCCGCGGTCTTGCCGGTGCCGGTCTGGGCGAGGCCGACGACGTCGCGACCCTGGCTCAGCAGCGGGATGGTCTGCGCCTGGATCGGGGAAGGCGTCTCGTAGCCGAGCTTGGTCACCGATTCCAGCACCCGGGGATCCAGGCCCAGCTCGGAGAACTTCGGGCCCTGGGGCTCCTCAGCGGTCTTCGGCGTCTTCTCGGCCGCGACTGGCGCGGCGGCGGCTGGTGCCGCACCTTCCGGAGCCGGGGTCTCGACAGCGGCAGAGGCGTCGACGGCAGCCTGGGTCTCGGCCGGGGCCTCAGTCGCAGTCTCGGCGGCCGGCTCAGTCTCGTTCTCGGCCGGGGCCTGACCCTCGGCGGCCGGCTCGGCCGCAGTCTCGACGGCCGGCTCGGCCGCAGTCTCGACGGCCGGCTCGGCCGCAGGGATGGACTCGGTCGGCGCTTCGGTGGTGTCCTGAGCCTGTGTCGGCTCGGAGGCGTTGGGATCCTGGATGGTCATGTTGACTCCTCGTCACATGTCATGCGACCGAGAAGACCCCGCTTGGGATCCAGTCCCAGGGCATCTGCGCGTCAACCATCTCTGCTCGAAGAGGCAGGGCAGGCCGGAAGGCGCTGCTCAGAACCTCTGCATGGGCAGGACAGGTTGCTCAGATTCTTGGACGGGACTGGATCAGTCACGGGGACTCGGCCGCTTTGTCGGCTCCGGAGTCGACCCGTGGATACACACAACCCTCAACGAGCTTCCGGCCCCATCTGTACGGGGCACGCTCGGAGTCAGCAAGAGAAAACGGGATTATCCGGAGAATGCCCGTTCAGTCTAGCCCACGTTTCGGGAGCCTGTCGCCTTTGGAGACGAAGCTCACTTCCGGAGCGCCCGAGCAGGTCTGCCCGTCCTGCTTCAGCCCTCGGGCCGGGACTGCGCGGGGCCCCGCATCAGGGCGAGCTCACGGATGCTGGGTCCGGGCGCCTCGGCGATCGAGACCACCTCGGCGGCGTCTCCGGCCTGCACCGTCCCCGGGGTGATGACCTTGAAGTAGGTGCCGGGGCGGCCCGCCTGGATGAATCGCTTCACCCAGCGCTCCTCGTTCAGCCACCTGCCGAAGGTGGCGCAGGGGATCCGCGGGACGGTCACCTCCAGCACCAGACGCTCACCGATGCGCCAGCGCTCGCCCGGCTGCGCGCCGTCGAGGTCCACTCCGGAGAGCCGGAGGTTCTCACCGAAGCTTCCCGTCGGAACCTCCCGGCCCAGCTGCTCGGCCCACCACGCCGCATCCTCCGCGGCATAGGCGTACACGGCTTTGTCTGTCCCGCCGTGGTGCTTGCGATCGGCCTGGACATCACCGTGGAGCCCCAGCGTGCGCACCTGGACCGGGCCGGTGACCGGGCGCTTGTCGATCGCGGAGACGCCCACGGAGCCGGCGTCGTCGGTGAAGAGCTGGCCCACCACGCAGACGGCGTCGACCGTGCCGGTCAGCCCCAGTCGCTGTGCCGCGGCCGCATGGCAGGTGGGTGAGGACTCAGCCACTGGCCGGCAGACCCGCCAGGGCGCGGTCGAGGTCGGCGATGAGGTCCGCGACGTCCTCGATGCCCACGGACAGGCGCAGGAGGTTCTCCGGGACGGCGAGCTCCGTGCCCCGCACCGAGGCGTGGGTCATCTCATGCGGATAGTTCATCAGGGACTCGATTCCGCCCAGGGACTCGGCGAGCACGAAGAGCCTGGTGCCCTCGGCCACCGTGCGGGCCGCCTGTTCTCCGCCGACGAGCTGCACCGAGACCATGCCGCCGAAGCCGCGCATCTGGGTCTTGGCGAGCTCGTGGCCCGGATGATCGGGCAGCCCCGGATAGAGCACACGTTCGACGGCGGGGTGGTCCACCAGGTGCTCGGCGATGGCCTGGGCGTTGCTGCAGTGCCGGTCCATGCGTACCGCGAGGGTCTTCAGCCCGCGAGTGGTCAGGTACGCGTCCAGCGGCCCCGAGATCGCGCCCACGGCGAACTGCTGGAAACCGATCTTGGTGGCCAGCTCATCATCGGAGGTGATCACGGCGCCGCCGACGACATCCGAGTGTCCTCCGATGTACTTGGTGGTGGAGTGCACCACGATGTCGGCGCCCAGCTGCAGCGGCTGCTGCAGGTACGGGCTGGCGAAGGTGTTGTCCACCAGCAGCAGGGCGTTGTTGTCATGGGCGATCTTCGCCAGGGCGGCGATGTCGGTGATCGACATCAGTGGGTTCGAGGGGGTCTCCACCCAGAGCAGCGTCGCGTCCTCGGCCGCCATCTCGGCGGCCACGCGATCCAGGTCGGAGAGGTCCAGCGGGGTGTTGGCGATGCCCCAGTCCCCGTGGATCCGGCTGATCAGGCGGTAGGAGCCGCCGTAGGCGTCGTTTCCCATCACGATGCGCTGGCCCGGGCGCAGCACGGCGCGGATGGTCGCGTCCTCGGCGGCCAGGCCGGAGCCGAAGCTGAACGCATGCTCGCCGCCCTCGAGCGCGGCGAGCTGGGTCTGCAGCGAGGTCCGCGTGGGGTTGCCTGCTCGACCGTAGTCATAGCCCCGGCGCAGGTTTCCGATGCCGTCGGGGGCATAGGTGGTGGAGAAGTGGAGAGGCGGGACCACCGCGCCGTAGACCTCGTCGAGCTCCTGTCCGGCGTGGATGGCGTCAGTGGCGAATCCGTAGCTGTTCTCGGTCATCGGTCCTCCTTCTGCTGGGCACCTGAGAGGTGGGCCAGCAGGTCATTGCGGGTGAGCACTCCGACGATGTCGCCGTTCTCAGCGGCGAGCAGGGTGGGAGTGCTCCTGAGCTTCTTCAGGATCTGCGGGACGGTCTCGGTGATGCCGACCAGGGGCAGGTCGGTCTGCAGGTGATCGGAGACCAGCTCCTCGGGCGTGGCGTGACCCATGATCAGATCCTCGGAGAGGTGAGCCACGTCCACCACCCCGTAGACCTCGCCGATCCGAGCGACCCGCCCGGGCTGGTCGATCACCGGGACGATGTCGATGCCGTAGCGGTTCATCACCGAGACGGCCTCCCGCAGGGTGGTCTCCCGCGAGATCGACACCACTTCGGGCATCGCCGCGGAGAACAGCTCCCGCTTGCCTTCGAGCACGTCTGCCGCGGTGAAGGCCTGGGAGTGGTCCTTGCTGGTCTCTGCCCGGGGGTCGGGAGCTGCGCCACCGATGACGCCCTCGGCCACCGCGTCGGAGAGCTCCTGGGAGGACTTCACGGTGATCTCGACGCCGGAGGAGGTGGAGACGACCTCGCCGAAGCCGTGGTCGATCATCCACTGGTCGTTGAAGATCTTGCCCAGATAGCCGCGTCCGGAATCGGGCAGCACGGCGACCACGACATCCTCGGGGCCCAGGTCCTCAGCGACGCGCAGAGCCGCGACCACGGCGGTTCCCGAGGAGCCGCCCACGAGCAGCCCCTCTTCAGTGGCCAGCCGACGCGCCATCGCGAAGGATTCGGCGTCGGTGATGGAGTGGTGCTCATCGGGGACCGAGGGATCGTAGTTCTTGACCCAGATGTCCTCGCCCACGCCCTCGACGAAGTAGGGGCGGCCCTCTCCCCCGGAGTAGATGGAGCCGTCGGGATCCGCGACCACCACCCGGACCGGACCGGACTCGCGATCGGCCGAGACCTCCTTCAGGTACCGTCCGGTGCCGGTGACGGTGCCTCCGGTGCCGGCACCGACCACCAGATGCGTGACTCGGCCCTCGGTGTCTGCCCAGATCTCCGGACCCGTGGTCTCGTAATGGGAGTTCGGGGCGGCAGGATTGGAGAACTGATCAGGTTTGTAGCCGCCTTCGATCTCCTCGGCCAGCTGATCGGAGATCCCGTAGTAGGACAGCGCCGACTCCGAGGGAACGCCGGCGGGACCCACGACGACGTCGGCCCCGTAGGCGCGCAGCACGTCGCGCTTCTCCTGGGCCACCTTGGGGACCGTGACGAAGACCGCCCGGTATCCCTTCTGCTGGGCGACCAGCGCCAGCCCGACTCCGGTGTTCCCGGAGGTCGGCTCCACCACGACTCCCCCGGGCTTGAGCGACCCGGCGGCCTCGGCCTCCTCGATCATCTTCAGCGCGATGCGGTCTTTGATGGAACCGCCCGGATTCAGGTACTCGAGTTTGACCAGGACAGTGGCGGAGAGGCCTTCGGTGACCCGATTCAGCCGCACCAGCGGGGTGCCGCCGATCAGCTCGACGACGGACTGGGCATAATTCATGCGGCCAACTCTACCGATGCATGCCCGGCTTGGGGCAGAATCTGCCTTCTGGCGAAATCTCCCCTCGCTGATCCGGGACTCCCGGTGTGGAACAGTGGTCGTATGAGCACGGCAGCGCATGAGACCGAGGCCCTTCTGGACCTCGGAGAGCCGATCGACCTGCCGCGGACCCTGGGTGTGCTGCAGCGAGGCGTCGGGGATCCCAGCATCCGGCTCGATCCAGGATCTGCCGCCATGGAAGGCGGCCCCGGCGGGACCCCTGGAGCCGGAGCGTGGCTGTGTCAGCGGGTCTATGCCGCAGACGGCCGGCAGCTGGGCCAGGCGAGCATGCGGTTCGATCAGCTGGGTCCCTCGTCTGTCCGGGTGCGCGTGGCGGCGACCGGCATGGAGGCTGTAACGGACTCAGGGGCCACGGCGGATGCAGAGGCTGTGACGGACGCGGCGGCTGTGACCGATGCGGAGGCTGTGGCACAGGTCCTCGTTCGCCGCGCGGAGCAGATGCTCGGTTCTCAGGACAGCTGGCAGGACCTCGAGCTCCTGCTGGACGCCCTCGGGGACGAGACCTCGGCGGCCCTGGCGCGGGTGCGCCGTCGTCATCCCGGAGTCCGCCTGCCGGCCACCGGTGCACTGTTCGACCAGCTGGTGACCGCCACGCTGGAGCAGAAGGTGACCCATGACCAGGCGCGCACCGGGTGGCGGCAGCTGCTGCGCAGTCATGGTGAGGAGCCGCCGTCCTCGTCCAGGGTTCCAGCGCCGGAGTGGATGCGGCTGCCACTGACCGGTGCGCAGCTGCGCGCCGTTCCCTCCTGGGAATGGCACCGGCTCTGGGTGCAGCCGGCACTGTCGAAGACCATCCAGCGGGTGGCCGAACGGGCCACCAGGATCCATCAGCTGAGCGCAGAGACCGGGCTGGAGACGGAATCGGTGGCGGAGCTGGGCCAGCGGCTGCGGTCCATCCCGGGGATCGGCGAGTGGACGGTGGCCGAGGCGCTGCAGCGATCACACGGAGCGCAGGATCTGCCCGCGGTCGGGGACTATCATCTGAGCAGCTTCGTCGGCGCGGCGCTGACCGGCCGGCGCACCGACGACGGCGGGATGCTGAGGCTGCTGGCACCCTATGCGCCGCACCGGCAGCGGATCATCCGGCTGCTGAAGCTCTCTGGGTTCCACCACCAGAGGTACGGCCCGAAACTGACTCCGGCGGATCACCGCAGTCGGTGATCCGCCGGGGTGGAGTCCGTGCGCGCGCTCGGTCAGGCTCAGCCCTGGGGCTTCTCCTCCTGCTCGGCCTGGTCCTCAGCGATCTGCTTGTGGACCTCTGCCATGTCAAGGTCCTTGACCGCAGTGATGACCTCGTTGAGCTGTTCGGCGTTCAGAGCCCCGGGCTGGGAGAAGACCAGGACCTTCTCGCGGAAGGCCATCAGAGTGGGGATCGAGGTGATGTTCGCGGCCGCGGCGAGCTCGCGCTCGGCTTCGGTGTCCACCTTCCCGAAGGTCACATCCGGGTGCTTCTCGGAGACCTCTGAGTAGACGGGCGCGAACTGCTTGCAGGGGCCGCACCAGTCGGCCCAGAAGTCAACGAGCAGAATGTCGTTGTCCTCAAGGGTCTGCTGGAAGTCAGTTGTGGTCAGATCAGTGGTAGCCATGTCTCGCCACCTTACGCGAGCGGGCGGGCGATGTCGGCCCCACGGGGGCCGAGCACCAGGCGCTTAAGCGCGAAGCTGAACGCCCGTCCAGACGCGGCAGTCCGCTCGAGCGCCGCACCGGGGAACATGGAGCCGGAGAGCACGGAGCCGCTGCGGCACATGGGGGCTGAGACGCTGAAGGGCGGGCCGGAATCGATGCGATCCGACCCGCCCTTCAGCGGTATGTGGCAGATGAGGGATTCGAACCCCCGTAGGCGATGCCAGCTGATTTACAGTCAGCCCCCTTTGGCCGCTCGGGTAATCTGCCGCGCAACCACACGACGTGACCAGTGGTCACCGTGCTCAATCTTGCATGCCCTCTGTAGGCGGCACCCCATCACTTTAGCGAAGATGCAGGGAATTCTCGAATCCCGGCCTCCCGACTAGGAGTATCGTGGAGGCCATCATTCGTGCCCGCACGATGGTCCCGTTCAGACCCCCGTGACGCGGCACGCCCACCTTCTGCACCGACTCTCTGCGTCAAACTCTGCATCAAACTCTGCATCAAACCTCAAGGAGCACCGTGGCCGATATCGAGGCCGAAACTCTCGCCCGTCAGCTGAGCGAGCGCAGCCCCGCCGGCATCGCCGAGCAGGTCCGTGAGCTCATCAGCACCGGCACGCTCACCGGCGGCATGCGACTGCCCACGGTGCGGGATCTCGCCACCGAGCTCGGCGTCAGCGTCGGGACCATCGCGCAGGCGTGGAGCCTGCTGCGCGAATCGAATCTGGTGGAGACCCGCCGTCGCGGCGGGACGCGGATCATGGAGCCCGGTGATGTGGGCGGCCCGAGCTTTCGCAGCTGGTCGGGTGTGGATCTGCTGCACTGCAGCCCCGATCTGCGGCTTCTCCCTTCGATGGAGGAGGGGCTGCTGCGCAGCCTGAAACAGCCCCAGCTGCACAGCTGGAGTCGGGAACACATCCTCCCGGAGCTGCAGCGCGCGGTGGAGAAGAAGCTCGGCAGCACCGCCGAGGGTGCACGGCCGCGCAGCTTCGCCGCGATCTCCTCGACCACCGAGGGTCTCTGGCTCGCCACGAAGGCGGTCACCAGCCCAGGGGACCTCATCGCCGTGGAGGAGCCGGCCCCGCCCGGATACCTCTCCGTGCCCAGGAGCCTGGGCCTGCGCATGGTCCCGGTCCCCGTGGACGAGCACGGCCCGGTTCCTGCAGCGCTGCAGGAGGCGCTCGACGCCGGCGCCACAGCCTTCGTGCACAGTCCCGGCGGCGCGTTCTCCCCGCGGCACGTGCTCAGCACCACCCGCGGCGAAGACCTGCAGCAGGTCCTGGCCTCTTCGCCGAAGACGGTGGTCATCGAGGAGGACCCTCTGGGACCGCTCTCCGAGGTGAACCCCTTCTCTGCCTCCCTGGACGGCTGGCTGCCGGAGCGCACTCTGCGGGTCATCGGCTTCGAACGCGCCTACGGCATGGATCTGCGCACCGCTGTGCTCGCGGGGCCTCAGGAGCTGATCGCGCGGGTGATCACAGAACGTTCCGGCGGGGTCAGCTCGAACAGCAGGGTCCTGCAGCACACACTCGCCTTTCTGCTCCGCGACCCGGGCGCCGGCCGTCGGATCACCAGCGCCAGGACGCGCTACGCGACTCGGCGCAGGATGGCGCTGGAGGCCTTCGCTCTTGCCGGTCTGCAGGCTCATGCGGGCCCGGCCAGCTGGGCGGTCTGGATCGAGGTCCCAGATGAGCGCGCCGCGGCGCTGACCTTGAGCGCACAGGGCGTGATCACCGATGTGGGGAGCAGCTCTCATCTCTCCGAGCAGCCCACCGGACTGCTGCGCATCTCCATCGCCCAGCTGCCCGAGGACCAGGAGCTGCTCAGCGCGCTGGCCCAGCTGGTGCTGCACGCCACCGAGGAAGGACTGAACTCCACCTTCGTCTGAGCTCAGCCGCCCGACCGCTCAGAAGAGTCGCCGGCTCGCGAGTGCCGCGCCCTGCCCCAGGGTCTCGAGCTTCGCGTGGGCGATCTGCGGATGCAGCCGACCGCCCAGGCCGCAGTCGGTGGAGGCGATCACGTTCTCCGGCCCGACCAGACGGGCGAAGCGCTCGATGCGCTGAGCGACCAGCTCGGGATGCTCCACCACGTTGGTGGCATGGGACACCACGCCGGGTGCGATGACCTTGCCCTCGGGAAGGGCGACCTCCTCCCAGATGCGGTATTCGTGCTCGTGGCGCACGTTCGCCGCCTCGAAGGAGTAGTACTTCGCGTTGACCCCGAGCATGAGGTCGACGATGTGCCGGAACTCGATGTCGGTGGTGTGGGGGCCGTGCCAGGAGCCCCAGCAGAGGTGGAACCGCACCTGCTCCTCCGGGATGCCCTGCAGCGCCCAGTTCAGCGCGTCGATGCGGATCTGGGTGAACGCACGGTAGTCCTCCACGGTGGGTTCCGGCGAGATCTGGTCCCAGTTCTCGGCCACCGAGGGATCATCGATCTGCACGATCAGCCCCGCGTCGGTGATGGTCTGATACTCGTGGCGCATCACCGCCGCCCAGGCCCAGATGTGCTCCTCCTCGCTGGCATAGTGTCGGTTCGGGATGCGCGCACCCGAGCCGGGCGAGAGCGAGGTCAGGAAGCCCGTCTTCATCCCCGCCGCGTCCAGACCGGCACGCAGATTGGCGATGTCAGAGTCCACCGCCGCCTGGCCCCGCCAGCTCAGTTCACCCGTGGTGGAGGGAAACGCGGTAGCGGTCTTGCCAGTGGCGATCCCGGAGCGCGGGTCTGAATAGGCCTCCTTGAATCGCACCCAGTCGCGCCGATGGAGCATGTTGGTGAGCTGGACGTGGCCGGGACGGGACTCCACGTGGGGCCAGCTGAAGAGGTCCTCGCCGGTGAGCTCGAGTCCGCCCACCCGCTGGAAGACATAGGACCACCAGGCCCCGTAGTCCACCGCGGAGGTCATCGCGTGCCCATATTCCCCATCGCCAGGGATCGTGACGCCGTGCTGCTGCTGCCGCGCAACCAGGTCCACCACCGCCTGGGTGAGCAGCTCCTCGAACTCAGCGGTCCGGCGCAGGGTGAAGCCGTCCGACTCCAGCTCCCGGGCCGCATTGGCAACGATGAGCTCCTCGGTGCGCGGCAGGGAGCCTGCATGGGAGACCGGTATCGAGCTGTCGGACATGGCTGCCTCTCGCGTATTTGTTCATATCTTCAACTCAGCATAGCGGGCCAGGAACGGCGCCTGTCCAGGGCTACTAGACTCTCTGGCAGATATCCACACCGATCAGGAGGCATCCATGGCCAAGGACTCAACATTCGACGTCGTCTCAAAGGTGGACAAGCAGGAGGTCGCCAACGCCCTGAATCAGGCGCAGAAGGAGATCGCTCAGCGCTACGACTTCAAAGGCACCGGCGCGGAGATCGACTACTCCGGGGAGAAGCTGCTCATCAAGGCCAACTCCGAGGAGCGCGCCAAGGCCGTGGAGGACGTCTTCGGATCCAAGCTGGTCAAGCGGGGGATCTCGCTGAAGTCCTTCGATTCCGGCGAGCCCTATGCCTCGGGCAAGGAGTTCCGGATCGAGGGAACCATCAAAGAAGGCATCGACCAGGCGACGGCGAAGAAGATCACCAAGCAGATCCGCGACGAAGGCCCCAAGTCGGTCAAGGCCACGATCCAGGGCGACGAGCTGCGTGTGACGTCGAAGTCACGCGATGACCTTCAGGAGGTCGTCGCCATGCTCAAGGGCTTCGAGGACGCCGACCTCCAGTTCGTCAATATGCGCTGACAGCGCTCCGAAAGCCAGACCACCCCGCTGGTTGAGTTCTCCCGTGCATACGTATCCACCGGAGAACTCAACCAGCGGGGTTAATTGTGTGCGCGGTGCTGACCCTCGCGCCGGCTCTGCCGACACAGCAGAAGCACCAGGATCGGTCCGATGACGGGCGCCAGCAGCGCCAGGAGGAGCAGCACGCCCTTCGCGGTGACGTCCAGCGTCGGTGTGCGCATCACCAGCACGACAGCCCAGAGCACGAGCGCGAGGATGACCAGCGGCACCACCACGAAGAAGCCGCGACCGAGCGTCTCCCACGCGTTGGGCAGCGTCGGGTTGACGGCCATGGTCGTGCTCAGCAGTCCAACGATGAACATGCGTCTCCTCCAGAACGGCTTGACGACGCCGACCTGCGGGATCAACGTCCTCCGTCACCGTAGCTGGACTCCCTCCAGCAGAAAACCCCGCTGGTTGAACTCTCCCGTGGATACGTATGCACGGGAGAACTCAACCAGCGGGGTTGATCGGCAGGGGCCGGGGGATCAGAAGAGGGTGCTGAGGCCGATCAGGGCCAGCGGGATCACGATGAAGACGCCGAGCACCCATCCGAAGGCGTAGACCTTGTTCTCTGCGGCCAGATCGGCCAGCCAGGTCGCTCCGCGCGGAGGCAGATCGCGCAGCCATGGGGTGCAGAAGATCACCAGGGTGGCCAGCACGTTGAAGAGCAGGTGCGCGAGCGCCGCGGTCAGCGCGATCTGTCCCGCCGCGCCGTCGAAGGCGAAGGCCGCGATGAGCGCCGTGACCGTGGTGCCGATGTTGGTACCCAGCGTGAAGGGGTAGATCTGCTTCAGCGTGAAGGCGCCTGAGCCGGCCAGCGGCACGATCAGCGCCGTGGAGGTCGAGGAGGACTGCACCATGACCGTCACAGCGGCGCCGGAGCCGATGCCAGCGATCGGGCCGCGGCCGATGGCGGCGTGGAGCACCTTGCGCGCCTTGCCCACCAGCAGCACCTTCAGCAGCCGTCCGATGAAGTTGATGACCAGCAGGATCAGGCCGACGGCGACGATGATCATCACGATCCCCTGCAGCGTGCCGGGGATGAAGCTCAGGGAATCCTCGATGAGGTGAGCCAGCGGCTTGGTGCTGCCCTTGACCACCGAACCGATGCCGCCGAGCACTGCCGCGACCGGTCCGCCGTCGGAGCCGGTGGCCATCCCTGCGATGGAGGTGGAGATCCGCTCGAGCAGGCTGAACATGATCTCCAGCGGCAGGAAGATGGTCACAGCGATGAGGTTGAAGAAGTCGTGGACCGTGGCGGCGGCGAAGCCGCGGCGGAAGGACTCCTTCTCGCGCACCATGCCCAGGCTGACCAGGGTATTGGTCAGGGTGGTGCCGATGTTCGCGCCCAGGATGATCGGGATGGCCACGCCGAGGGGGAGCCCGCCGGCGACCAGGCCCACGGTCACCGAGGTGGTGGTGGAGGAGGACTGGGTCAGGGCCGTGGCCACGATGCCGATCATCAGACCGACGACGGGGTTGGTGGCGAAGCCGAAGAGCGTCTCGGCCTGGTCCCCGGTGGCCAGGCTGAAGCCAGTGCCGATGACGTTGACCGCAGTGATCAGCACGTAGACGGCGACCGCCACGGAGAGCCAGTTGGCGATGTCGAGCAGGCGACCGGAGAGGCCGAACCGTTCGAAGGGGCTGAAGGGCCGCTTGGCCGACGCTTCGTCTACGCTGCCAGCGACCCGCTGTGGAGCCTCGATCGACGGTGCGGACATGCAATCTCCTCTTGGAACACGAGCCTGGGGTCTTCAGTGGATATCACTGCCGGATGAAGGGCCGTAGAACACTGTGCACCGCTTGCAGAACGAGAATCACACGGGAAGGTGAACTGCAGGTGAACGATCCGCCCGCAGGCGGCGCGAGTAGGATGTCCTTGGTCACAGCGGACCACTTCCCCCACCCTGAACCCTCCAAGGAGAGTCAATGCACCAGCACCACGGACGGCTGCGCACAGCAGGTCTGCTCGCGTTCCTCTTCGCGATGCTGCTGCTGGTCGGCGCAGTGATCGCCTACGCCACCCAGACCCCTGCGCTGATCTTCGTCTTCGGGCTGATCGGCCTGGTCTCGGTCGCCTACTCCTACTGGAACTCGGACAAGATCGCACTGCGCGCCATGAAGGCCTATCCGGTGACCCGGGAGCAGGCCCCGCAGCTCTATGCGATGGTCGAGGAGCTGGCGCAGCGCGCTCAGCAGCCCGCCCCGCGGATCTTCATCGCGCCGGCCCCCACCCCGAACGCCTTCGCCACCGGGCGTGATCCTGCCAATGGCGTGGTCTGCTTCACCGAGGGCATCCTGAACCTGCTCGACGAGCGGGAGCTGCGCGGAGTCACCGGTCACGAGCTGATGCATGTCTACAACCGAGACATCCTGATCTCCTCGGTGGCCGCGGCCGTGGCCGGCTTCCTCACCACCATCAGCCAGTTCTTCCTGCTCTTCGGCGGCGGACGCGGCAACAACCAGGGCGGCAATCCCCTGGCCCTGGTGGGAGCGATCCTCGCGGTGTTCCTGATGCCGATCGCGGCCAGCCTGATCCAGATGGCGGTGAGCCGGACCCGCGAGTACGACGCAGACGCCGACGGCGCGGCCCTGACCGGAGACCCGCTGGCCCTGGCCTCGGCGCTGGACAAGCTGGAGCGAGGCATCTCCCGCTACCCGCTCCGGGAGGACCCCAAGCACGACGCGCACGCCCACATGATGATCGCCAACCCCTTCGGCGCCAGGGCCAAGAAGCTCTTCAGCACCCACCCGCCGATGCCGGAGCGGATCGCCCGGCTGGAGTCGATGGCCGGCTACAGCCAGAGCTGATTCACCAGGCATGAAGATGCCCCCTGGCCGGATGGCGAGGGGGCATCTTCATGCGCTGCGGGTGTGCCGCTCAGCCGCCGGCGCGCCAGCCGCGCCATACAGCCGCCGGCGCGCCACGCCGCCACCGGCGTGGAGCTGAGCCGTGGCTCAGCTCTCGCGCGATATGCGGATCATGTCCTCGCGCTCGACGACCTTGACCCGCTCACGGGCGCCGCCGTCGGGCAGCGGTCCGTAGAACTCCCCCAGTGAGATCTCGTGGGCGTCGAGCTTCTGCCAGCCCTCCCAGGTGGTGTATTCCACGCCGCGGGACTCGAGCAGCTCGATCACGGCATCCTCGGCCGGGGCCTCGGCCACCGGCAGGTGGTGGAGGTCCTCCAGAAGGCATCCGATGGTCTCCAGCGCGTCGCCCTTGGTGTGCCCGATCAGTCCCACGGGGCCGCGCTTGATCCATCCGGTGGCGTAGATGCCGGGGACGTGGTGACCTGCGTCGTCGAGGACCCGGCCGGCCTCATTGACCAGCACTCCGCGCTTCTCGTCGAAGGGCAGCCCGGCGATCTCCGAACCGAGGTAGCCCACAGCGCGGTAGACGGCCTGGACCGCATAGTCCTGAAACTCTCCGGTGCCGCGGACATTGCCGGTGCCGTCGAGCTCCATGCGCTCGAAGCGCACGCCCGCCACGGCCCCGGTGCCCTGACCGTTCGCATCGGTGCCCTCGAGGATCTCGACCGGCTGCTGCAGGAAGTGCAGATGCAGCTTGCGCGAGGCCTCCGCCTCCCGCTCCTCCTGCTCGAGAAGCCAGTTGCCCAGGGTGTTGACCATGGTCTTGACCTGGTTGTTGGTCTTGATCGCCTCGTCGGAGCCCTCATCGAAGTCGAAGTCCTCCTCGTAGAGGACGATGTCCACGTCCTTGCTGTGCGAGAGCTCGCGCAGCTCGAGGGGGGTGAACTTCACCTGCGCGGGGCCGCGCCGACCGAAGATGTGCACATCGGTGACCGGGGAGGTCTTCAGCCCCGCGTAGACGTTCTCGGGGATCTCGGTGGTGAGCATGTCCTCGGGGTGCTTGGAGAGCACCCGGGCCACGTCCAGGGCGACGTTGCCGTTGCCGATGACCGCCACCTGCTCGGCGGTCAGCGGCCAGTCGCGGGGATAATCGGGGTGCCCGTCGTACCAGGAGACGAAGTCTGCGGCGCCGAAGCTTCCCTCGAGCTCGATGCCGGGAATGTTCAGCTCGGCGTCCTTGATGGCGCCGGTGGCGAAGATCACGGCGTCGTAGTGCCGGCGGAGGTCCTCGATGCTGAGATCCTCGCCGATGTTCACATTGCCGATGAGTCGGATGTCGCCACGATCGAGGACCTTGTGCAGGGCCTTCACGATGCCCTTGATCCGCGGATGGTCCGGCGCGACTCCGTAGCGGATCAGCCCGAAGGGGGCGGGATACCGGTCATAGAGATCGATGCTGAACTCGAAGTCGCTCTTCTTCTGCGCCTTGGCCAGGATGTCAGAGGCATAGACACCTGCGGGGCCGGCTCCGACGACGGCGACTCGGATGGCTCGGTCTGCCGGCCGCTGCGAGGAATTCTGGGACACGGGTAGGTTCCTTCTGATCGATTAACTCAGCACAGTATGCCGTATTGGAGTGAACGCACGCGGCCCGTGGGGATGTTCCCGGTCTTCTAGACTGAGGCCATGGCCGATATGTTCCTGGACAAGTTCCGCGCCCTGGTGCCCGAATACCTCGATGAGAAGTGGACCCCTGAGGAGGGTTTCACCCCCGAGGAGCTGCGCCAGCTCATCGCTGATTCCGAGCTGCCCGCCGAGCTGAAGGCCCGCCCGCGCCTGCCTCAGGTGCTTGAGGAGTTCTATCTGGCGCTGGGCCGCTGCGAGGAGATCATGGAGGCCTACCACTTCTTCTTCGATCCGGACGAGCTGACCGTGGAGGACGGCCACCTGCTGTTCCTCGAGGACGAGGAGGAGCGCTGGGTCTGGGGCGTGGATGTGGACACTCTTGATGTCCCGGACCCGCTGATCGTCCGCCGCAGCAGCAACTCGGGAATGTGGAATGACGAGGGCGCCACCGTCAGCGAGTTCATCTTCGACCTGCTGGAGTTCTCCTTCGAGGAGGAGCCCGGATGAGCAGCGCTGATCTCGCGCGGCTGTGGAGCTCGCACGCTCCCGAGGGCTACTCGTGCCCGTTCTGCGGTCTGGCCCGCGGAGACGTGGACCAGCGGTCGAATCGGTGTGAGCTGACGGATCTGGTCCACCAGGACGCCGATGTGCTGGTCTTCATGGCCTGTGACGGCTTCGGACCGTATGAGGGCCACGCGATGATCACTCCCGTGCAGCACCGCGAGGCGCTCTATGACCTCGACGATGACCTGCTCTCCAAGATCTCCATCATGTCCCGCGATGTCTCCAAGGCGATGAAGCTGGCCTGGAATCCGGAGGGGACCTCGGTGCGGCAGCACAATGAGCCTGCGGGGAACCAGCATGTGTGGCACTACCACCTGCATGTGTTCCCCCGCTACGCCGATGACATGCTCTACCGGCAGATCCGTCACCCGGTGCCGGTGTCAGTGCGCGCCGAGAAGGCCCGGGAGCTCCGGGCGGCGCTGGAACAGATCCTGGCAGCCAAGACCTGACCCGCCAAGCTGACCCGCCCGTGTCAGCGCCCGGGTCCAGCGGCCGGGTTCAGCCGTCGCGCTCGACCACGGCATCGGCGAAGGACAGCAGCGCCGACTTCACCGTGCTCTCCGGCAGCCCCGCGATGGACTGCTTGGCCTTCTCGGCCCAGCTGTGCGCCACCTCCCAGGACTGCTCGGTGACCGGATGAGCGACGACGGCGGCCACGGCACGCGCCAGCGCCTCGTCTGAACTGAGATCGCCGTCGACGAGCTCGAGCGCCTGCACGGCCTCATCCCGATCCTGTCCCGCGGTCGCGGTCCGCGCGTGCTGACGCAGCAGCAGCACCGGAAGCGTGGACACGCCCTCACGCAGGTCGGTGCCGGGGGTCTTGCCGGAGGCTTCGGGATCTGCGGTGATGTCGATGACATCGTCGGCCAGCTGGAAGGCCACGCCCACTGCCTCGCCGTACTCTTCGAGCATCGCGGTCGTCGACTCCGAGCAGCCGCCGAAGTGGGCGCCGAGCCGGGCGGCCGCTGCCACCAGGGAGCCGGTCTTGTCGCCGATCACCCGCAGATAGTGGGCGTAGGCGTCCTCTGACTCCTGCGGACCGACCGTCTCGTGCAGCTGGCCCATGACCAGACGCTCAAAGGTCTGCGCCTGGATCTTGGAGGCGTCCACGCCGAGCTCGGACATCAGCCGGGAGGCTCGGGCCAGGATCAGGTCCCCGGTGAGGATCGCGACCGAGTTGCCCCACACCTGGTGCGCGGCAGGGGCTCCGCGACGCACCGGCGCCGAGTCCATGACGTCATCGTGGTAGAGCGTGGCCAGATGGGTCATCTCCATGACCGCGGCGGCACGACGGACGCGCTCATCCACGCCGTCGCCGAGCATCGAGGTGAGCACGGTGAGCAGAGGCCGCACGCGCTTGCCGCCGGCCTGGGCCAGGTAGCGCGCCGAGGCGTTGACCAGCTCGTCGGCGCTGGCCAGGGAACCGAGGAGGTCCTCCTCCACCAGGGTGAGGGCCTCCGCCACCTCGGTGGCGAGCGCCAGGTCCTCGGCCAGCACATCGAAACCGGCGGGCAGCTTCGTGGTCAGCGGATCAGCTGCTGATTCAGTCATCGGTGTCTAACCTATCCACGTTCAGGATTCGGGCAGGGCGCGGGGCTTGAGGGCGTGGTGGATCGCAACGATCCCGCCGGTGAGGTTGCGGTAGCGGACCTCGGACCATCCGGCGGCGGAGAGCTCCGCCGCAAGGTGGTCCTGGTCGGGCCAGGCCCGGATCGACTCGGCGAGGTACACGTAGGCCTCCGGATTGGAGGAGACCGCCCGCGCCGTGGGAGGCAGCGCGCGCATCAGGTACTCGTTGTAGACCGTGCTGAAGAGCCTGTTCGTGGGATCGGAGAACTCCATCACGGCCAGCCGCCCGCCGGGGACGGTCACGCGCAGCATCTCCCGCAGCGCAGCCTGCGGGTCCACGATGTTGCGCAGGCCGAAGGAGATGGTGACGGCGTCAAAGCTGTCATCGGCGAAGGGAAGGTTCATCGCGTCTCCGGCGATGAACGTCATGTCCGGACGACGGCGCTTGCCCACCTGGAGCATTCCCAGTGAGAAGTCACAGGCGACCGCCTCGGCCCCGGCTTCGTGGAAGGGCTCCGTGGAGCTTCCCGTGCCCGCGGCGAGGTCGAGGACCCGTTCACCTTCGGCGACGGCGAGGGCCGCGACGAGCTGCCTTCGCCAGCGCCTGGTCTGACCCAGCGAGAGCACGTCGTTGGTGATGTCATAGCGGTCAGCGACCTCGTCGAACATCGAGGCGACGTCCTCGGGCTTCTTCGCGAGGCTTGCGCGGTTTCCGGTGCTGGGGCGATTCACCTTGGCATTCTCCCACATGCGCGGGTCCCTGCCTCCGCCATGTCCTAGACTTGTCCAGCCATGACAGCGCTCCCCGGGACCCTCGACGCCACCACACTGGTGGTGGATCTCCCATCAGACGTTTCACTGGCGGACCTGCTCCCCGCGCTGGACCCCAGCGCTGTCTGGCTGCTGCGCGGTGAGGGCCTGATCGGCCTGGGCGCCGCCGCACATGTGCGGGCCCGCGGCGCCGAGCGCTTCGCCGAACTGGCCCAGTGGCACGAGCAGCACCTCGCGCCGCTGGCGGCCGCCGCACGGCTGCCCCCCGAACTGGAAGCCGTGCCCGGCGCCGGCCCGGTGGCACTGACGTCGATCACCTATTCCTCCGCCTCCGCGGCCGACTCGCACCTGATCCTGCCGGAGCTGACCCTCGGCTCGGCCGAGGGCCAGCACTGGATCACGGCGGTGACTCGGACCGCGGCCTGGGATGAGGACTTCGAGCAGGAGTCCGGCGACGACGGGCCGGGCCTCCGCACAGTGGATCCCGGCGAGAGGAACCCCCACTCGCTGGATCCGGCGGCGCTGAGGCGGCTGCATGTCCTGCTAACGAAACACGGACTCCAGCTCCACGACGGGCAGCTGCGCCTCCGCGGCGGGGCGCCCGATGCCGGGCGGCCCCGACACAAGGACCGCCATGAGGGTGCCGCGTCCCGACCCGCCACCTCACTGATCCAGGGCAGCCATTCCGAGCAGCACTATCTGCGCGCCGTGCGCGCCGGCGTGGACGCGATCGAACATCGTCGGCTGGAGAAGCTGGTGCTGGCGCGCGACGTCGTCGTCGTCGCTGATGCGCCGCTGCCAACCGGGCCCCTGCTGGCCGCCCTGGCCACCGACTACGCCGACTGCTGGACCTATCTGGCCGGGGACGTGCTGGGCGCCACCCCGGAGATGCTGGTGAAGATCCGCGGTCAGGAGCTCTCCGCGCGAGTCCTCGCCGGCACGGTGGACGGCCGGGCGGGGCTGGAGCGTGCGCGCACGCTGCTGCTGGAGGACCCGAAGCAGCGCGACGAGCACCGGCTCGCAGCACAGTCCCTGCTGGAGCAGCTCGCCCCGGTGGCGCAGGAGCTGCACGCGCAGGACCCGCCAGCCGTCCTGGAGCTGCCAAATGTCTTCCACCTCTCCACCGACGTCACCGGACGACTGACCGCCCAGACCCCGGCCCTGCTCGTCGCCGAGCGCGCCCATCCCACCGCCGCGATCTGCGGCACCCCGACTGCCACCGCGGGCGAGCTGATCAGCACCCTGGAATGCCTGGACCGCGGAGCGTTCTCCGGACCGGTGGGCTGGATCGACGCGCGGGGCAACGCGGACTTCGGCATCGCGCTGCGCGGCGGGATCCTTCAGGAGCAGGGCACGCAGGTCAGGCTCTACGCGGGCTGCGGGATCGTCGCCGGTTCGGTGCCCGAGGAGGAGCTGGCCGAGACCTGGGCGAAGATGCGCCCCATGCTCGGCGCCCTCGGCGTCCCTGTGCCCTGAACCTCCTCCTGCCCCTCCCCCTCCCCCTCCCCCAGCGTTTTACCGGGCCCTGCGTGGTCTACCGGGCCGACCGTTTCGCTGGTAAACCTCGAAGGGCCTGGTAAAACGCAGGGTCAGGGGTCACGGGTCGGGGTCAGAGGTCTGCGGCAGCGGCGAGGAGGCGGGCGTGGAAGTCGCGGAGCACTGTGCGGTCGGTGCGCACCTCGATGATCCGGATGCCGATCCGATCCTCGAGTCCGGAGAGTCCCTCCCCCAGCGTCTCCAGATCATCGGCGAAGTGATACTCGTGTCCGTAGGCGTCGGCGAGCGCCTCGATGTCCACGGTCTGCGGCGTGCCGAAGAAGCGCTCCACCGTCTCGGCCTGCCCCTCCCGGCGTCCCACCGCACCATGTTCGAGCTGGTCGAAGATCGCCCCGCCGGAGTCGTTGACCACCACGATGTCCAGATCGGGCTCCCGCTCGGTGGCCGGGACCAGGAGCGCATTCACGTCATGGAGGAAGGTCAGGTCCCCCACCAGCGCGGTGACCCGGGTGTTCCGAGCCAGCGCGATCCCGGAGGCGGCTGAGAGGTTCCCGTCGATGCCCGCCAGTCCACGCATCGCGTAGACCCTGCGCCCACCCTGCGCCCCTGGACCGGGCTTCGCGGCGACCTCCTCGCCCAGGACGCTGCGATTGAGCACGGCGGCCAGGTCCACATCGCGGATCACCGAGGAGGAGCCCAGCAGCAGCGGAGTCTTGACCGTCTCGGCCACGAACTGCGCCACCCGCACGGAGGAGATCTCCCCCTGGGCGAGGGTCTCCTGCTCGGTCAGCGCGGCATCGATCAGACGCTGGGCCGCCAGCCCCCGCTCGGTCCATGCCTCGTGCCAGCCCTGCGGCGCCAGTCCCGCGAAGAGTGCCGTGGCGGTCAGATCGTCAAGACGACGGCGCGCCAGCCGGTGATCGAACCAGGCCTCGCCTCCGGGCGCGTACTGCACCGCCTCGACGTCGTCCCGGCTGATCAGCTGCTGCACCGGCCGGGTGAGCGTGGGCCGCCCGGCCACCACGACCCGCTCGATGCTGCCAGCCAGCTCGCTCGCAGGGGAACCGGCCGGGGCCTGCAGGATCAGCCGGTATCCCTGGACGGCTCCGAGGTCGCTCCAGCGCGCATCGCTGGTGGGTTCGGCCAGCAGCGGCTGCCCCAGCCGGCGGGCCAGCTCGCGGGCCTCGGCGGGAGCATCGGCGCCCATGACGAAGACGGTGCGCCGCTGGGCCAGATCCACGGCAGGATCGGTGCCGGAGGTCCCCTTCGAAGCACCCGACCCTGGACCCGCGCCCCGGCGAGCCGAGGTCACCTCCGCATCCGAGACCTCGGCGGGATCCTGCGCATCCAGGATCTCTCCGCCGATGATCTGCGCGCGCAGCTGCTCGGCCGAATCGGCCACCACCGGGGTGCGCCGGACGAAGGGGGTCCGGGCCCAGCGCTGCGCCCCCGACTGGTGTGTGCCCTCCCGCTGGGCAGGGACGAGCGGATCGCGGAAGCCGATGTTCAGGTGCACCGGCCCCGGGGAGGAGCCGGTGGCCGCACGGAGCAGCAGTCCGACCTGGGTCTCGGCGGCGAGCATGTCATCGCGGGATTCAGGCTCCAGCCGCGCCTCGCCCTGCTCCAGGTGGATCTCATCACGCACCCGACCGGCGAACATCCCCTGCTGCCAGGCCGTCTGGTTCGCCCCGGTGCCGTGCAGCTCCTCGGGCCGATCGGCGGTGATGGCCACCAGCGGGACGCCGGAGAGGTCAGCTTCCATCATCGCTGGGAGCAGGTTTCCTGCCGCTGTGCCCGAGGTGGTGACCACGCCCGCGGGGGCCTTTGTCGCCATCGCAATGCCCAGCGCGGTGAACGCCGCGGAGCGCTCATCGATGCGCACATGCACGGTGATCGCGCCGAGCTCCTCCGCCTCGCGCAGCGCATAGGCCATCGGTGCCGAGCGGGACCCCGGCGCCAGGACGATGTGGCGCATGCTCATGGTCAGCCCGCGGATCACCCGGCGGGCCAGTCGCAGGGACTCGACGTCGTAGGCATCATCGAACTCGCGGAACGGACGTCGAGGTGAAGTCATGGCTCCAATCCTAGAAGCTGCGGCCCGGTCGCCGGTCCGCGCCCGCCGTCAGGTCTGCATCCGGGCCCGCCCCGGAGCCCGCATCCGCGCTGGCCCGCTCCCGTGCCTGCTGGTCGGCGGCGAGCACCGCATGGGCGGCGCGCAGTCGGTCGAACCACCAGTCAGCACGCGGCCCGCCCACCTCATGCCGCTGCAGAAGATCCGCCGAGGGCACGACGGCGCCGGGCACCCTCAGCGCCCCGCCCACGGGAATCAGCGGGGAGCGGAGCACATCCTCGGTGAACAGCGCGGCGGTGCCCAGCCCGCAGGCGTAGGGCAGATGCGGCAGCCGGGCGGCCAGCGCCAGGCCCGCCGCGAGCCCCACCGAAGTGTCCAGCGCCGAGGAGACGACGGCGTCCAGCCCGGACTGCTCCACGATGCGCAGCGCCCGGTCCACCCCGCCCAGCGGCGGCACCTTGACCACGATCAGATCTGCCGCGCCGAGTCTTGCCACCCGCAGCGGATCTTCCGCCTTGCGCACCGCTTCATCCGCGGCGATGCGCAGCGGGGCGCCGGCGGAGGTGATGACCCCCGCCGCGGCGAGGGCCTCGCGCAGCTCCGCGAGCGGCTCGACCCCTGCCACCGGCTGCTCGGCGTATTCGAATCGGCCCTCGGCGGCCTCGGCGAGCGCCGCCAGCGCCGGCACCGCCTCGGCGATGCTCCAGCCGCCGTTGGCGTCGGCGCGCAGCCCCGCCTCCGGGACCAGGCGGCGCACCTCGCGGAAGCGCGCCAGGTCATCGGCGAGGGTCTGTCCCGGCTCGGCGACCTTGATCTTCACCGCGGGAATGGACTCCAGCGCGCCGAAGCGGCGGAGCACCGATTCCACCTGGTCCGGAGCGACGGCGGGCATCGTTGCGTTGATCGGGACGTGGGTGCGCAGCGGGGCCCCCCACCCGCGCCAGCCGGCCTCCAGACCGGCGCGGAGCCAGTGGGACGACTCCTGGGCGCCGTATTCCGGGAACGGCGAGAACTCCCCCCAGCCCTTCGGGCCCTCCATGAGCAGCGCCTGGCGCTCGGTCTGGCCGCGGAACCTGGTCCGCAGAAGCAGCGAGACGACCCGCGCGCCGTCGAGGACCTCCTCGAGATCCGGAATCTGCCAGGCGTCCGGGCCCTGCTCCTGCACCGCGATATGGGCTTCCATGTCATTCAGTCTAGGCAGAGGCAGACCTGCGATACTGGGGGACATGTCAGCTGCCAGCGCACTCCGTCCCCCAGCCCGGCGCACCGGCCTGTGGATCGTCGGGATCCTGCTCTGCTGCGCGGTCTTCATCGCCGTCTACGAGTACTTCGTCCGCTCGGACTCCGGGCAGTGGGTGGAGTACGCGATGCTCGATGCCGCGGCGAACCGGGTGGACTCCCTCTCGGCCCGCGGCTTCGACCTCTGGTGGCTGAGTCCGGTGATCATCGCGCTGCCGGCGGTGTTCTTCCTGGTCATCGTGCTCACCCGACAGCGATTCCTGGCTGCGCTGATCGCTCTGGGCGCGGTGCTGGGAGCGAACATCTCCACCCAGGTGCTCAAGGCGTGGCTGGACCGGCCGGATCTGGGCAACGGCGTGCCCTACTGGACCGGCAATTCGCTTCCCTCGGGCCACACCACCCTCGCCGCGTCCATGGCCGTGGCGGTCTTCCTGGTCAGCTCTCCGCGCCGACGGCCCTTCATCTCCGTCCTTGCGGCGTTCTATGCAGGGCTCATCGGCGCCTACACCTTCACCGAGACCTGGCACCGCCCGGCCGACGTGATCGCCGCCTATCTGGTGGTCGCGATCTGGGCCATGGTCGGCGGCTGGCTGATCATGCGCACGGGCCCGGAGTGGAACACGGTGGTGGCGGACTACGAGCCGGAGACCGCGCCGCTGGCAGGTCTCGCCTGGTTCCTCGGCGTGAGCATCACCGTGGTGGCGATGCTGTCCTTCCTCCTCTCAGGAGGCTGGAGCGGCATCGCGCTGGCGGGTGAGGAGCCCAGCCTGTGGCACTGGTTCGCGGGGCTGCTCGTCTCCCTGGGCCCGGGCTTCCTGATGGCCGCTGCCGGGATCAACCTCTTCGGCGCCGAGACCGGCCGGCGCCAGCGCGGCGCCCCGGTCCCCTCGCCGAAGGGCGAGACGGTGCACTACCCGATTCCGCCGCAGTTCAACGAGCTCTACCAGGTCTGATTCCCCAGCTGGCTCCCCCGCGCGAGTCTGCCCCGCTGGCGGATCACCGTCCGCGCAGCCGGGTGATCAGCTCGCGGGACTCCCCGGGGCCGTAGGGCACGATCGGGATGGCCTTGGTCGCATCATTGACCGCATCCCTGATCGCCTGCGAGGAGACGTTGCAGCCCTGCTGCATGCGCCGGCGCATGGATGCCAGGAAATCAGCGTCGACCTCACGCCCGTGGCCGGGGATGAACCTGCTGTGGTTCCCGGCCATGGACCAGAGCCGGCCCAGCGTGCGGACCCATTCCTCGGGGTAGGAATCGTAGAACTCGGGGTCATGGCCTTCGCGGACCAGATCCCCGCAGAACATGATCCCGGGGGCCTCCCCCGAGCGGACGCCCGCCACCAGATCGCCGGCGGTGTGCCCGCGGCCAAGGTGAGAGACGACGATGTCGACTCCCCCGCCCAGCTGCAGCGTGACCGGCGTGCTGGAGACCAGATCAGTGGCTGTTTCGACCCCTGCGTGTTCATGGGCCCAGATCTTCCGCACACCCTGGGCGCGCAGGAACTCGTTGGCGCCGATGTGATCTGGGTGGCCATGGGTGTTGACGACGACGATCTCGGCCGAGCTGAGCTCGCGCACGCCTGCCAGCAGTCCCGCGTGGTCACCGTCGGCCGGTCCCGGATCGATCAGCACGGCGAGATTCTCACCGAGGACGAGTCCGACGTTCAATCCAGAGTCAGGCCCTGGCGCAGCGAGCCAGGCGTGTTCCTCGAGGCGCTGGAAGCGGACGGGGTCAGGGACGTGAGCCATCGTGATCACCTTCTGTGAAACCGGAGTTTCCCCTATTCTGCCTCACCCTCCGAACACAGCCTGGGAGGCTCCTGGTGGCGGCGTGACCGGTAGAGTCGGCGCATCATGACTATGGACAATCTTCTCGACACGATCGGTGCGATCGAGGACGCCTCCTGGACCTGGGTGGGAATCCCGGTGATCCTCGTCGTCGGTCTCTACCTGTGCGTTCGCACCGGGCTGGTGCAGATCCGGCACATTCCGGACATGTTCCGCTCCATCACGGACAAGGCGACGCAGGATGAGAACGGCCGCACCAGGTCCCTCTCCGCCTTCCAGACCTTCACCATCACCGCCTCCGCGCGCGTGGGCACGGGCAACATCGCCGGCGTGGCCGGCGCGATCGCGATGGGCGGTCCGGGCGCGGTGTTCTGGATGTGGGTGATGGCGATCTTCAACTCGGCCGCCTCCTTCGTGGAATCGACCCTGGCTCAGCTGTACAAGGTGCGACGCTTCGACACCTTCAAGGGCGGTCCCGCCTACTACATCGAACGTGGGCTGGGCTCGCGCTCCGGCGGCATCGTCTTCGCGGTCATCTTCATCTTCTGCTTCGCCCTGTCCTTCACCTCACTTCAGGCCAACACCATCGTTGACGCCGTCACCGGCGCCGCAGGCGAGCTGGGGATGCAGGACACCACGAGCCTGGTCTGGATCCTGGCGGTGCTGCTGACGGTGCTCACCGGCGTCGTCGTGCTGGCGGGGCTGCGCCGTGTCGCCCAGGTCACCCAGCGCGTGGTGCCCCTCATGGCCATGCTCTACATCCTGTTGGGCCTGGCGGTCGTGGCGCTCAACCTCGAGCAGCTTCCCCTGGTGATCGGGATGATCTTCGGCGAGGCCTTCAACTTCACCTCGGCGGCCGGCGGCGCTTTCGGCGCCATGATCGCAGCCGGGGTGCAGCGCGGAATGTTCTCCAACGAGGCAGGCATGGGCTCGGTGCCGAATGTCGCGGCCACCGCTGACGTCTCACATCCGGTCAAACAGGGGCTGGTGCAGACTCTCGGCGTCTACCTGGACACGCTGATCATCTGCTCGGTGACCGCGTTCATCATCCTGGTGACCTTCCCGCAGGAGGCTGTGCGGGCGGAGACCAATGTCGGCGGAGAGCTGACACAGGCGGCGCTGAGCGAGAACTTCGGCGCCTTCGGCGCGCTGGCGCTGGCGCTGATCATCCTGCTGCTCGCCTTCACCTCGATCCTGGGCAACTACTCCTATGGGGAGATGAATGTGCTGTTCATCTCCCAGTCGGAGCGGACCCGGAAGATCTTCGCCGCCGTGCTGACCGCGGTGGTCTTCCTGGGCGCGATCATCCCGGTGGACCTGGCCTGGGCGATCGCCGGTGTGACGATGGTCATCATCGCCCTGTTCAACCTGGTCGTGATCACCGCCCTGAGCGGCACTGCGGTGAAGCTGCTCAAGCACTATGTGGCGCAGCGGAAGCAGGGCCTGGACCCGATCTTCCTCGCTTCGGACATGCCCGAGCTGCGCAACATCGAATGTTGGACCCCTGAGGACATGGCCGATCACCGCGTGCAGCCCGAGCCGCGCCCCCGCCGGGCCTGAGACGGTGCGGCAGAATAGCCGCATGCCACATTTCCTGCAGACACCGGCCTTCCACCTCGAGCGGTGGGCGGCCGGTGTCCTGCTGTGTGTTGGGCTGTTCGGGGTGCTCTATTGGATCGCCGTGCATACGGAGACCGGCCAGCTGCTGGACATCATGATGCAGCGCACCGGATCGACCACTGGTCACCCGCTGCCCGAGCTGGATCCGGAGAATGAGTGGATCGCCGTGTGGATCCTGCTTCCCCCGATCCTGGCCTGCGCGGCGCTGAGCCACAGGCGAGGCCGCCACGGCCGGTGGATGATCCTCGCCAGCGCCGCAGTGCTGGTGCTGGGCGCGAACCTGAGCACCCAGGCGTTCAAGCTGGTCTTCTCCACGCGTCCGGTCCTGGTGGGCCTGACGTCAGAATGGACAGGGAACTCTCTGCCCAGCGGGCACACCACGATGGCCGCATCGGTGGCGGCGGCGGCCTTCCTGATCTCCCGGCCGCGGGACCGCGCGCTGTGGGGGATCCTCGCTGCGACCTGGTCGGCGGGCTGGGGGGCCTACATCTTCGTGGAGGGATGGCATCTGCCCAGCGACATGATCGCCGCCTACCTCGTGGTGACCGCCTGGACCCTGCTCTGCGGAGCGGTGGTCCTGCAGACGGAGGCGCGGGATCCGAACCTGGCGCCGCTCCCGGCTGAATCGGGCAGGCCGGGAGGCCCTCAGGCGGGGCTGAGCCTGACCCTCGGCGCCTTCGGCACCTTGCTCGGGCTGGTCGCCCTGCTGGGACCGGCGCTGCGTGACGGGCTCGCCTCGGTGGCTGAATCCACCACTGTCTGGCTCTGGATCGCCGGAGCCGCGCTGTCCTCCGCGCCGGTCTATCTGCTCTTCGCCGCGATGATCCCGCTCTTCGCGGCGGAGACCAGCCGGGTGAACCGCCGGGCCGCTCGGCTCAGGAGGCTGCGGCAGGACCAGCTGGACCGTCGGGCGAGGCGCGCCGGGGGAATCAGCGGGGGCGGTACTGCGCCATGATCGGGCAGTCCATCGGATCCGCGTAGCCCAGACCCACTCGGTTCAGGTAGGTCACGACCATGCCGTAGGACTGGACCAGACCGGTGGCGGTGTAGCTGATGCCCTTCTCGGCACAGAACTCCTCGACGATCGGCTTGACCTTGTGCAGGTTCGGGCTGGGCATGCGGGGGAAGAGGTGGTGCTCGATCTGCAGGTTCAGCCCGCCCATGGCCACATCCATGGCGCGGCCGCCCTTGATGTTGCGCGAGGTCAGCACCTGGCGGCGCAGGAAGTCCATGTCGGAGTCCTTGGGGATGATCGGCATGCCCTTGTGGTTGGGGGCGAAGCTGCCACCCATGTAGACGCCGAAGACCACGAGCTGCACGGCGAGGAACCCGAGGCCCAGCCCGGGGCTCATGGCCAGGAAGATCAGCACGGGGAACCCGATCAGCCGGATGGCCAGCATCGCCAGCTCGGTCTTGCGGCGCTTGAGCTTCTCTGCAGTGAACACCGTCTTGAGCGCGTTGTAGTGCAGTGCGATGGCGAAGAGGGTCAGCAGCGGGAAGAACATCCAGCCCTGTCGGCGGGCAAGCCAGCCCATGAAGCCGGAACGCTGCGCTGCGTCCTCGGCGACGAAGACCAGGGCGCCCGGCGCGATGTCGCCGTCTTTGCCGATGGTGTTGGGGTTGGCGTGGTGCTTGCTGTGCTTCTTGGTCCACCAGCCGTAGGACAGGCCCACGATGAGGTTGCCGGTGACCCGGCCGAACCATTCGTTGCGCTTGCCGGTGCGGAAGACCTGCTGGTGGGCGCCGTCGTGGGAGAGGAAGGCCACCTGGGTGAAGATGACGCCGAAGAACGCGGCGAGACCGAGCTGCCAGAGGCTGTCACCAAGGGTGAACATCAGCACGAAAGCTCCGGCGAAGGCGAGGCTCAGCACGATCACGCGCGGCACATAGGCCGAGGCACCGCGATCCATGAGGCCCTCGTCCTTGGCCCGCTGGGCGAGCTCGAAGAACTCGTTGACCTGCTTGTTCCGGGGCGGTCGGGGCTGCTCGGGAAGGCTCCGCGCGCCCTCCGACCGGGTCTCAGTGATTGTCATGGCTCCACGCTATCGAGCCGAGGCCTGCGCGGAGTCACCCGGCGGAGCCAACTTCACCCCCCTACGTGGGTAGGGGGTGGGCGGGTTCAGAGCGGGAATGAGGCACGGATGAAGTATCCGCCGTCCGGGGTCTCCCCCGTCTCCACAGTCCCCCCGACAGCGCTGACCCTCTCGCGGATGCCCTCCAGCCCCAGGCCAGCACCGGGTGCGGGCACTGAGACCGGGTGCGGCGGAGCGGTGTTGCGCACCTGGATCAGCAGGTGGCGGGTGTCTGCCGGGTCCGGCTGATCCTCGGGCTCCCCGATCAGCTCAGCGCTGACCTCGATGGTGGAGGCGGGCGCATGCCGCAGCGCGTTGCTCAGCCCCTCCTGGACCATCCGGTAGGCGGCGAGGCCCACAGCCGAGGACGCCTCGACGACGTCGAGCCCGGTCACCCGGATCGGGTTCCCGGAGGCACGGGTGGCCTCCACCAGGGAATGGATGTCCTCCAGACCCGGTGTCGGCCCGGTCGGCGCCTCCTCCTCGCTGCGCAGGGTGCCCAACAGCATCCGCATCTCACCCAGCGCCTGTCGGGAGGACCGGGCGATCTCTTCGAACTCCTGCTGCGCCTCGGAGGTGATGGCGGGCAGCCGGTAGCGCGCGGTGGCGGCCTGCACGCTGATCACCGACATGGAGTGGGCGACCACGTCATGGAGCTCGCGGGCGATCCGGTTGCGCTCCTCGAGCTCTCGCCGACGTCGACTCTGCTGGGCGCTGGTGCGTTCCGACACCTCGAGCCGGCCGGCGTCACGGATCCACTGCCGGGTCAGACTTCCGAGCACTGCGACGCCGGCGCTCACCGAGGCGAACACGATGCCGGTGCTCACGGCCCCCTCGGGAAGTTCGGGGGCCGCCATGACGATGGCCGCGGCGGTCAGCAGCGCGCTGGCGGCCCAGCCGCTGGCGGCGCAGTACCAGGGCTCGCGCAGCGCTGCGACCAGGATGACTCCGCACTGGATGAGCATGGCGGTCACGGGCCAGGGCCAGATGCCGACCCCCGATTCGGCGGTGGCGCCCATCAGCGTCGCCGAGACCATCACCGAGGCGCCGATCCCGGCCCAGGGGAATTTCAGCGTGAGCACCAGACTCAGGCAGTGCGCCAGGGTGAGTGCGAACGCGACGGCGGGGTGGACTCCGTAGATGGACGCGGTCAGCGGCCAGGCCACCGCGAAGAGCACCACTGCGGCGAAGCAGATGCCGATCCAGGACCAGGCGGCGGCACCGAAGGAGGCGGAGGATTCCTCGGGGCGGGAACCGGGGCGGCCGACCGCGGCCCGAGACAGCGTGCGCTCCAGCGGGTGCGCCTGCGGATGCTCCAGCGGGATCAGCCGACCCCGTCCTCCTGCGCCCAGCAGGCTCAGCGCGAGCAGAGCATCGATCGCCGCGAGACCGCGCATCACCGCAGGCAGGGTGGCCAGAAAGACCACGCCGAGGATCAGGAACACGGCGGAGTCCAGCACGTACTGCCAGAAGTCGGTCCCAGGAACCAGCGTGGGCGCGACCACCTCCAGGAGTCGGATCAGACCACGTTCGCCCGGGATGAAGCTGGACCAGAAGAAATACGTGAGCCCGACAGGACCCATCGCGATCCACAGGATCGCCACCACGAAGGTCACCAGCCGCACCGGCAGCGCGAGAACGGTCTCGAAGATCAGATCCAGCCATCGCCGCGGATCAGCGACCGGACGCAGCCGACCGGCGAGCCCCGGACCCCGGGGGCGGTAGCTCACCGGCGCAAGCTCGGCCCCCCAGATCCGCAGCCGACGACGGGAGAGCTCCGCGAACTCCGACGCCGTGACCAGGGTGAGTGGGAGCACCAGGGCCCCGACCCAGAGCGGCGCGGTCGCGATGGAGACCACCAGCAGCGTGAACAGCAGGCTGGCACCGAAGAGCGCGATCGGCAGTCCCGGGAGCACATAGGCGCTGTCCCGCAGAAGCCGGCGGATCAGGGATTCGGGACGAGGACTGTGCACGTGAGTGATCCTGGGCTGGAGAGCATGGTGCTCACATCACACCACAGGCGTCAGGGGCCGCGGTACCGGGGTAGCGTTGAACCATGCCCTCCGCTGTGTCCGCCGACTCCTCGGCCCCGCTCCCCGGTCCTGCCATCCGGGTGCTCATCGTCGATGACCAGTCGATGATCCGTGCCGGATTCGCCGCTCTGCTGGACGCCCAGACCGGCATCACGGTGACGGGCACCGCCTCCGACGGTGAAGGCATAGACGACGTGGTGCGCAGCACCACCCCGGATGTCGTGCTGATGGACATCCGCATGCCCAAGGTCAACGGCCTCGAGGCCACACGAGAGATCCTGCGCATGGAGGGCACTCCCCCGAGGATCCTGATGCTGACCACCTTCGACGCCGATGAATACGTCTTCGACGCGCTGCGGGCCGGGGCCAGCGGATTCCTGCTCAAGGACGCCGCCCCCGAGGAGCTCATCCAGGCGGTCCGGGTGGTGGCCGAGGGCGACGCGCTGCTGTCCCCCAAGATCACCAGGACCCTGATCGCCGACTATGCCGCGCGCCCGACGGGGAGCCCGAAGCAGTCACGCCTGCTCTCGGAGATCACCGATCGCGAGCAGGAGGTGATGACCGCCGTCGCCCGCGGGCGCTCGAACGCCGAGATCGCCGCCGATCTCCATCTCGCCGAACAGACCGTCAAGACTCACGTCTCGCGCATCCTCACCAAGCTGGCCCTGCGCGACCGCACGCAGATGGTCGTCTACGCCTACGAATGCGGTCTGGTGCGCGCCGGGGAATGAGTCCGGCCGCGATCCGGGAACGGGTCGCCGCGGACCGAGCGAGTCCTCGCCGGTCTGGTTGAATGGCCGCATGTCTGATTCCACGCCTCCGCAGGCCAAGAAGATCCCGACCGAGCGCACCCACCACGGTGACACCTTCGTGGACTCCTACGAGTGGCTGCGGGAGAAGGACTCGGCCGAGGTCATCGAGCATCTGCACGCCGAGAACGCCTACGCGGAGGCGATCACCGCGTCCCAGCAGCCGCTGCGTGAGGCCATCTTCTCCGAGATCAGGCACCGCACCGTGGAGACCGACCTCTCGGTGCCCTCCCGGCGCGGTCAGTCGTGGTACTTCACCCGCACCATCGAAGGTGAGCAGCACGCGATCTACTGCCGGGTGCCGGTCGGCCGCGACTCCTGGACTCCGCCGCAGGTGCAGGCCGGCGTCGCGCTGGCAGGCGAGGAGACGTTCTTCGACACCAACGCCGAAGCGGCCAGACACCCCTTCTACCAGCTCGGCGGAATGTCGCTGAACGCCGCCGGCACGCTGCTGGCCTATTCGGAGGACACCTCTGGGGATGAGCTCTACACCCTGCGCTTCCGCGACCTGAGCAGCGGGGTGAACCTGCCGGAGGAGGTGGAAGGCGTCCACGGCGGACCGGTGCTGGAACCCACCGGTCAGCGCGCCTACTACATGGTCGCCGACGCCGCCTGGAGACCCCACCGGCTCTATATGCATACTCTCGGCACCCATGCCGAGCAGGACCGGCTGATCCTGGAGATCACCGATGAGCAGCTCTGGACCGGGGTGGGGCTCTCCGCCGACAAGCGCGAGCTGGTGATCATCTCCGGCAATTCCGAGTACGACGAGTCCCGGATCCTCGACGTCACCGACCCGGAGGCGCAGCCGGTGCTGCTGATCAGCGCGGAACGCCGGATCCTGCACAGCATCGATCCGATCGAGGTCGACGGCGAGCGCCTGCTGCTGATCACGCACAACCAGGCCGGACCGAACAACGCCCTCTCGGTCACCACAGCTGATGAGCTCGCCGCTCAGACCCGTGCCGAGACATCGACCGAGCGCCCCCGGGAGCAGCCGCTGGACCTGGGCACGCTCGTGCTCCCACATGAGGAGACGGTCAAGCTCGAGGGGGTGACGATCACCGCGGCACAGGTGATCGTTGCCGCACGGCGAGACACCGTGGAGTCCGTCCAGCTGCTCTCGCTCGATCTCCTGCGCGCGGTTCGCGAGGGCGCCGCACCGGTGCTGACCTCCACACTTCCCGGCCCGGACTTCGAGGACGAGCTCTACACCTGCGCGGTGATCGCCGCAGAGTACGAGGCCCCACTGTTCCGGGTGGCCTACGAATCCTGGCTGACCCCCACCCGGATCTATGACATCGACCATGCCAGTGCGTCCCCGCTGCTGCGCCGGGAGACCCCGGTCAACGACGTGGACCTCGAGGCCTACTGCGCCACCCGCATCTGGGCCCCCAGCGGGGACACCCGGGCCGACGGCTCGGAGATCACCATCCCGGTGACGGTCCTGCACCATCGGGACGTGAGCGCCGACGGCACCAACCCCGCGCTGGTCTATGGCTACGGCTCCTACGAGATGAGCATGGACCCCAGCTTCGGGATCCCCCGGCTCTCCTTGCTGGACCGGGGCATCGTCTTCGCCATCGCCCATGTCCGCGGAGGCGGGGAGCTCGGCCGCGGATGGTACGAGGACGGCAAGAAGCTGAACAAGATCAACACCTTCACTGACTTCATCGCCGCCACCGATCACCTCGTGGAGCTGGGCTGGGCGGATCCCTCCCGGATCGCGGCGCTGGGCGGCTCCGCGGGCGGTCTGCTCATGGGAGCGGTGGCCAACCTCGCCCCGGAGAAGTACGTGGCCATCCTGGCGCAGGTGCCCTTCGTGGACAATCTGACCTCGATCCTGGACCCGGAGCTGCCGCTCTCCGCGCTGGAGTGGGAGGAGTGGGGCAATCCGATCACCGATCCCGAGGTCTACCGCTATATGAAGTCCTATGCCCCGTATGAGAATGTCCGGGAGGTGGCATATCCCGCGATCGCGGCCGTGACCAGCCTCAATGACACGCGGGTGCTCTACGTCGAGCCGGCCAAATGGGTGCAGGTCCTGCGCGAGCACCAGCGCGGCGAGGCGCCCGTGGTGATGAAGATCGAGATGGACGGCGGTCACGGGGGCGCCTCAGGACGGTACGAGAGCTGGAAGGAACGTGCCTGGGACTACGCCTTCCTGGCCCATCATCTGGGCGCGAGCGAGTCGCGCCGATGAGCTCCATGGCAGGACCACCAGCAGGACCACCAGCGGGACCATCGGCAGGATCAGCCACCGGCTCGCCCGCAGCCTCCCCGGCGGCCGGATCCGCGCAGGAGGTGAACCCCGCCTTCGCCTGGACCCAGGACCCGGAGCTGGTGGCGATCTATGACGTGGAGAACTCCGGCGGCTGGGATCACGAGTTCTACCTCGAGCTGCTCGAGGAGCTGGGTGCGGGGCGCGTGGCCGATATCGGCTGCGGGACCGGGGTGCTCGCTGTGCTGCTCCCCCAGCAGGGTGTCGAGGTGGTCGGTGTGGATCCCTCGGCGGCGATGATCGACGTCGCCCGGACGCGCAGCACCGAAGCGGGAGTTCAGGGGCGGGTCAGCTGGATCCACGGATATGCGGATCAGCTGGCGCCGAACGTGGCGGACGCGGTCATCATGGAGGGACATGTGGCCCAGTATTTCCTCACCCGCACAGAGTGGGACGCGGTCCTGGCCCAGGCCTGGGCCACGCTGAAGCCTGGTGGACATCTTGCCTTCGAATCACGAAACCCGGCGTCGCTGGAGCTCGATGCCTGGGACGCCGAATCCACCCGGGAGACCCAGCCGCACCCGGACGGCGGGGAGTTCACCTCCTGGATGGAGATCGCCGGGATCCGTTCGGACGCGGCGGACGGGGACCTCATCACGGCCCGGGCGCACAACCTGCTGCCGGGATCCCGGGAGCTCATCGCCGAAGAGACTCTGCGCTACCGGCCCCTGGCCGTGCTGCGGGAATCGCTCGCCCGGGCTGGTTTCCGGATCGTCGACATCTGGGGCGACTGGGACCGTGAGGAGCTCAGCGAGGATTCCCCGGAGATGATCTTCCTGGCGCAGAAGCCGCTGGACTGATCCGCTCCCGACTCACGGCGGGCGGCGCTGGGATGCGCTCAGCCCACAGGCCAGGTCTCCATCCGGTGGGCTGAGTCCCAGAACATCCATTCGTACTGACTCGCCCGGCGAAAGGCCTGGTGCATCCGCGCCCGGGTCTCCTCGCTGGCTGAGGCCGCCAGCTGATCGACCACGTCTCTGGCCGAGACGGTGAGCTCGTGGAACTCCGGATCGCCGTAGGCGCTGATCCAGTCTGCGTAGGGGTGGTCCGGCAGGGAGCCGATCCGAGCCTTGAGGCGCGTGCCGACGTCGTCGTAGATCCAGAAGCAGGGCAGGACTGAGCCCGCGAGCACCGGCAGGGACCCGGCGGAGGCCAGCGCCAGCTCATAGGAGGTGTAGGCCACGGTGGTGGGCGAGGGCTCCACCGCGCCGAAGTCCACCACGTGGGTCGCATGCAGCGCGCGCTCTTCCTCGATCGCCCCCGCGGCGGCCCGTGACCAGAAGATGATGTGCTCCGGATCGGTGGACTGCTGCGCACAGGCCGCGAGCGCCCGGGCATACTCGGTCAGGTACAGCGCATCCTGTCCCATGTAGTTCTCGAAGATCTCCCGCGAGAGCGATCCGTCCTCCAGCTGCCGCAGAAAGGGAAGCTGATCGATCCGGCTCCGAATCTCGGCGGTCCGCTCCCAGGCTTCATCGGTGAATCTGCGCGCGCTCATCATCTCCCTCTCCTCGAACCAGGCCTGCTGACAGGATCATGGTAGAGCCTTCGGATCCTGACGGTGTGGTGCTCTGCGACGAACCGGTGACGACGACGTCGGCTTGCTCCTCGGTAGACTCGCAGCTGTGATCGGATCAGATACCCCCAGCAGCCCGCACGACTCCGCCCCCGGCCTCCTGCCCCCGCAGGTCTCAGACATCTTTGACCCCTGGCAGTGGCGCCTCGTGGAGGGATTCGACTTCACCGACATCACCTACCACCGCAGGGTCCAGCGTGATGCGGCCGGGCACATCACCGCCGATCTTCCCGCCGTGCGTGTCGCCTTCGACCGCCCCGAGGTGCGCAACGCGTTCAGGCCCGGCACGGTGGACGAGCTCTACCGGGCGCTTGATCATGCGCGGATGACCCCCGATGTCGGTGCTGTGCTGCTCACCGGCAACGGCCCCTCCCCCAAAGACGGCGGACACAGCTTCTGCTCCGGCGGGGATCAGCGCATCCGTGGTCGGGACGGCTACCGCTACGCGGAGGGTGACACGGCCGAGACCATCGACCCGGCCCGCGCCGGCAGGCTGCACATCCTGGAGGTGCAGCGACTCATCCGCACCATGCCCAAGGTCGTGATCGCCGTGGTCAACGGCTGGGCCGCAGGCGGCGGGCACTCCCTGCATGTTGTCGCGGATCTGAGCATCGCCTCGCTCCAGCATGGGAAGTTCAAGCAGACCGACGCCACAGTGGGCTCCTTCGACGCCGGCTATGGCTCGGCGCTGCTGGCCCGCCAGGTGGGACAGAAGAAGGCGCGCGAGATCTTCTTCCTCGCCCGCGAGCACTCCGCCGAAGACATGGTCGCCGCCGGTGCCGTCAATGAGGCGGTCGAGCACCAGCGTCTGGAAGAAGTGGCACTGGGTTACGCCACCGACATCGCTCGCCAGTCACCCCAGGCCATCAGGATGCTCAAGTTCTCCTTCAACGCGCCCGACGACGGCCTCGCCGGCCAGCAGGTCTTCGCCGGTGAGGCCACACGGATGGGGTACATGACCGATGAGGCGGTGGAGGGCCGCGATGCCTTCCTCGCCAAGCGCGAACCCGACTGGTCCGAGTTCCCGTACTACTACTGATCTGAAGCATCTCTGCGTGTCAGCCCCCAGCCGGTTCAGGCCGGGCGCAGCTCAATGGTGACCAGCTGGGGTGGGGCGTTGATCCGCACAGGCAGCACGCTGAAGCCGATCCCGCAGGTGACGAACAGCTCGTTGCCAGCTTCGCCGTAGCCTGCCGGGGCGAACCCGTCAGCCACGATCTCTTCTTCCTTGGTGAGTCCCAGATAGGACCATTCCGGGCTTCCGGGCAGAGCGATCTGCCCACAATGGGTGTGCCCGGCCACTGTCATCGGGGCGCTGTGGGCAGGCAGGTGGGGGAACGTGGTCGGGTTGTGCATCAGCACCAGACGCGGAGCCTCCTCGGGAACCAGCTCCAGGGCCTGCAAAGGGTCTGCCTCACCCACGGAGGAGGGTCCGATCCCGACCACATGGAGCCCGGGTCCGCTCCGGGAGTCTGGTGCGGGAATCTCGGTCGCTTCGTTGGCCAGGACCTCGATGCCCTGATCCTCAAATGCCCCGGTGAGCGTCTCCACGGCCCCGACGGCGTAGTCGTGATTGCCCATCACCGCGTACACCGGGATCCCCGCCCCGGTCAGCGGCTCCAGCAGACGGGCGACATCAGCCACCCTTTCCCGGACATCCGCATCACTTCCATAGACGAAGTCTCCAGCCAGGAGCACAGCCTCCGGCTCGGCGTTCACTGTCTGCTCCACGGCGCGTTCGATCATGGCCGTGTTGTCCCACCACATTCCGACCTGCAGATCCGAGAACACGATCACCTCCGCACCGTCCCAGTCCGGACCCAGTCCAGGCAGGCGCGCCTCGATCCGTTTCTCCTCCAGGATCACCCGCGGCTCAACGACGACGCCGTAAACCCCTGCGAGCAGACCCAGCACTGTCAGCACCGCGCCCAGACCGAGGAACCAGGAACGAAACCGATCACGGCGGCGCCTCCGACGACGAGGAGTCTGTTCCTCTGCTGATGAAGCGTTCATCGGCGTCCTTCCGGCAATGACAGATGGAGCAGGTACGCCGCGGTGTGTCGTCGTTCAGCCACGTCCTGGCGCCCGGCAGACGTCTCGCGATCCTAGAATCGCGATCCCCATTTCACCAAGTTCCAGAGAACGAAGCTTACCGTGGGGCACCCGTCGAGACCGGACAGACAGACTCGTCGCCGTCTGATCTCGCTCCCCCACAACGAGTAGGGTGTGCTCGAACACCGTGACGACTCCCCCGGATGGTGCAACATGCAGAAACGTCGAAGCTCACGCAGTCAGCTCCGCCCCGGCCTCTACGCAGGGACGCTGAGTCTGGTCGTGCTGGCTGCTGCAGGGACGGTGGCGCTGATCCTGCACCAGCCGTGGCTGTTTCCCAGCCTGGGCCCGACCGTGATGCTGTTCTTCGAGTCACCCAGCCAGAAGGCGTCCCGGCCGAGCAACTCCCTCGTGGGCCACGGTGTAGGTCTGCTGGCAGGTATAGCCATGCTGTACCTCTTCGGACTCCAGGACGAACCTTCGGCAGCGGCGGCAGGACTGACCTGGATGCACCTGTTCTCCGGGGCGCTCTCGGTGGCACTGACCACACTGGTGCTCACCCTGGCGAAGACCCCCCATCCCCCGGCGGGGGCCACCACACTGATCGTCAGCCTGGGGATCCTGACGGGGCCCGCCGCCTGGGTCTCGATGGCAGGGGCGATCGTGTTGATCACGCTGCTGGGGTGGGGACTGAACCGGATCTTCGGCGTGCGGCCCGCCCGTCACGCTGATCAGAGCTCAACAGACTGAACAGAACTGACTAGAACTGGCGGAACTGGCCGGGTTCAGCTGATGAGGATCTGCGTGGAGTTCTCCTTGATCATGGCATTGGCCCATTTCATCTGACGCAGGGTGTCCGGGTGGCAGCGCTGGACTGTCGCGAGCAGGTCCATCGCCTGGATCCCCTGTGCGGCCTGAGCGAGCATCTCCCAGTCCGCAGAGACGCCGCAGGCCTTGACGTATATCTCTCGCAGGTCATAGAGCAGCGTCAGCTCCGTGAATCCTTTGCGGCCCAGCAGTTCGCTTCCGCGCTCCTGGATCCTTCGCAGGGTGGTGAGTTCGGACTTCGGCTCAGGATCGAGGTCCTGGCCGTAGCTCTTCCCGATCTCGGCGATCTCGCGCACGTGTGCCTGTGACCAGGCCGCGAGATCTCGACCGAGGTGGTAGATCGAGTGATCGACCTTATGCCGCTCCGAGGCATGGAGCAGCTCTTGTGCGAGGTCGTTCTCTGAGCGGTGCAGCTCATGCAGCACAAGTCCGATCCTCATCGCTGCCCTCCTGTGACGCTGTGTTCAAGATCTTCATCCGCCCGGGCGGTCTGATCACCGGCAGTGTGCCTGTCGATGTCGCTGACCGGAGCAGACGCGGTGTTCGTCGGGGCCGACGAAGGGCCGTCCCCTGCTTCCAGGCGAGTGACGCGGGCAGCCGCCGTCTTGAAGATCGGCTGCTTCGAAGCCGCATCCCAGTCGGTGATGGTCAGTTCGTTGGCCGCCCGACCGGTCTGGTCTGGATCGTGGCCGTCCGAGGCGTCCCAGTAGCCGTAGTGGAACGGCAGGAACACGACACCCGGGCGGATCCCGGTCACCCGGGCGTGGGCCTGCACGGTGCCGCGCGGAGTCGCCACCTCCGCCAGGTCGCCTTCGTCGATGCCTTGGGCGGCGGCGTCGACGGAGGAGAGCTCCACCCACACGGTGGGGGCGGCCTTCTGCAGCTGGGGTGCGCGCGCCGTCTTGGTGCGGGTGTGGAAGTGATAGAGCGTGCGCCCGGTGATGAGCTGCAGTGGGAACTCCTCACTTGTCACCTCGTGGGGCGGCAGATAGCTGGCAGCCTTGATGACCGCCTTCGCGTCTGGATTCATCGCCTTGTACTCAGCGGGCTCCAGCGGGGCCCCGGTCACCAGGTCCTTGCCGTAGCTCTCGCAGTACTGCGGATCAGACCAGAACCGGCCATCCTCATAGAGACGCTCCGTCCCCTCGGGGTTCTCCTCGTTGCAGGGCCATTGGATGCCCGAACCGCCGCGGAGCTTGTCATAGCTGATTCCCGTGTAATCGCACGGCCTGCCCCGGGTGCACTCCTTCCAGGCCTCGAACGCCGATTCGGGATCGTGCCATGTCACCAGCGGCTCTCCGTCCTTGTCCCGCAGATCCAGTCGCCGTGCATAGTCGAGGAAGATGTCCAGGTCCGGCTTGGCCTCCCCCGGGGGTTCCACCGCCTTCTCTGACAGGTGCACGGTCCGGTCGACGTTGGTGAAGGTTCCCGTCTTCTCCCCCCATGTCGCTGCGGGCAGGACGACATCGGCCAGCTGAGCTGTCTCGCTCATGAAGATGTCCTGGACCACCAGGAACAGTCGGTCCTGCTCCAGGATGGATCGGATCCGTCCCAGTTCGGGCAGCGAGACGGCAGGGTTCGTGCCGCTGACCCAGAGCATGCGGATGGAGCCGTCCTCCACGTAGCGCATCATCTGCATCACGTGGGTCGGCGGTGAGTAGTGGGGGATCCTCGAGGTCTCCACGTTCCACACCCGAGCAAGGTCCTCCACATGAGCATCGTTGGACCAGTTGCGGAAGCCTGGGAGGTCGCCGTCGCCTCCGCATTCTCTGGTGTTCTGGGCTGTGGGCTGGCCGTTCATCTGCAGCAGCCCGCACCCGGGCTTGCCGAGCATTCCCCGCACGAGGTGCACGTTGTTGACCTGCACTGCAGCGGCGGTGGCCTGGTTCGACTGGTAGAACCCCTGGAGCACGGTCGAGAGCAGACGGTCCGCGCCTCCGATGATGCTCGCGGCCTCGCGGATCTGTTCTGCCGGGACATCGCAGATCTGCCCCACATGTTCTGGCGTGTACTCCTCGACCCTCTTCTGCAGCTCCGCATAGCCGACCGTGTGCGCGTCCAGGTAGTCCTGGTCCACCCAGCCGTGGGCGATGATCTCGTGGAGCAGACCGTTCATCAGCGCCACGTTCGTCCCCGGTCGCGGAGCCAGATGCACGCTCGCGTACCGGGCGACCTCGGTGGGCCGCGGATCCACACAGATCACCTGCGGCGGGTTCGGGCCGGCAAGGCGGTCCAGGACCCTCATCCACAGGACCGATTGGGTTTCGGCCATGTTGTGGCCGTAGAGCACGATGACGTCAGCATGGTCGATGTCCGTATAGGATCCCGGCTGGCCGTCACAGGCGAAACTCTCCTTCAGCGCGGCCGCTGCTGTGGCGGTGCACAGACGCGTGTTTCCGTCCACATGATTGGTGCCCAGGCCCCCGTGGGCGACCAGCCCGAGCGTGTAATACTCCTCCGCGAACAGCTGACCTGTGGTGTAGAAGCCGATGGCGCTGGCACCCTGCTCCTGTTGCAGCTCTCGGGTGCGGGACACGATCCGCTCCATCGCGGTATCCCAGTCAGTCTCCACCAGTTCTCCGTCCTGACGGATGAGAGGCCTGGTCAATCGGTCAGCGGAGCCGTTGGCCTGCCACCCGTAGAGGTCCTTGACCCCTAGCCTTCCGTGGTTCACACGGTCGGCCGCCCGGCCCCTCACCCCGGCGATCCGACCGTCCTTGACTGCGACGTCCAGACCGTCACCGTTGGAATGCAGGATCGAAGCGGTCTGCACCCATCTGTCCACGTCTTCCGGTGCCAGCCCTTCATCGAGATGGGTGTCCACTCGCACGGGCCAGGACTCTCCAGCTGCATACGGGGTCCGTGTTCCCCACGGCTCTGCAATCCGGTCTCTGGCTGCCACGAAAACTCCTCCGGTCGCTGAATCCCGAGATGCTTTGGACCTGCCGGGTGGCGCCCGGCCACTCTGACCCTACGCTCGAGGTTTTCGCGGTACAAGGGAATGTCTCGGCCTTTGCTCGCGCCGGTATGCATGCTGGAATGGCGGAGTGGCCGCGACAGCATCCCGTACGGTCGTCCTGGTCAGTCGTCTTGGCAAGCGAACAGAAGGGCAGAAACGAATGGATGTGAACCTTGTACTGGCTCTGTTCGCTGGAGCCATCGTCGTGCTCTCGGTGTTCTCCACCCTGTTTCAGCGAATCAGCCTGCCCGGCCCGCTGCTAGCCCTGGCGTTCGGTGTGCTGATCGGGCCCTACGCGGTAGACCTGATCCGGATAGATGATTTTGGGGTCCCCTCCGGCACCCTCTTGGAACAGGCTGCCCGTGCCACGCTGGCGGTCGGTCTGACCGGCGTGGCCCTGCGACTGCCCCACGGGTATTGGAGGCGCAACATCCGATGGATCGCGGTGATCATCGGCCTGGGCATGATTGCGATGCTGGCCGTGGCCACCGGGATCCTCTCCGTGGGACTGGGCACCCCCTTCTTGATGGCGCTGCTGATCGCCGCGATCATCACTCCCACCGACCCGGTGGTCACCACTCCGGTGGTGACCGGGTCCATGGCCGAAGAGAAGATCCCCGAGCGAGTGCGGTACAACCTCTCAGCAGAGAGCGGGATCAACGACGGCCTGGGGTACCTGTTCGTGATGCTGCCGGTGCTGCTGATGACCAGCCCGTCAACGGCGTGGCAGGAGCTGCTGACCAAGGTCCTGCTCTGGGAGATCCTCGGCGCCGCAGCGTTCGGCGCAGTGATCGGGTACCTGCTGGGCAAGCTCTTCGTGCTGGCCAAGGACAAGAACCTCATGGAGGAGAGCTCCTACCTCGGGTTCGTGGTCCCCTTCGGACTGTTCGTGCTCGGCGCTGGAAAACTCCTGGGCACCGACGCCGTGCTCGCAGTGTTCATCGCCGCAGCCGTCTTCGGCCAAGTGATCCCCCAGCGAGACGAATCCCAGGAGGACAAGGTCGACGACGCAGTCAACCGGTTCTTCCTGCTGCCGGTCTTCATGCTCGTGGGGATCGCGCTGCCGATCTCCGAGTGGGGCCAGCTCGGGTGGGCTGCACCTGCTGTGATCATCGCGGCCGTTTTGGGGCGTCGGCTCATCACGGTCTGGGCGCTGCGCCCGTTGTTCCGCAACATCCATGACCGTCCCGAGACCTTCTTCCTGAGCTGGTTCGCTCCTGTCGGGGTCTCGGCATTGTTCTACGCCACCCTGGCCGAGCGACACACAGGAAATCCGGACATCTTCGCCTACGCCACTCTGGCCATCACCGCGTCGGTGCTGATCCATGGACTGTCATCCGCCCCGCTGAGCGCCTGGCTCAAGCACCGGCAGCCCGCACAGGAACAAGGGTCGTCATAGACGGAGAGCGGCCTGCGAACTAGCTGTACTCAGCCACGAGCTTGTTGACAGCGAGTGATGGGCGGATGACCTCCGAGGGCGCTGTGTCGGCGCAGGTGGTTATAGAAGTCTAACCACGGCCCCAGAGCCGCCGTCCGATCAGCTGTCGAGGTGTAGCGGCACCGATAGGCCCACCCCTCCTGCAAGGTCCGGTTGAACCGCTCCGCCTTTCCGTTCTGCCACGGATGCCTCGGCTTGGTCCGCAGATGCTTCGCTCCGAGCCGCCCCAGCACTGACTGGAATGCTCGGGACCGGGTATAGGCCATCGCGTTATCGGTCATCACTCGTTTCACCGGGGCCCCGTGAGCGGCCATGAACACCGCCGCCCGGGCCAGGAAGTCGGCACAGGTCTGCCCTGTCTCATCGGGCAGCGCCTCGGCGTAGGCGAGCCGGGAGTGATCATCGACGGCCACGTGGATGTAGTCGAAACCCACCCGCTGTCGCCCGGTGTTGTGGACTTCGCGCGTCTGGCCTGGGTCTGCTCGCCATCCGCCACCGTCGGGGATGCGTCCGATCTTCTTCACATCCACATGCAGCAGATCCCCAGGGCTGGCATGTTCGTAGCGGCGTTCGGTGGCTCGACCTGCTCGGATCCTGGCGCCGGTGATCGGGTCCAGCTCCCAGAGCCGGGGCCACCCGGCGCGGGCGATGATTCGCGAGATCGTGCGGGCCGGTACCCCTGTGCGCACGGAGAGGTCTGCGGGGCCTTCCCGGTGGTGCTGGCGTGCGTGGAGCACCTGCTGAACCCTCTGCGGTGTGGTGGCGCCGGGGCTGCGTCGTGGTCGAGAAGACCGGTCGACCAGGCCGGTGGGGCCCTCTTCGCGGTAGCGGCGCAGCCATCGGTAGGCCGCAGTGCGCGAGATGCCGAGTTCCTTCGCGACGTGGGCTGCTGGCTGGCCATCAGCGACACGTTGGACCAGCAGAAATCGGCCATGCGGGGTCAGCCGGGAGTTGTGGTTCAGCGCAGGGCGGCGGGCGGTACGGTGAGACAAGGAGACCTCTTAGATCAGTTGGCTGCGTGTGGTAACCACCAACCTAAGAGGTCTCCGCCCTCTTCACATGTCAACAACGTCGTGGCCGAGTACAACTAGCTACATCATTCGATGTAAACGGTCGCCTGCCTGCGGGTCAGCTGTTTCGGCTGCCCTTGTCCGGTCCTCGACGTCCCACCGCTGAACATGGGACCCCCGGAGAGACAGAACAACTGGTGGAATCGATTGTTGCTGGGCTGACTGTGAGCCAGTTCCTCGTCCTGGCGGCGCTGCCGTTCCCGCTGCCCGTGGGTGAGCTGGTGCACGTAGGCGTTGGAGTCGCAGGTGAACACGATCGCTCCGGCGATAGGACGAGGGCGACATGGGGACCAACATCGCGCTGGCGACCGCCCGCAATCTCGCCGGCGGGGCGCTGCTGATGACCCTGACCCTCACCGTGCGGGCCCGAGAGTTCAACTCGAACTGAGCCCAGCAGCTTGTCCGTGCATACCGACCACAGCAGCAGCAGGGCGCCCGGCTGGTTCAGGCCGGGCGCAGCTCAATGGCGACTGGCTGGGGTGGGGCGTGGACCGTACGGGCAGGGCGATCTGCCAAGCTTCCTCGGAACCGGCTCGAGGGCCTTCAACGGGTTGGCCTCACCCACCGAGGTGGGCCCGATGCCCGCCACGTGCAACCCGGGTGCGCTCCGGGAGCCTGGCGCGGGAATCGCGCTCGCTTCGTCGGCTAGGACTTTGACGTCTTGGTCCTCAAAGACGCTGGTCAGTTCCTCCACAGCCCCGACGGCGTAGTCGTGGTCGCCATCGCTGCATCCACCGGGATCCCTGCCCCGGTCAGCGGCTCCAGCAAACGTGTGACAGATGAAGCAGTTACGCCGCGGTGTGTCGTCTTTCCGTCACGCGCTGGCGCCCGGCAGACGTCACGCGATCCTAGAACCACGATTCTTGTTGCACTAGGGTCGAAAAGAGAAGCACATCGTGTCACGCCAGTTGAAAAGAAGTTCCCAGCCAGACTCGTTCAGAGCATGGGCGCTGCTCTTCGCTGGTCACGCCAACTGAAGGAGATTGTCATGTCCGACACTACCCAGGCAGACAGAGACGTCGTCGACGTTCTCACTGAGGACCACAATGACATGTTGCGTCTGCTCCGGCAGATTGAGGGAACGCCCGACGCGGAGAAGCGCCGAGACCTCGCGGATACACTCATCGCCGAGGTGATGCGGCACTCCGTGGCTGAAGAGATGATCGTCTACCCGACCATCGAGGAGCATGTGCCGAACGGCAAGGATGAAGTCGAGCACGACAAGAAGGAACATGACGAGCTGGTCGACCTCATGAAGCGCATGGAAGACGTCGAGGCGTCAGATCCCGTCTTCATGGAATTGGTCGGGCAACTGGAGAAGCTGCTCGATCACCACGCCAGTGACGAAGAGGATGACCAGTTCCCCAAACTGCGGACCCACGTCCCGCGTGACGCGCTTATCAAAATGGGCAAGAAGGTGGAGAACGCGAAGAAGATTGCTCCCACCCGACCCCACCCGAACGCCCCACATTCCGAGCTGTTCCACAAGAGCGTCGGACCCGGCGTGGGCATGGTCGACCGATTGAGGGACAAGCTCACCGGCCGCGACGGCTGAGAACAACGGGGAGGACTTTGCGAAGTCCGCGGGATCCGCCAGGAGGCTTCACACGGACCTCCTGCCCTTCGATCAGCAGGGACCCCTCCTGGCCATCGGCAGACCGGATAGCGTCTTATAGTCTCCCTCGGGGAAGCTTCGGCCGATGACCCGTTCCGCCTTGTCGGATCTCCTCGGCGAGGCCCTCCACCGTGACGACCGCGGTGAATCCAGGCACCTCTTCAATCGCTTGGGTGTTCGCATAGTCGAAGGCAATAACGAAGGTTCGTGGGTAGCAGGCGCACTGGCGCTTAACGCAATTCGGCGAGGAGAGACATATCCCTCCTCGCCGAACCGGTTCGCAGCGGGTCAGCTGTTGCGGCCGCCCTTGGCCTTGTCCTCAGTGGACTGGGCCTGGGCACCCTTCTGCCCTGCCTGGCTGGGGTCAGCCGAGTTGGAGTCACCGAAGCTGCCGGTGCTCTCCTGACCGCCCTTCTGGCCCTCCTGGCTCGGATCAGCCGAGTTGGAGTCACCAAAGCTGCCGGTGCTCTCCTGACCCCCCTTCTGGCCCTCCTGGCTGGGGTCAGCGGCGTTCTTCTCACCGAAGCTGCCGGTGCTTTCCTGGCCGCCCTTGCTGGCCTGCTGCTCGGTGTCGTTACGGTTGCCGAACTGTCCTGGGTTGTTCTGATCAGCCATGCCAATCTCCTAACCTGTTCGTTCCGGTCTCGTCTGAGACAGATGTTTGAGGCTGTGCCTCTGTCCTCCACGCTAGGAGCACACCCCCGGCCGACACAACCCCCGGCACCCGAGTGTTTTCCTTCCTGGGCGATCCTTCCTGGGACTCAGTCCCGGACACGCCACTGGCGTCGGCGCGTCACTGGTCCCGCCGGCTGGTGAGCCGACGGGACCAGCCTTCTGGACCGGCTTTCGGGACCGGCCTGCCCTCGGTGCGCCTTGGCGCGGCGGCTCAGACACTCATTCTTTGTTGAGTTTGTCCTGCACTGCTCCGGCGGTCTTCTCGACCTTGTTCGGCAACTCGGTGGTGCCATAGAACCGGGCATCAGGGTGGGTCGGAGGCGGGATCGGCACGCCGTCCATCGGCGTCTCTACGTAGGTGAACTCCCCCAGACCATCAGGACTCGGCCCCGAAGCCCACGGACCCTCTGCCATGGACGCACCATCGGAGAAGTTGATCGCCTGGTAGGAATACTCGCGGTGTTCCTGCTTGATCGGGAAGTTGCTCGGCACCGGCAGCTCCTCGATGCCCTGCTCCTGCAGCTCCCGTGCCGCCGCCAGCCACTGATTCTGGTGATGGGTGTCCCGGGCGAGCAGGAAGGACAGCAGATCCCGCACCCCGGGATCATCTGTCTGGTGATACAGCCGAGCCACCTGGGTCCGGCCCTGCATCTCCGCATTGATGTTCGAGGTGAAGTCAGCCAACAGGTTGCCGCTGGCGGTCACATAGCCCGCGTTCCACGGGTTCCCGTTGCTGTCGACCGGACGCGCTCCGGCACCGGCGACGATCCCGTCCTGGACGTCCATGCCACCGACCACCGCCGCCACCGTCGGGTCGTTCTGGACGGCCTCATCGGTGATCCCCTGCGGGGCCTTTTCCAGCAGCTGGGCCACCATGGTCGCGAGCATCTCCACGTGACCGAACTCCTCGGCCGCAGTGGAGAAGAGCAGGTCACGGTACTTGCCGGGGATGTGCGAGTTCCAGGCCTGGAAGCTGTACTGCATGGCCACGGTGATCTCACCGTACTGACCGCCGATGACCTCCTGGAGCTTGCGCGCGTAGACCGCGTCGGGCTTCTCCGGTGTAGCTCGATACTGCAGGGCCTTCTTGTGGTAGAACATAGGACCTCCCGAGAGAAAGAACAACTATCGAAATGTTTGGCTGCTGAGACTGGCCTGTGATGCGTTGTCTAGTGTCTGATCACCTCCGTCTGGAGAAGCTTCGGAATAGGCGCGCCGTGAGTGGTCACTGCTCCGGGCGGAGCACTGTTCTGGGCACGCTCTGGCCATCGGTGTAGTCGTTGAGCTCGGCACCTCGACTATGGTCGAGTTCCTCGTCCTGGCGGCGCTGCCGTTCCCGCTGCCCGTGGGTGAGCTGGCGCACGTCGGTGTTGGAGTCGAAGGTGGACCCGATCGCGCCGGCGATGACTCCCAGGGCTGCGCTGAGCCAGGCGATGTCGAGATAGCTGGTGAATCCGACGTCTGTGCCGATGGTCTCGCTCATGAACCCGGGTTCGATGATCACCAGCCCGCCGATCAAGATCAGTGCCACCAGGGCCAGGTACAACATGGTGACGCAGATCAACAAGGTCAGGATCGTCGAGCCGTTATAGAGGGCGACGACGCGCCTCAGCCGCTGATGCACCGGCTTGTCCCAGAGCTGGTTCATCACGATCAGCCACGCCACCATGCTGATGATCGCGGTCGCAGCGATCATCAGCAGCCGTCCCAGGCTCAGCGCCTCGGCCATCTGCCAGACCGAGCTGTAGAAGATGCCGAAAGCCCCGGTGGCCGAAGCCGCAGCCAACGCCCGCGAAAGCTTCGGAGCGGTTCGCCACGGATTGTTCGCCGCCGTCATTCCCAGAACCATCCGGGGGGCACCAGTCCAGGAGCGCGCAAAAAGTCTGGAGCTATCACCCTCGGCTGCGGGCTTCCACGGTCCCCCGAGGCCGCTGGAATCCTCCTGAGCGTTCGGGTCTGCGCTGGGCAGCAGTTGGCGTACACAGTCCAGGAAGGCGGCCTGGATCCGATGTTTGGTCCGCCACGCTCCCAGGCTCGGACACGAAATCACCGCCGCGGACTCTTCCGGGAAGACTTCTGCCACCAGGGGCTTTTCCTCGACGTAGCGAGGAACCTCCGTGAGCACCAGCACTGCATCTGCCTTCAAGTGGGCAGAATCGAGTTCACGCATGGCGGTGATGTCCAGAGTCTCGTCAGAACGCATCCTCACGGTCCTGGTCTCCACACTGACCTCGAGTTCACCTGCCACGAGTTGCTGAGCCTGCTCCGCAAACGACTCCTCCACGCTGCGCACCCGCCGCGACGGCACTCCGGGATCCGCGACGACGATCAGGCGGTACTTCTGCTGGGAACTCATAGTGCCACCCTCCGAAGGATGACTGGACGGCTCCGAAACGGGACCTGGACGCCGGCTGTGTGTGCTCGTCATGCGGGTAACGCTCTGTGGGCCAGCTCCTCGACCAGGTTGGCGTCGTGCTGCGCGCACCACTGAAAGACATCGGTGGGGTGCAAGACTCCCACTGCCTCGCTCTGGGAAGAGATCACCAGGGGCCGGATCCCGTAGTCCCTGTAATACTCGACGGCCGACTCGAGTGGGTCTTCTGGGTTCAGCAGCGAGGGCATGCGGTCGACGAGCTGGGCGCAACACTTGCGTGCCCAGTCCCGTGGACGTGCGTCCTTGAACCTCTCGATGTCCTCACGAGTAACGAAGCCCAACGGCCGGTCAAAGAGGTCACGGACCACGACTTCGTCTGCCTGCGTGATGTTCAGAGATCGAAATGCCGCATCGACTGACTGGGTCTCACAGACAGAGTGGCCAACGGGCCTCAGGAGATCGCGGATGAGAGTATTCATCAGTGCTTCCTTCCACGTGGACCAGAACCGCCGGGGGTCCTACGCGAGGCATCCCGTGGCTCCTGGCAGGAGGGGCCTGAAGTAGCCGCAGCGCCGGTGTCGGCGCGAAGGTTTCGCTTCATAGCCAGTCCTTGAAATGAGTTCCAAACGCCCGTGGCTAGAGCTGACCTCAGGCTAGTGTCCCGACCGATCCAGGTAAAGCTCTTGTCGGAGACCCGTTGCGTGCATGATGGGGACCGTCGTTCTCGAAGAGTCGGCCCGACCGGTCCCCGCCGGTAGGTACGACTACAGTCGGACCATGAAGCCTCCTGATCTGCTTCCCCGCAAGAGTCCTAGACGGGTTCTGCTCCGTGCCGCCCCTAAGGTCGCGGGGGCGGCACTCATGGTCCCCGCCGTCGCGGCCGTCTCCGCGGTGGCCGTGGACCTGGTAAAACGCAGAGGGCGCAAGCACCGGCGGGCGCCCCGGCCGGGCACCTTCCACGCCCAGGTCGAAGAATCGCAGCTGAGCATCTACACCGATGGTGCCTCTCTGTACCAAGACATGATCGAAGCTATCGACGGCGCTCAGGATTCGGTCTTCATGGAGGCCTACATCTGGAAGAACGACGAGGTGGGCCAGCGGTTCGTCGACGCGTTCAACGCCGCCGCCGACCGCGGCGTCGCCGTCTACATCACCTATGACGGTTTCGCGAACCTCGTGGTGCCAGGCTCCTTCTACCGTCAGCTCACTGACAACATAGAGGTGTACCGGCTGCCTGCGATCATCCGGAAGGCCTGGAAGGGACCGCTGCGCTACACCGCGGTCAACCATTCCAAAGTGCTGGTAGTCGACAACAAGACCAGTTTCGTGGGCGGCTACAACATCGGCTCGCTCTTCGCCCGCGAATGGCGCGACACCCACCTGCGCGAGATCGGACCCACTGCCGGCGGACTGCGTCAGACCATCGCACGGAAGTGGAATGAGGATCGACCCCTTGAGGAGCAGATCCCCTGGGCGCCTCCGAGCAGTTGGGACCCGACCGTGCAGGTGGCCGCCAACCTGCCGATGGATCTGGTCTACCCGATCCGCAACATGTATCTGAAGGCGATCGAGCGCGCACAGCATCACGTGCTGATCTCCACGCCCTACTTCATCCCTGATCAGCAGATCCTGGGTGCGCTGCAGCGGGCGGCGGAGCGTGGAGTCGACGTGCAGGTGATGCTGCCCAAGAACTCGAATCATGTGCTGGGCGACTGGGTCTCGCGGGGGTTCTACGGACAGTTGCTCGACTCGGGCATCTCGATCCTGCTCTACACCAGCTCGATGATGCACTCCAAGACGGCCACGATCGACGGCGAGTGGTCCACCATCGGCACGGCCAACATCGACCGGCTCTCCCTCTCCTTCAACTACGAATCCAATGTAGAGATCATCCACCAGGGATTCGCCGCCGAGATGGAGAAGGTCTTCCGCAGCGACGCCGCTCATTGTGAAGTCGTGGACCCACGACAATGGCGGGATCGCAACCCGCTGGCGCGAGCCACCGAATTCGCCCTCATTCCGTTTCGACCCCTGCTGTAGCCCCCACGACTGCCACACTCTGGGGTACACGGGCTTCGGCTCCAGCCCGGCGGAAGTCGCAGTTGACCTGGCGATCTGCTCACTGAGGGTGTCCGCCGGAATGCGTCGCTCGATACACTCGTCGCCAACCGGTTCTGGCCGTTCGCACCACGAGGCAGTCTGCTCACATCTCGCGAACCGAGCCAGGACTGACTGAGACCGGGGCGAGAGGGCACCTGTCATGCGCGGAGATCAGAAGAATTCAGCAGCGGCACCACCAGTGCCGGTGGGGACGACCGAACGCATCGAGGTCGCTGGGCGGAGGCTGAATGTGTGGCGCGCCGGGGAACGGGGCCCTGTCGTGGTGTTGGTGCACGGCATACCCACCAACCATCTGCTCTGGCACGACGTCGTGCTCGGACTGCACGATCGGGCCCAGATCATGGCGGTCGACATGCTCGGCTACGGCTGGTCCGACCCACCCCAGGGGCGGCGCGTGGACATAGCCGCACAAGCGTCATATGTGCTCGGCCTGCTCGACGTGCTCGGCATCGATGAGGCTGTCGTGGTGGGGCACGACCTCGGCGGCGGCGTCGCGCAGCTGTTGGCCACCACGAGCGGGGACCGCATACGCGGGATCGGCATCGTGGACGGCGTGACCTTCGACGGATGGCCGGTTCCAGTATTTGCCGTGATGAAGGCCCTGTGGCCGCTGGTCGGGGCCATGCCTGCACCGCTGCTCACCGCCGGTCTGGACCGGGTGCTGCGCAGCCTCTTCGTGCACAAGGATCGAGCTGCTCTCTACGCGCCGTGGTTCACCGCTCCCTGGGGCCGACCTGGGGCATCCGCACTTCTGACCCGTCACCTGCGCGCCCTGAACCCGGGCCTGACCCAGGCCATCACCCCGTTTCTGCCGCGCTTGTCGATGCCCGTCGAGGTGGTGTGGGGACGTCAGGACTCCGAAATGAAGCCGAAGTACGGCGAAAGGCTCCTGGACGCGATTCCCTCGGCGCATCTGACGTGGGTCGACGCGCACCACTTCGTTCCCGCCGATACGCCGGTCCCGGTGATCGAGGCGATCTTGCGGCTGTTGGAACGCGTCGGGACGGACCCCAGAGATTGAATCGCCGGCAGGACCCCTCGGCGGGAAACTGACTCTTCGCCGTGCCTGACCGGGAACACCGAGCCGGCACAGCCCTCGCTCTTAACCAAGTCTGGCGAAGAGAGACGTACTCTCTTCGCCAGACTTTCCGTGCGGGTCCTTGAGCCAGGACCCGGGACGGCGGGTGCGCTCAAGTTCTAGCTGTTGCGGCCGCCCTTGGCCTTGTCCTCAGTGGACTGGGCCTGGGCGCCCTTCTGGCCTTCCTTGCTGGGGTCCGCAGAGTTCTTCTCATCGAAGCTTCCGGTGCTCTCCTGACCACCCTTGCTTGCCTGCTGTTCGGTGTCATTGCGGTTGCCGAACTGTCCTGCGTTGTTCTGATCAGCCATGACAATCTCCTAACATGCGGATTTCATATGAGAGTCGCTGGAGGCATGGCCTCCACAACTCACGGTAGGAGGCCTTCTCGGTCGTATGCAACCCCGTTAGCTTCTAAGGACACCGTTTCTCCGGCAGGATAAGTGGTGTTGACCGGTCCGGTCTCTGGGCATGATCGTTTGCCCCCAGTCACCCCATGATCCGGGGGGTGTTGTCACCCAGGGACTGGTCGCGGCGGAGCATGGATCGCTGATAGAGGCACGACGCCCCAGCGCCGAGAGGCCGTGGAGGGCTGGTTTTCTAACGTGGATGCCGAGCATGACCCGCCCACCGACGGCCCAGGACGGTTCTGGGTTCGGACTGGATGACTGACTGCCGCAGGCGCCCTGCCCGCAGCGGTGACCAGCTTCGAAGACATGACGGGAGAAGCTCGTGGCCTGGGAACATCAGGACTTCGCGCTATTCATCGGACTCGACGTGGGCAAGTCAGAACACCACGCCACCGCCCTCACCCACACCGGGGAGAAGGTCTACGACAAGCCCCTGCCCAACGACGAGACCCGACTCAGGGAACTCTTCACCGCCCTGACCAGTGATCATGGCCCAGCGCTGGTCGTGGTGGATCAACCAGCCACCATCGGGGCCCTGCCCGTGGCAGTCGCCCAGGCCACCGACGCGATCGAGGTCGCCTATCTGCCCGGGCTCACGATGCGCCGGATGGCAGATCTGCACGCCGGATCAGCCAAGACTGATGCCCGGGACGCGTTCATCATCGCCGAGACCGCCCGCACGATGCCCGCGGCATTGCGCTCGATCGCAGTCTCTGATGAACAGGTCGCCGAACTCGCCGTGCTGGCCGGTTTCGATGATGACCTGCTGGGCCAGATGACCGCGACCAGGAACCGGCTGCGTGGACTGCTCACCCAGATCCACCCAGCCCTGGAACGAGCAGTAGGCCCGCATCTGCACCAGATCGGGGTCCTCGACGCCCTGGTCACCTGGCCGACCCCGCAACGATTGAAGACCGCCGGTCGGGGGCATGTGCGCAACCGGATCAAGAAGCACAACCCACGATTGGCCGAGCGAGTCACCGAGGATATCTTCTCTGCTCTGGATGCCCAGACCGTGGTGGTCGCCGGCACCGAAGCGGCAGCGACGATCGTGCCGATCCTCGCCCAACAGCTCCAAGACCTCACCCGGCAGCGGGCCGGAGTTCTGGCCCAGGTCGAGGCTCTCGTGGAGGCCCACCCTCTTCACCGGTCCTGACTTCGATGCCCGGAATCGGAGTCAGGACCGCAGCCAGAATCCTCACCGAAGTGGTGGGCAAAGACTTCAAAACCGCAGGCCACCTGGCCTCTTACGCCGGCATTGCGCCCACGACCAGGCGTTCCGGGACTTCCATCCGTGGAGAGTTCGCCAACCGCGGCGGCAACAAGCGACTGAAATCGAGCCTGTATAACCCAGCGTTCGCAGCCCTGCAGCACCCGCCCTCGAGGGCGTACTACGACCGGAAGATCGCCGAGGGAAAGCGGCACAAGCAGGCCATCATCGCGCTGGCCCGGCGCCGGCTGGACACCCTCTACGCGATGCTGCGAGACGGGACCCTCTACCAAGACCCCGCCGCACCAACCGCATCAGAGCATTCTCTGGCCGCTTGACGAAAACCATAGAGGCACCCCCCTGTAAGCGGCAGACCAGGTTCCCCAGGACCGGAAATCTTGTGCAGGTTGTGCCCAGGTTTTGTTGAGTCAGCGCTCGAGGCCCCATTGTTAGCGTGGCGTCATGACAGAGACACACCCTGGAACCCGCAATGTGTTTGTACTTGCCCTGACCGATCCACACCGTGAGGAACTCGAGAACATGAGGGGCGCGGAACAGTTCACGTTCCATCCCCTGCTTGACTACGAGACATTGATCCAGAACACGAGGCACGATTTCGACGAGCTGCTGGACCGCGCCCGCGCTGAACTCGACGATTTCGAAGGCTCGGTGGACGCCATCGTGTGTCACTGGGACTTCCCCAGCTCCATGCTCGCACCGATCCTCGCTAGAGAACGGGACATACCCGCTCCCTCACTGACCAGCATGCTCAAGTGCGAGCACAAATATTGGAGCCGGTTGATGCAGCAGGAGGCAGTCCCGGAGGTGGTCCCCGGCTTCGCCGCCTTTGACCCCTTCGATGATGAGGCGCTGCGCAGCATCGAACTGGACTTCCCCTTCTGGGTCAAACCCGTGAAGGCCCACTCCTCGAACCTCGGCTTCGAGGTGCGCAATGAGGAGGACTTCCACAACGCGGTCAGAGAGATCCGGAACGAGATCACCGACATCGGGGATGCTTTCAACCAGGTGCTCGACAAGGTCGAGGTGCCGGAGGAACTCCGTGAAGCTGGCGGGAACACCTGTCTCGCCGAGGAGATCATCACCGGCATCCAGGCAGCACCCGAAGGCGTCGTGGCCCGCGGTCAGTTCAGCGTCCACGGAGTCGTCGACATGTTGAAGGACCCCACCGGCCGCAGCCTGGAGCGATTGGACTACCCCGCCTCGACGGTCCCGCCAGAAGTTCAGCAGCGGATGACCGAGGCGGCCGAGCGGTTCCTGCACCACATCGGCTTTGACGACGGAGCCTTCAACGTCGAGTACATGTGGGACGAGAAGACGGATCGGCTGCGGCTGATCGAAGTCAACACCAGGATCTCGCAGTCCCACACCGACCTGTTCCTCAAGGTTGACGGGACCTCCAACCACGAAGTCGCCATCGACGTCGCCCTCGGCGAAACGCCACACATGCCCTCGGGCCAAGGCCCGTTCACCGTGGCTACGCAGTGGCACATCACCCACGACACCGACGGCATCGTCCGTCGGGTTCCAGATGCCCAGGAGATCGCCGAAGTGGAGCACGCGATCCCAGGAACACTGGTGAGCATCGATGTGAAACCCGGAGACCGCCTCTCGAAGCTTCCCCACCAGGACAGCTACCGATACAAGATCGGTGATCTCTACCTGGGAGCTGAGGATCGTGACGAGCTCGCGGACAAGTACCGGCGGGCACTGGAGATCCTGACCTTCGAGTTCGACCCTGTGGAAGGTGAGTGAGGAGCGTCATGCAAGAGCTGCCCCGCGCCGTGGAGACTATGGAGAACGTGTTCATCCCGCTGCGAGACGGCCACCGCGTCGCCGCGCGGATGTGGATGCCGCAGGACGCCGCGGAAAACCCGGTGCCAGCGGTCTTGGAGTACATCCCCTACCGGAAGCGCGACGCCACTCGCGGCCGAGACGCCAACCTGCACCCCTACGTCGCAGGGCATGGCTACGCCTGCATCCGCGTGGACCTCCGCGGCAGCGGCGACTCCGACGGCGTGATGGTGGACGAATACAGGCCCCAGGAACATGAGGACGCTGCCGATGTGATCGACTGGCTCGCCGATCAGCCCTGGTGCGACGGCAATGTAGGAATGATGGGCATCTCCTGGGGCGGCTTCAACAGCCTCCAGATGGCGGCCTTCGGGCCTCCCGCCCTGAAGGCCGTGATCAGCGCCTCCGCGACCGATGACCTGTACGTGGACAATATGCACTACATGGGGGGCGCGCTGCTCGGTGACAACCTCTCCGAAGCCACGGTCATGTTCGCCTTCAACAGCATGCCCCCCGATCCCGCAGTCGTGGGAGACCGCTGGCGCGAGATGTGGCACGAACGGCTCGAAGGCAGCGGGCTCTGGTTGGACAACTGGCTGCAGCATCAGCGCCGTGACGACTACTGGAAACCAGCTTCTGTCTGCGAGGACTACACGCAGGTGATGTGCCCGGTGATGGCGGTGGGTGGTTGGGCGGACGGTTACACCAATGCGATATTCCGCCTGCTGGAGAACCTGGACGTCCCGCGCAAGGGCCTGATCGGTCCGTGGGGCCACCGGTACCCTCACCTCGGCGTGCCCGGACCAGCCATCGGATTTCTCCAGGAGATGGTGCGCTGGTGGGATCACTGGCTCAAAGGGGTCGACACCGGCATCGAGGAGGAACCGATGCTGCGGGCGTGGATGCAGGACAGCATCCCGCCCAGCGCCTCCTACGCAGAACGCCCGGGGCGCTGGGTCGCTGAATCGGACTGGCCCGCTCCAGGGGTCGAAGACCGCGAGTACCGATTCACCGCCCATCACCTGGTGCCGACTGCGGAGCCCGATCAGTCTGCGGCAGAGTCCGCAGCGGACTCTGGGGAATCGACCGACAAAGACCTGAGCATCCAATCTCCGCTGAGCGTTGGAATGTTCGCGGGGAAGTGGGCCTCCTACTCGGCGGTCCCGGACCTGCCCTACGATCAGCGTGAGGAGGACGGCGGGGCGCTGGTCTTCGAGACCAGCCCACTGGAGGAGCCGCTGGAGATCCTCGGTCTCCCCCGCGTGGCTCTGGAGGTGTCCGCTGACCGCCCCGTGGCCCAGCTCGCAGTGCGCCTCTCCGACGTCGCCGTCAATGGCGAGGCCACCCGCGTGACCTACGGGGTGCTGAACCTGACCCACCGGGAGGACAGCGAGCACCCAACACCGCTGGAACCCGGAGAGACCTACCCGGTCGAGGTTCAGCTCAACGGCATCGGCCAGTCCTTTCCCGCCGGGCATCGACTGCGCATCTCCATCTCCACCTCATACTGGCCGCTCATCTGGCCCGCACCAGAAGCCGCAACAGTGACGCTGAGAACAGGTGGCAGCGCACTCTACCTGCCGGTGCGTGAACCTCGTACCGAGGACGGGTCTCTCCGGCCCCTCGGCCCACCAGAAGCAACTCCTGATGAAGAGATCACTACGCTCTCCCCCGGAACACAGTCTTGGCAGGTCACCAGAGACCTCGCGACCGACGTCTCCACTCTGGAGATCGTCAATGATCAGGGATCATTCAGGATCGAAGACACCGGCACCGTGATCCACCGCGACACCCGGGAGTGGTACAGCTTCCGCTGGAACGACGTGAACTCTGTGCGCGGAGAGACCCGGACAGTGCGCAGGCTGGAGAACGGGGATGACTGGCGCGTGGAGGTCGTGACCCGCACAGTTCTGACCTCCACTCGGGAGGATTTCCTCATCAACGCCCAGCTCGACGCCTACGAGCTCGACGAGCAGCAGGGAAGCCCTCGGGTGTACTCACAGAACTGGGAACGAAGCATCCCCCGGGACCTCGTCTGAACCGGCTTCAGGACCGGCCAGGACGAGCTGGTCCACGTGAGTCAGCCGCCACCCTGGCGGTTGCTCTGTGGCCCCGGGCTGAAGCGCTGCTGGTCTTGTAGATCGGAATCCAGTGCGATAGACGTGGTCCATGACAGCACCGACGCCCGCGGAGATCTACAAGCGCGCCGAGAGCGAGGGCGAACGCCGGTTGTTCATGCGCCCGCTCGAACAGGTGTCGACCGGATTCATCGCTGGCGTCACCATAGTCTTCGGCATCGTGGCGCTGGCCATGGCCGAGGAGCTGATCGCGCCGGTATTCGGCGCCGGGCCGGGCAAGCTCGCTGGAGCGCTGGCCTTCGGCACGGGGCTGGTCTTCCTCGTGATCGGACGGTCGGAGCTGTTCTCCGAGAACTTCTTCGACCCGGTCGCCACTGCCATTGAACGGCGGGAATCGTCGGTGTGGTGGAGATTGGGGCGACTGTGGCTGATCGTCCTGCTGCTGAACCTGGTCGGCGGAGCGGTCATGGCCTCCATCTTCACCATCGACGGAGCTCTGCCCTCCGGGGCGCACGATGCCCTGGCCGGCGTGGCCGAGGACATCACGGCCAAGAGCGGATGGGCGACCTTCGCTCGGGCCTTGGCGGCGGGGACGTTGCTGACCCTGCTCTCGTACCTGTTGCGCGCTGTCGACACCGCCGGCAGCCGAATCACCTTGGCCTACATGGTGGGCTTCTTCCTCGCGCTGGGCCCATTCGACCACGTGGTCGTCTCCGCGGTGCACCTGCTGTTCGGGATCTGGCTCGGCGGCGCGATCGACTACGGCGACGTGGGGACCAACATCGCGCTGGCGACCGCCGGCAACCTCGTCGGCGGGGTGCTGCTGATGACGCTGACCCACACCGTACAGGCCCGAGAGTCCCGTCCCTCCGACTGAGCGCAACGGCGTGATCGCCTGCGAGATCAGCTCATCGAAACCACGATCTTCGCGTCAGGGTCCTCATCGGTGAGCAGCCGGTTGAACCCGCTGTCGGTGATGTCCTCGGCCAGGATCCGGCACGACTGAGGGGCCGGGTCTGCTCTCGCGGATCCGACCCCTCAGCAGGGATGACGCAACAGTGAGCGCCGTCTGTCAGCGACATCTGTCATCGACATCGGTCAGCGATTCGCGCCGGACGGACCGTCACCTTCGACGTCGATCTCCTCCTTGCGGACGTCGCCGGAGACGGTCTCCGTGTCCTGCACAGTTCGCTTGCCCACATTGACCTTCTCGGTGGCCACGGTCTCCTTCTCGACCACCGGGCGCTCCTCCCGCAGTGTCACAGTCTCCTCGTCCTCGCCGACGTCATTGATCGTGCCGGCAGAGGCCGCGCCGGGATTGTTCTGATCGACCTCTTCCCGTTCGACCACGAGCTCCTCGCGCTGAACGGGCACTTCAACGTTCTGATGTTCGGTGCGGACCCGCTTGCGCAGGTGCACTTCGCCCTTCTCCCGCTGCTCGGTGCCGACGTTGAGCCGCTCCTCGTGGGCGACCATGCGTTCGGTCTCCCCCGCACCGGCGCCTGCGCGGGTGCCAGGGGTCTCCCCCGCATCGGACTCGGTGCGGGTGCCACGGGTTCCGGCACCTGCACCGTGGTCAACGCTGTAGTACTCCAGGAGACGCCGTTCCTCCTCTGTACTGAGGTGTCCGTCGACGTCGATGTTGGGAGCGTCCTTGATGTAGCCCTTGGTGAACGGCACCCGGAGTCCGTCCGGAGAATACTGCGTCGCGTGGAAGGGGACGAAGGTCTCTCTGGTCCCGAACAGGCCGATGTTCACGGTCACGAACTCCGGCTCCTGTGTCCGATCGTTGACGTAGACCTGCCCGACTGAGCCGACCTTGGCGCCGTCGACGTCGTAGACGTCTGCGTTCTCGAGTGTGTCGATGTCGATGTTGTCATTGACCATGTTCAGTCACTCTCCTTTCGCGACCCCCGGCTATCAGGAGCCTGAGCATTCGGATGAAGACACTCCCGACGCTAGGACGACAAAGTGGCGATTCAATCTGCAGAACCTGTTAACTCCGTGGAAACGCCTCCGCTGTTGAGCAGGTCCCTGCACCGCTGAGGCGCTCAGTTGCTAACCTGGGCCTATGCTCCCCTGGTTCGCATGGATCGCCATCATCGCCATCGTCGTGTTCGGTCTCACCCAGATCGTCAGCATGGCCACTGGACGTCCACTTCCGGGAGGCTCCCATGCAGAGGAAGAGCTCGAGGAGCTGCGCAAGCGGCTGAAGAAGCTCGAGAAGCGCTCCGGCACCGCCGAGCTGGAGGAACCGAGGGTCCCGTCCAAGTCCGAGGAGAACATGTCGGCCGAGGACCGCTGGCGCCTGGACATGCTCGAGGCCAGGCTGGAGGAGCTGGAGAAGCTCGACAGAGACGGCAATGACGAGAAGGACGACGGCGGCCACTGAGGTGTCAGCAGGAATTCCCCAGGGAGACTCCTGGGTACATGCGGCGCTGGACGCGCTGCACCGGTCCCTCGACGACGACCGCTCTCCGATCGAATTCCACCCCGCCGCGGGTGACGCGTCCCCGCTCTGGAGCATCCGCGGCGATGTCCCCCCAGATCAGGCCGCCGCGATTGTGCGCACCTCGGGGTCCACCGGCACCCCCAAGCAGACCCGGCTGAGCGCGGCCGCCCTGGAATCCTCGCTGCGTGCCACCGCGCAGGCGCTCGGGGGGCACGGGCAATGGCTGCTGACCCTCCAGCCCAGCTACGTCGCCGGACTCGCGGTGCTCAGCCGCAGTCTGGCCGCCGGATCGGTGCCCATTCCCCTGCTCCAGGACACGACAGACCCAGAAAGATTCACCGAAGCCGCGCAGCGGCTCACCGGCCAACGCCGATACGTCTCTCTGGTCCCCACGCAGCTGCAGCGGCTGCTGGACCACGTGCCGGAGCATCCGTCCTTGGCGGCGGTGCTCTCCCGCTTCGACGTCATCCTTCTCGGAGGCGGACCCGGCTCGCCGGCGCTGCTCGAGAGCGCCCGCGGACAGGGGCTCACCGTGGTGCGGACCTATGGTATGAGCGAGACATGCGGCGGATGCGTCTACGAAGGGTGCCCGCTGCCCGGTGTGCGTCTCAGCACGGAAGGCTCCGGACGTGTGCGGATCACCGGTCCGGTGGTCGCCTCCGGCTACGTGGGCGATGACGAGCTGACCGCGGCGCATTTCAGCCAGGACGCTGAGACCGGCATGCGCAGCTTCCTCACCGATGACCTGGGCGAGATCCGCACCGATGCCCAGGGGCAGCAGCTGGTCATCTCGGGCCGCGTCGATGATGTGATCAACACCGGTGGGGTCAAGGTGTCTGCGGCCCGTGTCCGCGCCGCCCTGCTGACCCATCCGCTTGTCCGTGATGCCGTCGTGGGCCCGGTCCCTGATCTCGAGTGGGGACAGATGGTGGGTGCCGCGCTGCTGCTCGCCCCGGCCGGCGCAGCGGCGGGGACGATCGAACAGCCCCAGCTGGAGCGCGAGCTGAAGGACCTGGTCCGGGGCGCTCTCGGTCCTCCCGCCGCCCCCAGGCGGCTGCTTCTGCTGACTGAGCTTCCGCTGCTGTCCAGCGGCAAACCTGACCGTCAGCAGCTGCTGCACCTGCTCGCCGAGGGACCAGGACGAGAAGAACGAGAGGACACGACGTGGCAACACTGAAGGAATGGATCGCGGGGTCCCGTCCGCGCACGCTGCCGCTGGCCGTGGCCCCGGTGATCATCGGCGCGGCCGCGGCGTATGCGCTGGGCAGCTTCGACCTGATCATCACCGCCATGGCGCTGCTCGTGGCGCTGTCGCTGCAGGTGGGCGTGAACTACGCCAATGACTACTCGGACGGCATCCGCGGCACCGATGACGTCCGAGTCGGTCCGATGCGGCTGACCGGTTCGGGAGCCGCGAAGCCGCAGCAGGTCAAGGATGCCGCGTTCCTGAGCTTCGGGCTCGCCTCGCTGGCGGGCCTGATCATCGTGATCCTGACGGGCATGTGGTGGATGCTCGGCGTGGGGGCGGTCTGCGTGCTGGCCGCCTGGTGGTACACCGGCGGATCCCGTCCGTACGGCTACCGTGGACTGGGCGAGATCATGGTCTTCATCTTCTTCGGACTCGTGGCCACGCTGGGCACAACGTGGGCGATCGCCGCACAGCTCAGCCTGGCAGCTGTCCTGGGTGCCGTCAGCTCGGGGCTTATCGCCTCGGCGCTGCTGATGGCGAACAACGTCCGGGACATCCCGACCGACGCCGAGGTCGGGAAGATGACGCTCGCCGTCCGGCTGGGAGAGCCTCGGGCACGAGCGAGCTATATCGCCATGGTCGGCATCGCCCTGACCCTCCCGCTCGTCCTGCTGCCGCAGAGCTGGTGGTTCCTGCTCGTGCTGCTGGCGTGGCCGCTCGCACTGGGACCGGCGCGGATCATGGGTTCACCCGAGAAGAAGGGCCCGGCGCTGATCCGGGTGCTGCAGCTGACCAGCCTGATCGGCATGGCCTTCGCCGTGACCTACGCTGCCGCCCTCATGCTCAGCTAGCCCTCATGCTCAGCTAGCCTTCATGCTGCGCTGGTCCTCACGCTCAGCTGGAGCGGGGGGAGCCGGGCTCGCCGTCGTCCTCGGAGGTCTCAGGCTCCTGGGGCGCGTCATCGCGGCCCGGGGGCTCCTCGCCGGTCTGGCGGAAGGAGCCTGTGCCGTTGGAGGAAGACTCTCCCGAGACGGCCGCATCGGCGGCCTCGCCGAGCTGCTTCTCCTGCTCCTCGCGGGACTGAGTCTGGGCATTCTCACCCTGTGGGCGCGGGGCCGGGGCGTTGCGGGCCTTCAGCTCCTGCTGGTGATGCTCCTGGCGGCGCTTCTCGGCCTCACGCTGGAGCTTCTCCTCTTCGCGCTGGCGATGACGGCGCTGGATCTCCACCTGGCGCAGGAAGTCCGGGTCATCATCGGGGGAGCTCGGGCGCCGCGGGGCCTGGCTTCCCTTCTTGGGGGCGCGCACGCGGCCGAAGCCGAGCCACAGTCCGGCACCGATGATCGGCAGCAGCACGATCACCGCGATCCAGGCGATCTTCGGCAGCACCCGGATCCGGTGGCGGGGCGTCTGCAGGCATTCGATCAGGCTGTAGATCAGCAGCCCGAGGCCCACGATTCCCAGCCCGATAATGATCCTCATCATCCCTCCAGGGTAGTTGATGACTGAGCTCGGATTCACCAGCGCGCAGACCTACACTGGGTCCATGTCCGTGCTGAAATATTCCTTGCTGCGCCTGGGCGCCTTCTTCATCGTCTTCGCCGCCTGCCTGCTGCTGGACCTGGGCACCTACACGGTGCTCTTCGCCCTGATCGTGGGGCTGATCGTGTCCTGGGCACTGGGTTATCTGTTCTTCAACCGGCTCCGTCTCGCCGCCGGAGAGCAGCTCGCGCGGCGCTTCGGCGGTGAACGCAGGCTCGGCGGCGCAGAGCAGGATGACAATGCGGCAGAGGATGCCCTGGCCGAGGACTTCAACCAGACCCAGGAGCAGCTGCGCCGGGAGTCGGGGGACTCCCGGCCTGGATCAGGTGAGCACCGGGACGACGCCGGCCGCTGACCCGGGAGGATCGCCGTTCGGCCAGTCCTGCGCTACTCGGGCAGTCCTGCGTAGGAGTGCAGGCCCGGGAAGTAGACGTTGACCACGCCATAGTTGAACATGATGCAGGCGAAGCCGATGATCGAGAGCCAGGCCGCCCGGTTGCCGGTCCAGCCGCGGGTGGCGCGGGCATGGAGGTATCCCGCGTAGACGACCCAGATCACGAAGGTCCAGACCTCTTTCACATCCCAGCCCCAATACCGACCCCAGGCCTCTTCGGCCCAGATCGAGCCGGTGATCAGCGGGCCGAGGGTCCAGAAGACGAAGCCCACGGCGTTCATCCGGTAGGCCCAGTTCTCCAGCGAGGTCGCCGAGGGCACCAGTCGCAGGAACTGCCATCCCCCGCTCCTCGTCGTGTCACCGGAGGCCTGCGCCAGCTCGCGCCGGTGCTGGATGAGCTGCAGCACGTTCATCGCGAAGGTCAGCGTGAACAATGACATCGCCAGCACCGCCAGCGAGACGTGGATCGCGATCCAGGGGCTCTGCAGGGCGGGCTGGACGTGGGCCACCGGGGTGGGGAACCCGACGGTGGCGCCCATCATCATGGTGACCACCAGTCCGAGGGCAAAGGTCCCGAGGAATCGGATGTCCTTGCGGGTGAGCACCAGCAGGTAGACCGCGGCGACCACCAGGGCGCCTGTGGTCAGGAACTCGAACATGTTCGCCCACGGCACCCGGTTCGTGGCGATGCCGCGAGCTGCGACCGCGAAGGCATGTGCGGCGACGGCCAGCACGGTCAGCGCCACGGCCACGTTCGCAAACGGGCGACGAGTGCCCAGGTAGGCCATCTCCTCGTCCACCAGCTCATCGGCGGGCGCGTCCATGGTCTCGGGGCTATCCGGCCCCGGGCCTGCGGGCGCGGCGTCTGCCGCAGGGGCGCCGGAGCTCACGAGTCGGCGTTCCGCGGCGCTCTCGGCGGCCAGCTCGGCCTCCACCCGGCGGATGGTCGCCGAGCTGCGGATCATGTCCACGGCGAAGAGCATGAACGCACCGGTGTAGACGAAGCCGGCGATCAGCATGAACAGCTCGCTGTACTGCGCCAGTTCCATATTGATGGACTGCATCAGGATTCCTCCTCTGGGGCCCGCACGGGCCACTTCTTCTCGAACTGGCCACGCAGAGCAATGTTCTCATCCCGCAGCCTGAAGTCCTCACCACGGGAGAGCAGGCCATAGCGCACCAGCGTGCGACCTGCCGGGGTCGTCTCCACAGTGACCCACGCGCGCCGACGACGCAGGAACAGCGAGAGCACCAGACCGCTCAGCGCTGTCAGGGCGAAGATCAGCACTCCCTGCTGCGCCGGGTTGTAGTGGATGTCGATGGCGACGTAGTCCTGGACGCCGTCGAAGCTGATCGACCCCATTCCCTCGGGAAGCTCGTAGGTCTCCCCCGGGGAGAGCACGATGCCGCCGGCCTCCTCCTCGCGGGAGTTCAGCACCTCCAGCCCCTCGGTGTCCAGGACGTAGACGTTCTGCGGATCGCCGTCGTCCAGGCCCAGGTCGCCGTAGTAGGAGTTCAGCTGCAGCTCGGGGTTGCCCAGTTCGGGATCCACGGAGACTGCCAGCCCGTCGCCGGCGTCCTGGGCGGTGGGCAGCAGGAGGCCGACGAAGCCGAGCTGTTGGGGCTGCGCATCCGGGGCCTTGATGACTGCCATGGAGGTGTAGACATCGTCATCCGGGCGGGTGACCACCGGGCCGGAGAAGGCGACGTCGCCCTGACCGTCACGCACAGTGACCTCCGGGGCATAGCCGTTGCCCACCAGGAAGACCCGGGCGCCGTCGAGGGTCAGCGGCTGGTTGACCTTGAGCTCCTCCGACTGCGGCTCGCCGTCGGCGCCGAGCCGCGTGGTGACGTCTGCGGTGAAGTCCAGCGGCTGACCGAAGTGGGTGGTCGACTCCCGGTCGAAGACGCGCTCGAAGTCATCGAGCTGGACCGAGAACGGCTGCATGTCATCTTCGCTGAAGTACGCGCCCGGATAGAAGTTGTCATAGGCCACCAGCGCGTTGACGAACCCTTCGTCCTCCATCAGGATCTTCTGTCCGCGATAGCTGAACATCGAACCCAGCGCGACGCAGATCAGCACGCCGACCAGCGCCACGTGGAAGATCAGGTTGCCGGTCTCCTTGAGGTAGCCCTTCTCGGCACCCACCGAGGTCTCGCGGATCTGCACCCGGTAGCGGCGCGACTTGAGGATTTCTGCCGCCTCCTGGAGCGCCTGCTGCTCCTGGGGTCCGTCCTGCGGATCCCCGGCGGCGGCGGACTGCAGCTCGAGTGCCCCGAACTCCGGCAGCCGCTCGAGTCGACGCGGCGTGCGCGGAGGCGCGGAGGTGATCTGCTGCCAGTGCTTCTTCGCCCGGGGCAGGATGCAGCCGATCAGAGAGATGAACAGCAGCAGGTAGATCGCGGAGAACCAGACCGAGGAATAGACGTCGAAGAACTGGAGAAAGTCCAGGACCTCGCCTACGCCGGGGTTGTCTTCGATCCAGGTCTCGACCGCGAAGGAGTCCTGGACCCGCTGCGGGAAGATCGATCCGGGCACAGCGGCCACGGCGAGCATCAGCAGCAGCATCAGCGCCGTGCGCATGGAGGTCAGCTGGGTCCAGGCCCAGCGCAGCATCCCTCGGACGCCCAGCACCGGCGGGGTCACCTCTGTTCGGGATTCGCCTGCACCGGCCGGGGTCTCAGTCTCGGGTCCGTCACGGTGCCCGGCGGGCATATAGGTGTTCTCGCGCTTCTCGGCCATCAGATGGGCAGCCTCACGTCATTGGCGAACCAGTCCTGCAGAGCATAGACCCAGGTGTTCCAGATGCCCGAGAGCATCAGCAGTCCGACCACGATCAGGACGGCGCCGCCGAAGCGCATCACTGCGACCTTGTGTCGGGTGAAGAAGCGAAGGGCCGTCATCCCGCGCTTGAGGCCCAGGCTGATCAGGATGAACGGGATCCCGAGGCCCAGGCAGTAGATGAACATGAGGAACACTCCGCGGGCCGGGTCCCCGCCCATCGGAGTGGCCAGGGCGAGCACCGCCGCGAGCGTGGGACCGATGCACGGTGCCCAGCCGATGCCGAAGGTGGCCCCCAGCAGCGGCGCGCCCAGCAGTCCGTCCGGGGGGCGCCGCTCGAGCTTGCGCTCGCGCTGGAGGAAGCTGAAGGCCCCCATGAAGACCAGCCCCATGATGACGACGACGGCGCCCAACACCTGAGTCAGCCAGCCCCCCTCGACCCGGAGCCAGACCATGGCCTGGGAGAACACCACGCCGATGAGAACGAACACCACCGAGAAGCCGAGCACGAAGAGCGAGGCGCCCAGCACCATCCGCGACCTGCGACGATCATGCAGCTCCACACCTGAGAGTCCGGTCACATAGCCGAGGTACCCCGGAACCAGAGGCAGCACGCAGGGGGAGAGGAAGGACACGAGTCCGGCGAGCAGCGCCACCGGAGCGGAGATCAGCAGAGACCCGTCGAAGACGATCTCTGCGAAGCGGTTGTCGGCGGCGCTCAGCAGCGGCACCGCCTGGGCGAGAGTGTTCATCAATGCGCGGCGCGCCCTGTCCGCGTGACGGTCGATGTGGCGGTCGGCGCGGCAGAGAGCGCATCCGGTGCAGCCGCGGAGGCCGCCGCGTCGTCGTCCTGGCTCTGGTTCGAGCTGGGGTCCTCCTCCTGCGCCGTGCGGATCAGCGCGCTGAGGGTCCCCGGCTCTGCGACACCGAGGATGCGGGCAGAGACGCGGCCGTGCTTGTCCAAGACCAGCGTGGTGGGCACCGCCGAGGGTGGAACGTAGTCGGTCATGGCGAGCATCACCTCACCGTCGCGGTCCTCCATCGAGGGATACTCGATCCCGAAGTTCCGCTCGAAGGCCTCCGCCGTGGGCTGGGTGTCTCGGGTGTTCACACCGTAGAACTGCACGCCTTCTGGGCTGAACTCCTCATGGAGATCGGCCAGGTCGGGAGCCTCCACCCGGCAGGGGGCACAGGCGGCGTACCAGAAGTTGATCACGGTGACCTCGCCCTCCCAGCGCTGCGGGCTCACCGATGAGCCGTCGAAGAGGGTGGACTCGAACTGCACGGGCTCGCCACGTTCCGCCGGGGCGATCTCCTGCACCGAGCCGTCGCCGGCCACGTAGTTGCTGCCGTCGTTCTGCGCGCGCTGGGCAAGCTCATCGTTGCCGGAGCTGCATCCGGTGAGGGTCAGGAGGGAGGCGAGTGCCACTGCGGCGAGCACCCGGAGGCGCGGGGTCTGTGCGGGTCGATCAATGGAGACGGTCATGCGCTGCGGTGTCCAGATCTGAAGAGGGAGCCAGGGTCAGCCGAGTGCTAATTCTACAGTCCGTAGAACTGTCTGCGGAGCCAGAAGTCACAGAGACCGTGACTTCCCGCCGCGGGCACGGACTCTCAGGCTCCGGGGAGGTTGGCCGCGTGCTGGAGAAGCTCGTGGTTGGGTTCGGCGTAGCTCACGGACTCCACTCCAGCATGGCCCAGGTGCAGGGAGGTCACCGAGGTCAGCGTACATTTGCGGTCACGCGGGTCATGCCACAGCGGGCGCCCCTCGGCCCACAGCCGGGTCACCCAGATGGGCAGCTGGTGCGAGACGATGACAACCTCGGCTCCTTCACCGTGCTCTGCCACCGCCTGATCCGAGAGGTCCTTCACCGCGGCGAGCACACGCCTCACCTGCGAGGTGTAGGGCTCACCCCAGGAGGGACGCAGGGGGTTGACCAGCAGCGGCCACCGCCGCGGGTTCCTGAGCTGGCGCTTGATCTCGGAGAGTCCCTCGAAGGCGTTCTCCGCCTCCAGCACCCGATCCTCCACTGTGACCGGAAGACCGAGCCGCTCCGAGATGGGCGCGACGGTCTCCTGGGCGCGCTGCAGCGGCGAGGCCGCCAGCAGGTGCACAGGTCGTCCGGCGGCCGCCCGCTCCTGGAAGTGCTCTGCGATGCCCGTGGCCATCTGCTGGCCGAGCTCGGAGAGCCCGAACCCGGGAAGACGTCCATAGAGGACCTTCTCCGGGTTGTGGACCTCTCCGTGGCGCACCAGGTGCACCGTGGAGACCGACTGCGCCGAGCGGCGCAGATCCTTCGTGTCGCGACGTTCCATAGTGATCAGTCTTGCAGAGTTTCCGCAGCGACCCCCACTTCTGTGGCGGAGGAGCCCAGTCTGCTGTCGCGGAGGAACGCTCTGCTGGGCGCAGGAGCGCAGGGGGTGGGGTCGGCCGTCCGCCGCCGATACAGTAGAGCGGAGAACAGACCGGCAGCGCAGGGGCCCGTTGAGCGCAGCAGATGTGTTCAGCCGATCTCGAGCGCGGAGGAGGAAACTTTCATGAGCAGCACACCTGAGGAGAACCGGCCGCCCGAGCAGCCGCGCTGGGGACAGCGGAACCCGCCGCCGGGAGAGCCCGGACATCAGTCTCCGCCCCCCGCCGCCGATGAGTCCTCGTCCCAGGGGGCCGCCGCCGGCTACGGCGCCCCCTCGGGCTCGGGCGACTCCTCCCGATACGGTCAGTCGCAGGGCTACGGGACACAGCCTGGCTACGGCAGCCCGCGCGGTCCCGGCACGCCGTCCGGCTACGAGGGTCAGTCCGGCTACGGTGCTCCGCAGGGTCCGTACCCAGGCCAGCAGCCAGGTCAGCACCCAGGTGAGCTCCAGAGCCGGGGCGGCAGTCATCCGGGGGGCTACGGCAGTCCATCCGGTGACCGGTTCGCCGCCCAGCAGAAGCCCCGTCGGCCGGTCACGCTCATCCTCGCCATGGTGCTGATGCTGCTGGCAGGTGCGGCCGCACTGGCTCTGAGCATCTTCAGCTTCCTCGACTTCGCCTCAGCCAACCCCCAGGATGTGGATCCCATGTGGTCCGAGGTCATCGAGGACACCCAGGCGCAGCAGGGGGCCGCGGGAACCGGCGGCGAGGAGCTCACAGTGGAGGACATGCTCTACGCCGTCGGCGTGCTGGCGCTCTTCGGCGGCATCCTGCTGGCTGCGCTGTACACGCTCTTTGCCTTTGTGGGGACCATGACCGGCAACGTGGGCCGCATCCTCGCCACGATCTTCCTCGCCGGCAGCGTCTTCATGATCATCTTCGGCCCCGTGTACCTGATCGTCACCGGACTCAGCCTGGCAGCGATCCTCGCGCTGTGGCTGCCTGCCAGCAATGCCTATGTGCGCAGTCGCAAGGCTTGGAAGGACCAGGCACGTGGAGCGGGTCCCTATGGAGATCCGCGGGGCCCGGGCGTCTACCCCGGAGGGGGCCAGCAGCAGTGGCAGCCGGCGCCTCACAACCCCGGCCCCTACGGGTCGGACCCGTACAGCCCGGGAGCTCAGAGTCCCGGGGGCTATAACCCCGGACCCTACAACCCCGGCCCTCATGGCTCCGGGCCCTATGGTTCAGGAGCACACGGCCAGGGCTCCGGGGAGCGGTCACCGGACTCGGACGAGAACCCCTACGGGGGAGCTAGCCGAGGCTGAGGCCTCCGGCCGCGATGCTGCGCAGCGTCTGCACCAGCAGTCTGCGCTCAGCGACTTTGATGCGCACGTGAAGCGAGTCCTGATCATCTGCCTCGAGAACCGGAACGGCCTCCTGCGCGATGATGGGGCCGGTGTCCACCCCGGCATCGACCCGGTGCACCGTGCACCCGGTGATCCTGACCCCGTGGGCCAGGGCATCGCGGACGGCATGGGCACCGGGAAAGCTGGGCAGCAGTGCGGGGTGGGTGTTGATGATCGGCGCCGCAACACCTTCGAGGAACTCGGCCCCCAGAATCCGCATGAATCCGCTGGAGACCACGAGGTCCGGGGCGTGCACCTGCACTGCCGCGCAGAGCGCACGGTTCCACTCGGCTCGGTCGCCGCCCTTGACCAGCGGCACCTCGAACGTGGGGATGCCCGCGTCCTGTGCGCGCCGGACTCCTCCGCAGCCAGGAATGTCTGAGCCCACGGCGGCGATCTCGAGATCAAGGGTGCCCGCCTGCACGGCGTCGATGACGGCTTGGAGATTCGTCCCCGAACCGGAGACCAGGACCACTATGCGCATGCCTGACACCCTACTTCGGGTCCGCGCCGACTCCGCGGTCCGTCGCCGCTCATGAGCCCGGATAGGGTGGTGGACCATGAGCATGACTCCGCCCGCCAGGCCGCGCTCCGCCGATCTCGATGAGAAGACGTTCCGCTTCTACGGTCGCTTCACCGGATGGCTGGTGCTCGCTCTGCTGCTGAGCTACCTGGGACTCCAGCTGCCGCTCCCCTGGCGCCTGCTCGCGGTGGCGGCCGGGCTGGCCGGGATCGTCGGCGGGATCGTCCTGCTCGTGCAGTGCCTGCGCCGGCGCCTCCCGATCATGATGCACATCAGTGCGATCCTGGTCCTGCTCTCCTGCGGGCTCTTCACCTTCACCGCCACCACCCAGGCGATCTTCTGGCAGGCGACGGTGGAGTTCGAGCAGTGCCGCGACGGCGCCCTGACCGAGCGATCGATGGACCGCTGTCTGGTCGAGTACGAGGACGGAATGCTCAACTCCGTGCCCGGGCTCGGGCGCTGAGCCTGCCAAGAGTTGCGGAGCCTGCCGAGCCTCAGTCTGCCGAGAGTGCGGGACCTGGCGAGCCTGCCGGGCGTCAGTGGGCGCGGGAGGGACGGCGCCTCGCGCGCTGTGCCCCCAGGGAGATCCCATAGCCGAGCACGGCGCCGAGTGAGACCCACGCGCCCAGCATCGCCGCGCTGAGCAGCGCGTGCGGACCGATGTCGGTCATCCTGCCCACGCCCAGCGAGATGTGGGAGAGCCAGAGCGGTCCCACCGCGAGGGCCGCGGCGACCAGTCCGGTGAGCACCCCCAGGACCAGCGTGGAGAGAGCGGCCGAGAGTGGCCGCCAGGAGATCCGCAGAGCGAACCAGTCGTCGAGGTGATTCTCCCCCTCACGCATGAGCCACCAGCCGGCCACGACGCCGGCGAGCACCGGAACGGCGAGCACCGCCAGCCCGTATGGGTGCTCCGCGCTGGGAAGTGCCGCCAGCACCGGCACTGCGGGCACGGCGCCCAGCTCCACGCCCCAGGGGGAGACCAGGGTCCCGGAGCCCAGGGCGAACCCGGAGCCGGTGGAGTAGGCCAGCGCCCAGAGCACAAGGTTCGGGGCAAGCCCCACATGCAGCAGCGTCAGCCCCAGGACGCCGAAGAGACCCGGATTCAGCTGCTCGTAGACATTGGCGATCTCCATCCACCGGGCACCCAGCTGAGCGGTCAGCAACAGCGCCGCGAGCCCCAGTGCCGCGATGAATCCGACCAGTCCGGCGCGCGCCACGGCCCAGGCATAGGAGCCGGCCCAGCGCAGCTGCTGCGAGAGCTCCTCGATGCGGGCCTCCAGGTCCATTCCGATCATGCGCGCGGCGCTGCGCGCCTCGGCGTAGCATCCCGCGAGCGCCGCCAGTCCCATCAGCAGCCCGGCGCACAGGCCCGCCACCAGGGGCATCACGTGAAGGCTCTCGGCCTGGGCCACCCAGGCGATGCCCGCCCCGCCGGCCCCGTAGCCGAGCACCAGGGGCAGCAGGCCCTGCCACAGCTGGTCCGAATAGGACCCGCGGGCGATCCTGCCGCCGGCGCGCCACCCGAGCCACAGCGGGATCAGGGTCAGGCCCAGGGGCACCAGATGGAACCAGCCGCCGCCGGGCACGTCCAGCGCCCCACCCAGCGCGCCCGGATCAAGGGTCACCACCAGCTCCACGGGGATCCCATGGATCACCAGCCAGGACTGCGCAGCGAGGCTCAGCACGAAGGCGATGCCGGTCTGCGTGAAGCCCCCGGCGAGGCTCATCGCCAGAACGGGCAGGCCCACCATCAGGGTCGTGACGATCAGGATCTGCACTGCCTCGGCCAGGCCCACCAGCCACAGCGGAGGTGTGGGCAGGGCGAACCGGCGCCGGCGGGGTGCAGATTCGGACGTCGCCGCGGCGGAGCTCGCCGGGCTGCGGGGGTCGGTGTCGGTGGAGGCCATCGGTCCTATGATCTCAGCAGGTTCGGGTCTTCGCCCGGAGCAACAGGCCTCAGCCGAGCATGAGTCGCAGACCCGTGATCAGGGCCATGATGGACCCGAGGAACGCGAGGATCAGCACGAGCCGACGGACCAGCGCCTCGTCGATGCGGCGCTGGAGCCATTCTCCGATGAAGATCCCGCCGATGATCGCCGCCACGGAGCCGGCCCAGGCCCATCCGGGCAGTCCCGGGAGCGCACCGTCGTCGAAGGCCCATTTGATCCCGAAGGAGCCCATCGACAGCAGGATCCAGATCGGCTGCAGCGTCGCGACCATGGCCATCACCGGCCAGCGGGCGACCACGGCATAGATCGTCATGGCGGGCCCCCCGACACCGGCGATCACGGTCCCGGCCCCGGCTCCCACCCCGGCGAACACCCGCGTGGTGGCTCCGTCGGCCTCAAACGTGATCCGGCTCAGCAGCATGGAGGTGATCAGTCCCGTGATGACCAGGGCGGCGACGACCACGTAGAGCGGACCCGAGGGGGAGTTCACCGACACCCAGGCGGCCAGCGGCATGACCGCCAGAGCCGGCAGCCCCACCCACACCACCTTGCGCCACTCGATCTCGCTCCAGATGCGCGGCAGCACCAGCATCGGCGCGAAGATGCTCAGGAAGTTCACCAGCATGACTCCCTCATGGGCTCCGATGAGCACCACCAGGAACGGAGCCATGACCATGCCGAAGCCGAGCCCCACCAGACGCTGGATGACGGCGGCGAGCAGGACCAGGCCGACGACGGCGGCAGGGATCAGTATTTCCACCAGCTCACCCTATCCGGTGCGCGGGGAAGGTTTCCGCACTGTTCACAGGCCGGCCACGGTGGCGACGACGGTTGCTCGCTCGAGCTGGGCATGCTGAGGGTGTGAGAGTCGTCGTGGTGACCGAATCCTTCCTCCCCCACATGAACGGTGTGACCAACTCCGTGCTTCATGTGCTCGCCCATCTGCGCCGCCGCGGTGATGACGTCACCGTCATCGCCCCTTCGGACACGATGTTCGAGACCAACCCGCTCGCCGAGGTGCACAGCTCCCGGCGTGAGCTGTGCGAGGGATTCCCGGTCATCCGGGTGCCCTCCCTGCCGCTGCCCGACTACCCCAAGGTCAGGGTCGCCGCCGGCTTCGTGACCCGGATCCGCCACCTGCTCGCCGGGATCGGCCCGGACGTGGTGCACGTGGCATCCCCCTTCGTGCTCGGCTGGCGCGCCATTCAGGCGGCTGATGCGCTGGGCATCCCGACGGTCTCGATCTACCAGACCGAGGTCCCCACCTACGCGGCCCGCTACCGGCTGCCCTGGGCGACCGAGCTGCTCTGGCAGCACGTGGATCGCATGCACACGAGCTCCACGCTGACGCTGGTGCCCTCCTCCTTCTGCCGGGAACAGCTGGGTCGGCGCGGCATCAAGCGGCTGAAGACCTGGCGGCGCGGCGTGGACACGGCGCGGTTCTCCCCCGCGCGGCGCAGCGCGGAGCTGCGTTCCCAGATCAGCGGCAGCGGGGAGAAGCTGATCGGCTTCGTCGGCCGCCTCGCCGCTGAGAAGCAGATCGAGGACCTGGAGGTGCTCGACGCGCTGCCGGGCACCCGGCTGGTGATCATCGGCTCAGGGCCGCTGGAGGAGACCCTGCGCAGGCGTCTGAAGCGGGCGCACTTCGCGGGCTTCCAGTCCGGTAATGAGCTGGGACGCCACGTGGCCAGTCTGGACATCTTCGTCCACCCTGGGGAGGCGGAGACGTTCTGCCAGACCATCCAGGAGGCCATGGCGGCCGCAGTCCCGGTGGTTGCAGTGGGGCGCGGAGGTCCGCTGGACCTGGTCGACGTCGGACGCTCCGGCTGGCTGTACCGTCCTGGGGACCTCCAGGGCATGCGCTCGGCGGTCGAACATCTGCTCTCCGACGACTCGGCACGCAGCGCCTTCGGGCGCGATGCAAGCGCCAGCGTGCAGGGACGCACCTGGGAGGCGGTCTCGAACGAGCTCATCGGCCACTACGCCAGAGCGGTGGAGGTCAACCGTCGAGTGCGGTCGCTGCGGACCAGGCCCCGGCGTTCCGGCACTTCGGCCGCAGAGGCCGCTTCGGTCGGCTGAACGTGCCCGGTCGCCGCAGACTCGTCAGCCGGACGGGACGCCGCGGCGAGGCATCGGGCGCGCACGCAGGACTGCGCCTGCCCGTCGAGGCTGGAGCAGGCTAGAGCAGACCGTGCTTGGCGAGCTTGGCAGCGATGTCCTTGCCATCGGGGCCGTAGATCCAGGGGATCCGCCGCTCCCCGGCGACCTGCACGGCGTCGGCGGGCTCAGCGGGGTCCCCGTAGTTCAGCAGGTCGTTGCCCACGGGGTCCTCTGCGCGGCCGCCGGCGAGCATCGCCTCCGAATAGGTGAGCTCGCGGATGATCACTGCGGTGACGTGTTCGGGATGCCGGCGCACGAAATCGGCGTAGATGCCAGGATCATGCTGGCCGTCATCACCGATCAGCACCCAGGACATCTCCGGGAAGTCCTGTGCGAGCCGCTCCAGCTGCTGGACCTTGTGCTCCTTGCCCGAGCGGAACCAGCGATCGGCCGTGGGTCCCCAGTCGGTGAGCAGCAGCGGTCCCTGCGGGTACAGGTTCCGGGTGAGGAAGCGGGTCAGGGTCTGCGCCACGTTCCAGGCTCCGGTGGAGATGTAGATGACCGGGGACCCGGGGAAGTTCACCATGAGCCGCTCCATCATCACCGCCATGCCCGGTGTGGGGGTGCGGGCGTGCTCGTCCAGGACGAAGGAGTTCCAGGCGGCGAGCAGCGGACGTGGGAGGGTGGTCACCACGACGGTGTCGTCGATGTCGCAGACCACGCCGGTGCGGGTCGAGTCGTCGATGATGTGGACTTCAGCGCCGGTGGCCTCGCTCCCCGCTGCGCGCAGGGTCACCTGCTGCCATCCGGGCTCCAGGTCGGTCTCGATCACCGCGTCGACGATCCCACCGCGATCGGCGACCACCTGAAACTCCCTGCCCCCGACCTCCACGGTGAGCTCTGCGAAGGGCACCGGGGCGGAGACGAAGTTGCGCCAGCCGCGCACCCCGTCGGCGATCACCTGGGCGACGCGAAGACCGTTCTCGAAGTCGGAGTCCGGGGCCATCACGACGCGGGAGAAGATCCTGACCCAGCGACGGCAGCCATAGCCGGTCATGGAGAGCATGGTGACGTTCAGGCCACGGCGGCGAGCCAGCCCGAGGCGGAACTGGTGCCAGCCGTCCTCGGCCTTCATCACCCTGTTCCGGGTGCGGTCGCTGTAGTGCCGACGAACGGCGGCGGTGTCCTGAAGTACCTCAGTCGGCTCCGGGTGCGTCATCGGCTCGATCATACCGGCTTGTGGGGTGGGACACTGCCTCGGTCCTCGATGGATAGGGTGAACAGGTGCCGAACAACCATGCGAAGAACAGCCCGCTCCCCGACCAGTCCGAGTCCCGCCCCGACCCGCGCGTCCTGAGGCTGATCGCCTCAGCCGCAGCGCAGCGGGCCGGACTGCCCCTTGCGGAGGCGTTTCGGGCGCGGAATCCCCCCGCGGGGATGGATGTCACCACCAAGAGCAGCAGCCATGACCTGCTCACCCGCCACGACGGGGCCACGGAGACCGCGCTGGCTCGGGAGCTGACCGAGGCGTTTCCCGACTCCCGGGTCACCGGCGAGGAGCAGGGGGCACGCGGCACGGGCGCGCTGGAATGGATCGTGGACCCCATCGACGGCACCAGCAATTTCGTCCACGGCTTCGCGATGTTCTCACTCTCCATCGCGGCGGTCTTCGCGGGCGAGGTGATCGCCGGCGTGGTCCACGACCCGGTGAACGGGCTGACCTTCTCCGCCGACGACGACGGGGCCTACCTCTTCTCGGGGGACGCAGAGATCCGCCTGGAGAGCCCGCGCGCCGGGGAGCCGAGCCAGCGCGGCGAACAGACGCTGAACCTGATGACCAGCTACCCGTCCGCCGAGGTGCTGGCCCAGGAGGGACGGCTGGCCCTCGACACCTTCGCCGAGATGGTCAGCATCTACTCCACGGTGCGCCGAGTGGTCTCCGGCGCCCTGGAGCTCTGCCATGCCGCCGCAGGATGGGCGGATGTGGTCATCGGGGTGGACACCAGACCCTGGGACATCGCCGCGGGCATGCTCATCCTGCGCCGCGCGGGCGGCACCTACCTGGCTCTGGGGCACCCGGACATGACACCCGGGCGGCTGAAACCCGATCATCTGGCGCCGGACTACCTGGGACTCGCCCCCGGTGTGGATTCCCCCGCCGCTCGGCGGCTGATCGGCGAGGCCAGCGCCCGGCGTCGTCGGTTTAGCCATTCCTGAACTTCGTCACAGGACGTCCAGACCTGACTCGGAGCACATGGTTCGGGAAGACTGAACCCGATGAGCTCCACCGACCCCGCAGACTCCCCCGGCGGACCGCGCCCGCCGGCCGCCGCGCCCACGGCACGACAGGTCCGGCGCTGGCGGAAGTACCTCGCAGACGAGCAGGCCGAGAGAAGGCTCTACACCGATCTCGCGGAGCGCAAGCAGGGCGAGGAGCGACAGATCCTGCTCGGCCTCGCCGCGGCGGAGCAGCGCCACGAGCAGCATTGGCGAGACCTCCTGGGTGCCGATGCGGAGCGACTGCCGGCCCCCTCCGCACACCGGGTCCTGCTGGGCTGGATGGCACGGATCTTTGGTTCGGTGTTCATCCTGGCACTGGCGCAGCGCGCAGAAGAAGGCTCCCCCTACGAGCAGGATGATGACGCGACCCCCCGGATGGCGGCCGATGAGGCCATCCATGAAGAGGTCGTGCGCGCCCTGGCGACCCGCGGCCGGGAGAAGCTCTCCGGAGGCTTTCGCGCCGCGGTGTTCGGCGCCAATGACGGACTGGTCTCCAATCTGGCGCTGATCGTGGGCATGGGTGGCACCGGCGTGGGCTCCGGGGTCATTCTGCTGACCGGCATGGCCGGGCTGCTCGCGGGCGCCCTGTCCATGGCCGCCGGGGAGTTCGTCTCGGTGCGCAGCCAGCGCGAGCTGCTCGACGCCACCAGGCCCACGCAGGCCACGCTGCGGGCCGCCCCCGATCTCGACTTCGACCACAATGAGCTCGTCCTGGTCTACCGGGCCCGCGGCATGAGCGCCGGTGACGCCGAACACCGCGCGCTGGAGCGCCTGGGAGTCTTTGACTGTGACTGCAGGCCGGAGCTCTCCCACGATCCGGCCGAACCTGCGGAGACTCACGAGATCGTCGGCTCCGCCTGGACCGCGGCGGGATCCAGCTTCGTCTTCTTCGCCGTCGGCGCGCTGATCCCCGTGCTCCCGTACCTGTTCGGCGGGGAGGGCGCCCCGGCGATCATCCTGGCCAGTTCCATGGTGGGGCTCGCCCTGCTGGCCACCGGGGCGGCCGTGGGCCTGCTCTCCGGCGCCTCTCCGCTCAAGCGCGGGCTGCGCCAGCTGGCCATCGGCCTCGGTGCCGCTGCGGTGACCTACCTGCTGGGTTCACTCCTGGGCGGCACAGTGGCGTAGGTCCAACTCTTCTACGACGTGTAGAAGAACGCTAGACTCGCAGGTGCACAGTGAAGTGCACTACCAGCGAGAGATGGTGACGGCAATGTTCGAACATCCCGAGAACGAACCAGTCCTGGTGCTCAGCGAAGAACAGTGCTGGAGTCTGCTCAAGGGCACCCAGCACGGACGTCTGGTGACGGTGGTCGGCGGACGCGCCGACATCTTCCCGGTCAACTGCGCAGTCCAGGGGAGCTCCATCGTGCTGCGGACCGCGCCGGGATCCAAGCTCGCGGAGATGGCGGTCAATGAGAGCGTGGTCTTCGAAGCCGACGGGATCCTCTCGGACCAGGCCTGGTCTGTGGTGCTGCGCGGCAAGGCCGCCCGGCTGGAGACCTCCGCCGAGCGGGAGTCCGCCGAGGAGCTTGGTCTGAAGCCCTGGGTCCCCACGATCAAGGACTTCTTCGTTCGGATCCGTGCGGAGGAGCTCAGCGGACGCCACTTCCGCTTCGGCGAGCACCCAGAGCGGGAGCTCGGCGAGGGCTCGGAGGGCGGCTGAGCAGCTCCTCCTCGGGGACGGTCCGGGTCTCGTCGGCACCGGCACGCACGAGTGCGGGGCCGCCCCTGATGAACAGGAACGGCCCCGCAGCTGCGGCTTCGTCGCCGTCATCGACGACGATCAGCGGTTCAGCCCTTGAAGATCTCGCGCAGCAGCTGTGCTGTCTCGGAAGGGGTCTTGCCGACCTTCACGCCGGCGGCTTCCAGGGCTTCCTTCTTGCCCTCGGCAGTGCCCGAGCCGCCGGAGACGATGGCACCTGCGTGGCCCATGGTCTTGCCCTCCGGGGCGGTGAAGCCTGCCACGTAGCCGACGACGGGCTTGGTGACATGGGCCTTGACGTACTCGGCCGCCCGCTCCTCGGCATCGCCGCCGATCTCACCGATCATCACGATGGCCTTGGTGTCCGGGTCGTTCTCGAAGGCCTCCAGCGCATCGATGTGCGTGGTGCCGATGACCGGGTCACCGCCGATGCCGATGGAGGTCGAGAAGCCGATGTCACGCAGCTCGTACATCATCTGGTAGGTCAGCGTGCCCGACTTCGAGACCAGGCCGATGGGCCCGGCTTCGGTGATGTTGGACGGGGTGATGCCTGCCAGCGCCTGACCCGGGGTGATGATCCCGGGGCAGTTCGGGCCGATGATCCGGGTGACCGGCTTGCCGTCGGCACCGGTCTTGGTCAGCGAGAGGTTGAAGAACTCGGCCGAGTCCTGCACCGGAATGCCCTCGGTGATGACCACGAGCAGGCCGATGCCTGCTTCGATGGCTTCCACAGCAGCATCCTTGGCGAACTTCGGCGGCACGAAGGCCACCGAGACGTCGGCGCCGGTCTTCTCCATGGCCTCGGCCACGGACTCGAAGACTGGAAGCTCCACGGCGTTGCCGGCCTTGTCCTGGTGCGACACTGTGGTGCCCGCCTTGCGAGCATTGACGCCGCCGACGATGTTCGTGCCTGCCTTGAGCATCAGCGCGGTGTGCTTGGTGCCCTCGCCGCCGGTGATGCCCTGGACGATGACCTTGGAGTCCTTGTTCAGGTAGATAGACATTGTGTGAGCAGGTCCTTACTTGTCAGTCCGCGCGGAGTGCGCAAGTTCGGCGGCCTTGTCGGCGCCGGCGTCCATGGTGTCAGCGGTGGTGACCAGCGGGTGGTTCGCCGACTCGAGGATGCGGCGCCCCTCCTCCACGTTGTTGCCGTCGAGGCGGACCACGAGCGGCTTGGTGGCGGAGTCGCCGAGGATCTCCAGGGCCTTGACGATGCCGTTGGCCACTGCATCACAGGAGGTGATGCCGCCGAAGACGTTGACGAAGACGGACTCGACCTGGTCATCGCCGAGGATGACGTCAAGACCGTTGGCCATGACCTCAGCCGAGGCGCCGCCGCCGATGTCCAGGAAGTTGGCGGGCTTCACGCCGCCGTGCGCCTCGCCTGCATAGGCCACCACGTCCAGGGTGGACATGACCAGTCCGGCGCCGTTGCCGATGATGCCGACCTGGCCGTCGAGCTTGACGTAGTTGAGGTCGTTCTCCTTGGCCTTGGCCTCCAACGGATCCTCGGTCTGCTCATCCACGAGCTCCGCGTGCGCCGGCTGGCGGAACGCGGCGTTCTCATCGATGGTGACCTTGCCGTCGAGAGCGATGATCTCCCCCTCGCCGGTCTTGACCAGCGGGTTCACCTCCACCAGGGTGGCGTCCTCCTTGGAGAAGACAGTCCACAGCTGCTGGAAGGCGTGGGAGAGCTGCTCATGCTGTTCCTGGGGGAAACCAGCCTTCTCCGCGATCTCCAGCGCCTTGGCCGCGTCGATGCCGGTGTTGGGGTCGACGCTGACCCGTGCCAGCGCCTCGGGCCGCTCTTCTGCGAGCTGCTCGATCTCCACGCCGCCCTCTTTGGAGCACATGGCGAGGTAGTTGCGGTTGGCTCGGTCCAGCAGGATCGAGAAGTAGTACTCGTCTGCGATGTCTGCACCCTGGGCGATCATCACGCGGTGCACAGTGTGCCCCTTGATGTCCATGCCCAGAATGGCTTCAGCATGCTGCTGCGCTTCATCGGCGCTCTTGGCAAGCTTGACGCCGCCGGCCTTGCCGCGGCCTCCGACCTTTACCTGAGCTTTGACAACGACGGTGCCGCCGATCTTCTCAGCGGCCGCCTTCGCTTCTTCCGGGGTCTGCGCCACGATTCCGGCCAGCACGGGAACGCCGTGTGCCTCGAAGAGATCGCGCGCCTGGTACTCATACAGGTCCACGTGTGTGTCCTTCTGCGTCGAAGTCATCTCTACATGTGAAGGCCGACGGCGTCGCGCGCTTCACGCGCAGCGCTCAGCTGACCTTCTCAAGTGGAGCATATCGCAGGAGAAGTCTCTTCTCAGACCCGGCGAAGCTCACCTTCGCGACAGTCTTGGCACCGGATCCTTCGACCGCGAGCACCTCTCCCGCCCCGAACCGCTGGTGGCTGACCCTGTCGCCGGGGCTGAGGCTGGGCATCTCGCGGTCTGGATCCACCTGAGATGGGGCTGCGCCGCGGGCGGCGCCGGGGAGTGAGGACGATGTCTTCTCGCTGTCTGCGGCGCCGTAGACCGTGGGGCCCGAGCGTGAGCCGCCTGAGCCGCCTGAGCCGAAGGTGTTCGAGCCGGCGCCCCAGCCGCCGCTGAGGCTGCCTGCCCCGCCCTGGATGGACCCGCCGAACCCCGCCGAGCCGAAACCTGCGGAGCCGAAGCGCGGCCCGCGCGAGACCGATGAGGCGGCGTCGACCTCCAGGAGCTCCTCCGGAATCTCGCCGAGGAACTGGCTGGGCGGGTTGAACTGGTGCTGGCCCCACAGGTGCCGGGACTCCGCGCGGGAGAGGTAGAGGCGCTGGCGCGCCCGGGTGAGCCCCACATACGCCAGACGACGTTCCTCGGCGAGCTCGTCCGGATCCGACATGGAGCGCGAGTGCGGGAAGATCCCGTGCTCCATCCCGGTGAGGAACACCACCGGGAACTCGAGGCCCTTGGCGGTGTGCAGGGTCATCAGAGTGACCTGTCCCTGTTCCACCGCGAGACGCTGAGACTCCTCGTCCCCCGCTGAGGGGATCGCGTCGGCATCGGCGACCAGGGAGACCTGTTCCAGGAAGTTGGACAGGGCCCCGGGGCCCTCCTGCAGACCGGCCTGGGGGTCGCCGACGGCGGAGCCAGCCTCGGCTTCGAGCACCGACTCCTCGTCCTGGGCGGCGGGGCGCGCGTCGGCCGCGGCCGCCTCGGTCTCGTACTCCTTGACCACGGCGACCAGCTCGCCGAGGTTGTCAGCGCGGGACTCATCCTGCAGGTCCTTGGACTGACGAAGGGCCTCGAGCATCCCTGACTGCTCCAGCACCGCTTCGAGCACCACCGAGGGCCTGCTGTCCTGGTTCAGCTGGATCAGGTCATCGATCATCCGGACGAAGGAGGCGATGGCCTTGAGCGAGCGGGTGGCGATCCCCGGGGCGGATTCCGCCCGGCGCAGCGCCTCGAGGAAGGTGGTGCGGTCCCGGGTCGCCAGGGTGGCGACCGCGCCCTCGGCGCGCTCACCGATTCCCCGTTTGGGCTCGTTGAGGATGCGGCGCAGGTTCACGTCGTCGTCGGGGTTGTTGACCACACGCAGGTAGGCCAGCGCGTCCTTGATCTCCTTGCGGTCATAGAACCGCGTGCCGCCGATGACCCGGTAGGGAATGCCGCGGTTGATCAGTCGCTCCTCCAGCGAGCGCGACTGCGCATTGGTGCGGTAGAAGACGGCGACGTCGGAGGGCCTGACGCCGTCCGAGTCGCCCAGAGCATCGATGGTGCGCGCGATCCATTCGGCCTCGTCGTTCTCCGAGGGCGCCACATGGAGCACGATCGGAGACCCCTCGCCCAGAGCGGTCCAGAGCTTCTTCTCGGTCCGGTGGGGATTCTGTGAGATCACCGCATTGGCCGCGTTGAGGATGGTCTGGGTGGAGCGGTAGTTCTGTTCCAGCTTGATCGTGGTGGCATTCGGGTAGTCCCGTGCGAACTCCACGATGTTGCGGATGTCCGCGCCTCGGAAGGCGTAGATGGACTGGTCGGAGTCTCCGACCACGGTCAGCTCCGCTCCCGGCGTCGCGGCCGCTTCGGCGCCGTCCGGAGCGGGCCCGGTGAGCTGGCGGACGAGCCGGTACTGGGCATGGTTGGTGTCCTGATACTCGTCGACCAGCACGTGGCGGAACCGGCGCCGGTAGTTGTCCAGCAGGTGCGGAAAGGCATCGAACATGTAGACGGTCTCGGCGAGAAGATCGTCGAAGTCATAGGCGTTGGCCGCGCGGAGGCGTTCGGAGTACTCCCGGTAGACCGTGGAGACCGCCTCGGAGAAGGGCTCATGGGCAGCGGTGGCCTGGAACTGATCGGCGTCGATGAGCTCGTTCTTCAGTGCGGAGATCTTGTTCTTCAGGGCACGCGGACTGAACCGCTTGGGATCCAGGTCATGAGCCTTGGCGATGGTGGTGATCAGCCGCAGCGAGTCTGCGCTGTCATAGATCGTGAAGGTGGTCCTCCGGCCCAGATGGGCGGCCTCCGCGCGCAGGATCCGCACGCAGGACGAGTGGAAGGTCGAGATCCACATCCGCTCGGCCGAGGGCCCGATCATCTCCGCGATGCGGTCCTTCATCTCCCGTGCGGCCTTATTGGTGAAGGTGATCGCCAGAATCTCATGCGGACGCGCCGCACCGCTGCGCAGCAGGTGCACGACCCTGCGGGTCAGCACCCGGGTCTTGCCCGATCCGGCTCCTGCCACGATCAGCAGCGGCGATCCGGAGTGCAGCACGGCCGCCTGCTGCTCGGGGTTGAGCTCGGCGACGGCATCTGCATCGGGAGCGGATCCGGCACTGGAGGAATGCTCGGCGGGCGTCGCCTTCGGCGGGGTGAAGAGGAAATCCATGGTGGTCCAAGTCTACGGGGCGGCGCTGACACCGATTCAGCGCACCGATCCCCCGAACCTCTGCCAGACTGGAAGCACGCAGATGTCCTCAGGAGGATCATGTCCAAGCGGCGCAAGAAGGTTCGGGGCAATCCCGCGGTCAGGCGTGTGCAGCCGGGACCTGTGGGCCAGCCCGGGGGGCTGCGAGCGTTCCGCGAGGCACGCCGGGCGGGCCAGGACGCATCCGTGGCCCCGCAGCGCCGGGATGACGTCAAGGACGGCTACCTGAGCGCGGCGAATCGGCGCGCCGCCGAGGGTGCTGACTCCAATCCGCATCTGCTGCTCTATTCACTCCTGGGAGTGATGGTGCTGCTGTTCGCCTATCTGCACCTCTATGCGCTGCCTCAGATGAACTATTTCGCCGGTGGATTCTCCATGCCTGACACTCGCCTGTTCGGATACTCCGTGGAGGACATCGAGCGGCTGCGCAGCGTGATGGATTCCGACGGCACCGGCCAGCTCAGCTTCCTGCACCGAACGGCGGGAATCCTGTTTCCGATCTCCTTCCTGCTCTTCTCCTGGGCCGTGGTGGGACTGGTCATGCGCCGCGGGATCTTCCGCTGGATCGTGCTCGCCGGTGCTGGCATCTTCGCCGTAGTCGACATCGCGGAGAACTTCCTGATCGACCACATCCTCACCATGGAACCGCTCGAGGACGGGATGGTCGCCCTGGCCTCAGGATTCACCGTGGCGAGCTGGACGCTGCTGCTGATCGTCGGCGCGGTGGTGATCGGATCCGTCCTGATGGGGCTGATCCGTGAGGGAGTGGAGCGGCCCGCGCCGCGCTTCGGCCCGCGGCGACGGCCGCACAGGTAGGATGGTCCGGTGCCGCGCCGGGAGGCGGGGCATGTGCGGCGATGATCGCCGCGCCACCCTCCGTAGCTCAGGGGATAGAGCACCGCTCTCCTAAAGCGGGTGTCGCAGGTTCGAATCCTGCCGGGGGGACCATGAGTCATCCAGATGGCGCTCGAGCAGGCCTGCCTGTTCTGCCCGGCCCATCAGGGCGTAGGCCTGGGCCCAGTCCTCAGCGCGGGCCATCTGCAGACCCTTCCACCGTCCGCCCGGCCGCGCAGGTATCGCCATCACACCTTCCGGAGAGTCCAGGGCGAACCCGACGAGCACATCGATGCTGTGATCTCCGGCATCGACCAGCAGAGCCGCAGCGGTTCGGAACAAGCCGGAGCGTGCCCTGCGGCGGTGGGACAGACCGAGCCGATCCAGCAGGTCCTCGACCGTCTCCGGCGGAGCGTCGACGACCACATCCCAGTCGTTGACCTCCTCCACCAGTCCCAGGCTCGCCAACAGACCGGACCCCCCGACGACGCTCTCGATCCCGTCCCCGGTGAGCGCCGCCTGGAGGCTGAGCACGGCGTGCAGCGGCGGCAGACGGGCTGCTGAGACGTCCTGGACGGGCTCCATGGCATCAGGATAGCGGCGGCAGTGTGACATTGGCCCTGCTCAGGAATCTCCGCCCACGCTGCGCGGTTGGTCTGGACAGCACGACTCGATGACTCTGCTGGCTCTGCCGGGTCACCACCTCCGAAAGGACCTGCCTTCATGACTTCCTCCGCCCCCGCCAGCCAGGTGCAGGACAAGCTCTTCTCCCCGCTGTCGCTGGGCGCCATCGAGCTGCGCAATCGACTCGTGATGGCCCCGCTGACACGCATCCGCGCCGATCAGGACGGCGTTCCCAACGACCTGATGGTCCAGTACTACACCCAGCGTGCCTCGCTCGGTCTGATCGTCACCGAGGGCACCTTCCCCGTCATGGAGGGTCGCACCTGGATCGGGCAGCCAGGTCTGGAGACGGCCGAGCAGGTCGCCGGATGGCGAAAGGTCACCGATTCGGTGCACGCGGCCGACGGGAAGATCGTCGCCCAGATCATGCACGGCGGCCGCATCGGTCATGAGTCCATCTCCGGCACCGGCCGCGTCGTCGCCCCCAGTGCGCTCGCCGCTCCCGGCGAGATCCGCACCCCTGAGGGCAAGGCGGCCCACCCGGTGCCCCATGCGCTGAGCGTCGATGAGATCGCCCAGACCATCACCGCTTTCACTCAGGCATCGCGCAACGCGATCGAGGCCGGCTTCGACGGCGTGCAGCTCCATGGTGCCAACGGCTACCTGCTCCATGAGTTCACCGCTCCGGCGTCGAACATCCGCACCGACGAATACGGCGGATCCCCGGAGAACCGGGCACGCCTCTCGGTGGAGGTCGCTGCAGCGGTGAGCGACGCGATCGGTGCAGACCGCACAGGGATCCGACTCTCCCCGCAGCACAACATCCAGGGCGCGATGGAGGAGGACCACAAGGACGCGCTGGCCACGTACCAGGCCATGGCCGAGGGTTTTGCACCCCTGGGCCTGAGCCATATCGATGTGCTCAACGCCGATCCCGCGACCGAGATCGTGCAGATGATCCGCCGAGTCTCAGGTGCTCCGCTGATCGCCAATTCAGGCTTCGGAGTCCAGACGACCCGCGACGAGGCCGTCCGACTCATCGACGAGGACCTCGCAGAGGCAGTGGGCGTGGGCCGTTCTGTCATCGCCAACCCGGACCTCGCCCGCCGCTGGGAGCTCGGCCTGGAGGAGAATGAGCCGGATCCCACGACCTTCTACATGGGCGGAGAGCGCGGCTACACCGACTACCCGGCGCTGCGCAGCTGACCGAGACCTCAGCGCTTCACGATCCGCGCCCCCGTCCCTCTCCGGAGAGACGGGGGCGCCGGTCGCAGTCTTCTATCGCGAGTTCTCGGTGACGGATCGACTAGCTGTACTCAGCCACGAGCTTGTTGACAGCGAGTGATGGGCGGATGACCTCCGAGGGCGCTGTGTCGGCGCAGGTGGTTATAGAAGTCTAACCACGGCCCCAGAGCCGCCGTCCGATCAGCTGTCGAGGTGTAGCGGCACCGATAGGCCCACCCCTCCTGCAAGGTCCGGTTGAACCGCTCCGCCTTTCCGTTCTGCCACGGATGCCTCGGCTTGGTCCGCAGATGCTTCGCTCCGAGCCGCCCCAGCACTGACTGGAATGCTCGGGACCGGGTATAGGCCATCGCGTTATCGGTCATCACTCGTTTCACCGGGGCCCCGTGAGCGGCCATGAACACCGCCGCCCGGGCCAGGAAGTCGGCACAGGTCTGCCCTGTCTCATCGGGCAGCGCCTCGGCGTAGGCGAGCCGGGAGTGATCATCGACGGCCACGTGGATGTAGTCGAAACCCACCCGCTGTCGCCCGGTGTTGTGGACTTCGCGCGTCTGGCCTGGGTCTGCTCGCCATCCGCCACCGTCGGGGATGCGTCCGATCTTCTTCACATCCACATGCAGCAGATCCCCAGGGCTGGCATGTTCGTAGCGGCGTTCGGTGGCTCGACCTGCTCGGATCCTGGCGCCGGTGATCGGGTCCAGCTCCCAGAGCCGGGGCCACCCGGCGCGGGCGATGATTCGCGAGATCGTGCGGGCCGGTACCCCTGTGCGCACGGAGAGGTCTGCGGGGCCTTCCCGGTGGTGCTGGCGTGCGTGGAGCACCTGCTGAACCCTCTGCGGTGTGGTGGCGCCGGGGCTGCGTCGTGGTCGAGAAGACCGGTCGACCAGGCCGGTGGGGCCCTCTTCGCGGTAGCGGCGCAGCCATCGGTAGGCCGCAGTGCGCGAGATGCCGAGTTCCTTCGCGACGTGGGCTGCTGGCTGGCCATCAGCGACACGTTGGACCAGCAGAAATCGGCCATGCGGGGTCAGCCGGGAGTTGTGGTTCAGCGCAGGGCGGCGGGCGGTACGGTGAGACAAGGAGACCTCTTAGATCAGTTGGCTGCGTGTGGTAACCACCAACCTAAGAGGTCTCCGCCCTCTTCACATGTCAACAACGTCGTGGCCGAGTACAACTAGCGGAGGCGTGAGAATCCCTCGGCCTGTTTGGCCGGACCCGAGACCAGGATGACGTCGTCAGCAGAAAGCACCGTCTGCGCCGTCGCCGGCTCCCAACGTCCACCGGCGTGCTTCACCGCCGTGATGGTCACACCGTGCCGGCGGCGCACATCCAGCGCACCCAGCTCCTTGCCGAGAATCGCCTGGTGCGGGATCGTCTTGGCCAGCGCGAAGTCCTCGTCGATGAGGATATAGTCCTGCAGACTTCCGCGGACCATATGTGCCACCCGGCGACCCATGTCCTGTTCAGGGAAGACGATGTGGCGCACACCCAGCTGCTCGAGGATCGCCCGGTGGGGTTCGCTGACGGCCTTGGCCCAGAGTTCGTTGATGTCGAACTGCAGCATGAGCGACGTGGCCAGGATGCTGGCCTCGAGGTTTGAGGCGATCGAGATCACAACATGGTCGAACTCATCCACGGACAGCTGCCGCAGCGCCTCCTCGTTGGTCGCGTCAGCAACCACCACGTGGGTGAGCTTGCCGTTCAGTGATTGCACGACGCTCTCATCACGGTCGATCCCGAGCACATCGGTGCCGTGGGCCATCAGCTCGAGCGCCAGGGCGCGCCCGAACCTGCCCAGTCCGATCACGGCCACGGAATCGGGGCGGGCGACGTCACCCGGGTCAGTTCCTCCGAAGAGTTTGAAATTAGCCAATGATGGGCCTTTCCTTGGGCAGTTCATACATGGTGCGGCGTTCGCGGAGCGCAAGCGCTGAGGCAAAGGTGATCGGGCCGACCCTGCCGATGAACATGAGCAGCACCAGGAGCAGCTGACCGCTGACCGGGAGGTCTGCGGTGATGCCGGTGGAGAGCCCCACTGTGGCGAAGGCGGAGACTGTTTCGAAGAGGACCATGTCCAGTGGGAGACCGGTCACGTGCATCAGCGCGCCGGTGGAGAGCACCACGAGTGCTGCAGCGAGCAGGACCACAGCGATCGCCTGTCGGTGCACCGCTCGGGAGAGTCGCTTGCCAAAGATGTTGACCGCGGCCCCTCCGCGAAGCTCGGCGAACACGATGAACAGCAGCACCGCGAAGGTGGTGACCTTGATGCCGCCGGCGGTTCCCGCGGGCGCTCCGCCGATGAACATCAGCACATCCATGCCGAGCCATGTGGTGGGTTCCATGGCAGAGATGTCGATGCTGTTGAATCCTGCCGTGCGGGTCTGCACCGATTGGAAGAATCCCGCCAGGAGCTTGTCTGACCAGTGCAGGGGTCCCAACGTGTCCGGATTGGACCATTCAAGGGCCAGGATCATACAGGTGCCGCCCAGCAGGAGCACGGCTGTGGCCCATAGGACGATCCGGGTATGCATGGACCAGAGTCGAGGGGTTCTGAATCTGCGGCGCAGCTGAAGGATGACCGGGAAGCCCAGGCCTCCCAGGATGATCGCGACCGAAAGGGCGAAACATATCACCGGGTCGGAGACGAAGCCCATCATCGAGTCACTGAAGAGCGAGAATCCGGCGTTGTTGAACGCTGAGACGGAATGAAAGACGCCCTGCCAGAGAGCCTCGCCGAGACCCATGTCATAGCTGAAGAAGAAGCGCAGGGTCAGGATCAGTGCCAGCACCGCTTCCACGAGCAGAGAGATCTTCACGATTCCGAGGATCAGCGATCGCAGATCTGCGAGTCCGAGACTCTTCGCTTCTGCAGCGGCAAGGAGCTTTGAGCGCAGGGAGAGGCGGCCCAGAACGAGCATCCCCACCACCGTGGCGAAGGTCATCACACCGAACCCGCCGAGCTGGATGAGCGCCAGAATGACGGCCTGTCCCATTCCAGACCAGTGGCTCCCGGTGTCCAACACCGTCAGGCCGGTCACACATAGGGCCGAGGTGGCGGTGAAGAGGGCGTGGATGAGGTCTGTCTGCTCCCCCTCGACCGTGGCCGCGGGGAGCAGCAGCAGGCCTGTTCCGATCCCGGTGACCAGGAGGAAGCCGAGAAATATGAGCCTCACCGGTGTGATCCGGCGAAGCAACGCCCGCTGTTGAGCGGGCACTGGGTGAGTCACAAAGCTGAAGCCTAGACCTGAAACTCGGAATGCTTCAATCCTCGCGCTGTGTCCGCTGAACCGTGTTAACGAGATCGGCCCCCTGCTCTCGCAATGCGAGTGCAGGGGGCCGATCTTTCAGAGGTTCTGTTCATCGAACCCGAGGTGCTCAGCTTCAGACGGCTATGCAGCCATCCTCAGCGAACTCAGTGAAGCTCAGAGCGGGTTGACGTTCTCAGCCTGCAGACCCTTGGGGCCGCGGGCAGTCTCGAACTCAACCTTCTGGTTCTCCTCGAGGGAACGGAAGCCGGAAGTGGTGATCGCGCTGAAGTGCACGAAGACATCGTCTGAGCCGTCTTCGGGGGCGATGAAGCCGTAGCCCTTTTCAGCGTTGAACCATTTAACTGTGCCAGTGGCCATGATGTTTCCTTAATATACTTGCTCTTGCTACGCATCGATCTCACGATGCATGTTCCGCAACCAACCTGGCCGGTCGAATGCGGTGTCTACTGTGCGACCACATAAGTGTGGACGCCCTTGTAGTACTCCGTCAGCCTACGCTAATAATCGGCTGGGGTCACTACCGATGTCCGGGAAGCGTCATTCTCGGTCTCATGAGGCCGCCGATTCGTGCCCTTGATGCCTGCCGCGTGCGGCTTGGGCGTCTCGTCCGGCCTCCCCCGTGTCCACGCGTTCAGGGTGGGCATAGAGGTTGATCGATCCGCCCCGAGAGAATCCCGCGAGGCTGACCCCGGAGCGCTCAGCGAGGTCGACTGCCAACGACGACGGCGCCCCGACCGCCGCGAGCATCTCGATCCCCGCCAGGGCCGCCTTCTGCACGAGCTCGAAGGACGCCCTGCCGGAGACCTGCAGGACGGTTCCGCTCAGCGGGAGCCTGTCCTGGGTCAGCGCCCAACCGACCACCTTGTCCACGGCATTGTGCCGGCCGACGTCCTCGCGCAGGCACAGCAGCGCTCCAGACGCGGTGAAGAGCGCCGCGGCGTGGACTCCTCCGGTCTTGCGGAAGATCTGCTGCTCGGTGCGCATGAGGTCTGGCAGGTCCAGCAGAGTCTCGACCTTGAGCCGCAGCTGCGCGGCCGGTCGCCGCGCTAAGGTCTTCTCCACCGCATCGATGGACGTGGTGCCGCAGATTCCACAGGCGGAGCTGGTGAGCACATTGCGGGAGCGCAGCCGCACGGTCTCGGGCACCGGGGCGTCCAGCTCGGCGTCGATCACGTTGTATGTCTGGTTGCCCCGCTCGTCGGTTCCGGCGCAGTAGCGCAGGCCGCGGAGGTCCTCTCGGGAGCCGATGATCCCTTCCGCAACCAGGAAGCCTGCGGCGAGCTCGAAATCATGTCCCGGGGTGCGCATGGTGACCGTGAATGACTCGCCGCCCAGGCGCAGCTCCAGCGGCTCCTCCACCGCGATCTGGTCCAGCCTGCTGGCGGTGCGCGGCACGGAGCCCGTCGCACCGTCGGTGATGCTGCCATCGGCACGGATCGTCGTCACGCGTCTGCGCTGGGTCACTCGTCCCATCGGTGTCCTCCTCGCCGTTGTCCCGGAATCTCGAGACACTGCACCTGTTCACCCTGGACCACGCCGTCCTGGGGAACGATGGCCAGAGCGTCGGAATCGGCCAGTCCCCGCATCATATGGGGACTGCTGTGGCCCGCGGGAACAGCACCCGAGGGACCGCTGCGCACAGGAACCAGGCGGACCCCCCGGGCGGCACCCTGCAGCGGAGCGCCGGCCGTGAGACTCAGCGCACGGGAGCGCTGGTCGGCGGGAACACCGCCGAGCGCGTCGAAGAGCGGGGCGCCCAGCGCGGCGAGCGCGGCGAACCCGGCGAGCGGGTTCCCCGGCAGACCGAGAAGGTGCACGGTTCCGGCAGCGCCTGAGAGCCGCGCGAACAGCGCCGGGTGGCCCGGACGCATGTCCACCGAGTCGACGAGGATCTCGGCACCCAGGGCATGCAGAGCCGGACGCAGGGAGTCGGCGCGGGAGTGGGCGGTGCCGCCGCTGGTGATGACCAGGTCGGCCTCTCCGGCTTCGGTGATCCGCCGCAGCTCCCGGGAAAGCATCTCTGGGTCATCCCCCAGGCGCAGTGATTCGACCGTGCCGGCTCCCATCTCGGTCACCATCCCCGGGAGAGCGATGCCGAAGACATCGCGCACCTGGCCTCCGCGGGGGATCCCCGTGGTGATGACCTCCTCGCCGGTCAGGATCAGCACGACTCGGGGCCTGCGGACCACCTCGAGCCGGTCGTGTCCGGCGACGGCGGCGACAGCGGCCCGGGCGGGGGTCAGCACGGCGCCGGAGGGCAGCAGCTGGGTGCCGGCGGGGCATTCGGTGCCGGCGGCCCTGACATTGCGCCCCTCGGCGAGATCACCGCTGGTCCGTGCCGGAGTGAGAGTCCGACCAGAGATGATGCCGTGCTCGGTGCGCAGCACCGAGACCGTGCCGTCCGGAACCGGGGAGCCGGTGACCACCTCGGCGGCCTCACCCGCGCCCAGCGGGGCGGCCTGGCGGACCGGACTGTGTGCCGTCTCTGCACGCAGCTCCCAGCTCGGCACGCCCGGACCAGACTCTGGCGGGGCGGCCAGCGCCCATCCGTCCATCGCTGAGGTCGCGACGTGCGGAATGTCCTGCTGTGCAAGGATCGGTGCGGCGAGCACGTGTCCCAGGGCCTCTTCGACGGGCAGGACCGCGGTAGCCAGGGCAGAGAGCGCGGAGATCTCTCTGCGCGCCTGCTCCAGGGCCATCATCGACGGTGTCTCCATGGGGACGTGCGGCTCAGCCCACGGCCCCGGAGCGGCGATCCAAGAGCTCGGAGGCGACTCGAGACGCGGCTCGTGAGGCCGTGGCGAAGTCGGCCTGTCCGGTGGCCTCTGCCAGCCCGGCGACGTAGCCGATGAGATGGGTCGTGACCGGGGCCGCCGGGCGGACCACGGTGTGGGCCGCCTGCCCGGCGAGCGCAAGGATCGCGTCGATGTCGACGTCGACACCGTCGATCTCAAGGTGGTGGGCGAGCTCTCCGACCCACCGCTCAATGGCCTCGCGGGTGTCATCGGCGTCCTGTGTCATCGCGGCATCCTCAGTCATCTCAGCTCCCCTGCCCTTTCCACTTCCTCCATCGACACAGCGGCTCTGTCTCTTGAGCCCATGCGTCATCTCAGCTGCATCACCGACGCGGCTTCTCGTCAGTGCTGTCTCCAGAATCTCACAGCCCGCCGCCTCGGCCCCACCGGGGCGGCGCGCGCCGGGAAGATGCCGCTCAGGGAAGCTGGATCCCCCACCTGTGGGCATCCTCGACGGTGTCGATGTCCGCGCTGAGCTCCGCCGGCAGGAGCGGGTGCGCCACAGTCACCGTCTCCTGGAGGCCCTCCATCAGCCAGCGGACCGGACGCTGCTCGGCCTGCCCCGGACGGAGCAGGTTCACGCGCTGGTTCAGCCACGCAGTGGGCACGACTGCGCACAGGTGCTGATGCCGCCCGGACTCGTCCTGCGGCAGCACCGCCGCAGGACTGGCCCCCGCGTGGACTTCGGCGAGCAGCCAGTCGAGCAGCGGCCCAGGCAGAGCCAGGTCCACTGCCAGCAGCAGCGTCGAGGTCGTCTCCGTCCCCGCCTGGCGCTGCTGCAGGGCGCTGACACCAGCGACGATCCCCGCGGCGGGCCCGGAGAACGGCGGTGCCTCCTGGACGAGATCGATCTCCTCGGGCATGCCCGAGCGGAGATGTCCGGGCCCGACCACGGCGGCAGGGATGTGGCGGCGCTGGAGCTCATCCAGCCAGCGGCTCAGCTGTGTGCGGCCACCTCGTGTCAGCAGGGCCTTGTCGAGTCCGCCGAGCCTCCGGCCGGTGCCTCCAGCGAGCAGGACTGCCTGCAGCCGGGTCTCAGCAGGCACGGGCATGACTGAGAAAGGGCATCCAGACCTCGCGCGGGGCGTCGAGCTCCACCGGCATCCAGACGTGGTGCGGCGGAGCATGCGGGGTGATCGCGAGCGTCCAGCCCAGCTCATCGAGGGTCTTGCTGCCCTTGCGGGCGTTGCATGCGCCGCAGCAGGCCACGAGGTTCTCCCAGCTCGAGTCTCCCCCGCGGGCTCGCGGGATGACGTGGTCGACCGTGGATGCGGGACGGGAGCAATAGGTGCACAGGCGTCCGTCACGGCGCAGGATGCTTCGCCGGGAGGGCGCCGCAGGCGCCCGGCGGGCCACGCGGACATAGTGGTGCAGCAGGATCACCGCTGGACGCGGCACGAGTGCAGACGGTGTCGCGATCGGGATGTGATCCTCCGCGAGAACGCTGGCCTTGCCGTGCATCACCAGCACAGCGGCACGACGCGAGGTGACCACGCTCAGCGGCTCGTAGCCTGCATTGAGCACCAGTGTGCGCATATCGGGGCTCCCGTGCGTTCACCCCTGCTCGTCGGGCCGCTGCGCCTGAAGGCGTTGATCGGCCCTGTTCTCACAGGGTTCAACAGCTGTCCTGCTCTGCCTGTACAGGCTCAATATAGACGCTGGACGACGGCGAAGCCCACTCACCCGCCACAGATGACGCGCGCGAGGCGATTCATCCGCGTACGGGCATGAAGAAGCCGCAGGGCGCGATCCCTGGTGGGATCGCGCCCTGCGGCCGAGGTTTCTTCAGTGCTGAAGCGTCAGTTGGCGCTGAGGTACATGGTGTTGGACCAGTACGGGGAGTTCAGCGAGTACTGCACGGTGCCGACGCGGGGGTTGTTCGCGCCGATGAGCTGGCCGTTGCCCACGTAGATGGCCGCGTGGCTGCCACCGTTCTGGATCACGATGTCGCCCGGTGAGGGTGAGGAGACCTGGCGCATGGAGCTCATCATGGCGTAGGTGCTGCGCGGCACGGAGACGCCGGCCTGGGAGTAGGCCCAGTTGATGAAGCCGGAGCAGTCCCAGCCGCTGGTCGAGGAGCCGCCGTAGGAGTAGGGGTTGCCCAGACCTGCATAGGCGGCGCCCACGACTGAGCCGTTGCCGCCGCTGGAGGCCGGGGCCTCAGTCTGTGCCGGCTCGGAGGAGGCGACCTGGGTGTTGCCCTGGGCCTGCTGAGCAGCGTCGGCCTGGCCGGTGTCGGCCTGACCGGTCTCAGCCTGCCCCTGCTGGGCCGGCTCGGCAGGTGCTGCCGGTTCGGTCTGCGGGGAGGCCGGCACGACGGCGGCGGACTCTTCCACAACCGGTTCGGGCTCGGGCTCGGGCGCCGGAGTCGAGGTGACCACCGGGCGGTCGAAGCTGAGCTCGACTTCGCGGGAGGCGGTCACCGCCACGGAGGAGGTGTTGCTGGCGCGCTCCACGCTGAGCCCTGAGGCCGCCACGTCGAGCGTGGTGATCTCGGGGGTCTCGACATTCGGCGCTGCGTTGGCGGCGACTCCGGAGGAGATCACCAGGCCGGAGGCGGCCACGGCAACCGCCGCGCTGCGTCCCACGGTGCCGGCGTTCGATGCCACGGCGTGAGCCAGTGAAGGCTTGGCCTGGCGTCGCCGGTCACGGCGCGAGACGAAAGTCATGTTCTCAGTCACTTCTTGGAAACCTCTCCCTGTAAGTTGCGGGGCCGCCTTCGTGAAGTGCGAGCCGGGAAGCTCACCCTCTTCAGGTCTAGATTGACCGCGATGCCCCACACCCTGCCTAGCGGTAGTTTTACGAACGGCTCCGGTCAGCGGCAGGAGAAGATCTGACCCGAGGAGCTCCAACATCGGACTGCAGTCGCGAGCACGAGTACGACGGTATAACAGATCGATAAAAATGTCACGCTCAGGTCACGGTCGTTGTGGACAGCCCCGTCTCGGGGAGTTCCGCGCCGATGCTGTTGAGCCTTCGTCACCGGCCTCCTACCCAGAAAACCCCAGGTCAGATGGATCTGTGAGTATCAGTCAAGATCGGTGGCCCAGGTCACGGTGGTCCGTGATCTCTGTGATCTTCGTGATCTTCTGTGTCATCAGCCGTGACATCGGCCGTGACATCGACGCAACCAGAAGGCGTTCGACGGACGTTCAACGGGCACTCAGCACGTCGTCAGCGTGTCTCGGCCGCCGCGACGAAGATGTGCTGGGCGACCTCCAGGGGCAGCTCCACTTCGAACGGGGCCTGCGTGCCGTCCTCGACCTCCAGCATGACGTGGGCTTCGTTGAGCCCGCGCAGTCGCAGGGTGCCCCCGGGGCGCAGGCCTGCCTCGAGGAGCTGCTCGAGGACCTCAGGTTCCATCTGGACGGACTCTGCCAGCCGCTTCACCGTCCAGAGGGCCCTCGTGCTCCCGGCGGGGTCCGCCTCTGCCGCCTGACGCAGCGTGGTCCTCGAGGGGGCGGGCTGATCGGTCGGGAGCACCACGCCGAGCTGCTCAAGTCCGGGGATCGGGTTGCCGTAGGGCGATTCCACGGGAGACTGCAGTATCTCGATCAGCCGCCGTTCCACCCGCTCACTCATCACATGTTCCCAGCGGCACGCCTCTTCGTGGATGTACTGCCATTCCAGGCCGATGACATCAGAGAGCAGCCGTTCTGCGAGTCGATGCTTGCGCATGACCTGCACGGCAAGTCCACGTCCAGATTCGGTGAGCTCCAACCTGCGGTCGGCGGTGAGCACCAGCAGGGAGTCGCGCTCCATGCGCGCCACCGTCTGCGAGACCGTCGGGCCCGAGTGCTCGAGCCGCTCCGCGATGCGTGCTCGCAGCGGAACGATGCCCTCCTCCTCGAGATCAAGGATCGTGCGCAGGTACATCTCGGTGGTGTCGATCAGATCGGTCACGTATGACTCACTCTCCTGCGCCGTGCCTTGGTAGCCTGAGCCCGGCGCTGTTCGTCCTGGTGGAAGCAGCTGCTGTACAGCATAGATCGGCACCGGAACGCTCCGGCAATGGTGCGTGTTCATATGCCCGTCCGAACATCGAGGGTTCTCGGCCTCCCGCCCCAGAGGCCTCGGCCTCTCGTCACCTATATAGGAGTCTCCATGTCTGCTGAGCGCATCACCATTCCCCGTGAAATGTTGCCGGAGGACGGCCGTTTCGGCGCCGGGCCCTCCAAGGTCCGCGCCGCGCAGGTGGATGCCCTCTCCGCCGCCGGCGGACATCTGCTGGGGACCTCCCACCGCCAGGCGCCCGTGAAGAACCTGGTCGCGGAGGTGCGCGAGGGTCTGCACCAGTTCTTCGGAGCTCCCGAGGGGTACGAGCTGATCCTCGGCGTCGGCGGCTCCACCGCGTTCTGGGACATCGCCTCGTTCTGCCTGGTCCAGCAGAAGGCCCAGCACCTCTCCTTCGGCGAGTTCGGCTCCAAGTTCGCGAAGGCGACCCATGAGGCTCCCTTCCTGGACCCCTCGAGCATTCTCAGCTCAGAAGCGGGGACGCTGCCCGCCCCGCGACCGGAGGCGGGGGTCGACGCCTATGCGTGGCCGCATAATGAGACCTCCACCGGCGTTGCGGCGCCCGTGAAGCGGGTCCAGGGGGCCGACGACGGCGCGCTGGTGCTGGTCGACGGAACCTCGGCTGCGGGCGGGCTTGCGGTCGACGTCACCGAGACCGATGCCTACTACTTCGGGCCGCAGAAGAACTTCGCCTCGGACGGAGGACTGTGGCTGGCGATGATGTCCCCCGCCGCCATCGAGCGTGCAGAACGTCTGGACGCGCAGCGCTGGGTGCCCGATTTCCTGCAGCTGACCACCGCGATCGAGAACTCACGGAAGAATCAGACCTACAACACCCCGGCCCTGGCGACCCTGGTCACGCTCAACGAACAGGTTCGCTGGCTCAATGCCAACGGCGGAATGGACTTCGCCGCCGCACGCACTGCGGACTCGGCCGGACGGGTCTACGCCTGGGCCGAGGCCCACGAGCTTGCCCAGCCCTTCGTCGCTGATCCTGCCGAGCGCTCGAACGTCATCACCACAGTGGACTTTGCCGAGAGCGTCGATGCCGCAGATCTGGCCAAGACGCTGCGGGCCAATGGGATCGTCGATGTGGAGCCGTACCGGAAGCTGGGCCGCAATCAGCTGCGCATCGCCACCTTCACGGCCATCGAGCCCGAGGACGTCACCCGGCTGCTGAACTGCATCGACCACGTGCTGGAGCGCTGAACGCAGCGGCGCCGCGCTGAGCAGGCACCGGCCCCCAGGAGAGGGGCGTCACCGCCCTGAGCACGCGAGTGACGCTCAGTCTTCGGCGGACTCCGCCTGCTCGGCCCGGTGGGCCTCCTTCTCCTCATCATTCATGCGCTCGAGCCAGGGCACCCACTCCGGTGCGATCAGCGCGTCCTGCCCTGGGAGGATGCCCAGCTCACAGACGGTGACCTTCTTGGCGCGCGGTGCACGAGCCACGGTCACGAACCACTCCCAGCCGCGGTAGCCGGGCTTGTCCGCCGCAAAGCGGTGGGTGAGCAGCCGGTCTCCCTCCGCGCGGACGCCCAGGTGCATGCCGATCTGCGCCTGCGCGGCGATCTCGACAAGGGCTTCACGGGCCAGCTCGACGGACTCGGCCAGCACCGGGTCGGCCTTGGGCTTCGCCGCCCGACGCGGACGCGGCGCTGTGCCTGTGCCTGTGCCTGTGCCGGAGTGTTCCGGGCTCGATGATGCTGCTGCGGAGACGGTCTGCTCTGCGCCGGACTCTTCGATGCTCGTCTGTTCAGTCATGTTCAGGCATCAAACTCGTCGGCCACGCGACGCAGCATCGCGGCGATCTTCTTGGACTGAGCCGTCGGCGGGTAGTGCCCGTTGCGCAGCTGACCGGTGGAGTTCTCGAGCACGTTCACCAGGTCCTGGACGAGTTCGGCCATCTCGTCTGCGGGCTTGCGGACGGCGCGCGCCACCGAAGGGGCCTCCTCCAGGATGCGCACGGACAGCGCCTGCTTGCCGCGGCGACCATCGGCGATGCCATACTCCATGCGCGTGCCAGCCTTGACGCTCGGGACCCCCGCTGGCAGGGCAGAAGAGTGCAGGAACACTTCCTGACCGTCATCTGACGTCAGGAAGCCGAAGCCCTTCTCGGCGTCGAACCACTTCACTTTCCCGGTTGGCACGGTGCTCTTACCTCATGAATCGTTGGAGACGGGTACAGATGATCAAGGCCTCCAGAGTACCGCCGACGACGCCCGAGCCAGAACCCGCGCGCTAGAATCGCCTCATGTCCACTTCGACCAGCACCGCACTCCACGGGGAGACGCGGCACGCCGGCTCACGTCCGGGACGGGTCCTGCTCTGGTCAGGGGTCGTCGTCGCCGCACTGTCCGGCGTCTCGCTGCTGATGATCCTGGTGATGTATTTCCTGCAGACCGACCCCCATCCCGCGATCTACGCCGCCGGCCTCTGGGGCCTTCCCCTCGGCTTCGGGCTGATGACGGTCTACCTGCTGTTCTCGGCAGGCCACCGCCGCCGACGCGGCGTCGGCCTCGGCTGAAGTGGCGCTGCTGAACCTGGAGACGCTGCTCGACCGCCTGGAAGGCTGGGACGAGGAACAGCTGGCGCTGCTGCTGCAGGCCCGTCCCGACCTGCTGCATCAGACCCCCGGCGACCTGACCGTCCTGGCGATCCGGATGAGCTCTGAGACGAGTCTGCGCCAGCACCTGCAGCGGCTCGATGCCGACGAGCTGAACCTGCTCCGAGCGCTGGCGCGCTCAGCAGCCACCGGCGCTCCGGCTCCGGAGGGGCAGCTCGAGGCCAGCGGCGCACTGGAGTCTGCCGGACTCATCTTCGACGCGTCGCCCGCCGCGGAGTCCGCCTCCGCGCCGAACGCGGATCAGCTGTCGGTGCCGGCGCGGCTGCCGCACATCATTGACTCGCTGGAGGCGCAGTATCCTCAGCTGGCCGCACCAGCCAGAGACCTGCACACGGCGGCCGAGGCCCCCGGGGTCTCCGCAGCCAGGGTGGAGAACGCGTCACTCTCCGTGGTCTCTGATCTGCTGGACGATGTCGCAGAGCTGCTCGGCCTGCTCGCACACATGCCCGCGGCCACGCTGCGCACCGGCGGGGTCGGCATGCGTGAGCTGCGCCGGCTCGCGACCCGGTCCGCCCGCTGGGGTCCGACGCCCGGGACACGACGAGGCAGGGCCGCCGAACCGGGACTCGGTGGATCGGTCGGCTCCGATGCCAGCGTCGGGGAGATCGGATGGCTGCTGGAGCTCACCGCCGCGTGCGGGCTGATTGAACTCGATGACAGCCAGGCCTGGGCGCCCAGTCGGCTGGCTGAACAATGGGGTGACGCCGCCCGAGCGCATCAGCACCAGCTGCTGGTCTCGGGATGGCTGATCGCCCCGCGAGCGCCGATGCTGCTGCGCGGACCCCACCCGACCACCCGCATCGCTCCGACCCTGGCACTGGACCGCCAGCGCGGGGACGCGGCACAGCTGCGCCGGGTCCTGCTCGAGACGGCAGCCGACCTCGCCGCAGCGGCGCAGGGGGATCGCCGGCCCCTGCTCTACACCCTGGAGCTGCCGGAGGATGATCTCCCCGGCCCCGACGCGCTGCGCGGGGTCCTGGTCGAAAGACTCCGGTGGCAGCGTCCGCTGTTGAGCGCCCGCGTGTCGCACCTGCTCCCCTGGCTGGTCCGTGAGGCGGAACGGCTGGGCCTCTTCGCGGTCGGAGCACTCAGCGCGGCCGGAGAGTCCCTGCTCCGCTCCGAGGCGAGAGACGCCGCCGAAACTGGCGGCGCCAGGTGGCACCGCGGCCTGGCGGATCTCGCCGCACAGCTGGCGGGCGCACTCCCGGCCCAGGTGGACACCATCCTGGTGCAGTCGGACCTCACCGCCGTCGCGACCGGCTCGCTCTCCGCGTCGAGCACGGCCGCGCTGGGGGACTTCGCCCAGCGGGAGGGCCACGGCGCCGTGCCCACCTTCCGCTTCAGCGCCGACTCCCTGCACCGCGGGCTCGCTCGCGGGTGGACGGCCTCCGGGATGCTCTCCTGGCTCCAGGAACACAGCCTGACCCCCCTTCCCTCCTCGTTGAGGACACAGATCACCGATGCCTCCCGCACCTGGCGCGGGGTCCAGGTCGGTGCCGCCGGAGCCTGGCTGCGGGTCACCGACGCGGACCAGCGCCAGGCGCTGATGAGCCATCCCGAGCTGAGCGGACTCGGGCTGCGCGTGCTTGCTGAGGAGGTGCTCGTCGCCGAGGCCAGCCCCGCTGCGCTCGAGCAGGCGCTGACCGCAGCCGGGTTCAACAGCTCCCGCGCGCCGAAACTCGAGGAGACCGACGCCCCAGGCTCCGCATCCCCGTCGGCCGACTCCTCCGCGCAGCACAGCACCGCCTGGACGCTGGAAAGCTCGCCCTGGGAACACTCTCGGATCACCAGCCCGCACCCGATCGATCCCGACGCCGCTGCGGTCCGAACCGCCGCGGCCAGTCTGCTGCGCGCGGGACGGGCCGCGCCGTCGTCGTCGAACTCGGCGGTCGCAGGCGATGTGATCGGCACGCTGCGCTCAGCGCTGGCAGCCCGGCGCACAGTGACCCTGACCCGGGTCTCTCCGCAGGGCAGCACCCATCACCTCACCGGCGTCCCCACGGGGATGAACGCCGGCAGAGTCCGCATTCGCGTGCGGGAGGATGAGGGCGAGGCCGTCGTCATGCTGCACCGGATCGCCGCAGTGGAGGACACCGCCGTGAACGACAACGCGGCGCAGGCGAGCGGCGCGGAAGAGAACAGAACAGCATCCGGCAGCATGGAGGAGAGACATGAGTGAGGGACCGCTGATAGTCCAGTCGGACAAGACCGTGCTGCTGGAGGTCGATCATCCTGAGGCCGATGCCGCCCGCCGCGCCGTCGCCGCCTTCGCAGATCTCGAGCGCGCTCCGGAGCACATCCACACCTACCGGATCACGCCGCTGGGTCTGTGGAACGCGCGAGCGGCCGGATTCGACGCCGAGTACGTGGTGGACACGCTGCTCAACCACTCACGCTTCCCCGTTCCGCATGCCCTGCTGGTGGACATCGCCGAGACGATGAGCCGCTACGGAAGGCTGCGGCTGGAGAAGGATCCGGTGCACGGCCTGGTTCTGCGCAGCCAGGAGCCCGGGATCCTCAGCGAGGTGCTCCATGCCAAGACGCTCGCCTCGCTGCTGGGACCAGAGATCGATGAGTCGACCATCGCCGTGCACGGACAGGCCCGCGGCGAGCTGAAGCAGCAGCTGCTGCGACTCGGCTGGCCGGCGGAGGATCTGGCCGGGTTCGTGGACGGCACCGCCCATCCCATCGCGCTGCGCCAGGATGGCTGGCAGCTGCGCGGGTATCAGCAGGAGGCGGTGGACAACTTCTGGCAGGCCGGATCCGGGGTGGTCGTGCTGCCCTGTGGTGCGGGCAAGACGCTCGTCGGGGCCGCCGCCATGGCCACCTCCGGGACCATCACGCTGATCCTGGTGAACTCCACGGTCTCGGCGCGGCAGTGGAAGGCGGAGCTGATCAAGCGCACCTCGCTGACCGAGGAGGAGATCGGTGAGTACTCCGGGGCCCGGAAGGAGGTCCGTCCGGTCACGATCGCCACCTACCAGGTGCTGGCATCGCGCAAGAACGAGCTCTTCACCCATATGGAGCTGCTCAACGGGCATGACTGGGGACTGATCATCTATGACGAGGTCCATCTGCTTCCCGCCCCGATCTTCCGGATGACCGCAGATCTGCAGGCCCGCCGCCGGCTGGGTCTGACCGCCACCCTGATCCGCGAGGACGGGCGTGAGCGTGAGGTGTTCTCGCTGATCGGACCCAAGCGCTACGACACCCCTTGGAAACAGATGGAGGCTCAGGGCTGGATCGCTCCGGCCAGCTGCATCGAGGTCCGCACCGATCTTCCGCGCGGGCTGCGCATGGACTACGCCGCCGCCCCGGACAAGGAGCGCCACCGGATCGCCGCCGGGGCGGAGGTCAAGGATGCGGTCGTGGCCCGGCTCGTGGCCAGACATCGGCATCTGGGCGAGCAGGTCCTGGTGATCGGACAGTTCGTGGAGCAGCTCGAGCGCCTGGGTGAACAGCTGGGAGCCCCGGTGCTCACCGGATCCGCCTCCGTCGCGGCTCGGCAGAAGCAGTTCGATGCCTTCCGCGCGGGGGACCTGAAGGTCCTCGTCGTCTCGAAGATCGCGAACTTCTCCATCGATCTGCCCCAGGCCTCGGTGGCGATCCAGGTCTCGGGGACCTTCGGCTCGCGCCAGGAGGAGGCACAGCGGCTGGGACGGCTGCTGCGACCCGGGGAGTCCGCAGAGGGCGAGGACCCGAAGCGTGCGCACTTCTATTCGGTGGTCACCCGCGACACGGTGGACATGGAGTATGCCGCGCGTCGGCAGCGGTTCCTCTCCGAGCAGGGATACGGCTATTCGATCCTGGACGCGGAGGACATCGTCTGAGTCCCGAGCAACACCACTGAACAAACAGGGTTCGTACAGCAACCTTCCAGGCTAGAGGAGGAAACTGGCAGAGTGACTGACAAGACTCCTGAAGCCAAGCTGCTCGTCGTCGATGACGAGCCCAATATCCGCGAGCTGCTCGCCACCTCGCTGCGTTTCGCAGGTTTCGAGGTCGCCGCAGCGGGGAACGGCCGCGAAGCGCTGGAGACCGCCGAGACCTTCCAGCCTGACCTGGCCGTGCTGGATGTGATGCTGCCCGATATGGACGGCTTCACCGTCACCCGCCGACTGCGTGCGGCCGGCAAGCACTTCCCCGTGCTGTTCCTCACCGCTCGGGATGACACCGATGACAAGATCACCGGGCTGACCGTCGGCGGGGACGACTATGTGACCAAGCCGTTCTCCCTGGATGAGGTCGTGGCCCGGATCCGCGCCGTGCTGCGCCGAACCGCGCCGTTCGAGGATGAGGACGCGGTGATCGTGGTGGACAATCTGGAGCTCGACGACGACGCCCACGAGGTCCGCCGCGGCGGCGAGATGGTGGAGCTCTCCCCCACCGAGTTCAAGCTCCTGCGCTACCTGATGATGAATCCCAACCGGGTCCTCTCCAAGCAGCAGATCCTGGACCACGTCTGGGAGTACAACTTCAACGGGGACGCCTCCATCGTGGAGTCCTACATCTCCTACCTGCGGCGCAAGATCGAGTCGGGCTCTGAGGGCGCGCCGATGATCCAGACCAAGCGCGGCGTGGGCTACGTCCTGCAGACCTGGGAGCGCCGCCAGCGGTCCCAGGGCCTCTAGGCGGCGCTGCGGCGCCGCGGCGGCCGTCTCGCGTGAGCTTCCCTGTGGCACGTAAGGTCTGCGTATGCGCGCGATCCGCTCTCTGACCCAGACATGGCGAAAGGCCTCGCTGCGGACCCAGCTGGTGCTGATCATGTCCGGGCTGCTGGTGCTCACCCTCTTCGTGACCACCTTCGTCTCTGCCTCGCTGTTCCGCCAGGAGCTGCTGCGGAACCTCGATGAGGACATCACCGCCAACGCGAACAACGTCTCGATGTACCTGACCCGGCGCAGTGCGCCCGAGTTCGGCGACACCCAGTCCATCTTCCGCTTCTATGGGATTCTGATGGATGGAGAGGGTGAGTTCCTGCAGGCGAACTCGACCCACCCGGCCGGCTACGGCGGGGACATCCCCGAAATACCGAACATGACCTTCGAGGAGGTCCTTGAGCTCTGGCAGCAGGGCGAGCACCTCGACGTGCCGGGCACCGAGCCGGACTCCCGCGGCTGGCGGGTCCATGTCATGCCGCTGGAGAACGGGGAGGACTCCCTCGCCGTCGGCCTGCCGCTGGAACCCGTGGAGACCTCCGTGGAGCGCGCGAGCTTCCTGGTCGCCACCATCGGTCTCATAGCAACCCTCGGCGCCTCGACCATCGCTTATGCCCTGGTCACCCGGGCTTTCCGATCGCTGTTCCATGTGGAGAAGACCGCCGCGGTCATCGCAGACGGCGACTTCTCCCAGCGCGTGGAGACCACCGCACCCCCGGAGACCGAGATCGGTCGTCTCTCCCGCTCGCTGAACGTCATGCTGGAGCACATCGAGGCCGCATTCCAGTCCAAGAGCGCCTCGGAGGAGAACATGCGGCGCTTCATCCAGGATGCCTCCCATGAGCTGCGCACCCCGCTGGTGACCATCCGTGGATTCTCCGAGCTCTACCGGCAGGGCGGGGTCAGCGACAACCCCGAAGCCGTGGGGATGGCCATGGGCCGGATCGAGTCCGAGGCCAAGCGCATGGGCCAGCTGGTGGAGGACATGCTCACGCTGGCCCGCCTGGATGAGCAGCGCCCCATGCAGCTGGCGCCGCTGGACCTGAATCTGATCGCACACGACTCGATCATGGACCTCGCAGTCAACGCGCCGGACCGGACGACCCGGGTCACCGGGCTCGACGGCGGCGCGCCGAAGCCTGCCCCGACGCTGGGAGACGAGGGGCGGATCCGACAGATCGTCACCAATCTCGTCACCAACGCGCTGCGCTACACCCCGGAGGGCACCCCCCTGGAGATCGCGGTGGGCACCCAGCACCGCGACGACGGCACGGCTGATGCCGTGCTGGAGGTCCGGGACCACGGGGACGGCATCGCAGAGGAGGACGCCGCGAAGATCTTTGAGCGCTTCTACCGCGCTGACAACTCTCGGCAGCGTGAAACCGGGGGGACCGGTCTGGGCCTGGCCATCTGCGCCGCCATCGCCGCCCAGCACCAGGGCACTGTGCGGCACAGCACCACCGAGGGCGGCGGCGCGACGATGACGCTGCGGCTGCCCATGGTCGCCCTCGATGACCAGAGCGATCACGAGACCGACATCGACCTTGAGACCGACATCGACGAGGACGAGCTGGACCAGATCCGCGCCGCCGCCAGAGACCGCCGCTCCGCCGACTGAGGCCCGTGCGGACGTCCCATCCCGGCGTCTTCCTCAGCCACCGGCGCCTCCGCCTTCCCCCTGCGCGTCTCCACAGCCGAAGCAGTCCCGTGAGGGGCCCGTGCAGGTCTGCATAGGTTTGCCCCAGGGCTGGGCAGCAGGTCCCGCCTGAACCGCTGACCGGCGCCGGGCAGGCCCGGGGACAAGGAGAACATCATGGCGATGCTGCAGATCGACACCGCAGAGCTGCTGGCCAAGAGCCAGACCGTGGAGGCCACGCTGAGTCGCATCCAGACCGATGTCAGTTCGATGGAGTCACAGCTGCGTCAGCTCCAGGATTCGTGGAAGGGCACGGCCTCCGCCGCCTTCCAGGAAGTGCTGACCCAGTGGCGCTCCACGCAGGTCCAGGTGGAGCAGTCTTTGGCGAGCGTGCGTCAGGCGATGACTGCGGCCTCCACCCAGTACGAGGAGACGGAGTCCGCCAATACGGCCATGTTCGGTCGCTGACCGGGCCACGGCCCCGACGCCCACGGCGGCTCCAGGCGTGTGCCAGGCATGTGACAGGGCCGCCCGGATGTTCAGGGCACAGCAGAAGGCCCCGCAGCAGACCGAGTCTGCTGCGGGGCCTTCAATGGAGCTGAGCTCGCAGTGAGATGATCAGAGGATCACATCATGCCGCCCATGCCGCCCATCGGATCCATGCCCTCGGCACCGGCGCCGGCCGAGTGCTTCTCCGGCTTGTTGGCGACGACTGCCTCGGTGGTGAGGAACAGCGAGGCGATGGAGGCCGCGTTCTGCAGTGCAGAGCGGGTCACCTTCACCGGATCGTTGACTCCGGCCTCGAGGAGGTTCTCGTACACGCCGGTGGCGGCGTTGAGACCGTGGCCATCAGGCAGGCCGCGGACCTTCTCGGCCACGACGCCGGCCTCCATGCCGGCGTTGATGGCGATCTGCTTCAGCGGTGCCTCCACAGCGAACTTCACGATGTTCGCGCCCGTGGCCTCATCGCCGGAGAGCTCCAGCGAGGCGAATGCGCGCGCCCCGGCCTGGATCAGGGCCACGCCGCCGCCGGCGACGATTCCCTCATCCACGGCGGCCTTGGCGTTGCGCACTGCATCTTCGATGCGGTGCTTGCGCTCCTTGAGCTCGACCTCGGTGGCTGCACCTGCCTTGATGACTGCGACGCCGCCGGCCAGCTTGGCCAGGCGCTCCTGCAGTTTCTCGCGGTCGTAGTCCGAGTCAGAGTTCTCGATCTCGGCCTTGATCTGCGCCACGCGACCGGCGATCTCGTCGGCATCGCCCGCGCCTTCGACGATGGTGGTCTCGTCCTTGGTCACAACGACCTTGCGGGCGGTGCCCAGAAGCTCCAGAGTGGTGTTCTCCAGCTTCAGGCCGACCTCCTCGGCGATGACCTGGCCACCAGTGAGGATCGCGATGTCCGCGAGCATGGCCTTGCGGCGGTCACCGAAGCCCGGAGCCTTCACGGCGACGGACTTGAAGGTTCCCTTGAGCTTGTTGACCACCAGCGCCGCGAGGGCTTCGCCCTCGAGGTCCTCGGCGATGACCAGCAGCGGCTTGCCGGACTGCATGACCTGCTCGAGGACGCCGATGACATCCTTGACCGAGGAGATCTTGGAGTTGGCGATCAGGATGTAGGGGTCCTCCAGGACCGCTTCCTGACGCTCCGCGTCGGTGACGAAGTAGCCCGAGAGGTAGCCCTTGTCGAAGCGCATGCCTTCGGTCAGCTCAAGCTCCAGGCCGAAGGTGTTCGACTCCTCGACCGTGATGACGCCTTCCTTGCCGACCTTGTCCAGCGCCTGAGCGATCAGGGCACCGATCTGCGGATCGGCGGCAGAGATGGAGGCGGTGGCAGCGATCTGCTCCGTGGTCTCGATCTCCTTGGCGGACTTGAACAGCTCGGCGGTGACGGCCTCCACGGCCTTGTCGATGCCGCGCTTGAGCGCCATCGGATCAGCGCCGGCTGCGACGTTGCGCAGACCCTCTTTGACCAGGGCCTGGGCGAGGACGGTGGCGGTGGTGGTGCCATCGCCGGCGACGTCGTCGGTCTTCTTCGCGACCTCTTTGACCAGCTCGGCGCCGATCTTCTCGTAGGGGTCGTCCAGCTCGATCTCTTTCGCGATCGAGACGCCGTCGTTGGTGATGGTGGGTGCACCCCAGGACTTCTCCAGCACGACGTTGCGGCCGCGGGGACCCAAGGTGACCTTGACGGCATCGGCGAGGACGTTCAGTCCGCGCTCGAGGCCGCGGCGGGCCTCTTCATCGAATGCAATAGTCTTTGCCATAGTGGCGCGTGTCCTTCCTGGACTCGGCTTGTCTCAAGCCGTGGTGTGTGACTGTCAGACGTGTTCGCGTCTGCTGGGTCGAACCATTCCAGGTGCCCGCGACGGACGGCCGTTCCCGCGTCACCGAGAACATCTATATGGCCTCACCTGCTCAGGTTCCTCTAGCAGTCTCGACACGAGAGTGCTAAACCAATTTTTAGCACTCTCCCCTGGTGAGTGCAAACCCCTCAGCCCAGGGCGCAGACGGTACCCTGGTGTGGTGATTGAGCAAACAGATTCCGGTGCCGCTGCCTACGATGTTCGCCCGATCAGCGCAGAGGAGCACACACGCTTCCTTTCCGGTCAGACCACGGCGTCCTTCCTGCAGAACCCCCGCTGGTCAGCGGTGAAGCGAGAGTGGGAGGCGCAGAGCCTCGGACTCTTCGATCCCTCCGGCCCGGCAGATGCTGCCCCGCTGGGCGCCGCGCTCGTGCTCTTCCGCCGACTCCCGGTCCCCGCGATGGTTCCCGTGCTGGGCGGAAAGAGGCTCGCCTATATGGCGGAGGGCCCGGTGATGGACGCGCCGACGGCGGACCTGCACCGGATGCTCCCCCCGCTGATCGACCACCTGAAGGCATCCGGGGCGTTCCTGATCCGCATGGGCCTGCCGGGGGTGCTGCGCCACTGGGAGGCCAAAGAGGTCCGTCGCGCCCTGGCGGCGGGAGAGAACACCAGCATCTCCGAACTCGAGCCCCTCGACTCCGGGGCTGCGGGCTCGCCCCAGCCCGAGACATGGCGGCGTCAGCTCAAGGAGCTCGGGTTCCAGCCTCCAGCGGCCAGCACAGACTTCGAGGCGGGGCAGCCGCAGTTCCAGGCGCGCATCCCGCTCACCGACGACCAGGGCCAGTCGCTGCCGATCGATGACGTGCTGGCGCGGATGGACCAGTCCTCGCGCCGACAGACCAAGAAGTCCACCCGCTCCGAGCTGACCATCAGCGTGGGCGATGAGTCAGACTTCCCAGCCTGGCAGAGCCTGTACTCCGAGACCGCCGAGCGGGACGGGTTCACCGGTCGGCCGCTCTCCTACTTCCGCAGCATGTACCGGGAGCTCAACGCCTCACCGCTGAGCCAGTGCACGCTCTACCTCGCCCACTTCGAGGATCAGCTCCTCGCTGCGGCGATCTACGTGCGGCAGGGCGAATTCGCCTGGTACGTCTACGGCGCCTCCTCCGCCGAGGAGCGCAAGCGCTATGCTCCGCGGGCGCTGCAGCTGCGCCAGATCGAAGACTCCCTCGAGGCAGGCTGCCAGTGGTATGACCTCGGTGGACTCAGCCCGTCGCTGGACCCCGAGTACCCGCTGGCCGGACTCACCCGCTTCAAGACCACCATGGGCGCAGATGTCGTGCAGACCCTCGGGGAATGGGACTACCCGGTCAACCCGCTGCTGGCGCGCGCGTTCACGCTGTACATGGCCCGACGCTGAGTCGCGGCGCGGCTCAGGACGACCCGGCTCGCTCTTCCTCCAGCACACGGCGCCCGATGCTGAACGCGGTGTTCGCCGCCGGAACCGAGCAGTAGATCGCTGACTGCAGGAACACCTCTTTGATCTCGTCCTCGGTCAGTCCGTTGCGCAGCGCGGCGCGGACATGCATCTCCAGCTCTTCCCAATAGCCGCCGGCGATCAGCGCGGTCAACGTGATCGCGGAGCGGGTGGATCGCTCAAGTCCGGGCCGGGTCCAGATGCTGCCCCACGCATAGTTGGTGATCAGCTCCTGGAAGTCTGCGGTGAAGCTGTCCTTCTTGGCCTCTGCCCGGTCCACATGGGCGTCGGAGAGCACCTCACGGCGGACCTTCATGCCGTTCTGGTAGGTCGAATCAGTCATTGAGGAACTCCTTGAGCAGGCCTGCGGTGGCTTCGGGGGCTTCGGCCGGGGCCTGGTGGGCCACGCCGTCGAGCACGGCGGTCTGCGCCAGCCCGGTGTCTGCGATGTCCTGCACGGCGCTGGGCGGGCACACCGGATCTTCTGCGCCGCTGATCACCAGCAGCGGCCTGGCGATCGCCTCGAGCTCTGCGGTGATGTCGTAGCGGCCGAGGGCGCGGCAGGCCTGGGCGTAGGAATGCCGGTCCGTGTGCTGCAGGGAGCGCAGCAGCGAGGTGACAACAGCAGGCTGCCTGGCCATGAATCCCGGGGCGAACCAGCGCTGCGCCGAACCCTCCACCATCGTCGGGGTCCCGGCGCTGCTGACCAGCTCCGCCCGCTCCGCCCACATCTGCGGGTCTCCGATCCGCGCAGCGGTGCACAGCGCCACCAGTCGCGTGAAGCGGGTCTGGGCGCGCAGGGACAGGGTCAGACTCACGGTGCCCGCGATGGAGACTCCTGCGGCATAGACCGGCGTCTCTGCAGGAAGTCCGTGCGCTGTCCCGAGGTCTTCGACGAGGGTCTCCAGCGCGTCGGCGAGATCGGCGATCTCGAACGTCTTAGTGAACGGCTCCGCCTCGGCATGGCCGGGGAGATCCCAGCCGATGACGGTGAACCGCTCCTCCAGGTGCTCCAGGGCGGAATCCCAGAGGACAGCGACGCTGGTGCCCAGCGAGGGACCCAGCACCAGGACCGGGCGCACTCCGCCGCTGAGCTCCGCAGGGGTGCCGGTGAGCAGCTGCGGGGTCAGCGTGAGGACAGAACGGGGCTCAGGCATGTTCGGTGACTCCTTCTGGTGTCGAGGCGGCTGGTGTCGAGGCGGCTGGTGTCGAGGCGGCTGGTGTCGAGGCGGCTGGTGCTGAATCGTTCTTCGCCGGGCTGGACGCCGCGCGGAAGTCGGCGACGGCGGTGCCGATGAACTCCTGGGCGCGGCCGAGATACTCTCTCGGGTCCAACAGCTGGTCAAGGTCTTCCGGACCGATGACCGCGGGGTCCAGCTGGTCCTCGAGCAGGCTTCGCAGCGGAAGCCCTTCGACGGCGCTGCGCTTGAGCAGCTGCTGCAGGGCAGACTTGCCTCCCGGAAAGGAGTCGCTCAGCCGCGCCAGCAGACGTTCGCTGACCACGGCATCGCCGCTCAGGGCGAGGTTCGCCCGCATGGACTCTGGGCGGACCTCGAACCCTTCGAAGAGCTCGGCGGCTCGACTGGCGGCTCCTCCGGCCAGTCGGACCAGTTCCACCAGGCTGGGCCACTCGGCGTGCCAGGCACCGGCCGGACGCTCATCCTCGGCAGTGGCGGCAGCGACGTACAGCGTGCTCAGCTGGCCGGGCGCGGAGAGTGCGGCGGAGCGGATCAGCGTGGAGAGCACCGGGTTCTGCTTCTGCGGCATGGCCGAGGAGCCCCCGCGCCCGGCCGTGCGGGGCTCGCGCACCTCGGCGATCTCAGGACGCTGCAGGATCAGCACATCGCCGGCGGCCTTGCCCAGCTGGGCGAGCACCGCGGCCAGTGCGGCGGCGATGTCGAGCATCGTCTGGCGCTGGGTGTGCCACGGTCGCCGCATGGGCGCCAGCCCGAGCCGAGCCGCCAGGGCCGAGGTCATCTGCTCCGCCTGCTCGAAGCCCACGGAGTCGCTCAGCGCGGCCTGGTTGCCCACGGCTCCGCCCCACTGCAGCGGCAGTGTGGCCGCGGCGGTCTCAAGTCGGCCCATGGACTGGGTCACGCCGTCGAGCCATCCGGCGCTGCGCAGACCGAAACAGGTGGGCAGCGCGTGCTGGGTCAGCGAACGAGCCACACACAGGGTCCTGCTGTGGTCCTCGCTGAGGGTGCTCAGCGCCGCTCCTGCCCGCCGGAGATCATCCGTGATGCCCTGCACGGCCTCACGGATCAGCAGCATCAGAGCGGTGTCCAAGATGTCCTGGCTGGTGGCCCCCCGATGCAGCGCGGCATCGGATTCACCGGACTGCTGCAGCGCGTCGCGCACGGCGGCGAGCATCGGGATGACCGGGTTTCCCCCGCCGGTGCCCTCCGCAGCGATGTCCTGAGCGCGCAGACCGGCGAGGGCCGGGTCCACGCTGATCCGGCGGATCGCCTCGGCGCTCTCGGCCGGTGCCTCCCCCGCCTCGACCAGGGTCTGCGCCCAGGCCGCCTCCACTCGGACCAGTGCCCGCAGCACCGAGTCCTCCGACATCAGCTCGGCCGTGGATGTGGCCGCCCACACGGGGCTGAGGAGTCCATAGGGTCCGGTCATGGCTGGGGGCACGCTCCTGTCGATCAGTCCACCGGTCCGGTGACCTGCGGGGTGTTGGGGTAGGCCAGGAAGACCGTTTCGAGCTCTCCCTGCAGGTGGATGTCGAAGCGCAGGTCTCCGCCAGATTCCCGGGTGGCCAGCAGCGTGCTGCGGCGACTCTCCGGCACCGAGGCCAGCAGGCTGTCCTGCTCGAGCGCCGCGCTGGACTCAGGCAGATAGACGCGGGTGAACAGCCGGTCCATGAGCCCGCGCCCGAAGACGGTCAGCAGAAAGTACGGCGCGCGTCCCTCTCCCATGCTCCCGGGCTCCACCGTGGTGAAGGAGTAGTGCCCGACCATGTCCACAGCCGCGCGGCCCCAACCGGTGAAGGTGTAGCCGTCCCGGCGCAGCGAACCGGGCTCCTGAGAGACCCGCCCCTGCTGGTCCGGCTGCCAGAGTTCGATCATGGCATCAGGGATCGGCGCGCCGTCGCCGTCGTAGACGGTGCCGTGGAGGCGGAGCGCGCCGGGGTGGGTGCGGTCGACCAGGGCCGCGCCGCCGACATACGGCAGGGCGTACCCGAAGAACGGGCCCACGGTCTGGGCGGGGGTCGGTGTCAGCTTCATGATCAGTGCTCCTCGTCCTCTTCGGCCCATGTCCGGTTGCTGCCGGAGAGGACGATGTCCCAACGGTAGCCGGTGTTCCACTCGTGCTGGGAGACGGAGTGGTCGTAGGTGGCGACCAGGCGGTCACGAGCGGCCTGGTCGGTAATGGACTGGTAGATCGGGTCCAGATCGAAAATCGGGTCCCCGGGGAAGTACATCTGGGTCACGATCCGCTGAGTGAAGTCGGTGCCGAACAGCGAGAAGTGGATGTGCGCCGAGCGCCAGGCGTTGTGGTGGTTCTTCCACGGGTAGGGCGCCGGTTTGATCGTGGTGAAGCTGTATTCTCCGCCGGGGCCGGTGAGGGTGCGTCCCACCCCGGTGAAGTTGGGGTCCAGCGGGGCAGGATGCTGATCGCGCTTGTGCATGTAGCGCCCCGCCGCATTGGCCTGCCACATCTCCACGAGCTGACCCGCCACCGGGCGGCCGTCGCCGTCGACGACGCGACCGGTCACGATGATGCGCTCACCGATGGGCTCGCCATTGTGCTGGATGGTCAGATCCGCCTCCACCGGGGAGACGTCGCGGTGGCCGAAGGCCGGGCTGTAGAGCTCGATGCCCTCAGGATCCGCGTGGTGCAGCGACTTGGTGGGGTGCCGCAGCAGGGAGCTGCGATAGGGCGGGAAGTTGAGCCGGGCGTTCGTCTCCTCCTCGCCTCCGCCGTCCCGCTGGGCCCGGTAGGCGCTGTGGATGCCTGAGACCTCGGCGTCGATCTCCGCCTGGGAGTTCACGGCTGCGTCCGGATGCGTGCTCTTGTGAGCCATGAGACTCTCGCTCCTTGAAGGGGTCGGCAGCGCAGGTGCGCCGAGGTGTGACGTGGTTCTCACTCAGTCTGCCGGTCGGTGCGGCCGAACCGCCACACCATTGCCATTCAATGGTCCATCCCTTCGATGGCGCGGCTGATTCCGCGACCGGCGGTCTGCAGCGCCATCAGAAACTGGGGGATCTCTGGTGAGTCCCGGGGCACCACCACGGTCAGCGCCGCCACCGCATGTCCTGCGGCGTCCAGCACCGGCACCGACACTCCCGCCGTCTCGGCGTTGATCACCCCGGCCACCCGGGCGTGCCCGCGGGTCCGCGCCTCGGCCAGCTCCTGCCGCAGCTGCGGACGCGTCTGGGCGATCAGCTTCTGCCGCGGCGCCCACCAGCTCTCCACGACATGCGCCGGCGAGTGGGCGAGCAGCACGTGACCCATGGAGGTGAGCTCGGCCGGCATGGTGGTGGCCACCTCGGCGGGGTTGGCGACCGCCCCATGGCGCGAGAGCCGCTCCACGATCAGCACCCCCTGTCCGTCGAGGACAGCGAGCTGGGTGGTCTGGCGCACCACCGCGTTGACGTCGTGCATGAAGGGCAGCGCGGCGGCGCGCAGCGTGCGGCTGATCGGGGTGCTCTGCGCGATCTCCCAGAGTCGCTGGCCCAGGACCATCTCCCCCGAGGCCGTGCTGCTGAGCAGTCCCATCGCACGCATCTGACGGACGAGCCGATATCCGGTGGTCCTCGGCAGGCCTGCGGCAGCGATCAGCTCGCCGGCGGGCAGACTCGGTCGGGTCTCGAGCACCGCCAGCAGCCGCATCGCGCGGTCCAGCACTGCGTCACCGCTGGACGAATTCGCCATGCCGCCCAGCGTACTCGGGACCCTCCCCCTGCGCCCCCACGGTCCTGTGCGGGCGAAAGCTAGCATGTGACTCATGGCGAACTCCTCCACCGGCGACTCGGTGCTCACCCGGCTCGACCGGGTGCTCTCCACCTTCTCCGCGGCCGAGAGCCTGCTCAGCGCCGCCGAGATCTCCCGGCGCACGGGGCTCCCGCCCGCCACTGCGCACCGGCTGTGCCGAGACATGGCCGAGCTGGGCTGGCTGGAGTCCCTTCCGGGCGGATATATCATCGGCACGCGCCTCTGGGAGATGACCAACCGCTCGGCTCCGACGATGCGGCTGGCAGTACGAGCCAGGCCCCACCTCTCGGATGTGCAGGCGGTGATGGGACAGCATGTCCAGCTCGGCGTGATCGAGGGGCACGAGGTGCTCTTTGTGGATCGGCTCTCCGCGCGCGAGGCCCCCCGGATCCACGGCGGAGTGGCCGGCCGACTGCCGCTGCATGTCTCCGCGACAGGGATCGTGCTGCTCGCCCATGCCTCGGCCGAGTTTCGAATGTTCTACCGCAGCCACCACGACGAGAAAGTCCCCGGGGGGACTCCGACCATCGCGGAGGACCGGCTCGAACAGGTCCGCCAGCAGGGCTACTGCGCACAGACCGGGGTCATCGAGCCCGAGGTGACCGGCATCGCGGTGCCCGTCCGGCAGCGCGGCCGCGCCGTGGTCGCGGCCCTGGGCGTGGTCACCGACGACGACGACGTCGCCCGTCGCCCCGCTCCCTGGGTGCAGATGCTCCAGATCGCGGCACGGGGCATCCAGCGCGAGATCAGCGGGCAGAACTGAGGCGCGCCGGCGCGAGGATCCGGTGCGAGGATCCGGTGCGAGGATCCGGTGCGGCCCTCGGCCGCGAGGGCTTCTCCAGCGAGGACTTCTCCCCAGGGGCGGCTCAGCTCGTCCACCACTTATTGCATTCAATGAGATCCTTGTGGCGCTGGGCACAGAAGCTGAGCAGACTGTGCTCTACGCGGCTCGGAACCGAGCCGGTCGAGAAGGAGACTCATGACCGAGCACACCACCCGGGTCGATGTGGGCATCGTCGGTGGCGGCCCCGCCGGTCTGATGACCGCGCTGCTGCTGAAGCGCCGCGGCATCAGCGCGGCGGTGATCGAATCCCGCTCCGAGGAGACGATCCGCCATACCCAGCGGGCCGGAATCCTCGAGGCCCCCACCGTGAACATGCTCGTGGAGGCCGAAGTGGACTCCCGGGTGCTGACTCACGGGCACGAGCATGAGGGCACCGTGCTCAGCTTCGACGGGATCCAGCGACGCATCGACTTCCAGGCGCTGGTGGGCCGATCGGTTTGGCTCTACCCGCAGAATGAGGTCTTCCATGATCTTGCCACCGCCTGGCAGCGCGAGAGCGGCGAGATCCACTGGTCCGTGACCGAGACCGCGGTGGAGGGGATCGAGACCGCTGCGCCGCGGATCAGCTTCACCGACGCGCAGGGCCGCGCTCGCCGGATCGAGGCTGATCTGATCATCGGCACGGACGGTTCCCGCTCCATGTGCCGCAAGCTCATCCCCGAGGACATCCGGACGGATCATTTCACCTCCTACCCCTTCGCCTGGTTCGGCATCCTCTGCGAGGCCCCTCCCACCGCTCCGGAGCTGATCTATGCGAACTCCGAGATCGGCTTCGCGCTGATCTCCCAGCGCAATGAGACCGTCCAGCGCATGTACTTCCAATGTGATCCGGACACCGATCCGGAGGCCTGGAGCGAGGAGGCGATCTTCGATCACATCCAGCAGGTCCTGGGCGCTGAGGACGGGGTCCAGCTCAAGCGCGGACCCATCATCGAGAAGACCGTCCTGCCGTTCCGGTCCTATGTCTGTGACCCGCTGAGTCACGGCCGTCTGGCTCTGGCCGGAGACGCCGGCCATACCGTGCCGCCCACCGGCGCCAAGGGACTGAACCTGGCGTTCTCCGATGTACGAGCTCTGGTGCCCCGGGTGGAGGAGTTCATCACGGAGCTGCGCACCCATGCCGGCGTCGCGGATGCGTCAGACGAGACTGCTGCGTCCTCAGATGTCGCCGCAACCGCGGTGACCGTCGAGACCCCCGAGCCGCTGCGCCGGTATTCGCGCACCGCGCTGGACCGGGTCTGGAAAGCGCAGAACTTCTCCTACTGGGCCACCAACCTGCTGCACCGACAGCCCGAGGAGACTTCCTTCACGCATAAGCGGCGCCGCGGAGAGTTCGACGCCATCACCGATTCGGTCCATGGGCGGGCCTACTTCGCCGACTCCTACACCGGCTGGAGCGACTGAGCCCACCACCTGCAGGACCGCACCGGACCGGTCGCCAGAATCCCGACGATCGACACGTGATTGACCCGGCGATCGACCCGGTGATCGACCCGGTGACCGGACGATCTCCGGCGAGGGCCCAAGCCCTACCTCGGCTCCAGGCGGACCGCGCCGTCGAGGCGGATGGTCTCGCCGTTGAGCATGGGATTGGCGAGGATCTGCATGACCAGAGCAGAGAAGTCCTCCGGCCGACCCAGCCTCGCGGGGTGCAGCGCCTTGGCCCGCAGGGATTCGCGGGCATCCTCCGGCAGTCCGGCCAGCATGGGAGTCTCAAAGAGCCCCGGCGCGATGGCCACGACCCGGATGGCGAGGCTGGCGAGCTCGCGAGCCGCCGGAAGAGTGAGCGAGGCGACCGCTCCCTTGGATGCGGCGTAGGAGATCTGACCGATCTGTCCTTCGAAGGCGGCCACCGAGGCCGTGTTGATCAGGACGCCGCGGTCACCGCCGGAGAGTTCGTTGTCTCGCATCGCCTCTGCCGCGTGGGCCATGAGATTGACGGTGCCGCCGACATTGACCGACAGCACACCCATGAGCTGTTCGCAGGACAGCGGCCCCGCCCTGCCCAACAGCTTTCCGGGGGTGGCCACCCCCGCGCAGCTCACCGCCGCGCGCAGCGGGGCCTGCTGCACGGCCGCGGCCACCGCCCCGCGGCTGGTGGCAGGATCCGCGATGTCGCCTGGCCAGAAGGATGCGCGCTCGCCGAGGGCCGCTACAGCCTCTGCGCGGACGGAAGTTCCCGCGACATCAGGGAGATCCACGATCACCACCCTCGCGCCGGCGTCGATCAGCGCCCCGGCCGCGGCATGGCCGAGGCCTGAAGCACCGCCGGTCACGACGGCGCTGGAATCTCTCAGTTCCATCCGGACCTCTTCCGCGGGATCAGCCCTCGTATTCGCTGCCGATGATCAGCGTGACGTAGCTGACGTCGGGGTGCTCTTCAGCGGCACCCGTGTCGAAGCTCTCGACCAGTGACTCCGCCTGCGCGATCTCAGCTTCCCCGGCACCCACCGGATAGACCACGGCAGGAGTGTCCTCACGCGCCTCGAAGTTCCAGTTGCCTTCCCAGACCACGTTGTAGTCGAGCTCCTCGAGCTCCGCCGACATCGCCGTCGCTCCACCCGAGACGCCCTGGTAGTTCGCGACCTGGACAGGAGTCTCAGTGTCGGTCGCAGGCTGCGGGCCCGAGGACTGCTCAGCCTCGCCGGACCCCTCACCCTCGGGGTCCTCGCCGTCCTCCCCCGCGGACTCCTCCTCGGAGCCCTCCTCGGATTCGGTCACCGTCTCCTCACCGTCACCTGCTTCGGAATCGGGATCGGAGCTGGTCAGCATGGGCACGATGAAATAGGCGAAGGCCCCGACCAGCAGCACGAATCCAGCGAGCAGAGCGATCCAACGGAAGCCGCTGCGGCCTGCTGCACCCGTTCCCGCCGCGCCTGGTGACCGATGCTTGCCGGCCTCCCCCGTCTGATACGGCGGGACGTCGTCGAACTCATCGTGTGGGTGCTGGCTCATAGATCCTGTCCTCAAGGTGCGGGGTACGGTGCTGGGTTCCGGCGTCGCCGGAGCTGGCCGGCGACTGCCCGTGACGGACAGACGGCCGCGCTCACCGGCGCGTCGCGCGTGCGCGGTGCCGGGCCTCCCTCTGGCGGCGCAGACGCTTGACCAGCATCGGGTCATGGGCGAGGGCCGCCTCGGTGTCGATCAGGCGGTTCAGCGCCTGATAGTACGCCACGGCGGACATCGCCAGCTGCTCGGTGATGGCCTCGTCCTTGGCGCCGGCATACTTCCACCACTGGCGCTCCAGGCCGAGCATCCTCTTCTCCTGCTCAGATATCATCTCGCTGTCATCTTACGGCGGCGCGCAGGCCATTGCTGGAATATCACCGCCGAAGGCGCTCGACGGTGTGTTCGCTCCGCGCCCGCCCTACAGTGGAGCCGATGGAACTCTCCACTGAACTCGTCGCTCCGCTGGAAGCAGGCTGGCAGCGCGCACTCGCTCCCGAAGCAGACCGTTTCGACACGGTGCGCGAGGCGCTGACGCATCGGCGAAGCGCCGGAGAGCAGGTGCTGCCCGCTCCGGACCTGGTTCTGCGCGCGTTCCGACAGCCCTTCGCCGACGTCAGGGTGCTCATCCTCGGACAGGATCCCTATCCGACTCCGGGGCACGCGATCGGCATGTCCTTCGCCGTGGATCCACACGTGCGCCCGCTCCCACGCAGCCTGAGGAACATCTTCACCGAGCTGGAGGCCGATGCGGGCATCCCGCCCAGCCCCCATGGTGACCTCACCGCCTGGGCGGGGCAGGGCGTGCTGCTGCTCAACCGGGTGCTCACCGTCGCGGCCGGGGCGCCCGGGTCCCATCGCGGCATCGGCTGGGAACAGATCACGGCCGCGGCGCTGCAGGCGCTGGTCGACCGCGGGACACCGCTGGTGTCCCTCCTCTGGGGGGCCGATGCCCGCAAGATGGAGCCGCTGCTGGACCAGGGCTCCCACACTGCGGTCATCACCAGCCCGCACCCGTCGCCGCTCTCGGCCCGACGCGGATTCTTCGGCTCCCGCCCGTTCTCACGCGCCAATCAGGCGCTCGAGGAGCTGGGGGCGGCACCGGTGGACTGGCGGCTCGGCCCGACGAGCCCGGCCGACTGAGTCACGCCCGCAGAGCAGCGTCACCCCAGCAGCCACCACGCCGACAGCACGATGCCAGCACCACGCCGGCAGCTCCACCACGGCGAGGCCGGCTCAGCGACGGCGCGTGCGTGCCCGCTCATGGGACTGGAGCCCCGCGGTGAACGGTCTCATCAGCACGTCGCCGAGCACGATCCCGGCGGCGATGGCCATGATGATGATGAGCGCGTTGAACAGCTCGGTGAGCCCCAGCATCATGCTCCCCACGTCGGACTCCCTGGCGATCTGGTACATCCCGCGGAAGACCATCAGCCCGGGCAGCATGAACATCATCGCGGGCACGGCGATGACGAGCTGCGGGGATCCCAGCCGCAGGGCGAGGATCCGCCCGAGGGCGCCCACCACCACGGCGCCGAACACCGGGGTGATGCGCTCCCCCAGGCCGATGAGCTCTGCTGCGTAGAAGGCACAGAAGCCGAGCGCGGAGACAGCGCCGATCGGCATGAGCAGCCTCCAGCTCGCCTGTTCGATCACGGCGGCCGCCATGGCCGCGAGGAAGACCAGAGCCAGCATCACAGCGGGGTGGTAGATCCGGGTCAGGCCCACCGCCGGATCGATGGGCGGTGCCCCGAGGAGGTCGGCGATCACCACAGCGGCCATGATCCCCGAGGTCATACCGGCGAAGGCGATCATCGAGGACATCAGGCGACCGGCGGCGGTGATGGGGAATCCGTTGATCCCATCCTGGATCGCCGAGACGATGCGCGCGGAGGGCAGCAGAATCATCAGCCCACCCGCCACCACCATGGACGGCCGGATCGGCATATCCATTGCAAACGCGGCCATCGCGAACGAGGTCACCACGAACCCTCCCGCGGCGAGACCGAAATACTCGGGCACCCTCCAGGTGGCCAGCTGCCGCGTGGTCCACAGCACCAGAATCGTCGCCGCGAAGCCCATCGACGCATCGAGGATCGGCGCGCCGAGGAAGGAGGCGAAGAAGCTCGCGAAGATCGCACCGCAGATGGTCACCATCCAGCGCGGATAGGGTTTGGGCTCGCGAATGATCTCGCTGAGCCGAGTCTCGGCGTCGCTGCGGGTGAGCCTTCCGGCGATGATGTCGGTGACCAGCTGGTGCACTCCGGAGAGCGCCTTGAAGTTGTTGGACCAGGAGCGCACGACCCGCACTCGGGAGTAGGGGATCTTTCCCTCGGGCGCCCAGTTCAGGCTGATGGACTGGTTGGTGATGTCCGCATCGGTGTTCTTCATCCCGAAGGCGGCGGTGACCGCGATGATGGAGGTTTCCACCTCCAGGGCTCCGGCCCCGAAGCGGAACAGCGCCTCACCGAGATCGAGCACGAAGGCGATCGTGGCCAGCTCGTCGGTCTCCACGTGCTGCTCGGCCTGATAGGGATTCTCATAGGGAGTGCCCGCGAGTCGATCCACGATCGGCACGATCCCGGTGGCGGCGCGCTCCGCCTGCATGATCCTGCGCAGCACCTGCGGAGACCGGGGCTTGTGGTCAAAGACGCTCGGATCAAAGTCGGTGTTTCGGCGCAGCGGGTCCTTGACCCGGCTCCTCAGCCAGGAGGGCCGCAGCACCGAGGGACGCCGGTCCGGGGAGTGGCTCAGCGGCGACTGTCGCAGCGGGGCGCCCGGGGCGCTGTGCGGCAGGTTGATCAGACCGGACGACTGAGGCGCCTGCGGGTGCTCGACGCGCTGGGACCAGGAGGTGGTGGTCTCCTGCGGGCCGGTTGGGATCTGGGGACCCAGGGGATCCGTCTGCTGCCAGTCACCGGTGATCGGGAAGGCATAGTGGTCGGTGGTCTGGCCGTCCTCACCCGGGCGGGAATAGGACTGCTCGAACATGGGGTCGGCGACGTACTCGTGCCGCGCGGCCTCGGTCTCGTCCTGCTCGGCGGCGCGGGCCACGGCCTCGACGTCGTACTCTTCCCACTCCAGGGCAGCCTCTGCCTCGGCGGACGCGTGCCAGGAGGAGGCGAAGGAGCTGCGCAGCGTCTGGACGAACCCGGTGGGGGTCTCTTCGACGTCGTCCTGGGCTGAATGCACCACGGGGATGTGGGTGACATCGGCAGTGGACTCGGCGCGCACCGGGTCGATGGCCTCGGCGACGTAGTCCCCGGTGGGGTGCCGTTCACTGTGTTCGGGTGCCACGAACCCTCCTCGCAAGCAACATAACCACAAAAGGACCCTGGCAGATGCCGGGGCCTTGGGGAGCGGGTGAGTGATGGTGCCTGGGGTGCAGGCGAAGAAAGTGGATCTGAATGGACTCGAACCATCGACCTCTCGCGTGTGAGGCGAGCGCTCTAACCAACTGAGCTACAGATCCTGAGGCACCTGCGCGCGGAATACCGCGTTCACGTGCCTCAGAAGGTTATCATCTGTTCAGACTCAGGACGAAACCGACGCCAGGGCCTCCTGGATGGGGGTCTCGCCATCGAGGAAGTTCACCGTCGCACGCACCGCCGAGCCGCTGCGCAGGGTCTCTGTGATGACCTCGGCGACGTTCTCCCGCGAGGTGTCCACCGAGGCTCCCTCGGCGGACATGACCTCGCCGGCGGTGGCCGGATCGAGCACGGTGATCTTCTCGCTGGCCGGCTCCAGGGTCAGCGCGCCGGGGCCCAGGATGGTGAAGTCCAGGGCGCTGGCGCGCAGGTGGTTGTCGGCCTGGTGCTTGGCGAGGGCGTAGGGGTAGAAGGAGCTCTTCGGGTCCACCGTCTCGATGTCCGTCTGGCTGCGTGCGTAGGAGACCATCACATAGCGGGAGACTCCGGCCTGGACAGCGGCGTCCATGCTCCGCACGGCAGCTTCCTGGTCCACCGCCTTGGTCCGTGCCGGGTCACCGCCACCGGCTCCTGCGGCGAACACGACTGCGTGGGCTCCGGCGAAGGCCTCGGCCATCTCACTGGTCTCGGCCGACTCGATGTCGAGCACTCGCGGAGCAGCACCGGCCTCAGCGACATCCGCGGACTGATCCGGGTTCCTGATCACGGACTCCACCGTGAAGCCGGCGGCGACGAGCTTGGGGGCGGCCAGCAGAGCGATCTTGCCGTGACCGCCGAGGATGACGACGCGCTGGGATTCAGCCATGAGATTCTCCTTAGGGACCAGGGATCATCTGGTCCGATCGGGTCCGCAGGGCGAGCATGTGCCCCGCGCTTCTCCTCTCACAACGCCCCAGCGAGCGCACTATTCCTTAGACTTGCACGCGTGTCACCTCCGCCCCCCTCCGCGAGCGCCGAACAGCGCTCTCCGCTGCGACGATCCCCCGCCCTGCGCACGGGACTGTCCATCGCTGGCGCAATCTCCCTCTACGGCGTCTCCTTCGGCGCGCTGTCCACCGCGGCAGGGATGACCCTGTGGCAGACGGTGGCGCTCTCGGCGCTGCTGTTCAGCGGCGCCTCTCAGTTCGCGTTCATCGGCATTCTCGCCTCGGGAGGCACCGGGGCTGCCGCGCTGGGGGCCTCGACCCTGCTCAGCGGGCGCAACACGATCTACGCCGTGCAGATGAAGGCTCTCCTGAACCCGAAGGGACTCAGCCGGCTGGCGGCGGCCCAGATCACCATCGACGAGTCCGCCGCAGTCGCGATGTCAGCCACGGATCCGCTGGAACAGCGAAGAGGCTTCTGGGGCGCGGGGATCGCCTGCTACCTGTTCTGGAACCTGGCCACGGTGCTGGGCGCCCTGCTCGGGGACGTCATCGCTGACCCGGAGGCGCTGGGGCTCGACGGCGCGGTGGTGGCCGCCTTTCTCGGTCTGCTCTGGCCGCGGCTGAAGTCCCTGGACTCCTGGGCGCTCGCCGTGCTGGCCGCGCTCATCACCACGCTGACCATGCCGATGCTGGCCCCCGGGATCCCGGTGCTGGCGGCTGCGGTCCTCGCCGTCGTCTGGGGCCTCGCCTCGAGAGGGGGCCGCTCATGAGTCTGTGGCTCTGGGTGCTGGCGGCCTGCGCTGCCGTGTACGCCACGAAGCTGCTCGGCTATCTCGTGCCGCAGGACTGGCTCAGACACCCCGCGGTGGGACGGATCTCGGCCATGCTCACCATCGGGCTGCTTGCCGCGCTGGTGGCCATGAACACCTTCTCCGCCGAGCAGGGAGTGGCCATCGACGCCCGGCTGGGCGCCCTGCTGGCGGCCGCCGTGGCATTGATGCTGCGCGCCCCGTTCATCGTGGTGGTGCTCATCGGAGCCGCCGCCGCCGCAGGGATCCGCGCACTGGGATGAGACGAGCCCCGCAGCGTCTGCGCACAGGCGCTGCGGGGCTCGTGGAGCTCTCGGACGTCAGGCTCCCTGGCTGACTCGCTCGAGCCGGGCCGAGCCAGGACCGGCCCCGCTGATCAAGTCCGGGTCAGGACGTGGGGGTGGAACCCGCCTGCGCCTGGGCTCGGTCCTCGACGTCGGTGTCCGTCGTGGTGCCGGGGTGGCTGTCGCGCTCGGTCCCGGTCTCAGCCGGAGTCGCGCGCAGCGTGGCGCCCAGGATCAGGGTGCCCACGCTGAGCGCCGCGGCGAGCCGGAACGCGGTGCTGAAGCCCTCCACCGCGGCATCCTCAGGGTTCATCCCCGAGTTTACCGCCGCGGCGGTGCCCAGACCGACCGCTGCCACGAGCGCCGCGGTGCCGATGGCCGCAGCCAGCTGCTGCAGCGTGTTCAGCGCGGCAGTGCCGTGGGAGTACAGGGCCTTGGGCAACGGGTTCAGCGCCGTGGTGAAGGCCGGGGTGAACAGCAGCGCCAGGCCGCTGGAGAGGAACAGGTGCAGGCCGAGCACCAGCGGCACCGGGGTGGTGGCGGTCAGCAGGCTCATGCAGAACAGCGCGATGATCAGGATCGAGGCGCCTGGGATGACCAGCGGCTTGGGGCCGACCCGGTCGTAGATGCGTCCCACGAAGGGGGCCATCAGGGCCATCAGCAGACCACCCGGCAGCATGATCAGCCCGGTCTGCAGCGTGTCCAGTCCGCGCACGGTCTGCAGGAACAGCGGCAGGAGGATGAGCGCGCCGAACAGCGCGATCATCATCAGCAGCATCATGCCCAGGGCACGGGTGTACATGGTGAAGGCGAAGGGCTTGAGGTTCAGCAGGGCCGAATCCGTCTTCTGCAGCTTGACCTGCAGCAGCGCGAAGGCGGTCAGACACACGACACCGACGATGAGCACCGCGACGGCCACCGGGTCCACGCCCGGGGCGGAGTCGGCGGTGACCTCCTGGGTGCCGTGACCGCCGCCGATCTGGCTGATCCCGTAGACCACGCCGCCGAAGCCGGGGACTGCCAGCAGCAGCGAGGGGATCGACAGGCCCTTGCCCCTGGTGCCCGGGTCATTGTTGAGCCGAGGACGGCCGAGGACGAGGGCGATGACGGCGATCGGCAGGATCATCAGGAACAGCCAGCGCCATTCGGCGATGTGCAGGATGAGTCCGGAGAGCGCGGGGCCGGTGGCCGGGGCCACGGAGATCACGATGGAGATGTTGCCCATGACCACGCCGCGCCGGTGCAGCGGCACCAGGGTCAGCACCGTGGTCATCATCAGCGGCAGCATGATGGCCGTGCCGCTGGCCTGGACCACGCGCCCGGCCAGCAGGACCTCGAAGCCCGGCGCGGCCGCGGCCAGCGCGGTGCCCAGGATGAACAGGGCCATGGCGGCGGTGAAGACGGCCCGCAGGCTGTAGCGCTGCATGAGGAAGCCGGTGATCGGAATCACGATGGCCAGAGTGAGCATGAACGCCGTGGTCAGCCATTGGATGGTCGGCTCGGTGACCTGGAACTCCTCCATGAGGGGCTGCAGCGCCACGTTCATCAGGGTCTCGTTGAGGATCATCACGAAGGTGGAGACCAGCAGCGCGCCGATGGTGAGCTTGTCGCCGGCGGGAAGCCTGCCGCCGTCGCGCGGTGGTGCTGAGGGAGCCTGGGCGGCCGACGTCTGAGACGCGGCCTTCTCGGGTGAAGCGGACACTGATCCTCCATAGAACACTAAAGAACCCCAGAGTGGTCACCGCTGAGGCGATACCACTCTGGGGTTTCGAGAGCCCCCTGCCGGGTTCGAACCGACGACCTGCTGTTTACAAGACAGCTGCTCTACCAGCTGAGCTAAGGAGGCAGGGCGCCCTGCTGGGCAGGACGCCAGTCACCGATGGTATCAGTTCGTGAACGTCAGCTCTCCGACTGATATTCCTCGATGTGTTCTTCGACAAGTTCCCGGAAGGGGCGCTCGGAGTCGGCCCAGGAGACCTCGTCCACGTAGACGCTCGGTGTGCCCTCGATGCCGGCGGCCTGTGCATGGCGGGTGGTGTAGCTCGCGAAGGCGCGGTACGTGCCGTCGTCCACGCACTGGGTGATGTCGGCATCGTAGGTTTCGCTGGCCAGGGCGGCGAGATCGTCGTCGGAGATCTCGTCGTTGTCGACCCGGTTGGCGGTGACCTGGGCGACATAGGCGCTGTAGCTCTCCGGGGACTCCTCGGCCATGCAGGCGAAGGCGTTGGCCGCACGCGCCGGGTAGTTCGTGGAGGAGCTCAGGTAGGAGACCGTGCGGTATTCCACGGTGACCAGACCCTCGTCCAGCCACTCCGACAGCTGAGCGGAGTGCTCGGCCTCGAAGTTGGCGCAGTGGATGCAGTAGGCGTCGATGTAGATGACGATGTGTGGGACTTCACCGGCTTCACGCTCGGTGACCCCGGGAGGCATCTCCGACTCGGGCTCTTCGATCTCAGCGGCGTCCACCTGGCCCAGGTCATCGCCCTCGGCCAGCTCGGTGGAGGAGGTCAGCACGAACCCGCCCTGCTCATTGGCCGCTGCCGGGGCCGGGCCCTCGCTGGCGGCAGGACCGGAGTCATCACGGTTCACCACGAAGATGGTCAGGCCGATGACCACGGCGAGCGCCACCACCACGACGCCGACGCGCAGCAGCACTGAGGTGAGCTTCTGCTTGCGTTCCTGATCCTGCTGCATCCTGCGCGCCTTCTCGCGCGCGCTGGCGTTGTCGGGGGTCTCTGAACTGCGGGCCATGGTCTTCTCCGGTTGCTGCTGGGAATCAAGTCTGACCAGGTGTGTCTGGGCAGTGCTCAAGATACAGGGTCTGGGTCCCCACCAGGGTATAGGCTCAGGATGAGGCACCACTGCCATCGGGGGGTGTCTTGAGCTACGCATGGAAGGTGTATCCCATTGCCAGAGAGCACTGACAACGGAAACGGCTATGACTTTGTGGTGGTGGCCAACCGGCTGGCCGTCAACCATGTGACGCATGAAGACGGGACCACCGGCTGGGAGCGCTCACCCGGTGGGCTCGTCACGGCTCTGGCTCCTCTGATGGAACGGTCCGAAGGCGCGTGGGTGGGCTGGCACGGCGCGGCCGATGACGAGCTGGAGCCCTTCGACCACGGCGACATGCACCTGGTGCCGGTGCCGCTGAGCAGCGATGAGGTCGAGGACTACTACGAGGGGTTCTCCAACGGCACCCTGTGGCCGCTCTACCACGACGTGATCGCCCGCCCGGACTTCCACCGCCACTGGTTCGAGGCCTACCGGCGGGTGAACCTGCGGTTCGCCGAGCACACCGCCGAGGTCGCCGCCCAGGGGGCCACCGTCTGGGTCCAGGACTACCAGCTTCAGCTGGTCCCCGCGATGCTGCGTGATCTGCGTCCCGACCTGACCATCGGCTTCTTCAACCACATTCCCTTCCCTCCCCCGGGGCTCTTCGCCCAGCTGCCGTGGCGCCATTCCGTGCTGCGTGGACTGCTCGGCGCCGATCTGATCGGCTTCCAGCGCGCCTCGGACGCCTCCAACTTCCGGCGCGCAGTGCACAACCGGCTGGGCTACTACGTGGAGGACGAGATGATCCACGTTCCGCTGGAGGCCGAGGCCCCCGATCATGGTTCGCCGCTGGCCGGCTTCAACGCCGACGCCGACCGCGGCACGGCGGTGCGCGCCCTGGTGGCGCCCTCGAGCGGAGCCGCCCGGGTGGTGGAGGCCAAGGAGTTCCCGATCTCCATCGATACCGCCACCATCACCGCGCTGGCCAAGCGTGAGGACATCATCGCGCGCGCCCTGGAGATCCGCGAGGAGCTCGGCAGCCCCGAGACCCTGCTGCTGGGAGTGGACCGACTGGACTACACCAAAGGCATCCGGCACCGCATGAAGGCCTACGAGGAGCTGCTGCAGAACGGCTCGCTGACCGTGGGCCAGGTGTGTCTGGTCCAGGTGGCGAGCCCCTCTCGCGAGGGCGTCGAGAGCTACCGGCTGCTGAAGGAGGAGATCGAGCGCACCGTGGGACGGATCAGCGGCGAGTTCGACACCCTGTCCCACCCCGCGATCAGGTACCTGCACCACTCGTATCCGATCGAGGAGATGGTGGCCCTCTATCTCGCCGCCGATGTCATGCTGGTCACCGCTCTGCGCGACGGCATGAACCTGGTCGCCAAAGAATACGTCGCCGCGCGGCGCGGTGACGACGGCGTGCTGGTGCTCTCCGAGTTCACCGGGGCCGCCGATCAGCTCCGCCAGGCGCTGCTGATCAACCCCCATGATGTGGACGAGCTCAAGGCGGCCATCCTGCGAGCGACCACGATGGACAGTGCAGATGCCAGTGCGCGCATGGAGAACCTGCGCCGCCAGGTCGTGCATCACGATGTGCGACGCTGGGCCACTGACTTCCTGGACCGCCTCGGTGAGCTCACCGGTTCCACCGCGGTGAAGGGCTGAGCCGTGGAGCAGTCTCTGATCTCCGCGCTGGAGCGTTTCGCCGAGCACCCCAGGATCCTGATCGCTCTGGACTTCGACGGCTGTGTCGCCGAGCTGACCTCCGTGGCGTCTCAGGCGCGGCCGGTCCCGGAGAACGCCCGGGCCATCGAGACCCTGGCGGCGCTGGACGGGGTGGAGCTCGCCTACGTCTCGGGCCGCTCGCTCGAGACGCTGCGCGAACTGGCTGACCCGCCGGCCGGCGTGCTGCTGATCGGATCCCATGGGGCGGAGAAGGACCTCGGAGAAGACGCCCCCGGACTGCAGCTCAGCAGCACCGAGGAGATAGCGCGCGGACAGATCATCGACACCCTCACCGAGGTGGCGGCCGATGCCGAGGGAGCCTGGGTCGAGCACAAGCCCGCAGGTGCGGCTCTGCATGTGCGAAACGTCGACGGCGAGGAGCATGCCGAGCATGTTCTCGAGCACGGGCGAGCGGCTCTGGCCCTGGTGGACGGCGCCTACATCAAGAACGGCAAGAAGGTGCTCGAGTCCGTCGTCGTCCTGGCCACCAAGGGCGAGGGCATCACCGAGCTGCGCGAGCACACCACACCCGATGCGGTCCTCTTCGCCGGCGACGACGTCACCGATGAGCAGGGCTTCGCCGTGCTCAGCGGAGAGGACATCGGCCTCAAGGTGGGCGAGGGTGAGACCGCCGCGACTCATCGCATCGCCGAGCCCAAGGACCTCGCCGGTGTGCTCAGGCTCATCGCTGATCGGCGCGCCGATCACGGCCAGGAAGTACGCCCGCACCCCTAAGGACCGCCCATGACGACCATCCCTGGTCTCGGACTGACCGCCTCTGGAACCATCCCGCAGGAGCTGCTGGACCTGCCCTGGCAGGTCCCCCTGGAGGACTGGCCCGAGGACGTCATCGCTGCTCTGCCGCGCGGCATCTCTCGACATATCGTGCGTTTCGCCTATCTGGGCGGTTCGGTGATCGCGATCAAGGAGACCTCCGAACGCGCCGCGCGCCACGAATACCGGATGCTGCGGCAGCTGGGGAAGCTCGGTGCGCCCTGCGTGAAGCCCGTGGCCGAGGTCACCGGGCGGTCCACTCCCGAGGGTGAGGAGCTCTCCCCCGCGCTGGTCACCCGGCACCTGCGGTTCTCCCTGCCCTACCGCGCCGTGTTCAACCAGATGATGCGCAAAGAGACTCTCCTGCGGCTCATCCACGCTCAGGCGCTGCTCATGGTCGAGCTCCACCTGATCGGCTTCTACTGGGGTGACGTCTCGCTGTCCAATACGCTCTTCCGTCGGGACGCCGGCCAGTTCGCCGCCTACCTGGTGGATGCGGAGACCGGCGAGATCCACCCCAGGCTCTCCACCGGGCAGCGGGAGTATGACCTCGACGTCGCCCAGGTCAACATCGCCGGAGAGCTCATGGACCTCATGGAGGGCGGCATGGTCGACGAAGAGGTCGACCCGGTGGCCACCTCACACCAGTTCATCGACGCCTACCGCGGCCTGTGGCAGGAGCTCACCGGCGACACCGCCTTCAATCCCGACCAGCAGTGGCTGGTCGAGGAGCGGATCAGACGACTGAATGAACTCGGCTTCGACGTCGAGGAATACGACATCCGCTCGATGCGCGAGGACTCCAAGCTGCTCCTTCGTCCGAAGGTCGTGGACCCGGGTCATCATCAGCGCCGCCTGATGAATCTCACCGGTCTCGATGTCCAGGAGAATCAGGCTCGACGGCTGCTCGGTGCCATCGACGCCTACCGGGCGCAGACGGACCCCCACGGGGATGAGGCCATCGCGGCTCATATGTGGACCCAGGAGGTCTTCCAGCCGCTCATCGCGCAGATCCCCAAGGAGCTGCGGAACAAGCTGGAACCGGCGGAGATCATGCACCAGCTCATCGATCACCGGTGGCAGCTCTCGGAGCGGGAGCATCGCGATGTGAGCCTGGAGCAGGCATTGCCCTCGTTCATCGATGAGGAGCTCAAGGGCCTGCGCGATGAGGCCACGCTGATGATCGACCCGCCCGGGGATGTGATCGATCAGCTGGGCCGGCCTACCCGAGGCGAGGGCTGAGTCGGCCGAGTCGTCGGCCGATCTCAGCCGCGCTGCGGCGCATGAGCGGCACGGCGTGACGGACGAATCCGTCATCCATGCGACCTGTCGGTCCCGAGACTGAAAGTCCCATGGGCGAAGGACCGTTGGGGACGACGACGGCGAGACAGCGCACACCCATCTCCTGCTCCTCGTCGTCGAGCGCGTAGCCCTGGGCTGCGATCCGCGGCAGCTGATCCAGCAGCGCCTGCGGACGGGTCAGCGTCTTCTCGGTCAGGGCGGGCATCCCGGTGGCGGCGAGGAGCTCCCGCACCCGGGAGGGCTCCAGTCCGGCGAGCAGGGCCTTGCCCACCCCGGTGGAGTGCAGGTGCGCCCGGCGACCCACCTCCGTGAACATGCGCATCGTGTGCGGGGAGGGCACCTGACCGATGTAGACGATCATCTCGGACTCCATCGCGGCGAGGTTCACGCTCTCGCCGAGTTCGGCGACCAGCGCCTGCATCTGCGGAACGGCCGGCCCACCCAGCTGGCGGGTCGCTGATTCACCGAGCGGGACCAGATTGGCCCCCAGCGCATAGCGGCGGTCGTTGAGCTGGTGCACCACGCCGATCCCGACCAGCGTGTGCAGCAGTCGGTGCACGGTGGGGCCCGCGAGACCGGAGGCGCTCTTGAGCTGCCCGGCTGTCGCGCAGCCGCCGTGGGCGACCAGCACGTCGAGCAGCGCAAAGGCGCGCTCCACCACCTGGACCCGCCGGGAGTCCGCATCGCGGACTTCTGCTTCCATGATGCGAACTCTATGCCATAAGAATAGAACTGGCGAGACTCTCCCGGCAGATCATCCCGGGAGGCTCTCCACGGCACATTTCATCACTGCAAAGGAGCAGCGCATGAGCATCACCGTCCACGCCCCCTATGAGGTCCCCGGCGTCGAAACAGTCCTCACCGAGGGGGCCCTCGCCTTCCTCGAAGAGCTCCACACCAGGTTCGCCGACACGCGGAACCAGCTGTTGGAGAACCGCACCTCCGCGCAGACCGAGGCGGCCCGGACCGGTTCTGTGGACTTCCCGGCCGAGACCCGGCAGGTCCGGGAAGCCGAGTGGACGGTCGCCGAGCATCCCCCGGCGCTGCAGGATCGCCGCGTGGAGATCACCGGACCCGCCGCACCCGCCAAGATGGCGATCAACGCGCTGAACTCCGGGGCCAAGGTCTGGCTGGCCTGTCTGGAGGACGCACTGGCCCCGAACTGGTTCAACGTGATCGACGCGCAGCGCAATCTCGCAGGGGCCGCCTCCGGAACCCTCGAGTTCACCTCGGAGGAGGGCCGGCAGTATTCGATCCGCGATGACGTCACCGCTCCCACAGTGGTGGTCCGGCCCCGAGGGTGGCACCTGCCGGAGAAGCACATCGAGATCGACGGTCGACCCGCCGTCGGTGCGCTCTTCGATTTCGGACTGCACTTCTTCCACAACGCGAAGACGCTCACGGAGCAGGGCCGGGGGCCCTTCTACTATCTGCCGAAGCTCGAGCACTACGCGGAGGCGCGGCTCTGGGATGACGTCTTCAGCTTCGCTGAGGAGTCTCTCGGCATCCCACACGGCACCGTCCGCGCCACGGTGCTGATCGAGACGCTGCCCGCGGCCTTCCACATGGAGGAGATCCTCTACGAGCTTCGCGACCACGCCTCGGGCCTGAACGCCGGTCGGTGGGACTACCTGTTCTCACTGATCAAGTACTTCCGCGCCTCCGGGGAGAAGTTCGTGCTGCCCGACCGCGCGCAGGTGTCGATGACGCAGCCCTTCATGCGGGCCTACACCGAGCTGCTGGTCAAGACCTGCCACAAGCGGGGCGCCTTCGCCATGGGAGGCATGGCGGCCTTCATCCCCAATCGACGCGAGCCGGAGGTCACCGCCAGGGCGATCGAGAAGGTCCGCGAGGACAAGTCCCGTGAAGCTGCGGACGGCTTCGACGGGTCATGGGTGGCCCACCCTGATCTGGTGGATCTGTGCCGCGAAGAGTTCGACGCGGTGCTGCAGGACCGGCCGAACCAGCTGCAGCGCCAGCGCGATGATGTGACGGTCGGCGCCGCAGATCTGCTCGACGTCGCGGCGGCCGAAGGTGCTGTCACCGAGGCTGGGGTGCGGATGAATCTCTACGTGGCGGTCTACTACACCGCGATCTGGCTCTCCGGGAACGGCGCGGTGGCCATCCACAACCTCATGGAGGATGCCGCCACCGCAGAGATCTCCCGCTCCCAGGTCTGGCAGCAGATCCACAACGGCACTGTCACCGCCGACACCGGGGTGAAGATCACCGCAGAGCTGGCGGCCTCCCTCCTGGACGAGGAGGTGGAGCGGCTTCGCGGTGAGATCGACGACGCGCAGACCTTCGCCGACCACTTCGAACCGGCGGCGTCGGTGGTCCGAGCACTGGTGCTCGACGATGAGTACATCGACTTCCTCACGCTCCCGGCCTACGAGCTCATGCCCTGAGCCGCAGGAGGATGCAGCAGCCTCTCCAGGCCGTGGAGGTAGATCAGCTCTGCCTCTGCGGCCTGAGGCGCGTCTGACGTCGCGGCGCCCCCGGCAGAGGGCTCCTCCTCCCCGGACAGCAGACGCTGGTTCTGTTCGGTGGCGACGGCTCCCAGAGCGAACCGCATCACCACCTGCGTGATGCGATGCGCCTCTCCGGCCTCCCAGCCGGTGTCGCTGAGCCGCGCCGGCAGCAGATGCGCCGGGGGCAGCTGCGGATCCAGCGCGTAGGCGAGCAGCAAGAGGTCTCCGGCGTCACGGAGCGGGAGCACCAGCTCACGGAAACGCAGCATCAGGGTCCTGGCGTCACCCGGCTGCTCCTCCAGGGGGGACAGGATGGCTCGGGCGACCCTGGTCAGCAGCTCCTGCTTGCTCGAGACGTGGTAATAGAGGGCGCCTGGGGCGACACCGAGCTCCTTGGCCAGACGCCTCATGGACACGTCGGGCAGCCCGTAGTGGATCAGCAGGGTGCGCGCGGTCTCAGTGATCAGTGCTGCGGACAGGCTCACGTGGGTGTCTGCCTCTAGAGTCCGTGATCGCGGAAGAGCTTCTCATCGGGGTCGGTCATCGACTCCTCGATGAGCCAGCGGTTGGTCTGCAGCGCCTGAAGGTTCTTCGACACCAGCGTGTCTCGGGTCTTGGCCACACCTTCAGCCAGGAGTCCGACCTGTGTCTTGAACTCCACCGCATGGCGCGGCTTCTCCGAGTCCGGCAGGGCGAGGAACAGCTCCAGCGTCCGGGGCAGGTGCCGATGGATGGTCCGGTTCACGGCATCGAGGTGTTCCGGGTAGCGGGACAAGGCATCCCAGCGGTCCACGATGTCCTCCAGTCCGACGACCATCATCCGCAGCTGGCCCTTCGTGGAGGGAGGCAGCTGCGCTGACCGGCTGCGCACGGTCTGGTCGATGCCAGCGAGCTCCGCTCGCAGACGCTCCTGGTCAGCATCCAGCTGCGCAGAGAGGCGGCGCCGGGACTGTTCGCGACCGGCAAGGGTCCCATAGGTCCCCGCCGCAGCGGCTCCACCCACGACGACGCCGGCCAGCAGCGCCCAGAGGTTGGGCAGCATGACCAGCAGCATCAGACCGAAGCCGAGCAGGAAGGCCACAGCGGCCACGCCCACGCGCGCGCGGGCCCGGGACGCGGTGCCCCTGCTCTCCCCGCGGGAAAGTTCAGCGCCGATGGTGTCCTCCTGCTCATACTGTCGGATACAAGAACAGGATATCTCCCGGGGATGGACAGTCTCTGAACACGGCGTACCGATGGCACACCGGTGAACGCGAGGTCTGTCGGCGGGCAGCGGTTCTGGACATGAAATTGCCCGGCACCGCAGCTGCGGTGCCGGGCAATCCCAGCGTGTCAGAGCACATCCATCGGCTCGGAGAGCCTCCACTGTCGGGGTGACAGGATTTGAACCTGCGACCTCGTCGTCCCGAACGACGCGCGCTACCAAGCTGCGCCACACCCCGTAGATCTGCCAGCGGGCCCGTCTACGGTCCCGGAAGCAGAATCCCATCCTATCCACTGCGGTGAAGACGAACAAAACGCCGCACCGGAGGCAGATACAGGTGAAGCCCGGTCCCACAAAGGGGACCGGGCTTCAACCCTCTCAACAAAAAGTGTCCGGCGGCGACCTACTCTCCCACACACTCCAGTGTGCAGTACCATCGGCGCAGTGGGCCTTAGCTTCCGGGTTCGGGATGGGACCGGGCGTTTCCCCCACGCTATGACCGCCGTAACTCTAGAACAACACCAGATTCCCACACCACCACAACAACCACACCCACAACGGGTCCGGTCCTCATGACGGGGTACACGGTGTCGTAAACCTAAACTCACAACAACACTATTCAAAAACAAAACACGTTCTCTTCTGACCCACCACACCACCCCCTGTAAAAGAACAGGGAAATAGTGCAGGGTTGTTGGCAGAGAACCGCCTAGTGGACGCGAACACGCAGTGTTCAATAAACTCATCGAGCACCACTGAGTGTGGTGTAAGTGATCGGCTTATTAGTACCAGTCAGCTTCACGCATTGCTGCGCTTCCACATCTGGCCTATCAACCCAGTAGTCTAGCTGGGAGCCTTCACACCCGAAGGTGACGGAGATCTTATCTTGAAGCCGGCTTCCCACTTAGATGCTTTCAGCGGTTATCCATCCCGAACGTAGCTAATCAGCGGTGCACTTGGCAGTACAACTGACACACCAGAGGTTCGTCCGTCCCGGTCCTCTCGTACTAAGGACAGACCTTCTCAAATCTCCTGCGCGCGCAGCGGATAGGGACCGAACTGTCTCACGACGTTCTAAACCCAGCTCGCGTACCGCTTTAATGGGCGAACAGCCCAACCCTTGGGACCAACTCCAGCCCCAGGATGCGACGAGCCGACATCGAGGTGCCAAACCATGCCGTCGATATGGACTCTTGGGCAGGATCAGCCTGTTATCCCCGAGGTACCTTTTATCCGTTGAGCGACGGCCCTTCCACACGGTGCCGCCGGATCACTAGTCCCAACTTTCGTTCCTGCTCGAGCTGCCGCTCTCACAGTCAAGCTCCCTTGTGCACTTACACTCGACACCTGATTGCCAACCAGGCTGAGGGAACCTTTGGGCGCCTCCGTTACTCTTTAGGAGGCAACCGCCCCAGTTAAACTACCCACCAGGCACTGTCCCTGGACCCGATCAGGGCCCGAAGTTAGATGCCTAACAACACCAGAGTGGTATTTCAACGATGACTCCACAACCACTAGCGTGGCCGCTTCACAGTCTCCCACCTATCCTACACAAGTGATGTCAAACACCAATACCAAGCTATAGTAAAGGTCTCGGGGTCTTTCCGTCCTGCTGCGCGTAACGAGCATCTTTACTCGTAGTGCAATTTCGCCGAGTCCACGGTTGAGACAGCGGGGAAGTCGTTACTCCATTCGTGCAGGTCGGAACTTACCCGACAAGGAATTTCGCTACCTTAGGATGGTTATAGTTACCACCGCCGTTTACTGGGGCTTAAATTCAGAGCTTCGCCACAAGTGGCTAACCCTTCCTCTTAACCTTCCAGCACCGGGCAGGAGTCAGTCCGTATACATCGTCTTACGACTTCGCACGGACCTGTGTTTTTAGTAAACAGTCGCTTCCCCCTGGTCTCTGCGACCACCACCAGCTCACCAAAGCAAGCCTGGATCACCAGGGTGGTCCCCCTTCTCCCGAAGTTACGGGGGTATTTTGCCGAGTTCCTTAACCGTGGTTCTCTCGATCGCCTTAGTATTCTCTACCTGACCACCTGTGTCGGTTATGGGTACGGGCGGTACAAGCCCTCGCGCCGATGCTTTTCTTGGCAGCATAGGATCACTGAATCCCCCACCAAAGTGGGGGCCCATCAAGTCTCACCCTTATAACGAACCCCGGATTTACCTAGGATTCGGGCTACATTCTTAGACCCAGACAACCATCGCTGGGCTCAGCTACCTTCCTGCGTCACACCTGTTAATACGCTTGGCTCCCCGGTTCAGGTCCTGCGCTCCTCGTGCACGTCAGCCCCTCGAAAGGGACCAATCACGCACGATTCGGGCAGTTAGTATCACCAGTTCACCATGGGCGGTCTTATACCGGTACGGGAATATCAACCCGTTGTCCATCGACTACGCCTGTCGGCCTCGCCTTAGGTCCCGACTAACCCAGGGCAGATTAGCTTGACCCTGGAACCCTTAGTCATTCGGCGGACACGTTTCTCACGTGTCTTTCGCTACTCATGCCTGCATTCTCACTCGAACACACTCCACAGACGAGCTTACGCTGCTGCTTCACCGCAGTGTTCGACGCTCCCCTACCCATCCAGTCCTCAAGGGACCAAATGCCACAGTTTCGGTGGTGTGCTTGAGCCCCGCTACATTGTCGGCGCGGAATCACTTGACCAGTGAGCTATTACGCACTCTTTCAAGGATGGCTGCTTCTAAGCCAACCTCCTGGTTGTCTAAGCAACTCCACATCCTTTCCCACTTAGCACACGCTTAGGGACCTTAACTGGTGGTCTGGGCTGTTTCCCTCTCGACCATGAAGCTTATCCCCCACAGTCTCACTGCTGCGCTCTCACTTGACCGGCATTCGGAGTTTAGCTGACGTCAGTAACCTTGTAGGGCCCATCGGCCATCCAGTAGCTCTACCTCCGGCAAGAAACACGCAACGCTGCACCTAAATGCATTTCGGGGAGAACCAGCTATCACGGAGTTTGATTGGCCTTTCACCCCTACCCACAGCTCATCCCCCCAGTTTTCAACCTAGGTGGGTTCGGTCCTCCACGCGCTCTTACACGCGCTTCAACCTGGCCATGGGTAGATCACTCCGCTTCGGGTCTAGACCCAGCGACTCAAACGCCCTATTCAGACTCGCTTTCGCTACGGCTTCCCCACACGGGTTAACCTCGCCACTGAGCACTAACTCGCAGGCTCATTCTTCAAAAGGCACGCCATCACACCCCTATAGGATGCTTTGACGGATTGTAGGCACATGGTTTCAGGTACTATTTCACTCCCCTCCCGGGGTACTTTTCACCATTCCCTCACGGTACTGATTCACTATCGGTTAGTAGGTAGTATTTAGGCTTACCAGGTGGTCCTGGCTGATTCACACAAGATTCCTCGAGCCTCGTGCTACTCGGGATACATCCACAGGCCGGCGGAACGCATTACAACTACGGGACTCACACCCTCTACGGCGAAGGACTCAACCTTCTTCGTCTATACGCCCGCACCTCAACCCTGAGGACTGGTAGATCCTCAACGAGATGTCCCACAACCCCGACCACGCAACCCCTACCAGGTATCACACGCAGCCGGTTTAGCCCCATCCGCTTTCGCTCGCCACTACTCACAGAATCACTACATTGTTTTCTCTTCCTGTCGGTACTGAGATGTTTCACTTCCCGACGTTCCCTCCAACCGGTCTATACATTCAACCGGTGGTCACACACCATCACAGCATGCGGGGTTTCCCCATTCGGAAATCCTGGTATCAACGCTCGGTTATCAACTCCACCAGGCTTATCGCAGATTCCCACGTCCTTCATCGGCTCCTACTACCAAGGCATTCACCATGCGCCCTAAAACACTTACGACCGCCATCACAGTAGCTGCGATGACACTCAGATATAAATGCTCGACAAAAAATTGACACAAAAAACACCAGCCACACCAAAAGTGCGACCAGCATCATTCGAGTACTCTGTTCAAAAGAACAAAAGATGCTCGCGTCCACTATGCAGTTCCCAAACAACAACCCCCACCACCATCACCAACCCCACTGACGGGGGCCGGCTACCTGAAGCCGAGGGCCAGATCCTCGAAACAACCATTGTTGTCTCAGGACCCAACAGTGTGCCAAGCACCATGCACAGATGACACCAGAACCTCTTCCCGACCCGTGTGACCCGCTCAGCGAACTGAGCAGCACAGGCGTACCGGAGGAACCAGTGCCAAGAACATGATGACGATTCATTGATATTCCACCCTTGAGCAAACCACCAGTCACACGAACGGCGACATAAGATGGCGGACCCGACTCGGGTCCTGCTCCTTAGAAAGGAGGTGATCCAGCCGCACCTTCCGGTACGGCTACCTTGTTACGACTTAGTCCCAATCGCGAGTCCCACCTTCGACGGCTCCCCCCACAAGGGTTAGGCCACCGGCTTCGGGTGTTACCCACTTTCGTGACTTGACGGGCGGTGTGTACAAGGCCCGGGAACGTATTCACCGCAGCGTTGCTGATCTGCGATTACTAGCGACTCCAACTTCACGAAGTCGAGTTGCAGACTTCGATCCGAACTGAGACCGGCTTTTAGGGATTAGCTCCACCTCACAGTATCGCAACCCATTGTACCGGCCATTGTAGCATGCGTGAAGCCCAAGACATAAGGGGCATGATGATTTGACGTCGTCCCCACCTTCCTCCGAGTTGACCCCGGCAGTCTCCCATGAGTCCCCACCATGACGTGCTGGCAACATAGGATAGGGGTTGCGCTCGTTGCGGGACTTAACCCAACATCTCACGACACGAGCTGACGACAACCATGCACCACCTGTGAACCAGCCCCGAAGGGAAACTGCATCTCTGCAGCGATCCGGTCCATGTCAAGCCTTGGTAAGGTTCTTCGCGTTGCATCGAATTAATCCGCATGCTCCGCCGCTTGTGCGGGCCCCCGTCAATTCCTTTGAGTTTTAGCCTTGCGGCCGTACTCCCCAGGCGGGGCACTTAATGCGTTAGCTACGGCGCGGAAAACGTGGAATGTCCCCCACACCTAGTGCCCAACGTTTACGGCATGGACTACCAGGGTATCTAATCCTGTTCGCTCCCCATGCTTTCGCTCCTCAGCGTCAGTAACAGCCCAGAGACCTGCCTTCGCCATCGGTGTTCCTCCTGATATCTGCGCATTTCACCGCTACACCAGGAATTCCAGTCTCCCCTACTGCACTCTAGTCTGCCCGTACCCACTGCACACCCGGGGTTGAGCCCCGGGCTTTCACAGCAGACGTGACAAACCGCCTACGAGCTCTTTACGCCCAATAATTCCGGATAACGCTCGCGCCCTACGTATTACCGCGGCTGCTGGCACGTAGTTAGCCGGCGCTTCTTCTGCAGGTACCGTCACTTTCGCTTCTTCCCTGCTGAAAGCGGTTTACAACCCGAAGGCCGTCATCCCGCACGCGGCGTCGCTGCATCAGGCTTTCGCCCATTGTGCAATATTCCCCACTGCTGCCTCCCGTAGGAGTCTGGGCCGTGTCTCAGTCCCAGTGTGGCCGGTCACCCTCTCAGGCCGGCTACCCGTCATCGCCTTGGTGAGCCTTTACCTCACCAACAAGCTGATAGGCCGCGAGTCCATCCAAGACCGATAAATCTTTCCACCAGCACCCCATGCGAGGACTGGTCGTATCCGGTATTAGACCCAGTTTCCCGGGCTTATCCCAGAGTCAAGGGAAGGTTACTCACGTGATACTCACCCGTTCGCCACTAATCCGACCGTGCAAGCACGGTCTTCATCGTTCGACTTGCATGTGTTAAGCACGCCGCCAGCGTTCATCCTGAGCCAGGATCAAACTCTCCATTAAAAAATTAATAAGAGATCGGCATCCACGATCAACAACACAAGAACCAGACCTTGCCAGAAAAACAAGGCCCTCACGATCCCTACGCCATCAACCACGGACACCAGTATGAATCCTTGGCTAAATTTTGCGATCACTACCACGGGGGTGGTAATGTCACAGTTATTAACCAAATAAATAATTTGGTATCAATAAACTTGGCACACTATTGAGTTCTCAAACAACAACCGCTACCGGCACCATCAGGAGTAAATGTTCCCCTGAATCGCTCCGAAGCAACTTTTCAAGCTTACCAACAAGCTTCCGCATCGTCAATTCAGCGTTTCCGCTGTGTTGACCAGATGATTGTCTGCGCTGCGAGCCTTCGCCCTGCTGCGCGGTTCTCAACTCTACGTCCTGGTCATCAGCGAAGTCAACTCGATGTTGACCCCTGCTCATGCCCAGTTCATCGACTGTTCAGAACCCTCCTGGACCGCTCACGATGCTGCCAGCGGCGAGGCCGGCATCAGCATCACGACGATGCCCAGAAGAAGGAAGCTATATGATTTTCAAACTCTGCTCCGGGGCTGCGCGGTCCGCTTCAAGCTTTTCC